>NZ_JADQDN010000003.1 GCF_015694425.1 Microvirga terrestris
CGGCCGCCTCGATCTCGAAGGTCAAAAGCGCGCTATCGATTTCATGATCGACGCAGGCTCCGACGGCCTCTGCATCCTGGCGAATTTCTCCGAGCAGTTCCTGCTGCGCGACGAGGAGCGCGAGGCCGTGATGACGACGGTGCTCGAGCATGTGGCGGGCCGAGTGCCTGTCATCGTGACTACCAGCCATTTCTCGACCGAGATCTGCGCCGAGCGCAGCCGGCGCGCACAGGACGCTGGTGCCACCATGGTGATGATCATGCCGCCCTTCTTCGGCGCGACCCTGCGGGTCTCGGAGCCCGGCATCCACGAGTTCTTCCGCCGGGTCTCGGATGCAATCAGCATCCCGATCATGATCCAGGATGCACCGATGGCCGGCACGTCCCTGTCGGCACCGTTCCTCGCGCGCATGGCGCAGGAGATTGCCAATGTATCCTATTTCAAGATTGAGGTGGCCGGCACCGCCGCGAAACTGCGCGACCTGATCGCGCTCGGGGGCGACGCCATCGAGGGACCCTGGGACGGCGAGGAAGCCATCACGCTGATGGCAGACCTCGATGCGGGCGCCACGGGAGCGATGACGGGCGGGGCCTATCCGGACGGCATTCGCCAGATCATCGACCCGTATTTCGCCGGTGACCGCGAGGCGGCGTCCGCAGCCTACGAGCGCTGGCTGCCGCTGATCAACTACGAGAACCGGCAATGCGGGCTCTCGGCCGCCAAGGCGCTCATGAAGGAAGGCGGCGTGATCGGCTCGGAGGCCGTGCGCCACCCCCTGCAGCCCCTGCACCCGGAAACGCGCAAAGGCCTGATCGAAATCGCCAGACGCCTGGATCCTCTCGTCCTGAAATGGGGACGATGATCATCGATAGAAACTCGGGCTCACTCTGAGTCCTCAACAGGCGGTGTTCCATAGGTGTGGAACGACTCCACCGTCTTCATCCCCCAGGCCTGCCCTTTCTTGCGCTCCTCCTCGGTCCAGACGATCGGCTTCCAGTCCGGTGCGAGGATGAGGCGGGCGCCTGCATTGCAGACCTCGACGCGGTTGCCACCCGGCTCATAGACGTAGAGGAAGAAGGTCTGCTGGACCGCATGTTTGTGCGGTCCGGACTCGATGGGTACGCCCGCTTCGAGAAAGATGTCGGCAGCCCTGAGGACATCCTCCCGGCTGTCGAGGGCATAGGTCAAGTGGTGGAAGCGCCCTTTCGCCCCCGTGTGGTCACGGGTGAAGGCAAAGTCATAGCTCTTGTTGGTGAGCGTCATCCACATGCCGGCCTCGGCCCCGTCATTCTGGACGATCTGCTCGGTCAGGCGGCATCCGAGATAATCTTCGAAGAAGATGCGGTTGGCACGGATGTCGGACGCCAGACAGTTCAGATGATCGAGCCGCCGCACGTTGACGCCACGGGCCGGGAAGCGCTGAGCCTGGTTCTTCAGGGCAGGCTTCAGTTCGGGCGGAGCCACATACCATTCCGTCTCGTAATAGAGCTCGATCAGGTGCCCATCGGGATCACGACACTGGAAAGCCGGACCATGGCCGAGATCACCATCCGTCCAGCCGATGTCGTAGCCGGACCCTTTGAGAGCGGCGACCCGCCGCTCCAGCGCGGGCTGGCTCCTGGCGCGGAAAGCCATATGGCCCATGCCGGGCTTTTTTGATGCCGTCAGCTTGAGCGAGTGCCGCTCGTAATCGTCCCAGCCGCGAAGATAGACGGAGTCGCCTTGCCGGCCGCTCTCGGTCATGCCGAGCACGTCGATGAAGAAGCGCAGGCTCTCATCAGGCTTCGGCGTCAGCAGTTCGAGATGCCCTAGATGCGCGAGGTCGAGCACGGGTTCGTCTTGCATCGTCATATCTTTTGCCTCGTTGAACCTGCAGAACGAGAGCCCGGAGCGGCTGCATCCGGGCTCTCGGCTGACGATCAGGCTGCCTTCTTGGCGCCGGAGCCCGGGCTGCCCCAGACTTCCTCGGCGATTTCGACAATCATGCGCAGCTTCGCCCACTGCTCCTCCTCGGCCAGCGTGTTGCCTTCCTCCGTTGAGGCAAAGCCGCATTGCGGCGAGAGGCAGAGCTGGTCCAGGTCGACATACTTGGAGGCCTCGTCGATGCGGCGTTTGATGTCGTCCTTCTTTTCGAGAACGCCGGTCTTGGAGGTCACGAGACCCAGAACGACGGATTTGCCCTTGGGCAGGAAGCGCAGGGGCTCAAAGCCGCCGGCCCGGTCGGAATCCCATTCCATGAAATAGCCGTCGACCGGCATGCTGTTGAACAGCACATCGGCCACCGGTTCATAGCCGCCGGACGCGATGAACGTGGAGCGGAAGTTTCCGCGGCACAGATGCATCGTGATCGTCAGGTCGTCCGGCTTGTCCTTGAGAGCCTCGCGCACCATGCCGGCATAGATCTCGGGCTGCTTTTCCGGATCGTCGCCGCGCTGGCGCAGCATCTCGCGCTGATCGGGGTCGCAGAGATAAGCAAATGATATGTCGTCGAGCTGAAGATAGCAGCAGCCGGCATCGTAGAAAGCATGCACGGCTTTGTTGTAGGCCTTGCCGACATCGGCATAGAAGTCGTCCATGTTCGGATAGACACCCATGTTCATCATCTTCCGCCCGCCGCGATAGTGCAGCATGCTCGGGCCGGGAAGCGTCATCTTGGCCACACGATCCGTGTTATTCTTCACGAAGCGGAAATGGTCGATCATCGGGTGCTGGCCCGAAAAGCCCACCTTGCCGGTCACGCGCAGGGCTTTCGCGATGCCGACGCCGCCCTTGAAGTTCATGCCGGAATCGGCCTCGACCGAGGTGACCCCGTCCAGGTGCTCCAGGAAGTCGAAGTGCCAATAGGCGCGGCGGAACTCGCCATCGGTCACGGCCTGCAGGCCGATCTCCTCCTGCCGCTTGATGAGAGCCCGGATCTCACGATCCTCGATCTCCTTCAGGGCCTCGTCGGTGATCTCTCCGTCATGGTGCTTGTGACGGGCCTCTTTGAGGGCTGCCGTACGCAGAAGGCTGCCGACCATATCGGCGCGGAAAGGTGGCTTGGTACGTTGCATGGATCGATCCTCCAGTTCTGGGTTCAATGGGTTGCGGCGCGCATCGGCTTTTTCTTCGCCGTCACGCCGAGGTGTTGTTCGAGAGCCGCCGGGTCGTCGATGAGAGCCCGGCTTGAGCTTGCGTGAACGATGGTGCCGCGGTCGAGAATGAGTGCGCTGTCGGTCACGCCGAGGATTTTCTGCGCATGCTGCTCGACGACGATGGCAGACATGCCCTCCCCGCGGATGATCCGCGTCAGGGCCGCGAGCAGCTCCTCGATGATGATGGGTGCGAGCCCCTCCGTCGGTTCGTCGAGCAACAGCAGCTTGGGATTGAGAACGAGCGCACGGGCGACCGCGAGCATCTGCTGTTCGCCGCCGGAGAGCTGGTTGCCCATATTGGTCCGGCGCTCCTTGAGGCGCGGGAACATGTCGTACACGCGGTTCACGCTCCAAGGTCCTGGGCGGGATACCGCCGTGAGGTTCTCCTCCACGGTCAGCGACTTGAAGATGTTGCGCTCCTGGGGGACCCAGCCGATCCCTGCATGCGCGCGCTTGTCGGAGCGCATCGTCGTCAGGTTTTGGCCGTCGAGCAAAATCGAGCCGCCGCGATGACGGGTCACGCCAATGATGGTGTTGAGGAGCGTCGTCTTGCCCGTGCCGTTGCGGCCGAGCACGGCGAGAGACTCGCCGGATTTCAGGCACAGGTCGATATTCGAGATGACGATGGCATCCCCATAACCGGCCGAGACGCCCTGCAGGGTGAGAAGATCACTCATCGACGCTCTCCCCGAGATAGACGGCGCGCACACGGGGATCGGTCGAGACCTGTTCGACCGTGCCTTCCGTGAACAGCGCACCATTGACAAGGACCGAGATGCGGTCGGCGAAGCTGAAGACCAGATCCATATCGTGCTCGATCAGCAGAACGGAAACGTCCCGCGGGAGCGCCGCCACCGTCGCCAGCAATTCGTGACGCTCCGCCTCCGGCACGCCGGCAGCCGGCTCATCCAGAAGGAGCACGCGGGGCTTGCAGGCAAAGGCGACCGCGATCTCCAGAAGTCTCTGCTTGCCATAGGCCAGATTGGAGGTCCGCTCGTCGAGTACATCGGTCAGACGAAAGCGTTGTGCGATCTCGACGATCTCGTGGATGATCTCCCGCTTGCTCCCCGTCACGCGCCACCAGTCCCGTCCCCCACCCAGGCGCTCGGACACGGCAAGGCCGATGGTCTCAAGCGGGGTCATGGCCGGGAAGAGCTGGTTGATCTGGAAGGTGCGGGCGAGCCCACGCTGCACCCGCAACTCGGGACGCAAACCCGTGATCTCCTGCCCCTCCAGGAAGATCTGCCCGGATGTCGGTTTGATGACGCCGGTGAGCAGGTTGATGAATGTCGTCTTGCCGGCGCCATTCGGGCCGATCAGCGCGTGGCGCGCACCCTGCTCCAGCTTGAACGACACATTATCCGTCGCGACGAGGCCGCCGAAGCGTTTGACGAGGCCTTTGGTTTCGAGAGCAATGGTCATATCAAACCTCCCGGGCGGATGGTTTCGGCAGCGTTTCAGGGATCTTGGCCGAGCGACCGGCCATGCCCTTCCAGAACGTTCTCACCCGCTCCGTCAGGTGCTCGCGGCCGGCCAGCACGATGATGACCAGGATCAGGCCGATCCAGAACTGCCAGTATTGCGGCGTCCAGGCCGAGATCACGTCCTGCAGCACCTTGAACACGATGGCCCCGATGAGACCGCCATACAGATAACCGACGCCGCCGATCACGAGCACGAGCATCACGTCCGCGGAGCGGTGGAAGGCGAGCACATCGAGCGACACGAATTGCGTGGTCTGCGCCAGCAGGGCGCCGGCCACGCCCGCATACGCCGCCGCAAGTGTATAGATTGCCACGAGGCGACGATTGACCGGGATGCCGACAGCCCTGGCTTTCAAAGGGTTGTCACGGATCGAGCGCAGCGAAAGGCCATAGGGCGAGACGACGATCCTGCGTGCGATGATGAAGAGCAGGAAGGTCACCGTGAGACTGTACGCATAGGCCGTGGTGCCGAAGATGTCGAACTCGAACAGGCCGAGGATGGGACCCATAGCGATCCCCTGGAGACCGTCCGCGCCACCCGTGAGCCAGGAGGCTTGGTTGGCGATCTCGCCGAGAACGAGCGCCACGCCCAGCGTCACCATCAGCTTGGTGAGATCGGACCCGCGCAGCACGAGGAAGCTTGTCACGAACCCTAAGATCGCTGCGGCGATGGCCGCTGCTCCCAGCCCCAGCAGCGGATCCGCAATCCCATCCCTGGCCAGAATTCCAGCCGCGTACGCCCCCAGCCCGAAGAACGCCGCATGGCCGAGCGATACAATGCCGGCATAGCCGAGGATGAGATCGAGAGAGAGCGCGAAGAGACCGATGATCGCGATCTCGTTCAGGATCAGATGGCGCTCGGGGAGGAAGTACAGGGTCGCGGCGGCGATGAGCCAAAAGGCAATTTCGCTAATGCCCCATCGCCCTCTCCGGACCAGGGTGGTTCTGACGTAATCGGCGATATTCGTCGACATAGGTTCAGGTCCTGTTGGATCAGCGCGCACGTTCGAACAGCCCTTGCGGGCGCAGAACGAGGACGACGATCATCAGCGTATAGATGACGAAGGCGCCGACGCTCGGCACATAGTACTTGCCGGCCACATCTGCGATGCCGAGAATGAGCGAGGCCAGAAACGGCCCGGTGATGCTTGTCGTGCCCCCGACCGTGACGACGATCAGAAAGTAGATCATGAACTTGAGGGGGAACGTCGGGTCCAGCCCGAGGATTTCCGCGCCGAGCGCACCGCCCAGGCCCGCAAGCCCGGAGCCGAAGGCGAAGGTCGCGGCAAAGATCAGGCTCACGTTGATGCCAAGCCCGCGAGCCACACGAGGATCGTCCACTGCGGCGCGTAAGCGGCTGCCGAACCGGGTCTTGGTCAGGATGAGCTGCAGGGCGACCACAAGGGCGCCGCAGATGACGATGATGAAGCTGCGGTAGAGACCGACCTGAACGCCCATCACATCGATGCGCCCCTGGAGCCAGACAGGCAACTGGATCAGCTGCTGCTGCGAGCCGAAGCTGTAGTCGACAGCGGCGACCGCCATGAAGACGAGGCCGATGGAGAACAGCACCTGATCGAGATGGCTGCGGGTGTAAAGACGCTTGTAGAGGGTCCGCTCCAGCACCAGACCGAGGATCGCCGGAATGATGAAAGCAAGCGGCAGGGTCGCCAGGAAGGGCACGCCGCTCCGGTTCATCAGCACGGCCGTGACGTAGCCGCCCGCCATGGCGAAGGCGCCATGAGCGAGGTTGACGAAGTTCATCAGGCCGAGAGTGACAGCCAACCCGCAGGCCAGCACGAACAGCAGCATCCCGTAGGCAATGCCATCGAAGAGAATGGTGAGCACCGTGTTCTCCGAAAACTGTGAGAGGCGCTATTCATGACAGCGCCTCTCCCGTTGAGATCAATTGGCCTTGGCGGCCTTGACCGGATCCTTGACGTTCGGGATCGTGGCAAACTCCACATTGTAGAGCTCCCCGTCCTTGCGCTCCACCTTGCGCACATAGATGTTCTGCACGATGTCGCGGGTCTGCGGGTCGATGGACACCGGTCCGCGCGGGCTGGTCCAGCTTAGGCCCTTCATGGCATCGATCAGCGCCTGACCGCCTTGACCGTTGGTCTTCTTCAGGCCCTCGTAGATCAGGTGCATGCCGTCATAGCCGCCTACCGCCATGAAGTTCGGCCGCATGTTCGGGTTCGCCTTCTTGAAGGCTTCCACGAACGCCTTGTTCTCCGGGCTGTCGTGAGCCGCCGAGTAGTGCTGGGTGGTGATCGCCCCGAGAGCGACATCGCCCATGCCGTTCAGGATGTCGTCATCCGTGACGTCGCCGGGTCCGATCAGCTTGACGCCGCTCTTGTCGAGGCCGCGCTCCACGAACTGCTTCATGAACTGGGCGCCGATGCCGGACGGCACGAACACGAAGAGCGCATCAGGCTTAGCGTCGGCCACCTTCTGCAGGAAGGGTGAGAAGTCGGGATTCGCCAGCGGCACTCGCAGATTCTCCACCTGGCCACCCTTGCCCGTGAAGGCGCCGGTAAAGGCCTTTTCTGCATCGATGCCCGGACCGTAGTCGGACACCAGAGTCACGACTTTCTTGATGCCGTTCTGCGAAGCCCAATCGGCCATCGGCACAGTGGCCTGCGGCAGGGTGAAGCTGGTGCGCACGATGAAGGGCGAAGCCTCGGTAATGGTGGCCGTGGCGGCAGCCATGACGACCTGGGGAACTTTGGCCTGCGTGGCGAGCGGCGCCGGTGCCAGCGCCAGCGGGGTGAGGCCGAAGCCGGCCATGACGGCGATCTTGTCGTTGACGATCAGCTCCTGGGCCAAGCGCTTGGTCACGTCGGCCACGCCCGTGTCATCCTTCACGATGAGCTGGATCGTCTTGCCCGCCACCGTGTCGCCCTTCTGCTGCATGTACAGCTTGGCCGCCGCTTCGATCTGCCGGCCCGTCGAGGCAAACGGCCCCGTCATCGGCAGAATGAGCCCGATCTTCACCGTCTCCTGCGCCAAAGCCGCCCCGCCGAGTGCCAGCGTCACCGCCGCCGCTCCCACGGCGCTCAAGAATGTCCGACGTCGCATATGCTTCTCCCTCTTTATGTTTGGCGTCTTCGCCTTTGCTTATCACGCGCGGATGCGCCTTTTGATGAGGACCGAACCTGGTACCAGGTCCATGTCTCTTTGGTTTGTGAGTGCTCGTTCCAGATTGCGATGAGCGATCCGGGCATGCTCGCGCATGATGGCCTCGGCGCGGGCGCCTTCCCGTCGCTCGATGGCGGTGAGAACGCAGTGATGCTGGTCCTGGGCCACACTGAGGATGTAGTTCATCTCCGGGGAGCGTGACTGGACAGGCACCAGGGCGCTGGGCGAGGCGAACGGCAAGGCGTTGACCCGCTCAAGCTGCCTGGCAAGTGCCTGACTGTCGGCCATGCTGATCAGAATGTCGTGGAAGCGGGCGTTCAGCTCGACATAGCGCAACAGATCGATCTCGGCTGAGGCATGACGCATGACGTCGTCGATCGCATCGAGGCAATCGGATGCATTGCGGAGATCCGTTCGGCTGACGCCGCGTTCCGCTGCCAGACGCGCTGCAAGACCTTCGAGCGTTCCACGGATTTCAATGGCCTCGAAGACCTCCTTCTCGGAAAAGGTCTTGACGGAAAAACCTCCGGACGGAATGGCCTCAAGCAAGCCTTCCTCTTCGAGCCGGACGAGCGCCATGCGGACCGGGGTTCGGGAGACGCCGAGACGCTCGACCATCTGCAGTTCGGAAACGCGCTCGCCAGGATTGAGCTCGCCACGCAGGACGAGATCGCGCAGGGCAAGCTGCGCTTTCACCGTCTGCGTCACCGAGCGGTCATTGCCATTTTCCGCCGCCTTGATCATGGTTTCCCTGCCCCTCTTCCGCGCTCAAGCTAAGCCGTTCACGCGGCCCTGTCAGCCGTGTCGATGGTGATATCCCCGCCGGCCACCCGGGACACGCAGGTGCACAGCTTCCTGTTCTCAGCCTTCTCCTCGTCGCTGAAGAACACGTCCCGGTGATCGACCGTCCCGGTCGTCTCGACAATATAAAGGGCGCAGAGACCGCATTCGCCCCGCCGGCAGTCGGAAATCATGGCGACACCGGAAGCCTCCAGGGCATCGAGCATGGTCTTGTTGGGCGGAACCTCGACCTCCATCCCGAGCCGGGGAATCTTCACCTTGAAGGCCTCCGTGGCGAAACGGCCGCTATTGCCGAAGGTCTCGAAGCGCAGCTGGTCCACGGGCCGGCCGCTTCTCTGCCAAGCGCGCTTGGCCGCCTCCAGCATGCCGATGGGACCGCAGACATAGAGCTCGCCCCCGGGTGCAAGCCGAGCGATCTCCGCGTCCAGGTCGACACGGGCGCTCTCCTCGTCGAGGAACATCTGCAGCCGATCGGCGACCTCCGCCCGCATTTCTTCCGCGAGGGCCATATCCTGGCGGCTCCGGCAGGCGTAGAGCACACGGAAATTCGCTTCAGCATGCGCCAGTGCGAGCGCCATCGTGTAGATCGGCGTGATGCCGATGCCGCCTGCGAGAAGGAGATATTCCGGTCGCCCCAAGCTGAGATCGAAGTGATTGCCTGGGGTCGAGATGCTGAGCTTGGCTCCGGGCGAGAGGCTCCACATGTAGAGCGACCCGCCGCGGCTGTCGGGCAATCGCTTGACGGCGATCCTGTAAAGCCCATCGGTACAGGCCCCGACGACCGAGTAGGAACGGACATCCGCCCGCTCCCCGATCTGCACTCCCACGTTGATGTGACTTCCCGGCGTCGGAACGACGAACTCACCCTCCGGCTCGATCTCGAAGAGCCGGATGTCCGGGGTAAGGTCCCGCACCGAGCGCAAGGTCCCTTTGCGCCATTCGACCTGCTTGCTCATGGCAAACCTACTCGGCCGCCTCGCTGGGCACATGAGTCGGCAGGCCATGCTCGGCTTCGAGCATCGCGTCGATCAGTTTGCGAGCCCAGAGAGCGCCGGCATCGATGTTGAGGTTGTAGAAGGGCAGCCGCGGGTTCTTGTCGATGGCCAACTGCTGGGCCTCGAGCACCACGTGATCCTGATCGTAAACGCCCTTGCCCTCATTCACATGGGCCTTGTTGATGTCCTTCGTGAGTTGCTCATCGTCCGTGCGGAAGGTTCGCACGAAGTTCCAGAAGTAGTGGCAGCTCCTATCAGTCTCAGGGGTAATAGCTGCCAGAAATGCACCATTAACACCCTGGGAGCGATCCCCCTGCGGCGCGCCCGTTCCGGTCACGGCCACGCCCACGTCACCAACCACCGTCGAGGGCGCCTGGAAATAGATGATCTGCCACCGGTCCACATGCTCACCGGGCCTGTTGAGCTGCTTGGCCCAGAACGGCGGCGGCTCGATATTGGTCATCCACCGGGTCACGGTCGCGGTGCGATCCGTATGGGTGACGTCGAAGGGCGCACTGGTAATCGCTTCGTCGCCGATGCTGCCGGCATGGACATAGGTCTCGTGCGTCAGGTCCATGAGGTTGTCGATCACGAGGCGGTAGTCGCATTTCAGGCTGTAGAACGTGCCGCCTTCGCCGACCCACTCGGTGCCATCATTCCAATGGAAATCAGGAATCTTATCGGGATCGGCAAGCGCAGGATCGCCGAGCCAAACCCAGATGAGGCGATGACGCTCGGACACCGGATATGCGCGCACGCAGGCCGATGGATTGATGGTCTTTTGCGCCGGCATGTAGGTGCAACGTCCGGCAGCGTTGAAGACAAGCCCATGATATCCGCAGACCACTTCGTCCCCCTTGAGGTGGCCCATGGAGAGCGGCAACAGCCGATGCCAGCACGCATCCTCAAGCGCGGTCACCTGACCGTCAGAGCGGCGGTAGAGCACCATATCCTTGTTGCAGATCGTTCGCGCCGCCAGCTCATGTTTGATCTCATGGCTCCAGGCCGCGGCATACCAAGCATTCAGCGGGAACAGGCGCGCTTCTGTCATCGTCTTCCTCCTCGAATGCAGAATGTATACAGCATCGTGTTCGGAACAATTATACGAATGGCTATTATGACCAAATTCCGTTGCTGCAGAGCAAAAATATGATGGATACGAATAACGGTGTATACATAACAGAAAAGCGCTACAGGTCAGTGCAGCGCTTTTTGATTTTGTTGAGATCAATTGGCCTTGGCGGCCTTGACCGGATCCTTGACGTTCGGGATCGTGGCAAACTCCACATTGTAGAGCTCCCCGTCCTTGCGCTCCACCTTGCGCACATAGATGTTCTGCACGATGTCGCGGGTCTGCGGGTCGATGGACACCGGTCCGCGCGGGCTGGTCCAGCTTAGGCCCTTCATGGCATCGATCAGCGCCTGACCGCCTTGACCGTTGGTCTTCTTCAGGCCCTCGTAGATCAGGTGCATGCCGTCATAGCCGCCTACCGCCATGAAGTTCGGCCGCATGTTCGGGTTCGCCTTCTTGAAGGCTTCCACGAACGCCTTGTTCTCCGGGCTGTCGTGAGATGCGGAATAGTGGTGGCTCGTAATGGTACCCAGCGCCACGTCCCCAATGTTGTTGAGCAGATCATCGTCCGTCACGCTTCCTTCCGCGAGAAGACGAATGCCACTCTTATCGAGACCGCGCTCCACGAACTGCTTCATGAACTGCGCGCCCACACCTGAGGGCACGAAGGCCAAGAGCGCGTCGGGTTTGGCATCGGCGACCTTCTGCAGGAAGGGCGAGAAGTCGGGGTTCGCCAGCGGCACACGTAGGTTCTCAACCTGACCGCCGGCCTTGGTGAAGACTTCCGTGAAGGATTTTTCCACGTCGATACCCGGACCGTAATCCGACACCAGGGTAACGACCTTCTTGAGACCGTTTTTAGCAGCCCAATCAGCAAGAGGAACGGTGGCTTGCGCCGCCGTGAAGCTGGTGCGCACGATGAAGGGTGAGGCTTCCGTGATCGTTGAGGTCGCCGCTGCCATCACCACCGCAGGAACCTTGCCCTGTGTCGCCAATGGACCTGAGGCAAGTGCCAGCGGGGTGAGGCCGAAGCCGGCCATGACGCTGATCTTGTCGTTGACGATCAGCTCCTGGGCCAAGCGCTTGGTCACGTCCGCCACGCCGGTGTCGTCCTTCACGATGAGCTGGATCGTCTTGCCCGCCACCGTGTCGCCCTTCTGCTGCATATACAGCTTGGCGGCCGCTTCGATCTGCCGACCCGTCGAGGCGAACGGCCCCGTCATCGGCAGAATGAGACCGATCTTCACCGTCTCCTGCGCCAACGCTGCACCGCCAAGAGCCAGCGTGCTCGCGGCTACCCCCGCAGCCCTCAACAATGTTCTTCTTTTCATCCGCTTCCTCCTGATAAATATTATGATCCGAGTTCTTGACGACCCGGCTTCATGTTGCCGTCACTACTGTGTCATGGGATCAATCCGATGGGCCTGGAACCGTGAGGCTAGAGCCGTGATCTCGATGGATTCGATGAGACCGGCGCGAGCATAAGGATCGTTCTCAGCGAAAGTCTGAGCAGCTTCCCGCGTCGGAGCCTTAAGGATCCCGAAATTTCCCAGCGGCGTCTCGGCATCATCCTCCGTCAAGGCACTGCCGATCAGCACCCGAGCGAGACCGCCTCCACCTGTGGCAACGTGCTGGCGATGCGCATCTCTGTGCTGTTCGCGCAGGTCCGCCACGCCTGGCTTATGGCGGCAGATCATGAGCCAATACATGGCGCTATGCCGCCACGGCCGGAGAGGCAGCTGCCTTGTTCTCCATCACGATCATGCCGGCTCCTGTCATGGAAGCGGGGACGAAATAATGCTTGTGACGCACCACCACGTCACGATCCATGGCGCCACGCATGACAAGCCACATCATCAGTTCCGCCCCCTCACTGCCGAACATCTCGACATATTGCTCCCGTGACATGTTCGCGAGCCTGTCGGGATCGGTGGCGATGTCATTCAGGAAGGCTCGATCAGCCTCCGGGTTCACAAACCCCGCACGGGCTCCCTGAAGCTGGTGGGACAGGCCACCCGTGCCGAGAATGACGAAGCGCTCATCACCCGGGTAGCTCTCGATGGCCTGCCGCAGAACGCGGCCCATCTCGTAGCAGCGGCTCGGAAGCGGGATCGGGTATTGGATCACGTTGACGAAGATCGGCACCACCCGTACCGGCCACTCGGCGGGGCGGCCCCAGAACAGCTCCATCGGCACCTGAATGCCGTGATCCACCTCGATCTCCTGGCAGATCATCGGGTCGAACCGGTTCTCGATCAGGGTGTCGATGAAGTGCCAAGAGAAATCGACAGCTCCTCTGAAAGGTGAGATTGCGCGGGGGCCCCAACCCTCGTCGACCGGGCGATATTCCTCGGCACAACCAACCGCGAAAGTCGGCACCTTGTCGAGGAAGAAGGAATTGCCATGGTCGTTAAAGATCACGACCGCTACATCGGGCTTATGCTCCTTCACCCATTCCTGTCCCGGAATGTATCCGTCGAAGAATGGCTTCCAATCCGGCGTGTCGCGCAAACCTTTGTCGATCGCTGCCCCGATTGAGGGAACGTGGGACGTCCCCAATCCACCGATGAGCTTCGCCATTACACATTCTTCCCTAAACGGTTGCGCAGGAAATCGTCGTGCTCCATGCCCGCCTGATGGGCGCCGATCTCGGTGATGCGGACAGGGTCGACGGCGGAAATCTTGAGAATGAAGAAGAGATTGCCGCCAAGCCGTACCATCTCGCGCCAATTGCGCGTCATGACAGCCTCCTTCTCTTCCAGCGTCAGACTAAAGCGGTCGAGATAGGCGCTTTCATCCTGCTTGAAGGCCTCGCGGTTTTCAGGCCTGCTCAAGCCCATGGCCATCTTGTTGATGCGGTATCCGCCCAGCGAACGCTTGCGGTCGAAGAGCGGCGTATCGGGAATGCGATCCTGCCCTGGCTTCTCATCCATGATGTCGGCTCTCCATCGCTGCAGCGCCGTGCGCGCCTGCAAGCTTGTTCTCAAAGCCCAGCCAGCGCAACAGAGCGTTAGATACCTGCTCCGGCTGCTCGAGCAGGGTCATGTGACCGCTGTCTTCGATGATCACCAGTTCCGCATCGGGAATCTGGGTCGCCATCTCCTCATGCTGTGCGAGCGGGCTCCAGCGATCCTGGCGGCCAACCATGACCAGGGTTGGACATTTGATATGTGCAAGACGCGGCACCAAGTTTGGGCGGTTGAGAAGCGCCCGAATCTGCCGCTGATGCTGCTCAGGAGTTGCCCGCACCACCATCTCCTTAAGAGGAGAAAGAAGCGCCCGATCCTCCATCCGATCCGCATGGACCATGGGCGGGAGCCATCGGTCGGCGAGAGCGCCCATACCCTCCGAAAAAGCCAGATCCACCAGTACCTGCCGCTTGGCCTCCTCGCCCTCCCGACGAGAATCGATCCCGGTGTCGATGAGGGCAAGCATTACGATGCGCTCCGGCGCCAGATGCACCATCTCCATGGCGACACGGGCGCCCATGGAATGGCCGATGGCGATGATCGGCCCCTCCACCATCGCTAGCGCTGACCGCGCCATGGCCTCAAGGGAGTCATGCTCTGAAAAGTCGGTGATGAGAACATGGGCGCAGGGGCGCAGGGCCTCGGCTTGCGCCGCCCATACACTCGCATCGCAAAGGAGCCCCGGCAGAAGAAGGATCGTCGGACGATCGCCCCCCGCCGTCACTGTTGCACTCCAAAAGGCGAAGCTGAATGAACCGCAATCAACGAATCCCCCTCACTGCTTCGGAATATTGCTCTCTCAATGACCGCCCGCGTGATACTAAAACCTTCACGCAGGGTGTGAAGCATATCAGGGCGCTTCGCCACATAGGGATAGGGGCGATCAGGCCCATTAATGTGGCAATGGGCATCATGGTTTCCGCCCTGAAGCTTGAACGATGGGCTCCTCAGGTCGGGATATAGCGAGATCCTAGGCACTGACGTCATTCGCCGGGTTGGCCCTCATTATGAGATCTAGGCATCCTAAAAGATCTGACGCGGCCGCAATGAAGCAAATGGTTTATTTTTGCTGATTGATGAATCTGCTTCATATATAGCAGCAAGCCCGAACTATGGATCCTTCATGCGCATCGACTTCCTGGGCCTTCATGCCTTCGTGGCCATCGCGGAACGTGGCAGCTTCCAACTGGCGGCGGCGCATCTCAACCTGTCGCAGACGGCGCTCAGTCACAGGATTCGCAAGCTGGAAGAGGATCTCGGGGTGAAGCTCCTGTCCCGCACCACCCGGGAGGTATCTCTAACGCAGGCCGGCCTCAACCTGCTGCCCAAGGTCAAGGCCACCATTGAAAGCCTGTCGATTTCCCTGGACGAACTCCGCCATGAAGGGCACAGCCGTCAGGAGACGTTGTCCATCGGATGTTTGCCAACCATTGCGTCGGGCCGCCTGCCCCTTGCGCTACGCCGCTTCCAGGAACGGCATCCCGATGTGGTTCTCCGGATCTACGACAACTCAGCCACCGAGATCAGCAACCTAGTTCAGGAGGGCACCATCGCGTTCGGCATCACCCTGGTTGCCGCTCATCGCTGGGATTTCGACATCGAGATGCTGATCAAGGACCCTTTCACCCTAGTCTGTCCGGAGGACCACCCTCTGGCTTCCCAGCCCAACGTGAGTTGGTCCGATCTCACGGAAGAACCGCTGATCAGGATCAGCCCGCAGACAGGAAATCGCATGATCATCGACGATGCCTTAGGGAGCCGCCGAGAGGGACTGACCTGGCGCTTCGAGGTTCAGCACATCCAGACGGCCGTTGCTCTGGTCAAGGCCGGTGTCGCTCTGACCGTAATTCCCAGCCGCGCCTTCGAATCCGTCGATCAGCGTGGCCTAAAGCTCGTACCTCTGCGCAACCCAAGCATCACGCGCCAGCTCGGCATCGTTTCACGGCGGGGCACCCCACTATCGCCGCTAGCCGATGAACTCCGCAGGATCATCGTCCAAGTCTTCACAGGTGAGGGGCAAGCCTCGCAGAAGCGCGCCGCCAAGAAACCCGCAAACAACGTGAATAAAATTCATCAAAAGCCATAAACAAACCATTTGCTGCATAAAGCCCCCTGATGCACCCTCCTGGAACCATTCACCAATCTAGGGAGAGGGACCATTCAGCCGCGCATTCCTTGCATGATCCTTCGGGGCGGCACCTCCAAGGGTGCCTATTTCCTGGCTGACGACTTTCCAGCCGATCCGGCGCACCGCGATGCGTTGCTCCTGTCGGTGATGGGTTCGCCGGATCCGCGCCAGATCGACGGCATCGGCGGCGCTCACCCGCTCACGAGCAAAATCGCCATCGTGTCCAAGTCCAAGCATCCCGACTGCGATATCGACTTCCTGTTCGGCCAAGTCGGCATTGATAAAGCGAAGGTGGATATCACGCCCAACTGCGGCAACATCCTCGCGGGCGTCGCGCCTTTCGCCATCGAACGCGGCCTCGTGAACGCTGTTGATCCCGTGACCCGCGTGCGCGTGCGAACGGTCAACACCGGAACGATTGCGGAGTTGAAGGTGCAGACCCGCGATGGTCATGTGATCTATGGCGGCGATGCTCGTATCGACGGCGTGCCTGGTACTGCAGCCCCCATTGCCATCGAATTCCTCGATGCTGCCGGCTCCGTATGCGGATCCCTGCTGCCGACCGGCAACGTGGTGGATCGCGTTGCCGGCGTGGACGTGACCCTGATCGACAACGGTATGCCTGTAGTTGTCATTGAGGCCTCGGCCGTCGGACGCACGGGATACGAACCACGCGATGTGCTCGACAAGGATACGGAGTTGAAGGCTCGCTTGGAGGAAATCCGTCTTGAGGCCGGCAAGCGCATGGGCCTCGGCGACGTCTCATCAAAGGTCGTGCCGAAAATGGCATTGGTAGCGCCTCCCGCGGCCGGAGGACATATCTGCACCCGCAGCTTCATTCCTCACGAATGCCACGCATCCATCGGCGTCTTTGCTGCCGTGACCGTCGCGACCGCCTGCATCCTGCCGGGCTCCCCCGCATCGCGCGTGGCGCAGATCCCGGCAGGACGCGAGAAAACCCTTTCGGTCGAGCATCCCACCGGCGAGTTCAGTGTCGTGATCGAAGTGGGTGGGACTGAGGAGAGCCCCGTCGTTGAGAAAGCCGGTCTCCTGCGCACCGCCCGCCTGCTCTTCGAGGGTCATGTGTTCGCGCACGAGTCATTGGCGTTGCCCTCCGAAGTGGGCCGTGACGCCGCTTAGCCTTTTGCAACACATTTTCTTGAGGCCTCTATGACCACTGGGAAAACCGGACTTGTTGTCACCGCTCATCCTGGCGACTTCGTATGGCGGGCCGGCGGCGCCATCGCGCTTCATGCGAAAAAGGGCTATCGCATGAAGATCGTCTGCCTCTCGTTCGGCGAGCGCGGCGAGAGCCAATGGGCTTGGAAGAAAGGCGACATTTCACTGGCCGAAGTGAAGGCCCAGCGACGTGAGGAGGCGGAGCGCGCCGCCGACGTGTTGGGCGGCGAGATCGAGTTTTTCGATGCGGGCGACTACCCGCTTCGCACCACTCCGGAAATGCTCGATCGCTTGGTCGACATCTACCGGGAACTCAAGCCTTCCTTCGTGCTCACTCACTCCCTGGAAGATCCCTACAATGTCGATCATCCGGAGGCGACGCGTTTTGCGCAGGAGGCCCGCATCATCGCCCAGGCGGCCGGGCACAAGCCTAACCCAGACTTGACCTACAATGCGCCACCAGTCTTCCTGTTCGAACCGCATCAGCCCGAGCAGTGCAACTACAAGCCCAATGTGATCCTTAACATCGACGACGTATGGGAGACGAAGCGTAAGGCCTTCGAAATCCTGGCTGCGCAGAAGCATCTTTGGGAATATTATACCCGCGTAGCTCTGAATCGCGGCATGCAGGGTGGGCGCAATTCAGGGCGGGCCATGACCTATGGCGAAGCCTATCAGCGCATCTTTCCCCAGATCGTCGAGGAACTCGCATGAAGCCTGTCGTCGTCACCAACACGCCGCGCATCAACCAGGACATAATTGACAGGCTCGCGGAGCTCGGCGTGGCGACAGCCCATGAGGCTATGGGCCGTTCCGGGCTGATGAAGCCCTACATGCGGCCGATTTGGCCAGCAGCGCAGGTGGCTGGCAGCGCCGTCACGGTGCTGGCGCAACCCGGCGACAATTGGATGATCCATGTGGCTGTCGAGCAGTGCAGACCGGGCGACATCCTGGTTGTTGGCGTTACCACCGACAACACCGACGGGATGTTCGGCGATCTGCTGGCAACATCTCTCAAGGCGCGCGGCGTGGTCGGCCTCATCATCGACGCGGGCGTGCGCGATGTGAGGACCCTGACCAAGATGGGTTTTCCGGTTTGGTCCCGTGCCATATCGGCTAAGGGAACCGTGAAGGCAACCCTTGGCTCAGTCAACGTTCCCGTGGTTTGCGCGGGCGCCCTCGTAAAACCCGGCGATGCAATCGTTGCCGACGATGATGGTGTTCTGGTGGTTCCGCGGCGGGACGCGGAGGCCGTGGCGGCAGCCGGTGAAGCCCGCATCGCCAATGAAGGCTCCAAGCGCCAGCAGCTCGCCTCCGGCGTACTCGGCCTCGACCTCTACAAGATGCGTGAGCCGCTGGAGAAGGCAGGCCTCGTTTATGTCGAATACAAGGATGAGGAGTAAGGGCGGAGCCCTTCTCCTGCCGCAGCGTGGTGGAAACACATGAGCCTTGAGATCGCCTTCATCGGTTATGGGGAAGTCGGGCAACTCTTCTCGCGCCAGCTTGCGGCAAAGCCGGATGTGCGCGTGACCGTTTACGACATCCTTTTTGACGACCCAAACCGAGGCCCTGGACTGAAGCAGCAAGCGTTAGGTGACAAGGTTCATGCCGCGGGCAGCATAGCTGACACCTGTGCAATGCCAGAGGTCATCATCTCCGCTGTCACGGCAGATTCTGCGATTACGGCAGCCCGGCAGGCTGCGCCTCATCTCAAGCCGCACCAAACTTACATCGATCTGAATTCCGTCTCGCCCGCCACGAAGCGGAGCGTGGCCGATCAGGTTCGGCAGGGAGGCTCGGCTTTCATCGAGTTTGCCGTCATGGCTCCTGTGGGAGGCGTCGGGATCGAAGTTCCTATTCTGAGTGGCGGCGCGACGGCCGAAGCAACTTCAGCCCGACTCAACCAATTGGGGATGAGGATCACTCCCGTCAGCTCAGAGATCGGAACGGCCTCTGCCACGAAGCTATGCCGCAGCATCGTCATCAAGGGCATGGAGGCCCTAATGGTCGATTTAACGCTTGCTTCCGAAAAGGCAGGCGTCATGCCGGCCGTGCTGGCGAGCTTGAAAGCATCTTATCCCGGCATGGATTGGGAAATTGTCGCGAGGGTGATGACGTCCCGGGTGAAGCAGCACGGCGTTCGCCGCGCGGCAGAGATGCGTGAAGCGAGCCTCATGATTGCCGAGCTGGGGCTCGATGGGTCATTGGCCGCAGCTATTGCCGAAAGGCACGAGAGTTTCGCCAAGTCCAGCATACTGCCAAGAGCTGATTAAGTCAGGTGAAGGTATTTGCAGAGCTCCTCCTGAATCAAAAATTCCTTTTGATTGTTGATATGCGATCAAATCTCTGCATCTGTTGCGACATGACGGTTCGCCCAAAGAGCAGCCTGGGTTCGATTGCAGGCCCCAACTTTCTTCAGGATTGCCTTGACATGAACTTTCACCGTCGACTCTGATAGATTAAGCTGGCGGGCAATGACCTTGTTTGGCGCCCCTTCCCTCAAATATTCTAGGATCTGCGCTTCTCGCGCCGAGAGCTTTCGGCCTGGCGATCGGTATGCTTCTGATCCCTCAATATTCTCTGCCGGCGAAGGAGTAGCATGATCCCCATGTGGCTTAGCCATCGACAGAACGAAAGCGGAAGGCAAGACCGTTTCGCCGAGCATGACAAGCTCGAGGAATCCAATGAGGATTTCACGTTGGCTGTTAGTGAGGCAGAAGCCGTGAGCGCCAGCCTTCCAAGCCGCCGATATCGCATCGGGCTCAAACATTTCTGCCAGAATAACGATTCTTGCGCCGGGAAAGCGCATCTTGATGCGCTGAACCACGCTGA
Source organism: Microvirga terrestris (assembly GCF_015694425.1). Lineage (GTDB taxonomy): Bacteria > Pseudomonadota > Alphaproteobacteria > Rhizobiales > Beijerinckiaceae > Microvirga > Microvirga terrestris. The sequence goes on from NZ_JADQDN010000003.1 coordinate 19,736, forward strand.
CAGCTGCATCGCTGTGGCTCTCACCATCAATGAGGAAGAGGGCGTGGCTCTCATCGTGAACCTCCGGTAGAATAGACACGTCGTCGATGGCTTCGTGCCAGATGGTGAATCCTTCGCCGGCAAGAACGGTTTCGAGACCGATCCGCAGCAGTGGATTGCCGCAGATCGTGAACACTGTTGTTTTGGGTTTTTCCTCCAGTTGAAGGATCCGCCGATCGTCTATCGAGTTGTGCAATGACATGAAACAATCCGCCTTCTAATGAGCAGAAGTATGCTCCTTTCAATCAGGAGCTGGACTCTAACGAACGACGTAGACAATCCTGCGCGAAGCTGCGTCCACGATGACCCGATGGTCATTCATGACCGCGTAGCGATAGGTCTCATGGCGTGGAATCGGGTGGAGGTCGATCTCGTCCGGCAGCGTCTCCCCGATCAAGGCACCCCGGCTGAGGTGAGAGGCCAGGGTCACATCTCGTTGTGACGCGTCTCTCATGGGGACTTCGGCGATATTGCTGCGCGTGGCGTCGAGAGAAGCATGTTGCTGGCCTGCTGACAGGGGCGGCCCAGCCTGATGGGTTGCATTTGGTCCTGCAGTGGGGGTTACAACGGCTCCCACGGAGAACACGGCGATAGCCAGATGATACGCGGCTCGCATGGTTACCCTCTATCACTAGCGTGCTAGGACAGAGAACGGATTGGTCGCGACGTTTATTCCGACCCGCTTAAAAAAAGAACATACCCCTTTTGAGGTAAGCTGAGAATTAGCGTCCGAGCTCGGATAGCGCTTTTGCTTCCGCCTCATCTCTCAGTGGGGTTCCAGCACCAAGATTGCTGAGATAGGCGTCGACAAGGTCACTGCCTGAGCTTGGCACATATTCGGGGCCTTTAGCAGGTTCCGCCAAAGCGAAGGTTACTTTCCATCCATCTGTTCGACAGGCCACCGCCCCGACCGTGGCGGAAGCAGACTGCAGCCTGAACTCGCGGCACAGGGACTCGTTTGGAAGTCGATATGTTGAGATCACCCTTAGCCGTCCGACCGGAAGCTCCACTTCGCGCCCGGCCTCGAGGCGGCTGAGTTCCTTGAGAACAAACGGGTCTTCCAGATGAGCGAGGCGTCCTGCCGCCGGCTCCGATTGCCGCCCTATGAAGTAACCTGAGGCTACCGCGACAGCCGCAAGAGAGGCTGCTAAGGCTACCCTTATAGGATGAAGCCTTCCTGGCCATATACGGCTTATCTCTGCCGGTTCTGGCCTTTTGCCAGCCTTGTTCGCCGTTTCATAGACCTCGATCTGCGCTGCAACAGCCGCACGGAGTTCGGTTGGAACATCAGGAGCGAGATTGCTGGCGAAAACTGAACGAGTCAGACGGCGGCTCTGCTGAAATTCGACAATCTTCCGTGAGACTGCTGGATCCAGTGCCATGACTCTGGCAACGGCTGCCGCGACGGGCTCATCAAGCTCTCCGTCCGCAAAGGCCATCAGGATTTCATCGGTGAGGTGCAGTTCCGACATCTTTCTACTCCACTCACATCTCATGTGGCATCAGGCAGCCGCTGTCATTTCGACCAGTCGTTTCCTGGCCCGAGCCAGACGGCTCATGACAGTCCCGACAGGAACGTTCAGCACCTCCGCAGCCTCCCGGTAGGTGAGATCCTCTCCACACACCAGAGCAAGCACCTCGCGCTGTTCCTGCGGCAGACTGTCGATAGCCCGCTGGACCTCTGCCAGAGCGAGCTTGCTCATAATCGGCTCTTCACCCGGGTCACCAATCAGCTGCGTCTGCGATTCCACGTCTTCCATCATGCCTTCGGTTCTCATCCGTCTGAGGTGATCGATCCAGTGATTGCGGAGAATTCGGAACATCCATGCATCGAACCGGGTGCCTGGCGTCCAACTGTCCGCTTTGGCAAGGGCGCGTTCGCAGGCCCCTTGAACAAGATCGTCCGCAAGGGGTTGCGAGCGGCAAAGCACCAGAGCAAAGCGTCGGAGCCTCGGTAGAAGCGCCACGAGTTCCTGTCCTATGGCTGTTGCCATTCCTGCTCCACGTGACCTGATAGAACCATAACGGGAAAGCTAGTCGTTTTATTCCAACCTCAAGAGGAGGTTAAGTTTGCCAAGGGGGCGGCAGGACAGTCGTTGGCAAAAAAGAAGGGCGGCCCGAAGGCCGCCCAAAGCTCAGCATCTGTGACGATGATCGTTAGCGGATCACCTGCACGACCTTACGGCTGCTCGGCTCGACCAGCACGGGGGTGTTGTTGACCACCGTATACTTGTAGCCCTTCACCTTATACTCGGCCGGTACCTCATGGTATGTGACGCCGGACTCTGGGAGAACGGCACCTACTCGGACCTCTTCACGATAGGTATAGGACGGCACTTTCTGGGTGGTCACATATGAGCGGAACTCTGGCTGCTGCTGGTCAGCAATACCGCCCACGATGGCACCGGTCACGCCACCCACGGCCGCGCCGACAGGCCCGCCGACGATCGCGCCGCCAACCGCACCCGTGGCTGCACCCGCAGCGGCACCACCGGACTGTGCAAAGGCCGCTGCAGGGGCAAGAGCAGCGAGAACGACGCTGGTGAGAAGGATCTTCTTCGACATGATCTGACTCCTGAGTAAAGCTTCGGGATTAGCACCCGGCAACCGACAACGCGCTACTCTCGAAGTAGTTTCAAAGCAAACAACCCTCAGTACCGACCTTTTCGGATAGCATTTAAAATGAACGTATGATGAACAAGAGCGCTATCTAATATTCATCGAAATTTATGAACAATGCCAACAAAAGAAATGATAGTTAGCCTCATAATATTGACACTCTTAATTATCGTCAGTTTGGGAAATCGCTCGCTTCCGGCTAAACATATATATGTTACTGAACACCATTGAAGCATCGGGAGTACTGAGCGCTTCTGAAACAAGCTAGCGCCTTGACTGTTATCTCATGTTGAGTGGATCTTCAGAAGCCGCTGAGGGAACAAGGGCTCTCTTATGGCGCATTGGCGAGCTGGGATGATGACATCGAAACGACGCTCCCTGCTGGTATTGGCATCCTGTGTTGCCATTGCCTGTCCAACCAAGGTTCAATTCGGGATCGGAGACGGCATCGGATTGGCTCTCACCGAGGTTCCAGTCATGGCGAAGTCTGGGAATGACGGCGGCAATGGCAACGGTGGAAACGAGGGCGGGAATGGAGCTGGAAAGGGAGACGGCGGGTCTCAAGGAAATTCCGGCAACAATGGAAATGGCGGTGACCGGGGCGATAGCGGCAACGGTGCCGATCGCGGTAATAGCGGCAACGCAGGAGGTCAGGGAGGTTCAGGCAACAACGGCAGCGCGAACGGCAATGCTGGAGGGGCCGGAAACTCTTCTGGGAACAACGGCAACGGCAACGGCAACGGCAACGGCAACGGCAACGGCAACGGCAGGGGTGCCAGCGGCGAGAGCGGCGGTCAAGCCCAATCCTCAGGCCAAAGCAATTCCTCGAACGGCGGAGGAGTCTCAGGTAGAGGCAATTCATCCGCCCAAGGAAATGCATTTGGGAATAGCCGCGCTTCACGCTCCACGACGCCTGGAGGGCTGCCGGGAGTTCTCGGGGCGATCACAAACAGCCTTCGTCCTGTTGCGACGGCTCCTGTCAGAGCAATAGAGAGGGTCTTAGCTCCCAGGAACACTCCGAAAAGCAACTCTGCTCGATCCGCAAAATCCAAACCAGATTCATCGCAAAGGGTAGGTCACACAGGCAAGGCCGCACCCGCTCCCAGCAAGGCCGCGGCAGTTGCTGCGAGGCCCTCCATCCCTCTCGTTAACTTACCGCCACAGGCCAAAACCCAAACGGCGAAGCCGGATGCAGACCAGACCCTTCCCAAGCCGAGACGGGCGTCACGCTCAATCGTGGCTGCCAGCCTCACATCGGAGAGCCTCACCAGGTTAAGAGCACAGGGTTTCCAGGCCGAAAGGCAGACCAAGGGCATTCTCGCGAGCGTGGTGCGGCTTGTTCCGCCAAGAGGCATGTCGCTGGCTCAGGCTCAGCGTGCTGTGCGCGTCGCCGATGCAGGGGCTATCACTGATCTTGACCACTTTTACTATACGGATGGGGCTGCAGGCTGCACCGGCGCTGGCTGCGAGGCAGTCTCTCTCGTAGGCTGGAACCTGCCGGCCGCCAAACAATGCGGTCCGGTTCCAACAATCGGCCTTATCGATACGGGCATCGACCAGGAGCACGGGGCTCTGCAGGGCCAGTCGATCGAGATCGTTTCCGGATTACAACTTCGCGGCAACCCTTCTCAGCGCGATCACGGCACGGCTGTGGCGGCACTTCTCGTTGGACGAAGTGGGAGCGGCGCTCCTGGTCTTCTGCCCGAAGCACGCCTCTTGGCGGTGGATGCCTTCTATCGCGACGGCGGAACGGCGGATCGGACCGATGTGACGGCGCTCGTCATGGCTCTGGAGGCGCTGGCGGAGAAAAACGTACGCGTCGTCAACATGAGCCTGTCCGGCCCCCCCAACGAGGTGCTCAGGCGAGCCATTGAATCTGCACAAGCGAAGGGCATGACCATCATCGCGGCAGCAGGAAACAACGGAGCAGGCGCAGAGCCGTCCTATCCGGCCGCGTACCCGGGCGTGATCGCCGTCACGGCCGTCGACAACAACCGCGATGTCTACCGCCGTGCGACCCAGGGCGACTACATCGACCTTGCGGCACCCGGAGTGGACCTGTGGGTAGCCGCGCCGGGCGGAGGTGGAACGACGAAAAGCGGCACATCCTATGCCGTGCCATTCATCTCCGCCGCTGCCGCAGTCCTGCACGCTTCCAACGCAACCCTGAACCCGGCCGACCTTGAGGCTGCTCTGGAGAGCAACACCATGGATTTAGGCAAGCCGGGCCGTGACAAGACTTACGGAAGTGGGCTTTTGCAAGCGACGAACCTGTGTCCGCCTCAGGCAGACGAGACCCCTGTCGCACAATCGCAGATCAACCCGCGCCCCAGCGTTCCTTGATGCGCACGGACTGAAAGACGTCCGGCAGGAGCTTCCTGATACATTGGAAGCCAGGTGCTCTCGATGTATCAGAGCCTCTCACCGAGGTAGGCCTCCAGGGTTGCGCGGGTGCCCTCGCGCCAGAGCCTGCTCAGCGCCGCCTCGAACCGGGAGCGGAAGACCGGATTCTTGGAGAGGTCGCCGAAGATGTCCGTCAGGCTCAGGAACGCGGAGGCGTCCTCCCGTGCGGCCAATGCCGCCGGCGTGAGGCGGCTGGCATTCGGATCATCGAGAGCAAACGGCCGGCCCTGATCGGTCAGGCCCGCGCAGTACCGGCACCACAGGGCGGACACAAGAGCCAACCCTGTGACATCTGCACCGTCTCTCAACCGGTCACGTGTCGAGGGCAGGATGAATTTGGGCTGCCGGTTGGAGCCGTCCTGGGCAAGACGCGGGATCGTGTCCCCGACATCGGGATTGCTGAAGCGGCGGGCGATCAGCCGGTAGTAATCCTGGAGATCGACACCCGGCACAGGCGGCACGCAGGGTATGATCTCCTCCATCTCCAACTTGTCGAGGAAACAACGCACCAGTCGATCCTTCATGGCCTCATGAACGAAGTGAATGCCCAGAAGACCGGCAGGATAAGCAATGGCCGCATGTCCGCCATTGAGAATGCGCAGCTTCATCAATTCGAATGCGGCCACATGAGGCGTAAAGGTGACGCCGACCTCCTCCAGTGACGGGCGGCCGGAGGGGAAATGATCTTCCAGCACCCACTGACGGAACGGCTCGCAGAAAACGGGCCAGTTGTCCTGCACGCCGAAGCGCTCGACCAGAGCAGCACGCTCCCTGTACGTGGTTGCCGGCGTGATCCGGTCGACCATGCTGTTGGGAAAGGCTACCTGCTCGCGCACATAAGCTGCGAGAGACGGATCGATGAGGTCCGCAAGACCTGCAACGGCCTCCTTCGCGACATGGCCGTTATGAGGAATGTTGTCGCACGACATGATCGTGAAGGGCGCAAGACCTTCATCCCGGCGGCGCTTGATGGCTACCAGGATCACTCCGAAGGCGCTCCTGGGCGTCTTCAGGTGCGCAGCATCATGCACGATATCCGGGTGCTCTGGATTGAAAACCCCCGTACCCGGATCGATGCAGTATCCTCCCTCCGTGATGGTGAGGGAGACGATCCGCAATGCCGGATCGTCGAGGGCTTGGACAATAGCGCGCCCATCCTCCCCAATGGGAACGAAGTCGACCATCGCACCCGTGACCCGAGCATGATTGGCTCCGGGCTCAAGCTCTACCACAGTGCTGAGCCAGTCCTGAGGCTCAAGCGCCTGTCGCATCGCCCTGTCACCGGAGCGAATGCCGGCGCCGATGAGGGCCCAGTCACGATCTCTCCCTGCGTTGAACAGGTCATCCAGATACACCGCCTGATGAGCGCGGTGGAAGTTGCCGACGCCGATGTGGAGGATCCCGGCCCGGAGCTCTGCACGGCGATAACCCGGCTTGGCTATAGCTGGCTGTAGGTTCGCAAGATTTTGCAAGCTCAGGATCTGGCTCATGATGTTGGCTCTTATAGATCTCGGCAGAGATGTGACTTCATGGATGACCGTCCGCCATCCATCAATATCGTATGTAACAGTGTCAACAGTTAAGCCCCAAAGAATCTAACTGGCACAGCCATGCTTAATCGGACCTGTGCACGCCTCATTCGTTCCCAATGGACGTCACCGGCACCCCTTGTGGCGTATTCCCTTATAGCTTCGGTTAGGACAGCATCGCGGCCATTCATGGATCGACCCTGCTAACTCAATCGATTAAGATGCAATCGGGAGCGCGGACCATCGCTCGCAGCTAATGACTTGTGTTGTCTTAAAGCAATGTTACCGCTGTGCAGCAGGCAAGCGTTCCGAAGACTTTGATGCAGCTCGGTGGCGGGAGGCTCGCCATGGAACGAAAACTGTTGCGTCTCGCTGCAGCCCTCGTCTTTGCGATGGTGAATGCCGGTTCGGCTGGCGCTGAGATCCTCATCGGCATGGCGGGAGCCCTTACAGGTCCCAATGCATATCAGGGCGAGCAGCAGCAACAGGGCGTAGAGCTGGCCATCGGAGACATCAACGCCGCCGGCGGCGTGCTCGGTCAGAAGTTGAGACTCATTTCTGTCGACGACGCCTGCGACGGCGGCCAGGCAATCGCAGCGGCCCACAAGCTCGTCGCCGAGAATGTAGCCTTTGTCGTCGGGCACCAATGCTCGGGCGCTTCCATTCCAGCTGCCGGCATCTATGAAAGAGCCGGGGTTATCCAAATGACGCCCGCCTCGACCAATCCGCGCCTGACGGAAGAGGGCCGCCCGAACGTCTTTCGTATTTGCGGCAGGGACGATCAGCAGGGCGCAATAGCGGGTGCCTATCTGGCAGCAAGGGGGAAAGACAGCAGGATTGCCATTCTCAGCGATGGCTCGGTCTACGGCAAAGGGCTGACCGAAGAAACCCGACGTCACCTCCGCAACAACGGTGGCGCCGAGACGCTCTATGACGAACTCGATCCGGGCCTGAGCGACTTCTCAAATCTCATCATGAAGTTGCAGGCTGCCGGAATTCGGATTGTCTATTTCGCCGGATACTATCGGGAAGCAGCCATCCTGATCCGCAATGCACGTGAGCAAGGCTACAACCTTCAGCTGGTGTCCGGTGACAGCATAGCGAGCGAGGCCTTTATCCAGGTGACAGGTGAGGCCGGCGAAGGGACGGTCTTTACCTCATTCCGCGATCCGCGCCGAAATCCCGATGCGGCCGCTCTCGTCGAGCGCTTTCGGCAAAACGGGTTCGAGCCCGAAGGCTATACCCTCTATAGCTACGGCGCCGTTCAGGCCTGGGCTCAGGCGGTTGTGAAGGCCGGCTCCATTGAGCCACAAGCGGTGATAAGCGCCCTTCGTTCTAACGAGTTCGAAACCATTCTCGGGCGGGTCAGCTTCGATGCCAAAGGAGATGTGCGGCAACCCGGCTTCGAATGGTTCATCTGGCGGAAAGGTCGATATGTCCCCTTGGAATAAGGAAGGGGCTCGGCCCCTGTCAGCATGCCCTTCTACCTGAGTGTCCGCTGGCGCTTGCTTCTTGCTTTTCTCGGCATCAGCGCCTTCGCAGTGCTGGCTGCGGCCACTGGGACATATGCCTTTCGCCAGATGGCCCATGTGATCGAGCGGATCACGGAACAGCGTGTCCCCTCTGCTCTCGTGGCTCTCGACCTTTCACGGCAAGCCGAACGCATTGTTGCTGCAGCGCCGACGCTTCTTACGGCCCGCTCGCAGGCACAATATCAGGAGATATCTGCAACCATTACCGCCGAAGTCGAACGTCTCGAAGCTCTGCTCGCCCAGATCCGGAGCGAGGTTGATCCAGCGACGGTAACCGCCATGGAGCCAGCCGTCGCGGGATTGCGGCGCAACCTCACAGCACTTGCCGGCCTCGTGGCTGGACGCCTCGCCGTAGCTGCGCAAAAGGATGCGTTGGTCCAGCGTCTGTCAAATGCAACCGTCGCGGCGCAACGCCTGATCGCCCCTGCCCTTGTGGTTTTGGACGCCAAGTTTGCAACGGCTCGACGCATAGACCGTGGCGAGCAGACAAGTGCCGGCTTCCCGCAGCCTCCTTCGGTGATTGTGCAGGAGATTGCTGAAAACCTTCTGATGCAGAAGGCGCAACTCGAATTCGCCTCGACCAGCGACGGCTTGCTCAAGGCGTCTCTGGCCGAGAAGCTCGCCGATATCTCGGTGATGAGCTTTCCTCTGAACCGCTCCATGGCGGCCCTGCGCCAAATCGCCTCCGAGTTGGCGGATCAGCGTCTGCGATCCCGTTTCGATCAGCGTATCTCGGATTTCGCCCGATTGACCGACGGACAGGACAGCATCCTGTCTGCAAGGAGGACCGAGCTCATCCTCCTGGCGGATGCCGAACGGGTTCTTGCGGAGAATGCCGGCCTTTCCGCGCAACTCACGAAAGCAGTCGACGGCCTTGTCACAATGGCCCGCGCCGACATCCGTGCCGCAAGCGGCGAGGTTTTGACGGCTCAGCGCATCGGCCGCAATATTCTGCTGACTGTCGTGTCTCTCAGCCTTCTGAGCTCCCTGCTCATCGTCTGGCTTTACGTCGATCGCAATCTCGTTGCGCGGCTGCAGAGCCTGAGCAACAGCATGCTGGCGATCGCCGGAGGCAACCTGCGGGCACCTTTGCCGGGGGATGGGGAAGACGAGATCGGGCAAATGGCAAAGGCTCTCGCTGTCTTCCGGGACACGGCGATCGAGGTCGAGGAAAAGAACCTGCGCGAGATTGCCGACGCCCGGCAACGGCTGATCGATGCCATCGAAAGCATCAACGAGGGCTTTGCCCTGTACGACGCCGAGGATCGACTCATCCTGTGCAACAGCCGCTACGAGGAGCTGCTTTACCCTGGCTCCGATGTTCCCATGGAACCGGGAACACCCTTCGAGGCCGTGATCCGGCGTGCGGCGGAGCGCGGTCTCATCATAGAAGCGAAAGGGCGGGTCGACACCTGGGTTGCTGAGAGGATGGCGCGGCACAGAAATCCGGTCGCGGCCGAGATCCAGCATCGCGACGGTAATCGCTGGATCCAGGTTTGCGAGCGCAGGATCGCAGGAGGCGGGACCGTCGCGGTCTACACCGACATCACGGCAATCAAGCACCATGCGGCGCAGCTCGAGGTTGCCCGCGATGAGGCCATGGCGGCGACGCGGGCGAAAAGTCAGTTTCTCACGAACATGAGCCATGAGCTGAGGACGCCGCTGAACGCCATCATCGGCATCACCGAGATGCTCAAGGACGAGGCCGAGGAGACGGGAGATGAACCGCTGGTGGAACCGCTGGACAGAATCCGCCATGCCGGTACGCACCTTCTGACACTGATCAATGAAATTCTCGACCTTGCCAAGATCGAGGCGGGCAAGCTGGAGCTTCACCCGGAAGAGATCGATCTCGATGCCTTCATCAGAGAGGTTTCATTGACGGCTGAACCTCTTGCCAGAAAGAACCGCAACCATCTCAAGGTCGAGGTCGCGCCAGAGATCGGCAGGATGCAGACCGATCCCGTACGCCTGCGACAGGTATTGCTTAATCTGCTGAGCAATGCCTGCAAGTTCACGAAAGACGGAGTTGTGACAATAAGGGCTTCTCGATTCGTGGATCGAGGAGGAGACACGATAACGATCGCCGTGCAGGATACGGGTATCGGCATGACGACAGAGCAATGCGACAAGCTTTTCCAGGAGTTCAGCCAGGCGGACAGCACGACGACACGAAAATTCGGGGGAACCGGGCTCGGACTTTCCATCAGCCGCCGGCTTTGTCGCGTCATGGGTGGCGACATTAACGTGCAAAGCGTCGTGGATGTCGGCAGCACCTTCACGGTTTCAGTGCCGGCGGGCGGAGTGGTGGGCCCTCCCAGAAGACGCTCCAGCGCTGGAAGCCCTTCATTGATCCTGCAACCTCTCGGGCGAGGAAGACGCGCGCTGATCGTCGATGATGAGGCGACGTCGCGGGAGATCCTGCGCCAGATCCTGACGCGTGAGGGATTCGAAGTGGCGACGGCCGAGAGCGGCCAGCAAGGCATCGAGATCGCCCGTGAGATCCATCCGTCAGTGATTACCCTGGATGTCCTGATGCCGGAATTCGATGGCTGGAGCACCCTCCAGCAGTTGAAGCGCGATCCTGAGCTTCAGGATATCCCGGTCATCATGGTAACGATCGTCGACGAGGAGAATCAGGCATACGCCCTCGGGGCCGCAGCCTATCTGACGAAGCCAGTCAGCCGCGAGGGTCTCCTGAAGGCTCTCGCCAACTGCCGAACCGAACATGCCAGCTCTCGGGTTCTGGTTGTGGAGGATGACCCGCACACCCGGGGATGGCTTGCCCGGATTCTGCGTGAGGACGGGTGGGAGGTGGCCGAAGCCGAGAACGGGCGGGTGGCACTGGACCGACTCCCGCTCGTCAAGCCCGATATCATTCTCCTCGACCTGATCATGCCGGAGATGGACGGATTCGAGTTCGTCGATGAAATCCATCGAAACGAGGAGACGCGGCATCTTCCTCTTATCGTGCTGACGGCGGCCGACGTGGACGAGGAAGCCCAGCGGCGCCTGAGTGGCGGCATTCGAAGGATCCTGCGCAAGAAACTCGGCGAGCGGGATGAGGTTCTCGCCACTTTGCGGGATGTCATCGCCGATTGTCTGCGACTCGGACGACTGGAACACGAGGAGCGAATGTGACCGGAACTCTCTACATCGAGGGCAATAAGGCCCTGAACGCCGGCTACTATGACACAAAACCGGCCGTCTTCGAGAGACTGCTTGAGACGACCGGCACGCTGATCTGGGGTCGGAGTGTGTCATGAGCGGCGCTGGAGTCCGCATCCTTGTCGTGGATGACAATGAGGACAACCGGTATACGCTGACGCGAAGGTTGCAACGTGAGGGGTGGACGGATCTGGCGACCGCCGAGAATGGGCGCGAGGCTCTCACCCTGATTGCCCAGGAGCGCTTCGATCTCGTTCTCCTGGATATCATGATGCCCGAGATCAACGGCTACGAAGTCCTGAAGCAACTGAAGACGGGCTCGGCTACGCGCGACATCCCGGTCCTGATGATTTCCGCTCTGTCGGAGTTCGAGAGTGTCGTCCGCTGCATCGAACTCGGAGCCGAGGACTACTTGCCCAAGCCGTTCAACCCGGCGCTTTTGAGAGCCCGCGTGAGAGCCTGCCTCGAGAAGAAGAGGTTGCATGATCAGGAGCTCAGCTACCTGACCGAGATCGACCATCAGCGGCGTCGCGCGGAGGCGCTCCTGCATGCCATTCTGCCGTCGCAGGCGGTCGACGAGCTCGAGAAGTCCCAAACCGTGACGCCCCGCCGCCATGAGGATGTGGTCGTGTTCTTCGCCGACATCGTCGGATTTACCGCCTATTGCGATCTCCTTGCGCCGGAGGAGATCGTCGCGAATCTTGATGTGTATGCTTCGACCTTCGAAGAGATCGCCTCGCACCATGGCCTTGAGAAGATCAAGACGGTTGGCGATGGATTCCTCGCCACTGCCGGCCTGCTCCTGCCCAATCCGGATCCGGTGATGGCAAGCATCCAATGTGCCATGTCAACCATTGCATCCGCCCGTGATCTGCCACTGCCCTGGGATGTCCGCGTTGGCATCCACATTGGGCCTGTTGTTGCGGGTGTCGTTGGGCGGCAGAAGTTCAGCTTCGATATCTGGGGCGATACGGTGAATGTCGCCGCGCGGCTTGCCGGGCACGGCAGACAGAGCGGCATCAATCTGAGCGCCACAGCCTGGGAGCGTATACGCACGCGCGTCGATGCCACTCCCCTGGGACCTGTTCTCATCAAGGGCAAGGGCGCTATCGACGCCTACAGGGTTGCCCCTCCGGGTTAGATGAGGCGGACGGTCAGGAACCGTCCGCCGCTCTCAGATATGGAGTTCACGTCCCAGTGATTTCAGAGCGCTCTCCTGGAAAGCCTCTCCTTGCGTGGGATGCGCGTGGATGGTGCCGGCAATATCCTCAAGGCGGGCTCCCATCTCGACGGCAAGGCCGAAGGCAGCGGAGAGTTCGGACACGCCCTGCCCGACGGCTTGGATGCCGAGAACCAAATGGTTGTCCGCCCGAGCCACGACGCGCACGAAGCCTTCTTCGCCGAGCTTCGTCATGGCGCGGCCATTCGCCGAGAAGGGGAAATGACCTACCCTGATCTCACCACCGGCTTTCTGAGCCTCGTCCGGGGTCAAGCCCACGGCGACGATCTCAGGATCGGTGAAGCACACCGCCGGAATGGCCCGCTTGTCCCAGACGCGGCTATGGCCTGCGATGATTTCGGCCACCATCTCACCCTGCGCCATGGCCCGATGGGCCAGCATCGGTTCGCCCGTCACGTCACCGATGGCATAAATGCCCCGCATCGAGGTCTGGCATTTCTCGTCGATGCGGATGAAGGGGCCGTCCATATCGAGGACGAGTTCCTCCATCCCCCAGCCTTGCGTGACAGGCCTCCGGCCCACTGTCACAAGGATCTTGTCGGCCGCAAGCGACACCTCGGACCCGCTCTCGGTTTCGACTAAGAGAGCCCCGCCAGCTTTCGTCAGCCCCTTGGCCTTCGCGCGGGTCATGACGTCGATCCCGAGAGCTTGAAGCCTCTTGGACACCGGACGGGTGAGTTCCGCATCGTATTGCGGCAGGATGCGTGCCTGCGCCTCGACGACAGTCACCTTAGCGCCCATCTTGGCGAAGGCTGTTCCAAGCTCGAGACCGATATAGCCGCCGCCAACGACTACCAGCTTCTCCGGAACTGCCGTCAGCGAAAGCGCTTCGGTCGAGGAGATGACGGTTCCGCCGAATGGCAGGCTGGAGAGTTCGACCGGAGCCGATCCGGTTCCGATCACCACGTTCTCGGCACGGATGATCTGTCGGCCTGTCTCCGTTTCCACCTCGACAGTTTTCCCATCACGAAAGTGGGCCCGGCCCTGGACCAACTTGACCTTGGAGCGCTTGAGAAGGCCCGACACGCCGCTGTTCAGCCGGCCTACGACGGTGTCTTTCCAGGCGATGGTCTGAGACAGATCGATCTCGGGTTTCGTCGTTCTGATTCCAAGCGGGTTCTTTCCCGATGACAGATGAACGATCCGGTCGTACTCCTCAGCCGCATGGATGAGCGCCTTGGAAGGGATGCAGCCTACATTGAGGCAAGTCCCACCGGGCTTCCTCTCTTCCACGATGACTGTGTCGATACCGAGCTGTCCGGCACGGATGGCGCAGACATAGCCGCCCGGCCCGGCCCCGATGACGAGGAGCTTGCAGGAGATATCCTTCATTGACCTCAAGCCTCCACGAAGATCATCGCTGGCGTCTCCAGCAGCGTTTTGATGCGCTGCACGAAGACCGCCGCATCCCAGCCGTCGATGATCCTGTGATCGAAGCTGGAGGAGAGGTTCATCATCTTGCGGGGAATGAACGTCGAGCCGTCCCACATGGGCCGCACCATGATCTTGTTGACTCCGATGATGGCAACTTCCGGATAGTTGATCACCGGTGTCGTGACGATGCCGCCCATTGCGCCGAGCGACGTGATGGTAATCGTCGAGCCGCTCAGTTCCTCTCGGGTGGCGAGGCCCGCCTTTGCGGCTTCAGACAGACGGGTCAACTCGGTGGCACAGTCCCAGATGTCCCGCGCTTCCGCATGCCGGACGATCGGAACCATCAGACCCGAACCCGTCTGCGTGGCGATGCCGATATGCACGCCGCCATGCTGATGAACGACGCCCGCCTCGTCATCGTAGATCGCGTTCAGGTGCGGCTGATCGGCGATGGCCTTGACCATGGCGCGCATCAGGAAAGGCAACAGGGTCAGCTTCGGTCTGTCGGCTCGCTTGGTCGCGTTGAGTGTCGTCCGCAGGTCCTCGAGAGCGGTCACGTCGACCTCTTCGACATAGGTGATGTGCGGGATGCGCGATTTCGCAACCGCCATCTTCTCCGCAATCTTGCGGCGCAGCCCAATTACTTTGACGTGCTGGACGGATGTATCCTGAACCAAGCCCTGGGCCTTGGCGACCTGCGGGCCGTGGGTGAGGAACGCGTCCAGATCCTCATGGGTGATCCGGCCGGCGGGGCCGGTGCCCGGAACCTGCCTCAGGTCGATCCCGGCCTCACGGGCTCTCAGGCGAACCGCCGGGGAGGCAACCGGCTTATCACCCTCCATCCGCGGGACGGATGGGCGGTGTACCCTCACGGGCGGGCTTTGTGGAACCTCGACAGGTTGAGGCTGGGGAGCTTCCCTCGCCTGCTTCTCGACAACGGCATCAGAGGTTTTGACTGCGCCATCGGCCTGCGCCTCGATGTCCTTCGGCCGTGACGGTGCTTCAGGTGCCTTATCGGATGTGTCGTGACCGGAGGCAACGCCATCCTCATCTCCGGTCTTCAAGCGGATCAGGGGCGATCCAATCGCGACAACATCTCCGATGTCCGCGCCAAGCCACAGGACCTCCCCATCGACGGGAGAGGGAATCTCCACCGTCGCCTTGTCGGTCATCACGGCTGCAAGCAAAGCATCCTCGCGCACGAGGTCGCCGACTTTGACGTGCCATTCGACGAGTTCGGCCTCGGCGATCCCCTCGCCCACATCGGGCATCTTGATCAGGTGCTCACCCATGTCAGGCCTCCACTGTGTCAACGAGCGCGCGACCGACACGGGCAGGTCCCGGGAAGTAATCCCATTCCTGCGCATGCGGATAAGGCGTGTCCCAACCGGTCACACGCACGATCGGCGCCTCGAGCTGGAAGAAGCATGCTTCTTGAACGAGTGCCGCCAGCTCAGCCCCGAATCCTGACGTAAGCGTCGCCTCATGAACGATCACGCAGCGACCCGTCTTTCTAACGGAAGCAACGATGGTCTCCATGTCGAGAGGAAGCAGGGTGCGCAAATCAATGATTTCCGCGTCGATTCCCGTCTCCGTTGCAGCCGCCTGTGCGACATACACCATTGTCCCGTAAGCCAGCACGGTCACGGCCTTCCCTTCTCGAACGATTGACGCCTTGCCGAGCGGCAACGTGAAATAGCCGCTGGGCACCTCGCCGAGGTCGTGCTTAGACCAGGGCGTGATCGGGCGGTCGTGATGACCGTCGAAGGGACCGTTGTAGAGCCGCTTCGGCTCCAGGAAGATCACGGGATCGGGATCCTCGATGGCCGCAATCAGGAGGCCTTTGGCGTCGTGGGGGTTCGACGGCACGACGGTCTTCAATCCCGACACATGGGTGAATAGGGCTTCGGGGCTCTGGCTGTGAGTCTGCCCGCCGAAAATTCCGCCGCCGGTCGGCATGCGGACGACGAGCGGACAGGTGAACTCGCCGTTTGAGCGATACCGCAGGCGGGCTGCCTCGGACACGATCTGGTCATAGGCCGGGTACATGTAGTCGGCGAACTGAATCTCGATGCAGGGGTGAAGCCCATAGGACGCCATGCCGATGGCGGCTCCGACGATGCCGGCTTCGTTGATCGGGGCATCAAAGCACCTGGTCTTTCCGTATTTCTGCTGGAGTCCTGCCGTGCACCGGAAGACACCGCCGAAATAGCCCACATCCTCCCCGAAAACCACGACACGCTCGTCGCGCGCCATCATCACGTCCATCGCGTCGCGGATGGCTTCGATCATCGTCATGCGTGCCATGGATCAGACCCCCGCCTGCTGACGCTGCCGGCGCAGATGGGGCGGCATCTCGGCATAAACGCCGTCAAACATGTCGCGCGCGGAGGGCTTCCCGCCGGCATGCAGAGTGCCGTAGCTCTCCGCCTCCTTCTGTGCGGCGATCACCGTATCGAGAATTTCTGCCTCGGCCTGCTTGTGCCGCTCCTCGGACCAGACGCCCCGCATGATCAGGTGGTTCTTCAGACGGATGATCGGATCGCCGAGAGGCCAGGCATCGGATTCGGTCTTGGGGCGATAGGCTGATGGATCGTCCGATGTGGAATGCGCCCCGGCCCGGTAGGTGACGTACTCGACGAGGGTCGGCCCGAGATTACGACGAGCCCGCTCGACGGCCCATTTTGCCACGGCGTAAACGGCGAGATAATCGTTGCCGTCCACCCGCAGGGACGGAATGCCGAAACCCAAGCCTCTCGCCGCGAAGGTGCCCGACCCTCCCCGGGCAATGCCCTGGAAGGTTGAGATCGCCCATTGGTTGTTGACGATGTTGAGGACGACCGGCGCCTTGTAGGTGGAGGCGAAGACGAGCGCGGCGTGGAAATCGGACTCGGCCGTCGACCCGTCGCCGATCCACGCTGCGGCGATCCTGGTGTCGTTGCGGATCGCCGAGGCCATCGCCCAACCAACAGCCTGGATGTACTGGGTCGCGAGGTTGCCGGAGATCGTGAAGAAGCCATGCTCCTTGGAGGAATACATGACAGGCAGCTGACGCCCCTTCAACGGATCGCGCGAATTGGAATAGACCTGGCACATCATGTCGACCATCGGATAGCCGTCCGCGATCAGGAGGCCGGCCTGGCGATAGGTCGGGAAGTTCATGTCTCCTGGGGAGAGCGCCCTGCGGAAGGCGCAACTGATCGCCTCCTCTCCGAGGTGCTGCATGTAGAACGATGTTTTGCCCTGGCGCTGGGCGATCAGCATCCTGGCGTCGAAGGTCCGCAGCGTCATCATGTGGCGCATACCTTCGATCAGTTCCTCGTCGCTCAGCAGGCCGGCCCACGGGCCGACGGCTTCGCCACTCCGGTTCAGAACGCGAATGATCGAAAAGGCGAGATCCCGGATCGACTCAGGTTCTACATCGATATTCGGCCTGGGGACGGCTCCTGCCTTGGGAATTTTGACATTCGAGAAATCCGGGGCGCCTCCCGGACGAACGGCTGGTTCCGGCACGTGAAGGGACAGAGGTGCGTCAGTTGTCATGATTGGTTGTTCTCCTCCGGAGAGAACTAGGAAAGAAACACCATCCGGCCATAGGTGCAACGAGGTGGAAATGAGGCCTGGGGAAAGAGCCCCATCATCTGGCCGGTCGAGCGTCAGGTATGCACGAATACATCTGCGTGTTCGGCCGAGAAGCGCCCCAACTCTTCCATGACCTCTTCAAGATGAGCCGCCATAGCCCTGTGCGCTGCTTGGGGATCCCGAGTCTCAATTGCGTGGAAGATCTCGCGATGCTCGGCCAGGGTGACCGTATGGCGGCGAGGCGACGAAAGGAGGCGGCGCACCCGGTCGATATTGGCACGGGATGCATCGATGACGGCAGCCACGCGGGGCAGGTTCAGTCCCTCGACCAGAATCGTATGAAACGCGAGATCCAGGGCATAGAAGCCAGGGCGGTCTCCGCGCTCAACGGCCTCCTGCTGGGCCCGCAGGTTTTCACGAAGGGCGTCCATATCGGCCGCTGACAGAAGCTCGGCCGCCTTTTCCGCCACCATGCATTCGAGAGCCTGGCGGATCAGCATCGATTCCCTGATCTCCGGCAGGCGGATACGGGCAGCCCGGCTGCCGCGCTGCGGCAGGATTTCGACGAGCCCCTCCGCCGCTAAGCGTGCAAGAGCCTCCGACACTGGAAACCGGGAGACCCCGAGGGCGAGGCAAACAGCCCCTTTATCGATGAACTCGCCCGGCTCGAAATCGAGATCGACAATAGCCGACCGAAGCGCGCGCTCGACCTGCTCGGTCGTGTTCCCTCGTGGCCCTCGCTCCAAGGGAATCAGGAATTCGTAGGATTTTCTCTTGTCGAACGCGCCCATATCTCTAACATGTTAGTCCAACCGATGGGCGAAAGCCACCAGCTTGTCGGGGGCCTCTGGTGAGTTCACCGCTCACTGATCATCACGAATCGGCCGCAGAGCCGGGCATTTTCGGAGGAACGCCTATGCCATCTTTGACCCGCCGCCTAGCTTTCGGCCTCATTGCCGCCGCGACCATCGCCCTCCCCGCTTTGCCGGCAAGCGCCCAGACCAAGCTCAAATGGGCGCACGTCTACGAGACGTCCGAGCCCTACCACAAATGGGCCCTCTGGGCCGGTGAGGAGCTCAAGAAGCGGACCAACGGCAAATACACGATCGAGGTCTTCCCGGCCTCGTCGCTCGGTAAGGAGAGCGACATCAACGAGGGACTGTCCCTCGGTACGGTCGACATCATCTATACCGGCCAGCTCTTCGCCGGCCGCGCCCACGGGCCGGTCGCCATAGGCGGCGCTCCGTACATGTTCCGGGACTTCGGCCACTGGAATGCCTTTCGGAAATCCGATCTCTTCAAGGAGCTTGGCCAGGGATATGAGAAGAAGACGGGCCACCGGGTGGTGAGCCTCACCTATTACGGCGAGCGGCATGTGACGGCGAACAAGGACATCACAAAGCCCGAGGACATGAAGGGGCTGAAGATCCGTGTGCCCGATGCGCCACTCTACACCATGTTCCCAAGAGCCGTCGGCGCGAACCCGACGCCGATTGCATTCGCGGAAGTTTACCTCGCGCTCTCGCAAGGCGTGGTCGATGCGCAGGAGAACCCGCTGGTCACCATCCAGGCCAAGAAGTTCCATGAGGTCCAAAAGAACATCGTGTTGACGGGACACATCACGGATGCCCTGCTCACCATCGTTTCCGGCGGCACGATGAAGCGCCTCTCAGCCGACGAGCAGAAGACTCTGAGCGAAGTCCTGCAGGAAGCAGCGGACAAATGCACCGACGACATCGTCAAGATGGAGAAGGAGCTGGTCGCCTGGTTTAAGGGACAGGGCAAGAACGTGGTGACGGTAGATCGGACGCCGTTCCGCGAAGCCGTGGTCAAGATGCACATGGGCTCCGACGCTACCTGGGACAAGACAGTCTACGACCGTCTCCAGGCGATCAAGGCGACCACCAACTAGCGCAACCATCGAGGCTCTCTTTCTTGCGGAGAGAGCCTCTCCCTTCTCATTGAGAAAAGCCGGAACGTATGCCCGCAATCCAGAACACCCAAGCTCCTGCCATGACCGAAGCGAGGAGCAACACAGCTCCGCCGGATGACATCCTTCAGGAGATGGATGAACTCTTCGAGCAATGGCGTGAGGAGGAGGCGCATGTGGATCTGTCCGACCTCAAATGGTCGGATGCCATTGTGTTTGCTATTTTCTGGATCCTGTTCGGGATCGTATTTCTGCAGTTCTTCACCCGTTATGTCCTGAACAACTCGCTGGGATGGACGGAGGAAATCGCCCGCTATTTCCTTATCCTGATCACCTTTGTCGGATCGGTAACAGCCATGCGCAAGGGCTCGCACATCGCAGTCGAGGCGCTTCTCGTCTATCTTCCCCGGGAAGCCAGGCACTGGACCCTTGTTGTGGTCGACGGCCTCGTCGCGCTCTTCTGTGGCGCCATGGCGTGGTATGCCTATCAACTTGGGGCACTGGCTCCAGGCTACATGGTCTCTATCGATATTCCGAAAAGCTACCTGTACTGGGCGGTTTCCGGGGCACTCGCCGGCGTCACTGTGCATGCGACCTTACGGTTTCTGCGACGCCTACGCCGCCGTGAGGCGGATGCCGCTCACAGCCTGACAATCGACTGAGGGCGGAGATCTCCATGCTCATTACTCTGATGCTTGTCGCCCTCTTGGTCATGATCGTCATCGGCGTCCCGATCGCTGTGGCATTGGCCGGATCCTCACTGCTGTTCCTCTTCATCGGAAACCTGACAGGCGAAATCACAACTCCGGTGATTACCGTAATTCACCGGATGGTGAACGGCGTCGATTCATTTCCCTTGCTGGCTGTTCCCTTCTTCATCATGGCCGGCAACCTGATGAACTCCGCCGGTATCACCAAGCAGATCTACGACTTCGCCGTCGCAGCCGTCGGCTGGCTGAAGGGCGGCCTTGGCCACGTGAACGTCGCTGGTTCCGTCATCTTCGCTGGAATGTCGGGAACAGCCGTAGCGGACGCAGGCGGCCTTGGAACGATCGAGATCAAGGCCATGCGCGATCATGGCTACGACACGAAGTTCGCCGTGGGCCTCACTGCCGCTTCATCGACCATCGGACCCATCATTCCGCCGTCTCTGCCGCTGGTCATTTACGGCGTGGTCGCCAATGCCTCGATCAATGCACTCTTCGTCGCGGGCATCGTTCCTGGCTTGATCATGGCGCTCTTCATGTCGGCCACTGTGGCTCTCTACGCCCATTATTATGGGATCGGGCGCGATGCAAAGTTCAATTTCGTCCGCCTTGGGCGCTCCTTTGTCAATGCCTTCCTGCCTCTTCTCACCCCCGCCATCATCATCGGCGGCATGAGCTTCGGCCTGTTCACCCCCACCGAAGCGGCCGTCTTCGCCTGTGCCTACGCCCTCCTGCTGTCGACCGTGATCCATCGCAGCTTCAACATGGTGCTTGCCGCGCGCGGGCAGCGGCCCCGCTACTCGGTGTTGAACCTGCGCCAGTTCATCCGTGTCACCATGGACACGGTCGAGACGACGGCCGTGGTGCTTCTCATCGTGGCTGGAGCTTCGATCTTCGGCTGGGTGCTGACCACAACCCGCACCACCGACGCCCTCGGTGAGTGGATCATCACCTATGCGGCGGATCCGATCACTTTCCTGATCCTGGTAAACGTCTTCCTACTGATCGTCGGTTGCTTCATGGAGACGATTGCAGCCATTACCATTCTGACCCCGGTGCTGCTGCCAGTTGCCGTAAAGCTTGGCATCGATCCGGTTCATTTCGGCCTCATTATGGTTCTCAACCTGATGATTGGCCTGCTGACGCCCCCGGTTGGGATGGTTCTCTATGTGCTCACCCGTGTGGCAAACATCACCTTCGAGGAATGCATGAAGGCTTGTGCTCCTTGGCTGGTTCCCTTGCTTCTCGTGCTTCTCCTCATCACCTTTGTCCCTGAAACCGTCCTTTGGCTGCCGCAATTCCTGAAGGAAAACGGCTACCTTTGATTTCGAAAAGTGATTGCTATGAACACCCCACGCACGATCTGCCTTTCACCTGATGACAACGTGGTCATCGCCATCGATCTCGTGAACCAAGGTACCGAAGTTGCAGGTCTGACGGCGCGCGAGCGCATCCTGCGCGGCCACAAGATGGCCGTGGAACCTATCCGTGAAGGAGAGCCGATCCGGAAGTTCGGCCAAATCATCGGCTTCGCCAAGAACCACATCGCGCCGGGCGAATGGGTGCACGAGCACAATGTGGGCCTGCACGATTTCGAGCGGGATTATGCTTTCTGTGCCGATGCAAAGGACGACCACCTGCTTCCGCCCGAACTGCGCGCCACCTTCCAGGGATACCGGCGTGCCTCGGGCAAGACTGGGACCCGCAACTATATCGGCATTCTCACATCCGTGAACTGCTCGGCTTCAGTCGCGCGGTTTGCCGCAGCAGAGGTGGAGCGCTCGGGAATTCTGCGCGACTATCCCGGCATCGACGGTATCGTCGCCATCGTTCACGGCACAGGCTGCGGCCATGCGGCCTATGGCGAGGGATTCGAGATCCTGCGCCGGACCCAGTGGGGTTATGCCAGCCACCCCAACTTTGCAGGGGTGATCATGGTCGGCTTGGGCTGCGAGGTGTTCCAGATCGGGCGCATGAAGAAGGAGTACGGTCTCACCGAGACGGACACATTCCGCACCCTGACGATCCAAGAGACCGGCGGCACGCGAAAGACCGTGCAGGCCATTGCTGATGCCGTGAAAGCCATGCTCCCGATCGTCGCGAAGGCTCAGCGGGAGACACGTCCCGCCTCGGAACTGGTCCTGGCTCTTCAATGTGGCGGCTCCGATGGCTATTCCGGCCTCACCGCCAATCCTGCCCTGGGCGTCGCGTCAGATCTGCTGGTGCGCCATGGCGGGACATCGATCCTGTCCGAGACGCCGGAGATCTACGGCGCAGAGCATCTGCTCACCCGCCGCGCCGCAACCCGGGAGGTCGGCGAGAAGCTGGTTTCACGGATTAGATGGTGGGAGGCCTACACGGAGCGCAATGGCGGCGAGATGAACAACAATCCGTCACCGGGCAACAAGGCAGGCGGCTTGACAACGATTCTCGAGAAGTCTCTGGGCGCCTCAGCCAAAGGCGGACGCTCCACGCTTCAGGCCGTGTACGAATATGCCGAGCAGGTGAAGGATCACGGCTTCGTTTATATGGACACGCCCGGCTACGATCCTGTTGCCGCCACGGGCCAAGTGGCCGGCGGTGCCAACTTGATCGCCTTCACCACAGGGCGAGGATCCGCTTTCGGCTGCAAGCCTGCACCATCTCTCAAGCTCGCCACCAACTCTGACATTTATCGCCGCATGATCGACGACATGGATATCAATTGCGGCGACATCCTCGATGGCGTTTCCCTCGAAGAGAAGGGTCAGGAGATCTTCGATGTTCTGCTGAAGGTAGCCTCAGGAGAGCACACGATGTCTGAGGATCTGGGTTATGGCGACCTTGAGTTCGTTCCCTGGCAGGTTGGCGCTGTGATGTGAACGGTAGTTGAGAAAGCAGGTTTGTGCCAATCTCAGGCGCCAAGCTTTTGTTCAGTCGGCGCCTGAGATGGAATGTTCCAAAAGATCAACTGACAATTCTTCCCATAGGGAAGCATCTTTTAACGATGTGTTAACCATATTCCGGCAACCATGCTCGGGCTGATCCACCAGAAGGATCAACACTCTCCCAAAAGTGAACGAGGCACGGATGTACTGCCTCGCTTCGCTTTGGGATGCAGTGCCCCGGGCGTAGCCGAGCCCTTGAACTCACCACCTGGAATAAGTGAATTTCGACGGCTACAGGCGAAGCACCTGTCACGACATGGCGTCAGCCAAGCACATAAAGCGCTGTTGCGACAGCAGCGATCCCGCCGACGAAAGCGTATGGATACCAGGCGGGAAAGGGTTTGTCGTGACCTTTGAAACCCACGCTGCAACTCCTCGATACTAAGTGCCAGTTCGGTCCTTTGTTCATTTCCAAAATGGTATTTTTGTGAACCGCCGAAGATGGGCGGTAGCGCATGGATGAGAGGTCTCCAGCAGACTTGGCGCGCTCGAAATCGGGAAAAACTTACTTTGAAGGCATTTTAAGGAAGCGAAATCGCTCCCGTTCTTAACAGAGTAGCGCTTGTTTTAGAACGCCTCTGACTTTCACGTAACCCCTTGATCTAAATAGCTTCTCCCAGATATTCCATCACGGCGTCTTTTAGGATGCTTCGCTGGCTCGGACATGGATTCACAGCGGTGGATCAAAAGGCGCCAAGTTTTCTCTCGCATCCGTGAGGCTGCGTATCTGCGCGCTCGTCCATACGAACGAGGAGGAGTTCATGAAGGTAAGCACGTGGAATGATCCTGGATATTCCACAGGAGGCATATGGGAATGCCTTGCTCTGCTCCTCCCCTTAAGCGGAGCGGCTCTGGCTCAGGAAGGTGCTTCACCCTCGCCTCTGCGTATCGAGCTGAACAAGATCGAGGCTGCAGGCGAGAATTGCCGGACCTACTTCCTGATCAACAACCAGAAGGGCGACAGCTGGCGCTCGCTGAAGCTTGATTTGTTCGCTCTCGATACAGACGGCGTTGCAGCCAAGAGGCTGGCTGTCGAGGTTGGTTCAGTGCCTGGCCGCAAGACCCTTATCAAGCTGTTCGACTTCCCAGGCTTGAGCTGCACACGGTTAGGAAGCGTTCTCCTTAAGGACGTCATGACCTGCGAGGGTGCTGCGAATTCCCGGGAGGAGTGCCTGTCCGCTCTCGAAACATCCTCCAAGATCGACGCTGTTTCGTTCACGAAATGAGATTGCTGTAATGAGCGACATCGTACCTGCTGCCCCGCACGATCTATCCTTTGTCGGACTGTTCCTGCAGGCCGACCCGATCGTCAAAGGCGTCATGATCCTGCTCGTCCTGGCATCGCTTGGATGCTGGACGATAGTTGTCGAGAAGCTTCTGCGCTTCAGGAGCGTCCGGCGCGAGGCACGGGCCTTCGAAAGGGCCACACGCTCGGGCGAGAAACTTCACCCGCAATCCGCTGGGACGAATGGACGGATCATTGCTGCAGGCCAAGAGGCTTGGCGCGATCAGGACCCGTCGGAGAGCCGCGCGGAGCGTCGGGAGCGGATCGAGCGGGCCATGCGGGCTGCGCTGTCGGCCGACATGCGCCAACTCCAGGTGGGACTACCGTTCCTGGCCACCACAGGATCGGCTGCGCCCTTCATCGGCTTGTTCGGCACAGTCTGGGGCATCATGAATTCGTTCTCCGCCATCGCGGCAAGCCAGGATACCAGCCTGTCGGTGGTGGCTCCCGGTATTGCCGAAGCGTTGTTCGCAACAGCCATCGGCCTCGTGGCCGCCATTCCGGCGGTGACCGCCTACAACAAGCTCACGACGGATCTCGGCCGCCTGCAGCAATTGTTTACGGCAGGCATCACGGTGCTCGGTGACCGGCTCGCGCGAGACCGCAAGCCTCTTCTGCGCGCAGAGGCCGCCGAGTAATGGGCATGGGGCCGCTCCGCACAGGCGAACCGGATGATGACTTCGGTATTGCGCCTCTGTCCGAGATCAACGTCACACCACTCGTCGACGTGATGCTCGTGCTGCTCATCATCTTTATGGTGGCAGCACCCCTGATGACCGTCGGTGTGCCGGTGAACCTGCCGAAAACGGCAGCCGCGAAGGTATCTCAACCGAAAGCACCTGTTGTCATCAGCATTGACGAGCAGGGTCGGCCGTTTCTCGACAAGGAACCGTTCACGCCGGATGGGATGATGCCGAAGCTCAAGGCGCTTGCGAGCGCCGATCCGGCTCAGGTCGTACTGGTCCGCGGAGACAGGGCTGTCCCCTACGGGCGCATCGTTGAGATCATGGGGCAAGTCAGTGCGGCCGGTTTCAGCAAGGTCTCGCTCATCGCCCAGGCTCCGGGCGGAATGCCGGCCCAGTAAGACCTGAGCCAAGCCCGATGTCCGTACAAAGCATCCGTTCGACGCAGGAGCCGAACCGGCTCGGAATCGCCTTCCTCACGGCGCTTGCCCTTCATGGGGCCGTTCTGGGAGCCCTGACGCTCTGGCGATCCAGCGAGGATGACACCCCGGGCGAGCAGGAGATCACCATTGATCTTGCTCCCGCAATGGAGGAAGCGGTGTCGGTCGCACCTGCGGAGATGGCCGCCGTCGCAGCGCCGGAGGCTGAGCCGGAACCAGTGCCGCTGGAGCAAGTGAAGACTGAGCAGCCCGAAGAGATTGCCGAGATCCACGAGCCGCAAGACATGACGGAAGCACCTCCGGTCGAAGCGGAGATGGCGATGGAGCCCGAGCCTGTCGTAGCTCTTCTGCCGCCGGATACGGTGGTCGCAAAGCCTTTTGAACAGCCACCCCCGCCAAAGCCTGAGTTCAACCCCGAGAAGAAGCAGCTACCTAAGCCTGTGGAGCGCAAGCACCCTCCTCGCAGGGCGGTCGCCCAGCCGCAGCAGCCTCCGTCTGAGGCGCGCCAGGGACAGGCTTCGGCCTCGCGCGAGAACATGGGAGGCTCGGCAGCTTCGGCAGATCCTGGTGCCCGCAGCCGCTATTTTGCAAGTTTAAGAGCCGCGCTGCGCAGTCGCTTCCGCGTGCCAGAAATCCTACGCAGTCAAGGTTTCAACGGGTCTGCTGAAATAGTATTCACGATCGACTCCTCTGGTCAGATTATCAGCTCGTTCATCGGGCGCAGCTCCGGCAACCCTGCCGCCGATCAGGCCGCGCTCGCCGCCGCAAGGCCGGGATCCTCTGTGCCGCCGGCGCCGGATCCTGTTCCAGAACGCAGATTTAATATACCACTCGCTATCAACATCCGCTGAAGTCGCCCCTGCGCAGCCGCCCTTGCGAACTTGACGACTCTGCGATGACGCTTACCCTACCCGTAAAGAATGCAGCCATGCACTTGCTCCATTTGGCAGGTCAGAGACGGCATTCCGCGACGGGAGAAAACACCATGACGGGAAAAGCTTTCGCCTCAACGGGAGATATGTCCGACAAGACCGTGTCCTTCACCGAGATCGGACCGGATCTTTACGCCTATACCGCCGAGGGCGATCCCAATACCGGTGTGATTATCGGCGACGATGGCTGCATGGTGATCGACGCACAGGCCACCCCGATGATGGCCGAGGACGTGATCGCCCGTGTGCGATCCGTGACAGACAAGCCGATCAAGTATGTGGTTCTTTCGCACTACCACGCCGTGCGCGTGCTTGGCGCATCGGCCTACAACGCACAGGGCATCATTGCGTCGAACGCCACCTACGATCTCATCGTCGAGCGCGGCGAACAGGACAAGGCCTCGGAAATCGGCCGCTTCCCGCGCCTGTTCAAGGGCGAGAGCAGCATCCCGCCCGGTCTCACCTGGCCCACCCTCACCTTCGAGAGCGGCATGTCGGTGTTCCTGGGGAAGCGTGAGGTGAAACTATTTCATCTCGGAGCCGGCCACACTGCAGGCGACATCGTGGCCTGGGTGCCGGACGCGGAGGTCATGTTCACCGGCGACCTCGTGGAGTATCACTCGGCCTGCTATTGCGGCGATGCCTATCTGCGCGAGTGGCCGCTGACGCTCGACGCCATCCTGGAGTTCCAGCCGCACGCCATTGCACCTGGTCGCGGCGCTGCCTTGCAGGGCAGCCAGCAGGTTCGCGAGGCAGCGGCTATGACCCGCGACTTCGTCACTACACTTTACGGCGCAGCTGAACTGTCGGTCGTGCGGGGTCGCTCGCTGAAGGAGACCTTTGCCGCAACCCGCGAGGTTATGGATCCGAAGTTCGGGAACTTCGCCATCTATGAGCACTGCCTTCCCTTCAACGTCTCGCGTGCCTTCGATGAAGCGTCGGGCATCGACCATCCGGTGATCTGGACGGCCGAACGGGATCGCGAGATGTGGGCGGCCCTTCAGAGCTGACGCTCGACTCGAGATGGAGGAATGGGACGCATCATGAATACCCGCAAAATCCTCTATCAATACGGCTATCACCGCTGCCCTGATCAGGATCGTGCTTCTCCTGCCCGGCATTCCGTCATCATCGTCGGTGCAGGGCCTGTCGGCCTGTGCACGGCCATCGACCTCGCGCAGCGACGCATCCCCGTGGTGCTTCTCGACGATGCAGACAGGATCGGCGAAGGCTCGCGCGGCATCTGCTATGCCAAGCGCACGCTCGAGATCCTCGACCGCCTCGGTGTTGGAAATCTCTGCCTTGAGAAGGGCGTCACCTGGAAGGTCGGCAAGGTCTTTCAGGGCAATGATCTGCTCTATGCTTTCGATCTTCTGCCCGAGGATGGGCACAAGATGCCGGCCTTCATCAACCTCCAGCAATATTATCTGGAGCACGCCCTCGTGGAGCGCGCTGCAGCACTCCCGAACCTTGAGATCCGCTGGTGCAACAAGGTGGTGGACCTGAAGCATCGCAACGATGGCGCTACACTCACGGTCGAGACACCTGAAGGCACTTACAAGTTCGATACAGATTGGGTTGTTGCCGCCGATGGGGCACGCTCTCCCTTGCGCGGGATGCTGGGACTGGCGTTCCAGGGTGAGGCCTTCGAGGACCGGTTCCTAATCGCCGACGTGAAGATGAAAGGCAATTTCCCGCCCGAGCGCTGGTTCTGGTTCGACCCGCCCTTTCATGAGGGTCACTCCGCTCTCCTGCACAAGCAACCGGACGATGTCTGGCGCATCGACCTGCAACTCGGGCGCGACGCGAACGTCAAGGCCGAGCAAGCACCTGAACGTGTGATTCCGCGGCTCAGGCAGATGCTGGGCCATGACAATTTCTCGCTCGAATGGGTCTCGGTCTATACCTTCCAGTGCCGTCGCCTGGAGCGTTTCGTGCATGGCCGCGTCGTCTTTGTCGGAGACGCAGCCCATCAGGTCTCGCCCTTCGGCGCGCGGGGCGCGAATTCCGGCATTCAGGACGCGGACAATCTGGCGTGGAAGCTTGCAATCGTTCTCAAGGGTGAAGCGCCGGAGAGCCTGATCGAATCCTATAATCTCGAACGCTCCGCCGCGGCCGATGAGAATATCGGCCATTCGACCCGGTCAACCGATTTCATCGCACCACGCTCGGCACAGGAGCTTCGCTTCCGCGATGCCACTCTGGCCCTCGCGCGCCATGCTTCCTTTGCCAAGCGGATGGTGAACTCGGGAAGGCTGTCGATGCCATCCACTTACGACACACCGCTTTCGACGCCGGATGCCGACAGCTGGTCCGGCTCTGCCCGCCTCGGTGCTCCTCTTCCCGACGCTCCTCTGCACGATCAAAATGGACGACCAATCTGGCTGCTGGATGCGATTGGCGGCGAGGAGACGATCCTGCATGTGCCGAACGGAACACAACCTCCCAAAGGCTCCCGGGTTCTTGTCATCGGGAGTGATCTTTTCGACAATCAAGGTTTCTTCGCACAACGATTCGATGCGAGCCCCGGGAGCACCTATCTCGTGCGACCCGACCAGCACCTCGCGGCACGCTGGCGTCATGGGACGCCCTCGCTGCTTGAGAGCGCCTCGCGTCGGTTGCGAGGGTTTGAGGGAGGCCATGCATGACCGCGCTCATCACTGAGAGTCGTTTGGCCGATCCGGATCGCACCTATCGTGCGCTGATCGAGGCGCATCGAGGGTTGTCGGATGAGGACAGTGCGGCGCTCAACAGCCGCCTCGTCCTCATTCTGGCTAACCATATCGGCGAGCACTCCGTGCTCCAGGAGGCCATTGCTCTCGCGAAGCAGAGCATGGAACCAGTGGAACCCGCGTCGGAGTGATCAGATCGGCGCATCAAGCAATCCCGAGATAGGCCGCTTTCACCTGAGGGTCGGCGAGCAGGGACGAGCCTGTTCCGCTATAGGCCACCTTGCCGGTCTCAAGTACATAGCCGCGGTCGGCAATTGCTAAAGCGGCGCTGGCATTCTGCTCCACGAGAAGCACCGTGATCCCGTCTTTCCTCAGGGACACGATGGCATCCAAGATTTGATCGACCAGGAGCGGAGATAAACCGAGCGATGGTTCATCCAGCAGCAGGAGCCTGGGGCGCCCCATGAGCGCCCGGCCGATGGCCAGCATCTGCTGCTGACCGCCCGACAATCCACCAGCGAGGAGATGACGCTTCTCGGCCAGGATCGGGAACATGGCAATAACCTTATCTCGATCCTGCTCGATCTCCTTGTCACGACGCCTATAGGCCCCGAGCCTCAGGTTGTCTTCGACCGTGAGGGGTCCGAATACCTGTCGCCCCTCAGGAGATTGGGTGATGCCGAGTTCCACACGCTGATGCGGCGGCAGGCGATCGATGCGCTGCCCTTTGAAGCGGATCTCCCCGCTTGTGATCGGCTGCACACCGGAGAGTGCGCGCAGCAGCGTCGTCTTTCCTGCACCGTTTGCGCCAACGAGCGCCACGACCTCTCCGGTACGCACTTCAAGGCTGACGCCTTTCAGGACCTCAATGCGGCCATAGGCGCTGCGCAGATTCTCCACCTCAAGCACGGGCAGCCTCCCGGGCGCCGTGCTGTCCCAGATAAGCCTCAAGGACCTTTGGATCAACGCGCACCTCCCGCGGCGTTCCTTCGGCCAGCGGCCTGCCTCGCTCCAGAACCAGGATCCTGTCGGAGATCTTCATCACGAGCTTCATGTCGTGCTCCACGAGCACGACCGCGACACCCCTGTCGGCGACCTGGCGGATCAGGTGATCGATTTCCTCGGTCTCAACCGCATTGCAGCCGGCCGCCGGCTCGTCGAGGAGCAGAACGCGCGGCTCTGCCGCAAGGGCTCGGGCGATCTCGAGACGCTTGCAGGCCCCATAGGGAAGCGAGCCGGCGGGCACATCCGCCACATCCTTCAGGCCCACATAGGCGAGGAGATCGAGCGCGGCGGCCCGCGTCTCCCGGTTCTGGCGCGTCACGGATGGCGTTCTGAACAGTGCCGGGAAGAGACTGCATTTCTCGCGGAGATGGCGGCCGACCATCACGTTCTCGCATGCGGTCATGCGCTGGAAGATCTGCAGGTTTTGGAACGTGCGCGAAAGCCCCCGAGCAGCCAGCTTGTGGGGTGACAGACCGGTCACATCCTCGTCGGCCAAGTGGATCGTGCCACGGCTTGCGGCATAGATCCCGGATACGATGTTAAACAGCGTTGTCTTCCCGGCGCCGTTCGGGCCGATGATCGAAAGGATCTGGCCGGGGCTCACCGAAAAGCTCACGCCATCGACGGCCTTCAAGCCGCCGAAGGAGATGCCGATATCCGCAGCCGTCAGGATCGTCATGACCGTGCCCTCCTGTGAAACGGGCCCGAGAGGCTCGGCACGATGCCGTTGCGCATGAAGATCATGGACACGATGATGATGAGCCCGAGCAGGAGATGCTCGTATTCGTGGAAGACCGTCAGCGCCTGCGGCAGCGTCACCAGAACGGCCGCTCCGACGATGCTGCCGACAATGGATCCAAGCCCACCGAGTACCACGATGGTGACGAGTTCCACGGAATGAAGGAAGCCTGCCTGATCCGGGTTGATGAAGCCGTTCATGAGGGCCAGCGCCGAACCGGCAATCGAGGCATAGACGGCAGCGATCACGAAGGCCTGCAATTTGAAGCGGGCGACATCGACGCCCACCACCTGGGCTGCCACTTCGCTGTCATGCAGCGCACGAAAAGCCCGCCCTGTCGGCGTCTCGTCCAAGTTGAGTGCAATCCAAGTGCCGATGAGGAGGAGAGCACCCGTCACCCAGTACCATGTGTAAGATCCGCTGACGCGCCAGCCGAACAGGGTCAGCCGCTCGACCGGCATGCCGTCCGGTCCGCCAGTCCAGCGGCTTTCTGTCGAGATCACGAGCGCGACCAGAACGCCGAGACCGAGGGTCGCAATCGCGAGGTAATGCCCCCTCAGCCGCAGGATTGGGCGTCCTACCAGATAGGCGAGCACGGCAGAGAGAACGGCACCCATGAGAAGCGCCGCCCAGGACGGGATGCCAAGATGAGCCGGCCCGATGGCAACGGCATAGGCTCCGATCCCGAAGAATGCCGCATGGCCGAGACTGACCTGCCCCGCCTGTCCCATGAGGATATTGAGGCCGATGGCGGCCAGCGCCGACACCCAAACAAGCGACGCTACGCGGAAATAGTAGCTTGAGGGAAAGACGAATGGAAGAACGGCAATCACTGCTGCCAAAATGACAAGGGTCAGATAGCGCTGGTTCAGGAGAGCACCCATTCTTACACCCGCTCGACGGCTCTGCGTCCGAACAGGCCCTGCGGGGCTGCGAACAGGACGATGAGGATGACCAGGAACGCGAAGGCGTCCTTGTAGGTGGAACTCAGGTAGCCCGCACCGAAGGCCTCCAGCAGCCCGAGCAGAAGCCCTCCCACGACAGCACCCAACGGGTTGCCCATGCCCCCAAGCATGGCAGCGGCAAAGCCTTTCAAGGCCAGCAGCGTCCCGACATCGTAGTTCGTCAGGGTGATGGGCGTCACGAGAATACCCGCGATGGCCCCAATGGCGGCGGATCCTCCGAAGGCAAGCGCCATAATCGTGGTCGTGTTGATGCCGACCAGCCGTGCTGCCAGCCGGTTGGCCGCCGTTGCAAGCACAGCCTTGCCGAGGAGCGTGTGCTCGAGAAAAACGTAGAGCGCTACGACAACGACTGCGGCTCCGCCGAGAACCCAGAAGCTCTGCGGCTGGACGGCCGCGCCAAGAATGTCGATCGGCGCCTCACCCGTGAAACCGGGGAGCTTGTGGAATTGCTTGTCGAAGACGATCGCGGCTATTCCACGGAGAAGGATCGATGCGCCGATGGTGATGATAATGAGGGTTACGGCCGATGCACCACGGGCAGGCTCGATGGCGAGGCGATGGAGGAGCAGCCCGATCACCAGAGCGACCACAACCGCAATGACAGCAGCCAGCGGCAGCGGCACACCGGCGGCCGACGCGAATACCGTCACCATGCCGCCGAGCATGACGAACTCACCCTGGGCGAAGTTCACCACGCCGGATGCGTTGTAGATCAGCGTGAATCCCAGCGCGACGAGCGCATAGACTGCACCCACCGTCAGACCGGAAATGAGAAACTGGAGGAACTCGGCCATAATGCTGTCCCACGTTCGTCAGATTGACGAACGGGAGGCCGAAGATCCGCCTCCCGTTTGGTCCATACCCGCGAGGATCAGCTGCCTGAGGCCACCAGATTCCAGTCGCCACCCTTGATCTCAAGCATGCGGAAGGCCGAGAGATCGAGGCCGAGATGGTCCGTGGCCGACATGTTCACGATGCCGCCGGTTCCGACGAAGCCTTTGGTCTTTTCGATCTCATCACGGATCTTTCCGGAATCCGTGGAGTTGGCGCGCTTCATGGCCTCGACCAGAATGAAGAGACCATCATAGGCATGCCCGCCGAAGGTCGAGACGGGCTGCTTCGTGGCACCCTCGTAGGCCTGCTTGTACTCGGTCACCACCTTCTTCTGCGGATCGCTCTCCGGCAGCTTGTCGCCCACAAGCAACGCTGCGGCCGGCAAGCGTACGCCCTCCGCCGCAGCACCCGCGAGATCAATGAAGCTCTTCGAGGCAACGCCATGGCTCTGGTAGAATGGGATGCTGTTCATGCCGAGCTGAGCATAGTTGCGGGTCACGATAGCAGGGCCCTGACCGAAGCCCGGGTTGACCACGGCCTGCACGCCAGCCGTGTTCTTGATCTTGGTGATCTGAGCGGTCATATCGCTGTCGCGCGGGCCATAGTTTTCGTCGGCTACGATCTGCATGCCGTAATTCGGCGCCACCTTCACGCATTGCGCCCGCATGGAAGCGCCGAAGCCGTCGGTGCCGGAGATCAGGCCGATCTTGGTGAAATTGCGTTTTTTCAGATCCTCGAAGATCTTCTCGCAGGCCATCTTATCGGTATGCGGCGTCTTGAAGACGAACTTGCGCACAGGGTCGATTACCTCGATGGCACCCGCGAGCGAAATGAAGGGAATCTTGGAGTCCTCGAAGACCGGGATCATCGCCATGGTGCTGCCGGTCGTCGTGCCGCCGACCATGGCGATGACTTCGTCATCCTCGACAAGACGAGTCGCGAAGGTGCGCGCCTTGTTGGCATCGCCGCCGTCATCGTAAATCACGAGCTCAATCTTCTTGCCGGCAACACCGCCAGCCGCATTGATCTTGTCGACATAGAGCCGCAGCGTCTTGTCCTCAGGCTCTCCGAGGAACGACGACGGGCCGGTGACCGAGAGCACCGATCCGATCTTGACGGTATCCTGCGCATGGGCGCCGTGAGACACGCCAACGCTGAGCGCACCTGCAGCCAGCATGAACTTGAACGTCGTTTGTGATTTCATCCGTTTCCTCCTGGTTGTTGTCGTTTGTTTTTATGTGTTCTTGCACAGTGCATCGGCCCACCGGCAACCCTTCAGGTCACGGCGGCTCGAACACGGTGGAATGGAAAAGCATTACTGGTGAAGCAGGCGCTGACGCTTACGCGATCGTGTGTGTGCACAGCCTGGAAGGCTTGGGTGAGCATATCCCGATGGTCTTCGAAAAATCCCGTCTCATGCGGCTCCGTGCGAGCTGAGAATGCTCTCATTGACCCTTTGTCCAACATCAATATAATTGACCGAACGGTTGGTCAATAGTAAACAAGTCGCAAGACCACCCGCTTGCCATCAGTGAAGACTTCGGGAGGGCCATGGTGGAGACTGATCTCATCCTCACGGACAGGCGTGAGGGCTACCGCGTCATCACCCTCAACCGGCCGGATCGCCTCAACTCCTTCAACGAAGCGATGCATGCGGCCCTCATGGCAGCGTTGCTCGATGCGGAGGAGGACAATGATTGCCGGGCCCTGATCCTCACAGGCGCCGGGCGCGGCTTCTGTGCCGGCCAGGATCTGTCGGACCGGGTCTTCGCTCCAGGACAGCCCCCCGATCTCTCCTCGACACTGGAGCGTCTCTACAATCCCCTCGTGCGCAAGCTGCGCGATTTGCAGATGCCGGTGGTCTGCGCCGTCAATGGCGTTGCAGCCGGCGCCGGCGCCAACATCGCGCTCGCCTGCGACATCGTTCTGGCGGCGCGTTCGGCCAAGTTCATCCAGACCTTTGCAAAACTCGGCCTCGTTCCCGATTCCGGCGGCACCTGGTTCCTGCCGCGCCTCGTCGGCACGGCCCGCGCACGGGCGCTCGCCCTGCTCGCCGAACCTGTTGCGGCCGAACAGGCGGAGGCCTGGGGCATGATCTGGAAGGCGGTCGACGATACGGGCCTCATGGACGAAGCGCATCGTCTCGCGGCGCACTTCGCGACGCAGCCGACCGTGGGACTCGGGCTGATCAAGCAGGCTCTCGACGCCTCGCAGACGAACGATCTCGTCCGGCAGCTCGATCTGGAGCGCGACCTGCAGGGCCGGGCCGGCCGTACACCGGACTACATGGAAGGCGTTATGGCCTTCTTCGAGAAGCGGACACCCAGATTCACGGGAAGAGCCTGATGGACGCGCCCTCCTCCGCCCTCGCCGCGTATGACATCGCGCAAGCCTGCGCGCAGGCCATGTGGGCCGAGGATCAGGCGAGCCAGGGCCTCGGCATGGTCGTGGAGCGGGTCGCGCCCGGTGAGGCGGTTTTGTCGATGCCGATCCGCCTCGACATGACGAACGGCCATGGCATCTGCCATGGTGGTTTCATCTTCACGCTCGCCGACTCGGCTTTTGCGTTCGCCTGCAACACCTACAACCAGCGGACTGTCGCGCAGCAATGCGCCGTGACGTTCCTGCAGCCCGGCCGCCGGGGCGACACGCTGACGGCCCATGCGGTGGAGCGCAATCGATCCGGCCGCTCCGGCATCTATGACGTGACGATTCGCAACGGCCAGGGCGAGGTCGTCGCCGAGTTCCGCGGGCACTCGCGCACGATTCCCGGCACGCTGCTCGCGCCGAGCGCGGACGAGACGGAACCAACAAGAACATGAATGGGAGGTTTGCTTGAATCAGATTCCGCTCCGCAAGCTGTCCGAACTCAAACCTCAGGCCTCTTCCCTCGATCGTCTCGAACTGGCATCCCGTGACGAGCTGACTGCGTGGCAGCGCGAGCGTCTCGCCTGGTCCCTGCGCCATGCTTATGAGAACGTGCCGCACTACCGGGCGAAGTTCGACGCGGCGGGCGTTCATCCGGATGACTTCAAGGATATGAGCGACCTCGCTAAATTTCCCTTCACCACCAAGGCGGACCTGCGCGACAATTATCCCTTCGGCATGTTCGCCGTGCCTCAGGATCAGATCGCCCGCGTGCACGGCTCATCGGGCACCACCGGCAAGCCCACCGTGGTCGGCTATACGAAGCGCGACATCGACACCTGGGCCGATGTGATGGCCCGTTCGATCCGGGCGAGCGGCGCGTGTCCAGGCATGAAGGTGCATGTGGCCTACGGCTACGGCCTCTTCACCGGCGGGTTGGGCGCGCATTACGGCGCCGAGCGCCTCGGCTGCATGGTGATCCCCATGTCGGGCGGCATGACCGAGCGCCAGGTGCAGCTCATCCACGATTTCCAGCCCGATGTGATCATGGTCACGCCCTCCTACATGCTCGCGATCCTCGACGAGTTCCGCAAGCAGGGTCTCGACCCGCGTCAATCCTCGCTCAAGGTCGGCATCTTCGGTGCGGAGCCCTGGACGAACGCCATGCGGGCCGAAATCGAGGAGGCCTTCGACATCCATGCGGTGGACATCTATGGCCTCTCCGAAGTCATGGGTCCGGGCGTTGCCTGCGAGTGCATCGAGACCAAGGACGGCCTGCACATCTGGGAGGATCACTTCTACCCCGAGGTGATCCATCCGGTGACCGGCGAGGTGCTGCCGGACGGCGAGGAGGGCGAGCTCGTCTTCACCTCGCTCACCAAGGAGGCGATGCCCGTCATCCGCTACCGCACCCGCGACCTGACCCGCCTCATGCCCGGCACCGCGCGCACCATGCGGCGCATGGAGAAGGTCACGGGCCGCACCGACGACATGATGATCATCAGGGGCGTGAACGTCTTCCCCACCCAGATTGAGGAAAAGCTCCTGCAGATCCCGAGCCTGTCGGGCCACTACCAGATCGTGCTGACCCGCGAAGGACGCATGGACCATATGGAGATCAAGGTCGAGATCCGGCCTGAGGCCGACTACCCTGAAACCCGCAAGGCGGCCGCCGACCGCTTGGGACAGGCGATTAAGGATACCATCGGCATCACGGCTCAGGTAAACGTCCTCGACCCTGAAGGGATCGAGCGCTCGCTGGGCAAGGCGAAGCGCGTGATCGACGGCAGACCGAAAGAATAGACAAGCCCATGGCCCGCACCCGCGCCACAGACTACGACGACAAGCGCCGGGCGATCCTCGATCGCTCGGCCGAACTCTTTGCCGAGCATGGCTATGACCGCGCCTCCATGAGCAAGATCGCCGAGGCCTGCGGGGTCTCGAAGGCGAACCTCTACCATTACTACCGGGACAAGGAGGAACTGCTGTTCGACATGATCCGTTTTCACCTGGAGGAATTGCTCGAAGTGGTGGAGGCGGCCGACCGGCCGGATCTGGCTGCCGGGCCCCGTCTCAAGGAGCTGGTCGCGGCCCTGCTGGAGGCTTACCGCGATGCAGACGCCCAGCACAATGTGCAGATCAACGGCCTGCGCCTGCTGCCCGCCGACCGGCAGACGGAGCTCAAAGCCATGGAGCGCGAGCTGGTTAAAATCTTCTCTGACGCGGTGGCCGGCGTCGCGCCGCAGCTGAAAGGCACCGAGCTGCTCAAGCCTGTAACCATGTCGCTCTTCGGCATGATCAACTGGCATTATCTCTGGTTCAAAAGCACTGGAGAGGTGACGCGGGCCGATTATGCGGAGCTCGTGTCCCAGCTGATCGTAGACGGAACGCGCAATCTCTATGCAGAACCCGCATCGGCATCACGGCGGATTACAGCTGCGGAATAGTACACAGACAAGCCTGCAAAGGTCGCTGATTACTGCAAAGAGACCTGTTCACCCATCTCATGCGATGCATCCCTCGGAGCAACGAGTCCGAACCTTGAGAGGATCGGATGGACGATGCCCTGCCAGCGGGCTAAAAGAACCTCCCTGCCCTTCTGGCGCAAACCGTATTTCCGGTGTTGGGCGAAATGATCCGATGTGCTGCTGCCGAAACTATCGGCAACGCGCGGATACCAGTAGTTCACGGATGCCTGGGCATCGGTCCTGTCGTGACCTTTCTCCAACGCCACCCGCAGCCCATGTTCACCAAGTTCCGCATGGCGTTTCTCGATGGCAAGGATGGCCGCGAGAGTGTCGGCAAAGGGCTGATAGGAGCCGTTCGTCAGTTCTTCGAGTTGCACGACGGTTGCCTGCCCCATCAGGCAGTTCATCACCACCGCATCAATCCAGCCATTGATCGGATAGTGAAACACGTTAAGCCGCATGTCGCCGTCCATGCGGCGCGTACCGAGATTGACGCTGCGGTCGAGACGGGACGACCAGGGATGCGCACCCACATACTGATCCATGTTGGCCCCGAACTGCTCCATCAGTCCGAGAACCTGCCTGGCATGATCAAGTTTCTGCAGGACGATGTGCGTGGCCGTGATTCGTTCCTTCAGCCCCGGCGCGAGATTGATGCAATCGGCAAAGCCTGAGGCGCCAGCCATCTCAGAATCGACAAAAATCGACATCAGGCGCATGAGCTCCGCGCGATAGCGGGGCGTCACGTTGTCGGGTGCGCTCAGGCGGCCGCCACCGGCCACGAAGCCGACAAGACCTTCTTCATCGACCATGGCGCACCTCCTCGGTCACTTGTCGAAATCGACCAGGATCCTGTCACTCACCGGATAGCTCTGGCAGGTCAGGATGTAGCCCCGAGCGATTTCGTAATCCTCCAGGGCGAAGTTTGCATCCATGTCGACCTCGCCCTCAACCAGCATCGCCCGGCAGGTGGAGCATACGCCACCCTTGCAGGCATAGGGAAGCTCGAGACCTTCCTGGGTGGCCGCATCGAGCACCGACGCGGTGCCCTTCTCGAACGACAGGGTTCGGGCGCGCCCGTCGATGACGATGGTAGCCTCGCAGAGATCCTTGTGGTTCCTGGCCTGCTCTTCTTCGGACGTACGCGGGCGGCGGCTTGGCGTGGATGTGGCGAAGAGCTCGAACTTGATCTTGCGCTTGTCGAGGCCGTGCTCCTCGAGGCTTTTCGCAACGCCCAGCATCATGTCCTGCGGCCCGCAGATGAAGGCGGTGTCTATGGTGGACGCGTCAACCCAATGCTCCAGGAGCTGGTCGCACTTCTCCTTGGTCAGGCGGCCGTTGAACAGATCGATGTCCTGCTGCTCGCGGCTGAGGATATGAATGAGGCTGAAGCGCTCCAGATGCTCGTTCTTGAGATCCTCCAGCTCCTCGCGAAACATGATGGAGCTCGATGCACGGTTGCCGTAGAACAGGGTGAAGGATGATTGCGGCTCGGATAGAAGCGTCGTCTTGATGATGCTCAGCAGCGGCGTGATCCCGCTGCCCGCCGCAAAGCCCACGAAGTGCCTTTTCTGCGTACGATCGAGGGGCACGAAAAAGTTGCCCATCGGCGGCATGGCCTCGATCACATGGCCGGGCGCCAGTTGCTCGCTCACCCAGTTCGAGAACACGCCGCCGGCGATCTTCTTGATGCCGACCCGCAGCCTGCCCTCCATGGGGGCTGCGCAGATGGAATAGGACCGCCGGACCTCGTCGCCGTCGATGGTGGTGCGCAGGGTCAGGTATTGCCCCGGCGAGAAGCTGAACGCCTCCTTGTGCTCATCCGGCACGTCGAGCGTGAGGATGATGGCGTCGCGCGTCTCGCGCCTGACATCGGCAACGGTCACGGGGTAGAACTTTGTCATGGAGCGTCCGCTCGTTTCAGATGCACTTGAAGTAATCGAAAGGCTCAAGGCAATCGTCGCACCGGTACTGAGCCTTGCAGGGCGTCGAGCCGAACTCGCTGATGCGCGATGTGTTCTCGGATTTGCAGCGTGGGCAGGCGATCGTCAGCGGCTTGCGCAGCAGGCGGTCGAAGACCGACGGTCCTCCCGCGCTCTCGACTGGCGGCGCGATGCCGTAGGCTTCGAGCTTGCGCCGTCCAGCCTCACTGATCCAGTCCGTGGTCCAAGGTGGCGAGAGCCGGCGCTCGACGCGCAGGCGATCAAGTCCCCTCGCTCGCAGCGCTGCCTCGATGTCGAGCGCGATGACGCTCGTTGCAGGACAACCCGAATAGGTGGGCGTGATCGCTACGACGAGTTCGTCGCCGGACCATTGCACATCGCGGATGATGCCGAGATCCATGACGGAGACGGCAGGCACTTCCGGGTCGGGAACTTCTTCCAGCCAGGTTCTGATCTGCTCCAGATCCGGCCGCGTCAGGCTGCCCGTCATCGCCGCCTCCTACCACGTTGCGTTGGGATAGGCCCGCTGCAGGAACTGGAGATCCGCCAGGATGTAGCCGAGGTGCTCGGAATGCATGCCCCGCTTGCCGCCTCGCTGCGCCCATCCGGGCTGCGGCAAGGTAAGCGTCGCTTCCTCGGCGGTTGACCGCATCAGGCCGAGCCACGGCTCGTGCAGGGATGCGAGATCGGGACCGATGCCTTCGCGCATCATGGCCTGGTCCACCTCGTCGGACTCGAACATCTCGCCCGTGTACATCCAGAGGTCGTCGATGGCCGCCTGCATGCGGCGATGGCTCTCTTCCGTTCCGTCGCCGAGGCGCAGGATCCAATCACGACTGCGCTCGAGATGATAGGTGACCTCCTTGAGCCCTTTGGCGGCGATCTCGGCAATGCGCGCATCCTTCGAGCCCGTGAGTTCCCGCAGCAGCAGGTAGTGCCAGGCGTCGAAGTGAAACTGGCGCGCCATGGTGGCGGCGAAGTTGCCGTTGGGCTGCTCGACGAGCAGGAGATTGCGGAAGTCGCGGGCATCGCGCAGATAGGCGAGCTTGTCGGCGTCGCGCCCCTTGCCCTCGATCTCTCCTGCTAGGTTCAACCAAAGCTGCGTCTGCCCGATGAGATCGAGTGCCACGTTGGACAGCGCCAAATCTTCTTCCAACGCGGGCGAATGCCCGCACCATTCCGACAGGCGGTGCCCGAGGATCAGGGCGTTGTCGCCAAGGCGCAGCAGATACTCGAAGAGAACCTCCTGCCCGCTCATCACATATGCCCCAGCTCTTCGGGGATCTCGTAGAAGGTCGGGTGCCGGTAGACCTTGCTGTTGGCCGGATCGAACAGCGGACCCTTCTCGCTCGGGGAGCTCGCGGCAATGTCGGAGGCGCGCACCACCCAGATGCTCACGCCCTCGTTGCGGCGCGTATAGACGTCGCGCGCATTCATGATCGCCATCTCGGCATCGGGCGCATGCAGGCTGCCCACATGGCGATGGGCGAGTCCGTGCTGGCTGCGGATGAACACTTCCCAGAGAGGCCATTCTTTTTTGTCGGTCATCGTTGCTCTCCCGCTCACGCCGCCTTGGCTTTGGCGCGCGCCGCCTTCTTAGCCGCATAGGCATCGGCGGCTTCGCGCACCCATTGGCCCTCTTCGTAGGCCTTGACCCGCGTGCGCAGGCGCTGGCGGTTGCAGGGGCCATTGCCGGCGACCACCTGATAGAACTCGTTCCAGTCGACTTCGCCGAAATCGTAGTGCTCGCTCTCGGCGTTCCACTTGAGATCTGGATCGGGCACGGTAAGGCCGAGATATTCCGCTTGCGGCACCGTCTGGTCGACAAACTTCTGGCGCAGCTCGTCGTTCGAGTTGATCTTGATCTTCCAGCGCATGGATTGGGCGCTGTGCACCGACTCGGCGTCGGACGGGCCGAACATCATCAGGGACGGCCACCACCAGCGGTTCAGCGCATCCTGCGCCATCGCCTTCTGCTCGGGCGTGCCGCGCGCGAGCTTGGTCATGATGTCGTAGCCCTGGCGCTGGTGGAAACTCTCCTCCTTGCAGATGCGGACCATGGCGCGGGAATATGGGCCGTAGGAGCAGCGCTGCAGCGGCACCTGATTCATGATCGCGGCCCCGTCGACGAGCCAACCGATGGCCCCGATATCGGCCCAGGTGAGCGTCGGATAATTGAAGATGCTCGAATACTTGGCCTTGCCGCTGTTGAGCTGCTCCATGAGCTCGTCGCGGCTCACGCCCAGCGTCTCGGCAGCGCAGTAGAGATAAAGGCCATGGCCCGCCTCGTCCTGTACCTTGGCGAGCAGGATGGCCTTGCGCTCCAGGGTCGGCGCGCGGGTTATCCAGTTGCCCTCGGGCTGCATGCCGATGATCTCGGAATGGGCATGCTGGGAGATCTGCCGGATCAGAGTCTTGCGGTAGGCCTCCGGCATCCACTCCTTTGGCTCGATCTTGATGTTCTGATCGACGCGGTCCTGGAATGCGCGCTCCTCGGGAGACATCTCCTCCTTGGACTGGATGTGGTCGACGCCCGTCTTCACCATCTGTGCGTACACGGCGCTTCTCCCTAACCTTTGTTGCCTCGTTTCCTCTGCAGCCCGTTAACGCTCGCAAGGCAGCAATTTTCCATGCGCCAAAGGCAAGACGTCAGGCAGCATGCCTCGAGGATGGGCGGCTGCTTATTCAATATGTCACAAAAAATAGTTTATTCAAGATTTTCTTGTAACATATCTTTCAGCTGGCCTGCGATTTTGTGAGCGGTTGGATCGCAGCAAACCGTTGCTGAAAATCCTGATCAACAGGGGGAAGCGGGCCCTGATCGTTCTGAGCGTGGCTGTCGATCCACTGCTCGGCGGCGGGAAGCAGCGTCTTGTAGATCGTGCCGCAAAGGGTGCGGGCGGCCGCCCCAGCCCAGGGGGTCGGGAGGAGCTCCTGGGGCAACAACGGGTCCTTCAGAACGGCCCGGCGGTAGTCGTGGATCAGGAGGATGCGAACAAGAAGGGCATCAAGGCTGCTGAACCGGGCGCCGCTCTCGAGAGCTTGAAGAGTTCCCGCATAGGTATCGACGAAGCGGCGGTAGCGCCCCTCAATGCTCTCCAGGGGCCAGGCGCGCTCTGCCAGCCGCCGGGCAGTCGGCAGATCCGCTGGGCTCGCCGAGAGGCGGAGGATTCCCTCCCTTCCGACCGAGGATCCCGCAGGGGCGATGAGCAGGTCCGGCCCAAGGGCGCCATAACCGGCCTCGGACAGTTCCGCCCGCAGGGTGCCCCGGTCCTGGCCGTTGTCGCGCAGAAGGAGGTCAAAGGAACCATGCCAAGTCTGGGGCGGGTCGGCATAGATCCGTTGCGTCGCCTGGGCGAAGGCCTCCTGCCCCTGCGCCGTGAGTTGGTAATAGCTGTTGCGGCCGACCTTCCAGCGCTCGAACCAGCCTTCCGACACAAGGCGCGACAGGGCCGTCCTCACCAGGGTATCGCTGATGCGGAAGGCCCGCATGATCTCGTGGAGTGAAGACAGGGACAAGACCCCGCCCCTCGGCACGATCGCATCCCCAAAGACCGTCACGATCAGCGAGCCCGCTCGGATGGGTGTCCGCTCGTGAAACCGATCCAGGAGGGATTCGACAAACGCGGCCATTCAAGCCAACTCCGTTCCTTCAAGAGCGCGGCGGTCGTCGCCTCTAATGCCCATTTCGCCCTAACCTATTCACGCTTCCTCAGCCCCTGTCGACCCCAGAGCCACAGGAGGCAATATCCCAAAATTTCTTGACTAACCGACCGGTCGGTTAATAATGCCGATGAGGGTGCAGCTCCGCTTGAGCCGCCTGTCACTCCATTCCTGAAGGTGTCCAGATGAGACTTGAAAGCTTCGTTTGCGGACGTTGGATGTCACCGGGGCAGGAGCTGGCGGAGGTTCGCAGCGCCGTGACGGGCGACGTGGTCGCCGAGGTCGCCAGCGGCGGTCTCGATATGGGCGAAGTGCTGTCCTATGCCCGGCAGGTCGGCGGTCCCAACCTGCGGCGGCTGACCTTCCATCAGCGCGCCGAGCTTCTGAAAGCTCTTGCCATCTATCTGTCAGAGCGCAAGGAGCAGCTCTACACGCTCTCCTACCAGACCGGCACCACGCGATCGGACAATTTTATCGACGTGGATGGCGGCATCGGCACGCTCTTCGTCTATGCTTCCAAGGGCCGTCGCGAGCTGCCCAACTCCACCTTCCTGCTGGACGGCGCTGTCGAGCCGCTCTCCAAGGGCGGCAGCTTCGTCGGCCAGCATGTGATGGCGCCCCTGGCCGGGGTTGCCGTCCACATCAACGCCTTCAATTTCCCCTGCTGGGGCATGCTCGAAAAGCTCGCTC
This sequence comes from Microvirga terrestris, assembly GCF_015694425.1. Taxonomy (GTDB): domain Bacteria; phylum Pseudomonadota; class Alphaproteobacteria; order Rhizobiales; family Beijerinckiaceae; genus Microvirga; species Microvirga terrestris. The sequence goes on from NZ_JADQDN010000003.1 coordinate 63,472, forward strand.
CGGCGATCCTCGCCGGCGTACCAGTGGTGACGAAGCCCGCGACGATCACCTCCTACGTGGCGCATGCCCTCGTCCGCATGATCGCCGAGTCCCGCATTCTGCCTGAGGGCGTACTCCAGTGCGTCGTCGGGTCCACAGGCGATTTGTTCGATCATCTGACCTGTCAGGACGTGGTCTCCTTCACCGGCTCGGCGGACACGGCCCAGAAGCTGCAGCGGCATCCGGTGATCGCCCGCGAGTCGGTTCGCTTCATCGCGGAGCGTGACTCGCTCAACGCTGCTATCCTTGCGCCTGATGCTGGCCCCGGCACACCGGAATTCGACCTCTTCATCAAGGAGGTCGCGAAGGAAATGACGGTCAAGGCTGGGCAGAAATGCACCGCCATCCGCCGCGCCATCGCGCCGAACGCTCATGTTCCTGCCGTGATCGAAGCCCTGCGCGAGCGCCTGTCCAAAATTAAGGTCGGCAATCCGGAGCTTGAGAACGTCCGCATGGGCCCGGTCGTTGGCCTCGGCCAGCGTCGGGACGTGCTGGCGCAGGTGGCCAAGCTGCGGAGCGAGGCTGACATCGTCGTCGGCGATCAGGATAATTTTACGGTCGAGGGCGCGGACCGCGAGCGCGGCGCCTTCATCCCTCCGCTTCTGCTGCATTGCCCTGATCCGATCCGCGCCACCAATGTGCACAGCGTCGAGGCCTTCGGCCCGGTGTGCACCGTCATGGGCTATGACGGTCTCGATCAGGGCATCGCCCTCGCCAATCGCGGCGACGGCAGCCTTGTTGCCTCCGTCTATACGTACGATCCTGCGGTGGCATGCGACCTTGTCTTCGGCGTCGGGGCCTTTCATGGCCGCCTCGTGCTGATCGACCGGGACTGCGCCAAGGAGCAGACCGGCCACGGCTCGCCCATGCCGCACATGGTCCATGGCGGACCGGGACGCGCCGGCGGCGGTGAGGAGCTCGGGGGCATGCGCGGCGTGCATCATTACATGCAGCGCACGGCCTTGCAGGGCTCACCCGCGATGCTGTCGCGCGTCACGCAGAACTGGATCAAAGGTGCTCCGATGGTTCAGGAGGGGCGGCATCCCTTCCGCTACCATTTCGAAGATCTCGCCATCGGCCAGACCTTCATCTCGAAGGAACGCACGATCACGCTTGAGGACATCGAGCATTTTGCCGAATTCACCGGCGATACCTTCTATGCCCACATGAGCGAGGAGGCCACGAAGGACCATCCGTTCTTCCCCGGCCGCGTCGCCCATGGCTATCTGCTTTTGTCCTTCGCGGCCGGGCTCTTCGTCGATCCGGATCTGGGGCCGGTCCTGGCCAATTACGGCCTCGATTCCTTGCGTTTCCTCAAGCCTGTGCAGCCGGGCGAGACGATCAAGGTTCGGTTGACGGCGAAATCAAAGTCGCCGCGCAACGAGCAGTATGGCGAGGTGCGCTGGGACGTGGAGATCACCACCGACAAGGGCGAGACTGTCGCGACCTACGATCTCCTCACCATGAACGCGGTGCGGTCGTGATTGAAGAAGTCTGGTAGCGCATACCACTTACCATGAGATAAGACTGGTATCCGCCGCATCGTCACGGCTGGTAGCGGATATCAGAAGAAGAATGTTTGGGGGAATCAATGTCCACGTTCGACCAAGCCACCGCGGAGCGCATGCTCGCGGATGTTTTCGCACATTGGATCCAGGATCTCCACCTCGCTATCGAGAGCCTCAGCCCTGAGGGCGCGGTTCTGCGGATGCCCTTCTCGGAAAGGCTGTGCCGCGACAACGGCGTGGTCTGCGGACAGGCTCTCATGAGTCTGGCCGACACCGCCATGGTGTTTGCGGTCTCCTCGGCTGGAGGCGCCTATCGCCCCATGACCACGGTGGATCAGACCACGCACTTCCTTCGGCCTGCAGCGAGCACGGATGTGCTGGCGGACGCGAAGGTCGTTCGGCTTGGGCGCACCATGGCGTTTGGCAGCGTGACGCTCACGACTGTAGGCGACAGTCGGCCCGTCGCCATCGCGCAGCTCGCCTACGCGCTGCTGCCTGACAGCAAATAGAATCAGCGCCATTCAGAACGGCAGCGCCACGCTGGTCTTGATCTCCTTCAGGATCACGTTGGTGCGCACATAGCGGATGCCGGGCAGGCGGAACATGAATTCGTCGAGGAATGCGTTGTAAGCCTTCATGTCGCGCACCACGACCCGCAGGTGGTAATCGGCGTCGCCCGTCGTGGCGAAGCATTCCAGCACCTCGGCGCGTTCTGTTACACGTGAAACAAATTCATCGACGAATTTTGCGTCGTGCCGTTCGAGGGACACATGCAGGATCGCCGATGTGGCGAACCCCGCCTGTTCCCGGTTCACCAAGGCCGAGTAGCCGGTGATCACCCCGGCCTCTTCCAAGGCCCGAACGCGCCGCCAGCAGGCGGAGGTGGACATGCCCACGTCCTCGGCCAGCTGCTGGTTGGTGGTGCGCCCCTCCTTCTGCAGCTGGACCAGAATATGCTCGTCCTGTTTCTCCAGCATGGCGCCCTCCTGTTGGTAATTTTTACCAGATATAGCGCCAAGATATATAACATCTACCACGAACCAGCCTTACCGAGGAACAAAGAGAAAGCACCTACCAGCCGTTCGGGACTACCATAGTTAGCCAGAATAGAGCTCTCTCCTTGAGGTCAGGCTGATGACAGGCGTTCCGTCCCTCGACGATTACCGGCTCTCCGACCGCTACGCCCGGGAGACCGGCCGGGTGTTCCTCACCGGCACGCAGGCCATCATCCGCATCGTCCTCGATCAGGCCAAGCGCGACCGGTTGGCCGGCCTCAACACGGCAGGCTTTGTCTCAGGCTATCGCGGCTCGCCGCTCGGCGGCGTCGATCTCGAGCTCTGGCGCGTGAAGGAGCAGCTGAAGGAACACAGGATTGAGTTCCTGCCCGCCGTCAACGAGGATCTTGCGGCCACCGCCGTGCTGGGCTCGCAGCAGGTGGAGACCGATCCGAACAGGCAGGTCGAGGGCGTTTTCGGCCTCTGGTACGGCAAGGGCCCCGGCGTCGACCGCTCCGGCGATGCGCTGAAGCACGGCAACGCCTATGGCTCCTCGCCCCATGGCGGCGTGCTGGTGGTGGCGGGCGACGACCATGGCTGCGTGTCCTCGTCGATGCCGCACCAATCCGATGTCGCGTTCATGAGCTGGTTCATGCCGACGCTCCATCCCGCGAGCGTCGCCGAGTATCTCGAGTTCGGCGAATACGGCTATGCGCTGAGTCGCTTCACCGGCATGTGGGTCGGCTTCAAGGCCGTGTCGGAGATCGTGGAATCCGGCCTCTCCGTCGAGCTGCACCCGCCGCGCCGGTTCAGCGAACCCGAATTCACGCCGCCTCCGGGAGGCCTGCATTATCGCTGGCCGGATCTGCCGGGGCCGCAGATCGAGGAGCGCATGGAGGCGAAGAAGCACGCCGTCTATGCCTTCGCCAAGGCCAACCCGATCGACCGGCGCATCTACGACATTCGCGATGCCTCCTACGGCATCGTCACGGCCGGCAAGGCGCATCTCGACCTGATGGAAGCCCTGCGCCTCATCGGCCTCGACGAGGTCGCCTGCCGCCGGCATGGCATCGACATCTACAAGGTCGGCATGGTGTGGCCGCTGCCGCTGCACGACGCCATGGAATTCGTGAAAGGCAAGCGCGAGATCCTCGTGGTCGAGGAAAAGCGCGGCATCATCGAGAGCCAGTTCAAGGAATACTTTTACGACTATCCCGGCTCCAAGCCGGAGCGCATGGTCGGCAAGCACGACGAGACCGGCGAGCGGCTCATTCCGTGGACGGGCGAACTCACCCCGCGCTTCCTCGCCGGCGTTCTGGCCAAGCGCCTCGATCCCATCTTCGCCGATCTCAACCTTGCCCAGCGCGTGGCCGCCCTGTCGCCGGATCCGGAGCGCGTGATCACTGTTCCGGGCGCGACGCGCACGCCCTATTTCTGCTCCGGCTGCCCGCACAACACCTCGACCAAGGTGGCGGAAGGATCAAAAGCGCTCGCGGGCATCGGCTGCCATTTCATGGCGAGCTGGATGGATCGCGAGACCTCGTCGCTGATCCAGATGGGTGGCGAAGGCGTGAACTGGGCGGCCTCGTCCAAGTTCACCGGCCAGGGCCACATCTTCCAGAATCTCGGCGAGGGCACCTATTACCATTCGGGCTCCATGGCGATCCGGCAGGCTATCGCGGCGGGGGCCAACATCACCTACAAGATCCTGTTCAACGACGCGGTCGCCATGACCGGCGGCCAGCCGGTGGATGGGCCGATCAGCGTCTATGCCATTGCCCACAGCGTACGCGCGGAAGGTGTTGAGCGCATCGCGCTCGTGTCGGACGATCCTGACAAATTCATTCCTGCCGATCTGCCGAAAGGCGTGACGATCCACCCCCGCGAGGACCTCGACGGGGTGCAGAAGGAATTGCGCGACATCTCAGGTGTCACGGTGCTGATCTACGAGCAGACCTGCGCGACCGAGAAGCGCCGCCGCCGCAAGCGCGGCCAGATGGAGGATCCCAAGCGCTTCGCCATGATCAATGATCTCGTCTGCGAGGGCTGCGGCGATTGCTCGGTGGCGTCGAACTGCCTGAGCGTCGAGCCGAAGGAGACGCCCTTCGGGCGCAAGCGCAAGATCAACCTCTCCACCTGCAACAAGGACTTTTCCTGCCTCGAGGGATTCTGCCCGAGCTTCGTGACGGTGGAAGGCGCGACGCGCAAAGCGAAGACCACATCCGGTTTCGATGCGCACGCCAGGGCCGCCTCGCTCCCCTCACCCGTTCTTCCTGCGCTCGACAAGCCGTTCGATCTGCTCGTTACCGGCGTCGGCGGCACGGGCGTCGTCACGATTGGCGCACTCATCAGTATGTCGGCACATCTTGAAGGCCGCGGCGTGTCGGTGCTCGACTTCACGGGCTTCGCGCAGAAGTTCGGGCCGGTGCTGAGCTATCTGCGCATCGCCACCAATCCCGGCGAGCTGAACCAAGTGCGCATCGACCAGGGTGCGGCGGATGCGCTCATCGGCTGCGATCTTGTGGTCAGCTCCTCGCCCAAGGCTTCCGGCACCTATCGACACGGCACGCGGGCCGTGATGAACACGGCCGAGATGCCAACCGGCGACGTGGTGCGCTTCCGCGATGCGGATCTCGCCAGCCGCACGCGCCTGCGCGCCATCGAGCGCGTCATCGGCCAGGGTAACATGGCGACGGTCAATGCCAATGTGCTGGCCGAGACGCTGCTCGGCGACACGGTCTTCGCCAACGTGATGATGCTGGGCTTTGCCTGGCAGCAGGGGCTCGTGCCGGTCTCGTTCGACGCCCTGTCGCGCGCTATCGAACTCAACGGCGTGGCCGTCGAGCGCAACCGACAGGCCTTCGCCTGGGGCCGTCTGCTCAGCGCTGCTCCGGATGTCGTCCATGAGATCGCCAACGACGAGCCGGACGAGCCGGAGACGCTGGATCAGGTGATCGCGCGGCGGGCCGCGTTCCTCACCGATTATCAGGATGCGCTCTATGCCGGCCGTTACGAGATGATGGTGGCGCGGGTGCGCAAGGCTGAATCCGCGCTCGATTCCGAGGCGCTCACCGATGCGGTGGCGCGCTCATTGTTCAAGCTCATGGCCTACAAGGACGAGTATGAGGTCGCGCGCCTTCACATGGAAACCGGCTTCCTCGACAAGCTGCAGCAGGAATTCGACGGCGATTTCACGGTGAAGTACCATCTGGCGCCGCCGCTCCTGTCGTCAAAGCTCGATGCGCGGGGCCGCCCGAAGAAGCGTGCCTTCGGCCAATGGATCCAGACGCCCATGCGCGTATTGGCCCGGATGAAGATCGTTCGCGGCACACCCTTCGACATCTTCGGCTATACGGCCGAGCGGCGCACGGAGCGCGCGCTGATCGGGTGGTACGAGGCCCAGGTCGAGCGCATTCTCGAGAGCGTCGACGCGCAGCACCCCGCCAGCCTGCTGGCGATCGCGAAAGCCCCGATGGACATCCGCGGCTACGGCCCCATGAAGGAAGCGGCCATCCACAAGGTGCAGGCCGAGGTGGAGCGACTGTGGGCGCGTCTGGTGGAGCAGCCGGAGGTGATCGACATTCGGCCGCGCGAGGCTGCTCACGCGTAGATCAAGAAAGCAGCTCCGCAAGGTTCAGCCGACGCGTGATGCCGACCGCTTCCAGGAACGCCTCGTCGTGACTGACGACGAGCAGTGCGCCGTCATAGGCCCGCAAGCCCGCCTCGACAGCCTCGATGGAATCGATGTCGAGATGGTTCGTCGGCTCGTCGAGGATCAGAAGCGGAGGCGGCTGCGGTCCGCCCAGCACGCAGGCAAGCCCTGCCCTCAGCACCTGCCCGCCGCTCAAGGCGGACACGAGCTGCAAGGCGGCATCGGCCCGAAACATGAAGCGAGCGAGCGCGGCCCGGCAAGTATTCTCGTCCGAACTCGGGTTGATGCGCCGGAAGTTGTCGCGGATCGAGGCGGATGGGTCGAGCAGGCTCACCTGCTGATCGAACATGGCAAAGTCGGTGAAGATCCGCACGCTCCCGCTCCAGGGTTGAAGCCCTCCGGTGACGAGCGCGAGCAGCGTCGTCTTGCCTGAGCCGTTCGGCCCGACGACGGCAACGCGCTCCGGCCCGGTGATGGAGAACGACAGATTGCGCAGGATCGGCTGCTCCGGCGTGTAACCGGCGCTTGCTGCGTCGATGCTCAAAACCATCTTGCCGGCGGGCAGATGCGTCGGCGGCAGAAGTATGGAGAAGGGTTGCAGGATCTCGATTCGCTCGCGTGCCGAGGCGGCTGCATCAAGCGCCTGTGAGCGGCGCCGCTCGGCCAGACGCGCGTTCTCGCCGCCCGAGTCTTCGCTCCGGTCTTTTTGTGCGTTCATGAGAATACGCGGCATGTCGCCCTTGGCGCGCTTCCTCTGGCCAGCCCCATCCTTGCGAGCCTTTCGCTCGGCCACGACTTGCGTCTTCCTGTCGATTTCACCAACGCGCTTCTCAGCGTCTGCCAGATCGCGCGCGACCGCCGCAAGTTCCAGCGCCCTGCGCTTGCGGTATTGGCTCCAGTTGCCGCCATAGCGCGTAGCGCCAAGCGAGGTCAGCTCGACGATGGCATCCATGGTCTCAAGCAGCTCGCGATCATGGCTGACCACGACGGCGCCGCCCCGCCATCGGCCGAGGAGATCGATCACCGCCGCGCGTCCCTCCCGGTCGAGGTTGTTGGTGGGCTCGTCGAGAAGCAGGAAGTCGGGTTCTGCAAAAACGAGCGCGGCGAGGCGTGCTCGTGTGGCCTGCCCACCCGACAAGGTCGCGAGAGCCATGTCAGGCCGCGCGTCCAGACCAACCTGAGCGAGCGCCGATTCCATGCGCGCCTCCAGGGTCCAGTCCGCATCCGCAAGCTCCTCGGCTGTCGCCTCGCCGGTCTCGGCGTGGCGCAGGAGCGCGAGCGCCTCGGTGGCACCGAACAGGCTGGCGATGGTCTCGGCCGGATCGACCTGAATCGACTGGCGCAGGATGCTCACGCGGCCGTTGACGGCGATGCTTCCAGCTTGCGGCCGAAGCTCGCCGGCGATCAGCCGGAGGAGCGTGGTCTTGCCGACGCCGTTGCGGCCGACGAGGCCCGCCCGTTCAGGGCCGAAACTCAGATCGAGGTCGAAAAGGGAGCGGCCGTCAGGCGTGGGCCAGGAAAGGCTGGAAAGAGCAATCGAAGCAGGCATGGCGATGGATGGTCCCGGTGGCAAGGCGAAGCGGCGTTGCTGTCGGGTGGAAATCCATGTCTGCGAAGATCCTGCTGAAAAGGACGCCCTTCGGTGGGCGCCGGGGCACGTTATAGGCAGGGACTGGCCGGGCCGCAAGCTTTGGCCGGGTCCGGATCATGCTTCAATCGGCGTGCCGGTCAGACGGCGCCGCTCTTCTGCGGTCGCTTGGCCATTACCTCCTGCAGGGCCGCGATCAGGTCGTCCGGCATGATGGGCTTGTGCAGGAACTTGGCGTTGGGCGGCAGGTCGCCCGGGCCCGGGCCGGTTTTGCCGGAAATCACCAGGACGGCGACCTCCGGCCAGCCCTGCCGGACTAGGCGGGCGAACTCGAACCCGTCCATAGAGCCCGGCATGTCCACGTCGGTCAGGATGGCGTCGATCTCGGGCCGGGACTTCAGGAGCTCGAATGCCTCATCGGCGTCCTGGGCCTCGACAACCCAGAACTCGGATTCTTTCAGAATATCGACCTGGGTAAGACGAACGAGAGGCTCGTCCTCGACGAGCAGGACGACAGGCTGGTTCACGATGCGGCGGTGCGGTTTCATCCAGCATAAAACGGCAAAGATTTTATCCGGTTCCCAACCGTCAAGCAGCCGTGATTCTGCGGCGCAGCGGCTCGCTGGGACCGCACGAGGCTCTAGAAGCGCTTTGCCGTGGCCTTCAGCTGCTTGATTCGGTCCACAACCTCCTGCGTGTGATACGGCTTTTTCATCAGGGGACCGGCCTCGCAGAGGGTTCCGGCGATGTCGGCCGACCGCTCCGCCCCGGAGGTGAGAATAACCTGTGTCTCGGGCATGTTGGAACGGACCCAGCGGGCGAGCCCGAAGCCATCCATCTCTCCCGGCATCTCGACATCGCTGAACACGATGTCGATGGAGACCTCAGGCGCCTGGAGGATCAGGATCGCCTCCTCGGCGCTGACGGCCTCATGGACCCGATAGCCGCATTCGCGCAGGTACTCGGCAACCACGAGCCGGATGAGGACCTCATCCTCGACGACGAGGATGGTCTGGAGGGGGGTGTCGGCCTCGGCCGAGAGGTGGGTCGATGACGTGCTCACGCAGAGCTAACCGTCGAGCTTTTGCCTTTGTTCCGGCGGTCAAGCTTGCGGAGGCCGCGGCCAGTTCAGGCTTCGCGCGGCAAGGGCCGCGACCTCGGCGGCCTGGTAAGGCTTGCGGACATATGGTCCAAGGCCATCCGGCCTATCTGTCTCCCCGGACGTGACGATCATCTTCATCGGGGCCGGCCTCTCGCGAACGTAATGAGCCACGTCCCAGCCGCTGCCGGGGACCGGCAGGTCGAGAGCCAGGATCAGAAGATCGACGGGGACCGCATCGAGCACGGTCAGGGCCTCCGGTGCGGAGCCGGCCTCCAGCACCTTGAACCCCCAGGCCCGCAGCTCGTCGCTGACGCGATACCGGATCCGGACATCCCCTTCGACAACAAGGATCGTCGGCGGGGTCCGGCGTGGAAGAACCGTAACGGATGCAGCACTCATTCTTGCCCCAGACGCATACAACTGGCGGACAACGTAGTGGTGACCCATGGGTTCTCCTGCGCCGTGCGTTAAGTCACCACGCGGGAAGGGCTGGCTCTCGTAAGTGGAACCGTCTATCAATGGCCACGTTTGCCAACTGCCCTGTCCTCTGTCCCCTCGGTCCCGTGTCCCACCCGCATCCCATAGGTGTCGTTCTCCTGGTCGAAGACGAACCGCTGGTGCGGCTCGTCACGGCCGACATCCTGCTGGAGGCGAACTTCCGGGTCATCGAGGCCGGCGACGCCGCGGAGGCCCTGCGGGTCCTGAAAGCCGAGGTCGCGGTCGACGTGGTGCTTTCGGACGTGGAGATGCCGCCCGGCATGAACGGCTTCGAGCTGGTCGGCCACGTGCACCGGGACTGGCCCGGGGTGGAGATCATCGTCTCCTCGGGCCGCGAATGGCCGAAAGAGAATGATCTGCCGCCAGGAGCGGTCTTTCTCCCCAAGCCCTACCTGAATGCCACCCTCGTGTCCTATGTTCAGGAGGCTGCGAGAAAGGCCCATGAGGCGCGCCGGCTCAGGCGCGACGCCGGCGCCGCAGGCGGCAGCGCTCCGGCCGAGGACATCTCCAAGACGGCCTGAGGCTTCTGATGAAGATGCCGGCATGAAAAAGCGCAGCCGAAGCTGCGCCTTTTGATTCGCATGGTCGATGTGGGTCGAGCCGGCAGCGTCACGCCGCCCGGACACCCTGCAGGAAGCCTTCGACCTCCCGGGTCAGGGCTGACGAATTGGTCGACAGCTCCCCGGCCGCCGCCAGAACCTGGGAGGCCGCCGACCCGGCATGGGTGGCCGCCCCCTGGACCTGGACGATGCTCTGGGTCACCTCCTGGGTGCCGCGGGCAGCCTCGCTGACATTGCGGGCGATCTCCTGCGTGGCCGCCTGCTGCTCCTCGACCGCAGCCGCCACGTTGGTGGCGATCTGGTGCACCTCCTCGATGGTGAGGCCGATCTCGCGGATGGCATCCACGGCGCCATTGGTGGATTGCTGAATCTGGTTGATGTGCGAGGTGATGTCCTCGGTCGCCCGCGAGGTCTGGTTCGCCAGCTCCTTCACCTCGGCGGCCACTACGGCGAAGCCCTTGCCGGCCTCCCCTGCACGGGCCGCCTCGATGGTGGCATTGAGCGCCAGCAGGTTGGTCTGACTCGCGATGCTGTTGATGAGGGCGACCACCTCGCCGATCTTCTGCGCGCCGTCCGCGAGCGTCTCCACGAGCTCGTTGGTCTTGCGCGCATTCTGCACGGCACGAGCTGCGGCAGCGGAGGTTTGCGACACCTGCGTGCCGATCTCGTTGGACGATGCGGCGAGCTCCTCCGTGGCGGCGGCCACGGCCTGCACGTTGCTGGAGGTCTGCTCGGCCGCAGCCGCCACCGCGTTCGACTGCTGGTTCGTCTGCTGGGCGGTGGAGGCCATCGAGCGGGCCGTGGACTCCATCTGCTGAGCGGCAACCGAGAGGTGCTGGACGAGACCGCCTACGCTGCCTTCGAAATTCTGCGCGAGTTCCATCATCTCGATCCTGCGGCGCTCGGCGGACTGCTTCTCGGATTCCGTCTGCTGGCGCCGCAGCCCGTCCGCTTCCTGCATGGTGCCGGCGAAAACCTGCGTGGCCTTCCAGATGTCCCCGATCTCGTCGTTGCCGGCCTTTGCTTTCGGCAGATTGTAGTCGCCGGAGGCCAGCTTTTGGATCGCCTCGGCGACGACCTTCAGCGGCCGGGCGATCTGCCTGTGACCGATCAGCCAGCCGATCAGGAGCGCCAGGATCGTGCCGCCGAGCGCAATGGAAACGAGCAGGGTGAGGCGCTCGCTGTAGAGCTCAGCCGAATAGCGATCCACTGCTGCGATTTCTTCGCTGCCCTTCTTGGTCAAAGCGTCGATGCTGACCTGGAAAGCCTTTCTGTTGGCGCGGTTGGCGTCATTGTTGCCCTGGGCATTGGCGGCCTCGGGCGACACCTCGGCACCGAGGCGCACAGTCTCGGATCGGAACGTCTTGAACGCAGCGGCGTCCTTGACCACCGCATCGAACAGCGCTTTGTGCGAGTCCGGGACGATCGGCGTCCATTCCTTCAGAAGCGTGTCGATCTCGTTCAAGCTCACGACCAAGCCGTCGCCGAACTTGCGTGCATCGGCCGTCGTCTTCGAGGCATAGATGCCGCGCGCTTCCATGACCACATGCGTCACCAGCCGGTTCAGGCGCTCGCCATATAGAGCGCGCGTGGCGGCGAGCCGCACGTCGTCGACGGCCTGATTGTAGGTCTGCAGGGTGCTGATGCCGACGGCGGCGATGACCACCGCAACCAAGCTCAAGGCAGCGACGAGCGCAAATATCTTCGTTCTGATCTTCATGCATCCCCCAGAGATCTTGATCAGCAAAATCGCTTGAATCCAGGTTGCAGTATTCACGGGACGCTTGTGCGGGGCTTGCTCTGTCATGCCTGAGTTTTTCAACAGGCTTTCTTTGCGGCAGGTGACGGATTGTTAAGCATAACCTCATAGGAATGATTGCAGTCGATTCTTATTGCGGCGGTTTCCATGGGCGTACGGTTCGATAAAGTATTGGAGCAGGTGGCCAGGGCGGGACAGCCCGGGCGCGGAGCCGCCGTCGAGACCCGGGAACGGAAAGTGCGGCGCCTGGAGGATCTGATCCGGGCCCGCGAGGTGGTAGGCGACCGCATCGTCATGTGCCTCGGACTGGCGCTCACCCTTTCGGCTGTCGCGCTCCCGGTTTACGCGGTCTATCTCAGCGACGGCTATGCCTATCTGCAGAGCACAGGAAACGGCCTGCTGATGAGCAAGGGCGCGGATGCCAGGCAGGCGCGTGCGCCTGACCTCAGCCCGGCGACAACGGGCTCGTTGAATAAGCAGAAGATTGCGGAATCCGTCGCGGAGGCCAAAGCCGACAAGGCAACCCTCGCCATCGACCGTCAGAGTCAGTTTCAACGCTATGTGATCCACAGGGCAACAAGCGAGTCTGCCCTGATCGAAGGGCCGGAAGGGGTCTGGTGGGTCACGCCGGGAATGACGCTTCCCGGCATTGGCCAGATCATCTCGATCGAGCGCTCCGACAATGGCTGGGTCGTTCTGACATCCGAGACGATGATCAGCCAGCGGCCGACCTCGAAGGTCGCGAGCTAAGAATTCTTCTCGTCCGCGTGAGCGCGGCTCGCGCTCACGCGGCGCTTCACAATACTGCTTACTTGGTGGCCGTGACCAGCGGCGCAGCCTGATTGCCGAGCCACACCCAGGACTTACCGTCAGAGCCTTCCCGCTTCACATAGCGATAGCCGGTCTCCTGCCAGGACAGAACTGTCGCACGCTTGTTGTCGAGGATATAGTCGCCGCGATCGGTGCGCGCCATCAGCACCGCATGACCGGCGCCGAGCTCGTCGATCACCACCGTCATCCGCAGAGCCCTTCGCGGCAGGCCAGCCTGGATGAGCATGCGGCGCTTCAGGATCTGAATGTCCTCACAATCGCCCAATCCGTCATCCGGGTAATCCCAGCGATCCGCCACACCCCAATGGTCCTGATCCGTGACCGGCAGAATTGTGGCGTTTACACGCTCGTTGACGTCGCCGAGAAGCCTCCACGTCTCCTGGTCGAGCGCGATGACGGCCGCTTCGGAAGGATCGAACGTGCACTCGTCAGGCATCTGCTTGCAGAATGCGAGCCAGGCCGGCGTCGGCCCAGCCTGTCCGGACGACAGGATGGCGGCATTGATCCCCGGCAGATTCATCTGCGGGAGCGCATGAGCCGTATTCACCGCAGCAACAGCCGACAGGATCGCGGCACCCATTCCTGCGGCGGCGAGTAGCCGCCTTCCTGCCTGCTTTAAGAAACCGGTCCTGTTCATGCCCCCGCACCCATCCGCTTCTTTTCATCAAAGCTGTCAGCAGCACGGGATCTGCGCAAGCGCGATTCTGAGTAAGATGTCAGAACGATGTCGCAGTGTTGACTTCAAGCAACAGAACGAGGAACCGATCTTGTGCTAAGCGCCGATACTCTTCAAATGAAGAGGAGCGCAGCCAATGACTCTCTCGGCTGCAATAACGTCTTAGCCCGAAAGAAATGCCCCGATTTCGCCGAGCGATGCCGCCCATCGGCATCTTCTCCTGCCGCTCTTGCCAGGTCATTTTCAGTAACGACGCAGAAACCCGCTCTGGCTCCTCGCCCAGGTCCTGGCTCGTTGTGATGAAGCCATGAGGCGGATGGTCGGCGTGCCCACGAGGCCGATCAGCGACCCGGCGATAACCGGCACCAGAATGATACTCATCCCATCTCCCCAAACATCCGACAGCACTGTCGTTCCAGGGCTCATCATGGGTCGGCAGCCTTGTGCGAAACTGGTCCCAATATGGCAGGTTCAGTTCGCGCGAAAGGCAGCATGCGAAGCCAATGCCGTCTTTACCAAAAGGCGCGAAGGTTCACGGCATTGATCGAAGTGCCGGAATTTCCATGATACATTCTGCAGATTACCGGGAGGCCTGCTTGAGACCCATTTTCGCCTTGCTTGCGATCGCTGTCAGTGCCGGCGGTTGCACGACGGCCCCTTATGAGGCGGCCGAGATGTCCTGCTCGGACTACATCGGAAAGCCGATCTCATCGCGCATCGCAGCTTACGGACCGCCGACATCGGTGTATCGCATCAACACCAGTCAGGTCGGCTATGTCTTCAGGACGAAGACAACCGCCCATGTGGGCGGCGAGCCTTTCTACACCGTGAACTACCTGACGGGAGCGGACAAGCACCACACGCCTGTGCGCAAGATCACGCGGGTGTGCCATGGCGTATACGTGGTTCATGCCCCAACGGATACGATGCCGATGTCCGAGCGGATCATCGTGGACGTTATGCCCTGAATCGAAGCTGCCGCACAATGCGCAGCCTTGACGTCAGAACCCGCCGGGGCGGAGCTTGGCGATGCTCATCATCAGGTCCATGCTGAAGCCTTCCTGAACCGATGACGGATCGAAGAGCAGTGCGACTGGCGAAACACTGGCTGTGCTGGCATTGGTCACGTCCCACATGGCATTGAAGCGCTGGATCAGCTTGTCGACCTTCTTGGGGTCCTGCAGATCCTTGATGTTGATGTGTTTCTCAAGGTTTCGGACCTGAATGTCGAGATCCGCCTTGGAGGCATTCTGCGGAATATTGAAGGTGGTTTGCACGAACTTGAGCAATGCCTTATCAGCCAGCAATCCCATGGTGGTTTTTACCGACGAGGCCTTGCGCTTGAAATACATGGCGAGCTGAACACCCTGATTCTGCTCGCCCTCCTTCTTCTCGAGAGCATTCTCAACGTATTTCTGCACCGCCTCAGTTGTTGCGCTGGCAGCGGATGTCGCATTGCTTCCATTCACCCTGAAATCGAACGCTTTGGCGAACTCCTTGTAGAGCGGGTTCGACATCTTGTTCGCCATGCTCAAGGGATTGACCACGCCTTCCTGAAGGATCTTCTTCATCATGCCCTTGGCGTATGCCATATCCTCCAGGCCATAGGCCTTCATGGCAAACTTGAAGATGCGATCATTCTTGATGAAGTCCTCGATCGTCTTGATGGTTTTGATATTGGCCCGGTAATATTCGATCTCGCGCTTCGTCGCCGGATCCTTCTCGATCAGAGCCTTGGTTCGCGCCAAGTCCTTAGTGACGATCTGATAGCGTGTCGATGTGCTGATCATGGCCTACCCTTTCGTCCGTGGAGCATGCTGTACCTCAAGGATAGAAGCCTCAACGGTCGCTTTTGCCCAGGATATCGTCGCAGTCTTTCCTGAACCTGTCCGCGACGTTTCCAGTATCTCTTGGATCCAGTCGGAACTCGTATTGCTGCGTCTCGTAGCGATAATTCGACAGCTCGACGGTCAGGCTTTCCGCTCCGGCGAGCTTATCAACGAAGTCTCGCACCTGAGCAGGATCGGGCATCTGGCCATGCCGGTCTCGGTAGATCCAGTGCCCCACCTCCGGGCCGTTGTTATCGAACCAATAGACCGTGCTTCTTCCGCCAGGATCGCTCCGGCCCAGGAACTGCTTCTGCGCAACAGCAACACTTGTGAAGGGCACCGGCGCCTGATCGGCGTCGGAAGCAAAGCGCTGGCACGTGAGCCAAAGCAAGGAGCCGTTCTTTCCCCGCAACCGGGCAAAAGCAGCCTGGGGCTGACCCTCTTCATCCTGCCTCAACACGTAGTCCCAGGGGCCGAACCAGGTCGCCAGTCCGAGACTCTCACCGGAAAAAGCCGTTGCGGCAATGCCGACCGTCAGCCCTGCAGCCAGGGGCTTGAAATGAAAAACAAAGCGAAATGATCGAATGAATGACATCTTACGCTCTTCTCAAACGAAAGGAGCCCCGCCTTTCTCAAGGCGAGGCTCCCTTCAGGCTGATACTAAATCTCTTACTGGAAGAGCTTCAGGATCATCTGGCTGTTCTGGTTCGCCATCGAGAGAGCCTGCACGCCGAGCTGCTGCTGGGTCTGCAGAGCCTGGTTGCGGGTCGACACCTCGTTCATGTCGGCATCGACGAAGGCGCTGACGCCGGCGGTGAGCGAGTCAGAAAGGACACCGATGAAATCTTCCTGGCTCTCGATCAGGGCCTTGTTGGCGCCGAGCATCGACATGCCTTCGGTGATCTTGTTGATGGCCTCATCGACCGACTTCAGAGCGTTGGCGACAGAAGTACCGCTACCGGCCTTGGCAGCAGTCGCCTTGACGGCACCTTCCTCAGAGGTCGCAGCAGTCATGCTGACCTGAACGTTCTTACCCATGACGCCAGCACCAGGTGCCGGAGCAGCGAAGGTGATGACGTTAGCAGCTTCAGAGACCGAACCAGCTCCCCATGCGGTGTTGAGGCTCGCCGCGAGGATCGTCGCAGTGGTATCGCCACCAGCAACGGTGTAGCTCTTCTCCTCGCCGCCTTCGACGCGGAAGCGGATAACAGAGCCAGCAGCGGGAAGGCTGCCTGCAGCCGAGAAGTCGAAGGTCTGAGCTCCAGCGGTACCGACAGCGGCCGCAGTTGTCGTCTTCGGAGCGGCAACGCCATTGTAGTACCCGCCGACGACATTCGAACCGTCTACCTTGGAAGACAGAACGAGACGATCGACTTCCTTGAAGACGCCAGTGGTCACTTCTTCGCGAGCCGTAACCTTGCGTGCTTCGACAAGGGTGTTCAGCGTCGAGTCCTTGTTGATGGCTTCGACCAGATCATCCATGTCGTTCATGGTCTTGTCGACCACGAAGGTCTGCTCGTTGCCGGTTCCGACCGAGAAGCGGATCACGTCGCCAGCCGTCACCGTGCTCGTGCCGGTTCCGACTCCCGTGCCACCGAAGGTGCCAGTCTTCAGCGTGAAGCTCAGCGTGGAAGCTTGTGCGGCATCCGAGATGTCGATGTCGTCGACGGCGACGCCAGACGTTCCAGCCGTACCAAGGATGTCTGCACCACCGGTGGTCTTGGCGAACAGGTTGATCTTGCTGGTGTCGATGTCGAGGAACTTGAGCTCCTTTGCCTGGCCATCGTAGGAGGTCACGAGCTTGACGGTTTCACCATCGGCCTTCAGCCAGTTCTGGCCGTTGAAAGTCGCCGAGGCCGCAATGCTCTTCAGGCCTTCGATCGAGCTCTTCAGCTCGGTCTGGATCGCCTTGAGGTCAGCACCCGGGTTGGAGCCGGCAGCCAGCTTCGTCTTCATGGTATTAAGGAAGCCGAGGCTCTTCTCCATGGCGCCGGAGAAGGTGTTGATCATCTCCTTCGACTGCTTGAGGGAGTCCTTCACCGCGCCGAGAGCGCCGTTGTCGGACTTCATCTTCGTCGAGATCGACCAGTAGGACGCGTTGTGCGAGGCCTCGCCGACGCGCAGACCGGTGGAGATCTGGTTCTGGTTCTTGTTCATAGCCGTCTGGGTCGCCTTCAGCGACTGCAGGGCAGTGATGGCGGAGAGGTTCGTGTTAATCGAAGACATGTGCTTCTTCCTTGAATGATGTGATTGTTCAGGGAATGTCGGGATCTAACCGACCCAGCGGAGTGGCTTCATGCCTCGAGAGAATTCTCGATCCGCTGCTCACATGACATCCGGGCTTTTACCGGCAAAATGGAGTGGCATCATGCCTGGCCTCCTTGCGAAGGCGTACCATAGTGCTTTCTCTGCACCTAGAGAGCTTGCGATCTCCGTCTGCGGTGCTTGCAGTTCTTGTCTACCAACCCCCTCCTCTAGCGTCAAGCAATAAGATCGAAGTCGGAGCAGAATTTTTCCTGTTAATCTTTTATTAACTATGAAGAACAGGCATGTTTACTATTCGAAGACACCAGTCGGACGCCGAATAGTATCTTTGCGAGACCAATATCTACAGCCATCGCGTTCTCACGGCGCATTTACCGTCCGCCGACGGCGAACATCTTTGGCGCGAGGCTTGAACCGTTCTTTGAATACAAGCCGCGATGAGCTGGATCGAGCGTCAGCGCGTCGGTCACGCCGAGCACCGTCTCGGAAGCGCCGAGCAGCAGGGAGCCATCGGGCACCATGACGTTCGCGATCCGGCGCAGCACATCGGCCTTCAGGTTAGGGTCGAAATAGATCAGCACGTTGCGGCAATAGACGATGTCGAACTGACCCAGGCGATTGAAGTCCTCGATCAGGTTCAGGTAGCGGTAATCCACCATCGCGCGGATCTCGGGCGAGATCTGCCACTGGTCGCCAACCTGCGTGAAGTATTTGACCAGCAGGCGAATCGGCAGGCCACGCTGCACTTCGAACTGATTGTAGAATCCTGCCTTCGCCTTCTCCAGAACCTCGGTGGAGATGTCCGACGCCACGATCTCGATGTGCCAGCCCGGCATGCGAGGCAAAGCCTCCTTGAGCAGCATGGCGAGCGAATACGGCTCCTGGCCGGTCGAGGCCGCGGCGCACCAGATCCGCAGCCGGCGGGTCGATGCGCGCTCCTTCAGGTATTTCGGCAGCAGGACGTCCTGGAACAGGTCGAACGGTGCCTTGTCCCGGAAGAAGAAGGTTTCGTTCGTGGTCATTGCCTCGATAGTCGCCTTCTCCAGGGCGATCGAGCGCCCTGCCCTGATCTCGCGCACCAGATGCGACAGACTATCGATCTTGAAGCGCGTACAGACTGACGAGAGGCGGCTCTCGACGAGATATCGCTTGTCCGGGGACAGCGCCAAGCCCGAGCGGGCTTTGAGAAAGACGCGCAGGGCGTCGAATTCGGCCTCGGTCATTTCGAAGATCCAGTGATGTGGCCCTTCAAAGAGCGGCCGATGGATTCCAAGGGAAGGATCTCGTGGGCCAGTCCGGCCTTAACGATACTGCCCGGCATTCCCCAGACGATGCTCGTGGCTTCGTCCTGGGCGATGATCGTCGCGCCTGCCTTCGTGAGGTGGCGCGCGCCGTGCGTTCCGTCCGATCCCATGCCCGTGAGCACAGCCGCAATGGCGGAGGCGCCGAACACGCCCGCCGCTTCCCGGAAGAGCACGTCCACGGCGGGACGGCAGAAATTCTCGGGCGGTCCGTCATTGAGCCGGATGACGGCTTTGCTGCCTGAAGAGACCACGCCCATGTGCCGGCCACCAGGGGCAACGAGGATTGTTCCGGGGCTGACGGCGTCACCATCCCTGGCTTCCCGGGCCGGAACGGAGAGGAGGGACTGCAGGTGCTCGGCGAAGACCGCCGTGAACATCGCGGGCATGTGCTGCACGATCAGCACGGGGATGCTCGAAAGGGCTGGCTTGAGGTCGAGCAGGACCCGTTCGACCGCACGAGGACCGCCGGTTGAGGACCCGATCAGCAGGCATTGCGGCCTTACAGTGCCGGGCTTCACAGCCGTTGAAACGGCTGGTGCCGGCATGACGGAGAGAGCCGGCGCCGACACTCTCACATGGCGGCTCTTAGCCTCTCCCAGGGCACGCAGTTTCGCAATGAGGTCGCGCTGGAAGTCGGCCGCAGCTCCTGCCGCACGGGCACTTTCCGGCTTTGCAAGGTAGTCAACGGCCCCCAGGGAGAGGCACTTCAGTGAAATCTCGGCATTTCTCTGCGTGAGAGTCGAGATGACGATGACCTTGCTCGTCGGCTGAACCTTGAGGATCATGGGAAGAGCCGCGAGTCCATCGACCTCCGGCATCTCGATATCGAGCAGGATGATCTCCGGCTTGGACCGTTCGGCGGCATCCACCGCCATGCGCCCGTTGGATGCCGTCGCGACGATCTCGAAACCACCAGCCTCGGTCAGCCAGCGCGCAATCATCCCGCGGATGACGGCGCTGTCGTCCACGATCATGACGCGGGTGGGCCTGCTCTGAGCGGGACCGGGTTGAATGACGGGAGCAATCGACATGATGTCACGCTGAATGGGAGACGGGAAGAACACCAAGTTCTTGGAACTTGGCTGCAAGGATGTCCCGGTCGAACGGTTTCATGATGTACTCGTCCGCCCCGGCATCCAAAGCACGCGTGATATAATCGATGTCGTTCTCCGTCGTGCAGAACACAACCTTCGGGGTTTGTCCTTCCGGCGTTGCACGCAGATGCTTGAGGAAGCTGTACCCGTCCATCACGGGCATGTTCCAGTCCAGGAGGATCACGTCAGGCATCTCTGCCCTGCACGCCTGCAATCCCACCTCACCGTTCTCGGCCTCGGCTACACGGAAGGATAGTCCTTCGGCGATCTCGCGGGAGACTTTTCGTATGACGCGCGAGTCATCAATGATCAGGCAATAGCTCATATAAAAATTTCCTGTTCCTGGCGATCCAGCTCGTGGCGGAGCGTAGACCCGCTAGGAGCGAATGGCTGACTTGTCGACGAAGTTGAAATTCTCGACCAGGATTTCCTTGACGATCTCGGCACCCAGGCGTTTGTTGATTTTGTCGCGAACGTTGCCGATCATCCCATTGACGTTGTACCGGGACAGCTTCCTGAAATCGAGTGTCTCGTCGGCGTAGACATATCGGAAGACCTCATCCTGGATAAATGCTTCCGGTGGGACCGAGATTTCCCGCAATGTCTTAGCGTCGGCCGTGAAGACCAAGTTGGCGATCACGTATCCTTGGACGGCTCCCTCGGCGATGACCGGAATGTTCATGGGCGGCAGCTTCTTGTACTGCAGGCCCTCATAGCTCCCCTTGTCCTCGACGGGGGCTTTTCCGACGGTCCATGTGACCGCCGCGTAGCACGAAGCCAGCGTGACGGCGCAGACCCAGAAACCCGCCATGACGTTCTTGATCATGTGCCGTAACCAGCCTTGGCGACATGAGCCGAATAGGTGCTGTCGGACTCAGCCTTCTGGATCGCTGTCGAGATAATGCTTGCAACCTCCTGAACGGCATGCATGTGACGCCTGAGAATGTCCTGGTTCTGCTCGATCTTGCCCTGCAGGTTCTGGAGGCGCTTGGTGGCATTGGGATCCAGAGCGCTGATCTCGGCTGTCCGGACGATCCGGCTGATCTCGAGGAGGCACTGGCTCTTGCGACGGTTGAACTCATCCAGGTTGGAGAGATCCCGTGCCAGGAGCGCCGATGTTTCCATGTCAAGCGTCTCTTCAAGGCGATCTAGCGATTTCATCAGCATAGGCTTGCTCCTCTGTTCGAATGATCTTTCGCAGCCGACCCTATACCTTGCCGAGCAGGGTGTTCAGCGGATGGCTTGGCACCTGCGGCGCGCCCGCAGAGGGACCGTGCTTGCGGGCGTTCAGGAGCCTGTTCGCAATGCCGATGCCCCCGGCCTTCGAGAGCTGCCCGCCGATCTGTTCTGCCAGCATGGATTTCCAGATCGAGCCCGCATTGCCCTTGCCATAGGTATTCTCAGCATCCCTTGGCAGCATCGATTCGACGAAGGTTTGCAGAATGTAAGCCTCGAATTCCTGATGGGCCTTACGCACCTTGTCGGCATTCGCAGTCTCGGCATCGTTGCGCAGTGAGTTGCGGATAGAATAGATGTCAGCGCCGGGCATCATGAGAGGCCTGTCGGCGGCTTCCTTCACAGCATCGTCAAAGCTTGCGCCCTCGGCCGGCGAAGCGCCTTCCATGAGCTTGCGAGAGGCAGCCTGGAGACGGGTTGGATCCGCCGCTCTTGCGACATCGTTGATAATATCTGAGGGCGGGCTGATCGCCATCGCGTCACTCTCGGTTCTTGTGTTCGGCCCTTTCTACATCGGCTAGCTTACGGGAAGCTTGCGCTGCCGCCCTTGGCCAGCGTCTCAAGGATCGAGACGAGATCCTTCTTCTCGGATTCGCGCCGGCTTTGATCTCTCAGGTTCGTCAGCATCTTTTCCGTGCGCTTGGCCTGCATGGCTTTCTCGAGAGCAACGCCTTTCTGGGCGACCTTCGCTTTCTCGACCTGATCTTCTTGCGTCGACAGAGTCTGCAATCGCTTGGCGGCCACGTCCACGAACAGGCCGTGGAGCGTGTCGTGATCGTTCATCGAGTGAATGATCGCCTCCTGCGACGCCCTCAGCTCTGCGGCTTCCCTCTCCAGGAGCGAGACTTTCAACTCGGCTTCCTGCTTGAGGCGCTCCTGGACCTTCAGGATGCGATCGATCTTTCGAATGCGCTGCTTCATGCCGACTAACCGTTTCGAAGCCAGGAGGAGAACGCGTCCATGAAGAGAAGGACATAGTCATGAGCGGCGAAGTACATGATGAACAGGCCACCGAGCATGATGAAGGGTGTTGCCAGGAAGTAGACCGGGATCTGCGGCGTCAGCTTGTTGGTGAGCCCCACGGCCAAATTGACGATAACAGAATAGAGAATGAAAGGGCTGCTGATCCTGAGGGCCAGCACGAAGGCTGCGGCGATCTGGTCCACGAGCTGAGTCAAGGACAGGCGTGCGCCAAGTCCCTCGCCTATCGGCAATCGCGTATAGGATTCCACCAGTCCGCGATAGAGCTCCCAGTGCATGTCAGAGAAGAACAGGATCGCAGTTGCTGCCATCATGATGAAAGTGCTGATGGGCGGGAGAGGCTCCGTCTCGTCGATAGGTGTCCCTGGCATGCCGCCGAGGCCTAACGCCATGGCGACCGCGCTCAGCATCGTCTGCAGCGCCAGAAAGTAGACCCGGCCCAGAAGCCCGATCAGAAGGCCGGTCAGCAATTCAGAAGCGATCGAGACGAGCATCGTGGCGGGCACAAGCGCCGTCACCCCGTCGCGCAGCTTTGTGAGCAGAACCGGAGACAACGCGAGGCTCGTCGTCAAAGCGATGAACAGGCGAATCTGGAGCGGGATCCGGAAGCTTGAGAAACCGGGGGCGATGAGCAGGCAGCCGCCGACACGGCAGAAGATCAGGAAGATCCCGAGCAGGATCTCGGAAGAGGCCTGGGTCACGAGATCGTACCGAGGGCGTTGACCTCCACGCCGCGCGCGATCTCCAGATGGGACAGGACGGGCAGCGAGGAGAACATGCGCTCGATGATCATCCGAACATAGGGGCGAGCATCCGGCGCCGTCACGATGGCGAAGCTCTGGACCTGTCCCATCCGGGCTTTAATCGCCTCGGAGGCCTCGGTGCCGAACTGTTCGACCAGACGCGGATCGATATCGAACTCGACCACGTCACCCTTCGCATCCCGCTTCAGGCTCTGATGGAAGGCGATGTCCCACTTGTTGCCCAGACGCAGCACGTTGAGGGCTCCTCCCTCCGCCAGATCCCCGCAGATCTGCTGGGCGATGCGCACCCGAACATGCTCCACCAGCTGCTCGGCCCGCCGAGCATGCGGGGCGATCTCGGCGATCGCTTCGAGGATCAGACTGAGATTGCGGATCGAAACCCGCTCTGCCAGCAGGAGCTTGAGCACGGCCTGAAGGCCCGAATAGGAAATCTGTGAGGGGCAGATGTCGTCGAGCAACCGCTTGTATTCACTGTCCAGGCCATCCAAGAGATTGCGAACATCCTTGTATGAGAGAAGCTGCGGAAGGTTGTTGCGGATCACCTCGCTCAGGTGCGTGAGAAGGACAGAGGCTCCATCAACTGCCGTGAAGCCCTGCCTCTTGATCTCGTTCACATAAACATCGGAGATCCATAGGGACTTCATTCCGAAAGCAGGTTCACGAACCTCGTCGCCTGGCACGTCCGGCATTGGGCCGTCGCCGAGCACGACGAGAAGATCGCCTGGGCGGATTTCCTGCGTTGCCACCACGGTCCCGTGAATCTTGATCTGATAGCTCTTCGGCGGGATCATCAGGCTATCGGAGAGCTTCACATCCGGCAGGACGAAGCCGTAATCCTGCGCGAATTTCTTGCGCATCTTGCTGACGCGGTGGGCGAGATCGCCATGTGAGCTTGCCAGATATGATGCGAGATGTTTGCCGAGGCACACCTCGATCTCCGCAAGCTTCAGGGATTCCTTCACCGAATCTCGGGACTCCAGCAGGTTCTTCTGCTGCTCCTCAGCGAGCTTGGTCTTGACCTTCGCTTCCTGATCGGCCCGTTGCTTCGGAATTGCATAGGCAATGAAGCCCATGCATCCGCCCAGCACGAGGAAGGGGATCATGGGGAGGCCAGGCATGATGGCGAACACGAGCATGAGGGCGGACGCCACCATCAAGGCTCGCGGATAAGCTCCCAGCTGATCGAGCACTGCCTGCTGGGCCTGCCCGCGCGTGCCGCCTTTCGAGACGAGAAGACCGGCCGCGAGAGAAACCACCAGGGCTGGAATCTGGCTGACGAGGCCGTCGCCCACGGAGAGCTGCGTGAACACGTCGGCCGCCTTGGACAGCGGCATCCCGTGCCGGGTCACGCCGATGATGATCCCGCCGAAGATGTTGACCGCAATCGTGATCAGGCTTGCGACTGCCTCGCCGCGGACGAACTTGGAGGCACCGTCCATGGAGCCGAAGAAGGCGCTTTCCTCCTCGAGTTCCCGCCGGCGGTGCTGAGCTTCCTTCTCGTCGATCAGGCCGGCCGACAAATCCGCGTCGATCGCCATCTGCTTGCCTGGGATGGCATCGAGAGTGAAGCGGGCGCCGACCTCCGCGATTCGGGTCGCGCCCTTCGTGATGACCAGGAAGTTGACGGTGATGAGGATGATGAAGACGACGATGCCGATGACGAAATCGCCGCTCATCACGAACTGGGAGAAGCCACTGATCACGTGCCCGGCCGCATCAATGCCCTTGTGGCCATCGGAAAGAATCAGGCGGGTCGACGCGATGCTGAGAGCAAGGCGCAACAGGGTCGCGATGAGGAGAACGGTTGGGAAGGCCGAGAATTCGAGAGGCTTCTGAATCCAGAGAGCCACCATCAGGATCAGGACGGACATAGCGACCGAAAGGGCGAGACCCATGTCGATCAGCAGGGGAGGAATCGGCAGGAAGAGAATGGCCAGAATGGCGACCACGCCACCGGCGAAAGCCAGATCCCTGCTGCGGCCCAGCGCTGTAGTTTGAACTGCTTCCATGTGCCTGTCAGCTCACCGATTGAACGTTGAAGCTGACAGATGCCCTATGAAGCTTGCGCGGAGGTCGCAAGCCTTCCGGAACCGGGGAGCATATCGTCCTCGCTCCCTGCAGTGGTTCACCGGGCGTTGCTAGAACCCTGTTACGATTCGGCCGTAGACGAGTTCCGTGAACGCGTAAATCTGGGAGCCCACAAACGATCCCGTCACCAGTGTGACGACGAGAATCGCGATGATCTTCGGGATGAACGTGAGGGTGACCTCCTGGATCTGGGTCAGCGCCTGAATCAGGGCGATGACGATGCCGATGACCATGGCGGCGGCCACGGCCGGTCCAGCTCCGATGATGACGGTCCAGATCGCGGCGCGGACCAGTTCCAGGGCATCAACCTCGTTCATATCAGCTCACCACGATTCCTGGGCCGAGCAGGACGTTGTCGCCGCTCTTCAGCCGGGCAACGGCCCCTTCATTGGTGATGATCACCGAGTCGACCTGACCGGAGATCTTGCCGTCGGCCGTCGTCACGGTCCGGCCAATGACACCATCGGCCTGCGACAGAGCCGACGATGCGAGAAGCGCATCGAGCTTGGTATTGCTCTGAACCGTCTGCTCCACCTGTGAGAAGGTCGCAAGCTGGGCCATGTACTCGGTGGATTTCATGGGCTCCGTCGGGTCCTGATTCTTCATCTGGGCCATCAGCAGCTTCAGGAAGTTGTCATAGGTTGCTGTGGCGGTCGATGGGCTGGTGGCGCTCGACCGGCTTGCAAGCGGTGAGGCAACGGAGGTCACATTCATGATAGGGCTCCGGGTTTTAAGCGGCCTGGACCGCTTCGGGAGGTGTGGCGACGGAGATCGCATCCGGCTCGAACAGGGTCCTGATGACCTTGAGGGCCTCGAAGATCCGATCTGCCTCGACGAGATCGCCGGCTCTGCAAAGCGCTTCACGCGCGGGCTCGTCGGTGGTGATCAGCAGAATGGAATCGTACAGCTTACGGAAGGCGCTCATCACCTTTTCAGCGTCCTGAGGGTTGATCAGGATGGACTGTGCGACAAAGTAGAGCTGGCGCATCGGTGTGGTCGCTTCCGTGACCTGAAGCACATGGCTCTCCAGGAGGAAGCGCGCCTCGTTCAGAAGGCTCAAGGTCACCTTCTGGCTTACGGTCAGAACCGCACCGTTGATGAAAATCCGCTCGCCCGCCTTGAGGGAAAACCGCATCTTCGCTTTCATTTCAGGCCTTCCTGGATCATGGCATTGATATCAATCAGAGCTTCGAGATTGTTATGTTCACCTCTGACCACGCGATCAGATTCACGCATGACCCAGAGGCCGATGGAGATGAGTTGCCCCTTCAATTTGTCCGGAAGACCATTGTCGGGATGTCCGATATCCTTGATCAGGAAGGTCCACAGACGTTGAACGAAGACGATCGCTTCAAGCATTTCCAAAGATTGGGACGGCTTGCCGTTGGCCCCCTTCATCATCGTGATGGCTCGGTCGAAAATCTCGTACTCGCGGTCGCGGCAATCTCTGGAGGAGTCCTCAATGACTTCGGCGTAGGAGAAACGGTACATACTTCACTCCACCCATTACAAATAGTTGATCAAGCTCATGGTCTTGAGCTGTGCCGTCAGAGAGTAGGACGTCTGGATCTGGGTCATCAGCCGATCGACCCTTATCTTCGCCTCGGCCGGATCGACCGCTTCCAGATGAATGATCTTCTCGTCGAGAATATCCTTCTGAAGGCTCATCCGCTCGTCAGCCTCCTCGACCTTCTCCTGAACGGCTCCGAGCCTGGACTGCATGGTGGTCACGCCGGTGGTGGCCTCGGAGAAGGTTGAGATTGCCTTGTTGACGAGAGCTTCCCTGGTTCCCCTGTCAAGACGGTCCAGCCCGAGATCGAAGATCATCGTGTAGGCCATCGCCATCTTCTGGATGCCTTGATCGTTGGCATTGGCCGATGCCTCAACCTTCTCTCTCACCGAGATTCTGCTTTGGATGTTCTGGCTCGATGCATTCGACCAGTCCTGCCAATTGACGCCTTCGAAAAGAGCCGTGAAAGGGCCGTCCAGGAAGGCTTTCATATCGTCCGGCGTAATCGTCGGTACGGCAGCGTCATTCACTCCGAACCCGAAGGTCGACCGGAAGGACGAGGCGACGGCTGCTTGGGGGCTTCGCGTGACAGAACCTTCGACAGGGATCGCAATGCCGTCCATATCCGTGAAAGACCCGATCACGTCTGTCTTACCGGTCAGATCGGTCGATTTCAGCACGAGGTTTCCCGTCACCGGATCTCGCGACGCCTCCACTCCGCTGAGGGTGGTGGCCGTCACCGCTGCATTGATTGATACGACGAGGTCGTCAACGGTGGTTTCCGTTGTGACGCTGAAGACCTGATCCGGGGTGCCGCCGACACTGAATCGGATGACATCGCCGGCTGACAGACCCGATACGGGAATGCTGACATCCGCACGCAAGGGAGGCATTCCGCCAGCGTACTCATTGAACGGCTTCTCCTGCGAATTGATACCGCCGAAGATGTATTGACCGCCAGCCGTGCTGTTCATCGACGAGGTCAGGTTGTTGAGGTTGGCCTTCGCCTGATACATAAGCGTCGAGACACTTGACGAGCTCAGCGGCGTTGCAATAAGCGCGTCCATGAACTTGTCGGCGTTGGACCTGACCTGATCGAGCGCCGTCGTGCTCGATTTCATCCTGAGCAGGATCGAAGCATTACCGTCGACCAGAGCATCGATCTCGGCGCGATCCTGTCGCAGGGACAGGGTCTGACCTGTCTTGTATCCGAGCTTCAAGCCCACATCCGCCTCACGGCCGGTGACCAGCTCCTTGTTTGCCTTCACGAGGCCCGTCTGCAACTTGTCGAGGGACGTCTTGGATGAATTCCAGAGCGCCAGCGTCGAGACAAAAGTCGTTCTCATGATTAGCCCACCACGCTGAGGAGTGTCTTGAGCATCTGGTCGATGAGGGAGAGCAGCTTTGCCGAAGCGGAATAGGATTTCTCTAGCTGCAGCATGAGCGCGGTCTCGTCATCCATGTTCACATCCGTCGCGTTGGACAGCGCCTCGGACGCATGTCCGAGAAGGGTCGTCTGGTATTCCACCCGCTGATGAGCGCTCTGGCGCGTCGCCTCAAGCCAGCTGCCTGAAGACGAGGCGAGGCTCAGGAGCGACGCCTGAGGGCCGAACCCAAGGCCGGTGTTGATCGGACGCTGAACCGACATGGCATCCACTAGGCCGGAGAGGCGCCCGGCGAAGGAGGCATTTGCACCGGCAGCGGGATTATAGGTGTAATCCGCCCCGTTGATGCCGCCATCGCGAATCAACTCAAACTTGCCACCCTCGGCCGGATTAACTGCGGCGTTGACCCGGAGCACCCCGGCGAGACCCGTCGGAGCCGGGGCTCCGGGTACACCTGTTGCAGCCGGATAAGTGAAGATACCCGGCCTGTCGACCTTTGCAGGCACCGTCTGGTCCTTTTCTGCGAAGGCCTCGACGAGGGTGCGGGCAATCTCGTCGAGTTGATCCTGATAGGTGACGGCGACATCGTCGCGTAGCTGAGTCAGCCCCGCGAGGTTACCGGAATTCAGCTCCATCGGCGCACCCGGTCCCGTGACACGGATGCCATCGATCAGAACATTCGCACCTGTCACAGCAGGCCCGAACACCGTTGTCCGTGAGAACGTCACGGTTCGCGGGATCCGATCGAAGAGCGGCACGCCGCTGTCCGTATAAAGAGCGACATCGTTGCCGGCCCGGGGGACGACCGTGATGCCAATCTCCTCGGACAGCTGCGCGATCAGGCTGTCGCGCTGATCCATCGCATCACTCACGTCGGCTCCCAGAGCCGATCCGCTCATTACTTGGTTATTCGCCTTCTCGTATTTGAGAAGCAGATCATTGATGCGCGCAACTGAATCCCCAATCCGCACATCAGTCTCTAGGCGGATCGACTGAACCGTGGCTGTCGCGTCATTGAGGCTCGTCGCCATCTCCGTGGCGGCCTTGACGACGGCCTGAGCAAGGTCAGGATTGTCCGGGGCGTTCGCATAGAGTTGGAGAGCGCTGTTTAGCGCTCCCATGCGAGCCGCAGGCGATTGATCGAGTTCCGTGTCGCCG
Source organism: Microvirga terrestris (assembly GCF_015694425.1). Taxonomy (GTDB): domain Bacteria; phylum Pseudomonadota; class Alphaproteobacteria; order Rhizobiales; family Beijerinckiaceae; genus Microvirga; species Microvirga terrestris. The sequence continues at coordinate 92,294 of NZ_JADQDN010000003.1, forward strand.
ATGGTCGCGCTGAGCTTCTGCAGTCCCTCGAGCAGAGCCTTCTGGGTTGCGGCGCTTGAGGTGGTCTCCAGCATCTTCGACAGCAAGGCGCTGTCGCTCGCGCGGAGCACCGTGATCCGGGCGAAGCCACCCGTTGTTGTAAGTGCCCCGATCTTGCGGGAGTAGCTTGGGTCCGACGCACCCGCCGTATTGCGCGACACAACCGCCATCTGCGATTGCGAAGCCTGGAGCGATGAACGTGCCGTGTTGTAGGCAACAGACAAAGACATGGATTAATGGCCCTGGAGCATGAGAGTGCAGATTACCGCTTCAGGTTCATCAGAACGTCGAGCAGTTCCGAGCCGGTCTGGAAGACCTTCGAGTTGGCCGTGTAGCTGGTCTGGGCTTCGATCATCGCCGTGAGCTCGGTGCCGATATCGACATTTGACCCTTCCAGAGCTCCCGAAGCGATCGAGCCGAAGCCGGACATTTCTGGGAACCCGACCTGATAGCCACCGGATGCCGCCGTCGTTTCATAGACGTTACCGGCTCGAGGGCTGAGGTTGTCGGGACTCGGGACTGTTGCGAGCGGGATTCGATAGGCACCGACGCGGGTACCGTCCTCATAGACCGCATAGACGGTGCCATCGGCGGCGAATTCGACGTCCTTGACTGCCGAAGGCGCATTGCCGTTGGAGCTGCCGGTAACGTTGTACTCGCCGGCGAGCTGCGTCATGCCCGTCATGTCGAGGCTGAAGGCCTCGCCACCGGGGATGTTGAAGCCCAGCGCGCCCGATCCGGTCAGCTTGCCGTCCGCATCGAAGTTCAGCTCCATCGCGGTCGTTCCTGTGAAGGGTGCAGAGGGATCGCTGCCGTTGAAGACGCTAATGGTCCAAGTATCGGCATCGATCTTTGAAAGCGAGATGTCAATTTTGATCGGATTGCCGACCTTGTCGTAAACCTGCAGCGACGATGCCTTACTCACTGAGGTGAAGGATCCTGTTACACTCGTCGTGGTGGGTGAAACGGTTGAAGTCAGGATCAGATCGCCGGCAGCATTCGTGGACGCGTTGACGCCAGTGAGCGTGCCAGCAGTAACAGCGGCATTGATGGCTGTGGCGACTTCAGCAGGCGTCTTCTGTGTTGTAACGTCAAAGTATTGGTTCGCGCCACCGCCAACACTGAACGCGATCTGCGCGCCGCGACTCACTGTGGGAGCCGAGAAAAGAACGCTGCCGGCCACAGGTGGGGCCACGGTCGGAGGTGTTGGTGTACCGGCCGCGACTGCGACAGGCTGGCCGAAAGGAAGATTGCCTTTGAACGTTCCCGCCGTCGACCCTGTCGCCTGCATGCCGAAGGAGGCCATGTTGACCGGCTCGACGCCATCAAGGCTGTTGAGTGAAGGATCGACCGCTTCCGTGCCGAGCTTGTAGCCCATCAGTGTGAAGCCGGCCGCATTGATCAGGTTGCCGGTTCGCCCGTCTTTGACGAAGTTGCCGGCGCGGGTGAGATAAGGAGATCCGCTCGGATCCGACACCACGAAGAAGCCGTTGCCCGAGATCGCCAAGTCTGACCCAGACGTTGTGTAGGCAATGGGGCCTTGATCGGCGATGGTATAGCGGACGCGGCTTGTGACGGAGCCGGAGTTATAGTTGCCTTCGCTCGATGGCAGAATCAGCGACGAGAACTCCGTCGAGGCGCGCTTGTATCCGGTCGTGCTCGAGTTCTGGATGTTTTCGGCGACAGTCCCCAGCTTGTTGGACTGGGCGTTCATGCCAGAGACGCCGCTACGAAGAACGCCATAAAGACTCATGGATAGCTCCTAGGTTTCAGCTCGAACTAAACACCACCACGCTTGTGCGAGGCTGTGTTGGTACATGCTGTGGGTAAAGTTGAAGGGGACATGCTATTGTCTCAGGATCTGGGCCAGATCCATGAAGGCGTCACGGCTGGCTGGCATGGAGGGATCCTGCCGCAGAGCCTCGTAAATTTTCGGAACCAGCACCACGGCCTGGTCGAGTTCCTGATCGTTCCCAGGATGGTATCCGCCCATGAGCCTGAGATCACGCGTATCCTCGAATCGGGCGATGAGACTGCGCAGGCGACGGACGAGTTCCTTCTGATCACTCGACCACACGTGATCGGCCAGACGCGAGATGGAGCCCAGTAGGTTGATCGCTGGATAGCGACCCTGATCCGCAATGGCACGATCGAGAACGATATGCCCGTCGAGCGTTCCACGGATGTTGTCGGCCACGGGATCGTTGTGGTCATCGCCGTCGATGAGCACCGAGAAGATGCCGGTGATCGCCCCTCCTCTGCCCTCCTCTCCCGGCCCGGCACGCTCGAGAAGGCGCGGCAGATCGCTGAACACGCTGGGTGTATATCCGCGCGCGACAGCAGGCTCGCCGGCAGCGAGCGCCACATCGCGGGCCGCATGCGCATAACGGGTCACGGAATCGACGATGAGCAGCACCGATTCGCCGCAATCGCGGAAGTATTCCGCCAGCGCCACGGCTGTTCTCGGCGCCTGACGACGCATCATCGGGCTCTCGTCGCCGGTGGAGACGACCATGATCGACTTGTGGAGATTGGTCTGGATCGGCCCCTCCAGAAATTCACGGACTTCACGCCCACGCTCGCCGACCAATGCGACCACAATCGTGTCAAAACCGTCGCACTTCGCCAGCATGGTCAGGAGGGTGGACTTGCCGACGCCCGAGCCGGCGAAGATGCCGATGCGCTGCCCCTTGCAGATCGGCGTGAACAGGTCGATGGCCTTCACGCCGGTCCTGAGCGGGTCTTTGACCCTGGAGCGCAGCATGGCCGATGGGGGCTCGGCATCATTCTGAATTGGTGTCGCGCCAGGAATGAGAGGGCCCAATCCGTCCAGAGGTTCTCCGAGGGCGTTAATCACCCTTCCGCGCCAGCTATGATCGGGGCTCAAGCCGACATCGCCTACAAGGAAGGCGGGCATGCCTAGGCCGGCCTCGATCCTTCCGTTGAAGGGCTTAACCGTAATGCCGCCACCGTCGATGCGGACGACCTCTCCGATCTCGGTCTTGTCCTGTGCAGAGAACCCGACCCGGTCTCCGAGCTTGACGAACTGGGACAGGCCGGCGACTCGGTAATAGCTTGGCGTCACCTCGTTGATGACGCCGCTGATCCTGACCTTGCGCCGCGCCCCACCCTCGGTGAGAACCAACTCTTCGAGCGACTGCAACGGGTTCATGGTAGCCATCAGGTGCTAGGGCCTAGGGTCTTGATCGCATCCGTGAGAGTCGATTCGCTCTCCTGAATCGTCGTCGCCGCGCTCTCGAAGCTTCTCTGAACGGCGATCATCTTGGTCATTTCCAGAACCGGATTGACGTTCGAACCCTCACTGTAGCCCTGCTGAATGCCATTCGAGTTGAAGTCTTGAACAACGGCGCCGGGGATGTTCGAGATCACTCCCGAATTTCCATAGCGGGTGAGCTTGGCGTCGGGGCTCAGGTTGAAGAGACCGATGGCCCCGACCTGATTGGCTCCCTGGAAGATCGTGCCGTCCCGGCTGATCGTGGGAGTTCCTGCCATCGGGTCGAGGGCTATAGGAGCTCCGCCCGCATCAAGAACCTGAAATCCCTCAACCGTTTGCAGATCGCCGTTTTCATTCATCTTGAATCGACCGTCCCGGGTGTAGACAGGGCCGCTGGGACCGGTGAAGGCGAACCAGCCCTCTCCCTGGATCGCGACGTCGAGCGGATTGTCCGTCTTGGAGACAGGACCGGTTCGCCGGGACACGAAATTCTGACCGGACGATGCAAAGGAGACGTTCTCCTTCGCTGCCAGGGACAAGATCTCCTCGAACTTCACTTCGTCTGCGCGAAAGCCGCCTGTGTTGATGTTTGCGACATTGTTCGCAATCGTGCTGAGGCGCTTTTCCATGGCCACTTGGGCGGACAGCGACACATAGAGCGAAGATTGCATCTGAACTCCTCCATCCTGTGTCCCCGTAGGACACGCGATGTCACTGGGCAGTGCCAACCTTCCAAATGCGGCAGCGTCAGGCCCGGTGAACCATGCAGGATCCGTAGTCGAGCAGCCTTGCATGAGGCTTGCTCTCGCGGTTCCAGCTTCACGCAAGCCTCCGGGATTAGGACATCGTCAACAGGTTGAATTTCGATAAAGGACTAAGGCATTGGGCGTCTTGATCGGACTGGCAGTTGCCATCGGCTCGCTCGTCAGCGGCTATGTCGCCATGGGCGGGCATTTGGCTGTCATCTGGCAGCCTTGGGAATATGTGATCATCTGCGGCATCGCGATCGGCACCTTCATCATCGCCAATCCCATGGCCTTGGTGAAGGATACCGGACGCGCTGCCCGTGAGGCGATCACTGGCGCTGTTCCCAAGCGGGAGCATTACCTCTCGATCCTTGGCCTTCTCTACGCCCTGATGCGGGAGTTGAAGAACAGGCCGCGCAACGAGGTCGAGGGTCACATCGACCAGCCCGAGGAATCGGAGATCTTCAAATCGTTCCCGAGCGTCCTCAAGGACAAGGACCTCACCCTCTTCATCTGCGACTACGCCCGCCTGATCATCATCGGCAATGCCCGACCTCATGAAATCGAAGCGCTCATGGAGGAGGAGATCGCGACCCTGAAGCGTGATCGCACGAAGCCGTACTATTCTCTCAACACCGTCTCGGAAGCCTTACCCGCCCTCGGCATTGTGGCTGCGGTACTCGGGATCGTAAAGGCGCTGGGCGCCATCGATCAATCTCCAGCGATCCTGGGCGGCCTGATCGCCTCGGCCCTCGTTGGAACCTTCGTGGGCATCTTCATCTCCTATGCGTTCCTCTCGCCCCTGGCCAACAAGGTCAAGGCGACACGCGAGAAGCAGACTCGCGTCTACGTGATCGTGAAGCAGGCCCTCATCGCCTACATGAACGGTGCCCTGCCGCAGATCGCTGTCGAGCATGGCCGCAAGGGCATTTCGGTGGAGTACCGCCCGACCATCGACGAGGTCGAAGCCGCCACCACGACAGGTGGCCGTTCCGAAGAGCTGAAAGAGGCGGCCTAACCGATGAGCGGGACACAGAGTGCTAACGACATTCGCGACATGCTGCTGGACTCGGCGGGCCTCTCGCTCGACCGTCTTCCGATGCTGCACGTCATCTTCGACCGCATGACCACGAGTTGCGCCGAGCATCTGCGCCACATGGCGGCCTCGCCCATGTATTATTCGCTCAGCGGTCTCGAGAGCGGGCGAGTCAGCGAAATCCTTGAGATGTACGAGGCCAATGCGGTCGCCGGCATCTTTCACGCTCCCGAATGGGACAGCCACATCCTGATCGGTTTCGACCGGGATTTCATCTACACGATGGTGGAGGTGCTCTTCGGATCCGACGGGTCCGAGGCACCCGTTGAAGAAGCCCGCGGCTTTTCCACCATCGAGCTGCGCATGGCGCAGACGCTGTTCGAGCAGGTTGCCAAGGCCCTGCAGGCCTCTTTTTCGCTGGTAACCGATACCAAGTTCAAGCTCGAGCGAATCGAGACCCGCATGGACTTCGCGGTCATCGGGCGCCGTAACAATCAGGCGATCGCTGCGAAATTCCTGCTGCAAGCGCTCAACCGCGGTGGCGAGATGTTTGTCGTCATTCCGCAATCGGTCCTCAATCCGATGAGAAAGGTGCTCTCCCGCGTCGTTTCCGGCGAATCCTCCGGCCGTGATCCGCGCTGGATGAAGCAGATCGCAACCGAGGTGAAGAAGACAGAAGTGACACTCAAGGCAGTTCTTGAGGAGCGTTTCCTTTCGCTGGGCGAGATTGCGGATCTGAAGGTGGGCGACGTCATCGAGTTGCAGGCAACGCCAAGAAGCCGGGTCAAGCTCGAAGGTAATCATCAGGGCCTGTTCTGGTGCAATATCGGCCAGTCCGAAGGCACCTATGTTCTCAAGGTCGACGAACATATCGATCAAGAAAAGGAATTCCTCGACGATGTCCTCCCTCGCTAACATCATCCTTTTCTTGGCTCTCGTGACAACTAGCATCATGGTTGCGGTCATGTACGTGAAGCTCAAGAAGCTCGACCGGTACCATGCCGAATATCAGCAGATCTTCGACAGAACCGGGGCCGCTCTCAAGGGCGCTCAGACGGCCGTCATGAGCTTCGGAACTGAGGGCAAGGACACGCTTGCCATGCTCGGTATGCGCATCGAGGAGGCCAAGGCGGTCGCAGCGCAACTGGAAACTCTCACACGAGAGGCAAGCCAGCATCAGCAGTCACGCTCCAATTCTCTTAATTCGTAAGGTCAACTTCCATGACAAATCCCTTCGAAAATAAGTCTCAAGACAAAGCGATCTGGCAGCAGGAGAGCGCCATCTCCTCGCAGGATGACAAGCTCGGTGGCAGGAATCTTGACTCCATCCTGCGTATTCCGGTCACGATTCAGGTCGTTCTCGGGTCCGCCACCATGCCTGTTGCCAACCTGATGAAGCTCGGCAGGGGCGCCATCGTTCCTCTCGATCACCGCGTGGGTGAACCTGTCGATGTCGTCGTCAACGGCAGAATTATCGCCCGCGGCGAAGTGGTGGTCGTCGAAGACGACAACTCCCGCTTCGGGATCTCGCTCACCGAGATCGTCGGTCCCCCCAGCAACGATCTTAACGGCTGAAGTGGCATTTCCGCATGGTCGCACCAGTTCCCATGAAGGCGAATGGCTCCAAGGTCCTGAAGGGCCCTGAGCGCGTCGCAACACTGCTCTTTGCGATGGGGAAGCCTGCTGCCAGTAGGGTCCTCAAGCATTTCAGCGAGGATGAGATCCGCCTCGTCACGAAGTCGGCCGCGGCACTGGGCCCTGTCTCGCCCACGCAGATCGAGCAGCTGGTGGAGGAGTTTGCCTCCAACTTCACGGACGGAGCGGACCTCATCGGCGGCGCCTCCCACATCGAGAAGCTGCTGACCGGCATCCTGAGCCCGGAGCAGATCGCCAGCATCATGAGCGAGGTGGTGGGGAACGCCAACAGAAGCATCTGGGAGCGAATCTCGACTGTATCCGAGAGCGCCATCGCCTCCTATCTGATGAAAGAGCATCCGCAGACGGCAGCCCTGATTCTCTCCAAGGTCAAGCCTTCCTGCGCCGCAAAGGTGATGACCCAGCTCCCTCAGCCGCTTCGGAACAACCTGATGCGTCGTATGCTCAGCATGAAGCCGATCGTGGACGAGACCATGAAGAATATCGAGAAGACGCTTCATGAAGACTTCATGGCAAACTTCTCGAAGAATGCCGGTGCGGATACCCATGCGAAGATCGCCGACATCATCAACAAGATGGAGCGCGATCACATGGAGGATGTCCTGACCAACCTCTCGACCGTACGCCCGAAGTCAGCCGAGATTCTCAGAGGGTTGCTCTTCACGTTCGACGATATCGTCAAGCTTACGCCCAAGGATCGCACGACCCTGTTCGACCAGGTGCCGCCAGATCGCGTCGTCCTCGCGCTCAAGGGTACGAACGACGAATTCCGCAAGGTTGTCCTGTCGGCTCTCTCTTCGCGTGTCCGTCGGATGATCGAGCACGAGCTGAACAGCAAAGAACCGTCGTCGCATCGCGATATTGCTGAAGCCCGCCGGACCATCACGGACCTGGCGCTCGAGATGGCCGGTCGCGGAGAGATCGTCATCAACTCAGAGACTGAGGATGAAGCCTACTTCTAACAGATCGGCTTCAGCTCATGTCTGATACGGATGACAAGGACAGCAAGACAGAGGCGCCTTCCGATAAGAAGGTTCGCGAGGCCCTGGAGAAAGGAAACATCCCTTTCTCCAGGGAGGCTCCCCTGTTCGCCTCGATTCTGGGCATCCTTATCGGTCTGGCTTTTGCGGTACGCAGCAACACGAAGACCCTGACGGAGAAACTGTCGCTTTTCATCAACCGGCCGCAAGATTTCCGCCTCGAGACGGGTGCTGACGCGGCGTCCCTGATCCAGGCTGTCGCTCTCGAGGTTGCCCAATGCTTGATCCCTGTCATTGTCATCCTGGCTGCTTGCAGCCTCTCTGCCTCGATCTTGCAGAACATGCCGTCCATGGTGACAGAGAGAATCAGGCCGCAATGGAACAGAATCTCTCCCATGGGGGGCTGGAAGCGCATCTTCGGCCGGCATGGTCTCGTCGAATTTTTGAAGTCGTTGTTCAAGTTCGGGACGATGACGATGGTCAGCATTCTGCTCCTGAGATCGGAGCAATATAAGGTCTTGAATGCCATGTTCAGTGATCCGTCCCTTCTTCCGGAGCTGATGTTGACCATGGCGATGCGCCTCGTCTCCGCCATCGCGATCGCCACGATCGTTCTTGTCGCCGCTGACCTGCTTTGGGCTCGCTTCAAGTGGCGCAGTGACTTGAAGATGACTAAGCAGGAGGTGAAAGAGGAATATAAGCAGATGGAAGGCGATCCCATGGTCAAGGCGCGTATGCGATCGCTGGCTCAGGATCGAAGCCGCAAGCGTATGCTGGCTGCCGTACCGAAGGCTACGTTCGTCATCGCGAATCCGACACACTACGCGATTGCTCTGCGTTACGAGCGCAGTGAGGCGAGCGCACCAATCGTCGTTGCCAAGGGACAGGACCTCATCGCGCTCAAAATTCGCGAGATCGCAGAGAAGAACGGCGTCCCCGTCATCGAGGACAAGCCTCTGGCAAGATCCATGTACAATCATGTTGAAGTGGATCGAATGATTCCGCCTGACTTCTACAAAGCTGTCGCACAGATCCTGTTCTACATTCTCACGAGGTCGAAATGAGAAGCCTTCGCACCGTAGGCATGGTGGCTTCCTCAAGCGAGCATCTGGATATTCATGCTTTCGAAGAGGTACTCGCTTGTAACATCAAGGATGTTATTGCCGATTTCTGTCTCGCGGATGCCGATATCATCAGGTTCTATGCTGATAATCAGCTGCATGGGAACATGGATGAGATGATGAACTCGTCCGCTGAGCTGTTCTTCAAGGGTGAGACGCTGTCATACGGCCACGTCGCTCATGTGAGCACGGGGCGGGACGATCACGCCTGTGTGGTTCTCGACATGGAGTTCGTGCACGACGCAGTGACTGTCTTCTTCCAGCTCATCTTCGGCGACTATTACATCGGGTTAAAGATTAGCAAGGTTCTCCTCGATCCAGCCTTCAAGCGGTCCGAGTTCAACCTGTCCTCCTTCGCGCGCATGGTCTCCTCTGCACGCTTGAGACCCCTTCCTCCCCGTTTTCAGTCGCCTTCCTGCCTTGCCGAAATTGCTCGGCATTGATGGCTGAGCGTCGACGGCTTACATGCATGAGATGCAAATCAATCTCCAAAGCTACCATGCTCATGGTTGCAGGCATGGTCTCAGCCTGCAACTCGGCAGATAGTCTCTATCGCCAGGGTCCATGGGGGCACGCCTCCACCCCAAGAAGCTACCCTGCCTACTCCGCTCCTTGGGGTGGGAGGCCCGCTGTCGCCGCATACGGGGTTGCCATTCAGCCGGTTTATGAGCCGCTTCATGGCGTGGAGGTTGCCTTGCCCCTCGTCCGGAGAGGCTATGAGGCCCGTCTGGAGCCGGAGCTGCCTCCCGGGCCTCTTCTGGATCGACCTGCGCTTGGTGGAAGTTCAGGTGAGAAACCCCTGTCCGTACCCGTTCCTCAACAGCCCGCCGCTTCGCAACGCGAGACCAACGCCGATGTCCAAGCCAGCGCTCCGGGAGTCTTTACGCCGCCTCAGCGCCCCTCATCCTACGCCGGGATGTGGAAAGCCAGCGTCGGCTCCGCCTCATGCCGCATTCAGCTCTCGAGCGTTCCGTCGCTTGATCTTTACAAGGCATCGGCTCAAGGCTGCTCCAGCAATGCTCTGAAGACGGTCAACGGATGGAGCATCAATGACAATCGGGTTATCCTGTTCTCCCGCGGACAGGTTGTCGCCCGGCTATCAGGCGTCGAAGCCGCTCTCTCGGGTACGCTGAGCGGCTCCGAAGCTGCACTGACGATGACGCGCTAGGATAGAACGTCCCGTCAAAATAATTTAAGCCAGTAGAATTTCTCTAGTCTGCCGCAACCGTTTGCCCGGGATTGAGGCCGGGAGCGTCTGCGCAGAATGAACGCGCCCCCGGGGTCCAGGCGCCGAAGCCCGCTGCGACCATATTGGCGATCACCCGGCAGACATAGCGCTTCTGCGCCGGATCGTTGTTAGGCCCGGCGTGATAGCGCGCGACCGCCATCGTCCACGTTTCATGGCGGGTCTTCAATTCTTTTAGAAATCGTGCAGCGTATTCCACGTTCAAGCGTGGGTTCAGCATGCTCTCCAACGACGAGAACTTTTCGCGGTGATACAGATGATTGATCTGCATGCAGCCCATGTCGATCAGCCTCGCTCCAGACCGGCTCGCCTGCTCGAATTTCTGGATCGCTTCAATCGCACTGTTCGAGAAGACTGCCTTGCCCTCGACATTCATGGCGTATGGCTGCAGGCTTCCGCGCTTTCCGGTCTCCGTAAGACCCACAGAATAGAGCATTCCCAGCGGCACGCCATATAAAGCGGAGGCGCGCATCATCTCCCGCTCGCACAAACCTGACTGAGGCTGAGCGGCGGCCGAGGTCACGTAAACGGCGCTAGAGGTAGATCCCGCCAGAGCTACTGCTATCAGCAGTCCGATTCTGTTTCGGCTCATTGCGGGCTTCCGCCTCGTCTGGACCATGCGAACCATGGTGCCTGGAGGAATGGTTCTGGCTGTCTGCATTACCCTGGAAGCTTTGGTCTTGCATCCCCGGTTGTGGACGCTGGAATGAATTTCGGTCATGGCTGGTGGATTCAGCAGTCTGGATATTGATCACGTCGGGCCGGTATCCGGAGGTTCTCAGCAGGCTGGAGAGTTTCTCGGCATCGTTTCGGAGGAGATCAGCCGTCTCCTGTTTCTCGACCTGAAGCTCCATCTCCAAGCTGTCGCCGGAGAGACGCATCTTGATCGTCACAAGTCCCAGTTCCACTGGATTGAGCTGCAGGCTGAGAACCCTCAGAACTCCCCCTGAGGCACGAGCCACGGCGACACGGTGCACGCCATCGCCCTGAAGGGCTGGCTGGTGAGCGCCGGAGACTTCCGACACATCATCCAAGATCGCTCTGGCCATCTGGTGGAGCGTACCGGGTGGCAGTGAACCGACCTCTGCTTTCTGAAGACCCGGAGCAGCTTGCTTCTGCACCTCAGCGCGATCAGCCATGCGTCCGATGGAAACCCTATCGATTCTCTTCTCGTCATCCCGCTGAAGTAGGTTGGCCGCCTCCGCATCAGGAACGACTGGCTCTCCGCCCAATGATTGCTGCAGAGGGGAATGAGGCTGCTTCGTTGCGGCTTCCATGGCCTTCTTGACGCCAAGGTAGTTTGGACGAGCTTCGATCGGAAGGTCGATTGCTTCAGCCGACGCGCTCTGTTGAAGTGCTGATTCGAAACCTTCCACAACGGGTCTGAAATGCGTTTCCTGATTCTGAATGGAGACCGATAGCTTCGGCCCTATGGCAGGGCTCAGGATGCTGTCAGCCGCCGCGTCAGTGGTGAGCAACGGCGGCATTGAAGACGCACCATTGCGCATTTCGGGTTCGGCTTGGCTGTTCACCCCACTCTGCGACAGGATCTGGGGCAGAAGGCCCTCAAGAACGGCATAGGCTTGACTTCCCACAAGGGGAATGGCTGCTCCTGCCGAGGGTCCATCCGGAAAAGTGGCTGAGAGCAGGGCCTGCAATACCGTCGTGTCGGTCGCGGATGTTTCCGCCGTCTGTTCGGTCGGGCTCGACAGAGTGTCATCCTGAAGTGAGTCGTTACCCTCCCGGCTTTGCTCCCGCGAGAAGCCTTCGAGCAGCGTGTCGAAGCCCGTCGTCCCGCTCCCGGAGCCCTTGCTGCCCTGCTGAACATCGGTTGCGGGGGAAGGGCCACGCGATGTCTGTAGTGCCTCCACACCGCGGGTTGGTGTCTGAGGCATGAGATCGAGACGGGTCATTGAGTTACGGACGCCTGATTCTTGATTAACCTGTCGACGCGACTCAAAGCGTCACGGGCCTTGGATAAAGCCTGAAGCTGTTCCAGCCCTTGCGTTTGATTGCTCGTGTCCAGCGCCTTCTCGGCGGCAGCTTTGGTGAGCAAAGGTTTTGCCTTTTCAGCCAGGACGCCCGGTGTGCCTGGCATCGTCTGGATGTGCTCTGCCATTGCCATGGCCGAATCCAACAACGCCACGTCACTGGCAGGGAGAAGTGACCGGTCGATCTGGCGGAGATCCTCGGCCGCGGCTTTGATATTCTCCGGCGACGTAATCATGGAGGCCGCGCGATAGAGCTTTGCACGCGAAGCGCTCACTAGGTCACCCTCCACCAGCTTCTGCGCTTCCTCTGACAGCAAGCGAGCAGATTTAGTGAAGCCCTGCTCGACAGATGCGCGAGCGGTAAGAAGGTAGAGGTCGCGCCTTGCCTCCGGCTCCAGCTCCTTCATCATTATGACAAAGCCGTCGAAGCGGGACTTGTCCTGACCGAAATCGATGCGGGTCGATGCCGAAGCCAGACGCTGCCTGAAATTCCCGGCATAGACAGAGTGCCGGAAGCGTCTCAGGTACCCCGTTGCTAGGGATTGAAACTTCTCGACATGCCCGGTCTGACTCGCAACGAAAACCTGACGACGGAGTGCGGCTTCCTCAAGCAGCGAGCCTGGAGCCTGGAGACGAACGAAGTCGAGCAGATCATCGGACTTCGCAGGATCCTTCCGGACAACGAGCGCCGACTGAACCAGCGCCAACTGCGCGCTCATGGTCGGTGGGAAGGTGCGCGGATCAAGGGACATCAAAGCGTTGTAGGCTGCCTCCTCCCGTCCCTCGACATAGGCAAGAGCGCCTTCGACAAGAGGCCTGTCATTCTCCGTGACCACGGAGGAACCAAGCTCTAGAAGCTTCCTCAACAGACCAGGATTGCCGCCGCTCAAAACAAAAGACACGGCGGCGTGAATATTCTTGCCATTCTGCCAAACCTCGGGCTCGAGCTCCATGAACCGCGTGTCCAGAACACCCAACAGGCCTCGCTGCCCAATATGAGCCTCCGTAGAGCCTGTTGCGATCTGATCCTGCATCAGGTGCAGCGTACGTACCATCTGCAGGGGGCTCGGAACCGACAACAGTCGAACTTCCTGCTCGACGGCAGGTTCCACCACAGCATCGGCAGGGCGGCTACTGTCATTGGAGAATGCATCCGCGGCGAACAGCAGAATCATCCCGAGAGCAGCGAGTGGGCGCACGTTCACCGTCATCACTCCTGCAGAAGAATCTCGACCCGACGGTTTTGATCGGCGTTAGGATCAACCGGGATCTTCGGCTCACGATCCGCATGCCCCTCGACGCGTACAATCCTCTTTTCGTCCAAGCCCCCGCGGACAAGCATGTAAAGGGCCATCTGAGCTCTGGCATGGGACAGGCGCCAGTTGTCGTAATTGGCGGATCTGAAGGGTCGGGCATCGGTGTGACCACGGATCACGATCTTGCCCGGTCTCGCCTGCAGAATTTTGGCGATTTCGGCCATGGCGCGCACGACCTTGGCGTGCGGTTCTGCAGATCCTACGGCGAACATTGTGAAGTCGATATCATCCGTAAGACTGATCAGGGTTCCCGCGCCGGTGCGGCGGACCTCGATGTGCGGCTGAGGTGTAACATCCCTCGTCGGTTGAACGGCCTTGAGGATCTCCTGCTTCAGCTCCGCGGCCTTTCGATCGGCGGCAGTGGCTTCTGCAGCGTTCTGTTCTGCCGAGGATGCGGGAGTAGCGGCTTGGCCGCCTGCTGACGGCGCAGCCCGCCCATCCGAGGGTGGAGCACTGCCTGCAGGCGCCTGCTGTTGCGCCTTGTGTCCGGACCGTGGCTTCTCGCTCGATGAAGTGATCGCATCAATGACAGCTTTGGATGGTGCAGACGGCGCCGTACCAGGCTTCAGCGGCGTGTCTGTCTTCATTTCTTCGACAGGAGCAACCTGCCAGTAAAGCGGATCGAACGGATCGCGGAAAGCCTCGCCGGCTTTCAACCCAGGCACATCGCTCTCACCAGGCGTGACGTCGGCGCCGAGTGTGTCGTGCGGCGTTGCCTCGATTTCGTCTGCGATTCGGGCGAGCACGGCATAGGGATCCTGGAACAAAGCTCCTTCCTTGAAGCGAGGCTTCTGCAACTGGTGGGACTTGCCGCCCGCCCCCTCACCGCTCCCCTTTTCTTTGCCGTCCTTCGTGTTGTCGGTCTCATTGTCCGGCGGAACGTTTTGCGGGTCGTCGAGCCCCTTCTTGTTCGGGGTCGACTGCGCAAGCTGCACCGGATTGAAGTAATTGGCCACGCCGCTGCGGGTCTCTTCATCGGTCAGGCTGATGAGCCACATGACGAGAAAGAAGGCCATCATGGCGGTCATGAAGTCCGCGTGCGCGATTTTCCACGCACCGCCCTTCACGACGTCCTCAGCGTCATCGCTTCTTCTGACGATGACGATTTCCTGCTTATCCGATTTTGACATCATGACTCAGCCTTCAAAACCTGCTCGAGCCGATCCGACCAAGCCTGCAGCTGTGTTTGCACGGTCGTGTCGCGGGCGGTGACGCTCACTTCGACATGGTCGCCTGGAAGAAATTCTATCGCGTCTGCGTGAGGACCAAGGTTCTCTTTCAGAGCCCGCAAGAGATCCTCGGGGCCTACGATCCTCATCGGTCCCGTCTCTTCGCCGAGGAGAAGGGTTGCGAGCGATTCCTTGAACTCGACGGCGCTCTGCTGCCGGAAGGCCTCGGAAACGAAAGGCTTCAGGATATTTGCAACCCTCTCAGAGACCAAGGCTTCGATCCGGCCGATGCCTTCCACGATCAGCATCGAGAGCTGATTCGCCTGCTGCTCTACCCAAATCACGCGCTGTGACGCCAACTCTTCTTCGTAGCGGGCCTTCTCAGCAGCAATCGCCTCGTCAAGCTGTTGCCGAGCAGCATCCCTCTCTTCGGCTCTCACCTTGGCCTCGGCAGCTTTGATGAGTTCAGCTTGCCGGTCAACTACGGGTGGCGGCGGGAGATCTGGCTCCGCTTTCGCCTTGACGGCACGCAGGATCCCGCCCCCCAAAGATTCGCCACGACGTGTAGGGGAGAAGTCCTCAAGCAGGCTGGCGATTGCTCCTGCCATCACGCAGCCTCCCGCCCGAGCCATTGCTTCAGAACAGCGGCAGCATGTTCCTCGCTAAGCTCAATGATCTGCTCGAGCTTGCGCTGCGGTGTGCGGGGCATCTCAATGAGATTCTGCTCTTCTCGTTCAAGAGCGGCCTGCAGCGCTTGCCTTCCGGTCTCATTCTCAGCCTCTTCGGCCTCAGCTGCGGCGAGAGCGGCGGTCTGCTCACGTTGGAGCTCGAGTTCGGCCTGATGGCGTGCCATCAGCATTCTCACTGCCGGACGCAGCCCGAACCAGATCATCATTGCGCAGAGGGCCAGGATGGTGAGGGCATTCACGACAGTGCCGAACTGGCGCATCAGGATCTCGGTCAGCGGCGGACCCGAAACCGGCTGCAGCATGCCACCATCGTCGACGAAGCTCACAGCCGCGACCTTGATCTGGTCGCCCCGTGTCTTGCTGAAACCCGTGGCCGAGGAAACCAATTGCTCGATTTCCGTGATTCTGGCGTCCATTTCTGCAGGCGTGGCCTTCTCACCCAGCAGAGAGGCAATGCGAGACTTGTTCACCAGCACCGCCACCGACAGATTCTTGATCTGATAGCCGTCGCTGATGGTCTGGATCGTCTTCGACGAGATCTCGTAGTTGGTCAGCTCCTCGCGGCGCTGGTTGTCTTCGCTGGAGCTATCACCCGATTCGGCACGCACGCTCTCGTCAGGCAGGTTCTGCTGAACGGTTGTCGGCTTCTGCCCGGTTTTGTTCTGCGCGACCTCCGTTTCCTTGACCGTGCGGACTGAGCGCTCAACCTTCGATTCAGGGTTGAAGATCGTCTCGTTGGTGCTGACCTTGTCCGTGCTCAGGCGAGCGGCCACGCTGATCTCAAAATTGCCGGTACCGAGGTAGGGAGCTAGGGTGCGGCGGACATTGTCCTGGATCTCCAACCCCACCGTCTTTTCAAGGCGGGCCATCTTGCCCGTCGAGGCATTGGCAGTATCATCCCCGGACATCAGCAGAGTACCATCGGTGTTCATCACGGTGACCTTGTCCACCGCCATGCCTGGAATGGCGGCGGCGACCAGATGCCGAATCGCCTGGGCCGATGATGGATCATCGGCCGGCAAGGTGCGGATGACTACGGAAGCAGAAGGCGCCTGTTGCTCGCGGCGGAATGAGCCGCGGTCCGGAAGGACGATGTGAACGCGGGCGGCCTTGATTCCCTTCATTCCCTGGATGGTACGCGCCAGCTCGCCCTCAAGAGCGCGAACTTTTGTGACCTCCTGCATGAAGGATGTCAGGCCGAGAGAGCCGAGATCGTTGAAGAGCTCGTAGCCGGATTTCGTGCTGTGTGGGAGACCCTTCTCGGCGAGGAGCATCCTGGCCGCGGCCGTGTTCCCATAGCTGACCAGAAGCGCCGTTCCGTCTGCGCTCACATCGAAGGGGATGCCTGCATCCTTAAGAACGGCACCCATCCGGCCGACATCTTCACGGTCCAAGCCGGTGTATAAGGTCTCCTGAGCCGGGCGGCTGAGATAATAGGCTCCGACACCGACTGACAGGAAGACAGCAAGGCCGATGGCAGCCAAGGCAGCCAGGCGACGCGGGCCCAGCAGCAGCAAACTACTCCAGAGTCTTTCGGCGTGTTGACGACCAGGCATGAAGAATCTCGGTACTGATAATGTTATCGAGATTACTTTTGCGTCGCGAACCTTGTGCGAGGGTTGCTCCCTCTCAGATACTAATCAAAACACCGCTAAGAGGCTTCTGGTGGAGGAGAAATCAGAAATAGGAGCGGACCAAGCCACTTACGAGAATGTTCCAGCCATCGATCAGGACGAAGAAGAGGATCTTGAACGGCAGCGCCAAAACGGTCGGCGGCATCATCATCATGCCCATGGACATCACCAGGGTGGCGACGATCATGTCGATCACGAGGAACGGGAGGGCGATGAGAAAGCCGATCTCGAAGCCGCGCCTCAGTTCGGAGATCATGAAGGCGGGAATCAGGATCCGCAGGTCGATCATCTCGCCCTCTTCGGGCTTCGGGTAATTGACCGCTGCCAGATCGCTGAACATCTGGAGGTCCTTCGGCCTCACATGGGTCAGCATGAAATCCCGGAATGGCTCCGTGGTCTTGGTAAAGGCCTCCGCCTCGGAAATGCGATTCTCCGTCAGGGGTCGAACGCCCTCATTCCATGCCTTGTCGAAGGTCGGTCCCATGACAAAAAAAGTCATGAACAGGGACAGGCTGATCAGAAAGATGTTCGCCGGCGTACTCTGAAGGCCGAGCCCTGAGCGCAGGAACGAGAACGCTACCACAAAACGGGTGAAGCTCGTCACCATGATCAGAAGCCCTGGTGCAAGGGACAGCACCGTCAGGAGAACGACAAGCTGAATCATGCGTCCGCTGATCGCACTTTCTCCTGAAGGGAGTAAAGCCTGGAGATCCGCCAGCTGGGCATTGGCACTCGACGCCAGCAAGATGAATGCACCGGCAAGGATCAGACGGAAAGGCATGGCAATGGTCTTTCAGGAAAATGAACAGGCGGCTTTGAAAACTCAGACTGCGTTCGACCTACTGAACGATAAGGGTTTCGAGAACAAGCTCCTGAATGACACCTTTAGAGCGCAATTTGACGCGCTCGTTCAGGTCTTCCCTGAGATGCAGAAGGCCACTCGGCCCCTGGATCTGCGCCAGCGAAAGGGTGCGGATATAGGCCAGGATGTCCTGCCGGATCTCACCGGTCATCACGTCGGGGCTCTGATCTGCGCCCATCTTGTAGACGATGGAAGCTTCCACCCTCACCCAATCTTCGGTCGAAGCAGCGAGATTCGTGACGACTGGAGCTAGCTTCTTGATCCCGATATTGCCCGCATAGGGGCTCGCAACCTCGGCCTTCTCGGGCTGGGCCTTGTACTTCTCCTCAACCCGCTTCTCGATGCCGGACACCATCACGAGCCCGAACCCACCTCCGATCGCTGCCGAGAGCAGGGTCAGGAGGCCGAGTGTCAGCAACCAACTCAACGATCCCTCCCGGGTGGGTGCGCTGTCGGCTGGAGCAGGAAGTGCAAGTGCCTTCGCCATCGTCGATCCTCTTAGCTGGCCTAGAAGGGAGTCACGACATCGAACAGTTGCTGCCCATAGGCTGGCTGCTGGACTTCCATAAGGCGCCCGCGCCCACCATAGGAGACCCTGGCCTCAGCAATCTTGTCGTAGCTGATAGTGTTCTTCGGCGAGATGTCGCGAGGCCGCACGATGCCAGCGATGTTGAGCACGCGAACCTCAAAGTTCACGCGCACTTCCTGCGAGCCACTGATCACCACGTTGCCGTTCGGCAGAACCTCATTGACAATTGCAGCCACCGACAGGCGCAGCTTCTCCGAGCGGTCGATGGTTCCCTGCCCTTTCGAGTCCGATGAGGAGTTGATGCCTGCATCCGCCGTCCCATCCGAGTTCCAGCCTTTGAACGAGAATGCGTAGTCGAGACCGGCATTGATTGAGGATCGCCTCGACCTGTCGCTGGCGTTCTCGAATTCCGCCTTATCATCGATCTGGATATTCACGGTTACGATATCGCCCACCTGTCGGGCTCGTGGGCTGGTAAAGAGGTCGGCGCTGGCATTGCTCCAGGTAGAATTCGCAGCCGCCGGACCACTCCCTTTGAACAGATGCGGGAGCGGCTCACGTTCAACGGCGACGCCTGACCCGACCGGCGTCATGCCAGGCTCGCGTCCGAAATCCTCCGGCCTCGTCGCGCAGGCGGCAAGGAAACATAGGCCTACGATAGCAATGAGATGCTTCAATTTTGCCTCACGGGGTTCTTTTCGCGCTTGGGAGCGTCAGTGATGACATTTGCCAGCTGAGCGGCTCGGGCTGGCTCCATCTCATTCAGGACCGCGCTCGCGGCCCGCGGATTGAGCTTGGCGATAACGGCAGCCGCAATTTCTTCATCCATATTCATGAGCTGGAGAGCCGCCGCATCCGGACGCATCCTCGAGTAGATCATGACGATTGTCTCGTCCGCCTTTTCCAAGACTTCGTTGCGGCGCTTGAGCCATTCCTCGTACTCGGCACGCTTAGCTTCCAGAACCTTGATGCGGCCTTCGATTTCCTTTTCCATATCGGTAAGGGCCTGCTTCTGCAGGGCAAAGCGTGCATCCGAAGCTGCATCAGCGATATTGGTGCAGTACTGGCTGTTCTTGGCAGGTGAATTTGCTTCTTGTGCCTGAACACGGCCGGAAACCGCACCCAGTATCAAGCTACAGGCAGCCATTCGCCACAATTTCTGATACATCATGCGAGAGATCATTGGATCACCAACTCTGCTTGAAGAGCTCCAGCCGTCTTAACCGCCTGGAGGATCGCGATGACATCAGAGGGTTTTAAGCCCATCTGGTTCAAGCCCTTGACGAGGGTCTGCAGGTCCGAGCCCCGGACGATTGCAAGGGGCACGCGCTCCTCCGCTGCCGTGATTTGCGTGCGCGGGACCACGACTGTCTGACCCATCGAGAACGGATCTGGCTGCGAGACCTCGGGTGTCTCCGTTACGCGGATCGTGAGAGCCCCGTGGGTAATGGCCACAGTCGAGATCTGCACGTTCTTGCCGATCACGACTGTCCCCGTCCGCTGATCGATGACAATCCGAGCCGGCGTATCAGGCCTGATCTCGAGATCGCCTAGCTCGGCGATAAAACGCGTTGCCGCAATATTCTTCGGCTTCTGCAGTACGACGGTTCGGAAGTCACGGGGCGATGCCACGCGGACACCAAAACGCTGTTGGGCATATTGGTTGATCGCATCGGTTATCAGCGTCGCCGTCTTGTAGTCAGGGTTCTTGAGCTCAAAAGCCAATCCACCAACGGCATCGAAGCCGCCCTGGACCTCACGCTCGATAAGGGCTCCGTTCGGAATACGGCCTGCCGTCGCGACGCCGGAGGTCAGAGTCTCGGCCTGGCCCTGCGCGGAGAACCCCGATACCACGATTGCGCCCTGCGCAACCGCATAAACTTGGCCATCGCCGCCTTGCAGGGCGGTCAACATGAGGGCGCCGCCTTTCAACGAGGTCGCATCACCCATGGACGTGACGGTCACGTCGATACGCGATCCTGTGCCGACGAAGGGAGGCAGGTCCGCCGTGATGATGACCGCTGCGACATTGCGGGTGCGCAAGTTGATGTCACGGACGTTCACGCCCATTCGGTCGAGCATGGATTGCAGCGACTGCTCGGTGAACTGGGAATTGCGGAGGGTATCGCCGGTTCCCTGCAGGCCCATCACGAGGCCGTAGCCGATCAGCTGATTGTCCCGGACGCCTTGAACCGACGCCACATCCTTGATGCGGGTGGCAGCGTGAGCCTGCACCGCAAGCAAAGCGCCGAGGAAGAAGAGAATAACGCGTAGCATCAATAGATTCCAATCCGAATCCGGCCGTCAGCTTGAACCCGCCCAGTGATGATGCGCCCGCTGTCGGCATTCTTCACCTGGATCGTCTCGCCCATGGTACCGGATTGCAGAGGAATGCCGACGCCCATGATCGAGAGCCCACCTTCCTCAAACACGATCTGAGCCTGGATGCCACGTGTGACGAGCTTTGGGTCGTCCACCGCGTTCATCGGGATCGGCTCTCCTGGAAGGAGCGTCCGGCGTGCCATTTTTCCAGCCAGAACGCGTGGCGACTCCACGACGGCTGTCCGGTAGCGATAGTTCTCCGGGAAAGCCCTATCCTTAAGCATCGACTCCTGGATCGTATCACCCGCATAAATGGTGACGGCTGGAACCGGCAGGATACGATCCTCGGCAACAGCACCATGCGGCGTTCCCAAGCTGACAATGGTTGCAGCAAGAGCGATCTGGACGAAGTGCTTCATGATGATATCACCCGGATTCCGCCTTTAGCGAATGCCTTTTGAGACGGTTCCGGCCATGTCGTCCGCGGCCTGAATGACTTTGGAGTTCATCTCGAAAGCGCGCTGGGCCGAGATCAGATTCGTGATTTCCTTGATAGGATCCACGTTCGAAGCTTCGAGATATCCTTGGTGGATCTTTCCGTAGCCGGGATCGGACGGGATGCCCACAGCCGGAGCGCCTGAAGCCAGTGTCTCACGATAGTAGTTGCCGCCGATGGGCTCCAAGCCAGCATCGTTGGCAAAATTTGCAAGGGTCAGCTGACCCAGGTTCTGCGGCTGAGCCTGCCCGGCGATCTTCGCGAAGATCTCGCCCGACTCGTTGATCGTTACGTCGAGCGTGTTGGGCGGAACGATGATGGGCGGGTTGAGGGTATAACCGTCGAGGGTGACGAGTTGTCCATCACCGTTCTTATTGAAAGACCCCGCACGGGTATAGACGATCTCGCCGCTCGGTGCATTCACCTGAAACCATCCTCGCCCATTGAGAGCGAGGTCAAACTGGTTGGCAGTGTTCGTCAAAGAGCCTTGCCGGTGGAGGTTGCGGATGGCCGCTGTCTTCACACCTAGACCGAGCATCGCTCCTTCTGGCACAGGGCTGGAACCTGCTTGGTTCGGAATCGCCTGAGACCGCTCGGTTTGATACAGAAGATCTGTGAACTCTGCCCGTGCCGCCTTGAAGGCGGTGGTGTTCACGTTCGAGATATTGTTGGCGATCACCTCGACATTCAGCTGCTGTGCATTCATTCCGGTGGCAGCAATCGCAAGCGCTCTCATTATCTTATCCTCTTAGATCGCCATCCGGGCGATTTCCTGATAGGCCGCAACCACCTTGTCGCGGATGGCAATCGCTGTCTGAAGTGTCTGTTCGGCAGACATCACCGCTTCAACCACCTGCTGCACCGAGGCTTTCCCTTGGATGCCGGCAATCGATGCAGCCTCGCCCGCCTTCATGGTATCGACGGCGGACGTCGCTACTTGAGCCATCATGTCGCTGAAGCTCACAGTCGAGGCCCCGGCGACTGCACCTGTAGCCGGCGTCGTCGCGCCGAACGCTGGAACGGCCGTGACCGCCGCGGGGCTGTCAATCATTGAAGAGATGGAGGATACGGCACTGATCATATCAGCCTCTCATGAGATCAATTGTTGCGGAGATCATGGCTCTCGCCTGCTTCATCATCTGCAGGTTGGCCTGATAGGATCGATTGGCTTCCCGCATGTCGGCCATTTCGATCAGCATGTTCACGTTCGGCTTCTTGACCATGCCGTTCTCGTCGGCGGCCGGATTGCCAGGGTCGTACTCGACCGGGAACGGAGCTTCGTCCTGACCAACGTCCTTTACCGACACAGAAGCCGCGCCGAGCGTCCGCTCAAGCTCGGAGCGAAAGGTGATCGTCTTGCGCGTATAGGGATCGGATCCCGGAGTCCGCCCCGTCGAGTTCGCATTGGCGATGTTCTCGGATACTACACGCAGACGCGCCGACTGCGCCTCCAGGCCGGCGCTGGACAGTTTGCCGGAAGCAATCAAAGGATCGATCATGACGGGGTCCTCACGCTGGTCAGCAGCATTCTGTGGAATGATTTGACAATGGTCGTGTTCAGGGTGTGCTGGCGATTGACCTCGCCCGCTTTGATGAGCTCCTGCTCGAGGCTCACGGAGTTCTTTGAGTAAACCGTGTCCCAGCTCTCGGACTTCTTCACCTTCGTGGCTTCAGTGCGCGACGGAGAAATGCCGATATGCCCGTTGTTCGTTGACGCCATGACGAGCTTCGTCTTGTCCAAGACATCGGCGAAGGGCTCGACGTCTCGGGCGCGGTAGCCTGGCGTATTGGCATTGGCGACATTGCCGGAAATCGTCGTCTGGCGCGCAGCGAGCCACTGGGCTTGTCGCGATGCCAAATCGAACAGATAGACAGGTTCCGTCACAGGAATCTCCGAGCAAACATGGTAAAGAGGCATTTAAGCTTCCAACCTTGCACGAGGCTGACTTAGCCTCTGCAGATGGCTAGCAGATGGGGGGGTGTAGAGGCCCAGCTGAGCTTCGAAGATCCATTCTGAGCCGATAGTCTGCACCATGGATACGGGTGAACGGGCTGCAACGTTGATTCAGCCTGTCAGCGCCAAACGTAATTACATGACGAATCTAAGTGCTACCATGTCGCAACCGAATCAGTTGCATTTTGGCTAGCTATCCTCATGAAGAGCGCTGATGCGAAAACGCTGGCCGATGCGGCATGAGCCCATCTAAACTGCCGATTTGCGCGATCAATTGCCAATACGCTAAAAACCTGCAAGCAACGCAGCTCTTGGGTTGGGGGCTATGACTCATACACCTGCGTTAAAGGATTCTGCTGGCGGGACTGCGGTTCACCGCAGTCCCGATCCTGCCCATGTTCTCAACGCTATTACCGACTTTGCTCTGATTACCCTTGATCGATTAGGGAACATTGTATCATGGAACGCTGGCGCAGAACGCATTTATGGCTGGCGAGCAGATGAAATCCTGAGCTGCCATTTTTCTCTTCTGTACTCTTCAGATGCGCAGCTTCGCGGAAAGCCGCTTCAGGATCTCGACACAGCAGCGATTTCGGGGCACTCTGCCGACCAGATACGCTGTAGGACAAAAGATGGCGTGCATATCCTATGCCGGGTGACACTTGATGCTATCACCTCGGATGCCGGCGGAGATTGCAACTTTGTTCTTACCGCTCGCGACATCAGCCGCTTCATGGCTGCTGAGGCGGCCCTGAAAACCCAAGAGGAACGTTACCGGGCTCTCATCGAAGCAAGCTCCGCGATGGTGTGGCGGACAGATGCCGGCGGGAGGATCATCGACGGATCACTGAGTTGGGACACCTCCCCCTCCGTACTGTCCGAGAGTGGTGGAGACTATGCTTGGCTGGGTGCTGTTCATCCCGAGGATCGGGAGCGGGTGACGGCGACTTGGCTTGAAACGCTGGCTTCGGAGGAAGCTGGGACTAATGAGTACCGGGTTCTTGCACCCGATGGCGAGTACCGCTGGGTTCTGACGAGAGCCGTTCCTCTTCACGATGCCGATGGCGGTGTTCAGGAATGGATTGGAACCGTCACGGATATCCATGAGCAGAAGCTGGCCGCTGAACGGCTGCGCCAAAGTGAAGAGCAGTACCGCGCTCTGATTGAAGCCAGTTCCGTCATTGTCTGGCGCGCGGCGACAGAAGGGGCGATTACCAAGGTATGGGGTTGGGAGACGTTCAGCGGCCAAACGAATGAGAATTATACAGGCTTCGGCTTTTTAAATGCTGTGCATCCGGACGATCGAGCGAAGCTTCTCGCCCAGTGGCAAGCCGTCCGTGGTTCAGAAGAGCCCGGCAGTTTTGAGTACCGTGTCCGCCGCCTCGACGGCAAGTACCGCTGGATGCTCGCGCGGGCGGTCCCGCTCCTGAACGAAGAGGGCCAAGTTCAGGAATGGGTGGGCACGGTCACGGACATCCATGATCAGCGTCAAGCGGAGATGAGGCTGCGCAGCAGCGAGGAGAGACTGCGCCTGGCCATCGAAACAACAGCTCTGGGCATTTGGGATCAGGATCTTGTCACCGGCCGGCGCCAATGGATGCCGGAGGCGCGGCAGATTCTGGGCCTGGCCGAGGATGCAGTCATCACGCGCGAAATGATCCTCGATTGTGTTCATCCCGACGATCGCAAGCGGATGGCGAGCACCTTCTATGATGACCAGCCAGGCAGCGGCCTGACCTATAGCGGCAGCTTCAGGATCATTCGTACCGATACGGGAGAAGAACGCTGGATTACGGCCATCGGCCGGACCTTGGTCGATGATGACGGGAGGCCCATTCGCAAAATCGGTACGGTTCAGGACATCACGGAACGCAAGTTGGCCGAGAATGCTTTGCGCTCGAGCGAGGAGCGCCTGCGGACCAGCGAGGCGCATCTCAGATCCATTCTTGAGACAGTTCCCGACGCCATGGTCGTGGCCGATGAGAGCGGCATCATCCGCTCCTTCAGCGCGACAGCCGTGAACATGTTCGGTTATCAGCCCGAGGAGATCATCGGCACGAACGTCAAGTTCCTGATGCCTATACCCTATCGCGAGCAGCATGACGGCTATATCCGCCGCTACCGAGAAACGGGAGAACGGCGCATTATCGGTAGTGGGCGCGTGGTTGTCGCCCAGCGCAAGGACGGCTCGACCTTCCCTATGGAAGTTCAGGTCGGCGAGATGGAATCAGAAGGAGAGCGCTTCTTCACGGCCTTCATCCGCGATCTGACGGAACGACAGCGTACCGAAACCCGCATGCAGGAATTGCAGTCCGAACTCGCCTATATGTCCCGTTTCACGGCCTTGGGAGAGATGGGTTCGACCCTGGCCCATGAGATCAATCAGCCCCTGACAGCCATTACAAGCTATCTGAAAGGGTGCGGCCTCATCCTCAGCAACATCGAAGGCGATAAGATATCCCTCGTTCGCCATGCAGTAAACGAAGCGGCCGAGGAAGCACTACGCGCCGGAGAAGTGATCCGGCAGCTGCGGGAGTTCGTGGCCAGGGGAGGAAGCGAGCACCAGATCGAAGGGCTCCAGCGTCTCGTGGAGGAGGCTAGCGCCCTGGCTCTGGTAGGTGCCAAGGAGAATGACGTGAAAGTGGAATATGACTTTCCATCAGAGAACCCATTGGTCTTCGTAAACCGAGTCCAGATCCAGCAGGTTCTGCTCAACCTGATCCGCAACGCTGTCGAGGCGATGCATGACTCGGATCGTCGTCAACTGGTGGTCAAGGCTCAGCCTCTGTTGCCCGAATCCATGGTTCAGGTCAGCGTTCAGGATACAGGGTCAGGGATTGCGCCGGAGGTCTTGAAGAACCTTTTCAAGCCCTTTACCACCACGAAGCGAAGCGGCATGGGCGTAGGGCTCTCGATCAGCCGGACGATCGTGGAATCCCATGGCGGCAAGATCTGGGCTGAGTCGGATCCTGGTGAGGGCACCACCTTTCATTTTACCCTGAGAACCGTCGACAAGGAGGACATGGCCAGTGTCGAACACGCCGATCGTATATGTGGTGGATGATGACGTCGGAGTGCGAAAGGCGCTTTCGTTCCTGCTGGTATCAGCTGGCCTGAACGTCCGGCTGTATGAGTCCGCCAAAGCCTTTCTCGATGAGGTAAACGATCCCGGACGATGCTGCATTGTCACGGACGTACGGATGCCCGGTATCGACGGCCTGGAATTCATCCGGCGGCTCAATGCGCGAGGACTGAATATTCCTGTTGTCGTCATGACCGGCCATGCGGACATTCCACTTGCCGTGGAAGCCATGAAGGCAGGCGCCATCGATTTTCTCGAGAAGCCATTCAGGGAAGACCGCTTCCTGGAGGTGGTTCGCTTTGCGCTGGTCTGCGATGAGAAGAGTGTTCGCAAGAATCAGGAGCTCCTTAGGACCCAGGCGCGGCTACAGTCTCTCTCACAGCGAGAGCGGCAGGTGCTTGATGGTCTAGTCGCCGGCAAGGCCAACAAGATGATTGCTCATGAGCTGAACATCAGCATCCGCACTGTTGAGATCCATCGGTCGAATGTGATGGCGAAGATGGAAGCCAAGAGTCTTTCCGAGTTGATCCGCATGGCCCTTTTCCTGGAGGTCGCGACAGGACAGTAAACGCGCCAGGGCCGCTGGCTTGGCTCGTGCCGCAGCACTACCGGAGAACTGCGAAGGTCGAATTGACTGCCGCCTGACCCTGGAAGAAGCAAACAAGAGCGAATGATCCTGCTGGTTCCATACAGGCGTATAAGGCAAATCCCTCTCGCTCCCTTTCCAACCTAATAATCTGGTGCCTCAATGGCCGATGTCAGACAGATCCTTCCGACGCTTCGAG
The DNA here is from genome assembly GCF_015694425.1 of Microvirga terrestris. Classification (GTDB taxonomy): domain Bacteria; phylum Pseudomonadota; class Alphaproteobacteria; order Rhizobiales; family Beijerinckiaceae; genus Microvirga; species Microvirga terrestris. The sequence continues at coordinate 119,182 of NZ_JADQDN010000003.1, forward strand.
AACGCGGCGATGAGGCGCTTCAGGACGAAGCCGGCACTCAGCGATTCGATGTATCCAATCAGAATCGCTGGTCGAGGGCCAACCTCGATTTTAGGGATCTTTCTCATGATACCTGGTGCGAGCTGACGTTCCAAATCCGCTGGCACCCTGAAGAGAGAAGCCGAGCAGCACATGATTTCGCTGTCATTGGAATCGACTTCCTTACCGAGGACGGGTCAAGCATCGATTTCGCCTACGTTCCGGGCCTGACCAGAGCCCAGGTTGATCCCTACAACTGCTACATCGCAGGACCCGACTACTACGATGCGAGCAGCGACCAAACGCATACGGCAAAAGTTCACTGCACCTTTCTGATTCCTAGCCCAGCGAAGCACATATCGGCGTCCTTCCGCAGCTGGCGCAACTCCCATCCATTCACGATCATCGACCCGAAGCTTCTGCAGGTCGCCCAAAATGCAAGTGACGATGCTCAAGCAGAGCCTACAGCATCCCATCTAAATGCTAACGACCCGCGCCGTTCCTGGATTCGACTGAAGACCGAACCAACTTGGCTGACCTATGGAGTGGTGCCGGCTACGACGATTTTTGTCCGAGGTCAGCTGATCAACCAGGGTTCAGGCGCTGAAGGGGCCCTGGTGCGCGTCATTTTTCGCAACACGAACGGAGAAATCGTTGCTTCGCCGGATGAGTTGCCGACATCACCTCTGGTCGGATCTTACATCGACATTCCAGTCAACCGACAAACGAGACGCTTCACGCTTGAACTCACTCCTCCGAGCCAGGCTGCAACAGTTGAACTCGGCTTCCAAGTCTGGCGCGATGAGGCAGCGATCAGCCTCATGACTCCCCTTGAGACATCTCTAGGTGATGATCTGCTGCTGGAGAGCATTCTTAGTGGAGAGCATTCTGATGCTATGGGCTTTGCAGATGAAGTTTTCAGACGGCTTCAACCAGGATCTTCCTCAAGGGCGAAGATCGATGTCACCAGCCCGATTGACAGTCTGCTTGATTATCAGATTCTAGCAGAAGCGCCGATCATACACGATCGACTGCAAGCGGTTCAGCGTGGTCAATCGGCAACGCTGGTGGAGAGTCAACTGACTCTCGGCAGCTTCCAGGCGTGGCCCTTGCCTTCAACGCCGGACTGGACCGAGGACCCTTATCAATCTCCTGCATGGCGCCTGGAGTATCAATCCTTGTCCTGGCTCCTGGATCTCGTTCGCGACCAGGGGGAAAGCGGATTGCAGAAGGCTACGGACTTTGCTGTTTCTTGGTCTCTCTCGAACCCATGGGGTCAACCCAAAGATCCTCTCAGCGCCTATCCAGCGTCGGTTGCCATACGCACAGAGGTTCTGCTTCGGCTTCTTGTAGCCGCACGTTCGTTTAAGAAGAGACCTGCTGATAAGCTGCGCGTGCTGATTGCGGAGGTCGTTCAGCATGGCTTTGCGCTCGCCGAGATCCTGAGCCAGAACATCTTTCTGCATTCCATCCTGCAGGTTCGAATCGCCTGCGCTCTACTCAGCACCTCGATCGGGCTCCGGAACTTTGCTCTTTCCTCGTACTGGAGATCCGTAGCCCTTGCTCAGCTGCAGAATGGCTTCGATCATCTTCTTGGCCCACACGGTTCATCAAATGAGCAATCTCAATATTACCGATTGGAGCTGGTCTCCATCGGAATGATCCTGGCTCAGAACCTTAAGGACCACCGTGAGGCTGAAGACCTCAGGCAGCTTCTCGACACCCGCTTGAAGGACAGCCTCAAAGCTCTCGTGGCGGTCACAGACCCAAATGGTATGCTTACGCCGTTCGGCGACACGCCGCGTGACCTCCACCACGCCTCTTGGCTCCGGCGCCTCATCTCCGGGTATGGAAGACATCTGCTGTCGGACCGGGAACTCGCGGGTGAACTGGCATATCCTCTGGGCTCAAGGCTCCATATCTCGGAGCATGCAGGACTAATTGCCATTCGAAACTACGCGCAGAAGCCGGCGTGGAGCTATCTCTGTGCCTCACTCACGGAGCAACGACATGATAATGGGCACTACGACTGTACCTCTTTCGTTTACTCCGCTCGCGGGGTAAGGTGGATCACGGACTCAGGTGGCTCTGGGCTTATGGAAGCAGGCCCTGTGCGCCAGTATCTGCACTCGTCACGAGCCCACAATGTGGCTATCCCAGATTCTCGCGAGCAGAGTGCAGGCCTTGGTTGGATCGAAGAAACGCTATCTCTGGATAATGCCTATGCAGTTCAGGTAGGCACGAATGTGCATGGTGCTTGCTATAAGCATTCGCGCGTATTTGTATCTCTGGATGACATGAATGGGATTGCCATCCTTGACCGTTTCCGATCATCCAAGAGCACTACTGGCTTTGAAGCCAACCTTCACTTTGACGATAACATTGCGGTAGCTCTTGCCAATAGTCATCTGTCGATTGCTTTCCATAAGCGGGATAGGCTTCGGGTTATTCCTCATTCTATTGCGGGGAATTTTACCGGGTTTAAGGTTCAGAATGGGCATACCGGCCGAGCAGGATCCATGCAGGGCTATCTCTCGAATGGCACCGGCAGCCTCAAACCTGCCAATGTGCTGAGCTACGGATTTACCGGTGCATCAGAAGTATACGGAGGCGTGATCCTCGCTATAACGGAAGAAGGCTTGAAGAGGCTTATGAATGTCATTGCCTCGCAGCAGGTGCAGAGGCTGCTGGTTTAGCCCTCCAGAAGAACTATGCCCATATCAAGAGGAAACCCAGCCTTTGAAGGCTGGGTTCAAGCCACACCGAGTGCATTGACGAGCGATCGATCAGACTAGTTGAACAATGCGTCAATTGCGTCTTGGGACGTCACACCGTTATCGTAGGCCAAGGCTGGTCCATTCAGGAGTGCCTTATCTCCCTGACGCTTCGGATCATCGATGGTTTCGATGTCCTTGAAGCTTTCCATGCCACCCCAGATCTCCATCATGTGATGAACACGCTCCTCAACAAACTTCATCGCGCCGACGACCTTGCTGATACGCTGCCCGGTAATGTCCTGGAAGTTGCAAGCCTCAAAGATACTAATCACGTGATCGAGGATCTCGCGGGCGATATCCTGATCACTTCCAGCCAACCTGGATGAAAGATTGCTGGAGAGTTCGTCGATCCTTTCCGCCGCTGCCAGGATGGAGTTGGTGGCTGTTTCCGTCCCGGTGACGATGGCACCGAGTTCGTCTGTGACGCGCGTGATCTCTTTCCCCTGAGCACCAGCATATCGAAGCGTGGCGATCTCTTTCTTCGTGCGCTCGATTGCTTGATAAATGGAATCGAGTTCTGCCTTCAGGCGAAGAGCCTCCTGCATATCGCGCCGGTGCTCCTCTAGCAGAGACGTCGAGATGTCCTTTGCAGGAACGATTGACTCCTTGATTGCTGCTAGCAGGCCCATAACTTCGGAATGACGCTCGAGGAATCCTTCGTCCTGCGAAACAACGCCCAGGTTCGCCTCGATACGATAGCTTTTCTTATGGATCATGATCTCGCTCTCGCTCTGCTCACGCACCAAAGACAGCGCTAATCTTCGACCGGAGGGTATCGGCGTTGAAGGGCTTGACGATGTAGTTGTTGACGCCGGCCTGCTTGGCCGCGACCACGTTCTCGGTTTTGGCCTCGGCGGTGATCATGATGAAGGGCAGGCTGCCCAGCTCCGCATCGGCCCGCACCTGCTGCAGCAGCTCGAAGCCGGTCATGGGCGCCATGTTCCAGTCGGAGATCACCAGCCCGTACTTCTTCTCCTTGAGCTTGCCCAGAGCCTCGGAGCCGTCCTTCGCCTCGTCGACGTCGTTGAAGCCGATCTGCTTCAGCAGATTGCGGATGATGCGCAGCATCGTCTGGTAATCGTCAACGATGAGAACAGGGGTGGATAGATCAAGACTCACGGCAAACTTCCTGTATTCTGATTACATAAATTGAAGCACATGCACTCGAAGATTTGGGCTTACGCAGCCTCGCGCTCGGTCTCGAAGGAAAGGACGGCGTCGACGTCGAGCACGATCAGCAGTTGGTCACGCAACTGGTGGACGCCTTGCGACAGTCCCACCCAGCCCAGATCCATGTGAACCGGATTGGGCTGCATGTCGTCCGGATCAAGCTTAAGAACTTCACCGATGTCATCAACGAGGAGCCCATAGGCTTCGCCCTGGTTCTCAAGGCCGACAGCCATGCGTCGCCCCGTCTCGGCGGTGTCGCCCAGTCCGAGCCGGCGGCGCAACGACACAGCTGTCACGACACGGCCGCGAAGATTCAGGAGACCTGCAATCTCTCCCGGCGCGAGAGGAACTGTCGTCATCTCGCTTACAACAAAGACGTCATGCACCCGGCTGATCGGCAACCCCAGCAATTGTCCAGCCACCGTGACCGTTACGAACTCCATCTGCTTGGAGACTGCCTTCACATTTCCCGAAGGGATTGAATCTACGAGCTTCATGATCAAGCAGCCTCTTCAAGTGTTCCATTGAGTTCCGCGAGTGCGGAGAGAAGACCTCTGCGGTCGATTTTCGAGACGATCTCGGAAATATTCAGCTTTCTCGCCAAGGCGATCTGCTGCGGATCGGGCTTGACCGTCAGGCCGATCACAGGGGTCGCGCTGTGATGCGGATCGGCCCGTAGGGACGCAACCAGAGCAAAGCCAGAATGTCCTGAAAGCTCGAGGTCAGTGACGACCACGTCAGCATGCAGTCCGTTAGACAGCAGGCGAACGGCTTCCTGGGCTGTCGAAGCTGTTTGGACGCGATACCCAGATGCCTTCAGAACCGGCACAAGCATATCCCGGAAGAATGTCGAGCTGTCTACAAGGAGCAGAGACTTCTCTAATCCGCCCCTTCGCTCCTTGCGTGACCACGTCTCGAGGACCATCGGCAGGTAGTGCGCGACGTTGACGATCTCAGTGGTACGCCCCCTGACAACAGCAGATCCGACGAGATCGGAACGCTCAGCAAGGAGCTCGATATCGAGTTTATCCTCCACGATGTCGACGATTTCAGCAACTGCCAGGCCCATCGACACATCGCCGTCTGAGAACACCAGCAGCGACTGCATGCCTTCACGCTTGATGGTGAGTTCCTCGTCACAAGAGACGAGCGGCATAAGGCGCCCACGGTATTGGACCACTGGGCGCCCACTCGACCACTCGATAGTTGATGCTTCGATCTCCTCAAGGCGGGTCACCAGCGAAAGCGGAACAGCCTTCAGGCTCTCACTTCCACCACGGAAGACCAGCAGGCTTGTCAGTTCATCCGCAGCAACGACCGCTTGCTCGGGGTTTGCATCGCTCTGGAACTCGTTGCGATCAGATTCCGATCCCACCATGCGCGCAAGACCGTTGGGATCAATGATCAGCACGACGGCGCCATCCCCCAGGATGGTGTTGCCTGAGAAGAGCTGGATGTGCCTCAGCTTCGAGGACATCGGTTTCACCACGATTTCCTCAGTATGAAAAACACCGTCAACGAGAATGCCAAAGCGTTGATGCGCAACCTGCGTCACGACCACGAAGCCGTGATTGGCGTCCTCATTCCCGGACAGACCCATGACTTTCGACAATGGCACGATTGGCAGCAGGCGATCACGCAGTCGCAGGATCGGTGTTCCATTGATGCGCTCGATCGAATGTTCGGAGGTGGGCGACACCCGGACGAGTTCCGATACCGCAATCTGTGGAATGGCAAAGCGCTGATCCTTGGACGACACGATGAGCGCTGCCACGATGGCTAGCGTCAGAGGGATCTTGATCGTGAAGGTGGTTCCGCGACCCTGCTCGGAACGAATGTCGACGGTTCCACCGATCAGCTCGATATTGGTCTTAACCACATCCATGCCGACGCCGCGGCCTGACACGGACGTGACCTTCGCGGCTGTCGAGAAGCCAGGGTGGAAGATGAACTTCGCCACCTGAGCGTCGCTCATCCGCTCCAGTTCGGCGTCATTTGCAATTCCGCGTTCGGCGGCCTTCTTCCTGATAGCCGCGAAGTTAAGCCCCTTACCGTCGTCAGCGATCTCGATCGTGATCGAGCCGCCTTCATGATAGGCGTTGAGGCGGATCGTGCCCTTCTCGTGCTTTCCAGCAGCTTTTCGTTCCGCTTGGCTCTCGATTCCATGGTCTGCCGAGTTGCGGACCATATGGGTTAGAGGATCTTTGATGACCTCCAGGACCTGCCGATCCAGCTCCGTGTCCGCGCCTTGCATGACGAGTTCGATCTTCTTCGAGAGTTCGTTCGAAAGGTCGCGCACAACGCGCGGTAGCTTCTGCCAGGCATTTCCGATCGGTTGCATCCGGGTCTTCATCACCCCGTCCTGCAACTCGGCCGTAACCTGCGACAGACGCTGCAGCGGCACCTTGTAGCCGTGGTCCTCTGAACTGCGTCGGGCGATCTCCAGCAGCTGGTTCCGGGTGAGAACGAGCTCGGATACCATCGTCATCAGATGCTCGAGGGTATCCACGTTGACACGGATTGTCTGAACCTTACCGGAGATGCCTTCGCCGGCCTCTCCCGCCTCGGACGATTCGCCGTTTTTCTTGGGAGCCGCAGGCGCTGCGGCGGAAACCGTGGGCATGCCGCTGGATAGCTTCTCCGCAGGCTTATCGATCACGAGACGGGCTGGTCCCGGTGCCTCGCGGAACGCGCGCTCCAGATCATCGAGCGAGACCTCACCCGGCTTAAGAGGACGTTCAAGAACCTGATATGTAAGGGTTCCGGCGGTCACAGCCTTTTCCGGGCCAGGAGCCTCCTGAAAAGCGCGCTCCAACTCGTCGAGCGAAACCTCGCCGGGCTTCAGCTCCCGCTCGAGAACTTGGTGGACTGGAGTGGGCAAGGTTTGCGCCATCTTTGGAGCCAGTGCTGCTTCCGGAACAGATGGCCCCTGCGAGGCCATCTTGTCCAGCAATGCGATGAGATCGCCGTCGGATCCCTCTGGTTCAGCACCCTGACGCTCGAGCTCGCCGAGAATTTCCTTGGTCCGGTCAAGGGTACTGAGGATCAGCGAAACGGCAGGAGTCGTAACTGGCATTCCATCGCGGAACTTGCCCATGAGAGTTTCGGCAGCGTGAGCCAATGCCTCGAGCCGTGGCAGACCAAGGAAGCCGCAGGTGCCCTTGATTGTATGGACCAGGCGGAAGATGTTGCTGAGGATGGCTTCGTTGTTCGGATCCTGCTCGAAACGGACCATCTCCACGTCGACCGTTTCGAGGTGCTCGTTGGTCTCGGTAAGAAACTCAAGAAGAAGATCGTCCATTGCCGTGTCTCAACTCTTACTGTGTGAACTGAACAGCGCCGATCGTCTGGCGCTCCAGATTGGGAGAAGCGTTCGGCCTTCACGCCGGCAATAAAGCGCTGAACCTCATGTTCAGGCATGGGAACTGAAGGGCGATTATCGGATCAGGATCGAAGATCAGGAAAGCGACTGCTGCTCGTCATTTGCATGCAGACGGTTATCCAAGAAGTTTTGATCTTCATGATGGATAGTGCCCCAGTACACCTCATTCACTACATCAGTTTCTCAGCCAACAAGGCTGAGCGACTGGACCTGATCAACTCTTCATCCATAGACCGACGAAGAACTGATCCTTTGAGCTTTGCGCCTCTTAGGTCACAGCCATGACGTTGAGTAAGAATAAGTCGGCGTTTCCTGCAATAGAGTTAACGACCGAAGGTGATGCTTGCTGATTCGACGCGATTTCAGAAAAAATCGCTCAACCAGACAGCATCAATGTTGCGATCGACACTGCTGTTAGGGTTCCAAGTTTACCCAATGGGTTCGTCATCGAAGTCTACACCGCGCTTCGCAGCGGCCTAGCACGATTCAATTTAAGGGAGTTGCCCCTCATCGAGAGGGGCTATTGAGAGCGGTCCGCGATTATCCAAGCTCTGAGCAGCGCATCCCCGGTCGGTAACTTCGGGAATGACAACCATTGTTTGTGCGGGATAGCCGAAATGCCAATTCGCCTTTGTTGACGCGCGAATACAGCCAAGCCTCAAGGTCGTTCTGGAATTGCTCCTGTGGAGCATCAAATGCTTATGGCTGCCGTACCATAAGTGCGGCAGCCATATGCCTTTTCGACGAGAACTAGACCGCGATCCCTACGTAGGAATAACCGATATACCGCTTAGCATCGATGGGGTCATAGCCGAGGCGCTGCCGCAGCTTCTTGCGCAGCTTGCTGATGTGCCCCTCGACAACGCTGTCTTCGACGTCATCGCTATAGATCCCGTAGACCGCGTCGAAGATCTGCTTCTTGGTGAGCCGGTGCCCCTTCTTGCGAACCAGATATTCCAGAATGTGCCTTTCGCGGCGCGGGAGAGAGAGGGGAAGACCGTCGATCTCCGGATCCCGGCCATCGAAGAAAACCTTCAGCCTGTCACTGTTATCCTGGGTCTTCTTTCCGGCGCTTGCGTTCACGCGGCGCCAAACGGCTTCTGTCCGCGCAAGAATTTCGCGAACGTGAACGGGCTTGCGGACAACGTCATCAAACTTCGCGGTGAAGAGTTCCAAGGTCTCCTCCAGAGAGCGAACATCGCTTAGGGCGATGATCGGGGCCTTGGAATAGCGCCGGATGCTTTCGGCGGAATGAACCCGCTCTTCAAAGGTACCGAGCACGAAGCCCTGCACAGCTTCCAGGTCGGAGTCGGAAGCCGTCTCAAGCCAATCGGTGAACTCGTCTGCGTACAAGCCAAGGGAGGATATGCCTTCACGCTTGAAGCTCGCAACATATCCAGACGTAACCATCTGCCGGTCATCGACGACGATATACATGTTTTCTGCCCCGCCTTAGTAATTAAGTGCGTTTAATGGTCGTGTTCTTGCCGCTCACATTTGTTTACTTGATTCAGCTTTGTTAAGCGGCTGAGGCAGAAACTATATTTTGGGTCCTCAGCGGACAATACGTAAATAATGGGAGCTGTTACTCTCTTATGGTTAATGCTCCTTAACCAACGTTAATCAAAGCTTTCGCAGGTGAATTGCCTTGTCCGTTCTTGGCAGGGACGCGCAAAGAGGCTGCTCAAGCGACTGAAAATTCTGATGTTTTGCAAAAACCGAAACTCAAGATCCTCTCACTTTTGTTCCTGGAGGCCTGTTATGAACTCATGTAACTACGTATTTCCCGAAGCTATAGGCTACGTAGAAGCACCTACGCGACTTGCGAAGGCAGCAGCTTTTGACGGTCAGATTGTATGAGACGTGATCGCTGCGCTGAAGAGAAGAAGAGCATTCAGTGTCCTAGCAACGACAGATTGCCGTGCTGCGGAACGGGAGCTTGGAGATCGACAAAGGGCAAGCCGGAAGTGAGGCCTCTGTTAACCCTAATGCGTGGTGCCGCAGCACCACTTCTTGACCTTAAGCAGGCCGGCATTTACCTCATTTCTTTGAAGATCTTTCAGACATTACAGGCGAGAATTCATTAGCACTATGGCAGGTCCTCGTTGAGGATCGGCATGACGCACTGCCATTTTACCGGTCAGCCCGGATCATAGGTTTGCAACGGATCGAGCCGATGCTCGAGGCATGATGCCCCTCCGTTGAGTCGGCGCATCCGACATTCTGAAGAACTCCTATGTTTTCCAACCGGCAGTTTTTACATGCACGAGCGTTCTGGCCACAGCGATCTGCCTCAATGGAAGGAAGTCGAACGCCTTGCTGCGCTCCAGAAGTTTGACATTATCGATACAGCACCGGAAGTTGAATTCGACAATATTGCGAAGCTGGCGGCTCAGATCTGCAAGACTCCAATTGCCTGTATTTCCTTCCTCGACGAACATCGACAGCGCTTCAAGGCCAGGATTGGGCTGGACCTTACAGAGACTCCTCGCGAGAACTCGGTCTGCAATCATGCCATCCTGCAACCTGGGCCTTTTGTCGTTCCCGATCTGAGCCACGACCCACGCTTCAAGGACAGGGTTCGTATCGAAGGTGAACCAGACTTATCTTTCTACGCAGGTGTTCCGCTCAGAACGAAGGATGGCCTGCCCCTCGGGATGCTCTGCGTTCTCGATCACGTCGTGCGCCCTGAGGGCCTCACCGAGCAGCAGGGAGAAGCGCTTACCACGCTCGCCCAAGCCGTCATGTGTCAGCTCGAATTGAAACTCTCCAGCAAAACGGCGGCGGAAAGCGAGGAGTTCACGCGTCGCCTTCTGGCAAGCTCCGACGATTGCATCAAGGTTTTCGACCTTAAAGGGCGCCTTCGCTTCATGAGCCAGGGCGGCATGCGGGCCATGGAAGTCGAGGACATCCGCGCGATCGAAGGCCGTCACTGGACCGATATCTGGAGCAGCATTGCCAGCGAGGATACCAACGCGGCCGTTGAGGCTGTCAAGTCAGGTGGGATCGGGCGCTTCCAGGGCCCATGCGCCACGATGACAGGAGCCCAGAAGTGGTGGGATGTCGTCGTAACTCCCATCATGGGACAAGATAGTATCCCGCAGGGTTTTCTATGCATCTCACGGGATATCACAGAGTTTCGCGCAACGGAGGAGCGCCTTCGGAGAAGCGAAAGGCGCCTTCGTACTCTTGTGGATGCGATGCCTGCATCCATGAGTTCTCCGCAGATCGTGTGGTTTAGCTCTCCAGAAGGAGACTTCGCCTATTGCAACGACGTCTGGCACGAGTACACCGGCCTGCGTTCCGAGGACGGGCCGGCCGGGAGTTGGACCTCGGTTATCGATCCGCTTCATCGTGAGCGGATCCTCGGCATGTGGCAAAATGCTCTCAGCAAAGGCACATCTTTCGAGATCGAGATGCCTTTGCGTCGCGCCCTGGATGGCATGTACCGCTGGTTCATCGTGCGTGGCCAACCCCTGAAGAACGAGCAGGGTAGGATCGAGCAATGGTTCGGCATTGCCATGGACATCCATGAACGCAAGCAGTCTGAGCAGGCGCTGAGGAAAAGCGAGGAGCGTCTGCAACTGGCCCTGAAGGCCGCCCACATGATTGCGTGGGAGTTCAACCCGCAATCGGGGGCAACCACCCGCTCTGAGAACTCCCTGGCGCTACTTGGGATCAGACCGGGTGTCGACAGAACCTTCATGACAGGCATCCATCCCGATGACCACCAGAAGGTTGAAGACTTTCTGCGGGAGATCCAATTGGATGGAGCCAGTTCCATCGAGTGCCGCTATGTCCTTCCCAGCGGAGAGACACGATGGTTGCGTGCCCGTGGCGAACAAGCCGGCTCCGATCGCATCGTGGGTGTCACCTTCGACATCAGCGAGCAGAAAGAAGCGGAGCAGGAGATCTGGCGTTCAGCCAATCATGACGCTCTGACCGGCCTTCCCAACCGCACCCTGTTTCAGCATCGCCTTGATGCTGCTCTTGACCATGCACGGCAGAGCGGCACAAGTGTCAGCCTTCTCCTGATCGACCTGGACGACTTCAAGGACATCAACGATACCCTTGGTCATGATGCCGGGGATGCTCTGCTGCAGGAAACGGCTCGTCGCCTGTCTACGATGGTGCGCGGATGCGATACCGTTGCGCGGATTGGTGGCGACGAGTTCGCCGTTCTGGTCGTCGACCCGCTGAAGCTGGAAAACGCGACGAGGCTTGGCTCATTGATCGCCGAAATGCTTCGACAGCCGTTTGTCTATCAGAAACGGACGCTGATTAGCCGGGTGAGCATCGGCATCGCCGCTTATCCCGATCATGACGGGAATCCGGCGGAACTCGTCAAGGATTCCGATATCGCGATGTACCAAGCCAAGTCCCAAGGACGAAACCGGGTCATCACGTATTCCCCCGAAATGAGAAACGTCATCGAGCAGCGCGTCTCCCTCGGACGCGACATGCGCGAGGCGATCTCCAACGATGAGATCGTTCCCTTCTATCAGCCGAAGATTTGTCTCACGACGGGAGAGATTATCGGCCTTGAAGCGCTGGCACGTTGGCAGCATCCGACCGAGGGCATTCTCACCCCGGGATATTTCGGCGCCGTATTCGAGGATCATGATATCGCAGCATCCATCGGCAAGCAGCTGATCACGCAAGTGGCTGCGGATGTCCGTAGCTGGCTGGATCGTGATCTCCTATTTGGTAGGGTGGCCCTGAACCTCTCACCAGCCGAGTTCAGCCAAACGGCCATCGTCGACAATCTGCTGCGAACGCTCGATCGGTTGAGGGTGCCAGCGGATATTTTCGAGGTGGAGGTCACGGAAACCGTTCTTCTCGGCAGAAACTCTGACAACGTCTCCTCGGCTCTCGCGGAGTTCAGGCGGCAAGGGATCCAGGTCGCACTGGACGATTTCGGAACCGGATATGCCTCTTTGACTCATCTGAAGCAGTTTCCCGTGGATCATATCAAGATCGACAGGAGCTTCGTGCGGGATCTTGAGCAGGACTCCGATGATGAAGCGATCGTTGCGGCGGTTATCAGCCTTGGAAAGAGCCTGCAGCTTCAGGTCACGGCCGAAGGTGTCGAGACACATGGCCAGGCTCGGCGATTGCGCGAGTTAGGCTGCGATCATGCCCAAGGCTTTCTGTATGCAAAGCCGATGGCCGCCTCACAGGTGCCGGATCTCGTGAGCCGTTGGAACGCCATGCTGGTAAGGCCCCGCTCGGACAAGACGGCAAATTTGCTCAGCAGGTAAGCCTAGAAGTAGTAGCGAGATAGAGGAAGGCTTACGACGTCCTCAAATTCGTCCATCTGCCTTGTCCATCCTGCTTCCAGCCCCATCTGCCTATCGCCGCCTTCCTGCAGAAAGGCATCACGGGATATGGAGTTTAAAGAATGAGCGTCGTCATCTCTACTCCACAGCTTCGTGCCGAGGTGTCTGCCGATGGAGCCGAGCTCATTCGCCTTCAGGATGATCAGGGTCGTGACTGGTTGTGGGATGGAGATCCTGCCTTCTGGACCGGGCGCTCTCCCCTGCTCTTTCCTATCGTCGGTCGAGTCAGAAATGATCGCATCCGTGTTGATGGCTTGGAGTACGAACTGCCCAAGCACGGATTTGCCCGCACGTCCCGCTTCGACATCGAAGAAGCAAACCCATCTTATTGCCGCTTTCGGCTCTGCTCCAGTGAAGCCACACTTCAGGGCTATCCCTTTCCTTTCCAGCTCGACGTCAGCTATGCGGTTGAAGGGGCCACTTTGAGCATCATCTCGAGCGTAGCAAATACCGGCTCCTCCGGAATGCCTGTCTCATTCGGCTTCCATCCGGCCTTTCGATGGCCGCTACCCTATGGCGCCCCGCGCGATGCCCATGAAATCTGGTTTGAGCAGGAGGAAACGGCGCCGATCCGTCGACCTCTTGAAGGCTTAATCAAGCGCGAAACTGAATTGTCCCCCATTCAGGGAAGCACCCTTGCTCTGCGTGACGATCTCTTTGAGGCGGATGCTCTTGTGTTCGATCAATTGAGGAGCCGTTCCATCGGGTATGGTGCGCGTGAAAGCGCCTCGCTTCGGGTCGACTTTCCTGACATGCCGCATTTGGGCATCTGGACCAAACCAGGATCAGGCTTCATCTGCATCGAGCCCTGGCAAGGCTATGCGGATCCACAGGACTTCATAGGCGACTTTTCAGACAAGCCTGGGATTGTTGCCATTCAACCCGGAGAAACGCGCCGCTTCGCAATCGATATAGCTGTCAAGCCGCCGATAGGGCAATCGGATTGAGGGAGACAGGTTGAGATCAATGGCTCGTCACGAGTTCCCGGATCTGCTGGACGACATCATCGCTGCAATAGGGTTTCGGCACGAACCGCCCATCATCGGGGAGGGCTTCGGGAGCGGGACGATGATAAGCCGAGGAGATCAGTAGCGAGATGTGCGGCCAGCGTTGCTGGACGCTCTCAGCGAGATCCAGCCCATTCATGGAGCCCGGCATATCAATGTCGGTAAAGAGAACATGCACGTCCTCCGAGCATGATTCCAGGACCGCCAACGCGACATCGGCATTGGCCGCCTCCAGGACGTGAAAGCCGGCATCCTGAAGATCATCGGCGGCTGCCATGCGTACAAGGGGCTCATCTTCGACCAGGAGAACCACGGGGGAGTGCTGTGAATAATTGTTCATCATGAGGCGAGGAACGAAACTAACCTATGTTAGTTCCTACTGCTCAGGTGGTTATCGAGCAGGGGAACCCGCCATGACGTCGCACAAGTTCAAAGTCGGGGACCGGGTGTATCTTGTCAAGCTGGCAAGCACCAACACGGTGGAAGCTTTTCTGAACATGGTGACCACAACCGATACCACGCGCCGCGACGACATATGGGAGGTCACCCGCCTTCTGCCCGCAGATCAGGCAGGCTTTCAATATCATGTGCGAGGAACCCATGATGGGCCCGTCCGCCTCGTCCGTGAGGAGCAGTTGCAGCCGATCTGATACTCCGGCTGCAAGCAACCTTGGCAAACCCACTGCGCAAGAGGCCTTAGCCGGCTTCTCGTAGAGGAATTTCAGTCTGGTGCTCGACTGGTCCGACGGCTGAATGCCGACGCCGAAAATCGTGAAGCTCCTGCCTCACCGTTTCCAGAACGGGATCAAACGCAGGCCCATGCTCTTTGGCGATGTCGACGAGGACATCGATTGCCCGGAGCAGGCGCTCCTCGGTAACAGGCTCCCACTTGCGCCCTGACCATTCGTCCATCTCAGATCCTCCTCATGGATTGAGACAAACACTGGCCCAACATCCTTGCGGCCCAGTTAAGGATAATGGTTAACGTTTTCTCCTCTCAGCCGCCCGCTTCCGCTCTCTCGGACAACGCCTCAGGCTTATGAAACAATGCCGTTCATGAAACTTTTCACAGCCGCGTTTGTTGATTTGCCGTCAAGCTCTGCCCGATTGTTGTGAACCGACGGACCCGGCCAGTCAGATGACGGCGCTCATTGGCTGAAAGGGACGGAATTGTCTTGGCGTGGAGATGCAGTGCTCCATGTACAAAGTACACAGCTGCAGAACAAGCAAACATGTTCATTGACGACTTCTGAAAGGGAGCATGGGCTCTTGGTGCAATCTGAACTTAAAACGCAGACATTGCCCCATCGTGCCCGTAGCCCCCACCCTCATGAGCGTTCTGAGCGCCGGCATGAGCGTGATGAGACGCACTGGACCACCCATGAGATCGAAACGCCCGGGCAAGAGGGAGCGCGCCCTCTCGTTGTCGATCTCGACGGCACCCTGATTGCTTCCGACCTTCTGATCGAGACCGCCTTTTCGGAACTGGGCCGCCGGCCGCAATCCATGGTCGACATGCTGATGGCACTCTCCCGTGGCAAGGCAGTTCTGAAGCATCGCCTCTCCAAGCCTGCAGATTTCGATCCAGGAACGTTGCCGTACGACCCCGAGGTCCTGTCCCTGATCCGTCAGGCCAGAGCGGCAGGACGCCGAGTTTATCTCGCTTCCGCCAGTCATCAGCGTCTGGTGGAGAGCATTGCCGACTACCTCGTCCTCTTCACGGGGTGGTTCGCTTCCAACGAGACCACGAATCTGGCAGGCCACAGGAAAGCCCAGCAACTCGTCGAGGCCTTCGGCGAGCGCGGCTTCGACTATGTCGGCAATGACGCCGCCGATCTTCCCGTTTGGGAAAAGGCTGCAAAGTCGATTGCCATCCGCGCACCTGCCGGGTGCGTAGACGGCTTGCCCGCCAATGTCCCGATGCAGAGCACCTGAACCATTCGCGCCCGACGTGGCGGACCTGGGCCAAGATGCTGCGTGTGCATCAATATGCCAAAAACGCGCTCATCTTCCTCCCGCTCCTGGCGGCTCATCTGTTCACGCTGGAAGCTGTCACCCAAGCTGTTCCGGCCTTCGTTGCCTTCTCGCTTTGCGCTTCCAGCATCTACATTCTCAATGATCTGGTGGATCTGCAGGACGACCGCAGGCATCGCAGCAAGTGCAAGCGCCCCCTGCCAAGCGGCGCCATTTCACTGATGCATGGGGTCATGGCCATACCAGTTCTCTTTCTCGGGGCCTTAGCTGTCGGGTCTGCCGTGTCGCTGTCGTTCTTAGGCGTGCTGCTGGGCTACTTCATCCTCACCACCGCCTATTCCTTCATGCTCAAGCGCATGATGGTGGTCGACGTGATTACGTTGGCAGGCCTTTACTCAGTTCGGGTGATCGGCGGTGCTGTCGCGATATCTGTCGCGGTATCGGAGTGGCTGATCGCCTTCAGCATGATGATCTTCATGTCTCTGGCCCTGATCAAACGCTTGGAACTGGCAGCACGTCGCGACGCCAACCTCCCGGATCCCACCAGCCGCGACTACAAGAACAGCAACCTTGACATCGTGGCAGCCCTGGCCGCGGCTGCCGGCTTCAATGCCGTGACGATCCTGGCACTCTACATCTCGAGCGACAGGGTGAATGAACTCTATTCGCGCCCGCAGCTACTGTGGCTCGTGGGACCGCTTCTCATGTTCTGGATTGCCCGTGCTCTGATGCTCGCTGGACGCCGGATCATGGATGATGATCCGGTGGTGTTTGCCGTTCGGGACAGGGGCAGCCTTCCGACGGTAGCGGCCGCCGTTATCCTGATTGTAGCGGCCGTCTAGGCCATGTCCCGTCGGCAAGTAATTGAGCGCGTAAGCCCTTCTCGAACCCTCCTTCCAAATCTCAAGGGAGGTGGGGAACGATGATGTTTGTCCGCTATGTCCTGTTCGCCACCGTTGCGACGCTGATCAATCTGGCTATTCAGGAGATCGTCGTCCAGATGGCCCCTGTGGCGCCCATAACTCTATCCATTCTCATGGGCACGGCCGCCGGCTGCGTCTTGAAATACGTGCTCGACAAGAAGTGGGTGTTCGATGATGACTATGGAGGACATCGGCAGGAGGCCCAGAAGGTCACCCTCTATGGCGCCTTTAGCGTCCTGACCACCCTGGTCTTCTGGGGTTTCGAGGTGGCCTTCTGGATGATCTGGCAGACGGATCTGGCAAAATATCCCGGTGCGATTCTTGGACTTGCGATCGGTTATGCGGCCAAGTTCATTCTGGATCGGACCTTCGTGTTCAAGGAGCGGCAGGCATGACGGAACTCACCGGTTGGGGACGCTACCCCCCGCCATCCGTCAGAGCCTCTCAGCCCCACGTCGCCTAATGCCCTCCCTTGCCTGATGGCATCCCGGACCGGGCTGGTGGCCCGTGGCAACGGGCGCGCTTATGGCGATGCCGCCATTGGAGAACGGGTTACCCTCATGACCCGAGGGTTCGATCGCATCCGGGGCTTTGATCAGAGGACAGGTCGTATCCAAGTGGAAGCAGGTGTCCTGCTCTCCGACCTGCTCGACATCGTAGTCCCAAAGGGCATTTTCCCTCCCGTTGTGCCGGGCACCAAGTTCGTGACCATCGGGGGCATGATCGCCTCGGATGTCCGCGGCAAGAACCACCACCGGGACGGTGGGTTCGGTGACTACGTGGAAAGCCTGACCCTGGCTCTGCCGGATGGAGGCGTCGTCACCTGCTCGCGTGACGAAAATCCTGAGCTCCTGTCCGCCACGATCGGCGGAATGGGGCTCACAGGCACCATCCTCGATGCCACCTTCCATCTTCGGCCTATCGAGACCGGTTGGATGCGCCAGACAACTACCGTTGCCCGTAATCTCGATGGCGCCATCCGGGCGCTCCAGGAGACAAGCCGCGCAACCTATTCGGTGACCTGGATCGATTGCCTTGCCCGTGGCGCATCGCTCGGCCGTTCGCTGATCTTTGCGGCGGAGCATGCCGACCGGCGAGACGTAGAGGCTCTACGGCCTGGAGCCGAGCCCTATCCCACCTCCAGGCTCGGACGCCTGGGCGTTCCGCTTGACCTGCCCTCCTTCGCTCTCAACCGTCTGTCAGTATCAATCTTCAACGAGTTGTACTTCCGGGCAGGAGCCGTGAAATCCGGCTATCCGTTCCTGGTTCATTGGAACCCCTATTTCTTCCCCCTCGACGGAATAGGGAACTGGAACCGGATCTACGGGCGGGAGGGCTTCCTGCAGTACCAATGCGTCATTCCCACATTGCAGGCACAGGCGGTTCTGGGCAGCATCATTGAACGCGTTTCCAAACATGGCAACGCATCCTTCCTGGCGGTACTCAAGCAACTGGGCTCAAGTCATGGCGACCTCTCGTTCCCGCTCGAGGGCTTCACCCTGACCCTCGACTTGCCCGTCAGCGACGATGTCTTCCCCCTGCTCGACGAGCTTGACCGCTTCGTGGTCGAAGCCGGGGGACGGCTCTATCTAGCCAAGGACGCAAGGCAATTGCCTGCAACCTTCGAGGCCGGCTATCCCGGATTGCCCCGCTTTCGCGACCTGCGACGGGCCATTGGGGCGACCGGCCGGATTTCTTCGCGTCTGTCGGTACGGCTGGGCATTTGATGGAACTTTCCAAAACCCTCCTTCTGGTTGGCGGCACCTCCGATATCGGGCGGGCCACGGCCTTGCACTACGCTAAGGCCGGATGGCATGTGCAGCTCGCCGCCCGAAACGAGGAGGAAGCCCGTCGCAACGCCGACGACATCCGCGCTCGGACCGGCGCCGAGGTGACGGTTCACCGGATCGACATTCTCGAGACCAGCGACTTCGACAGCCTTGCCAGCAGCCTGCCAACGCTGCCGGATACGGTGGTGTGTGTTGTCGGCGAACTAGGCGATCAGGCGAAGGGCCAAATTGATATCGCTCACGCATCTCTTGTGTTGCGAACGAACTTCGAGGGTCCGGCACTCCTGCTCGGCTTCTTCGCCGAGCGCTTCCTGGCACGCGGATCCGGCACTCTCGTCGGCGTGAGTTCCGTGGCAGGCGATCGCGGCCGCGGCTCCAACTATCTCTACGGTGCTGCCAAGGCGGGCTTTACGGCTTTCCTATCGGGCCTGCGCAACCGCTTGGCACCCAAAGGCCTGCGGGTGGTGACGGTCAAGCCCGGCTTCGTGCGCACGCAGATGACGGCCGGCATGAAGCTGCCTCCCGTTCTTACCGCGGCGCCTGGCGAGGTAGGCCGTGCCATCTTCACGGCAGCGGAGAAGAGCGGCCGCGACGTCATTTATGTGCGCCCGGTCTGGCTTCCCGTGATGATGGTGATCGGGAGCATTCCGGAACGTTTCTTCAAACGCTTGCGCCTCTAACCCTAACGCGCGGAGGACCAGAAAACATGTGGCCCATGACTGAGTGCTTCGTGAAGGTCGGTCCGATTCTGCTCGCTGTCGCGGTCCTCCTCGCGCTTCTGCTCACCCTGCCAGGGCAAACCGTCACGACCGCTTATCTCAACGACCTTTTCATCTTCCTCGACGGTGCACATCGGATTGCGTCCGGTCAGGTTCCCAACCGTGACTTCCACACGGCGCTGGGCCCGCTTTCCTTCTATATACCCGCTCTCGGATACTGGATATCCGGCACCATGGGCGGCGCGATGCCGACCGCCATGGGGGCTATGACCCTCGGGCTTGTTATTCCGATGATCCACATCCTCGGTTCGCGTCTGCGGCCAGTGGTGGCAAACCCCTTTGGCCTGTTCCTGCTCCTGATCGTCGCCGTTCCCATAAACCTCGGCGAGAGCATCGCATCCCTGTCATTCGCGATGTTCTACAACCGGATCGGATGGGCCGCTCTCAGCACGCTTCTCGTCATCTACCTTCAGCCAGAGAAGCCACGCGGCCGTCAAGAGATGCTCGATGCGATCTGCGCCGTCGCCCTCGCCCTGCTGCTGCTTTACACCAAGGCGACCTACGGCTTGGTTGCCCTCGCCTTTCTTGGCTTCATGCTGTTCGACGCCCGACAGCGTCGATGGGTGCTTTGGACCCTCGGTCTACTCGTCGTCTCGGCATTGCTCATTGAAGCCATATGGCAATCATCTCTCGCCTATCTTGACGATCTCGCGCTCGCGGGCCAGGTGAGCGGAAGCCGCGGCATCGTCGATCTGTGGCTGGCCTTCCTCCGCCATCTTACTGACTATGGGCTCCTCGCCATCTTTGCTGGACTTGTGCTCTGGCGATCCCGCAGCCTTCGCGATCTGATGTTCTTCGGAATTTGCGCAGGCCCCGGCCTGATCATCCAAAGCCAGAACTCTCAGTCCTGGGGGATCATCACAGTGTTCACCGGCGCAGCTGTCGCGGTGGAGTTGCTGCTGCGCTCTTGCCGACTCAAGGATCGAGAAGAGAGCAGCATTTTAGCCCGCGGGGCTCCGCTTCTGCTGATTGCCTTTCTCTTGCCGGCAAGCCTTCACTGCTTCGTAACACTCGGCGTGCATTTCATCGCTGCCACGGCACGTATAGGCGAGCCTTTCGGGCTCCCTCGCTTCGGTGAACTGAGACTGACCAATCTCTGGATGCCGGGTGACTGCAGTTTCATGAGTGACTATCTCATGAGCATTCGAGAAGGCGCGCGACTCTTGAGCGAACTTTCCGTGAAGCCCAAGAACGTCTCGGTCCTGGATTTCGCCAATCCTTTTTCGGCAGGCCTGGATCTGCCGCCTTCCCACGGTGATTATGCGTGGCTCCACTGGGGCCGCAACGTTGATGACGCCCATCATCTGGCACCGGAGCAGTTGCTCGGGGACGTCGATGTGCTGATGGTGCCGAAGGCCGGCGTCAACGGCATCCCGCTCCGCAATCTTTATGGAGCTTACATCCGAGAGGCATTTGATCCCATCCGCCATACCGATCAATGGACCCTGTACAAACGCCGTGAACCGAACATGCTCAGCAGCGTCGGACAGTCGGTGGATTGAGATTGGGGTTCCACGGCTCGAACCTTGGAAGTCCCATACGAAGGGTTAGCAAATAGCGCCCGTACGGCTTGAGCCATTCGCTCGCTGCTCGACCGGGCGCTATAAAGGATCCGAAATCCCGCAGCCCAGGCTCGTCGATAACAAACGAAACCTCGGCGTAGCTTGCAGGGAGAGTTCCTATGCATTGAGAGGCCTGTGCTGAAGCACCTGGCTCTTGTCACTGCTTCTGGTTATGGGCAAGGTTTGAAGCTCCTAGCTATAGTGCAGCCCCGTTCGAAACCTACTCCTGCAAGGATTTATCCCCGTACTCTGCGGATGCCGCTTTCAGTGATCAGGACAACTGATTGGAACCGCTGCCTTATTTGGGATGTTTACGGTTGAGCCAAGCCGTTTCGGCTGGCAATCGATAAGTGAGGCTGTGTCTGACTATGGCGGATAATCCGGCTGTCCAGCAACCTGGAACGCAGCAATCTTCTTCGGCCGCAACAACCATGTGGGCTGTGGTTCTCGGCTGGGCCCTTATTAGGCTCGTCGCCAACGGGGAGCGCCGCTCCGCTCCTGCCGCAGCCGGACGTCAAGTGCGACGCCCTCAGCAGCAGGGCGCAAGCGAAAACCGTGACCGCGATACTGGTTTCTCTGAAAAGCAGCATGCCCCACCGCAAGCAGCCAACGAGCAGGGCCGCGGGCGCAGTGCTAACACGCCGACCGAGATCCCATCTAAAGGCTGGAAGGACATTCTGTGGCGCACCTATGAGGAATTCGGCAAGGACCGCGTGATGTCCGTTGCCGCTGGCGTAACCTATTATGCTCTGCTTGCCATCTTTCCGGCTATTGCCGCCTTGGTCTCGCTCTACGGCCTCTTCGCTGATCCTGTTTCGCTGCAGGATCACCTCAACACTCTGTCGGGCGTCCTTCCTAGCGGCGCACTCGACATCATTCGCGAGCAGGTCACACGGATTGCCTCACAAGGCGGGGGGACCTTGGGCTTCAGCTTCGTCATCGGTCTCGTCATCTCGCTCTGGAGCGCCAATGCGGGGATGAAGGCCGTCTTCGACGCCCTAAATATCGTGTATGACGAGGAGGAGAAGAGAAGCTTTATCAAACTGAACGTCATGTCTCTGTCGTTCACCTTGGGAGCAATCGTCTTCATTATACTCGCCGTTACGGGAATTATCGTCCTTCCGATCCTTCTGGATTTCGTTGGCCTGGGTAAGAGCCTCGAATGGCTACTGTCTCTGGCACGCTGGCCAGTCCTTCTGCTCATTGTCGTTTTTGGCCTGTCGCTGGTGTATCGCTACGGTCCGAGCCGCGACAAGGCGGAGTGGAAATGGGTCACGCCGGGCGGCCTTATCGCTGCCGTGCTCTGGCTTGCCGTATCGATGCTGTTCTCTTGGTACGTCGCCAATTTCGGCAGCTACAACGAAACCTATGGTTCATTGGGGGCAGTCATCGGCTTCATGACTTGGATCTGGATCTCAAGCGTCGTTGTTCTGCTCGGCGCCGAGATCAACGCCGAAATGGAACACCAGACGGCCAAGGATACGACGGAGGGAGCCCACCAGCCTATGGGTACTCGCGGCGCGCAGATGGCGGATACGGTCGGCGTTGCGAAGAGCTGACCCTGCAGACACAGATGACAAAGGCGCTCTCAGGGGAGCGCCTTTTCTTTTGTGCTTTTGATCGCAAGCCGACCTTCCGTCAGGCGTATGACCTTCGAGGATTTGTACGAGCGCGCCGCGATGCGATCACTGATCGACAGTCCCTCGACACCCTCGCCAAGGGCATCCACAAAGCCCTATGTCTCATGCCCGAGCGCGCCCGGTTCCGAGAGACTTCAAGGCTTGGCTTTAGGCGCCGCCACTCAAGGAGCATTCTGGCTGTTCTTCTCCGCCACGTAGTCCCTGCGCGCGGCGCTGTCCGGCTCTACATTCCTCTCAGCGCACCAGCCGGCGAAAGCCTCCGGCTCGATCAGGATGCGCCTGACTTGAAGTCCGGTCGCTCGGCCAACGGCTTCGTTGTTCTCAGCAGCCGCAAGCCAGCTCTCATAAGTAGACGCCAGATTATGCCGGTCGGACATCATCTCGCGGATGCGCTGGTAATGTTCAGGTCGGTACCATGGCAGTCCGATAAGACGCACCGGCTCATTCGTCATCCTTGTCGCCCCCACATTGATCCAGCCATCGAGCCCTCTCGTTTCGGGAGGGCTCGATGCTGCAGCGTTTCTTCAACTCAGCATATAGAACACAGCAGGTGCCGCAGTCAGCAATCCGGCTGCCGTCAATAACGTAAGCCGATGATCGGGGTTCGCGATGCGATGAACTTTTCGGGCGGTCGTTCCGGCCTCCATGCTCCAACCGTTCATGCAGGAGCAGAGCAGGCGATGAGAGGCTCCCTCGGACAGCTCGAAGAATTCCATAGCGTCTCCGAGGGTGTCGCCCTTCAAGCCTGCGGCTCGCAGAATCGGATCCTCGAAGGCAACCGTGATCGGCGACTCGTCCGACCTCAATTGAGGCCGCTTGTCTTTCGGAACGAACTCGATCTCGCCCAGCGACCTCAGGCGACGCTTCGGCTGGCGCTCCAGCACTTCAGCCCAACGTTCGAGGCGCTCGCGACGGGACAGGAAACCTTGGGCGAACTCATGCACCTCAGCGACGCTACGCAGCTTCTCTACAGGCTTGTGTTCCATAGGTATTCTCCTGCAACGGAGCCGACCCGTATCCGGGCCGAGCCCAGGGGAACCTATGATCCTCTGAGTCCCTGGCTTTTTTGCGTCAAAGCAAGCGCATCGTGCGGAAAAGTGGGCCCGGTTTTCTGGCCCTAACGATGCGCTGTCTTGAAAAGGCTCTTGCCGGTCAGAAGAGAGTTTCGTGCGGGTGCGCCACGTGTTCTTGGAAGATCGCGCCGGTCGAGGGCTCGACCTCCTTGAGCACGACGGCATAGCCCCAGAGATTGGCCACCATCTGCAGCACTCTCTGGGCATCGTCCTTATGGAGCAGGGTCCGGTTTAAGACATGATGGTGGAGAATCAGGCGCCGATCGCCAGCGAGATCTACATCGATCACCTGGATGTCTGGGTCGCTCCAGCCGACATCATAATGACGCGACAGGGAACGGCGCAGCCGGCGGTAGCCTCGCTCGTCATGGATGGCCTCAATCCTGAGCTCCGGCTGGTCAGGATCATCAACGAGATGGAACATCCGCCACTGCCGCATCAGATGCGGGCTCAGATACTGCGAGATGAAGCTCTCGTCCCGGTAGTTGGCCCATACATCCCGCAGGACCGCCATGGCGTCGCCGCTGCCGGCAATCTCGGGGAACCACTCCCGGTCCTCGGCCGTGGGCTTGGTGCAGATGCGCTCGATGTCCTGCATCATGCCGAAACCGAGGGCATAAGGATTGATACCGCCGTAATGCGGGTCGTCGTATTCCGCCTGGCGCGTAACGTTCGTATGGGATTGGAGGAATTCGAGGAAGGCGCCGTCGCTGATCTGCCCGGTCTCGTGCAGGCGGGTCATGATGCGGTAGTGGCAATAGGTGGCGCAGCCCTCATTCATCACCTTGGTCTGCCGCTGCGGGTAGAAATACTGCGCGATCTGGCGGACGATTCGCAGGATCTCCCGCTGCCAGAGCTGAAGGCGGGGGGCGGACTTCTCGAGGAAGTACAGGAGATTTTCCTGCGGCAGTTCCAGGAGGGCGCGGCGGCGCTCGTCGCTCAACTGCGGCTTCGCGGCAGCTCCCTTCGTGGGCACCGTGCGCCAGAGGTCGTTGAAGGTCTGCTCCAGATGGAGATGTCGCTCCTTCTCCCGCCGCTCTTCGGAGCGCAGATCGGGGCGTTTCTTGCGCGGATAGCGGTGAATGCCATGGGACATCAGCGCGTGGGCGGCATCGAGCACGCGCTCCACGGCGGCATGACCGTAGCGCTCCTCGCACCGCGTGATGTAGCCTTTTGCGAATTCGAGATAGTCGAGGATCCCGTCGGCGTCCGTCCATTCCTGGAAGAGATAGTTATTCTTGAAGAAATGGTTGTGCCCGAAAGCCGCGTGGGCGATCACGAGCGTCTGCATTGTGGCCGAGTTCTCCTCCATGATGTAGGAGATGCACGGGTTCGAATTGATGACGATCTCATAGGCCAAGCCCATGAACCCCTGGCGGTAGCTCGCCTCATGGAGCGCGAAGCGCTTGCCGAAGGACCAATGCTTGTAGAACAGGGGCATGCCGATGGAGGCATAGGCGTCGAGCATCTGCTCGGCGGTGATCACCTCGATCTGGTTCGGGTAGACGTCGAGCCCCATCTCTCCGACGCCGATAGCCTCGACGGCATCATGAATGCGCTGAATGGTGCCGAAATCCCAGTCGGCACCCTGGAACAGCAGATTATCGCGCTCCATCACGCTCATGGCACCCTGGCTCCTGCCTCCGCGTCGCGCCGGCGGAAGAGTTCGCGGAAGACGGGGTAGATCTCACGGCGGTGATTCACCTTGCGCATGGCGAGGTGGGCGCCCTGCTCCTGCAGCGTCTCGTAGGTCTGCCAGAGGGATGTTTTGTGATTGATGAAGCCGGTCTGCATCCGGTCGCTGTCGCTGCCGACCTCCAGATAGGCATAGTACTGGCAGACGGGGAGGAGCACATCTCTGAGAAGGGCCGCGCTGGTGCTACCGTCGTTGGGAGAGTTGTCGCCGTCGGAGGCCTGGGCCGCATAGATGTTCCAAGCGTCCGGGGAATAGCGCTCCTCCACGATCCGCTGCATCTCGCGCAAGGCCGAGGACACCACCGTACCGCCCGTCTCGGGGCTGTTGAAGAAGGTCTCCTCATCCACCTCCTTCGCCTCATGAGTGTGCCGGATGAAGACGATCTCCACGTGCTTGTAGCGGCGCGTCAGGAAGATGTAGAGCAGCATGTAGAACCGCTTGGCGAGGTCCTTCATGTGCTCCGTCATGGAGCCCGACACGTCCATCAGGCAGAACATCACCGCCTGGGCGACCGGCCGCGAGACCGGCTCGAAGCGGCGATAGCGTAGATCGAGGGGATCGATATAGGGAAAGCGCTTGGTGCGCAGCCTCAGCTGCTCAAGCTCCTGGCGCAGCGCGGTGAGATGCTCGGACGGCCCTTCCTGCGTCTCGAGCCGCTCGATCTCCTCTTCGAGACGAAGCAGTTCGTGGGGCTTAGGGCGTCGCATGGCAATGCGGCGCGACAGGGCATTCCGCATGGAGCGCAGCAGGGCCAAGTTCACCGGGGAGCCCGTGACCGTGTAGCCTGCCCGCCGCAACCCTTGCGTCTCGACCGTTGCGACCCGCCGCTTGGCGAGGTCAGGCAGCTCTAGATCGTCAAGGAAAAGATCGAGGAATTCGTCGCGCGTCAGGGCGAAGCGGAAATCGTCATCACCCTCGCCGTTGTCCCCACCGGACGAGCTGCCGCCCCCGCCGCCGGGCGGCCTGTCGATCGTATCGCCTTCGATGAAGCGCTTGTTGCCGGGCAGAATGTGATCATGCACGCCACCTTCGCCCGAGCGCCGGAAGCTGGGCTCGCGAACACCATCGGCTGGGATCGTGACTTCCCCTCCCCGTTCGAGATCGGTGATGTCCCGGTCTCCTGCGGTCTGGCGCACCGCCCTCTGGATCTGCGCCTTGGCGCGGCGAAGGAAGCGTTGGCGGTTCGCCAGACTCTTGCCCCCTGGGTTGAGGCGCCGGTCGATGATGTACATAGGAACGCCTGATCTGCCTCCGTTTTCTGTCAGCCCGCCTGCTTCACCCGCATGTACCACTCCACGAGGCGCCGAACCTGACGCTCGGTGTAGCCACGCTCCATCATCCTTGCCACGAACTCACCGTGCTTCTTCTCCGTCTCGCCATCCTTCTTGGAGCCGAAGCTGATCACTGGCAGGAGTTCCTCCACCTGGGAGAACATCCGGCGTTCGATCACGTCGCGGATCTTCTCGTAGCTCGTCCAGGATGGATTGCGGCCGTTATTGCCGGCGCGCGCCCGCAGCGAGAATTTCACCACCTCGTTGCGAAAATCCTTCGGATTGGCGATGCCTGCCGGCTTTTCGACCTTGGTCAGTTCCTGGTTCAGGAGCTCCCGGTTGAGAAGCTGGCCGGTATCGGGATCCTTGAAATCCTGATCCTCGATCCATGCATCCGCATAGGATACGTAGCGGTCGAACAGGTTCTGGCCGTAATCGTGGTAGGACTCGAGATAGGCCTTCTGGATCTCGTGACCGATGAAGTCGGCATAGCGGGGAGCCAGCTCCGCCTTGATGAACTCCAGATAGCGCCGCTCCACGTCCTGCGGCAGTTGCTCGCGCCGGAGCGCCTGTTCGAGCACGTACATCAGGTGCACCGGATCCGCCGCAACCTCGATCGTGTCGTGGTTGAAGGTGGCGGACAGGACCTTGAAGGCGAAGCGGGTCGAGATCCCATCCATGCCTTCATCGACACCGGCCGAGTCCTTGTATTCCTGCAGGCTGCGGGCACGCGGGTCCACCTCGCGCAGGCTCTCGCCGTCATACACCCTCATCTTCGAATAGAAGTTGGAGTTTTCGTGCGCCCGCAGGCGCGACAGCACGGAGAACCGGGCCAGCATCTCCAGCGTAGCGGGCGCACATGGAGCACCGGCAAGCTCAGAGCCGCGGATCAGCTTCTCGTAAATCTTCTGCTCCTCCGTGACCCGCAGGCAATAGGGCACCTTGATCACGTAGATGCGGTCGATGAACGCCTCGTTGTTCTTGTTGGTGCGGAAGGTCTGCCACTCCGCCTCGTTCGAATGGGCCAGGATAATGCCGGTGAACGGGATGGAGCCGATATTCTCCGTACCGACATAATTCCCTTCCTGCGTGGCGGTCAGCAGGGGGTGGAGCATCTTGATCGGCGCCTTGAACATCTCGACGAATTCGAGGATGCCCTGATTGGCGCGATTGAGGCCGCCTGAATAGCTGTAGGCGTCTGGGTCGTTCTGGGAGAGCGTCTCAAGTTTGCGGATGTCGACCTTGCCGACGAGGGACGAGATGTCTTGGTTGTTCTCGTCGCCCGGCTCCGTCTTGGCGACACCGATCTGCCGCATGCGGGACGGGTTGATCTTGACCACCCGGAACTTGGAAATGTCCCCCTTGAACTCGTCGAGGCGCTTGATCGCCCAGGGGCTAAGCAGGTTGGTCAGGCGACGGCGAGGGATGCCGTAGCGCTCTTCCAACGCGGACCCCATCTGCTCCGGATCGAACAGCGCGAGCGGGCTCTCGAAGACCGGGCTGATCTCGTCACCTGCCTTCAGGACATAGATAGGATTGACCTCCATCAAGGCCTTCAGACGCTCGGCCAGGGAGGACTTGCCGCCGCCGACGGGGCCCAGCAGATAGAGGATCTGCTTGCGCTCCTCCAACCCCTGCGCTGCGTGACGGAAGAAGCTCACGATCATCTCGATCGTCTCTTCCATGCCGTAGAATTCGGAAAAGGCCGGATAGACCCGGATGGTGCGGTTCATGAAGATGCGGCCGAGACGTGCGTCCTTTGAGGTATCGACGAGCTGAGGCTCGCCGATGGCCGCCAGGATGCGCTCCGGAGCGCTTGCATACATCATGGGATCGGTGCGGCACCCTTCCAGGTATTCCGCCAGGGACATCTCCGCCTCGCGGCGGGTCTCGTAGGCTTTCAGAAAACTCGAGAACAGGTCGTCGGAATGAAGCATGGCGCCACCGAAATCCAATCCCTCTCAAAGACAACGATTCTGCACCGCTAAGGTTGCCCAGACCATGCGATACTGTGATGCGGCCAAATGGTGCGGCATAGCCCTTTCGTTGCGGCGGCTGATCAACAGGTCACGACAGATCGGGCTTATCTCGGGTCCGTCTGTGCGACTTGGAAGTTTGCCCGCCCTCACAAACAGGGTCGCGGATTGCGGGCCCTACGGCAAGTTAAAGTTTCTCACCAGAAGCCTGTTTTGGTGTGCCGCATTGCCGCCTGTAAAATCATGAAGCGACTTTTCCTCAAGTGAGCGCAAGCCCTTACCTAAGATGTGGGGAGAATTGACGAGGAAGCCAACCTCCGGCGATTCACTTGCCCGTGACCTTGTGGAAAAGCTTCTATCCGCTGCAATGCAACAAAGGCTTGCCCTCCAATTGAACAAACTCTGCCCGCCTCCATTGACGGCGTATCCATCAAGCCTATCGTCTGTAGCGCCTGAATACCCAGCGGGGCTTACCTCTTCAGCTCGCTCAATCCGGAGAACTTTCCTGTGATCAAAGCTTTCGGCTATGCTGCCCAGGATGCGTCCACACCGCTTTCCCCCTTCAGCTTCGAGCGCCGGGAACCGGGCGAGCGAGACGTTCAGATCGACATCCTCTATTGCGGTGTCTGCCATTCCGATCTGCACACGGTTCGGGAAGAATGGGGCGGCACGCTTTATCCTTGTGTGCCGGGTCATGAGATCGTGGGCCGCGTCGCCCGCGTCGGCTCAAGCGTGCAGAAGTTCAAGGCCGGCGACATCGTCGGTGTCGGTTGCATGGTCGATTCCTGCCGCACCTGCCGGTCGTGCCGCGAAGGTCTGGAGCAATACTGCGAAGTCGGATTCACGGGCACTTACAATGGTCCGGAACAGGGGACCGGGGCCAACACCTATGGCGGTTACTCCGACTCTGTCGTGGTGGATGAGAGCTTCGTCCTGCGGGTGCCGGACGGTCTCGATGCGGCGGCTGCGGCACCCCTCCTGTGCGCCGGCATCACCACGTTCTCGCCCCTGCGCCGCTGGCGCGTTCAGGCTGGGCAGAAGGTCGGCGTCGTGGGCCTCGGCGGCCTGGGTCACATGGCCGTGAAGCTGGCCAGGGCCATGGGTGCGCATGTGGTCCTCTTCACCACCTCTCCCAATAAGCGGGAGGATGCCCTGAAGCTGGGCGCCCACGAAGTGGTCGTCTCCAAGGACCGGGAGGCCATGAAGGCCCACCGCAACAGCTTCGACTTCATCCTCGACACGGTGGCGGCTCCGCACGACCTCGACAGCTACCTTGTGCTGCTTGCCCGAGACGGCGCCATGGTGCTCGTGGGCGCCCCCGCCGAGCCCCATCCGGCCACCACCGTGTTCAACCTGATCATGAAGCGGCGTCAGCTTGCCGGCTCGCTGATCGGCGGTATCGCGGAGACACAGGAGATGCTCGACTTCTGCGCCCAGCACGGGATCACCGCTGAGATCGAGATCATTCCGATCCAGAAGATCAACGAGGCCTATGAGCGGATGCTCAAGAGCGATGTGAAGTACCGTTTCGTGATCGACATGGCCTCGCTGAAGCAGGACACCGCCGCTTAAAGCCCGGCAGCGGCATCAATGCTCTCTCCCCTTGCCGCTCAGGGCCGAGGGAACGCTGGAGAAGGGCTTGAGGCACCTGCCTGTGCCGGGCCGCTTGCCGGCACGGGCGTCTCCTCCACCAACCTTTGCAGGAACAAGAGGAAGCACCGGCCAGTTAAAAGCCAAGGCAACACAAGCGGGGCCGGACCGATGCGTCCGGCGGGATCGGTTCTTGCATGCTTTCCGACACTTGGCGCCTCCTGAAGGTGGCATTCGCAGGCTGGTGGAACGACCGCGCCATGAGCCTTGGCGCCGCTATCGCGTTCTTTACGGTTTTTTCATTGGCTCCGATGCTGCTTGCCGCCATCGCGGTTGCCGGCCTTGCCTTCGGCCGGGAGGCCGCGCAAGGCGCCATCGTGGCCGAACTCGGCGGCATGATCGGCAACAACGAGGCCTCGGCCCTTGAGGCAATGATCGCAAGCGCCAGCAATGTCGGCTCCGGTATCGTCGGCATGACGATCGGGATCATCACCTTTCTGCTCCTCGTGACCGGAGCCGTGGTCGAGCTTCAGGACGACCTGAACATCATCTGGAAGGCAAAACCGCCCGCCACCTATGGAGTCATGAGCTTCGTCCGAACGAGATTGATTAGCCTTGCGCTGGTCCTGGGCATCGGCTTCCTGCTTCTTGTCTCCCTGGTCGTCGATACCGGCCTCACGGCCGTCGGGTCCTACCTTGAAGCGAACTTCTCCGGCGCGACGATCATCCTGCGCTTCCTCAACAGCCTTGTCGCCTTCTCCGTCGCCACGCTCCTGTTCGCGATGATCTTCAAGATGCTGCCATCCGTCGACCTCCAATGGAGCGACGTCTGGACCGGATCCCTTGTGACCGCCCTCTTGTTCACCCTCGGCAAGTTTCTGATCGGCTACTATCTCGGCAAGAGCAACGTGGCCTCGAGCTACGGAGCCGCCGCCTCGATCATCACCATCCTGCTCTGGATCTATTACTCGTCCCTCATCCTGCTCTTCGGCGCGGAGTTCACCAAAGCCTATGCCGAGAACCGGGGTAGCCGGCAGGATCGCAAAACGGCAGAGCTGCAAAAAAGAATGGGCCAGGAAACCTGACCCATTCTCATTCCATCTTGAACCTATGCTAGGACTACTCAGCCGCCTCTTTCGTGGCTGGCTTCGTCGGAACGTCGCGCATGCCGTTCAAGACCTCTTCGGCCGAAGCTTTGTAGTTCTTCACGGAACTCGTCCACTGACCCCAGACGGCCGGATCGATCGTGTCGCCGTTCTTGCCCAGCCTCTGAAGCCTGCTCTTGTCCTCGTCCGTCAGCACCTGCTTCGGCAGCGGCTGAAGGTTGCGCACATCGTCCGCCGTAATGCCGAGCACTTTGCCCACCCGGGTGCCGTAGTCGTCATGGACCAACATGAGGTGCCAGACCATCCGTTCCTGCACATCCCGCTCGCATTGGCCGAGCAGTGTGCCCATGTTGAGAACGAGATCGTCGCGCTCCCAGTCCATCATGGTGCAGTAGCGGCCTCGCGCCTGGACGTAATCGTTGCGGCGCTCAAGGACGCTGCGGGTCAGGCGCCCCCGGATCTCCGGCGCATTGTTCGGCTCCTCGCGAGGCGATTCACGCAGGCCATTGTGGATCGAAGGCTCGTAGTTCACGTGCGGGTTCTGCCCCGGCGCAAGATCGCGGCGATAGGACATCTGCCCGCCGTTCAGGTTAGTGGAAACCTTGGCGTTCTTGGCTTGGTTCACCGGCAGCTGCAGGTAGTTCGTGCCGACGCGGTAGCGCTGGGTGTCGGAATAGGAGAAGGTCCGCCCCACCAGCATCTTATCGTCCGAGAAGTCGAGCCCGTCCACGAGAACGCCCGTGCCCATGGCGATCTGCTCGTTCTCGTTGAAGTGATCTTGGACGTTCCGGTTGAGCGTCATGACGCCCATGTGGCGGAGCGGGAAGTCCTTCTCTGGCCAGATCTTGGTGTCGTCGAGTGGATCCCAGTCCAGCTCCGGATGGTCGTGATCCTCCATGATCTGAACGTACATGTCCCATTGGGGATGTTCGCCCCGCTCAATGGCCTCATAGAGATCCTTGGAGGCAGAACCGAGATCCTGCCCCTGCACCTTGGCGGCCTCCTCGGCCGTCAGGCTGGCCAGGCCGCAGCGAGGATGGAAATGGTACTTCACCAGGACCGTATCACCCTTGGCATTGACCATCTTGTAGGTGTTGACCCCGAATCCTTCCATATGCCGGTAGCTCGCCGGAATGCCACGCGGGCTGAACAGGTGCGTCAGCATGTGCATGGATTCCGGGGCCTGGCTCATGAAGTCGAAGATCCGGTTCGGCTCTTGGCGGAACGTGATCGGATCGGGCTTCAAGGAGTGAATCACATCCGGGAATTTAATGGCATCGCGGATGAAGAAAACTGCCAAGTTGTTGCCAACCAGATCCCAATTGCCGTCCTCGGTGTAGAACTTCACGGCAAAGCCGCGCGGGTCGCGGGCAGTCTCGGAGGAATCGCGGCCGCCGATCACGGTGGAGAAGCGGATAGCCAGCGGCGTCTTCTTGCCGGCTTCCTGGAACAGCTTGGCTCGGGTGTACTTGGAAGCGGGCTCGTCGCCGATCTTGCCGGTGACCTCGAGCTCGCCGTAGCAGACGAAACCACGGGCGTGGACAACGCGCTCCGGGATCCGCTCGCGGTCGAAATGGGTGATCTTCTCAAGGAATTGATAGTTCTCCAGCGTGGCCGGGCCACGGCTTCCAACCGTGCGCTGAGACTGGTTGTTGGTGATCGGATGGCCCTGCCGGTTCGTGAGAACCTGATCCGGCGTTCCCGACGGTGCTTTGGGGCTCTTATCCATGGCTCTCTCCCTTGAGGAATTGTTGATTGCGATGTGCCCCTGAAGAACCTTACAGGACCCGCAGCGATCAAGACCAATCGATATTTCTATGAGTTCCGATCAGATTATCTGATTGGGCTGTCCAGCAGTCCGCCGCATGTTCGCGAAGGCAACATCCGGAATCGGCATTGGTTTCGCCGGAGACGCCGATGATCCGCCGGAAATTTTTGAGACTTTGCGTCCTTCTACGACTCAGCCGAAGAGGCGGTCACCCTGCTCGTCGATGATCTGCTTGCCCTTGGTGACGGCGAAGGCAGTTGCATCGTCTTTGCTGGGATGTGTTTCGGCACGCACGAAGCGGTGCTCCTTCATCCCCTTCTCCGAATCCTTCTCAATGATCCCCGCCGTCTGGTACCCGCCCTTGGCCGAGTACGGTGCGGGACGGATCCGAAAGCCCTTATACTCGACTGCGTCGGCAACAGGCTCCTCGCGGCCGGTCGCGCTGCCTCCGCCTGCAAAACGGTTCCAGAGGCTTTTCAGGATGGAAGGCATAACTGAACTCAAGCTGTGTTGATTCGTGAGCCCGAAGCATAGTCGGGCTTCGGCAAAGGAGCGAATCGCGTCCTATCCCTTCACGATCCCATGATCGCACTTCGTCCTTTTGGAACAGTATCTTGACGGCGAGGGTCCTAGATTCAACTCTACCAGGAACGCGCTGTCGGGGGACTCAGGAGGCCACGATCATGAAATATCCTCTGTTCGGACTGGTCTTCTCCGGAGCGCTTCTGATAGGCGGTATCGCCGTCGCCCATCATGGCTGGGGGAGCTACGATGCGGGCCGGCTCATTTCCGTCACGAGCAACATCCAACGGGCCAATTGGGAGAACCCCCATGTGACGGTGGGTGTAACCCATGAGAATAGGAACTGGGACGCGGTCTTGGCCCCGCCCTTCCGAATGAGCGCGAGAGGCCTGAACCCGGACATGCTCAAGCCCGGGACACCGGTCAGGCTCGAGGGCTACCCCTCCACGCGCACGGAAACGGAGTTGAGGGCCGAGCGCATTGTTGTGGGTGGCAAGACCTACGAACTGCGCTAGGCGCTCCATGTATCTGGACCTGCTCGCGGCCCTGGAAGGCTCCTGGCTCGGCCATCTGGGGCGCCACTCCGCATGGCTTTATACGGCTGCGAACCTGCTCCATGTGCTCGGGGCTGCCTTCGTGGTCGGCGGCATCGCGGTGTTCGACCTGAAGGTCCTGGCCGAGCATGGCAAGCATGCCTGGCAGGTGGGGCGCTATGCCATTCGCCTCGCGGCGGCAGGCCTCCTCCTGCAGGTCCCCACAGGCCTGCTACTGCTTGCCGTCGAGGCTCGTGCGCTCGGAACCAACCCTGCCTTCTATGTGAAGCTCGCCTTCATCGCGTTAGGCCTCGTCAATGTCGCGCTTTTTCACGCCCGTTTCGGATCAGCCCTGCGCGCCGGATTCCTTCCCCCTGGAGCCCGGATCTATGCTCTCGTGTCGCTCCTCGCCTGGAGTGTCACACTCTTGGCAGGACGGATGATCGCCTATCTGTAGCTTGGCACGATTTGTAGTTACCCAACGATGAGGTCTTTATGCGCTTGCAGCTGGCGCTTTGCGGAATCCTTCTTTGCTGCAGCCCGGCCTTTGCCACTCCTGGCTCCTCGGGTGAAACAGTCGAGCAGGCTCTATGCCGGCTGATCGAAGGCGCTGCACGGGCCCAAAAAATTCCGCGCGACCTGCTCACCAAGCTGATCTGGCAGGAAAGCTCATTCCGGCCGCATGTGGTCAGCCCAGCGGGAGCGCAGGGCATCGCGCAGTTCATGCCAGGCACGGCCAGGGAACGCGGATTGGTCGATCCCTTCGACCCTGAGCAGGCCATCCCGAAGGCTGCGGAATTCATCGCACGACTTGCAGACCAGTTCAGCAATCTGGGGCTCGCCGCCGCTGCCTATAACGGGGGTCCTGCTCGGGTCGCCTCGTGGTTGGCCGGTCGTGGGGGACTGCCGGCGGAGACCCAGAACTACGTCTTCGCCGTGACGGGCCGCTCGGCGGAGGAATGGGCCTCGGATGCAAGGGACAAGAAGGACACTGGTCAAGAGGCATCCGGCACTGAACCTCAGACATGCCTGCAGGTTGTCGCCACCTTGCGGACTCCCGGCCGTGGAGAGAAGATTGAGGCTCCCTTTGCGCCATGGGGCGTTCAACTTGCCGGGAATTTCTCGAAGGACAAAGCGCTGGCAAGCTTCAGGCGTGCAAGCGGGGCTTATGCATCCCTGATCAAGGATACGCGGCCGATGATTATCGGCACGCGCCTGCGCTACCGCGGAACCAGAACGTTCTATCGGGTGCGCGCACCTGCCGAAACACGCCAGGCAGCGGAGAAGCTGTGCCGGGATATCCGCTCGGCGGGAGGCAGCTGCATCGTCCTGCCGAGCTAAAGAAAAAGCCCTCCGGTGCTTCCATCGGAGGGCTCCCTTGAATGATCCGGATCAGCGCCGCTGGGGCCGGAGTGATCGGGCCAGTTCGCGGATGACATTGTCCTCGATGTTGAGGTTCAGATCGTTGTCATCGTTATTGTCGTCATCGTCGCGCATGTCCGCGTCCGCCGGAGCGGCGGGCCTGGACAGCACACCGCGTTGTGGAGCCGCCGGCCTATCACCTGCCTGGGCCGCAGGTGGCGGAGGGGGTGCGTTGCGCTGACTACCACCCTGCTCCGCCTGATTGCGGGCGGGTGCGTGATGAGCCGTATAGCCCCGAGGTGCCACGTAGCGATTTTCCAGCGCATCCAGCAGGCTATTGAGGGCCGCGTTCGACATGGGAACGTCCGGCGCCTGCGGGGCACCTTCCAGTGCAATGGAGCGGTTCTGATAAGGAACTTCCGTTGTGACGTCCGCACCGAACCAGGAAAGAGGGCGGAAATCCCGGGCTTCATCCTCGCTCTCGAAGAACACGGAGATCAAGTCGAGGGGCCCCGGCGTCACGAAGCGCAGGATCTGGATATCGCGGGTGCCCACGGTCAGGTGCGTCAGGAGATAATCCAGCTTGCCCGGCGTCACGTCGAGAAGCGCCTCGGCATGAGCCCGCGGAACCTCGGTGCGCTCCTCGATCGGCCCACCGGAACTCGCATGAACCAGAACGAGGCTACCTTTGTCACCTTCGACGACCACGAAGGAACTGCGGTCGGCTTGATTGGGGAAGTGGCCTTCCGTGACACGATTGCCTCCCCGTTCCTTGCGGATGAGACGCGCAAGGGAAGAGGCAATGAGGTAACGCCGGGAAGTAACCATATTAAGTTCTCTACTATTATCGGAGTGCCGCGTACCAGCTCGAAGAATTTACAGCATGCTGATCCAAAACAACGAAGTTACAATTCATACTCCAGAGGCAACTCGTCTGGGTTCGACATGAAACAACGTTTGATACTGCGGAAATTCGAGCATGTAAGCGAAATTCTCTTGAAAGCCTATGATGGCGTTCGCGTGGCAAAGTTCAATGGATGTGGCAAAAAGCTGCCAGAGATTTGTCGATAGAGTTAATGGGCGCTCGATTCATGTGCCCATATGCCACCTGAAGAGCTTTGTGGACACGACGGTTCTCAATCCTGAGCATCAGTCTATTACATAGGTTAAGCCTCCGGCCTCTCACTGAAGAAGATGCCGGAGCCAAATGCGTAGCGCATCCAAGAGCGTCAGGTCACTCGCTTGCGGTGGTCTTCGGCACGTAGGGTGAATTTCCGTCGAAGGTGTAGGCGGTTTTCACCGTGGTGTAGAATTCGGCTGCATAGCGGCCCTGCTCGCGCGGACCGTAGGACGAGCCCTTCCGACCGCCGAACGGCACATGGTAGTCCACACCCGCCGTGGGCAGGTTCACCATCACCATCCCGGCCTCCGCATTGCGCTTGAAGTGCGAGGCATATTTCAGGCTCGTGGTGCAGATGCCCGAGGACAGGCCGAACGGCGTATCATTGGCGATCTCCAGCGCTTCGTCATAGTCCCTGGCCCGGATCACCGTCGCCACGGGCCCGAAGATTTCCTCGCGCGCCACCCGCATCCGGTTGTCCACCTCCGTGAACAAGGCAGGCGCCAGATAGAAGCCGGGCGCCTCGCGCTTCAGGAGTTCGCCGCCAGCTACCAGCTTGGCGCCTTCTTCCTGGCCGATGCGGATGTACTTCAGGTCTTGGTCGAGCTGGCCCTGATCCACCACCGGGCCGATATGGGTACCGGCCTTCAAAGCATCATCGACAACCAGGCCCTGCATGCGCTCCTGCATGGCGGCCACGAACCGGTCGTGGATGCCCTCGGTCACGATCAGCCGGGAGGAGGCGGTGCAGCGCTGGCCGGTGGAGAAGAAAGCCGAGTTGACGGCGCAGTCCACCGCCACCTTGAGGTCGGCATCGTCAAGCACCACCATCGGGTTCTTGCCGCCCATCTCGAGCTGCAACTTCTTCATCGGATCGGCCGTGATGCAGGTCTGGGCCACGCGGCGTCCGGTGGGTACAGAGCCGGTAAAGGAGATTGCCGACACCTTGGGGCTCTGCAGCATGGCCTCGCCGACCACCGAGCCCTTGCCCATCACCAGGTTGAACACGCCAGCCGGCACGCCGGCCCGGATGATGATCTCGGAGAGCGCATGGGCGGAGCCCGGCACGAGCTCGGCGGGCTTGAACACCACGGTGTTGCCGTAGGCCAGCGCCGGGGCGATCTTCCAGGCCGGAATGGCGATGGGGAAGTTCCAGGGGGTGATCAGGCCGATCACGCCCACGGGCTCGCGGGTGATTTCCACGTCGATGAGCGGCCGCACGGACGGCACCTTCTCACCGGCCAGCCGCAGGCACTCGCCGGCGAAGAAGTGGAAGATCTGGGCCGCGCGGGTGACCTCGCCGATGCCTTCGGGAAGCGTCTTGCCCTCCTCGCGGGAGAGGAGGCGGCCGAGTTCCTCCTTGCGGGCCAGGATCTCGTCGCCGACGCTTTTCAGGATATCATGGCGCTGCTGGATCGAGGAGCGGGACCAGGCCGGGAAGGCGTCATATGCGGCCGCAATCGCGCTCTCGGCTTCTGCCGCCGAGGCGCGGGCGAACTCGCCCACCACGTCCTGCGTGTTCGACGGGTTGATGTTCGGCGAGGCCTCCGACGCCGCAAGCCACTCGCCCGCAATATAGTTCTTCGTCATCGTTAACCTGCCTGTCTGGTGTTGATGAGGCCCCGCTGGGCCAAGTTGGACATGAGCGCCCGGATACCGAAGGTCCAGGGCTCGCATTCGGAACTGGGCTTCATGCGGTTCGTAAGCGCCCCGAGCTTGGGAGCCGCAATGGTGACGATGTCGCCATACTTGTGGGTGAAGCCCATGCCGGGCTCACCTCGATCCTGCGTGGGAGCGAACATCGTTCCCAGGAAAAGCGCAAATCCGTCGGGGTACTGATGGTGCGGCCCGACCGTCTGTGCGACCAAGTCCTCGGGATCGCGGCTGATCTTGGTGATGGAGGACGAACCTTCGAGCTTGAACCCGTCCCCGCCTTCCACCGTGAGCGTCACATTGGTCTGGCGCACGTCGTCGAGAGAGAAGGTGTCGTCAAAGAACCGGACGAAGGGGCCGACCGAGCAGGACGCGTTGTTGTCCTTCGCCTTCGAGAGCAGCAGAGCCGAGCGCCCTTCGAAATCGCGCAGGTTCACGTCGTTGCCGAGGGTCGCGCCCACGATCTTTCCTTGAGCGGTGACGATCACCACCACTTCCGGCTCGGGATTGTTCCAGGTCGATTTGGGATGCAAGCCTGCATCCATGAAGGCGCCGACGGCGGAGAGGGTCGGCGCCTTGGTGAAAACCTCTGCGTCCGGCCCGATGCCGACCTCGAGATACTGGCTCCAGGCTCCTTGAGCCATGAGAACATCTTTCAGTGCCATCGCCTCAGTGGAGCCCGGCTTGAGGCGACTGAGATCATCACCCACGAGTCGGAGAACCTCGGCCCGGATGGCGGCTGCGGCGCTTGCGTCGCCCCGCGCCCGTTCTTCGATGACACGCTCCAGCATGGAGACTGCGAAAGTGACGCCGGCAGCCTTGATGACTTGAAGATCGATCGGCGCCAGAAGCCAGGGCTTGGAGGGATCGCGGCGGTCGGGGGCCGTATTCGCGGCAATGTCTTCCAGCGAGCCGATCCTCTCGCCCCGCGCAGCCTTCACGGTACCCGCCGGATCAGCCATGGCGGCAAGATCGCTGACCGTGGAGCATGTGGAGGAGATGTCGAAGAGGCCATCCTCCCTCACGACCACGACCGAAGGTCCCAAGCCGGGACGCCAGACACGCCCGACGAGCGCACCCTGAAACCCATCTTCCGGCAGGATACGGAGAATGTTCGTTGAAGACAAATGGTCCATCGGCCGGCGCTCGCTTTCCGTGAGAGCTGTGCTTCGCCCTCTTTCCTTGTGTGCCTTTGATATAGCGAGCATGCCGCAAGGGGCTATAGGGAAAATTCATTGCAGCTCTGCTCTGCCGGCGAAGCTCGGAACAAACCCGGTTCATCCCCCGTTCGCAGCGTAGTTACGCCACTGCAATGCCATGGACGTGCCGGCCGACACCGAGAAGGATGCGAGAAATGTCCGATACCCCGTCTCCCAATCCACAGCCCGATGTTCCCAATCCGATGCCCCAGCCCGTGCATCCCGATCCGGGACCGGCGGGCATTCCCAGTCCTCAGGAGCCCGTGGGTGTCCCGCCCGTTACGCCCAGTGACGCCCCCAGCCCCGCCGAACCAGTCGGGATCCCACCGTCAGGGCCTCAGGAACTCCCCATCGGCCCGATGGGGAATTAACGCCGCTTGGAAACTGTGCTTTGTGCGTGGCCGGGTCGAAGGAGTCCCACCGCATGGATGACAGCAAGCGTTCGAATACGGCCAACATGACCTCGCCTTCCTACCGTCTGGCAGCGCTCGATCAGGACTTTCTGCTCGGCGATTCCATGCGGGGCGTGCGGTTCATGCTGGAATACGCCAAAGCCGAGGAGCATCTTCGCACCTGGGGTATCCGCTCAACTATCGTCGTCTTCGGCAGCGCCCGAGTACGAGAGGATGGGCCTGGCAAGTTTCCCTTCTGGTACCAGGAGGCACGCTCCTTCGGCGCCATCGCCTCGCAGCGCGGCGGCGCTCTGACCCATAACAGCGGTATTCGGGATAATGTGATCGCCACCGGCGGGGGCCCCGGCATCATGGAGGCCGCCAACCGGGGAGCGTCCGACGTGGGTGCACCGTCGATCGGCTTCAACATCACCCTGCCACACGAGCAGGAGCCCAATGCCTACTCGACTCCGGACCTGACGTTCCGCTTCCACTACTTCGCGATGCGCAAGATGCATCTGGCTATGCGCGCCAATGCCCTGGTGGTGTTCCCCGGAGGCTTTGGCACCTTGGACGAGTTGTTCGAGATCCTGACTCTCCGGCAGACAGGCAAGGCGCCGCCCCTGCCCATCGTGCTCTTCGACAAGGCCTATTGGCAATCCGTTATCAAGTTCGACGCCTTCCTCGAGCACGGCATGGTCAGCGAGAAGGATCGCGAGTTGGTCAATTTCGCCAACACCGCCGAGGAGGTTTGGAGCACACTCATCGAAAATGGGCTCGTGGTTCAGACACTCGATAGAGGCTCGGAGCAGGATTTCTGAGGCTGGGTTGGAGAGGTTTGAATTGATTTGACAAAATCGCCGGAGTGACCTTTCATGAATCTCATGGGGGTCGCGATCTCCCCACGAGGCGACATGCCCAAGCATCGCATCCGCAGCAAACGTTCACGGATGCATCATGTCGTCATTCAACACAATCTCGGCTGAAAAGCTTGCTCGTCTTGTCGGCACCCCCAAGTGCCCGGTGCTCATCGATGTTCGCACCGATGAGGATTTCGAAAGCCATCCACGTCTTATCCCCGGTTCTATAAGACGCCCCTTCGGCACGGTCTCGGATTGGGCTCATGAATTCACAGGTGGATCCGTCATCGTGATCTGCCAGAAGGGGCTGAAGCTCAGCCATGGGGTGGCAGCCTGGCTCCGCCATGCCGGCATACCGGCCGACACTCTCGATGGCGGAACTTTGGCCTGGGCTCAAGCTGGCTTGCCTATGGTGCCCGTTGCAAGGATCCCACCCCGCGATCCACGGCAGCGAACGATATGGGTGACACGCTCGCGCCCCAAGATCGACCGGATTGCCTGCCCGTGGCTGATCCGCCGCTTTGTCGATCCGAGCGCGGTATTCCTGTTCGTTCCGACCTCGGAGGTCCCCGCCGTCGCGGATCGGTTTGGGGCCACGCCCTTCGATATCGAAGGCGCCGATGTCTTCTGGAGCCATCGCGGGGAGCTTTGCACCTTCGACGTGATGGTCGAGGAATTCGGGCTCGGCATCGAGGCCTTGAAACGCCTCGCCACGATCGTGAGGGGGGCCGACACGGCTCGGCTCGATCTTGCTCCCGAGGCGCCAGGCCTCTTGGCCGTTTCCCTGGGACTATCCCGCATGTATCCGGACGATCTCGCCCAGCTCGAGGCTGGGCTTCCGCTCTATGACGCCTTCTATCGCTGGTGCCGGGATGCAACGGATGAAACACATAACTGGCCCTCGAAGAAGCCTGGGGCGTGATATGAGCGAGACGGTGCAAACCACGGGACGTTCGAGTCCTCAGCCCCTCCCAAGCCATGGCGTCTCCCTCGGCGAGGCCTTGCGGGTCTGGCTGCGAGTCGCGGCCTTGAGCTTCGGCGGGCCGGCGGGCCAGATTGCCGTGATGCATCGCATTCTGGTCGAGGAGAAGCGCTGGATCTCGGAGAGCCGGTTTCTCCATGCCCTCAATTACTGCATGCTGCTGCCGGGGCCTGAGGCACAGCAGTTGGCCACCTATGTGGGCTGGCTCATGCACCGCACGCGCGGCGGCCTCATGGCGGGCGGCCTGTTCATCCTGCCGGGCATCATCGCCATCATGACCTTGAGCTGGATTTATGCCCTCTACGGCAAGGTGGGCTTCGTCGCAGCGCTGTTCTTCGGCCTGAAGGCGGCCGTGCTCGCCATCGTGCTCGAGGCGGTGGTGCGGATCGGCAAGCGCGCGCTCAAGAACCGAGTGCTGATCGGGATTGCGGCGGCTGCCTTCGTGG
Organism: Microvirga terrestris; assembly: GCF_015694425.1. Lineage (GTDB taxonomy): Bacteria > Pseudomonadota > Alphaproteobacteria > Rhizobiales > Beijerinckiaceae > Microvirga > Microvirga terrestris. Next base: position 161,092 of record NZ_JADQDN010000003.1, read on the forward strand.
CGATCTTCTTTCTCGACGCCCCCTTTCCGCTGATCATCCTCGCCGCCGGTTTGATCGGGTTTCTTGGCGGAAGAGCAAACCGGGCGGAGTTTCAGCTCGGCGGGCATGGCAGCCAGAGTGAAGCGGAAGGTGACAACCTGCTAGGGGAGAATCTCCCAGATCACGCAAGACCCTACACAGGACGAAGCCTGCGCATCGCCGCTGTATGGCTGACGCTCTGGCTCATGCCTGTCGCCACACTTCTGCTGCTTCTCGGCGGCACAGATGTCTTCAGCCAGATCGCGATCTTCTTCTCTAAGATGGCGATGGTCACCTTCGGCGGCGCCTATGCGGTTCTGGCCTACGTGGCGCAGCAGGCCGTCGAGACCTATGGTTGGCTGCAGCCCGGCGAAATGCTGGACGGTCTCGGAATGGCCGAAACGACCCCCGGCCCGCTCATCATGGTGCTGCAGTTCGTGGGCTTCATGGCAGCCTTCCGGGATGCGGGCGCTCTCCATCCGCTTCTGGCAGGCACGCTGGGCGGCCTCCTCGCCACATGGGTGACCTTTGCACCCTGCTTCCTCTGGATCTTCCTTGGCGCCCCTTACATCGAGGTGCTGCGCGGCAATCGCTCTTTAAGCAGCGCCTTGACGGCAATCACCGCCGCCGTCGTGGGCGTGATCCTGAACCTCGCCATCTGGTTCGGCATCCACACGATCTTCAGAGACGTTCGCCCAATAGAGTGGGGCATTCTCAACTTTGACGCGCCTGTGTGGGGAAGCGTGAATCTCTGGGCGCTGCTGCTGTCGGCGGCGGCTATCGTTGCCATGTTCCGCTTGCACGTCGGGATGCTGCCAACCCTGGCTGCGACTTCGGCCGCGGGGATCGCTCTCTACGCAGCTGGCGCCATCGCGTGAGGGTGGGGTGAGGCAGTGTCCGCCTCACCCACTTTTCGTTCAGGTCACGGACGAGATCTGGCCGCCATCGACACGCAGGATCGAGCCCGTCATGAACGAGGCCTTTTCGCTGGCGAGGAACACGGCAGCCGCTGCGAACTCCTCGATCTCGCCGTAACGCCCAGCCGGTATGCCGGCGCGAGCGGCGGCAGCCACATCCTCCACGGAGCGGCCCGTGCGCTCGGCATTAGCGGCGTCGAGCTGCTTCAGGCGATCTGTGGCGATGCGGCCCGGCGCAATGGCATTCACGGTGACGCCAGAGGACGCCACCTCGCTCGCCAGCGTCTTGCCCCACCCCACAAGCGCGGGACGGATGGCGTTGGAGATGGCAAGGTTCGGGATCGGCTGGATCACGCCGGACGAGATCACCGAAATGATGCGGCCGAACTTGCGCTCGATCATGCCGGGCAGCAACTGATCGGCGATGCGCACGAGATTGACGAACATCGCATCGAACGATTGGCGCCACTGATCGGACGATACCCCTTGAGCCTTGCCGGGCGGCGGACCGCCGCTGTTGAGCACGAGGATGTCGACACCACCAAGCGCCTCCGTCACATCCTTCACCAGCGTGTCAACCTGATCGACCTTGCCAGTGTCGCAGATGAAGGGGAGAACATCCTTGCCGATCTTGTCGGCGGCGACTTTCGAACCTTCCATCGTGCGGCTTGCGATAGCCACACGAGCGCCCTCCTCCGCCAAGCCTTGAGCGATGCCGAAGCCCAGACCCTTGCTCGCGCCGAGAACGAGCGCGCGCTTTCCTTCCAATCCTGTCTTCATCTGAAAATTCCCCTGTTCTTACGAGCGCTCGATGCGCTCCATCAGCCATTCGATATCGGCAATCGTCTCCGGGCTCAGCTTCGGCCCAGGCTTGCGCAGCGTGTCGGTGGCGATGATGCCGCGCCGCTTCAGCACATATTTGCGCACGGCCAGCCCGACGCCGGGCTGCGTCTCGTAACGCACCAGCGGGAGGTGCCTATCAAAGAGGTCGTGCGCCTCAGTCCGCTTGCCCTGATTGATGAGGTTGACCACGCCCACCAGCATCTCAGGGTAGGCATAGCCCGTCATGGCGCCGTCGGCGCCGCGCTCCATCTCGAAGGGCAGGAACATGCCACCGTTGCCACACAGAATCGAGACGCGCCGCACCTGGCCGGCATCGCTTGCGCGGCGCAAGGCGGTAATCTTGTCGAGACCAGGCCAATCCTCATGCTTGAGCATGACGCAGGACGGGCTCTGCTCAATGATGCGCATGATCACCTTCGGCGTCATGACCACATTGGTGGTGAGCGGGTAATCCTGGATCACCCATGGCACCTCCGTGCCAATGGCTTCGACCGCATCGGCATAATAGGAGACGATCTGGTCATCGGTCTTCAGGGTCGAGGGGGGGGCGATCATGACGCCGGCAGCGCCCGCATCCATCACCCTGGAGGACAGGCCCGACATGGCGGCAAAGCCCGCTGCGGAAACCCCGACAATCACGGGCACGCGGCCCGCTACCGTCTTGATCACCTGGCGTGCGAAGGCCAGCGCCTCGTCGGCTGCCAACTTTGGGGCCTCACCCATAATTCCGAGGATCGTCAGCCCGGTGGCCCCGGCCTTCAGATAGGCTTCGACCATCCGGTCGGTCGAGGCGACGTCCACCCGCCCGTCGCCCTCGAAGGGCGTGGGGCAGATGACATAGACGCCGGCGGCAGAACTCGTGAGCAAGGCTTCCTCCATGGCAGAGCTAGGCAAAGGTCAGGGGACCCTCTTACACCCGCTTGCCGCCCAGCGCACTACCCTTCCAAGGCTGCCCAGCTATGCCTTTAACTCCGTCCGGAACCGCTCTTCTTGCCACCGCCGTCCTGCTTGTTGACGGTCGCCCACGCCCGCCGCTCGGCCTCCTTCTCGGAAAGACCACGGTTCTCGTAGGATTCTTCGATATGCTCGGCCTTGCGCTTCTGCTTGTCGGTGTAGGCGGACTTGTCACCGCGGGACATGGCACTCTCCTGATCATGTCGATAAGCCAGAGGTGCGCCGGCGAGGGTGCACCCCCAGATTCAACCGACCAGTTCATGCACAGTTCCGAAACCCTGTTTCCTAGCCGCTGTTGCGCAAGCCGGCTGCGATCCCATTGATAGACAGGTGAATGCCCTGCACCACCTGCTCGTCCACATCGCCGGAACGGTGGCGCTTCAGGAGTTCGATCTGAAGGTGGTTCAACGGATCGAGATAGGGGAAGCGGTTGCGGATGGAGCGAGCCAGAAGCGGATTGCCGTCGAGCAGCGATTCCTGCTGCATGATGGCCAGCAATTGGCGGATGGATTCCTCCCATTCATGCCGCAGGCGCTGGAAGATGGCGTTGCGCAGGGCCTCGTCCTCGACGAGGTTCGCATAACGGGACGCGATGGCGATGTTGCTCTTGGCCAGCACCATGTCCATGTTCGACAGCAGCGCCTGAAAGAAAGGCCACTCGCGGTACATCTCCTGCAACAGCGCGAGGCCGGTGTCGGGCCTCTTCTCGAGCCAAGCATTCACGGCCGAGCCGAACCCGTACCAGCCCGGCAGCATCAGGCGGCACTGCGCCCAGCCAAAGACCCAGGGGATAGCCCGCAGATCCTCGATGCGCCGGGAGTTCGTGCGCGAGGCCGGCCGGCTGCCGATGTTGAGATTCGCGATCTCCCCAATGACGGTGGATTCCCAGAAATACTGCTCGAAGCCATCCGTTTCGTAGACGAGGGCGCGATAGGCCTCAAAAGCGCTGTTGGAGAGTTCCTCCATGGCCTTCAGGTATTCCTCGCGCGGTGCGGGCTGGCCGGAGTGAAGCAGGGAGGCTTCGAGGGTTGCGGCGGCGAGAATTTCGAGGTTGCGGCGCCCGAGATCGGGGTTCGAGTACTTGCCGGCAATGACCTCGCCCTGCTCCGTGATGCGGATGGCGCCCTGCACGGCGCCGCCAGGCTGCGCAAGGATTGCCTGATAGCTCGGTCCGCCGCCCCGGCCGACGGAACCGCCGCGGCCATGGAACAGACGAAGGGCCACACCGTGACGGTTGAAGACATCGACCAGTCCGATTTCTGCCTTGTAGAGTTCCCAGCCGGAGGTAAGGAAACCGCCATCCTTGTTGCTGTCGGAATAGCCGAGCATCACCTCTTGCGCCTGTCCCCGGCTACGCAGCAATCGCATGTAGTCAGGCAGGGCAAAAAGTGCATCCATCACATGGCTGCAATTGCGCAGATCGGCGATCGTCTCGAAGAGCGGGATGATATTGACGTGCATCTCGCCTTCGCGTGGACGTAGAAGTCCTGCCTCCTTCAGAAGCAGGGCGACCTCCAGAATATCGGATGGATCGCTCGCCTTCGAAATCACATAGTTCGGCACGGCCGCACGGCCATAGCGGCGGTGCGCCTCGGCGGCTTCATGAACGACGGCGAGTTCCGATGACGTTTCAGGCGAATAATCGAGATAGGGCGAAGTCAGAGGCCTTGGTGTCCTGAGTTCCTCCAGAAGAAGCGCGACGCGCTGCTCTTCCGAGAGAGCTTCGTAGCCTGCGCCCGGCATCGCCTTTTCGAACAGCTCCGCCACGACGCGCTGATGCACGTCGGAGTTCTGGCGCATGTCGAGACTTGCGAGATGAATGCCGAACACGTCGACCGCGCGACGCAGCTTGCGCAGACGCCCGCGCGACAGGGAGCCGGATCCGTTCGACAACAGGGAGCGGTGCAGGACCGACAGGTCGCCTCTAAATTCCTCGACATTTGAATAGGCTGGCGCGTTGCCCACGGCATGACGGGCAATATCGCCATGGCCGAGAGCGGCTGCGGTGGCGGCGAGGCGTGCATAGATTCCCGTGATCGCCCGGCGATAGGGCTCGTCCTGACGATGGGGCGATAAATCAGGCGATGCCTTGGCAAGCTCCTGCACCTCATCGGACACATTCACGTAGCGGCCGTCCAGCGACAGTTCCGCCCCGAGGCAATGCAACTCTTCGAGGTAAAAGCCGAGCGCATGCTTGCTCTGAAGCAGCAGAGCTTGGCGCAGGGCTTCCGCCGTCACGAAGGGGTTGCCGTCCCGGTCGCCGCCGATCCAGCTGCCCATGCGAAGGAAAGAGGGAAGTTCAGTGGTTTCCCAAATGGGATCGATGGCTGCCAGCTGATCCTCCAGGAAGGCATAGACCCGCGGCAGCTCCTTGAAGAAGGTATAGTCGTAATAGGATAGGCCGTTATTGACCTCGTCGATCACCTTCAGCCGGTTGCGGCGCAGGATGCTTGTCTGCCACAGGGTCAGGATTGCTTGACGCAAGGATTCCTGGCAGGTGGCTTCCTCTTCCGGCGTCAGACTTTGGCGATCCCTCTGCGCCAAAATCTGCGAAATCTGCATCTCCCGGTCGATGGTGCTCTTGCGGCGCACCTCCGTCGGATGGGCGGTCAGGACTGGACAGACCAAGGCAGACGAGAAGAAGGCTTGCAGGGCTGTTTGGCTGATGCCAGCTTCCTGCACGAGCTTGAGGGCCCGCGCCAGGGTGCCCTCTCGCGGGGCTGGGGCAGTCATGGCGTGGGCACCATTCATCGCATGGGCGCGCGAGCGCCGGACATGGTGCTGGTCCTCGGCGATGTTCGCCAGATGCGAGAAATAGCTGTAGGCGCGGATGATCTGGTTCGTGCGTCCGCGGGACAGACTGTTCAGAATCGTCTCAAGCTCGCGACGAGCCACGTCATCTTCATCGCGGTGGTATCGAATCGAGGTCTGCCGGATGCGCTCCACGATCTCGAAGGCTGCCTCCCCCTCCTGCTCGCGAATCGTATCACCGAGGAGACGCCCCAGGAGGCGGATGTCATCGCGAAGGGGAAAATCCTTCTCAGGCGTGATGTCGGGATTGATCAGGGACATGGGAGGCTCTCGCTTCAGCGCCTTTGCTGCACTGCGAAATAAAACTCTTATCCCAAGCCCGCAAGCGTAATTTTATTTTAAGTCTCGCACTAATTGGCGACAGCCCAGCGACTTGGATCCTCAGTTTGACCGATCAGGGCAAGGCCGTAGGCGATCGATTCGAACTGGTCCGCAGACATCAGGCAGCTCTCGCCGAACCGTTCCACGAACAGGCGCCGGATGGCGGGAACGAAGGACGTGCCGCCCGTGAGGAAGACGCGCTCGATCTGCTCCGGCTTCACGCCAGCCTTGGCAAGCGCCTCATCCACGGTGCCGGCAATCTTCTGAACGTCCTCGGCAATCCAGCTCTCGAACTCGGCACGGGTGATCTGCGCCTGGATGTCGACGCCCTCGCCTTGGAAGCGGAAATCCGTCTCCTCATGGCTTGAGAGCGCCACCTTGGCGGAGGACACGGCGCGGTAGAGGGCAAAGCCCAAATCGTATTCGATGATGTCGATGAATTTCTCGAGCGGTTCGGGATCGAGCGCGGCACGGGCAAGTTCCCGCAGTTCCTTGAGATCGCCGCTGCCCTTCATCATCGCGAGCTGGTTCCAGCGGGCGAAGTTGGCGTAGTAATGGTTCGGGATCGACAGGATTTTGTCCATCGAGCGGTAGAGCCCGCCCTTGCCGAGGCGCGGCGAGACGACCCGGTCGACGACCCGGTAGTCAAACGCATCGCCTGCAAGCCCGATGCCCGCATGGCCGAGGGGCTCGGCCCGCAGCACTCCGCCAGCTTTCGAAAACCGCATGACGGAAAAGTCGCTGGTGCCGCCGCCGAAATCGGCCACGAGCACGGTCGCATCGTGGTCGAGCTGCCGCGCATAGAAGAAGGCAGCACCCACAGGCTCGTAGACATAGCGGGCATGTTCGGCCCCCAAGCGACCGAAGGCAGCACGATAGCGCTGCATGGCGAGATCGTCATCCGGGTTGTAGCCGGCAAACCGGACCGGCCGGCCAATGATCACGTTCCGCGCACCCCAGTCTAGCTGTGAGCCACCATGGCGCGCCAGAGTGCGCAGGAAGGCGCTCAGCAGGTCCTCGAAGCCGTAGCGCTCCCGGAAAATGCGCGTTTCCTTGAAGGTGGCACTCGCCGCGAAAGTCTTGAAGGACTGAATGAACCGGTGAGCATGGAGCCCCTCCAGGAACTGCTCAATGGCCCAGGGACCGCCCTCGACCTCGGTGCGCAGGCCGTTGCCGTGGCGCTCGTCCCAGAAGCAGAGCGCGGTCACATAGACCTTGAGGCTCTCGCCTCCATGCTCGAAGGTCAGCGCCTCCACCTGCCCGTCCGGGCTCGCGATGGCCACAACCGTGTTGCTGGTGCCGAAATCGATGCCGATGGAAAAATCGTTGGAATAGGGCATGAAGACCTCGGGAGCGGGCGAGAAGGGCCGGACGGTCTATACGCCAAGGCTTTCGGAGCCAAGCGAAATCGCCGGAAAAGTGCTTTCCCTATAGGCACTGCGACCCTGGCGCTGTGGACGGGACGTTGACCCGGAGGCGCCCCGCACCGTAGAAGCCGCGCCTCAACCTTTCGGAGACTTTCATGCTATCCATCGGTCAGCGCATTGCGAGCGAACTGAATGTCCAGGAATGGCAGGTCAAGGCCGCCATCGATCTCCTCGACGGCGGTTCGACCGTGCCGTTCATCGCGCGCTACCGCAAGGAAGTCACCGGCACCCTGGACGATACCCAGCTGCGCACCCTGGAGGAGCGCCTGAGCTACCTGCGCGAACTGGAGAGCCGTCGCAAGACGATCCTCGACAGCATCCGCGAGCAGGGCAAGCTGACCGATGAGCTGGCGCTCCAGATCAACACCGCCGACACCAAGGCGAGGCTCGAAGACCTCTACCTGCCCTACAAGCCGAAGCGCCGCACCAAGGCACAGATTGCCAAGGAGGCGGGACTGGAGCCGCTGGCCGACGAGCTCCTGAGCAATCCCATCCACGATCCGAAGGATGCTGCGGCTGCCTTCGTCAATCCGGACAAGGACGTGGCAACTCCGGAGGCAGCTCTCGAAGGCGCCCGCTCTATTCTGGTCGAGCGCTTTGCCGAAAACGCCGAGCTTCTGGGCGCCTTGCGTGACATCTATTGGGAGCGCGGCAGCCTCACCTCCAAGGTGCGTGATGGCAAACAGAATGACGGAGCTAAATTCTCCGACTATTTCGATTTTGCCGAGCCGCTGCCCAAGCTGCCCTCCCACCGCATCCTCGCGCTCTTCCGCGGCGAGAAGGAGGAGATCCTTGACCTGCGCATGGAAGAGGACAAGGACGCTGCCGAGCCCGGTTATGTGAGCCGCTATGAGGGCCGCATCGCACTTGCCTTCGACATCGTCGATCAGGGACGCGCCGGCGACAAGTGGTTGCTCGATACCGTGCGCTGGGCGTGGCGGACGAAGCTGCGCTTCTCCATCGAGCTCGACATGAAGATGAAGCTCTGGCAGCTCGCCGAGGACGAAGCCGTGAAGGTGTTCGCGGGCAACCTGCGTGACCTGCTGCTCGCAGCTCCCGCCGGCGCGCGGCCGACGCTGGGCCTCGATCCGGGCTACCGTACGGGCGTAAAGGTGGCGGTGGTGGATGCCACTGGCAAGGTGGTGGCAACGGATACCATTTACCCGCACGAACCGAAGCGCCAATGGGACGAATCCATCGCCATCTTGGCGCGTCTCTGCCGTGTGCACAAAGTCGAACTCGTCGCCATCGGCAATGGCACCGCCTCGCGCGAGACCGACAAGCTCGCGGCCGAACTGGTGTCGAAGCACCCGGACCTCCAGCTCACCAAGATCATGGTCTCGGAAGCGGGCGCCTCCGTCTATTCCGCCTCCGCCTTTGCTAGCCAGGAACTGCCGGATCTCGACGTTTCCATACGCGGCGCCGTCTCCATCGCCCGCCGCCTGCAGGATCCTCTTGCAGAGCTCGTGAAGATCGACCCGAAATCCATCGGCGTCGGGCAATACCAGCACGATCTTGCCGAGTATAAGCTCTCCCGCTCCCTCGACGCGGTGGTGGAGGATTGCGTAAACGCCGTCGGCGTTGATCTCAACACCGCCTCCGCGCCGCTGCTCGCCCGCGTGTCGGGCCTTGGCGATTGGGTTGCGCAGAACATCGTCACCCACCGCGATGCCAATGGTCCGTTCAAGACCCGCAAGGCCCTGTCCAAGGTCTCGGGTCTCGGGCCAAAGACCTTCGAGCAGGCGGCAGGCTTCCTGCGCATCCCGAATGGCGACGATCCGCTCGATGCCTCCGGCGTTCATCCGGAAGCCTATCCGGTGGTGCGCCGCATTCTGGAAGCTACGAAGAGCGACATCAAGGTCGTGATCGGCAATGGCACTGTCCTGAAGAAGCTCAACCCGCAGAGCTTCACCGACGAGAAGTTCGGCGTGCCGACCGTCAAGGATATCCTGAGCGAGTTGGAGAAGCCCGGCCGCGACCCGCGCCCCGAATTCAAGACCGCTACCTTCATGGAAGGCGTGGAGAAGATCAGCGATCTGAAGCCGGGCATGATGCTGGAAGGCGTCGTGACCAACGTGGCGGCCTTCGGAGCCTTTGTGGATGTTGGCGTGCACCAGGACGGACTCGTCCACATCTCGGCGCTGGCCGACACCTTCGTGAAGGACCCGCGCACCGTCGTGAAACCCGGCGACATCGTGAAGGTAAAGGTGCTTGAGGTCGATATTCCCCGCAAGCGCATCTCGCTCACCATGCGCATGAGCGATCCGTCAGAAAAGCGGGCGGCCGGACGGCAAGACGACAACCGGGGAGCCTTCCAGAAGCACCGGGCTCAAGCGGAAAGAAAGCCCGCGGCACAAGCCCCCTCCTCTGGCGGCGCTTTGGCGGATGCTCTGCGCCGGGCGTCAGTGGCTGGCGGCAAGGACAAGGGCAGCCGGAAGTGACTTCAACAGGGGTGGCTTGTGGCCGCCCCTGAACTGTTCTAGAAGCAAAGCGTCTCACGGGGAGCCTCATACGAGGCTGAGAGGTGGCCAGGCCGCCGACCCGTCGAACCTGATCCGGGTCATGCCGGCGGAGGGAATGAGCATGCGACATCGCCATCAAAGCCATGCCCCGTGCAATTTGCGCCGCCTGTCCGGCCTGCCTCTTGCATGGGAGCGCCCTTAAGATGTTACGCCGACTGCTTCTCACCCTTGTTTCGCTCGGGCTCGCCACCAGTCTTGCCCAGGCGCAGACCAAGCCAATGCTCACCGTCTACACCTACAGCTCGTTTGCCGGGAAATACGGCCCCGCCAAGACCATCGAGGAACGCTTCGAGGCGACCTGCAACTGCGATCTCACCTGGGTCACGGCCGAGGACGCGGGCAGCCTGCTCGGTCGGCTGCGTCTCGAAGGCCAGAACACCAAGGCCGATGCGGTCGTGGGCCTCGACATGAACCTCGTGGCGGAAGCCAAATCCCTCAACCTCTTCGCTCCGCATGGCGCCGAGGTGAAGGACTTGTCGCTGCCCATCGAATGGAAGGATGACACCTTCATCCCGTTCGACTGGGGCTACTACGCGTTCGTGTACGATTCCAACAAGCTGCGTAACCCGCCCAAGAGCCTAAGGGAATTGGTCGACAATCCCAACGGACCCAAGGTGGTGCTGCAGGATCCCCGCACCAGCGCGCCTGGCCTCGGCCTCCTTCTCTGGATGCAGAAGGTCTATGGCGACAAGGCCGACGAGGCCTGGGGCAAGCTGAAGCCCCGCATCGTCACCTTCACCAAGGGCTGGTCGGAAGCCTATGGCCTCTTCATGAAGGGTGAGGCCGACATGGTGATGTCCTACACCACGTCTCCCGCCTATCACATCGTCGCGGAGAAGAAGGATAACTACAAGGCTGCCGCCTTCACCGAAGGGCATTACCTTCATGTCGAACTCGCCGGCATGACGCGAACCACAAAGCAGCCGGAGCTTGCGAAGAAGTTCATGGCCTTCATCCTGAGCGAAGGGTTCCAGACGGCGATCCCGGAGACCAACTGGATGTATCCGGCCAAGAACCCGCCCTCCGGCACGCCTGAAGCTCTCAAGGGAATGATCCAGCCGAGCCAGGCGCTTCTCTTCACACCCGAGGAGGTGCAGCAGAACCGCCGCACCTTCACCGATGCCTGGCTCAACGCCACGGCGCGCTGATCGCCGATGCTGACCTTGAGGCTGCCCCATCCCGGAACCCTGGTGGCTTTCGCCATCCTTGGGCTGGTTGCGGGCGGCTTCATCGCGCTTGCCACATTCGATGGAGGAGCGCCGACGCTTTTCTCCATCGGCCCTTACCTCGGTCGCGTGCTCGCCTTCTCGATCATCCAGGCGACGCTCTCGACCGTATTTTCGCTTGCCCTCGGCATCGGATTGGCGCTTGCGCTTGTGCGCCGCTCATTCCCGGGCCGGAGCATCGTTCTGGCGGCCTTGAGTACCACGATGGCGATGCCGACCATCGTGGCAGTTTTCGCGGTTTTCGCCGTGTATGGCCGCAGCGGCTGGCTCTCCGAAGGACTCGTCTTCCTCGGATGGCCGGGCGGCATCAGCATCTTCGGCTACCCGGGCATTCTCATCGCTCATGTGTTCCTGAACGCTCCCTTCGTGGCGCGGATCACGCTGGACGGCTTGAACCAGATTCCCGCCGAACACTGGCGTCTCGCCACCGCCTTCGGGTTTACGCCAGCGCAGATCTTTCGCCACCTCGACTGGCCCATGCTGCGCGCAGAGCTGCCCGGCATCGCAGGCCTCATCTTTCTCATGTGCTTCAAGAGCTTTGCCATCGTGCTGGCCCTCGGAGGAGGTCCGAGCCGTTCCACTCTCGAAGTGGCGATCTACGAGGCTCTCAAGATCGACCTCGACTTCGGCCGCGTCGCCTGGCTGGCGCTGATCCAGCTCGTGATCTGTCTGTCGATGACGGCGCTGTTGCACTGGGCCTTCACGCGACCGCCCGTCGGACACACCGTCCGCAGCCTCGTCCGCCGGCCCGATGCCAATGCCCACAGCCTGAAGATCCTGGACGCCATTGTGCTCGCAATCGCAACCCTGTTCATCGCGCCGCTCGCCCTCAGCGTCCTGACAGGGCTTCGCAACATTCCCGACATTCTAGAAGCGGATCTTCTTCAAGCCTTCATTACGAGCATGGCTATCGCCGCTACAGCAGCTGTGATCGCCTGCATTCTGGCGCTCGCGCTCGCCTCCGCAGCACGGCGCAGGCGTCTTGTCCTTCGTTCGCCCCGCATCGCGGCCTTCTATGATTTTCTGCCCGATACTCTTCTCGCCGTTCCTCCCTTTGCGCTCACGGCGGGTCTCTTCCTGCTGATCCAGCGTTTTGGCGATCCATCCTCCGCCGGTCTCATCCTCCTGCCGCTCATCAACGGGCTAGCTGCCGTACCCTTCGCTTACCGCTTCGTCGCACCGCATTTGCTCACCGTCGAGGAACGCTACGGCCGGGTGGCGGCCTCGCTGGGCGTCACCGGATGGGCGAAGCTGACGATCATGGATTGGCCCGTGCTCAAGCGCCCACTCGCGGCAGGCTTCGCCCTCGCCATGGCCCTGTCATTCGGCGATTTTGGCATCATCGCACTTTTCGGCGGCACTGAACTGGTGACACTGCCATACCTTCTCTACGAGCGCCTCGGCGCCTACCGATTGGATGAAGCCTCAGCCATAGGTCTCGTCATCGTTCTCGTCGCCTTCCTTCTCGCTCACGTTTCAGGTCGCCTGTCCCATGCTGGTCATTGAGAACTGCCGTCTGACCTGGTCCGATTTCGTGGCCGACTACTCGCTGACGGTGAAGGCGGGACATTTGTGCGCCGTCATCGGCCCATCAGGCGGCGGCAAGACTACCCTGCTCCACATGATCGCAGGCTTCGAGACGCCGGAGAGCGGTACTTTGACCTTCGCTGGCCAGAACCTGCTGCCGCTCGCGCCGGCCAAGCGACCTGTCGCTATCGTGTTCCAGGATCACAACCTGTTCCCGCACCTGAACGTCACGCAGAACGTCGGCCTTGGAATACGGCCCTCGCTGCATCTGACCGAGAATGAAAAGCAACTCATTGCGCAAACCTTGGAGGCCGTCGGCCTTGAAGGCTTCGACATCCGCAAGCCGGGCGAGATGTCGGGAGGGCAGCGCCAGCGCGTGGCGCTCGCCCGTGCCCTGGTTTCGGGCCGCCCGCTGATCCTGCTCGACGAGCCCTTCAGCAGCCTGGATCCTACCTTGCGCCGGGACATGATTCTTCTCGTCGACGAGATGCGGCGCAAACGCCCCGTCACCATCCTCATGACGATCCACACCCCTGAGGATGCCGCCGACGTGGCCGATCAGATGGCCTTCGTTGCTGATGGCAAGGTCGTAGCTTCAGGTCGACCCACCGAGATTCTCAATAGCGCACTGGCGCCGAGGATCGCGGCAGCCGTCTCGAACTCATAGAGGCTGCGCCTCAGAAGCGCTCGGGCAGAACCGACAGGCCTGCCGCGTCGAAGACGTGGAGCGCACGGGTCGGCACATGGGCCGTATAGGTGCCGCCCGGGCTTGCCTCGGTCTCGCCGGGCGCGCGGACAATCACATCGTCACCACTGGCCAAGCGCATGTAGACATAGCTCGACTCACCCAATTGCTCCACGGCGTCGATGGTACCCCTGAGGGATGTGGAATCCGCCCCCCCCACTTCCATGTGCTCGGGCCGGATGCCCACCGTCACATGGTCGCCGGGCTTCACACCGTCAGGCCTAACATCCAGGGTAGCCTCGGTGCCGGCGAAGGCGATGATGGCCTGCCCTTCGCTGACCCGAAGAACCTGTCCCTTGATGAAGTTCATGCGTGGCGAGCCGATGAAGCCCGCAACGAACAGGTTGCGGGGAGAGCGATAAAGCTCCAGCGGCGCTCCGACCTGCTCGATCCGGCCCTGGTTCAGCACTACGATCTTGGAAGCCAGCGTCATGGCCTCGACCTGATCGTGGGTGACGTAGATCATGGTGGCGCCGAGATCCCGGTGGAGCTTGGCGATCTCGAGGCGGGTGTTGACGCGCAAGGCCGCATCGAGGTTCGACAAAGGTTCGTCGAAGAGAAAGACGCTGGGGTTGCGCACGATGGCGCGTCCGATGGCGACGCGCTGCCTCTGGCCGCCGGAGAGTTCCCGTGGCTTGCGGTCGAGAAGCGGGGTGAGCTTCAGGATTTCGGCCGCCTGCCGCACCCGACGGTCCGCCTCCGCCTTGTCAGTCTTGGCAAATTTCAGCCCGAAGGCCATATTCTTGTAGACATTCATATGCGGGTAGAGCGCATAGGACTGGAACACCATGGCGATCTTGCGATCCGCCGGCGGCAGCTCATTGACCCGCTGACTGCCGATCCGGATCTCGCCGCCGCTCACCGTCTCAAGACCCGCGATGATGCGCAGCAAGGTGGACTTGCCGCAGCCGGACGGACCAACGAAGACGACGAACTCGCCATCATCCACGGAGAGATTTATATCCCGAAGGATCTCGGTGGCCCCGAAGGATTTGGCAACTCCGTGGAGGGAGACATCAGCCATTGCGGTCAATTCCTGGAAGGGGCTGTCACTTCACGGCGCCGGCGGTCAGGCCACGCACGAGATAGCGGGAGAAGAGAAGGTAGAGGACGAGGACCGGCGCAATCGCCAGCGTCAGAGAAGCAAGCACTGCATTCCAGTCGGTCACGTACTGACCAATGAACTGCTGCACACCAAGCGTAATCGTCTGCTTGCCGTCGCCGGGCGCCAGAATCAGCGGAAACCAGAGGTCGTTCCAGACCGGCACCATGGTGAACACGGCGACAGTCGCGATGGCCGGGCTGATCAGCGGCAGGATGATGCTGAAGAAAATCCGGTACTCACTGACTCCGTCGCAGCGGGCGGCATCACGCAGATCCTTCGGGATCTGCTGGATGAACTCGCCGAGGATCAGGATCGCGAGCGGCAGGCCCTGCGCCACATAGACGAGAATGAGCGCGGTGAGGGTGTTGACGAGATTCAGCTCCACCATCATGCGCAGGATGCTGACACTGCCCAGCCGGATCGGCACCATGATGCCGATGGCAAGGTAAAGGCTGAGTAGGGTGTTGCCGCGAAAGCGATATTCCGTAAGCGCCCAGGCCGCCATGGCCCCGATGAGCACGATGAGCACCAGGGACACGACCGTGACAGTCAGGCTGTTGAAGAAGTAGAGGCCGAAATCGGAATTGGCGAAAACCCGGTCGAAGCCGATGGTCGTCCATGTCTGGCCGTTCGGAAGGCCGAGCGGGTCGGCGAAGATCGCCCGCCGGGTCTTGAAGGCGTTGATCAGGATCAGAAAGATCGGGCCGAGCGCCAGGACCGTATAGAGGATGAGGGCAATGTGGACAGCGATGCGGCCGGGCCTGATGGTCATGTCCCGGGTCTCCTTAGAAGGTATGCCGCTGCAGCCGCCGCTGCACGCCGAACAGGTAGATCAGCACCCCGATCAGGATGATGACCAGCATGGCGGTCGCCACCGCCGCGCCCATAGTCGGGCTGCCGACCTGAAGCTGGAAGCCGAAGAAAGTGCGATAGAAGAAGGTGCCGAGAATGTCGGTGGAGAAGTTCGGGCCCGCCAGCGCGCCCTTGATGGCGTAGATCAGGTCGAAGGCGTTGAAGTTGGCGACAAACGTGAGAATCGACACGACACCGAGCGTCGGCAAAATGAGCGGGAGGCGCACGAACCAGAACACACTGAACGGCCCTGCCCCGTCCACCGTCGCGGCATCGAGGAGATCGTCGGGAATGTTCAGAAGGGCCGCATAGATCAGCATCATCGGGATGCCGACGAACTGCCACACCGAGATGAGCGAAACTGTCAGCAGGGCGGTCGATTCCTGCCCCAGCCACGGGCCGAAAAAGCCACCGAGCCCCACCATCTTCAACAGGCTCGGCGCGATGCCCCAGAGCGGGTTCAGCATCAGCTGCCAGATGAAGCCGATGATGACCACCGACAGCATGGTCGGCAGGAAGATCAGCGTTCGGTAGACGCTACCACCGGTGAGCCGCGGCAGGCTGAGCAGCATGGCGAGGCCAAGACCGATGCCGTTCTGCACCACCATGTGGATGGCGAAGAAGATCAGGTTGTTGCGGAAAGCGTTCCAGAACTGGACCGACCAGTTGGGATCCGTCAGGAGCGTGTAGAAGTTCTGGAGGCCAACGAAGCTGCGCACGCCCGTCTCATCGCCGGCATAAAGGCTCAGGCGGATGGTATCGATCAACGGATAGATCGAGAACAGCGTGTAGATTGCCAGCGCCGGTGCGAGGAAGACCGCAATGTGAAGCGGAAAACGCGAACGGGCCGGTACCGCATCCGCCGCCTGCACGCTGGGGGCCGTGAGATCCGTCATGCTGCTCCGGACTGATGGAGAAAAGGAGGCGGGCTGCCCGCTCGGGGCAACCCGCCTGACACTGTCAGAGGTTACTTCTTGTGCGGCTCATACCAGCTGGCAAGCCCGTCCTCGGCCTTCTTGGCCGCTTCTTCGGGCTTCATGGCGCCGTTCATCACCTGCGCACTCACGTTCCAGAGCTCGTTCTCGAGATTTGGCGTGCCGCGCGACAGGATCTGGTAGGAATTGCGGATCGAGCTCTCGCAGGTGCCGCGCCAGCCGACGAACTTGGCCGCCACCGGGTCCTTCACGTCCACCTTCGCCTTGGAGAGCGGGAAGAAGCCCGGCAGCTCATTGGCGTAAATTTCGGCGAATTCAGGCGATGCCACCCATGACAGGAAGGTCTTGGCGGCTTCCATGTTCTGCGACTTGGCGTTGATGCCGATGGCGATGTCCGTATGATCGCTGATGTAGCACTTGTCGCCGGCATTCACCACGGGCGGCGCGAAGGCGTCGAACTCGAAATCGGCCTGCTTGCGGAAGATCGGCACGTCCCAGGAGCCGGCCGGGTAGATGGCCGCGCGGCCCAGGGTGAACAGGTTCTGCGTATCCGGATATTTCTGCGCCTTGTAGCCGTCGCCCATATAGGGAGCCCAGCTCGCCAGTTCCTTGAACGCGTCCACATAGGGCTTGTCGGTGAACTTCTGCTTGCCCTCGATGAGCGCCTTGCGGCCCTCCTCGCCCTTCCAGTAGTTCACGCCGATGTTCTGGAAGCCCATGGTCGCGGCTTCCCACTGGTCGGCCGTGCCCATCGCGATGGGGGTGTACTTGCCGTCGGCCTTGATCTTGTCGAGCACCGCGTGGAACTCGGCCACGGTCTTGGGCGGCGCGAGCTTCAGCTCGTCGAAGATTTCCTTATTGTAGACGAAGCCGTGGATCACCGAGGCCATCGGCATGCAGAAGGTGGTCTTGCCGTCGTCCGTGGACCAGGCGCTCTTCGCCACGTCCGAGAAATTCTCCAATCCCTTCACGTCGTTGACGGAGACGAGGTTGCCCTTCTTGAACAGGTCGAGAGATGCATCGAAAGGACGACAGGTGATGAGATCGCCTGCGGTTCCGCCGGCGAGGCGGGCATTGAGAGCGGCGTTGTACTCGGTCGGCGGATCGGCCTTGAACTGCACCTTGATATTCGGGTGCTTCTTGTTGAAGGCTGGAATGATCTTGGTGTTCCACACATCCGCATCGTCATTGCGCCAGCTCTCGATGGTGAGAGTCTGGGCCGAGGCGGCATTGGCGAAAGCCAGAGCGGCCGCGACGACGGATGCCGTTGCCAGCAGCTGTCCCGCACGGCGCCGGAAAGCCTTCGAATGGAGCGTCTTCATCGTTTTCGTCCTCCGTAGCCCAAAGCGGCGTCAAAGCGCGACTTCGAGCATGTTCCCTTTTGTTGCCCCGTGCCCATTATGTGCATTCTTGTGCCTCCCAGCGGGCAGCCATGACTGTTTCACTGGTCGATGCGTTGGACAAGTGACCTCATATTGGTATCGACAAAATTCAAAGACAACTCCCCTTCGGCTGGATCCTCTGGAAATCACAAGCTTCCGTCCGCGCTCTCGCGAATCTGCATCCACAGGACAGGCCCGCAAGGCTCCCGGCAACACGCTCTCTGCCCCTTCCCGAACTGGACATTAAGTGGCATTGTGCCGTCCCGTTATTCGTATTCTGAGATCCATCCACGCATGACCGACCTCCTGTTCCTTGGCATTGATGGCGGCGGTACCAAGTGCCGGGCCCGTCTGCGCAATGCTCAAGGCGATCTGCTGGGGGAGGGAACGGGCGGCCCATCCAATATCCGCCTCGACCCGGAGTTGGTCTGGACCTCGATTCTCACGGCCTGCCGCGAAGCCCTGTCCCAGGCAGGGCTTCAGGAGCGCGATCTCGGCCGAATTCATGCCGGCATGGGGGCAGCCGGTGCGGGCCAGACCAGCGCGGTCGAGCGCCTGCTGGCGCGCGCCCATCCCTTTGCATCCTTTGAAATCGAAACCGATGCCCATACCGCCTGGCTCGGCGCCTTCAATGGAGGCGACGGGGCGATTCTCATCGTCGGCACCGGCTCCTGCGGCTATGGCGGCGTGAGCAGCCAATGCCACTATGTCGGCGGCTGGGGCTATGAGGTTTCAGACGAAGGCAGCGGTGCCGCCATCGGGCGGGAACTCCTGCGCCGCTGCATCTGGGCCCATGACGGTCGCACACCGTCGACCCCGCTCTCGGATGCCGTTTTGGCCGAGTTCAAGAACGATCTGGAGATCCTGGTCGACTGGGTCGGCAAAGCCCGACCGAGCGACTACGGGCGCTATGCGCCGCTCGTCCTCGACTATACGGAGCGGCGGGACCCGCTCGCCATCGACCTTGTTGCAAACGCTGCCGCCGGCTTGGGACTGATCGCCACGCGCCTCCTCGACCTTGGCGCTCCGGCCATCTGCCTGTTCGGTGGCCTTGCCGAGCCCATGCGCCCCTGGCTGCCGCCTCCTGTCCAGCGCACCATTGCGGCTCCCATGGCCGATGCTGTCGACGGCGCCATCCTGCTCGCTCGCATGGCCATATCAGGGAGGACGCCATGAACGATCAAGCCGGCGAGGTCCTGTCGCTTCTTCCCCTGAATGAGGCGAATCCCACGCCTCTCTACCTTCAGCTGCAGCAATCCATCGAGGAGGCGGTGCGCAAGGGCGATCTCAAGGCGGACGCCGCATTGCCCGGAGAGCGTGACCTCGCCAAGCAGCTTGGGATCTCGCGCGTCACCGTTCGCAAGGCCATCACGGGCCTCGTGCAGAAGGGCGTGCTCGTCCAGCGCTGGGGCTCGGGCACCTTCATCGCGCAGCAGATGCGGCTGGAGCAGCCCCTGTCCCGCCTGTCGAGTTTCACCGACGACATGTCGGCCCGCGGCCTGAAATCCTCCGCCGTGATGCTGAGCCAGTCGACCGGACAGGCTTCGACGGACGAGCTGATGGCGCTCGGGCTCTCGCCCGGCGATCGGGTGAGCCGCGTCAATCGTCTGCGCATGGCGAACGGCGTGCCCATGGCCATCGAGAACGCCGTGATTCCGTCGCGCGTTCTGCCGGATCCATCCTTGGTGCAGCAATCCCTCTATGCCGTGCTGCACGAGAAGGGCTTCATGCCGACGAGGGCCCTGCAGCGGCTCCACGCGGTTCTCCTGAACGAGGAACAGGCCTCGCTCCTCGGCGTTCCGCCCCAGAGCCCTGCGCTCTATATCGAGCGGCGCTCCTTCACGGCTGCCGGTGAAGTGGTCGAGTTCACCTCGTCCTACTACCGGGGCGATGCCTATGATTTCGTGGCCGAGCTGACCATCGGCCAGCCGGAACGGATGCACAATGATGACACTTGAGACGAACAGCGCTGTTTCCACCGTCACGGCCATGCTGCGCGAAGCGCAGGAGGCCCCGCAGGTAGTAGCATCCCTGCTCGACAGCAACGCGCCCCTCTGCCGGGAGCTGGGCAAGCGTTTGCGCGCCTCTCCTCCTCCCTTTGCTGTAACCTGCGCACGGGGCAGCTCGGACAATGCGGCGACCTTCGTCAAATACCTGCTCGAGATCCATTCCGGCCTGGTGACCGCCTCCGTCGGCCCGTCGGTGACCTCGGTCTACGAGGCACGGCCGCGCATGCGCGGTGCGCTTTTTCTCGCCGTATCGCAATCGGGCCGCAGCCCCGACATTCTCAATCTCGCCCAGGCCGGGCGGGACGACGGCGCGCTGACGGTTGCGCTGGTGAACGACACCTCCTCGCCGCTGGCCTCCACCTGCGAAGTGGTGCTGCCGCTCCACGCAGGACCCGAGAAGAGCGTGGCTGCCACGAAGTCCTTCATCGCCGCGCTGGCAGCAGGCCTTCAGCTCGTCGCCCACTGGTCGCAGGATCAAGACCTGCTGAATGCGCTCGACACTCTGCCGGATGTTCTTGCTAAGGCCTCCGCCGTCGACTGGTCGCCTGCGCTGCCGCTTCTGTCCGATGCTGACAACCTCTTCGTCGTCGGACGCGGCGTCGGATTTGCGGTAGCGCAGGAAGCAGCCCTCAAGCTCAAGGAGACATCAGGCGTTCACGCGGAGGCCATGAGCGCCGCCGAGCTGATGCACGGCCCCTGGACCCTGGCTGGGGACCACTTCCCGATTCTGGTATTGAGCCAGCAGGACGAGACCCTGAGCGGCGTCAACGATCTCGTGACGAAGCTGAACGAACAGGGTGTTCCCGTCGTGGTCGCAGGCGCGGCAGAGGGCCCTGCCGCCGTCATGCTGCCGCCCGTCGAGGACGTACATCCCTATCTTGCCCCGATTGCTCTCATTCAGAGCTTCTATCCCCTTGTGAATGCCGTGGCGCTGGCCCGTGGGCGCAATCCCGACAACCCACCGCGGCTGCGCAAGGTGACGGAGACAGTCTGATGGCCGTTGCCCTGACCGGCGCCCGCATTTTCGACGGGTCGCACATGCTTGACGGCCGCGCTGTCGTCATCGAGAGCGGCCGCATCGCCGCCGTGCCGCATGAGCGGGATCTTGGCACCGGAGTCGAACGCCGAGCGGTGAGCGGCCTGCTGGCCCCCGGCTTCATCGACGTTCAGGTCAATGGCGGCGGCGGTGTCCTCTACAACGACGTGCGCTCTGTGGAGGGCATCAGGAGTATCGCTCAGGCGCACCGCGCCTACGGCACCACGGGCCTCCTGCCGACCTTTATCACCGATACCCGCGAAACGATGGCGGAAGCGATCGAGGCCATGCGAGACGCCCTGGCGGCCCGCGTTCCAGGCGTTCTCGGCATCCATGTGGAAGGTCCCTTCATCAGCCCCGAGCGCAAGGGCGTGCACAATGCTGCCTTCATGCGTCCGATGGAGGAAGCAGACATCGCCATCCTGACCTCCCTCAAGGAGGGCCGCACCCTGGTGACGCTGGCACCCGAGCGCAACAGCATGGATTCCATCGCGCGCCTTGCTGCGGCCGGCGTAATGATCTGCGCCGGGCATACGGCGAGCGACTACGCCACCGTCATCGAAGCCACCCGCCACGGCCTGCGCGGCTTCACGCATCTGTTCAACGCCATGCCGCCGCTGGCTGGACGCGATCCTGGTCCCGTGGGTGCCGCCCTCGACAGCCGGGATACCTGGTGCGGCCTCATCGTGGACGGGCACCATGTGAGCGATGCCGCCTTGCGCGTGGCAATTGCCGCCAAAGGCACGGAACGAATGATGCTCGTGACCGATGCCATGTCGGTGACCGGCACGGACCTCACGAGCTTCGAACTGCACGGGCGCACGATCTACCGCAAGGACGGCCGGCTCACCACGGAGGACGGAACGCTTGCCGGTTCCGATCTCGACATGGCTAGCGCCGTGCGCAACAGCGTCGAGCTCTTAGGGCTTGCCCTGCCGGACGTTCTGAGGATGGCGTCTCTCGTGCCGGCAAGCTTCTTGCGCCTCGATCATGAACTCGGCCGTATTGCGCCGGGCTACCGCGCGGATCTCGTCCTTCTCGACGAGAGCCTTCAGGTGCGGCAAACTTGGATCGACGGTCAAAGCGAATAAGGGGAAACTTCGATGAGCGCGCAGCGGGTTCTGGTCGTCGGTCTCGGCAATATGGGCCTTTCCCATGCCCTCGCCTATACCCGGATCGAAGGCTACGAGATTGCGGGCCTCTGTACGCGCAATATCGACACGATGGAACTTCCAGAGTCTCTGCAGGGCGCTCCGCGCTTCACGGGCTTCGAGGAAGCACTTGCAGCGACCAAGCCGGACGTGGTGTCGATCAACACTTGGTCGGACACCCATGCGCCTTATGCGATCAGGGCCATGGAGGCGGGCGCCCATGTGTTCGTGGAAAAGCCCCTCGCCGATACGGTCGAGGATGCGCAGCGCGTGGTGGACACCGCGCAGCGCACCGGGCGTAAGCTCGTCATCGGCTATATCCTTCGCCACCACCCGTCCTGGATCAAGTTCATCGAAATCGCCAGGACTCTCGGCACCCCGCACGTCTTCCGCATGAACCTGAACCAGCAATCGAGCGGAGCCGCCTGGGACGCGCATAAGCGGCTTCTGCAATCCCTCTCGCCCATCGTCGATTGCGGCGTGCATTATGTCGACGTGATGTGCCAGATCACGAAGGCGAAACCCGTGCAGGTCCATGGCGTCGGCACGCGCCTGACGGAGGACATGCCGGCCGGCATGTACAATTACGGCCACCTCCACGTGACTTTCGACGACGGCTCCGTCGGCTGGTACGAGGCCGGCTGGGGCCCGATGATGAGCGAGACGGCCTATTTCGTGAAGGATGTGATCGGCCCGAAGGGCAGCGTCAGCATTGTCATGGCCGAGACGGTCGGCGACATCCGCTCCGACGATATCAACGCGCACACGAAGACCAACCAGATCCTGCTCCACCATGCGGCCTTGAAGGACGACGGCACTTTCGCCAAAACCGACGAGCGGATCAGCACTACGGATGAGCCGGACCACGACGAACTCTGCGAGCGCGAGCAGCGCTACCTCCTGCGGGCGATCCAGGAGGATATTGACCTGACCGACCACATGAACGATGCCGTCCGTTCCCTACGCATCGTGCTCGCCGCCGACGAGGCGGTGCGCACGGGCCGGGTGGTGACGCTCTAAAGCGTCACCCTTTTACATAGAATACGAAGCTCCGGCTCCTGCCGGCGAACTCCCGGTCGTATTCCCGGTCCACCTTCCAACCATGGCGCTCGTAAAACCGGCGGGCTCCATGGTTGTCGCGGAAGCATTCGAGGCTTCTTGCGCCTTGCTGCTCCGCTGCCTCCAGGAGAAGCGATCCGCCGCCCCTGCTACTTACCATAGGATCCATGAACAGCATGTCGATATGGCCATCGGTCATGAGCAGGAAGCCTACGGGCCTTTCGCCTGAACACGCGACCAGCATGCGCTCCCATGATGATGTGAAACGCTTGGCAAAGAAGGCCCCATCGCGGCTCGCAAGAATGTCCGCTTCCAAGATCTTTGCAAAGGCGGCGCGATAGGATCCTTCGGCGATGATAGCCAGAGCCGGTACGTCATCCGCTCCGGCGGGACGTACGATCACGGCTGCCCCCTCAGACGTGGATCGAGGGTATCGCGCAAGGCGTCGCCTAAGAGATTGAAGCCGAAGGACAGGAACAGGATGGCGAAGCCCGCGAAGATCGCGCTCCACGGGGAAAGCATCAGGAAGTTGCGGCCCTCCGAGAGCATCAGGCCGAGCGACGGCGTAGGAGGCTGAGTGCCAAGGCCGAGGAACGAGAGCGAGGCTTCCACCAGGATCGCGGCGGATAACAGCAGGCTCGTCTGGACCAGGATTACGGAGGCGAGGTTCGGCAGGATGTGCAGGAAGATGATGCGCGAATCCGACGCCCCGATGGCGCGAGCACCGGCCACGTATTCGCTCTCGCACAGCACCAGCGCCGGACCGCGCAGGAGTCGGGCGAAAATCGGCGTGTAGACCACCGCGATGGCGGCGGCCGCGCTGTAGGTGTGCGGCCCCAGCACCGCGATGATGCCGATGGCGAGCAGCATGACCGGGAAGGCGAAGAGCACATCCATGATGCGCATGATGATACGGTCGAGCCAGCCGCGGTAATAGGCGGCCACGAGCCCAAGGGTGCCTCCGGCGAGAAGCGCGACCCCAACTGCGAGCAGGCAGGCAATGAGCGAGGTGCGATAGCCATAGAGGATGCGGGTGAGCACATCGCGGCCGAGTTGGTCGGTGCCGAACCAGTTCAGCTCGGTCGGCGCCCGCAAACGCCGTGCCACGCTCTGCGCCATGGGATCGTAGGGAGCGAACAACGGTGCCCCGAGGGCGAGGACGATCTGGATTGCCACCAAAACGACCGCGAAGGTGAGGAGCTTGTTCCTGGCCAGACGCTGCACGGCTCTAAGCCCTCACGCGGGGGTCGACGACGATGTAGAGAAGGTCGACGAGGAAGTTCACGAGCACGAAGCCAGCGGTGACCACCAGGATGGTCGCCTGGATCAGCGGATAATTGCGCTCGGCAATGGCTCCGAGGATGAGACGGCCGAGGCCCGGGATGGCAAAGACCTGCTCGACCACGATGGCGCCACCAAGCAAATAGCCCGTCATGATGCCGACACTGGTGAGGAACGGGATCAGCGCGTTGCGCAGGGCATGCTTGTAGACGACCTTGCGTTCGGCCAAGCCCTTGGCACGCGCCGTGCGGACATAGTCCTGCCCCAGCGCATCGAGCATGGCCGAGCGTACGAGGCGTGAGAGATTGGCGAGGATCGGCAGCGCCAGGGCGATGGCCGGCAGCGTCATTCGCTGCAGATTGCCGATAGGGTCCTCGGAGAACGGCACATAGCCGAGAGACGCAAAGCCCGGCGCCCAGCTGGCGAGAAGCAGGATCAGAACGATCCCGAGCCAGAAAGAAGGAATGGTCAGGCCGGCGATCGCAGTCACCCGCATCAGCACATCGGCTGCGCCGCCGCGGGTCTGTGCCATCGCACAACCGACAGGCACCGCCAGCACGGCACCGATGACAAGCGCCAGGAAAGTGAGTTCCAGCGTCGGCCACAGGTGCAGAAGGATTTCGCCAGCCACGGGCCGGCCCGTCCAGAGCGAGGTGCCGAAATCGCCGCGCAGCGCAGCGGCGGCCCAGATCAGGTACTGCTCGACGATGGGACGGTCGAGGCCGACGCGGCGGTTGAGTTCCGCCATGCGCTCGGGCGTGATCTCGGTATTCGCTCCGAGCATGATCGCAACCGCGTCACCCGGGATCAGGCGGATCATCAGGAAGACGATGACGGACACGCCGAACAGGACGAAGGCAAGATCGATGAGACGGGCGAGCAGAACGCGATTCATACAGAGGGCTCTCAGAAAAATGCCCTGGCGCCGCATTTGCAGCGCCAGGGCGATCGTCGGCTCTTAATAGGAGGCGTTGCGCAGCAGCATGAGCGAGCGGTTCGGCATCACATCGTAGCCCTGCAGCTTGCTGTTCATGGCTGAGAACAGCGTACCGTAGGTCAGGTGCGCGACAGGGCCGGAGCAGGCGAGCTTCTGCTGCACCTTGTCATAGGCCGTTTTGCGGGCCGCCTGATCCTGCTGGCTGCGCGCCTGATCGAGCAGGCCGTCGATCTCCGTGTCCGAATACTTGAACACGTTGGTCGAGCCGCCGGTGCGGAAGGTCCGGTAGAAATACTCGTCCGGATCCGGCTGGCCGGCATTGATCGAGGCGAACATGTCGAAGTTGCTGTTGCGCCAGTCCTGGATGAACTGGCCCTGCTCCTGGTTGACCAGTTCCACCTTGAAACCCGCCTTGTTCAGCTGCTCCTGTACCACCTGGGCAATGTCCTTCACGTCCTGGCGCGGCAGGACCTTCAGGGTCACGGCCACCGGCGTCGCGACGCCTGCCTCCTTCAGGAGCGCCTGGGCTTTCGCCGGATCGGGCTTGTAGCAGGCGAACTGGTTCACATTGAGCGCCCAGGATTTCAGGGCCGGCGACAACGGTCCACCGGGAACGCCGGCACCGAAGAGAGCCGCATCAACGATCTCCTGGCGGTTGATGGCATAATTCACCGCCTCGCGTACCTTCGCATTGTCGAAGGGCGGCTTCGACACGTTCATGCCGACGAGCGTGTAAGACAGGTCCATGGTCTCGGCGAGCTTCACGTTCGGCTTGCCCTTGAGCTGCAAGGCGGTCGCGGCATCAATGTTGGGTAGCAGCGCGTATTGCCCGTTGCTCAGGCCGACCTGACGGGTAGCCGATTCAGGCACGATGTTGAACTTGAGCCCGGCAAGCTTCGGCAGGCCCTTTTCCCAATAGGCATCGTTCTTGGTGAGCAGGATAAAGCCGTTGGGCTGCCATTCCTGGAACTTGAACGGCCCTGTGCCGACCGGGGTCTTCTGTAAGGCGTCCTTGTTCGCCTCCATAGCGCTCGGCACAATGGCGATGGTGGCAAGCGATGACAGAAGGGCTGCGGACGGCTCCTTCAGTTTCAGTTCAACGGTCTGGGCGTCGACCGCGTTGGCGCTTTCCACTGCCGCCAAGCGGCTTGCCAAAGGCGAAGCGATGTCCTTGCTCTGGACGCGCTTGATGGAGGCGACCACGTCCTCCGCGTTCATGTCGGAGCCGTCGTGGAATTTGACGCCTGAGCGCAGCTTGAAGGTATAGCTTTTGCCGTCCGGCGCTGCGGTCCAGGATTCGGCGAGGCCCGGGATGGTCTTCAGATCCTTGTCGATGGCCGTGAGGCCTTCATAGATGTTGCCGTTCACCACCATGAAGCTCGGGAATGCGGTGATGAGATGCGGATCAAGGCCTGTCGGGCTTGCATCCGCGCCGATCTCCAAAACCTGAGCCGAGGCGGAGGCCATCGCCGCCACCATGAAACCTGCGCCGAGCGCGCCGCGCAGTGCTGACCTGACCATACGTCTGTTCCTCCCTTGGAAGCCGCAAAGCAATTTATAGGACATCGCTGCGGACCTGTCATGGTCCAATATCATACCACTCTAGACCGACTTCTCGGCTGTGCTATGGTCACGGCCAAACAGGCAAGGTCGGAGAAACAGATGTCGGACCGTTCCATCGTCAAAGCCATCGGGGTGATCAGCGGCACATCGATGGACGGCATCGACGTCTCCATCGTCGGGACGGATGGCGATACTGTCGTGAGGCCCGGACCGGGCCGCACCTTCTCCTATCCTGGCGATTTGAGGAAAACCCTTCAGGCCTTGATTGCCGAACCCGCGCGGGCGCAGAGCGAGCCGCTGGAGGATCTGGAGCAAGCCGTAACGGAGGCTCATATCGCGGCCATCCGGCGCTTCATGGAGGAGACCGGGATTTCCGCCGCGGAGGTGAAGCTCATCGGCTTTCACGGACAGACCGTCTATCACCGGCCGGAGATTCGCTTCACACGTCAGCTTGGACTTGGCAACAAGGTCGCCGACGTGCTCGGCATCGACACCGTCTACCGCTTCCGCCATGCGGATGTCGCCTCGGGCGGGGAAGGCGCTCCCTTCGTTCCGCTTTACCATCGTGCGCTCGCCAGCAACCTCGCGCAGCCGATCATGATCCTCAATCTCGGCGGCGTGGGGAATGTCACCTATATCGACGGCGATGTGGTGATCGCCTTCGATACGGGACCGGCGAGTGCGCTCCTCGACGATTTCGTGCTGCGCCGCCGCGGCCTGAGCTATGACGAGGACGGCCAGTTGGCATCCTCAGGCAAGGTCGACGAGAAACTCGTCTCCGCGTTCATGCAGAACCCGTTCTTTGATCGGCCCGCGCCGAAGTCGCTCGACCGCCAGGACTTTCATGCCCGCGCCAAGGGCGTGGAAGCGCTCTCGGATGCGGATGGCGCCGCGACCTTGGCGGAATTCACGGTGCAATCCGTTATCGCAGCCTTGCGCCATGTACCGCGCGCGCCAAAGCGCTGGCTGGTGACCGGAGGCGGGCGGCGCAATGCTCATTTCATGAAGCGCCTGCATGAGGAACTCGGTGTTGCCGTCGATCCGGTGGAAACCGTCGGCTGGGATGGCGATTTCCTTGAAGCGCAGGCCTTCGGCTATCTCGCAGTGAGGTCGACCCTCAATTTGCCCTTGAGCCTGCCGACCACGACCGGGGTGCCGCATCCCATGCCTGGCGGCGAACTCCACCGCGCCGCGTGAGACGGCCATGGCCCTGATGGATCTAATCGACGAAGCCTTCGCGCCCGCCGCCACTTCGATTAAGAGCGGCAGCATACCTGGCGCGGTTCTTGGACTCGTTACGGCAAGTGGCGGACGCGCCCTGCGATGGGCCGGCGCGGCGCAGATCGAGCCGGAGCGTGAAAATGTTTCCCGTGAAACATGGTTCGACCTCGCCTCGCTCACGAAGGTGATCTTCACGACCACGCGCATTCTGCAATTGGTCGAGGAAGGCCGGATCGCCCTCGACGATCCGTTGGTGACGATCATCCCGGATCTTCGTCAGTACGACATGAACGCGGCCGAGCGGCGGCTCACCTTTCGCCAGTGCCTCGCGCACCAGACGCATCTGCCGGCCGTGGAGCCGCTCTACACCTATGGTCAGGACCCGGACACGCTGCGCGCCTTCATTCTTCAGCGGGTCTGGCAGCCGGGACCGCCGGTTTATTCCGACATCAATTACATGCTGCTCGGCATCGCCATCGAGCGCATCACCGGGAAGGCACTGATCGATCAGCCGCTGCCGGAACGCTTCTCGTTCAGGCCCGATCCGAAGCTGTGTGCTGCGACCGAGAGGGACACTTGGCGCGGGCGCGTGGTCCGCGGCGAAGTGCATGACGAGAACGCCTTCGCCCTCGGTGGCGCCTCTGGTCATGCGGGTCTGTTCGGCACCATCGACGGTGTGCTCGACTTCGCCCGTTCGCTCCTCGACGGCACGGGGCTGTCGCCTGATTCCATCAAGGCCATCCGTACACGGGAATCCGAGAAGCGGACGGTGGGCTGGGAAGGCTTCTATCCCGGTTGGCACGGCGGCGATGCCTGCTCGCCCGACACCATCGGTCACACCGGCTTCACTGGTACCGGCCTCTGGATCGATTTCGACCGCGGGCTCGCTTGGTCGCTCCTCACAAACCGGGTTCATCCGAGCCGGCACAAGGACAGCGGGATCCTTCCTCTCCGCCGTGCAACGGGCGAGCAGGTGATCGCGTTGTTTGATCGGCTCGCCTGACTTTAAGGATGCCAACAGAAAAGTTGACGGCCGGCACCGCTCAGTCGCTTGCAGGCGATTGTTGCGGGCCACAACTGGTCCTATACTGGTCTGGAAGAAGGTTGGCATAATGGCGACAGAACATTTCAGCACCCGCTACCAGGACCTCGACACCTGGCCGAGCCTCGATGTGCTCTCGGCTTTTCTCGAGGGACAGCTCTCCGCCGTCGCGGCTGTCAGGCCTTCCCTGCCTGCCATCGCCTCCGCTGCGGAAGAGGCCGTGCCGCGTCTGCGGCGCGGCGGGCGGCTTGTGTATGCCGGCGCCGGAACCTCGGGCCGGATCGGCGTTCAGGATGGCACCGAGCTGCCGCCGACCTTCAACTGGCCCGATGACCGCATCGTCTATCTGATCGCCGGCGGCGAAGGCGCCATCATGCAGGCGGTCGAGAATGCCGAAGACTCGGTCGAGGACGGCATCGCGGGCATTCGCGACAACAAGATCGGACCCGACGATGTGGTGATCGGTGTGGCGGCCAGCGGACGGACGCCGTTCACCATTGCGGCCCTCCAGGAGGCGGCCGCCAGGGGTGCCCAGACCATTGGCATCTCCAATAATCCAGACACACCGCTGCTCGAGGTCTGCTCCCATCCGATCCTGGCCGATACGGGCGAGGAGGTGGTGGCCGGCTCGACGCGGATGAAGGCCGGCACGGCGCAGAAGGTGATCCTCAACCTTCTCTCGACTCTGATCATGGTCAGGATGGACCGGGTCTATCGCGGCCTCATGGTCAACATGCGCGCAACGAACGCCAAGCTGCGCCGCCGCAGCGAGATCATGGTCATGCAGATCACCGATTGCGACGAGGCGACGGCGACGGATGCGATCCTTGAAGCCGGCGGAGACCTGAAGACCGCCGTGCTCATCGCTATGGGCGCCAGCCTGGCGCAGGCGCAAGGCGCGCTCGAGCGCCACGACGGCAATCTGCGCAAAGCTCTGGCGGATCTCCCCAAGACGTCCTAACAGAAAGCGGACACTGACAAGAAGGCTGCGGGCGCATGGGGCTGGGGCTGGGCATCGATGCGGGCGGAACCGCCACGCGCTGGCGGTTGGCGGATGCCAGCGGACGATGCGCGGCGCAAGGCTCCGTGGCGCCCCTGACCGGCCATCTCTTTTCCGCCGCTGCTGAAGAGCGCGCCCGCCAGATCGTCCTCGATATGGCTCAAGCCGTGGTGAAGACGGGCAAGCCGCTCGGCATCATCGCGGGTATCACCGGCCTCACCCGCGAGACCCCGGCCGAGGCCACCATGCGGGCCATGTTCGCGGAAACCTTCGAACTGCCGCCCGAGAAAGTCTTCGTCGCGGAGGACATGTGGATCGCCTACCTGGCTTATTTCGAACTGGGCGAGGGCATCCTGGTCTACAGCGGCACCGGCTCCATCGGCTACTACCTGTCCGAGGACAAGCAGGTGATCCGGGTCGGCGGGCGCGGCAACCTCATCGACGATGGCGGTTCCGGCTTCTGGATCGCCCGCGAGGCCCTCAAGGCTATCCTGCGGGCAGAGGAGGAAAGCCCCGGCGCAGGCTGGACCTCGACGCTGGGCACCTGCATGGCCCGGGCGCTCGGGGGCACCGACTGGAACATCGTCCGCTCCTTCGTCTATGGCGGCGACCGGGGCAAGATCGGGTCGCTGGCCCGCGCCGTGGGTGAGGCGGCCTCTGCCGATGACGGCACGGCTCTTCGCATCCTGAACGAAGCCGGCGAGGAACTGGCTCGCCTTGCCAATGCGCTCATCAAGCGCCTCGGTCCCCGGCCGGTTGCCCTGGTGGGCGGCAGCGCGCGCCTCCACCCGATCGTCTCCAATGCCTTCCGCCAGGGGCTCATCGCCCCCGTCGAGTTCATCGCGACCGATCTGGACGCGGCCCTGACGGCCGCCCGCCTGGCCGCGACGCTCAACAGGGTATGACGAGCCGGTATAAGTCGCCCCTCCCGGAGAGACGACCGCGTCTAAGCCCTGAATTCAGCTTGGCGCTGGCGTACCTCTCCCCGGTGGGGAGAGGTGAGGACACGGCACCCGCAGCAGAGTAAAGCAACTCAAGAACTTGCCTAATGCTCCCCTCTCGTCCAAGACTCTGGCGGCGAATTCAACGAGATGATGTTCCAGCGATGCATGCTCTCTTTGTCGGACAGACCTATATCGACGTGACCTTCCTGGCGGACGAGTTGCCGACCGGGGACGAGAAGACCGTGGCACGGGATTATGCGATCTCCTTCGGCGGCAATGCGGTCACGGCGGCCTTCGCCTGCGCCAAGCTGGGACTTCCGCCGGATCTGCTCACATCGATTGCCGACGATTGGCTTGGCCGCATGTTCATCGACATGGCGGCGAAATACGGCATTTCGGTCCATCACCGGAAGGTTCACGAGTCGTCCCTGTCCTTCATCATGCCGCGCGGCGGCAAGCGTGCCATCGTGCGCTGCCGCGACGACCATTACCTGCACCCGGTGCCACCGCTGAACCTGCAGGGCTGCAGGGCGCTGCATCTCGACGGCCACCAGGCCGACGCCGCGATGCATTACGCCAAGGCCTGCCGCGAGGCTGGAATCCTCACTTCCCTCGATGGCGGCGGCCTGCGTTCCAACACCCATGAGCTCCTCGAATTCATTGATGTCGCCATCGTGGCCGAACGCCTGTGCGAGCAGATGGACCTGACCCCCGCCGGGATGTTGGAGTACCTCAAGAGCCGCGGCTGCAAGATCGGCGGCGTGACCTTGGGCGAGCGCGGCCTCGTCTGGTATGACGAGACCGGCCAGGAAGGGATCCTCCCCGCCCTCGACGTTCCGGGCGACAAGGTAGTGGACACCAACGGCGCCGGCGACATCTTCCACGGCGCCTATGTCTACTCCGCCATGGCCCGGCCGGAGCTGCCGTGGCGCGAGCACTTCATCTTCGCCCGCGGCGCCTCGTCCCATGCGATCCAATACCTCGGCAACGAGGCGAGCTTGCCGACGATTGCCGACATCGCGCAGGTGCAGGCGCAGTTTCCGGAAAAGGCCGCGTCCAAGGCCTTGCTGGACGACACAGAGATAGCTGGACAAAGCAAGCTGACAGCCTAGAACAATATTGCAAAACTGTAGCAGTATGGCATTGACGCCTCTCGTCCATATGCCTTTGTAAAGGATGTCTGCGTGAGTCCCTCTCAACCGTGGGCCTATGGACTCGATGAGATTCGCCTCCAGGGAGGAGCGGAAGGGTTCAGCCGGGAGGCGCTTTCCGAGCTCCTGGAGAACGTGCCGCTGGCCATCGCCGTCACGCTTGGATCGGATCAGCAATTCGCCTTTGCCAACCGCCTGTTCCGGTCCGCCTTGTCTGTTCCCGACGAGGATCTTGTCGGCCGGACCGTGTCCGAGGTCATGGGTGACAGATACACGCCTGAACTTTGGACATCACGCGAGAAGGTGTTCCAGACCGGCGAACCCCAGGAGCTGAAGGATCATGCCCTCGTGCTTACGCCCGGCACGACCACCTATTGGGACATCAAGCTTCTGCCGGTTCGCGATGGGGGTGACCAGATCAGCGGTATCCTGGCTCTGGCCGCCCATGTGACTGAGCGGGTCAAGGCGCGTGGTGAAGCCGAGAT
This sequence comes from Microvirga terrestris, assembly GCF_015694425.1. Classification (GTDB taxonomy): domain Bacteria; phylum Pseudomonadota; class Alphaproteobacteria; order Rhizobiales; family Beijerinckiaceae; genus Microvirga; species Microvirga terrestris. Next base: position 193,556 of record NZ_JADQDN010000003.1, read on the forward strand.
CAAGGCCCGCGAGGCTACTCTTCACAACGAACGTCTGGCCCTTGCCGTCGAGGCGACGGAGATGGGCCTGTGGGAATGGAACGCCCAGACCGGCGAGACCTTCTGGTCGGACCGGCAGAAGGACATCTTCGGCCTGCCGAAGAACGAGCCCGCGACCTATGAGTTCTGGCACTCAGCCATTCACCCGGACGACCGCGAACATGTGGTGAGCAGCGTCGGGTCCTTGAGCGATCCCCGTTCGGGGGGACAGATCCAGATTGAGCACAGAATTGTCCGCCCTGACGGCGAGATCCGATGGATCCTCAGCCGCGGCCGCATGCTCTACGAGATCATCAACGGCGAACTGAAACCCGCGCGCATTCTCGGAACGATCATCGACATCACCGAGCGTCGCAGGAACGAGGAGGTTCGGCAGCTTCTGGTGCAGGAGCTCAACCACCGGGTCAAGAACCTCTTCGCCATGACCAGCGGTATGATTGCCATGACGGCGCGGACGGCCGAGACGCCGAAGCAGATGGCCGCTGCCCTGCGCGGACGTATCGATGCCTTGGCCCGTGCGCACGAGCTGATCCGCCCTGCCATCACCGGCAGTGATCCGGCCGATGAAGAGACCACTGTCGAGAAGATCGTGGAAGCCATCCTGGCGCCGCACATCAGCCAGGACACGCCCTCCCCGATGATCCTGGAAGGACCGCCGGTGCGGATTGGTCCGAAGGCCGCAACGATCCTGACCCTGGTGCTGCACGAACTGGCCACCAATGCGTTGAAATACGGAGCATTGTCGGCTCCAGAAGGCCGTCTGAGAATTACCTGGGTGCGCGGCGTGATGCTCACGCTCACATGGCAGGAAGACAACGGACCGGCGACCCAAGGGGTGCCGAGCACGGAAGGCTTCGGCTCGAAGCTCGTACGCCGGAGCGTGACCGACCAGCTCGGCGGCACCATTGCCTATGACTGGCGCGCAGAAGGCCTGCATGTTCGCATCGACCTGCCGCTGAACCAGCTCGACGCCTGATCCAGCATTGTCATTCCCGGCCGGAGCGCAGCGGAGGGGAAGGGAATTCATGGCTCAGCGCGTGTGAATGGATCCCCTTCCCGCACTTCGTGCGCCGGGGATGACACCCTCCACGTCATGGCCGGGCTTGTCCCGGCCATCCCGATGCGGAGAAACGTTTCGCCTCAAATAAGCGGGATCACCGGCACAAGGCCGGTGATGACTTGGAGCGTCAGTCGCGAAAGGACGCCGAGCTCTACGCCGCCTTCTTCTGGTAATCCTTCACGTCCGAGAATTGGATCGCCTTGTAGCGGTCCACCTCGTATTGAAGGTTGAACATGTTCGGCGCCATGAACACGGGCGCCTCGTCGAGATCGCGCGCCATGGCCGACAGGTGGCTCTCGATGAACTTGTCGAGCTCCCGCGGATCGTCCGCCGTGATCCAGCGGCAGATGGAGAAGCGCGTCGGATCATAGTCGATGGGTAGGCCGTACTCGGCAGCCAAGCGCTCCTTCAGCACGTCGAGCTGCAGCGCACCCACGACGCCAACAATGGCGCCGGAGCCGTCCTGCGGCACGAAGAGCTGCACCACGCCCTCTTCCGCCATCTGCTGCAGCGCCTCGCGCAGCTTCTTCGCCTTCATGGCGTCCTGCAGCTTGATGCGGCGCAGGATTTCCGGCGCGAAGCTCGGCACGCCGCGGAAGACGATGTCCTCGCCTTCGGTGAGCGTATCGCCGATGCGCAAGGTGCCGTGGTTCGGAATGCCCACCACGTCGCCGGCCCAGGCCTCGTCCGCAATCGCACGGTCCTGCGCAAAGAAGAATTGCGGCGAGTTCAGGCTCATGGGCTTGCCCGTGCGCACGAGCTTCGCCTTCATGCCGCGCTGGAGCTTGCCGGAGCAGATGCGCATAAACGCGATACGGTCGCGGTGGTTCGGATCCATGTTGGCCTGGATCTTGAACACGAAGCCCGACATCTTCGGCTCGCTTGCCTCGACAAGCCGCTTGTCGGCCTCCTGGCCGCGCGGCGGCGGCGCATAGGCGGCCAGCGCGTCGATGAGGTCGCGCACGCCGAAATTACGCAGGGCCGAGCCAAAGAACACCGGCGTGAGATGACCTTCACGGAACGCCTGCAGGTCGAAGGGCTTGCAGGCTTCCTGCGCGAGCATCACCTCCTCCTGCCAGGCATCCGCCTCTTCCGGCGGTAGCAGGCTCATCAGCTTCGGATCGTCCGGGCCGGAGACGGGCGTCGGCTCATCATCGGTGTCGATGCGGCGAACCACGTTGCGGCGCAGGTCGAAGGTGCCGGCAAAGCTCCTGCCCTGGCTGATCGGCCAGGTGACGGGCGAGGTGTCCAGCGCCAGCGTCTTCTCGATCTCGTCGAGGAGGTCGAAGGGGCTGCGCGCCTCGCGGTCCATCTTGTTGATGAACGTCACGATCGGGATGTCGCGCATGCGGCACACCTCGAACAGCTTGCGGGTGCGCGCCTCGATGCCCTTGGCCGCGTCGATCACCATGATGGCGGAATCGACGGCGGTCAGCGTGCGGTAGGTGTCTTCCGAGAAGTCCTCGTGGCCCGGCGTGTCGAGCAGGTTGAAGACGCAGCCGCCATATTCGAAGGTCATGACCGAGGTCACCACCGAGATGCCGCGCTCCTTCTCGATGCCCATCCAGTCGGACCGGGTCGAGACGCGGTTCTTCTTGGCCTTCACCTCGCCGGCAAGCTGAATCGCGCCTCCGAACAGCAGCAGCTTTTCGGTGAGCGTGGTCTTGCCAGCATCCGGGTGGGAGATGATCGCAAAGGTTCGGCGGCGGCCCACAGGGGCCGGAAGATCGGTCATGGTTCTCAAAATTCTCTGGGATCGACATGGGGGACAGAACGCCGCAGCGCCCTGCCCTTTCGCTGGACTCTTCTCACCCCATATGGGGCTTTCCCGTCAACAACGAAAGGAGGTGATCTAGTGTCTCATTGTCATACCCTACGTTCCCCGGTTGCCGCGACCTGGATCTTGGCCTCTGTCGAGATTTGTGCGTAACGCACCTTTAAGGGCGGCTCTTCGGGGCCGTGGAACCGACAATGGAAAGGCCGCCCCTCGGGGCGGCCTTTCTTGTTTCAGGCACTGAGCAGCTTGCCGGTGCGCTTGGCCGTGGTGCCGGCGATCTTGGCCAGCCGCATGCCCTTGGTGACGAAGCGCTGGGCGATCCGGGCGAACATCACGCCGTCGCAGGGCGCATTGGCCTGGGTCAGAGCCCCAGTCAGCGGATCGACGATGTCCGCGATCACGTCGCCGGATTTCACCCGAGCCCCGATTTCAGCCTTGAAGACCAGGATGCCATAGGCCGGGGCCTTTACCGGCTCGGAGGCTGCGAGCGGCGTGGCTTGGCACAGCGGCTCCGGCACCTGCGGATCCTCACCGGCGATTGCGCCACGCAGGATCAGGTAATCGACAACCGCCGCCGCATCGGCCTGCCCTGTCTCGTGGCTCACGTCCCGCTCGCCCCGGAACTCCAGGGTGGTCGAATGGCAGCCAAAGGGGATCGGGTGATCCGGGAAGCGGTCGGCCAGTTCCGCCCAGGGGCGGCTGCAGGCCTCGTCGAAGGGCTCGTCGCCCGATACATCCGCCAGCAGATAAGCGTGAGCGCCGATCAACGCGGAGAGCGACGCGAACGCCTCCTCCGAGCGGGTATGAGTGTAGAGATGCACGACGGCTTCCGAGTCGCAGTGCAGGTCGAGGACAATGTCGGCCTCCTGAGCGAGGCCGAGCAGCGCCTTCTTCATCGCCTCGGCCGGGTTGGCCGGGGCCCAGGCCTCAAGCTCCGCCCGCAGGGCCTCGCGGATCACGCGCACATTCGATTCGCCGTCGCCGGTCAGCTTGCCTTCAATGCGATCAGCCGCCTTCGGCACGAAGTCGGGATAGCCGCGGTTGAAATTAATGCCATCGGAAAGATTGAAGCGGCCGATATGGTCGCCCAGCACCCTTTGCGCCAGGCCGATCGGATTGGCCGCAGGCACGAGCACGATCTCACCCTTGATCCGGCCCTCGTTCTCAAGGCCGGTGAGGCGCTCGCGCAGATGATGGGCTGCGATCATGCCGGGGATCTCGTCCGCATGGAGCGAGGCCTGGACATAGATGCGCGGGCGGGCGCCTTGCCCGCCGAAGCGCTGGACGGTCAGGGAGAGGTCGGCTCCGGGAGCAAGCGGAGCAAGGGCGATCTGTTCTGTTCTCATCACCAATCAGCAGGTTGGAGCGCCGGCAGCCTCGATGCGGCTTGGCGCGTTTGCGGCAGGCTCCTCAGGTAGCCTGCCACCCCTGCGATTGGAAGACGAAGCGCTCGGGATTCGTCACGATAGCGGCCAGACCCTGCAGGGCCGGCTCCGGATTGGTGATCGCGTAGACCGGGACCTTCCGGGCCCAGGCATCATGGGGCGCCTTGCGGTCGAAGGCCTCGCGGAAGCCGCCCACTTGGAGAATGTCGATCATCCGGGGCGCGATGCCACCCGCGATGAATACGCCGCCGGAGGATTCGAAGGTGAGTGCGAGATCCCCGGCAAAGCGCCCAAGGAAACGCCCGAACAAGTCCAGCGCATCCTTGGCTAGGCTGTCGCCCTCACGGGCGGCTGCGAGAACGTCGTTGGGCATGGTGAAGGGGCAGTCGACGCAGCGATGGGCGGCGAGCGCCCTGGCGATGCGGAAGAGTCCCGGACCCGACAGCACGACCTCACCGGAGATGCGCCCGCCCACACGCTCCAGATGCGGCCAGAGGGCGGTTTCCTCATCCGTAATGGGCCCGAACTCCATGTGGCCCGCCTCGGTCGCCAGAATGGCGAAGCGGTCCTCCACCGGCACTAGGGCGCCTGCCCCGAGTCCTGTGCCGGGCCCCAGGACGACCCGCGCGCCGGATTTGGCTGGCGGGAACACCCCGATAGGCGCGAGATCGCCCTTCGCCTCTTCGAGCACCGTCACCGAAGCTGCCACCGGCGTGTAGTCGTTGACGAGGGTCACACGCTCGAGACCCAATGTCCGGCCGATCGCCTCGGCATCGATGAGCCAATGGGCGTTGGTCAGCCGGATCGCGGGCGCGTCCACCCGCGTCGCCACAGCGATGATGGCTGAGCGGGGCGCAGGCCCCTCATAGGCTCCCAGCGCGATCCTGATCGCACCGACCGGATCGGGCGTCTGCGCCGTCAGGGCGCGCGGCAGGAGCTGAACGGTCCCGCCAGGCGCAGGCAGAACGGCGAAGCGGGCATTGGTGCCGCCGATATCGCCGAGCAGAACGGGAAATGCGAACATTAAAGCCTATCGTCCTTTTTGCCTTCCGCGTCCGATGACGACCATCAGAACGCCTCCTCCCAGCTCCGGCTCAGGCGCACGGCCGAGTTGATGAGACCGACCATGGAATAGGTCTGCGGGAAGTTGCCCCACAGCTCTCCGGTGGTGAAATCCGCATCTTCGGAGAACAGTCCGAAGGAATTGCGCAGGCTCAGGATATGCTCAAACAATTCCTTCGCCTCCTCCTTGCGCCCGATGGCGTTCAGGGCATCCACGTACCAGAAGCCGCAGATCATGAAAGCCGTGTGCATAAGCCCGAAATCGTCTTCCACATCATAACGCAGAAGCAGGTCCCCCCGTCGCAATTTCGTCCCGACGGCTTCCACGGTAGCGACGAAGCGCGGATCGTCCGCCTTGACGAAATCGAGCTCCGCCAGGAGCAGGAGCGTGGCGTCGAGGTCCGTGCCGCCGAAGGACGACACGAATGTGCCCTTGTCGGCGTTGTAGGCACGCTCATCGATGACCCGGTGCATGTGCTCGGCATTCTCGCGCCAGAAGGCGGCCCGGTCCTCGCGTCCCATGGCCTCGGCGATCTTGATGAGCCGGTCGCAGGCCGCCCAGCACATCACGCTCGGAAAAGTATGCACGGCCGCTTTGGTGCGCAGCTCCCAGGGGCCGGCATCGGGCTTGTCGAATACCTCGATGGCCCTGTGACCGAGCTTTTCCAGATGCTCGAACAGGGCCTTGTTGCCGGTGCGGATCAGGCGCTTGTCGAGAAAGGCGTGAACGGAGGCGAGCACGACGCTGCCATAGGCATCGTTCTGGATCTGCGTATAAGCCGCATTGCCGACGCGCACCGGACCCATGCCGCGATAGCCCGCGAGCGCGGTGGCTTCCCGCTCCTCGAGATCGGGTGAGCGGGTGATGCTGAAGAGCGGCGGCATGTCCTTCTGGTCGGGAATGGCGTCCATGTCGTCGACGATGTTGGTGATGTAGGTGAGGTATTCCTCCATCGTCTTGGTGGTGCCGAGCCGGTTGAGGGCCTGGATCACGAAATAGGCGTCGCGCAGCCAGCAATAGCGATAATCCCAGTTGCGCTGCGTGTGCGGCGCTTCCGGCACCGAGGTGGTGAGCGCCGCCACGATGGCGCCCGTCTCCTCGAAGTTGCACAGCTTGAGCGTGATGGCGGCGCGGATCACCGCCTCCTGCCAGTCGAACGGGATGGAGAGCGAACGCACCCAGTCGCGCCAGAAATCGACCGTGCTGTCGAGGAAGGCCCGGGCCGTGGTGTCGGCCTCCGAGCGCAGGGGCTCGTCCTCGCCGAAGAAGAACGACATGGGCCGGTCCACCACGAAGAAGCGCTCGTCCTGGACATAGGAAATCGATGCGTCGGTGGTCAGGCGCAGAGAATAGTCAGGGCCGACGAAGCGCAGATGATTGCTGCCGCGGGTCAGGCCGGGCGGGGATTCGCCCCAGTCGAAATGCGGACGAAGACGGATGCGGATGCGCGGGCGCCCCTTGATGGGCTGGACACGGCGCACAAGCATGGGCGGACGGAAGGTGCGGTCGAAATGCTTGAAGCGGGGCGCGAAATCCGTGACCTCGACGATGTTGCCGGAGGAGTCCGTCATGCGAGACACGAGCACTGCCGTGTTCTGGAGATAGCTCTGCTCGCAGCTCACTAGGCCTGCCATGTCGATGGCGAAGACGCCCTTCTGGTCCGCATCGCTCTGTCCTTCAGGGCAATCGAGCAGGGCCGAAAAAACGGGGTCTCCATCGAATCGCGGAAAGCAGCTCCAGACGATCTGCGCGCGGCGATCGACCAGGGCCGAGATCATGCAATTGCCGATGACGGCAAGGTCCAACGAACTCATATCAACAATCATCCTCTTTGAAAGGAAGAGAACCTTCGGACGCCCATAGTGACAGGCGGTGGCGCAGTTCCGCAGGCGTTCCGAGGCGCACCTTGGCGATGGTCTCGCCGCCACCGATGCGCACGGACAGGCCGCCATGGGCGTTCACGGTCTTGAAGCCGTTCTCGTCGGTCAGGTCGTCGCCAATGAAGACCGGACGCCGCCCCTTATAAGGGACCTCGTGAAGAAACCGCTCGATCACCTTGCCCTTCCCTGCCGCCGAGGGCAGGATTTCTGCCACAGCTTTGCCGTGCTGAACACGGTAATCGTTGCCCAAAGCCTCGATGGCAGCATGCGCGGTGGCCAGCGCGAAGTCCTTCTCGTGCGGGGCCAGCCGCCAATGGATCGCAACCGAGCAGCCCTTGTCCTCGATCAGGATGCCCTCCTTATCTGCAACGATCGTCTTCAGACGCGCCACCATGTTCCGCAGGGCAGGATGCTCGTCCGGATCGCACATGGAGAGCCGTCCGGCGATGCGATGCTCGAGCCCATGCAATCCTGCCATGTCGAATTCATGGGGCACAAAGCGCCCGTCGAGAAATTCAACAGGACGTCCGCTGACGATCGCGAGCGCACCGCCAAGCCGTTCCTGAAGCTTGGTGAGAACTTGCGGCAGGGTCGGATCCACCGCAACCGCATCGGGACGTTCGACGATATCGACGAGCGTCCCGTCGAAATCGAGAAAGAGGGCATAATCCCCGTTCGTCCTGGCCATCGCCTTTTGTCCTGTCGAAACGTCACGCATTGGCCGGTGCCCGCCTGCGCCCTCTGGCGATCAGCTGCCTGATCCGCTGCTGCTTGCGCAGTCGGGAGGCTGCGAGCAGCATTTGCCCGGCCCAACGATAGACATTGCGCTCCTTGACCTGATCGCGCATCAGCCGCATGCGCTCGCGCTGCTCCGGCTGCGACATGGTCAGGGCGCGGTTGATGGCCTGCCCCATGGCATGGGCGTTGTAGGGATTGACGATCAGCGCCTCGGACAATTCGCGCGAGGCTCCGGCGAAGGCCGAGAGGATGAGCACGCCCTGCTCGTCGTCGCGGGCCGCCACGAACTCCTTGGCGACCAAATTCATGCCGTCGTGCAGGCTCGATACGATGCAGAGATCCGCTGCGCGAAACAGCTCGAACACCTCGTCGGGCTCGTGGTGGCGGATGAGGAGCCTGATGGGCTGGTATCCGTCGCCCCCATGACGCTCGTTGATGTCGCGGGCGAGCGCTTCGGCCTCTTCTTGGAGCAGGCGGTAATTGGCGAGCTTGCTGCGCGTCGGGGCAGCAACCTGCACGAAGGTGAAGTTGCCTCGCCATTCCGGATTCTCCCCGATGAGCGCGTCGATGGCCTGCATGCGGTCGAGAATGCCCTTGGTGTAATCGAACCGCTCGATGCCGACGCCGATCCGCATGTCCGGCGACAAGCCTAAGCGCTCGCGCACGATGCGGCGACATTCCTCAATCGGCTTCTGACCTTCCATGGCGGTTGGGGGCCATTCGATAGAGATGGGATAGGGGCGAATCAGGGTCTCCTCGCCGCCGAAGAACACCGAATCCTTCTCCCGGTCGATGCGGCTTTCCACGAAAGAATCGACCGAATCCAGGAAGTTGTTGCAATGGGCCTGGGTGTGGAAGCCGAGGATCGACGAGCCGAGCAGCCCATCGACGATCTCCTCGCGCCAAGGGCAGATGCCGAAGGTCTCGGCATTGGGCCAGGGGATATGCCAGAAAGTCACGATGGTCGCATTGGGCAACCGGTCACGGATCATGCGCGGCAGCAGGGCGAAATGGTAGTCCTGCACCAGGATGATCGGATCCTCGCGCTTGGCCTCGGCCACAATGGCCTCGGCGAATTTCTCATTCACCGAGCGGTAGTATTGCCAGTCGGCTTCGCGGAAGATCGGCCGCACGAAGGCGATATGGCAGAGCGGCCAGAGGCCTTCATTGGCGGCCCCGTAATAGTAACCGTCCTGCTCCTCCTCCGACAGCCAGACCCGGCGCAGGGTGTAGGACGGGTGATTCGGCGGGACGGGCACCCGGTCGCTGGCATCGACCACGTCCCGGTCCGCCGTGCCGCTGCCATGGGCGACCCATGTGCCGCCGCAGGCGCGCACCACCGGCTCCAGAGCCGACACGAGGCCACTTGCGGGAATCTGAAGGGAGATCTCGCCGGTCTCGGTGCGATTGTGGATGTAGGGCTCGCGGTTCGATACCACGATGACCTCGGAGCCGGACAGTTCGTTGGCCAGCGCCGCTCTTAACGTATCTGGGCTCCAATCCGTATGAGCGGCATCGATGGTCCGCCGGGAGGATTCCAGCTCCTGGAGCACGTCGCGGATTTCCTTGCCGAGGGGGATGATATTCTCCTCCACGGCCGGCTGCGCATTGCCCGCGCGGGCGCTCTCCAGCGCCTGCCGGATGGAGGCGAGCCACCGGCGCATGATGAGGGCGGCAATCATGGCAGCGAGCGCCGCCGCCCCGAAGGCGACGCCGGCAAGGGCCAGGAAGAGATAGTTCCTCGCTTCCCCACCGCGCTGGTCGGCATAGCTCAGATCGTGCAGGACGACGAGGTGACCTGAGCGCCCGCCTGCATTCAGAGGAAAGGAACTGACCAGAACGTTGTGATCCTGATTCCTGACGGTGGAGAAGCTCTCCGCATCGGAGCGGGAGGCCTCCGTACAGGAGAAGGACTTGGGCATGTTGGCCGTCGGGAAACGTAGCTCCTGCCCGTCGCAATACCCGATGGCGAGCACGCGCTCGTCGGAGGCGATGCGCTCGAACAGATTGCCGATCTGCTGAGCATCGCTGCGAGCGAGCAGACCGCTGACTTGGTCGCGAACGGAATTGAACACGAGGCGGGATCGCAGCTCGACGTCACGGCGCGACCATTGCTCCACAAAGGATGTCGCAAAAGGCAGCACGGCCAGGATGACGATGGCCGCCACCAGCATCGCAATGCCGCCAAAGCGCAGGATGATCTTCAAGACGCTTTTTCCTCAAGAAAACCAATACCTTCATCGAAGCGGCTTGGCGAGGCTCCGCGGCAAGCCGTCTGGAGATTGCTTCGATGGGCGGCCGCAGGGACGCGGCCGTTGCCCCTGTTATGGGCTCTTGAGCGGAACTTTCCAGGCTTAGTCGGGTCCCAAGGGGCTGTCCGAAGGATCCTTAAACGAAAACCGCGGCCGCTGCTGAATGCAACGGCCGCGGTTCTAAATCGTCTCAGAGGTTGGGATCAGTGCTCGCGGAAGGCGCGGGCGATCTGCTCCTGCATGGGCTTGAAGAAGTATTCGAACGGGGTGCGCTGGTTCACCTCGACGAAGACTTCGGCCTGCATGCCTGCGATCAGGTGCAGGTTCTCGAGCTTCTTGATCTCTTCCTGCGGCAGCTCGACCCTGATCGTATAGAAGGTCGTGCCGGTCTGCTGATCCCGCGATACGTCCGCCGAGATGCGGCTGACCGTGCCGTGCAGATCCGGGATCATGCGGGCGTTGGCGGCATGTACCTTCACGGTGGACTTCTGCCCGAGCTTAACCTGATCGATTTCGTTCGGAAGAACCTTGGCCTCGAGCTCGAGCTTGTCGTTCACGGGCACGATGTTCATCACGGGCTCGGCGGGAGAGATCACGCCGCCGATGGTGTGAACATTGAGCTGGTGAACGAAGCCGTCGCTCGGCGCACGGATGTCGATGCGCTTCAGCTGATCCTCGGCAGCGACTTTACGCTCAGTATATTCCGCGACCTTGCCCTGGATCTCGCGCAGCTCCTGCATCGCCTCGGCACGCATCTGCTCGTCGATCTGGATGATCTGGAACTCGGTCTCAGCAATGCGGCTCTCGGCCTGGGCGACCGCTGCGATCAGCTGGCCACGCTGGCCTTCGATACTGGCGGCATCCCGCTCAAGAGCATTGAGGCGCGTAATCGGGACCAAGTTCCTCTGATAGAGGTCGCGCACACCCTTCAGCTCGTCCACGATCAGGTCGGCTTCACGGGTTTTCGCCTGCTGCTGCGCCTTCAATCCCCCGATCTCGTCCCGGGACTGAGTGATGCGCTTCTTGAGCTGATCCTTCTGCGCGTCCCGCGAGGCACGGCGTGCGGTGAACAGGGTCCGCTCGGAAGACATGATCTTCTGCACGGCCGGATCGTTCAGTCGGCCAGCGAACTCCGCTGGCATCTGGACCTCGGACGTACCGTCACGCTCAGCCTCGAGGCGGGCCTGGCGGCCGATATACTCATCAAGCTGCTTGGACACGACCTGCATGTTTGCGCGGGTTACCGTTTCGTCCAGACGAACCAGAAGGTCGCCCTGCGTGACCCGGTCGCCTTCCTTGACCTTGAGTTCGCCGACGATGCCGCCGGTGGAATGCTGAATTTTCTTGACGCTGGTATCGACCACGAACTGACCGCCGGCGACGACGGCGCCGGATAGGGTCGAGGTCGCCGCCCACAGGCCGATGGTTCCGCCGAACAGGGCGATCAGGCTCACGCCGGCAATGGCGGACTGGCGCAGGATCCGCTGATGGGCGGAGGGTTTCTTCTGGGGAGCTTGAATGACCAACATTTAACCAACCTCTCGCAGGTTAGCAGCCTGGGCTGCCGGTGCCTGCTGCGGGCGCACCGGAGCCGGTGTCGCATTGCGTTTCATAACGGATTGCAGAACCTCGTCCCGCGGACCCATGGCCTTGATCCGGCCCTCTTCCATGATGGCCACCTGATCGACCTGACCGAGAGCGGCCGGGCGGTGGGTGATGACCACGACCACGCCGCCGCGCTTCCTCACCGACAGGATAGCCTGGTTCAGGGCCTCGTCGCCGGCGCCGTCGAGGCTGGCATTCGGCTCGTCGAGCACGACCAGGAACGGGTTGCCGTAGAGGGCGCGGGCGAGCGCAACGCGCTGGCGCTGGCCGCCCGACAGGGAGGCTCCGCCTTCGCCGATGCGGGTGTCGTAGCCGTCTGGCAGGTTGAGGATCAGCTCGTGGGCACCGGCGGTCTGAGCCGCAGCGATCACATCGTCCGGCTTGGCGTCCGGCTGGAAGCGGGAGATGTTCTCGGCAACGGTGCCTTCAAACAGTTCCACGTCCTGGGGCAGGTAGCCGATGTTGCGGCCGAGCGGATCGGGCTCCCACTGGTCGAGGGCCGCGCCGTCGAGGCGGATCTCGCCGCGCAGGGTCGGCCACACGCCGACAAGGGCGCGGGCGAGGGTCGACTTGCCCGAGGCGCTGGGACCGATGAGGCCCAGGCCCTGACCGGCCTGCAGCTGAAGGGAAGCCGCCTGAACGATCGGGAGCGTGGCACCCGGAGCGCCAATATACACCTCTTCCACGGTCAGGGTCGACTTGGGCGCAGGCAGCGGCATACGCTGACCCTGGGCCGGCACGATCGACATGATGTGCTGAAGGCGGCGGTAGGCCTGACGGGAGGCGGTGAAGCCCTTCCAGTGCGCGACCGCGATTTCGATAGGAGCCAGAGCACGCGACATCAGGATCGAGCCGGCGATCATGAGACCGCCCGACATCTGGCCCTGGATCACATAATAGGCGCCGAGACCCAGGATGGCCGATTGGAGGACCATGCGGAAGACCTTGGCGAAGGCGCTGATTCCGGCAGACGACTCGCTCGCCATCAGGCCGTCATTGACGTGGCGGACATGAACGTCGTCATAGCGCTTGGCCAGGAAGCCCAGCATGCCGTTGGCCCGGATGGTCTCCGCATTGCGGCGGCTGGTTTCCGCCATCACGTGCCGCTCGGCGCCGCTCTTGGTCACCTCATAGGACGGCCCCTTGCTCTTGGCGTCCGTGTAGATGGTCAGGATCACGATGACCACTCCGCCGAACACCGACATGACGCCGATACCCGGATGGATCATGAAGCAGCCGATGAGGAAGATCGGCAGGAAGGGCATGTCGAACAGGGCCGTGGGACCAAGGCTCGACAGGAAGCCGCGGATCGTGTCGAGATCGCGGATGGGCTGCATGCTCTCGGCCTGCTTGGCGCCCTTGAGCGGCATCGTGGCCACGAGGTCGAAGACCCGGTGCGACAGGAGCTCGTCGAAGCGGGCGCCGATGCGCGCCAGCATCCGGCTGCGCAGCATGTCGAGACTGCCGGAGAGCGCAAAGGCCGCGAGTGTAATCAGCGAGAGGCCGATCAGGGTCGGGATGCTCCGGCTCGACAGCACCCGGTCATAGACTTGGAGCATGTAGATGGAGCCCGTCAGCGCCAAAAGGTTGACCACCGCCGAAAAGACGGCAACCCCCGTGAATGAGGGAAGACAGGATTTCAGAGCGTCCTGGACCTCTGTACTTTCTTCCCGATTTCTCGATGCCTGCTTCATGTCTTCTTTCCATCAGCGCACGCGTGACCGGCGCCAGCTTGATTGCAGTGCCGCTCCGCAAGGTTATTACCTAGCACAGCGGTGGCCATTTGGCGATGGCTGCCATATCGGGGTTTTGCCCCACGAGAGTATCTCTTCATAGTTAGGCCTAGCGGCCTATGTTGGCAGTACTCTTATGGGTATTGAGATGCCCCTAAGGTGTCGCTTTCCGTTACGCCACCTGTTGTAACCCTATTATATGTAACTATGTCAATAAAAAGTTCTAAATAGATCTTTATCAATGTGCGCAAAGTTACTTTCCCTCTTTGTTTAGAGGGGGTTGCAATGCAGCCAGGAATCTTAACCATAACGCTTTGGTAAACATTCGTGGTTAATCGTCTGTGACCTGCAAATGAGGTCGCAATATGGACAGCAACAAACGTCTTCAGGATCGCAGCCAAGCCAAGGCAGAGATCCGCGCGTCGTCCGACGGTGCCGCTCAGAAGATTGTCTCTCCGGCTAGCGCCGCCCTGGCTGAGGCCATCAAGAGCGCCCGTGAAAGCGCCAAGCCTGTTCACCCGGCCTCCGAGGCAAAGGCCCCAGATGCTGCCAGTCGTCGGGTCGCTCCGTCCCGGTTCGCCGCCCAAGCGGCCATCGCCCTCCTACTGGTCGGCGCCGGCTGGTCTGCCTCCTATGTGGGAACGCTCGCCAACCGCGACGCGATCGAGAAGCTGGAAACAGAGACCGCCCGCAGCCAGGAGATTCTTGCGCGCCTGAGCCGCGATCTTGAGTCCCTCAAGAATACGACCACGGCTTTCAAGGAGATCGAGCACACCGCGTCCACCGCAGCAAATTCGGAACAGGCAAAGCTCACCGACAAGGTCGAACGGCTCGCGATCAGCCTCCAGGAGCCTGCCAAGAAGCTCTCATCGCTCGAGGGACGGCTGGACAAGATGGAAAGCCAGATCATGACTACTCTGGCAGCTCTGAACACCAAGCCTGCAACACCCGCTGCCCTTCCTGCACCGGCGGCTCCGCCAGTCACCGAGGCCGCAGCCCGTGAAGAGGCACCCGCGCCGAAGCCGGCCAAGAGCGAACCGGTGGACGGCTGGGTGCTGCGCGAGGTCTATAACGGCGCGGCGCTTGTCGAGAGCCGCAATCGCCGCCTGTACGAAGTCATGCCGGGCGGCATCCTTCCCGGCGTCGGCAAGGTCGAGGCCATCGAGCGCCGTGGCGCCCGCTGGGTCGTGCTCACCGACAAAGGCTTCATCGGCACGTATCGCTAAGGCTCAATGGGGGATGATCGCCCTCAGGCCATAGACGAGCCCCGCGAACACCGCGAGGCTCGCTCCATAGAGAAACACGAACCAGAGCAGGCGCTTTGCGCGCGGATGACGCGCTTCGTCCTGCATCAGTGATAGCCGTAGCCGCCGCCCGAGATCTCCTCAGCGACCTTGCCGCGGAAGACCCAGTAGGCGTAGGCCGTGTAGGCGAAGGTGATCGGCAACACGATGGCGAAGCCAACCAAGGCGAAGAGCTGCGAACTGACTGTGTTGGACGTATCCCAGATCGTGAGGTTCGGCGGCACGTTGTAGGGAAAGAGGCTGACGCCCAAGCCCAGATAGCCGAGCAGGAACAGGCCGATCGTCAGAAAAAACGGACGCAGGTGGCGTCCCTCCTCCAGATCGCGAAAGAGCCTGTAGGCCACATAGGCGGTGACCAAGGGAATGGGCGCCAGGAAGGCGATGTTGGGCCAGGTGAACCAGCGCGTCTCGATTTGGCGGCCGAGAAACGGCACCCACAGGGACACGGCCGCCATGGCCACGATGGTGAGGAGCAGGAAGCGCACCGCCATGCGCCGCGCCCAGATCTCCAGTTCGCCCGTAGTCTTCATCACGCACCACGTCGCGCCCAGAAGCGCATAGCCGAAGATCAGGCTGATGCCGGTGAGCACGCTGAAGGGCGTGAGAAAGTCAAAGGTGCCGCCGGTGAACTGGCGACCGTCATTGGCGAAGCCCTGCACGAAGGACCCCAGCACCACGCCCTGGAAGAAGGTTGCCAGCAGGGAGCCGAAGAAGAAGGCGTTGTCCCACAGGAATTTCGAGCGCTCTGCCTTGAAGCGGAACTCGAACGCCACCCCGCGGAAGATGAGCGCGATCAGCATAAGGATGATCGGCACGTAGAGCGCCGGCATCAGAACCGCATAGGCCACATGGAACACGGCAAAAAGGCCGCCGCCGCCGAGGATGAGCCAGGTCTCGTTGCCGTCCCAGATGGGCGCGACGGAAAACATCATACGGTCGCGCCAGTTCTCGTTGTGCGCGGCCTTGAAGAGAATGCCGACACCAAGATCGAACCCGTCGACGATCACGTACATGGCCACCGCGACCGCGATGAGGCCCGACCAGATCAGCGGCAGCCAGAAGGCCAGTCCCTCATATTCCGTCCCAAAGCCGAACATGGTGCCGTCTCCTATCGCGCTGGCAGGGCTTTATGGCCGGGCCGTCCCTCGATACCTTCGTCCGGCACAGAGAACGGGCGCTTCGGCTTCTTGCCGAGATCATCGCCGCGAATGTCCTCGATCGGATCGGGGCCACGCCGCAGGAGCTTGGCGAGATAATAGGAGCCGAAGCCGAACACGAAGGCATAGACAACGATGAACGTCAGGAGCGATGCGGTGACCGCACCAGCCGTGATGGGTGAGACCGCATCCGCCGTGCGCAAATGCCCGTAAACCACCCAGGGCTGGCGCCCGATTTCGGCGGTGAACCAGCCGAAGAGCACGGCACCGAACCCCGATGGCGTCATGATCATGGCTGCGGTGAGAAATGTTCTGTTGGTGAACAGCGTGCCCTTCCAGCGCAGGTAAAGGCTCCAAAGGCCGATGCCCAGCATGGCGAAGCCGATGGCGACCATGATGCGGAAGGAGAAGAAGACGGGCCAGACCGGCGGGCGCTCGTCAGGCGGCACCTCCTTCAGTCCAGGCACGACACCGTCGAATGCATGGGTCAGAACCCAGCTGCCGATCTTCGGAATGCCGATCTCGTAACGGTTCGTTTCCGCCACCTCATCGGGAATTGCGAAGAGGCGCAGAGGCATGTTGGCCATGCGATCCCAGTTGCCCTCGATGGCGGCAAGTTTCGTCGGCTGATATTTCAGCACGCCGAGGCCGTGAAGATCCCCGATGACGATCTGGACCGGCACGAAGATGGTGGCGAACCACAAAGCCATGGACAGCGAGCGCCGCGAGGCGGCGAGCTTCGCTTCCGGAGCATCGTGCGGATGGCGCAGCAGCATCCAGGCCGACATGCCGGCAACCGCGAAGGCTGTCGTCAGGTAGCAGCCCATCACCATATGCGCATAGCGCAAGGGGAAGGATGGATTGAACACGACCTTGAACCAGTCGACCGGAACCGCCTTGCCGTTCTCGATGGCAAAGCCGTCCGGCGTCTGCATCCAGGAGTTGGCGGAGAGAATCCAGAACGCGGAAATGAGCGTGCCCAGGGCCACCATGCAGGTGGCGAAGAAATGCAGGCGGTCGCCGACGCGCTCCCAGCCGAAGAGCATGATGCCGAGAAAGGCGGCTTCCAGAAAGAATGCTGTGATGACCTCATAGGCGATCACAGGACCGAGGACATTGCCGGTGAACTCGGAGAAGCGCGACCAGTTCGTGCCGAACTGATAGCTCATGACGATGCCCGACACGACGCCGAGGCCGAAGGAGACGGCGAAGACCTTTACCCAGA
Source organism: Microvirga terrestris (assembly GCF_015694425.1). GTDB lineage: Bacteria > Pseudomonadota > Alphaproteobacteria > Rhizobiales > Beijerinckiaceae > Microvirga > Microvirga terrestris. The sequence continues at coordinate 210,774 of NZ_JADQDN010000003.1, forward strand.
AGCGGAAGAGATTGCGGTAGAGCGGGTTGCCCGTGCGCAGCCAGTTGAATTCCAACGCCGCGAGCCAGCTGGCGAGGCCGATGGTGAAAGCCGGAAAGATGATATGGAAGGCAATCGTGAACGCGAACTGGATGCGCGAGAGCAGCAGGGCATCGAATTCCATATCCGCCTTCCCCCTTATCAACGTACCTGCCTGCTTTTAGGGCAGCGGCAGGCCGGGACCAGGGGTCGGAGGGCTAGTAGGCCTGCATTCCTGACATAGCCTCCGAGTGAAGCGGGCGCCAACCGGTGCTCAGGCGTTGCAGCGCCTCCAACTCGACGGGGTCGTGGCTGCAGAAGATTTTGACGTTGCTGCGCGAGCTGTTCGCCAGATCCCGCAGGCGCTCCTGGTTGTGAAGGCGCAGCGGGCGGTTTTCCTCCATCAGCTTCTGGTAGGCTGCGAGCCCAGGCGTGCAGGACGGATCCTCGTCCATCTCGTGCCGGTGGAAATAAGCGTCACCCGCGTTGAGCAGCCAGCCTTCCGGCGTGTCGATGGCGATGCCCGCATGCCCCATCGTATGGCCCGGCAGGGGTATCATCAGGATCTCGGGCGGCAGGCCGTCGAGGTCGCGCACGGAGCCGAAGCCAAACCAGCGCTCGCCGGTCGGGTCGTAGAAGCGCCAGTCGCGAACGCCCTCCCATTGCTTGGGGCGGTAGCGGCGGCGATGGATGAAGCCCTGCCGAACCTCGGCCTCCTCCAGCTCTGCGCGCAGGACGTGAACCGTTGCGTCCGGAAAATCCTCAAGACCGCCCGCATGGTCGAAGTCGAGATGCGTCAGCACGATGTGACGCACGTCCCGCGGGGAGAAGCCGAGGCTTTTCACCTGCTCGACAGCAGTGTAGCGCTGCTCCAGCTGGATGCGGTTGACATGCACGAAGAGGGGGCTCAGGCGCTCGTAAGGATCCTCCACGTCGCGGGCGCCGATGCCCGTATCGACAAGCACGAGCCCGTAGCGGTCGGTTTCGATCAGCTGGCAGTGGCAGACCAGATGGCCGGTCAGCCCGCGGCTCACCCCATCCCAGAGCCGGCCGCCTACCGGGCACATGCAGCCGCAATTGAGGTGATGGATGCGCATGGGAACCTCGCCGAACGAATGGAGCGAGAGCCTAACGCAAGGCTCGAGGAAAATGTTCGATCAGCTATGATCCCGAGCGGCCGATCACTCGCGGCAGGCGAAGGGCGGGAAGGTGCTTGCCGTGCCGGCATTCATGGCCGCAACCACCATGATGTTGGCCAAGCCGAGCTCCTCCGCGGACCTGGGGCAGACATCGGCTTGTGTGGTGCAGCCGGACGCGAGGAAGGCCTCGTGGCGTTCGATGAACTCCGGGCTCAGGCCCTGCCTGCCCCGCCGCGCGAGCGCCTCTATCCAGGCCTTTTCATAGCGCTCGCATTTCACCTCAGGCCAAGACTTTGGCGGCGTACTCTGAGCCAGAGCGGATGACAGCCCACCTGCTATCGAGCACGCCAACACAACAGCCGCCAGCACCCTCATCGCGAAACCTTTTCACGCCAATCGAACAAATGCGATGGACCATGAGCGGCGGATCGGGTCAAGCTTCAGGCTGTCTGCTGCTGTCTCAAGCCCGCATCTCAGCCTGACCCTTGGCCTGCGCCTTGCGTGATGGGGAGCGACGCTTGGCCGGCTTCGCCTCTTCCTGCTTCTTCACCTCGCGGGACAGGCGTTCCTGCAGCAGGGTGAGAACGGCAGCCTCCTCGGGCTTGAGGGACGGCAGATCCTCGCGCAGCTCCGTTTCGATCTCTTCCTTGATATCCAGAAGAAGCTCGCCATCGAGGTAGGAGGAGAAGACCTCTGGGTGAACATAGCATTTGCGGCAGATGCTTGGAGTATTGCCGAGCCGCCCTGAGACCTTCTCGATCGCCGCCCGGATGTTCTTCTTGGCCTTGGCCTCGCTGTCAAACTCTTCGAATTCCTTGAGGGCGAGCGCGGCCAGCACCGTTCCGGCCCAGGTGCGGAAATCCTTGGCCGTGATGTCGCGGCCCGTCATCTCCTTGAGATAGGCGTTCACGTCGGCGGAAGTGACCGATTGCTGCTCTCCGTTCCCGTCAAGATACTGGAACAGATCCTGACCCGGCAGGTCCTGGCAGGCTTTCACGATCCTGGCAATGCGCCGATCCTTCACCTGCAGCCTCCAGGTCTTGCCGCTCTTGCCCTTGAACTGGAAGCGCAGCTCGCCGCCCTCGACCTTCACATGCGGGTCGCGCAGGGTCGTGAGGCCATAGCTCTTGTTCTGCTTCACGTAATCGGCGTTGCCGACACGAATGAGGGTGTTCTCGAGCAGATGCACTACGGTGGCCAGCACCTTCTCACGCGGAAGCCCGCGCAGTCTCATATGCTCGTCGATGGTCTTGCGGATTGCCGGTAGACCCCGGGCGAACTCGAGCATATGCTCGTATTTCGTGCTCTCGCGGACCTCGCGGAAAGCCGGGTGGTAACGGTACTGCTTGCGCCCCTTGGCATCGCGACCTGTCGCCTGGATATGGCCATTGGCCTTCGCGCAGATCCACACATCCGTGTAGGCCGGTGGAATGGCGAGCGACTTGATGCGGTCGAGCGTCGCCTTGTCCGCGACCTTCGAGCCGTCGGGCTTTTGATAGGTGAAGCCCTTGCCGGATTTTTTGCGCCGGATGCCGGGCTCCTCGTCCGAGACATAACGAAGGCCTGCCGTTTCAGCGGCATCCCTTGGGTCGACGATGTTCTCGGAGGTGGCGTTGGGTTCCAGCAGCATGGGGCGCCTTGTCTGAAGAGCGGAACGTCAACCAGGCCGGACTGCCTCGGGTTCCCTGCGCGAGATCGATGCGGCGGCTGAGGCAAGGTTCCCTTGGCGATCGTTGCGGATTTTCAGGAACAGGATGGTGCCGCTCAAGCCAAGGCTCAGCAGGTTGAAGACGATGAGCGGCCAGGCCCTAATCAGGAACCCATAAGCCGACCAGAGCACGAAGGCCGTCACGGTGACGAGGTACATGCGCTTCGAGATGGCCGCCGTATCCCGCTCGCGCCAAGCCTTCAGCACCTGGGGCACGAAGCTTGACGTGGAGAGAATGCCGGCGATTGTCGCCAGCACGGTCGGCAGCCAGTCCGCCATGAGGGTTCCTCCCGTTGCACAAGTCGACGGCAACGGCCGCCGCCGAGGGGGAGTTCCCTTTCCCCGCACAGGGAGGTTACAAGGGCGCCTTGCTTCACTCGGATTGTCCTTTGTCCTCTATTCCCCTTCCTGAAACTCAAGACCGGAAGCTCGTCTTCGTCGTGACCGAGGACTGGTTCTTCGCCTCCCATTTCCTGCCGATGGTGAGGGCCGCCCGCGAGCTGGGGCTTGCGGTGACGGTGGTCACGCGGGTGCGGGCGCACCGAGAGGCTATTGAGGCCTTGGGCGCGAAGATCGTACCGCTCGACATCGAGCGGCGCAGCCTTAACCCTATCACCATGGGCGATGCCTCCGGCCAGCTGGCAGCCATTCTCAAGGCGGAGAAGGCAGATCTCGTTCACTGCATCGCTCTCAAGGGCATCCTGCTCGGCGGCTTCGCCGCCACCCTGGCCGGCGTCGGACGACGGGTCTATGCGCTCACGGGCCTTGGGTTCATCGGCGCCCGGACCGATTTGGTAGGGCGCTTATCGCAACGGGCGATCCGCCTGCTGATGCGCGGCCTCCAGACTGGCCGAACCCGCTACGTCTTCGAGAACACGGACGATCCGAAGCTCCTCGGCCTTAACCCGGCGGACTCCCATGTCACCATCCTCGGCGGCGCCGGCGTCGATCCTGAAGTCCTCAAGCCCGAGCCCCTGCCGGTCCAGCCTCCCATCAAGGTCGGCGTGGTCGCCCGCATGCTCTGGTCCAAGGGCATCGACGTGGCCGTGGAGGCGGTCCGCATGGCCAGGGCGAAAGGCGCACCCATCGAGCTCTCTCTCTACGGTGCCCCCGATCCGTCGAACCCGAAAGCGATTCCCGAAGCGACCCTGAAGGCCTGGAGCGCGGAGCCCGGCATCGCTTGGCACGGCGCGACGCGGGACATCGCGGGCGTCTGGCGCGAGCACCATGTGGCCTGCCTGCCCTCCCGCGGTGGCGAAGGCCTGCCGCGCACGCTGCTGGAAGCGGCCGCCTGCGGCCGTGCCATCGTCACCACGGATGTGCCCGGCTGCCGGACCCTCGTGCGCGACGGTGTTGAGGGGCTGCTCGTTCCACCCGGCGATGCCGCTTCCTTGTCCGAGGCTCTGATGACCCTGACCCAGGAGCCGGATCGCATCGCCCGCATGGGCGAGGCCGCCCGTGCCCGGGTTCTCGACGGTTTCACGGAACGGGACGTGATGAACAGCGTCAAGGAGCTGTACCGCTCCATGCTGGCCTCATGATCGCCGATCCGGTCGCCTTCATCCTCGCCGAGACCCGGCTTCGCTCCGTGCCCCATGCGCCGGAGATCGCCCTGCACGTAGCCGACGAGGCCACGGAGCTATGGCAGAGAACCGAGGAGGAACTCGGCGAGATCGGCTTGGCCCCGCCTTTCTGGGCCTTTGCCTGGGCCGGCGGACAGGCGCTGGCGCGCTACATCCTCGATCATCCCGAGACGGTGCGCGGCCGCTGCGTGCTCGACTTCGCCTCCGGGTCGGGGCTTGTCGCCATCGCGGCCATGAAGGCAGGGGCTGCCGAGGTGACCGCCTGCGACATCGATCCTTTCGCCATTGCAGCCGTCGGGGTGAATGCGCAAGCCAACGGCGTTGCCGTTACTCCGCTTGCCGCTGACATCGTCGGGCAGGACCGGGGTTGGGACACGGTGCTCGCCGGAGACATCTGTTACGAGCACGATCTCGCCGCCCGCGTGATCGAGTGGCTGCTGGCCCTGAGCAACCGGGGAGCGACGGTGCTGATCGGCGATCCAGGACGGAGCTATCTGCCGAAGGACCGGCTCGAGAGCCTGGCCGCCTATGAGGTGCCGGTCACCCGCACGCTCGAGGATTCCGACATCAAGCGCTCCAGCGTTTGGCGTTTCAGGCAGGCGTGATCTGGCTTCGGGGACGGGCTCGCATTTTATTGGCCTATCCATCGAGTTTGCTGTTTACCCCTCGAAATAGGTAGTGTTATAACCTATATGAACGAAGTGGATGCGCTTGATTTGCAGGCGTAGCACCGTATCGCTTTCAGTCTAACCCGAAGAGGGATCCTGATGGTCCATGCCCCTTCCCTGCAGCACCGCCTTCCTGGCGAAGCCGCTCGCTTCCAGACCTCTCTCTCTTCCGGAACCGGAAAGATCCTGGCGGAAACCGAAGCTCAGTGCCGGGCCAGGGGCGTGCGGCTGACGCCTATCCGCCGGCGCGTGCTCGAGGTGCTTCTCGGCGCCGCAAAGCCGCTCGGCGCCTACGATCTGGCAGATGCCTTGGTTTCCCAGGGACGGAAAATGGCACCCATCACGGTCTACCGCGCTCTCGACTTCCTAATCGAGCAGGGTCTGGCCCACCGCCTTGCCAGCCGCAATGCGTACATCGCCAGCACGGGCGGCCATGCAACCCCGGCGTTCCTGATCTGCGAGGCCTGCGGCGAAGCCACCGAGATCGCCTGCCCGGACGTGGCGGAGACCGTCCGCAGGGTGCTGACGGCGCAGGGCTACCAGCCCCTGAGCCGCGCCCTGGAGATTACCGGCCGCTGCCCCCATTGCCAGGATGTTCACTGATCCGTGAGCCTTCGCTCCGCCAGCGCAGTCTCTTTAAGGAGCATCTGCTGAGTCCCAAAAGTGCAAATCCACTTTTGGGGCTGATGCTCTAAGCCGCGCTTGACGCAGGGGGCTTTTGGCATCAGCTAAACGGCGGCAGCCCGGAGCTGCCGTCGTGGGTTGCAGCATGTCCTTCATCTCGTCTCCTGAGACCGATCCCGCCTCTGAAAGTCCGGCAGGTCCCGCCCCGCGCCACCGCACGGTGGGCGTGCGGGTCGGCTCCGTCATGGTCGGCGGCGGCGCTCCGATCGTGGTCCAGTCGATGACCAACACGGACACGGCGGATGTGGACGCCACCGTCGCCCAGGTGGCGGCGCTCGCCCGGGCGGGCTCGGAAATCGTGCGCATCACTGTCGATCGCGACGAGGCCGCGGCCGCCGTGCCGAAGATCCGCGAGCGGCTCGACCGGCTCGGCGTGGACGTGCCCCTCGTGGGCGACTTCCACTATATCGGCCATCAGCTGCTGGCCGATCACCCGGCCTGTGCCGAGGCGCTGGCCAAGTACCGGATCAACCCCGGCAATGTGGGCTTCAAGGAAAAGAAGGACCGGCAGTTCGGTGCCATCGTCGAGCAGGCGATCAAGCACGACAAGGCCGTGCGCATCGGGGCCAACTGGGGCTCCCTCGATCAGGAGCTGCTCACCCACCTGATGAACGAGAACGCGGCCTCGGCCCGCCCGCGCGACATGCGCTGGGTGACCCGCGAGGCCATGATCCAGTCCGCCCTGCTCTCGGCCGGCCGCGCTGAGGAGATCGGTCTCGGACGCGACCGGATCATCCTGTCGGCCAAGGTCTCCGCTGTGCAGGATCTGATCGCCGTCTACCAGGACCTGGCCCGCCGCTCCGACTACGCCATCCATCTCGGGCTGACCGAGGCCGGCATGGGCTCGAAGGGCATCGTGGCCTCGTCGGCCGCCATCGGCATCCTGCTCCAGCAGGGTATCGGCGACACGATCCGCTTCTCCCTGACGCCGGAGCCAGGCGGTGACCGGACGCTCGAGGTCAAGACGGCCCAGGAGCTGCTCCAGACCATGGGCTTCCGCACCTTCGTACCCCTGGTAGCCGCCTGCCCCGGCTGCGGACGCACCACCTCGTCGGTTTTCCAGGAGCTGGCACGCGACATCCAGACCTGGATCTCCACATCCATGCCGGAATGGCGCCGCACCCATCCGGGCGTCGAGAACCTGAACGTGGCCGTGATGGGCTGCATCGTGAACGGGCCGGGCGAGTCGAAGCACGCCAATATCGGCATCTCGCTTCCCGGCACCGGCGAGCAGCCGGCAGCCCCGGTCTTCATCGACGGCAAGAAGGCCATGACCCTGCGCGGGCCGACCCTCGCCCAGGACTTCCAGAAGATCGTCATCGACTACATCGACAGGAATTATGGGCAGCCCGGTCGCGATGCCGCCGAATGAGGCGGCAAGCTGGACCATGGAACCTTGAGAGAAATTCCGTTTTAAGCTCAAGCGCGATGTGCTAGAAGCCCGCCGCGCTGGCAATGACGGCCGCTGCGCTTTTTGAGAAGGGGCCGCCCTTCGTCGATTGCAGAGTGACTTGAACAAGGGCCGTCCGCGGGCACATCCGCAAAGAAAAGCACCCATGGCAGAACAGCACGCCGTCGTTCCCGGACATGCGGATTCCGCAGTCCCTGAGGCTACCCTTCCCGAGAGCCATCACAAGGCGAGCTTCTGGACCCTGACCCTTGGCGCCATCGGCGTGGTCTATGGGGATATCGGCACCAGCCCGCTCTATGCCATGCGCGAGACCGTGGCAGCCGCCACTGGAGGGCACCACGGCGTGCCGGTGGATCTGACCCGCGAGCTGGTGATCAGCATCCTGTCGCTGCTGCTCTGGGCCCTGATCCTCACAGTCACCGTCAAATACGTCATTCTGCTGCTACGGGCCGACAACAAGGGCGAAGGCGGCTCCTTAACCCTGGTCGCCCTGACGCAGCTCGCACTTGGGCGCCGGAGCCTGCCCGTGCTCATGATGGGCATGGCCGGCGCCGCCCTGTTCTATGGCGACGCAGCGATCACGCCAGCCATCTCCGTGCTCTCGGCCCTGGAGGGCCTGAAGCTGGTCGCTCCCTCCTTCGAGGCGTATGTCCTACCGGGCGCTCTGGCGATCCTGATCGCCCTTTTCGCGGCTCAGAGCCACGGCACGGGCAGAGTCGCGGCCCTTTTTGGTCCACTGACACTGCTGTGGTTCATCAGCATGGCGGGCCTCGGTCTTCTCCATATCGCTGACGATTGGGAAGTTTTTCTCGCATTCAACCCATATTACGGCGTATCCTTTCTCGTCACGCATCCGGGAACCGCCTTCGCCATTCTCGGAAGCGTGTGTCTTGCGGTGACCGGCGCAGAGGCGCTCTATGCGGATCTGGGACATTTCGGCCGCAGGCCGATCCGCATGGCCTGGGGAACGGTCGTCTTTCCTGCCCTCGCCTTGAACTATCTCGGCCAGGGCGCCCTTGTCCTGTCGAACCCCGAGACCATCGCAAACCCGTTCTTCCTACTGGCGCCTCCATGGCTGCTCCTGCCGCTGGTCATCCTGGCCACCCTGGCGACCATCGTGGCGAGCCAGGCCGTGATCACCGGTGCCTATTCCCTGACCCGGCAGGCAATCCAGCTCGGTCTGCTGCCGCGCCTCGAAGTCCGCTTTACGTCAGAAACCCACCAGGGCCAAATCTATCTGCCGCGGGTCAACTGGCTCCTGCTCGGGGCCGTCGTGGGGCTCGTGGTCCTGTTCGGCTCGTCGAGCAGCCTAGCCAGCGCCTATGGCATCGCAGTGTTCGGGACCATGGTCGTCACGACCCTGCTCGCCTGCGTGGTGATGAGCCGGAGCTGGGGCTGGGGCCCGGTGAAGACCGGCCTGATTATGATTCCCCTGCTGCTCATCGATCTCACGTTCCTCTCATCGAACCTGGTCAAGCTCCTGGACGGCGGCTACGTGCCGCTTCTGATCGCCGGCAGCTTCTTCCTGCTCATGTGGACCTGGGTGAAGGGAACCCGGATCCTGTTCGAGAAGACCCGCAAGATCGACGTGCCGTTCGTCGAGCTGGTGCAGATGCTGGAGAAGAGCCCGCCGCACCGGGTGAAGGGCACGGCCGTGTTCCTGACGAGCGATCCGGATACGGCGCCCGCCGCCCTCCTGCACAACCTCAAGCACAACAAGGTGCTGCACGAGAAGAACGTGATCCTCACGGTCAACAGCGCGGACATCCCGCGCGTGGAGGACGAGGACCGCGTCTCCATCGAGCATGTGGGCGATTCGTTCTGGCGCATCCGCCTGAGCTACGGCTACATGGAGACGCCCAACATCCCGCGCGGGCTGGCGATCCTGCGCAAGCAAGGCTTCAAGTTCGACATCATGGCGACATCGTTCTTCCTGTCGCGGCGCTCGATCCGGCCGGCGAGCCAGTCGGGCATGCCGCTCTGGCAGGACAAGCTGTTCATCAGCCTCGCGAAATCGGCAAGCGACGCGACGGACTTCTTCCAGATCCCCACCGGACGGGTCGTCGAGGTCGGCACGCAGGTGACGGTGTAGGCATCAATGGTCCAAGACTTGCGCATCGGATGGACCGGAACCGGATGTCCGCACGATGCGCGAGCCTGTTGCTCTCGTGGCGGCCCGATGTCACCTTCGAGCCGCCATGACTGACATCACCTTCCTCCGCCCGTCTCTCACCTGGCTGCCCGCTTACGAAGATGCCCTTGCCCGCGGATGGTCACCCAATACCGACCAGGATGTCAGCCGTGAGCAGCTCTGGCAGCTGCGCCGCAACCCTAAGCGATTCCTGCACGATCTCTACAATAGCCCGATGATTCGACTGGCCGACGGGCGGGAGGTCGCCCGCCTGCCCGCGCACGATTTCTGGATCAGCGATGGCGAATTCTGCGGGCGCATCGGCTTTCGCTTCCAGCGCGGCACGGAAGAACTGCCACCCAGCGCCTATGGGCATATCGGCTACACCATCGTGCCGTGGAAGCAGCGGCGCGGCTATGCCACGCAGGCGTTGCGCATGATCCTGCCCGTCTGCCGGGAGGAGGGTTTCTCGCGGGTTCTGATCACCTGCGATGACGACAACGAAGCCTCGCGCAAGGTGATCCTCGCCAATGGCGGCGAGGCGGCCGGCACGGTCCCGCACAATGCCCGGCCGGGTCACTTGAAGCTCCAGTTCTGGGTGCCGACGGACGCAGGTGTTGACGCGGCCGCCTCCCTTGCGGAGCGAGCCAGTCCCTAGACCTTCCGCTCGACGACGAACCGCACCGCCTCGCAGAGCGTACCCGCCTTCGAACCGAACCTCTCGAGAGAAGCATGCGCCTTCTCCACGAGTTGGCGGCACTCGTAGCGGGCACCGTCCATGCCGAGCAGGTCGACGAGAGTCGCCTTGCCCTTCTCCTGGTCCTTGCCGGTGCGCTTGCCGAGCGCTTCCGCCGAGGCTTCCCGGTCGAGGATGTCGTCGGCCACCTGGAAGGCGGCACCCAGCGCGCGGCCATACTCGACGAGACTCTGGCGCGCCGGACCATCCGCCTTGCCGAGGATCGCCCCAGCCTCTACCGAGAAGGTCAGGATGGCGCCGGTCTTCATCATCTGGAGCAGGCGCACATCCGCCTCGCTTAAGCTTGCCGGCCCGTAGCGGCCCTCCGCCGAGAGGTCGAGGAGCTGGCCGCCCACCATGCCGCCGAGGCCGGAGGCCCGGGCGAGCCCGAGCACGAGATCGGAGCGGATCGCCGGGTCGACCGCGGTGGCGGGATCGGCCAGCACCTCGAAGGCCAAGGTCTGAAGGGCATCGCCCACGAGAATGGCAGTGGCCTCGTCATAGGCCTTATGCACCGTGGGACGGCCCCGGCGCAGGTCGTCGTCGTCCATGGAGGGCAGATCGTCGTGCACCAGGGAATAGCAATGCAGAAGCTCGACCGCGCAGCCGACCCGCAGAGGCCCCTGCCCTTCTGCTCCGAAGAGGCGCGCCGCCTCGACAGTCAGGAAGGGCCGCAGGCGTTTCCCGCCCCCGAGGGCAGCATGGCGCATGGCGGCCATGAGCCGGGGCGGCCGGGCAATCTCGCCGGAAGCGGCTTTGTCTGATAGCAAGGCTTCGAGACTGGCCTCAATGGCTCTCGCGGCCTCGGAAAGCCGTGTCGTGAAAGTAGGGGTGGATGGCATCATGATGAGCCTGGATTCGGGTGGAGCCGCCGCTCCGCCCGAGGGGAACGTGGGTGAACAATTGAAGCCGAAATGGACGCTGCGGTCGGGACGGCCCGGGAAACCGATGACGGCTGCCCGCTTTCTCCGCCGCTTTGTTCAGATCGGCCTCGGTCTCGTTCTCTTATGGGTCGGCGCGGTCTTTTGGCTAGGCCTTTTGTACTGGGCCGTGCCGCCGGTTTCGACCCTGATGCTCGGCCGCTGGCTCACCTTGCAACCGGTGGAACGGACCTTCGTCGGCCTCGACGAAATCGCGCCCAGCCTTCCGCTGGCCGTTCTGACCGCGGAGGACAGCCGCTTCTGCGAGCATGACGGCGTGGATTGGGACGCCCTCCGGGACGTGGTGGAGGCGGCCGACGACGATGGACCGGCCCGCGGCGCCTCGACCATTCCCATGCAGGTGGCCAAGAACCTCTTCCTGTGGCCGAGCCGCTCCTACATCCGCAAAGGGCTCGAGATCCCGGTGGCGCTCTATCTCGACCTGATCTGGTCCAAGCGCCGGATGATGGAGGTCTACCTCAACGTCGCCGAATGGGGCGAAGGGGTGTTCGGGGCCGAAGCCGCCGCGCAAAAATACTTCCGCAAGTCGGCTAGGAACTTGAACGCCCGTGAGGCGGCTCTTCTGGCCCGGTCACTGCCCAATCCTCTCGTGCGCAATCCGGCCCGCCCGAAGCCAGGACATCAGGCCTTGGCCGGGCAGTTGCAGGTGCGGATGGTGAGGGCCGCGCCCTTCAGCGACTGCCTGAAGCCCTGAGGCCTCCTGAGGCACCCTGCGGCAATGAAAAACATGCCGAATGCGCCAGGGGGCTAGATATTTGCCAGAAGACCTTGTATGAGGCGCAACCTCATCAAGTTTGAGATGTGAGCGTTCCCCGGTTGAGCGGGCGCTCCGCTTTTTTACCGGAGACGAGAAATGGCCGTTCCTAAGAGAAAAACGTCGCCCTCGCGGCGTGGCATGCGTCGCTCCGCCGATGCCTTGAAGGCCCCGACCTATATCGAGGACAAGGATTCCGGCGAGCTGCGCCGTCCTCACCATGTTGACCTGAAGACCGGCATGTACCGTGGCCGTCAGGTCCTGAAGGTGAAGGCTGACGCGTAATTTTCTACACGTCATGCGAGTATCAAAAACCGGCGCTTCAAGCGTCGGTTTTTTTATGCCCACAATCCCCAGTCTGCTGATTTTCCAAAGCTTTTTACCCTTCATTAAGCCTGAGGGCCGATCCTGCATCCTTGTTCTCCAGGACCGGCCCGACCTGCGACCCCTGCGTCGCCATCCTGGAATCGTGCGTATTTCCGAGGGTGAGCGTGATGGCAACGAAGCGGCAAGGCCCGATGGGGCTGTTCAAGGGAGCCTCCCGGCTGCCGCGCAAGAGCCAGGCTGCAGCCTCCCCCGTGTCCGTCGCTGGGATCCTCTATGCCTGGGACATGATCACCGACGCTCTGACCTGGGGACCCGGCGCCGCTGAGGCCCTTCGGCTCCCATCACGAGACTTGCCCAAGAATGGTCAAGCCTTTGCGCAACTGGTCGAGCCCAGCTGCGGCCTCGCGCGCCCTGATGCCATCGCGGCCATGGAGCCTTCAAACTACGCTTACGAGACGCGCTATGCTCTGCGGCTTGAGCCCGACCGAGTTGTCATGATCGAAGATTCCGGCCGCTGGCAGCCGGACGTGCAGGGCCGCCCCGCTTTCGCACGCGGCCAGTTGCGCATCGACTCCGCCTCTGGCGCTCGCGACCTCCTGCCTGCGGTGCTGAGGGAGCGCTCGGCGCTTCTTTGCGGCATTCAGGACGCCATCAACGAGGCCGTCCGCGTCTCCCAGACCTGCACGCTCATCGTCGGCGCGTTCGACGGGGACGAAACGGACGAGATGGCGGAGGTTGCACGCCGGCTTCGTCCGATGATGCGCCGCCACGACCTTTTCGCGGCGCTCGGGCCGAACCGGTTCGCCCTGGCTCTCACCTGCTGCCCGGCCGCTGACACCGCAGGCGCCATGCACCGCCTGCACGGGCTCCTGCAGAATCACCCGGCCGGATCCTCACTGCGCCTGAGCGCAGCCTGTGCGCCGGATCACACCTTCAAAGCCACAAAACTGCTGCGCTTCGCCGAGCAGGCTCTCGTTGCCGGTACGGACCGGGGTGAGGCGTCGGCTCTCTACAAGTCCCGCCCTGCCAGGGCAACACGCGTCGCCGAGCAGGCGCCGTTCGACTGGGTTGCCGCGCTCAACGACCGCAGCCTGACCCTGGCCTGCCAGCCCATGGTGGATGCCCAGACCCGCGCGCCGATGCTGGCTCACGCCTGTGCCTCTGTGGCAGGAGCCGATGGCCGCGTCACGCCCCTGGGCCCTGCACCCGGTCTGCAGGAGGCGAACCTTCCCCTGCTCGTCGACGGACGCATGCTGGAATTGGCCGCCGATCACTTGGCTCGAATTCCGGATCGGCGACTGGCACTGCCGGTTTCATCCAGGACTCTCCAGGATGCCGAATGGCTGTCGATGCTAGCGGCGCATCTCGGCGCCCATCCCGGCATTGAGGCGCGGCTCGTTCTTGAGATTCCTGAGATTGCTCTGACTGAATGCCGGCGCAACCTCGGCAGGCTTCATGCCATGAAGGCGCTCGGCGTGGGCATCGCTCTCACGGGCTACGGGGCAGGCCATGTGCCGACGGCTCATCTGCGGGTGCTGCCGATCGACATTCTCAAGATCGACGGGGTCTTCATTCAGCCGCTGAGGCGTTCCACGGACGACCGGCTCCATGTCCGCACCCTCGTCGACCGGGCCCAGCATATGGGCATCGCCACCGCGGCCGAGTGGGTCGACGACGAGGCCGTCGCCCGGCTGCTTGCCTCCTGGGGCGTGGATTACCTGCAGGGCGGATTGTTCGGTGAGCCCGAAGCCATCGTGCAGCCGTCCCCGCTTCAGCGGATGCTGAAGAAAGCGCGAGGCTAGCGCATCGGACCCAAAAGCGGATCGGCACTTTTGAGATCGGATCCGATGCGGTTTTCTTCGATGGAAGTCTCGGGCTACTTGCTCGCCAGCTTGTCGAGCTTGGCCTGCATGTCGGCCATCTGCCGCTTCAAGGTATTGAGGTCATCGGGTCCCTCCCCCTTGGAAGCGGGCTTTGCCTCCGGCATGCCCGGGCTCCCGTTCGGGAAGGGCGAGAACATGCGCATGGCTTCGGTGAAGAAGCCCATGTTCTTGCGCACCTGCTCCTCCATGGCCTGGAAGGCCGAAGGGCCGAAGGCCTGCGCCATCTGTTCCCGCAGCTTCTGCTGCTCCTGGGACAGGTTGTTCATGGAGAATTCGAGATAGCTCGGCACCAGGGCCTGCATGCTGTCGCCGTAGAAGCGGATCAGCTGGCGCAGCACCGTGACGGGCAGGAGGTTCGGCCCTTCCTTGTTCTCCTGCTCGAAGATGATCTGGGCCAGGACCGAGCGGGTGATCTCCTCGCCGGACTTCGCGTCATAGACCACGAAGTCCTCGCCTTTGCGCACCATGCCGGCCAGATCTTCCAGCGTCACGTAGGTCGAGGTGCCCGTGTGATAGAGGCGGCGGTTGGCATATTTCTTGATAACCGTCGGTTGTTTGTCCGTCGCCATGTTGTCCCGATACGCTCCAGGGAAATTCACCGGGCCCGGCACCCTTCGGGATGTCGGCCTGACCTGATTATAGGCCTTATAACAGAGGTGCAAAGCGCCAAAAGTCTAAGGCTTCTTGAGACTGGGTCGAACAATCCTATCCTTGACATCCCACCCTCTGGGGCTTTCATCGAATAAGCACTACATACATCCCAGCACACACGGATCAGCATAGGAGAGAGGCATGGCCGGAGACAGCATCGTCATCGTCGGAGCGGCACGCACCCCCGTCGGCTCGTTCAACGGGGCCTTTGCCAACACCCCGGCCCATGATCTCGGCGCCATCGCGATCAAGGCCGCTCTCGAGCGCGCCAAGGTCGACGGCTCGGAAGTGGACGAGGTGATCCTCGGCCAGATCCTCATTGCAGCTCAGGGCCAGAACCCGGCCCGTCAGGCCGCCATGGCCGCAGGCGTGCCGCAGGAAAAGACCGCCTGGGGCCTCAACCAGCTCTGCGGCTCGGGCTTGCGCACAGTGGCCATCGGCATGCAGCAGATCGCCAACGGGGATGCCAGCATCATCGTGGCGGGCGGTCAGGAATCCATGTCGATGGCGCCGCACGCGGCGCATATGCGCTCCGGCACCAAGATGGGCGACTTCAAGCTCGTGGACACGATGCTGAAAGACGGCCTGATGGATGCCTTCAACGGCTATCACATGGGCAACACCGCCGAGAACGTGGCCCAGCGCTGGCAGCTCACCCGCGAGGAGCAGGACCAGTTCGCCACCGCGTCCCAGAACAAGGCCGAAGCCGCCCAGAAGGAAGGCCGCTTCAAGGACGAGATCACCCCTGTCACCATCGCGTCCCGCAAGGGCGACATCGTGGTAGACCAGGACGAGTACATCCGCGCCGGCACCACCGTGGAAGCTCTCGGCAAGCTGCGGCCTGCCTTCTCGAAGGACGGCACGGTCACGGCCGGCAACGCCTCGGGCATCAATGACGGCGCCGCCGCCCTGGTGCTGATGACGGAAGCCGAGGCCCAGAAGCGCGGCCTGACCCCTCTCGCCCGCATCGCCTCCTGGGCCACCGCCGGCGTCGATCCGGCCATCATGGGCACGGGCCCGATTCCGTCGTCGCGTAAAGCCCTGGAAAAGGCCGGCTGGAAGGTGCAGGACCTCGAGCTTGTCGAGGCCAACGAGGCCTTCGCCGCGCAGGCGCTCGCGGTCAACAAGGATATGGGCTGGGATCCGTCCATCGTGAACGTGAACGGCGGCGCCATCGCCATCGGCCACCCGATCGGCGCGTCGGGCGCCCGCGTGCTCGTGACCCTGCTGCACGAGATGGGCCGCCGCAACGCCAAGAAGGGTCTCGCCACCCTGTGCATCGGTGGCGGCATGGGCGTTGCCATGTGCCTGGAGCGCTAAAGTTTTTCTAAAGGCGCATTTAGGGGAGATTACGGAGCTTTTCCCTTCCACGTTCTGCCACATATCCTAAGCTATGTTATGCGGCGGCCTGATTCAGGCCGCCGCATAACGAATGGATCCGTAAGAGATCCGCGGAACGCTCTTGGGAAGGAAACAGCATGGCGCGCGTTGCATTGGTCACCGGCGGCACTCGCGGCATCGGTGCCGCGATTTCGACAGCCCTGAAACAGGCAGGCTACAAGGTTGCCGCGAACTACGGCGGCAACGACGAAGCCGCAAACCAGTTCAAGGGCGAGACCGGTATTCCGGTCTTCAAGTTCGACGTATCGGATGCCGCTGCCTGCGAGGCCGGCATCAAGGCAGTCGAAGCTGAGCTAGGCCCCGTCGGCATTCTGGTGAACAATGCGGGCATCACCCGCGACGGCATGTTCCACAAGATGACTTTCGATCAATGGTCGGCTGTCATCCGCACCAATCTCGATTCCATGTTCACCTGCACGCGCCCCGTCATCGACGGCATGCGCTCGCGCAATTTCGGCCGCATCATCATCATTTCGTCCATCAACGGCCAGAAGGGCCAGATGGGACAGGCGAACTATTCGGCCGCCAAGGCCGGCGTGATCGGCTTCGCCAAGGCGCTGGCGCAGGAGAACGCCAACAAGGGCGTCACCGTCAACGTGATAGCTCCGGGCTACATCGCGACCGAGATGGTGAAAGCGGTGCCGGAAGAGGTGCTGAAATCGAAGATCCTGCCGCTCATTCCGGTGGGCCGCCTCGGCGAGGCGGAGGAGATCGCCCGCACCGTGCTCTTCCTGGCCGCTGACGAGGCCGGCTTCCTCACCGGCTCGACCCTGTCGGTGAACGGCGGTCAGTATATGGCCTGACGGCGCTGACTCTAAGTTTCAGCGATGCACTGAAGGCTCTCCTCATCGGGAGGGCTTTCGTTTATGGCGGTCATCATGACGACTCGCACCGCCACCACCATCGGCCTCACGGCCATTCTCCTTTGGTCCATGCTCGCCCTGTTCACGGCGGCGACCGGCACAATTCCGCCGTTTCAGCTCAATGCCATGACCTTCCTGGTCGGCGGGATGGTGGGTGTGGCGAGTTGGATCGCGCGGCCGCAGGGGCTTAAGGCGCTCCGCCAGAAACCGGTCGTCTGGGCCTTGGGCGTCGGCGGCCTGTTCGGTTATCACGCCCTCTATTTCGCGGCCCTGCGCTGGGCGCCGCCAGCCGAGTCGGGGCTGATCAACTATCTCTGGCCGCTCCTGATCGTACTCTTCTCCTCGTTTCTTCCAGGCGAGCATCTGCGGCGGGCGCATATCGTCGGAGCGCTGCTGGGCTTCGCCGGTGTCATTGTGCTGATCGCGGGCCGCGGCGCCTTCGACGCGCGGGCGGAGTACATGCCGGGTTATCTATGCGCTTTCGTGGCCGCCTTCGTGTGGGCCGGCTACTCGGTGCTCTCGCGCCGCTTTGGCCAGGTGCCGACAGACGCAGTGGCGGGCTTCTGTCTCGCAACCTCGCTGCTTAGCCTCGTCTGCCATCTGGCCTTCGAGACCACTGTCTGGCCCGAGACGACGACGCAATGGCTCGCCCTTGTGGCGCTCGGCATTGGCCCGGTGGGCGCGGCCTTCTATGTGTGGGACATCGGCATGAAGCAGGGCGACATCCGCTTTCTCGGCGTCGCCTCCTACGCGACGCCGGTGCTCTCGACCCTGCTGCTGGTGGTGGCCGGCTACGCGGCGCTGACCTTCTCGCTGGCCCTGGCCTGCGGCCTCATCGTGGCGGGAGCGCTCGTGGCAACGCTCACCCCGAAGCAGAGCGTCCCGGCATGACCCGGTGGGTGTAGCGGTAGGCCGTGCCGAACCCGAGCGCCCCATAGAGCGAGCGGGCGATCTCGTTCTCCTCGCGCACCTGGAGATAGGCCGTGTGCGCCCCCTCCCCGCAGCCCCAGGCCATGAGGCTCGAAACCACGCGCCGGCCCAGGCCGATGCCGCGCAGGTCCGGCGCGACGACGATATCGTAAAGGCCAACATAGCCGCGCTCCACAACCCCGAGGCCCCAGGCCACGGGCCTGTCATCGAGGCTGAGCGTGGCAAAAGCTGCTTTCTGGCGGATGCGCGAGACAATTTTCATCAGGGTTTCGTCATCGGCCTTGTCGCCACCATAGGATCCTGCGGCCTCCCGCACCCAGCGCTTGGAGACCTGCGGCTCGAGCACCACCTCGGGATCGCGCTCGCAATCCTCGCTGCTGATGGACGCGGTAAGAACATGCGTCGCCTCGATCTCCTTGAAGCCGCGCAGCTTCAGCCGCTCGTCCACATCAGGAGCCTCGACTCCGTTGAGACGGAAGGTCGGGCGCACATTGGCCTCGACGAAGCGGGCAATCATGTAGTCGATAAGCTCGTCGTCGAGGGTTGCGCCGGGCAGGAAAGGCGTGGCGGAATTGGCCCGTTTCGAATAGCCGTTGGCGAGCCGCAGGATCCAGCCGTCATAGGTCTGGTAATCGAACGAGGGCCAGGCGTTCAGGAGCCGGCTCTCGAGTCCGATGATGAGGCTGTGGTCGCTCATGAGGCTGTCCGCTCCTGCAGAATCCCGCTATGTCAGAACCGGTTCTTCCATTCGCGCAAGGCCTGGAACACCTCCACGGGACTGGCTCCCTGCTTATCAACGGATTTCGCGAGCGCTGGCTCCCCAGCGCGCAGGAAAGGATTGGTCGCCTTCTCTTGGCCGATCGTCGACGGTACCAAGAAGCGGCCTTGCGCCTTCGCATCCTCCGCCTCTTTGGCGCGCGCCTTCAGCGCCGCATTGTCCGGATCCGCCGCCAGCGCGAAGCGCGCATTCGACAGCGTGTAGTCGTGCCCGCAATAGACCCGCGCCTCCTCCGGCAGGGCGGCCAAGCGCTGCAGCGAGTGAAAGAACTCCGCGTAGGTGCCCTCGAACATGCGCCCGCAACCGAGGGTGAACAGAGTATCGCCGGCAAACAGCGCGCGATCCGCCGCGAACCAATACGAGACGTGGTCGAGGCAATGGCCCGGCGTTTCCCACACATGCGCCTGCAGGCCGCCCACATGCACCGTGTCGCCCTCGCGCACATAGGCATCCGCATGAGGCACCGCCTCGCGCGCCTTGACCGGCGCCACCACCCGGCAGCCGGTGCGGCGCTTCAGGCCATCGATTCCCTGCACATGATCGCCATGGCGGTGCGTGACGAGGATGTCGGTGAGCTGCCAGCCTTTTTCAGACAAGGCTGCCAGGATAGCGCCCTCGTCCGGCGCGTCGATGGCCGCGCAGGCGCCTGTATTGGGATCGTGGATCAGAACACCGATATTGTCCTGAAGGCAGAGAAAGGCGTGGATCTGGGCTGACATCGAGGAACCTTGTCTTGATGTGCTCTGAGCTATCATGGGACAGTCCGTTCGTGAAACCAGACCCCGCACCCTCGATTGCCAGTATCGGACGAGCCCGAGAGGCAGCCTGTTGAGGTCATGAGCATCGACATCACCGATCTGCGCGGCTTCTATGCCAGCCCTCTTGGGGCGGTGACGCGCCGCTTCGTGGGCCGGGCCGTCGACCGGTTCTGGGGTCCGCTGACGGGATTGCGCGTGCTCGGCCTCGGCTATGCACCGCCTTATCTCTCGGCCGTGAAGAATGAGAGCGAGCGCACGCTCGCCTTCATGCCGGCAAACCAGGGGGTAGTGAACTGGCCCCGCTCCGGAGCTTCGGCCTCGGCCCTCGTCGATCCGCTGATGATGCCCCTCCCCGACGCCTCCATCGACCGCGTTCTCGTGGTCCATGCTCTGGAGACGGTGGAGAGCCCGAGCGAGCTCCTGCACGAGATCTGGCGCATCCTCACCCCGGGCGGCCGGATCATTCTGGTGGCGCCCAACCGGCGTGGACTCTGGGCCCGGATGGACACTACGCCTTTCGGTTATGGCCAGCCCTACAGCCGCTCGCAGCTGAAAAGCCTCATGCGACAGACCTGGTTCTCTCCGGAGGGCTGGGCCGAGACCCTCTACGTGCCCCCCTTACGCAACCGCTTCCTCCTCCAGACCGCCCAGGCCTGGGAACAGGTCGGCGCCGGATTCTCCCTGCCCTTCGCTGGCCTTCATATCGTTGAGGCAACCAAGCAGCTCTACCGGCCCGGTGCCGTGCGGGCCGTGCAGCGCTCGCGCCGGTTCTCGCCGGTTTTCGTTCCAGCGCCTGCCTCGCATCTAGGCTGATTGTCCTTGATTCCGCCGCGTTTTACGGGACTAAGGCAGGGCTCAACTTGACTTGGGCTGCCCGAAACGCCAGTGTCCGCCCCGCTTCGGCAGGGCTATCGGGCCACGCCGGTCTTCAATTTTCCCATAGAGTCTGATGCGCAGTTATCTCGATTTCGAAAAGCCCGTCGCGGAGCTGGAAGCCAAGGTCGAGGAGCTTCGGGCGCTCGGTGAGAACCGGGACGCCGTCTCCATTGCCGACGACATCTCCCGCCTGGAGGTCAAGGCGGCCGACGCCCTGAAGGATCTCTACGGCCGGCTCACCCCCTGGCAGAAGACCCTTGTGGCGCGCCACCCCCAGCGACCGCATTTCATCGATTACTGCGCCGGGCTCATCACCGAGTTCACCCCGCTCGCCGGCGACCGCAAGTTCGCCGAGGACGAGGCCATCGTGGGCGGCTTCGGGCGTTTCCGCGGCCAGCCGGTCTGCGTGATGGGCCAGGAGAAGGGCCACAATACCGAGACCCGCATCCGGCACAATTTCGGCATGGCCCGACCCGAAGGCTACCGCAAGGCCGTCCGCCTGATGGAGATGGCCGACCGCTTCAGCCTGCCGGTGATCTCGTTCGTCGACACTGCCGGCGCCTATCCGGGCATCGAGGCGGAGGAGCGCGGGCAGGCCGAGGCTATCGCCCGCTCCACCGAGATGCAGCTATCCCTCGGCGTCCCCAACGTTGCCCTCGTGATCGGCGAGGGCGGATCCGGTGGCGCCATCGCGATCGCCACCGCCAACAAGGTGCTGATGCTGGAACACGCCATCTACAGCGTGATCTCGCCGGAAGGTGCGGCTTCGATCCTGTGGCGCGACGCGGCCCGAGCTCAGGACGCCGCCACCAACATGAAGATCACGGCCCAGGACCTCCTGCGTCTCGGCATCATTGACGGCATCGTGACGGAGCCCGTGGGCGGCGCCCATCGCGACCCGCAGGCGAGCATCGAAGCCGCCGGCAACGCCATCGAGGAAGCCCTGCACGATCTCGGCAACATGGGACCGGCCGAGATCCGCGATCACCGGGCCGATAAGTTCCTCGCCATCGGGCGCAAGCTCTGACCCGGCCTCTCCCATGGCGGACGGACTGCGCTCAACAAGGGCAGGCTCCGGCGCCCAGGGCCTCGTTTTACCTCCAAAGAGAGCTATCCTCTCCAAAGAGACGGGCTGAAAAGCCGCCAAAAGCGGATTTTTTACCTTCTATTCACCACGACTCCATCATGGCCCCGCTTGCAGTAAGGGCGGGTTAAGGCTAACGATTTAGGGGTAAAGGGGAACTGTTCGGCAAAGGCGCCGGGCAGATCAAAAATTGCGGGGTCCCCATGATGAAGCGTATCGCATTGGCCGCGAGCCTGGTGCTCGCGCTTGCTGCCTGCCAGGACGATAATCTCTCCCGTGGCTCCACGCGCCATCTTGTGCCGATTCCGGCGGCCACCATGGCGCTGATGTCGACCAAGGGCATGTCCAAGGAAGACCCGATCCTGGTCCGGGCCTACAAGAAGGAATCGGAGCTGGAGATCTGGAAGCGCGGCTCCAACGGGAAGTACGCGCTCCTTAAGACCTACCCGGTCTGCCGCTGGTCGGGCCAGCTCGGCCCCAAGAACCGCGAGGGCGACCGCCAGGTGCCGGAAGGCTTCTACACGGTCACCCCGGCGCAGATGAACCCCAACTCCAACTTCTACCTGTCGTTCGATACCGGCTACCCGAACGCGCTCGACCGGTCGTTGGGACGCAGCGGCGGCGACATCATGGTCCATGGTTCGTGCTCGTCGCGCGGCTGCTTCGCCATGACGGACCAGAACGTGGCCGAGATCTACGCCATCGCCCGCGAGGCCCTCGGCGCCGGACAGCGCGGCTTCCAGTTCCAGTCCTATCCGTTCCGGATGACGGCCGAGAACCTGGCCAAGCACCGCCTCGACCCGAACATCGCCTTCTGGAAGAACCTGAAGGAAGGCGCCGACACCTTCGAAGTTACGAAGGACGAGCTCCGGGTCGCCGTCGGCCGTGGGCGCTACGAGTTCAACATCGATCCCGACGCGGCCTCCGTCGTGGCGCAGAAGCGCGCCCAGGACGAGCAGGAAGTGGCGGAGCTCGTCGCCAAGGGCGAAAAGCCGGTCAAGCTCGTCTACCACGATGGCGACACGCATGAATCCTTCCGCACGGCGCTCGCCAACATCACGGGCGTATCGGACGACAAGCTCGGCTATGTGAGCCGGACCGAGGGCATCTCGTCCGGTCCGCGGGTGATCGCCCTCAACGACACAGGCAAGGAAGTGCCGGAGGCGCCGCCGACCGCTTTGGCCTTCGCGTCCATGAAGGAAGTTCCCGTCCCGCAGGCTGAGACCCGCGCGGCCGTGACCCAGCAGACGGCTCCGGTGGCGGTTGCTGCAGCGGCTCCCGCCTCCGAGGAGACCCCGTTCTACAAGAAGATGTTCGGCGGCGTCGCCGACCTCTTCAGCACGTCCTCTTCACAGCCCGCAGCTGCGACAGTCCAGGTGGCGCCAGCTGGTCCCATTGCCAAAACGGCTCCCGGCCCAAAGCCTGTGCTGCAGAAGCGGGCTCAGGCTGCGACACCGGTCAAGGTTGCAAACGCGAACTGATCGAGCCGCTCATCACAATATGAAAAGGCCCGCCTTACCGGCGGGCTTTTTGTTTGATGTGGACTTGTCAACAGTCAGTGCAAAAGAAACGCCCTCAAGGGGCCGCACAGGCGTTTTCAAACATTTGATTTGTCCATTACCCGAACAGGGCGTCGATGGCATCCTGGGAGGTGCGGTTCGGGTCGCTGTCCAGGGCCGGTCCGTTCAGGAGAGCCTCGTCTCCTTCCCGCTCCGGCATCTTGAACGCCTCCACGTCGTTGAAGCTCTCCAGGCCGCCCCAGATCTGCGCCATCTGGGTCACGCGCTCCTCGATGAACTTCATCGAGCCCACGACCTTGCTGATGCGCTGGCCGGTAATGTCCTGGAAATTGCAGGCTTCAAAAATCGTGATCACCCGGTCCGAAATCCGCCGGGCCATCTCGGCATCGTCGCCCGACAGGCGGGAGGCCAGCGATCCGGTGATCTCGTCGATCTCTTCCGCCGCCGCCAGGATACTGTTGGTGGCAGCCTCCGTGCCGCAGACCACGGCTCCGAGCTCGTCGGTGACACTCGTCACCTGCCCGCCCGGGCTGTGGGAGTGCAGGGTCGCGATTTCGCGCTTGGTGCGCTGGATCGACTCCGTGATGGCGTCGAGCTCATCCTTGAGGTGGAGCGCCTCGCGCAGATCGGTTCGGATCTGATCCAGAAGGGCCTTGGAGGCCCCACTGCTCGGCTCCAAAGCAGCGTGAATAGCCGCCATGCCCCGCATGATCTCGGCATGCCGCCGGGCGGCGATGCTCTCGCGGGACTGGGCCAGGAGATCCAGGCTCAAAGGGTCAAAGGATACAGGCGGTGGGAGACGCATGGCGACTACTCACCCAGCACGGCGGCGATCTTCGACCGAAGGGTATCGGCGTTGAAGGGCTTGACGATGTAGTTGTTGACGCCGGCCTGCTTGGCCGCGACCACGTTCTCGGTTTTGGCCTCGGCGGTGATCATGATGAAGGGCAGGCTGCCTAGCTCCGCATCGGCCCGCACCTGCTGCAGCAGCTCGAAGCCGGTCATGGGCGCCATGTTCCAGTCGGAGATCACCAGCCCGTACTTCTTCTCCTTGAGCTTGCCCAGAGCCTCGGAGCCGTCCTTCGCCTCGTCGACGTCGTTGAAGCCGATCTGCTTCAGCAGGTTGCGGATGATGCGCAGCATCGTCTGGTAATCGTCAACGATGAGCACCGGAAGAGACGTGTTCAATGCCATGATGGTTCGGCCTGCAAAGTGAGAAAGGAAATGTGAAGAAGGACTTTTGAGGGACGCTTCTTCGAAAAGGTTGTTCGGTCCTTGCCTTATCCTGCACGATGCTTGCCTCAAGCTGGCGTCACCGCAGCAAAAGGCCCGGCCAAACGGCCGGGCTTCGAAGTTTTATCTCATGGCGTTTGGCGTTCAGTGCCGCAGGCCAGGAGCCTCCTGGCCGGTGCGCGCCACGTATTCAGTGTAGCCGCCGCCATATTGGTGAACACCCTCCGGGGTGATTTCCAGGAGGCGGTTGGACAGGGCAGCCAGGAAGTGGCGGTCGTGCGAGACGAAGAGCATGGTGCCCTCGTACTTCGACAGCGCGTCGATCAACATTTCCTTGGTGGCAATGTCCAGATGGTTCGTGGGCTCGTCGAGCACCAGGAAGTTCGGCGGATCGTAGAGCATCTTGGCCATCACGAGGCGCGCCTTCTCGCCGCCGGAGAGCACGCGGCATTTCTTCTCCGCATCGTCCCCTGAGAAGCCGAAGCAGCCGGCGAGCGTGCGCAGGGACCCCTGCCCGGCCTGCGGGAAGGAATCCTCCAGGAACTCGAACACCGTGCGGTCGCCCTCCAGGACCTCCATGGCGTGCTGGGCGAAGTAGCCCATCTTGACGCTCGCCCCGATGGTCACCGATCCCTCGTCGGGCGCGGCGGCGCCCGCCACCAACTTCAGGAGCGTCGACTTGCCGGCACCGTTGACGCCCATGACGCACCAGCGCTCCTTCCGGCGCACCCCGAAGTCGAAGCCCTCATAGATGCTGCGGCTGCCATAGCGCTTATGCACGTTCTTGAGGCTGACCACATCGTCACCTGAGCGCGGCGCGGGCAGGAAATCGAACGCCACAGATTGCCGGCGCTTGGGCGGTTCCACCCGGTCGATCTTTTCCAGCTTCTTGACCCGGCTCTGCACCTGGGCGGCATGGGAGGCACGCGCCTTGAAGCGCTCGATGAACTTGATCTCTTTCGCAAGCATCGCCTGCTGGCGCTCGAATTGCGCCTGCTGCTGCTGCTCGTTCAACGCACGCTGCTGCTCGTAGAATTCGTAGTTGCCCGAATAGGTCGTGAGGGAGCCGCCGTCGATTTCCATGATCTTGTTGACGATGCGGTTCATGAAGGCGCGGTCATGCGAGGTCATGAGCAGCGCGCCGTCATAACCCTTCAGGAACTCCTCCAGCCAGATCAGGCTCTCGAGATCGAGATGGTTGCTCGGCTCGTCGAGGAGCATCACGTCCGGGCGCATGAGCAGGATGCGGCCAAGCGCGACGCGCATCTTCCAACCGCCCGACAGGGCGCCGACATCACCGTCCATCATCTCCTGGGAAAAGCCGAGGCCTGCCAGAACCTCGCGGGCACGGCCCTCCAGCGAATAGCCGTCGAGCTCCTCGTAGCGCGCCTGCACCTCGCCGTAGCGCTCGATGATCTTATCCAGATCGTTCGCTTTGTCCGGATCGACCATCGCGGCTTCGAGCTCGCGCAGCTCGGCCGCCACCGCGCTCACGGGGCCGGCGCCCTCCATCACCTCGGCGGCGGCGCTGCGGCCCGCCATCTCGCCCACATCCTGGCTGAAATACCCGATGGTGATGCCGCGATCGACGGAGATCTGGCCCTCGTCCGGCTGCTCCTCCTTGGTGACCATCCGGAAGAGCGTGGTCTTTCCCGCGCCGTTGGGGCCCACGAGTCCGATCTTCTCGCCCTTCTGAAGGGTACCCGACGCCTCGATGAAGAGGATCCGGTGGCTGCTCTGCTTGCTGACGTTCTCGATACGAATCATGGGTCTTTGAAACTTGAAGATGTTGGACGGCGCAGAAAAAGCCCGGCCTTGAGGCCGGGCTTTTCATGGACATGGTTCAGAGCGTGGCGGCTTTAGGCCACGAACTGTCCGTGGCAGTGCTTGAACTTCTTGCCCGAACCGCAGGGGCAGGGCTCGTTGCGACTGACACGGCCCCAGCTGGCGGGGTCGTTCGGGTCGCGGGACGGCGTCGGCTCGGTGGCGGCAGCAGCCGCAAAGCCGAGCGCCGGACCAGCCCCGGAGGCGCCGCCGCGGGCCAAGTCGAACTCGTTCTCGCCGGTGGCGGGATCGAGGTGCTGGGCAAACATGGGCGGCAGCTCCTGCGGCTCCGGCTGCTGGAACACCACCTGGATGCGCATGAGCTGGCCCGTCACCTGCTCGCGCAGATGGCCGATCAGGCCGTTGAACAGCTCGAAGGCCTCGGACTTGTACTCGTTGAGCGGATCGCGCTGGGCGAGACCGCGCCAGCCGATGACCTGACGCAGGTGGTCGAGGGTCACGAGGTGTTCGCGCCAGAGGTGGTCGAGGCTCTGCAGCAGAACCTGCTTCTCCACATAGTTCATGACCTCGGCTGAGTTCGCCTCGACGCGCTCGGCATAAGCCTCGTCGGCCGCCTTGGTGATGCGCTCGCGGATCTCGTCGTCGGCAATGCCCTCTTCCTTGGCCCATTCCTCGACCGGCAGATCGAGGTTGAGGAAGTTGAGGACATTCTCCTTCAGGCCTGCCACGTCCCACTGCTCGGCATAGGCATTCTCGGGGATGGCGCGGGCGACGACGTCCTCGATCACCCCGTGGCGCATGTCGTCGATGGTCTCGCGCACGCTCTCCTGCGCCATGAACTCCTTGCGCTGCTCGAACACGACCTTGCGCTGGTCGTTCATGACGTTGTCGTATTTCAGGATGTTCTTGCGGATGTCGAAGTTGCGGGCCTCGACCTTCGCCTGCGCCCGCTCGATGGCCTTGTTGATCCACGGGTGGATGATGGCCTCGCCTTCCTTCAGGCCGAGCTTCTGCAGCATGCCGTCCATGCGGTCGGAGCCGAAGATGCGCATCAGGTCGTCCTGGAGCGACAGGTAGAACTTGGAGCGGCCCGGATCGCCCTGGCGACCGGAGCGGCCGCGCAGCTGGTTGTCGATGCGCCGCGACTCGTGACGCTCGGTGCCGAGCACGTAGAGGCCGCCGGCGGCGAGCGCCTTCTCCTTGAAGGACGCCACCTCGTCGAGGATCTCCTTCTCGCGACGGGCGCGCTCCTCGCCCTCGACGCCGGCGAGCTCGCGCTCGACGCGCATCTTGGCGTTGCCGCCAAGCTGGATGTCGGTGCCGCGGCCGGCCATGTTGGTGGCGATCGTGATCGCGCCCGGCACGCCGGCCTGGGCGACGATGAAGGCCTCCTGCTCGTGGAAGCGGGCATTCAGCACCGCGAAGTGCTTGGTGCCGCGTCCGGCGCGGGCGTCGCGGTAGAGAGGCTCCAGCGCCTGCGGGTTTTCGAAGTCGATGAGGGTGTAGCCCTCCTTGACCAGCATATCGGCCAGATGCTCGGACTTCTCGATCGAGGTGGTGCCCACCAGGATCGGCTGTCCCTTGGCGGAAGCCTCCTCGATATCGCGGATCACAGCCTTGTAGCGCTCCTCGAACGTCCGGTAGACCTCATCGTCGTCGTCGATGCGGGAGACGGGGCGGTTGGTCGGGATCTCGACCACTTCGAGGTTGTAGATCTCCAGGAACTCGTCTGCTTCGGTCGCCGCCGTGCCGGTCATGCCGCCGAGCTTGTCGTAGAGGCGGAAGTAGTTCTGGAACGTGATGGAAGCGAGCGTCTGGTTCTCGGGCTGGACCTGGACCTTCTCCTTGGCCTCGAGCGCCTGGTGCAGGCCCTCCGAGTAGCGGCGGCCCTGCATCATGCGGCCGGTGAACTCGTCGATGATGACCACTTCGCCGTTGCGGACGATGTAATCCTTGTCGCGCTGGAACAGGGTATGGGCGCGCAAAGCCTGGTTCATGTGATGGACCAGGGTGGCGTTCTGGGCGTCGTAGAGATCGCCCTCCTTGAGCAGGGCGATTTCCCGCAAGAGCCCTTCGATCTTCTCGGTCCCGTCTTCGGTGAGCGACACGGAGCGCTGCTTCTCGTCGAGATCGTAATCGCTCTTGTCGAGACGCGGGATCACCACGTCGATGGCATTGTAGAGGTCGGAGCGGTCATCGAGCGGACCGGAAATGATCAGCGGCGTGCGGGCCTCGTCGACCAGGATCGAGTCCACCTCGTCCACGATGGCGAAGTTGTGGCCCCGCTGGACCATCTGCGCCATCTCGTACTTCATGTTGTCGCGAAGATAATCGAAGCCGTATTCGTTGTTGGTCCCGTAGGTGATGTCCGCCGCATAGGCCTGGGCGCGCTCCACATCGTCGAGCCCGTGGACGATCACGCCGACGGACAGTCCCAGGAAGCGGTAGATCTGGCCCATCCACTCCGAGTCGCGCTTGGCGAGGTAATCGTTCACCGTCACCACGTGCACGCCCTTGCCGGCGAGCGCATTCAGGTAGACCGGGAGCGTCGCCACCAGGGTTTTGCCCTCGCCGGTGCGCATCTCGGCGATCGACCCCTCGTGGAGGACCATGCCGCCGACGAGCTGGACGTCGAAGTGGCGCTGGCCCAGCGTCCGCTTGGCCGCCTCGCGAACGGTGGCGAAGGCCGGCACCAGGATGTCGTCTAGGGTTTGGCCTGCCGCGAGCTGAGCCTTGAAGTCCTCCGTGCGGGCGCGGAGCTGCTCGTCGGACAGGGCCTCCAGCTCGGCCTCCATCGCGTTGATGGCCGCGATCTTGGGCCGGTAGGACTTCAGCCGGCGATCATTGACCGAGCCAAAGATTTTCTTCGCGAGAGAACCGAACATCGGGAGCCTTCGAAATTCCGTAAAGAGACAAGGGGCGTTTGCGCCGCCTTATAGACCTAATTATGCCAGAGTGCATCTTAAAGGCTGTGCCTGAGTGGCGCAGCCTCAAGGGCCGCCCGGAAGGGCCTTCAAGACCCCGCGAGCGGCGATGCTGTGACATAAATATGCCATCACTTGCAAACGTAAACACATTCGGCCATCTGATCGTCGCTGTCCGTGGGCGATCACGCTCACCAGAGGAAACATTAATGAATCGCTCACTTAACGTTCGGAAGAGCCTTCTGACCCTCGGCGCCGCCTTGCCGCTTCTGGCCGGCCCTGCCCTTGCCCAGACCCCTCCTGCTCCGACCCCGCCGGCTCCCGCGACCTCGGCGGCCGCCGTGCCGGCGGTCGACCCCGCCAAGGTGGTGGCCCGCGTTAACGGCATCGAGATCACGGAAGGCGACCTGGCCATCGCGGCCGAGGACTCGGCCCTGCAGATGCCCAACGTCCCCGACGAGCAGAAGCGCGAGCTTCTGACCGGCTACCTGATCGACCTGAAGCTCGGTGCCAAGGCAGCCGAGGCCGCCAAGGTCGGCAGCGGGGCCGAATTCGCCCGCAAGCTCGCCTATAACCGGGACAAGACCCTTCTCGACGAATACCTCGAGCAGGAGTCCAAGAAGGCCGTGACCCCGGAGGCTGCCCGCAAGCTCTATGACGAGACCGTCAAGAGCGTGCCGGCCGAGCAGGAGGTCCGGGCCCGCCACATCCTGGTGGAGAACGAGGACGACGCCAAGAAGATCGCAACCCGCGTGAAGGGCGGCGAGGATTTCGCCAAGGTGGCCGGCGAGGTCTCCAAGGACCCAGGCTCCAAGACCGACGGCGGCGACCTCGGCTTCTTCACCAAGGACCGCATGGTCGAGCCCTTCGCCGAAGCGGCCTTCAAGATGGAGGCCGGCCAGATCTCCGATCCCGTCAAGAGCCAGTTCGGCTGGCACGTGATCAAGGTCGAGGAGAAGCGCAACAAGCCGGCCCCGACCTTCGAGGAGACCAAGGATCAGGTGGAAACCTATCTCGCCCGCAAGGCCCAGCAGGATCTGATCCTCGGCCTGCGCAAGAACGCCAAGGTCGAGCGCCTGGACGACAAGGGCAATC
This sequence comes from Microvirga terrestris, assembly GCF_015694425.1. Classification (GTDB taxonomy): domain Bacteria; phylum Pseudomonadota; class Alphaproteobacteria; order Rhizobiales; family Beijerinckiaceae; genus Microvirga; species Microvirga terrestris. The sequence continues at coordinate 240,655 of NZ_JADQDN010000003.1, forward strand.
TCGTCGAGCAGAAGCAGCCGTAAGGTCTTCAGCTTCAGAAAAGTTCAGGGCGGCCTTCGGGCCGCCCTTTTCGTTTGAGGACACTCTCGCTGTCATCCCCTCGAAGGCGGAAATCCCTATCCAGTAACGACCAAGGGCGAAGTCGCGCAGCGTTGCGTACAATGACGTTCGCTGAAGCTTGCACTTGACAAAAAGCGTTAAAAAACCACAGGTCGCGCTCGCAACGTCGTATCCCAACAGCTCTTGCCCGGGTCCTCCATGTCCAAGACAGTGTCTCCGCTCGCGCCCACGTCGTTTCCGACGCTTCCCTCGCTCGAGGGTGTCAGGATCGCCACGGCAGAAGCCGGCATCCGATACAAGAACCGGACGGACGTGCTCTATGTGACGTTGCCGAAGGACACGGCCGTGGCAGGTGTTTTCACTCGCTCCAAATGCCCCTCGGCCCCGGTCGACTGGTGCCGCAAGAATTTGAGCAAAGGCACCGCGCGGGCGCTGGTGGTCAACTCGGGCAATGCCAACGCCTTTACAGGCAAGAAAGGCGCGGAAGCAGTCAAGCTCACCGCCGATATCGCCGCCGAGGCTGCGGGCTGCCGCGCCTCACAGGTCTTCATCGCGTCCACCGGCGTCATCGGCGAGCCCCTCGATGCCACCAAGTTCCAGGGCGTCCTCGCGGCCTGCGAGAAGAAGGCGAAATCCACCGGCTGGACGGATGCCGCCAAGGCCATCATGACCACCGACACCTTCCCGAAGGTGGCGACCCGCACGGCGAAGATCGGCGGTGTCGACGTGACGATCAATGGCATCGCCAAGGGCGCCGGCATGATCGCCCCCGACATGGCGACCATGCTGTCCTTCATCTTCACCGATGCGCCCATCAACGCCCCTGCGCTGCAGGCTCTGCTGAAGAAGGGCGCCGACAAGAGCTTCAACTGCGTGACGGTGGACAGCGACACCTCCACGTCCGACACGCTGCTCTTCTTCGCCACGGGCACGGCCGCCGCCAAGGGAGCGCCCACCATTTCGCTGCCGAGCGACCGGCGCCTCAAGGAGTTCCGCGCCGCGCTCGAGGGCTTGCTCTGCGACCTCGCCCAGCAGGTCGCCCGCGATGGCGAGGGCGCGCGCAAGTTCGTCACTGTGAAGGTAACCGGCGCCACGGGCGCAACGTCCGCCAAGCGCATTGCCATGGCGATTGCCAACTCACCCCTGGTGAAGACCGCGGTCGCCGGCGAGGATGCCAATTGGGGCCGCGTTGTCATGGCGGTGGGCAAAGCGGGCGAGCCCGCCGAGCGGGACAAGCTCGCGATCTGGTTCGGCGACATCCGCGTCGCCGTGAAGGGCGCCCGCGATCCGGACTACGATGAGGCCAAAACCTCCACCTATATGAAGGGCGACGAGATCACGATCCGCGTCGATCTCGGCCTCGGCCGCGGTGAGGCCACCGCGTGGACCTGCGACCTCACCAAGGCCTATGTGGAGATCAACGGCGACTACCGGAGCTGAATGCTGCCTCGGCTGAGCGGCTAAGGAATAACTTTGACAGTGACCTGAACTGGCCACGTCCTGTCACTGCCCCACCGGTCTTTTCCGACCCAAGCCCACGTAAACTGATCCGAACCGGTGAACCCAGCCCTTGCCAAATAAATCACAGATGTTCCCTGCGCAGTCGCAGATCCAATAGACGCCTTGTTTAGGATTCGCGCTTCGGAAATGGCAGCAAGCGAGCCACCCAAAGTAATCCTGCATGGTTTTCCGGCTCTAACCGTCATCTCCAGATCGGCAGTTTCTCCCTGTGCGGTTCGAAAAGCAGGATAGGAGCAATTTTTGCCCTGCAGGAGTTGTGCCTGCGCATCGTTGGTCGAATAGAATAGGAAAATCGAAGTAGCGATCGCAATCAGGTGTCGCATGTGCCCCCACAAGCTGTGTTTTGACCTTTATTTGATACAATCTTGATTGTATCTATCCGGCCGATTGGAAATCGATGAGTTCTTTGTGTTTCAGCAAGGTTAAGGAACAACGGTGATTTTCCGCCGGATGGTTACCTTCATCGGCCCGCCATACTGCCCCTGCCCTATAAAGGTGTAGGCGAATTCGTCAGCGCCTTGATAGCCGGGCTTGGCGAGGTAATAGGGCTTGAGACCTTCGACGCCTGCCCTGCCGACTTTAGGCTTTTGCGAAATCACCGTTTCGGTGAGCGCACCCGGAATGCCACTGATGTTGAAGAAGCAGCCTTTCCCCGCTTTCACGGTCATTGCGCTTTCGATCTCTACGATCTCGCCGCTGAAGTAGACCGGCGCCCCTGAGCAATCCTGAGCCTCCGCAGCGGATCCAAGGGCCAGACAGCTTACGAGGCTTGCTGCCACGAGGAAGAGATGTTTGCTCATTGGAGACCTCCTTGCGTTGTCATATGCGTAATTTAGTAACATGAACTGATTTATACCGAGACGCATTTTCAGCAAAAAGGTGAATCGGGCGCTCACGCCGAACCTGTGCCGTCACGCACACCAGATTTCAGTTCGCTCCGGCCCGGAAATCAGGCTAAGAACCGGCCCGACCTCTCACGCTACGCGCCCAAGCGGATCTCCGACGTGCCCCCTCTCAAACTCACCCTCGTCGTCGCCGTCGCCCTGATCGACACGGACAACCGCATCCTTCTGGCCGAGCGGCCGGAGGGCAAGCAGCTGGCGGGCTTGTGGGAGTTTCCCGGCGGCAAGGTCGAGCCGGGCGAGCGGCCGGAGGAGACGCTGATCCGGGAGTTGCGCGAGGAGCTTGGGATCATCGTGAAGGAACCCTGCCTCGCGCCGTTGACCTTCGCGAGCTACGGTTACGAGACCTTTCACCTGCTCATGCCGCTTTATATCTGCCGTCGCTGGGAGGGCTTGGTGCAGCCGATGGAGGGACAGGGGCTGAAATGGGTAAAGCCGCAGGAGCTGCGCTCTTACCCCATGCCGCCAGCCGATGAGCCGCTGATCCCCTTCCTCGTCGATCTCCTGGTCTGAGGGCGCCCATGTCCGCCGCACAGGGTGAAGCCGCCGCGCTTCCCACAGCTCCGACCCCGGTCTTCATGGCGACGAACCTTCTCGTCTGCTCAATGCTGTGGTCCACCTCGTTCCTGTTCATCAAGCTCAGCGGAAGCATAAACCCCTTCGTGCTGGCATCGATCCGCGGCCTCATTGGCGCGTCCGCCCTGGCCTTGTGGTTTGCCGTACAGGCCAAAAGCTTCCGTCCCGACCATGGCCAATGGCACCATTGGGTGGTGCTCGGCGCCTTCAACGGCTGGATCCCGAACGTCTTGACGGCGCATGCGCTGACCCAAATCGGAACCGCTCCGGCGGCCATGATCCAGGCCTCGGGGCCGCTCATCGTCGCGATTCTGTCGCACCTGCTTTACGCGGACGAACGGCTGACCCCGCGGCGCTTCGTGGGTGTCGTCGTCGGCCTTGCAGGCATGGGCATTCTCATTGGACCTGCGGCCCTGCCGGACAGCGGCATCAGCGCCTGGGGGGTGCTCACCATGGTGGCGACCGCCTTCAGCTATGCCGCCGCGAATCTCTATGTCCGCTCGATCAAGCATGCTGACCCGGCCCGCCTCGCTCTCGGTCAGCAGATATGCTCCGCCATTCCGGCAACCGCGTTGGCCCTCGTCTTTGCAGGCCCTTCCGCCTTTGCAGCGGTGCCGGACAGTGCGGTTTCGCTGCTGGCGCTCGGCATCGTCTCGACCGCCCTGCCGATCCTGCTCTTCATGCGGCTCATCCGCCGCGCCGGTCCGACCCGGGCCTCGATGGTCGGCTATCTCCAGCCGGTCTGGACGGTGACCCTTGCCGTCCTTTTCCTCAACGAGCATATCGGTCTGCGCGAGATCATCGGCGGTGCCGTCGTGCTAACCGGCGTGGCGCTCGTGTCGTTGAGCGGGCGGATCAGATCAGCTCGCTGAGTATGGCGCGCGTCTCGGTTGGGATCTCCACCGGTGTCTGGGTTTTCCGGTCCACATAGACATGGACGAAGTGGCCCTGCGCGGCCGCCGCTCGGGCCCCTTGCTTGAAGATTCCGATCCGATAGCGCACCGACGAGCGCCCGAGATGCGCCACCGCAATCCCGGCCTCCAGCGCGTCGGGAAAGGCCACGCTCTCGAAATAGGTGCAGCCCGACTCGACCACGAGGCCGACAACAGGGCTCTTGGTGATCGCGAGCAACCCCTTCTCGACCAGCCAGCCGTTCACGGCGCTGTCGAAATACGAGTAGTAATGCACGTTGTTCACGTGCCCATAAGCATCGTTGTCCATCCAGCGGGTGGCGATGGGGCGAAAGAACTTGAAGGCGGAGCGCTCAGGGCGCGCGGGACGGTCCGACATGGGGACGTTCACCAGGCCGCTTCGTAGATCGCGCGCGCATCATCAAGGCTAAGCGGGCGTGGGTTATTCACCAGAAGACGCGTCTGCTTCATCGCATCCTCGGCCATCATCGGCAGAGCCTCCTGCGGAATGCCGACGTCGCGCAGGCGCGGCTGCAAGCCCACCTTGGTGCACAGAGAGGCCAGCGCCTCGACGAAGGCCGATCCCGTTGTGCGGCCTTCGAGCTCCGGGAAGGCGTAAGGGGCGAGCTCCGCGTAAGATTGCTCGCAAGCGCTTGCATTGAAGCGCAGCACATGCGGCAGCACGAGGGCGTTGGAGAGCCCGTGCGGAATGCCGAAATGCCCGCCGATGGGATAGGCCAGGGCATGCACGGCGGCGACCGGGGAATTGGCGAACGCCTGGCCCGCCAGCATGGAGCCCAGCAGCATGGCGGAGCGCGCCTCCCCATCCTGTCCCTGATGCACCGCGCGCTCGATGTTGCGCCCGAGCAGGCGCAGCGCCTCCTTGGCCAGTGCCTGCGAGACCGGATTGTTGTTGGCACTCGTCGAGGTATAGGCCTCGATCGCGTGCACCATCGCGTCGATGCCGGTGGCGGCCGTCACATGCGGCGGAAGACCGAGCGTGAGATCGGGATCGAGCAGCGCGATGTCTGGGATGATGAGCGGCGACACGACGCCCTTCTTCTCGTGTGCGCCGGTGGTCACAATGGAGATCGGCGTCACCTCCGATCCCGTGCCTGCGGTGGTGGGAATGGCGAGCAGGGGCAGGCGCGGTCCTTTCGCGACCCCCACGCCGTAGATGTCGGACAGGGCCTCGCCGCCGGCAGCCAGCAGCGCCACGAGCTTTGCCACGTCGATGGAGGAGCCGCCACCGAAGCCGATCACGGCGCGCGCGTCGAACGCCTTCGCTTTCGCAACGGCTGCGAGCACCGCGTCTTCCGGCGGATCGGCCACGACCGCATCGAACACGTCGACGGCGATGCCTGCCTCCTCCAGAGCGCGGAGAGCCGACGCGATGAGCCCGGCTTTCACGAGACCTACATCGGTGACGAGCGCCACGCGAGGCCCGAGACGATGAGCCGCGATCTCGCCGAGACGCGCGATGCTGCCGGAACCGAAGACGAGGGACGGAGTGGTGTTGAAGGTGAAGGGCGACATGGATATTTCCTCTGGCGCCGAAGATGCCTCGTGCTTGCCGAGGCAGCAACCCGGATCCCTTACACCCTTAGGAGAACGTCCTAATCCTCGAACTCCTCGATGGCATCCACCTTGTTCGGATAGAAAGCCAAATGCTCTTTGATGCTGGCCACCGAAGGAAACGGCTGCTCATAGCTCCAGGCCGCATTCTCCCGCACGAGCCCGCCTCCATTGACGGTGAAGTAGGAGGCCTCGCCCTTGAAGGGGCAATGGGTGTGGTGATCGGTCGAGTCCAGGAGGTCCATGTGCACATCCTCGCGTGGGATGTACTGCACCGGCGGGTAGTTCGCCTCCTGCAGGGTGAGCGCCTGCGTGGTTTCCGCGACGATGAAGCCGCCGAGCATGACCCGGATGCGATGCGGGTTCTGCGTGATGGTGATCGGGTGATCCGGGCCGGGCTCCCTCATGGCACTTCCTTCTCCAAGACAGGCTCTCTGGAGAATGAAGATAGGGCAACCTGGTTGCACCCCAAGGCGTGGGCAGGCCGGCTAATCCTTGCCAGGCTTGGATTCAGATTTGGGAACGCCTTCCTTCACGCCCAACGCATCGGCCAGCCGCACCTTGGCGGAGCCGGGGCGCAAGGGCTTTTGCTGGCTTTCATGCGGCGTCCAGCCGGAGAGCCAGACGATCTCGAAGGTCGCCGGGATCCGGCCGTCAGGCTCACCGAAGCGCTCTGCGTAGATCTCTGCCGTCCGCATCAGGGTGGCGCGCCGCAGCGGGGTCCGGCGGCGGTCGTTCAGCGCGTTGGTCAGTCCCATCCGGCGCAGGTCGCGCATAAGCGCGAAGGCATTGGCATAGCGCACCCGGACGATATCGGAATCCGTCACTGGCAGGGCAAAGCCAGCCCGCTGTAGCAGGCCGCCGATGTCGCGAAGATCTGCGAAGGGCGCCACCCGGGGGCTGACCCCGCCCTCCACCTCCGATTCGGCCTGGGTGAGGGACTGACGCAGCTCGGTGAGCGTGCTCCCGCCGAGCAACGCCCCGACGAAGAGGCCGTCGGGCTTGAGAGAACGCCGAATCTGAATGAGGGAGCCCGGCAGGTCGTTGACGGAATGCAGCGAGAGGAGCGACACGGCGAGATCGAAGCGCTCGCCCGAGAACGGCAGCCGCTCCTCGTCGCCCAGGATGCTTCCCGGTTCCGGCACCGGCGACAGGCGGATCACCGTCCCGGCGCGCCCGCTCCGGCGTAGGGCTTCTGCCGCAACCGGAGTGGGGGTGCCTACGTCGAGCGCAAGCGGAAACTCCCGCAGCACGGTCGAGAGCCGCTCCTCCAGATCCTCGACAACGCGGACCAGCAGGAAATCGGCATAGCCTTGGTGCAGCGCACGGAACAGGCGGCGACGGACGAGGGGACGGTCGAAGACGAGAGGCGTGCTCATGAGGCGCTGGATATGGCGTGTGAATTCAGAAGAACCAAGAACTTTTTGGAGCACATGCCTGTCATCCCCGGCGGTTCCTCAGGACCGGGAAGGGGATCCACTCACACGCTCAGCGCTATGGATTCCCTTCCCCTCCGCTGCGCTCCGGCTGGGAATGACACCAGTGCTCGTAAATCCGGAGAATCCCTGCTCGTCCACTCCAGGTTCATCGGCTAAGCTTCGCCCATGAGCGAGCCTCTCCACGTTGAGCCGATCCAACTCCGCGCCCGCCTCCGTCGTGGAGCGCAGGAGGCCTGGCGCTTGGCTCTGAGCCTTCTCTACCCACCGACCTGCATCGCCTGCCAAGCCGCCACGGGGGAGCCTCACAGTCTCTGCGCGACCTGCTGGTCGGGGGTGCGCTTTATCGAGCGCCCCTATTGCGAGCGGCTCGGAACGCCGTTTACGGTCGATCTCGGCCAGCCCCTGCTCTCGCCGGCGGCCATCGCAGATCCGCCGGTGTTTCAGCGGGCTCGAGCCGTCGCCGAATATGACGGCACCGCAAGCCTCCTCGTTCATCGCCTGAAATACAACGACCGCCTCGAACTCGCCCGCGCACTCGGCGGAATGATGACACGGGCCGGGGCAGAGCTTCTGGCGGAGGCGGATGTGATCGTGCCTGTGCCGCTCCACCGCTGGCGGCTCTGGTGGCGGCGCTTCAACCAGGCCATGGCACTGGCGAAAGCCCTCTCAACGGAGAGCGGGGTGCCTTGCGATCCTTTCCTGCTCGCTCGTGTCAAGCGCACCCGTCGACAGGTGGGGCTCACCAAGGCGCAGCGGCAGGAGAACCTGCAGGGTGCTTTCCGAGTGCCGGTAGACGCCAAGCCGCGGCTGCAGGGCAAGCGGGTGCTCCTCGTCGACGACGTGCTCACGACCGGGGCCACGGCCAACGCCGCCTCCCGGGCGCTCCTGCGCGGCGGGGCGGCCTCCGTCGACGTTCTGGCCTTCGCCCGGGTGGTGAAGGAGTTGTGAAGGAGGTGCAAAGCTTCCTATATCCTCCCGACCACAGGAGAACTCTCTGCCATGTCTGCCATCACGATCTACACGAAGAGCTGGTGCCCTTATTGCTCGGCCGCTAAGAAGCTCCTCACCGAGAAGGGTGCCGAATTCACCGAGATCGATATCGAGAAGAAGCCCGAAGCCAGGGCCGAGATGATTCAGAAGGCCAAGGGCCGCTCGACCGTGCCGCAGATCTTCATCGGCGAAAAGCATGTCGGCGGCTGCGATGACCTGTATGATCTTGATGACAGGGGCCAGCTTGAGCCGTTATTGCAGGCCTGACGGAGACCGATTACCCATGACCCCAGCCCGCTTCACCGCCGCCTGCATCCAGATGCGCTCCGGGCGCGATGTCCTGAAAAACCGCGACGCTGCCGTGGCCCTCGTGCGCCAAGCGGCGGACCAGGGCGCGCATTTCGCCCAGACGCCGGAGATGACGTCGCTCGTCTGCCGGGATCGGGCCGAGCTATTCGAGAAGGTCGGGCCGGAGGCGCAGGATCCTGTACTGGCGGCGCTTCGCGAGGTGGCGCGGGAGCGAGGCATCCTGATTCAGATCGGCTCCATCGCCGTGAAGGAGGGCGACAAGGTCGCCAACCGGGCCTTCCTGATCGACCAGGGCGGCGAGATCATCACATCATACGACAAGATCCACCTCTACGACGTGGACCTACCGAACGGCGAGAGCTGGCGCGAATCGGCCACCTATACGGGCGGTTCCTCAGCTGTGGCCGCCGAGACGCCCTGGGGCTATCTCGGCATGACGATCTGCTACGACGTGCGCTTTGCCGCCCTCTACAAGGCGCTCGCCGAGAACGGAGCCTCATTCCTGTCAGCGCCGGCTGCCTTCACGAAGCAGACCGGCGAGGCGCACTGGCATATCCTGCACCGGGCGCGTGCCATCGAGACCGGCTCCTTCATGATCTCCGCCGCGCAAGCGGGACTCCACGAGGACGGGCGCGAGACCTACGGCCATTCGCTGATCGTCGATCCCTGGGGCCGCATTCTGGCGGAAGGTGGCACGGAGCCCGGCGTGTTCCTGGCCGAGATCGACACCGCCCTCGTGGCGGAGGTGCGCGGCCGCATTCCGACCCTCAAGAACGCCCGCCCCTTCAAGGTCGAGATCGTCCCCACCATCGAGACGGATCGGGCGGCCACCGCCTGATCCCCTTCCCTTTCCAGGTATGAATCCTTACGTCTCACCAGGACATGATCAAGTACGCCCTGGCCTGCGAGCAGGCCCATGAGTTCGAGAGCTGGTTTCCCTCAAGCGACGCGTTCGAGACGCAGCGCAAGCGCGGTTTCGTGACCTGTCCGTTCTGCAACTCGGCCAAGGTCGAGAAGCAGATCATGGCCCCGTCCGTCGCGCGCACGGACAAGGCGCCGGATGCACCGGCTCCAGAGCCGCAGGCCATGGCAGTTCTCTCGGATCGGGAACGCGAATTGCGGGCGGCTTTGCGGGCGTTGCGTGAGCACGTGATGAAGAATTCCGAGAACGTGGGCAAGGACTTCGTCGAGGAAGCACGCAAGATGCATTTCGGCGAAGCGGAGGAGCGCTCGATCTACGGCGAGGCGGACCTTGCCGAGGCGCGAGCGCTCCTGGAGGAAGGCATCGACGTGCTTCCTCTGCCGATTGTCCCTGACGACAGGAATTAGGAGCGGCGCCCCGCCGTCCCACCGTTTTTAAGACAGTCTATTTCTTCGGCGTGATCAGCTCGACGCCGAGTTGGGTCTCCCCCTTGAAGGCCCAAATGCTCTTGTAGCCACCCTTGTTCTCGTCGTCCTCGACGAGAAGCGCCGTCCCGCTGGAGCCTTTGCTGGTGAAGCTCGCCGCGAGAAAGCGCTCGTCGCCGATCGCGAAACCATCGTACTTCTCGCCGGCGATGTTCCAGGTGAGCTTGAACGTATCCTTGCTCGTCTGAACGATGGTCAGCGTTCCGGTGTAATCGCTGTCTGGTTCGCCGTTATTGCCCTTGACCGCATAGACGCCAGGGCCGCCGGCCACGGCCGGAAGGCTCACGCCCATGGCAAGGCCCATCAGGGCCAGTCCGAAAAGCTTGGATTTGATCATGTGTTGTCTCCCACTGGGGACCCTCGGAGCCAGAGGCTCAGCGCTGATAGGTGAATGTCGAGATGGAGCAGACATTGACGGCGCGCCTTACATGGGAGGAGCCATCGGTAAAGATCGCCTTGAAGTCGAACTTGCACGCTCCCGAGCCGTCATCGATGTCGATGTCGAACACTTCCCCATTCGCCAAGGTGTCCGAGCCGAGGATATCTTCTTCCCAGTCGTCGGTTCCGGTGGCAGAGGCATAGAACTCCGCCATGGTCATTCCCGTATCGTTGACGATATCGACATGCCGGTTGGCAGCATTCGCCGCGCTGAAAGCAGACATGGCAAGAAAGCCGGCCATGGTAAGGCTGGTGATGGTCTTCAAGATTTGCCCCTCAAGGTTGCAGTGATGGCAAGATTGCCCTGCAGGATGCATCTCAGTTACAGCGAGCCTAGCTGTTGGGGACTTTTATTGTCTCGATTCAGCAAGATGCAGATCCGACATAGCATAGCTTACCTTAAGGAAGCATTTTCGGCAGGATCGACCGCTCCGGTTCTTCATGATCGGACTGAACTCTGTTCCAGGGTCGACGTTTCAACCTCCTAGATTGACTCAAGAGAGGCCAGTGGCAGGGGCTGATTTGGCGACTTTTTTCACCAGTGACACCCATTTCGGCGATCCCAGGGTGCTGCGCATCGACAAGCGCCCGTTCAAGACGATCCCCGAACATGATGAGGCGCTCATCGCCAACTGGAACGCGGTTGTCTCGCCCGACGACGAGGTCTGGCATCTGGGCGACTTTGCCCTTCATGTGCGCCCGGAGCGGATTGACGAGTTGCTGGGGCTCCTCAACGGCCGCAAGCACCTGATCACCGGCAACAACGACGGCGCGGCAACCCTTGTGGCCAAGAGCTGGGAGAGTGTGCAAGCTTATGCCGAACTGATTCTCGACGGCCATGCGGTGGTGATGTGCCATTACGCCTTCCGCACCTGGAAGAACATGGGCCGCGGCTGGATCGACCTGCATGGCCACTCCCATGGCAAGCTTAAACCCCAGACCCGGCAATACGATGTGGGCGTGGATGCCTGGGATTACCGGCCCGTCACCCTTGAGACGGTGCTGGGCACCCGACGCCGGTACGTGGCTGCCAGGACAGCCTGATTCCGCAGAGTTGCTCCTGGTTTTGTTATTAGACGGAATCGGTTGCAGGCGGTTTATCCGAACCGTTCCCCATAAGACCAGTTGGGCTCGATAAGGAGTCACGGATGGATCGGCCGAAAAGCAACGTGAGGCCCACCCGACGCATCTCGCTGATGCGCCGGTTCTTCGACAGCGAGGCCTCCGGCGGCATGATCCTCATGGGCGTAACGGTGATCGCCCTCGTGATCGCCAACTCGCCCCTGGCGGACACCTATTTCGGCCTGCTCAAAACCTATGTCCTGGGCCTGAGCGTCCTGCACTGGATCAACGACGCGCTCATGGCGGTGTTTTTCCTGCTGGTGGGGCTCGAGATCAAGCGCGAGATGCTGGACGGCCAGCTCTCCACCTGGCCGCGGCGCATGCTGCCCGGCATTGCGGCCCTCGGCGGCATGGTCGTGCCGGCGCTCGTCTATCTGGCGATCACATGGAACGAGCCGCATCTCCGCTCCGGCTGGGCGATCCCGGCCGCTACCGACATTGCCTTCGCGCTTGGCGTCCTGGCAATTCTCGGCTCGAAGGTACCGACCTCCCTCAAGATCTTCCTGACGGCGCTGGCGATCCTCGACGATCTCGGCGCGATCATCATCATCGCCCTGTTCTACACAAGCGACCTGTCGCTGACGATGTTGGGCGCGGCTGCCCTCTGCCTCGTCGTGCTGGTGGCCTTCAACCGCTTCGGGATCGTGTCGCTCTTGCCCTATCTCGCCGTCGGCGCGGTGCTGTGGTTCTTCGTTCTGAAATCGGGCATCCACGCCACGCTGGCGGGCGTCGCATTGGCGCTCACCATTCCGCTCCAGGCTGCCCCGAAGAAGACACGTGCCGAGGACGCGCCCCTTCACCGGCTTGAGCATGCCCTGCATGGGCCTGTGGCCTATGCGATCATCCCGATCTTCGGCCTCGCCAACGCGGGCGTGTCCCTGTCCGGGCTTTCACTCGATGCAATTTTAAGCCCCCTGCCGCTTGGCATTGCCTTAGGCCTCTTCATCGGCAAGCAGGCAGGTGTCTACGCCTTCTCGGAGCTGGCGATCAGGCTCAACCTCGCCGATCTCCCGGCTGGCGCAACGCGCGCTCAATGCTACGGCGTTTCCCTGCTCTGCGGCATCGGTTTTACCATGAGCCTGTTCATCGGGGCGCTCGCCTTCCCGGGCCAGCCGGAGCTGGGGGACGCCACCAAGATCGGCGTGCTCATGGGCTCCGCCCTCTCAGCGCTGGCAGGCTATCTGGTGCTCAGCGTTGCGCCGCGGGAACAGCCGCTCAAGCCTTCGAGGCCAGCAGCATATAATTGACGGCCGTGTCGCGGGACAGGGACCAGCTGTCCCTCAAGGGGTTGTAGGCAACGCCCTTGAGGTCATCGACCCGAAAGCCCGCACCTTCGATGGCGGCGGTCAATTCCTCAGGGGTGACGAACCTGTCCCATTCGTGGGTGCCCTTGGGCAGCCAGCCCAGGATGTACTCGGCCCCCACGATGGCGGACGCGAAGGAGCGCAGGGTCCGGTTGATCGTCGCCATGGCGAGAGCCCCGCCTGGGTTCATGGCCTGAACGCAGGCGCTCACGAAGGCCTGCCGGTCGGCCACATGCTCCACCACCTCCATGGCGAGCACCATGTCGAACGTCTCCCCTCGCGCGACCACGGCTTCCACGGTCTCATTCCGGTAATCAACCGACACCCCTGCCCGTTCCGCGTGGAGCTTTGCGACGGAGATGTTCGTGGGCGCAGGATCGAGCCCCGTCACGGTTGCTCCCAGGCGCGCGAGCGGCTCGGAGAGCACGCCCCCACCGCAGCCCACGTCCAGGATGGTCAGCCCTTCGAGCGAGCGGGCCGAGCGGGGGTCACGCCCGAAGCGGCGGCAGGCTTCGTCGCGGATATAGGCCAGACGCACAGGATTGAACTTGTGCAGGACCTTCATGGGGCCTTTCGGGTCCCACCAGGTGCTGGCGATCTTGTCGAAACGAGCGACCTCGGCGGGGTCGATGGTGGTGGATACGCCGTGGGTCATCGAAGCCTGATTCCTGAGGTCAAAGAATTGATTCCCGCGCGTTGACAGGGCGCGGCCCTACCGTCATGTATACGCGCCTTTCGCGCCGCGAAGGGCAAAATTTTCCCTGAACCCTTAACGGCCTTCTTCGACCATGCCCCGTCTTGTCATGAAGTTCGGCGGAACATCCGTCGCCACCGTAGAGCGCATCCGCAACGTGGCCCGGCATGTGAAACGCGAAGTCGAGGCCGGCTATGACGTGGCCGTGGTGGTGTCCGCCATGGCGGGCAAGACCAATGAGCTCGTCGGCTGGGTCAAGGATGCCTCTGCGCTTTACGATTCCAAGGAATACGACGTGGTCGTCGCCTCAGGCGAGCAGGTGACCTCGGGTCTCCTCGCGCTCGCCTTGCAGGAAATGGGCCTCAAGGCCCGGTCCTGGCAGGGCTGGCAGATCCCGATCATGACCTCGGAAGCCCACGGCTCGGCCCGTATCGCCGCCATCGACGGCACCGGGATCATCAAAGGCTTCACCGACGCCAAGGAAATTGCCGTCGTGTCCGGCTTCCAGGGCATGCATCAGCCCACAGGCCGCATCACGACCCTCGGCCGGGGCGGCTCGGATACCAGCGCCGTCGCGCTGGCCGCCGCCATCCAGGCCGAGCGCTGCGACATCTACACGGATGTCGACGGCGTCTACACCACCGATCCGCGCATCGTGCCCAAGGCCCGGCGCCTGGATAAGGTTTCTTACGAGGAAATGCTGGAGATGGCCTCGCTCGGGGCCAAGGTGCTGCAGGTGCGCTCGGTGGAGCTCGCCATGATGCACCGCGTGCCGACCTATGTGCGCTCCAGCTTCGACGATCCCGCCGATCCCAAGCTCGGCACCCTCATCTGCGACGAGGAAGACATCATGGAACAGCAGATTGTCACGGGCATCGCCTATTCGCGCGACGAAGCCCAGATCACGCTGCGGGACATTGCCGACAAGCCGGGCATCGCCGCTTCGATCTTCGTGCCCCTGGCCGAGGCCAACATCAACGTGGACATGATCATTCAGGTCGTGTCCGACAACGCGGCCACCACGGACCTGACGTTTACGGTGCCGACCGCCGATTACGAGCGGGCCTGCGCGCTCCTGAACGAGCACAGGGCCGAGATTGCCTTCAAGGAGCTCCAGGGCGCCACGGACGTGGTGAAGGTCTCGGCCATCGGCGTCGGCATGCGCAGCCATGCGGGCGTGGCCGCCCGGGCATTCAAGGCCTTGGCCGACAAAGGCATCAACATCCGGGCGATCACGACCTCTGAGATTAAATTCTCGGTGCTGATCGAATCGGCCTATACGGAGCTTGCGGTTCGCACGCTCCACTCGCTATACGGCCTTGATCAAGCCTGATTGACGAGGGATTGGTCGGGCTGCGACAGTGACCATGCCGGCCGCCGGTCCGCCCTGCCGGCCCTGATAGGACGGGAACAGAGAAGCTCATGCCAAGCGCTCCCGGCGGTCCGCGCCTTCTGCTGCGCCGCCTCCGCGAGATCATGGCGGAGCCGGTCGGGGCGCAGGACCGTCTCGACAAGATCGTCACCCAAATCGCCGCGAACATGGTGGCGGAGGTGTGCTCCGTCTATGTGATGCGCGGCGACGGCGTGCTCGAGCTCTTTGCCACCGAGGGCCTGAACCGCGAGGCTGTCCACCTCACCATCATGCGATCGGGCGAAGGCCTCGTCGGCCTCATCGCCGCGACGGCGGAGCCCCTGGCCCTGTCCGACGCCCAGAGCCATCCGGCCTTCTCCTACAAGCCCGAGACGGGTGAAGAGATCTACCACGCCTTCCTGGGCGTGCCCCTGCTGCGCGCCGGCAACACGCTCGGTGTTCTCGTCGTCCAGAACCGCACCTACCGGGTCTACACCGAGGAAGAGGTCGAGGCCCTACAGACCACCGCCATGGTGGTGGCCGAGATGCTCGCCACGGGAGAGCTGCAGGCGCTGGCTCCGGTCGAGACCGGCATCGCGCTCCGCCGCCCGGTCTACCAGAAGGGCGTGGCGCTGGCCGACGGCGTGGGCCTCGGCCATGTGGTGCTCCACGAACCGCGGGTCGTGGTCAAGAACCTCATCGCCGAGAACATCGAGACGGAGCTGAAGCGGCTCGATGCCGCCATCGGCGAGGTGCGCCTGTCCATCGACGAGCTCATCGAGCGCGGTGATGTCGCCCATCACGGTGAACACCGGGAGGTTCTGGAGACCTTCCGCATGTTCGCCCACGATCAGGGCTGGCTGAGGCGCATGCGCGAGGCGGTGACCTCGGGCCTCACGGCGGAAGCCGCCGTGGAGCGGGTACAGTCCGACAACCGCGCCCGCATGCTGCGCCAGACGGACCCTTATCTGCGCGAGCGCCTGCACGACCTCGACGATCTCGCCAACCGCCTGCTCCACCGGCTGGTGGGCCGGGAATTCGTCACCGAGCGCGAGAACCTTCCCGAGAACGCCATCCTCGTGGCCCGCTCAATGGGTCCGGCGGCGCTCCTCGACTATGACCGTTCGCGCCTGCGCGGCCTCGTGCTCGAAGAGGGCGGCCCGACGAGCCACATTGCCATCGTGGCCAGGGCCCTCGGCATCCCGGCCGTCGGCGAGGTCTCGAATGCCACCTCGCTCACCGAACCGGGCGATGCCATCATCGTCGACGGTGCCGCCGGCGAGGTCCAGATCCGGCCCAATCCGGACGTGGAGGCGGCCTATGCCGAGAAGGCGCGGCTGCGCGCCCGCCGGCAGGAGCAGTACCTCAAGCTGCGGGATGTGCCCTCCGTCACCAAGGACGGGGTCGAGGTCATCCTGCAGCTCAATGCCGGCCTCGTGGTCGACCTGCCGCACCTGGCCGAGACTGGCGCTGCGGGCGTCGGCCTGTTCCGCACCGAGCTGCAATTCATGATCGCCGAGCGCATGCCTTCGGCTTCCGAGCAGCAGGCCCTCTACAGCACGGTGTTCGCGGAGGCCGGCGACCGGCCCGTCACCTTCCGCACCCTCGACATCGGCGGCGACAAGATCCTGCCCTACATGCAATCCGTCGAGGAGGAGAACCCGGCCCTGGGCTGGCGCGCAATCCGCATCGGGCTTGATCGTCCGGGTCTGCTCCGCGCCCAGATCCGCGCCCTGCTCAAGGCAGCGGCCGGACGGCCCTTGAAGATCATGTTTCCCATGGTGGCGACCTGCGACGAGTTCGAACGCGCCAAGCAATATGTGGAGCGGGAAAAGACGCACTTGGCCAACCATGGCCATCCGTTGCCGTCGGACCTCAAGCTCGGCGTCATGCTGGAAGTGCCGTCCCTCCTGTTCCAGCTCAAGGAAATCTGCGCGAGCGCCGATTTCATCTCGCTCGGCACCAACGACCTGATGCAGTTTCTGTTTGCCAGCGACCGTGAGAACCGGCGCGTGGCCGACCGCTTCGATCCATTGAGCGCGCCCATGCTGCGGGCCCTGAGCATGGTGGCCGAGCAAGCCGAAGCCTCCGGCTGCCAGGCCACGGTCTGCGGCGAGGTCGGCGGGCGTCCCCTCGAGGCCATGGCCCTGATCGGCCTCGGCTTCCGTTCGCTCTCCATGTCCCCGGCGTCCATCGGCCCGGTCAAGGCCATGCTGCTGGAGATGAATGTCGCGGAGGTCAGCGCCCTGGTCCGCGAGGAACTCAAAAATGCCGGGGGCGGCCAGACGCTGCGCCCGAAGCTCGCCCATTTTGCGGAAACCCGTGGTATTCCGGTCTGATGTCGATTGCCCCCCCCTCTGATCGCCTGAACGCTATTCTTGCCCGCCATGACATTATCACGGCGACGCTCAATGCCGGGCCCGATCCTGAAACTTTCGTCGCCCTCTCTCGCGAACTCGCCGAACTCGACGGCGTGGTAGAGGCCATCCGGACCTATCGGGCGATGGAGGACAACCTGCAGGGCCTCCAGGCCATGCTCGACGATCCGTCGATGGATTCCGAGATGCGCTCGCTCGCCGAAGACGAGCTGCCCCAGGCTCGCCAGGATCTGGAGAAGGCCGCCCAGGACCTGCGCCTGATGCTGCTGCCCAAGGACGAGGCGGACGAGAAGAGCGCCATTCTGGAAATCCGCGCCGGCACCGGCGGCGACGAGGCCGCCCTCTTCGCCGGCGATCTGCTGCGCATGTACACCCGCTATGCGGACCTCAAAGGCTGGAAGGTCGAGATCGTCTCGGAAAGCGAGGGCACGGCGGGCGGCTACAAGGAAGTGGTGGCCGAGATCAAGGGCCGGAGCGTGTTCGCCCGGCTCAAGTTCGAGAGCGGCGTCCACCGGGTCCAGCGCGTGCCGGATACGGAAACACAAGGGCGTATCCACACCTCCGCCGCCACGGTCGCCGTGCTGCCGGAGGCCGAGGACGTGGATATCACGCTCAACGACGCCGACCTGAAGATCGACACCATGCGGGCGCAAGGCGCCGGCGGCCAGCATGTGAACAAGACCGAATCGGCGATCCGCATCACCCACATCCCTTCGGGAATGGTTGTGTTCGTCCAAGACGAGCGCTCCCAGCACAAGAACCGCGCCCGGGCCATGGCCCTGCTGCGCGCCCGGCTCTACGACGCCGAACGCACCGCCAAGGACGCGGCCCGCGCCGCCGACCGCAAGGCGCAGGTGGGCTCCGGCGATCGGTCGGAGCGCATCCGCACCTACAACTTCCCGCAGGGGCGCGTGACCGATCACCGGATCAACCTGACCCTCTACAAGCTTGAGGAGGTGATGGCGGGCAATGCGCTGGACGAGCTGATCGACGCTATCGTGACCGAACATCAGGCAGCCCAGCTCGCCGCCCAGGACCAAGCGGCATGAGCGAAAGCAAAGTGGAGGGCAAGGTCGAGGGTCTCAGCCACATTACCCTGATCACCCGTGACCTCGACCGCATGACGGCCATTGTCGAAGGGGCGCTCGGCGGTCGGGAAATCTATTCATCCGGCCAGGACACCTTCTCCCTGTCCCGTGAAAAATTCTTCGATGTAGGCGGGCTCTGGATTGCCGTGATGGAGGGCGAGAGCCTTGCCACCCGGACCTACAACCACATCGCATTCAAGATCCCGGCCTTCGCTATCGACGAGTACCGAACACGGATCGAGGCGTTGGGGCTGGAGATCCGCGAATCCCGCCCCCGGGTCGAGGGCGAGGGGGATTCGCTCTATTTCTACGATGACGACAACCACCTGTTCGAGCTGCACACCGGCACCCTGGAGGAGCGGCTGGAGCGCTACCGGGAGGGCCGAAACCCTTGAAAACCCGAACTGAGGCTCTGAGGGCGCTGCGCCGGACCCTCAGCGAGGCCGGGTTCGAGACCGCAGCCCTGGACGCCCGCCTGCTCCTGCTCGAAGCTCTTGGCATCTCAGCGACAGATCTTATCACTTGGCCTGACACACCTCTCACCTCAGAGCAGGCCGAGACCCTCGCCTCCTTCACGAATAGGCGCCTCGCCCATGAGCCGGTGGCCCGGATCGTCGGGGAGCGCGAATTCTGGGGCCTGCCCTTCCGCCTCTCCCCGGAAACCTTGGTGCCCAGGCCCGACACGGAAACCCTGCTCGAGACGGCGCTCGACCTGCTCCCCGACCATCGGGCACCCTTGAAGATCGTGGATTTCGGCATCGGCTCCGGCTGCATTTTGGTCGCGTTGCTCCATGAACTCCCGAATGCCACGGGGCTTGGAGTCGATCTGTCTTTTGGTGCACTTGTGACAGCGCGTGCCAATGCTTGTGGCAACCGGGTTGGCAACCGCTGCCATTTCGCCCTGTCGCGCTGGGCCGATGCGGTGTCGGGCCCGTTCGATCTGATCGTCTCGAACCCGCCCTACATCGCCTCCGGGGTGATCCCAGGTCTGGACGCGGAGGTGCGGGAGCACGACCCGAGGCTGGCCCTCGACGGGGGCCCGGACGGGCTGGAGCCCTACCGGGTCCTCCTGGCCGAGGCGGAGCGGCTGCTGGTTCCCGGGGGGCTGCTGGCGGTCGAGATCGGCTACGACCAAGCCGAGGCCCTGTCGAGCTTGGCCGGGCTCCATGGCCTTGAAATCCTGCGGATCGCACACGATCTATCAGGCAACCCGCGCTGCGTCGCCATGAAGCGACTGTGATGGCCCGGGTGAGGCTTTCTTGTCCCAGGGTGGGATAAAGTCGGAAATAGCCCTTGTTGGACCGAGAGGAACCCGCTAGATTCAAGCGTAGAGATCGTCCTCGGTCTAAATAAATCGGTGGCCCCTGGAGGGGCATGCCGGAAGACCAAACGATATCAATCGCGCAGGCAGGGGCTTTTAAACGGAACGGCCTGGCGCGATCACCTGAACCCGACACTGAAGGATGGCCAAGCCTTTGAAAGGCTATGGCTGAACGACAGACGGTTTGCCACGCGAACGGTGGGCGTTAAGCCCGTTCGTTGAATATTGGCTTGCATATCGCGTGGGCTTTAAAGAACCAGCGAGGCTCGTAGAGCGAAAAATGAGACCAGGACAAAACAGGCGTATGCGCGGTCGTAGCAACAACAACCGCAGTAACAACAACAAGGGTCCCAATCCCTTGACGAAGAGCTATGAGTCGAACGGCCCGGACGTGAAGATCCGCGGCACGGCTCAGCATATCGCCGAGAAATACAGCCAGCTTGCCCGCGATGCGCAGTCCAGCGGCGACCCGGTGGCGGCCGAGAATTATTTCCAGCACGCCGAGCACTATTTGCGCATCATCGCGGCGGCCCAGGAGCAGCTGCGCGAGCAATACGGCTACCAGCAGCAGCGGTCCTTCGATGAGGACGGCAACGAGGAAGAAGGCTTCGCTCCGGGTGAGCGTCCGAACTTCGAGCGTGCGGGCGGCCAGGACTTCGGCAACGGAGAAGAGGCGGATTACGGCTCACAGCCGCAGCCTTACGAGAACCGGGCCGAGCGCCAGCCGCGCTTCGACCGTCAGGACCGGGGTGACCGCCAAGATCGCGGCGAGCGCCAGGATCGCGGCGATCGTCCCGATCGCGGGGACCGCCAGGATCGTGGTGACCGTCGCGAGCGCTTCCAACCCCGCGACCGTGGCCCGCGCCAGGACTTCCAGCCCCGCGACGAGCAGCCCTTCGAGGCCCGCTCCGAGAACGGCGAGCGCAACGAGCGCAATGAACAGCGCCAGCCTCGCTTCGACCGCGGGGATCGCCCTGAGCGGAACGACCGCCAGGATCGTGGTGTTCAGGACCGGGGGGATCGTCCCGAGCGTGGCGACCGTCCGGAGCGCAATGACCGCTTCGACCGTGGTGAGCGCCGCGAGCGCTTCCAGCCCCGCGACCGCCGCCGGGATGACGAGACGTCCGACCAGGGCACCCTGCCGGCCTTCCTGACGAACCCGGTCCGCGCGCCCGCTCCGATGGCGGCCGAGACGGAGGCTCCGGCCCCCGCGCCGGTGATGCAGGAAGCGGCCAATGACGAGGCAGTCGCCCGTCCGCGCCGCCGCCGCCGCACCCGCCAGGAAATGATTGACGCGGCCAATGCCGAGAACGGGGGCTTCACCCCGGATCCGGCCGAGACCCCGGCCGCCGAGTAAGGCCTTACGCGACAAGACTGTACAAAAAGGGAGAGCATTGCTCTCCCTTTTTGTTGTCTGACGTAGGGTCTGAAAGGAATTGATTCATAATAACGTTTAACATATGTTAACGGCCAAGCTTATTCTCCGAAGGATCTGCTATGGCCAAGTTGCGCTGGATCACTCTCCCCTCTGCCTTGGCCAAGAAGAAGGGGTTGCTCCTCGATCTGGACATCAAAGACGATGGCAGGTTTTTTGATCCAGCCACTACCTTGGCCGCAGCATCGAATGCCCGCAGCGTCACAGGGACGCCCAAGGCCGACCGGCTGATCGGCACCACGGGCAACGACAGCCTATCCGGGCTCAGCGGCAATGATCTCCTCGACGGCCGCAAGGGCCGTGACCGGATGATCGGCGGCATCGGAAACGACACCTACATTGTCGACAATGCCCGCGACCAGGTGATCGAACGCGCCAGGGGCGGCGCCGATCTGGTCAAGTCTTCCGTCAACTGGACCCTGGGCTCCCAGGTCGAGAACCTGACGCTCACCGGCGGCAAGAGTTTGAAAGGCACTGGCAACAGCCTCGCCAACACGATCACGGGCAACAGCGGCAAGAACGTCCTCGACGGCAAGGCCGGCGCCGACCGGCTCGCCGGCGGCAAAGGCGACGACATCTACATCGTCGACAATGGGCAGGACCGGATCACCGAGAAGGCGAACGAGGGCATCGACACCGTTCAGGCCTCCGTGAGCTTCACGCTGGGTGCCCATGTAGAGAACCTGATCCTGTTCGGCAGCGCCCTGTTCGGGACAGGCAACGATCTCGCCAACCGGATCACAGGCACCGGCCTCGCCAACCGGCTCGAGGGAGAGGCCGGCAACGACACCCTCGACGGCGGAGCCGGCGACGACACGCTCGGCGGTAGCGCCGGGACGGATTCGCTGCAAGGCGGCGATGGCCATGACCGGCTCGATGGCGGCGGCGACGGCGATTTGCTGGAAGCCGGCCTCGGCAACGATACGCTCGATGGCGGAATGGGTGCTGACACTCTCAACGGTGGCCTTGGAGACGATATCTATCACGTCGATGATTCGAGCGACGTAGTCACTGAAGCTGCAGACGCCGGAACCGACACGGTTCACGCCTCAATCGATTACAAGCTCAGCGCTCACATGGAGCGGCTGGTGCTGACCGGCAACGCTCTCTTCGGCACGGGCAACGATCTCGCCAACACCATCACCGGCAATGCCGGCAACAACACGCTCGACGGCGGCGCGGGTGCCGATACCCTGGACGGCGGCGCAGGCAATGATGTCTATTTCGTCGACGATGCACGAGATGTGATCGTCGAAGCGGCGGGCGGCGGAGTCGACGCGGTCCGCACAGCAGCAATCAACTACACCCTCGGCGCTGGCGTCGAAGACCTTGTGCTGGTCGGAGCGGCGCTGTCGGGCACCGGCAATGCCCTCGACAACACGATCACCGGCAATGCGCTCGCGAACACGCTCAAGGGCGAGGCAGGCAACGATACTCTGAACGGAGGGGCCGGCGCGGACGTGCTCCAAGGCGGCGCCGGCAACGACCTCTATCGCGTCGACAATGCGAGCGACGAGATCCTGGAGGCGACCGGTGACGGCTATGACAGTGTTGAAGCGTCGGTCGATTATGTCCTCGGCGACAATGTCGAGCGGCTTGTCCTGGTTGGCGACGCGATCGCCGGCACAGGCAATGCCATCGACAACATGATTGTCGGCAACGCGCTTGCAAATTCTCTGACAGGCGGCGAAGGCAACAATACCCTCGACGGTGGCGCGGGCAACGACACCCTGATCGGCGGCAGTGACAATGACAGCCTCGTCGGCGGCGAGGGCGACGATACCCTCACCGGCAGCGACGGTGACGACACCCTCGACGGCGGTGCCAGCATCGATAGCCTTGACGGCGGTACCGGCAACGACAGTCTCACGGGCGGCAATGGCAACGACACTCTCATCGGCGGAGCGGGGGCCGATAGCCTCGACGGCGGCGTGGGCGACGACACGTACGAAGTCGACGATGCAGGCGACATGATTGCCGAGACCGGAGATGGAACCGACACGATTCGCGCCTCGCTCAATTACACGATCGGTGCGAGCATCGAAAATCTCGTGCTCGTCGGCGCGGCATTCAACGGCACCGGCAACGCCCTCGACAACACGATCACCGGCAACGCGGGCAATAATGCCCTCATCGGCGGCGGCGGCAACGACAGCCTCATCGGCGGTGAGGGCAACGACGTCCTCGTCGGCGACAGCGGCAACGATACTCTCCGGGGTGGGACCGGAGCGGATATGCTTCAAGGCGGCGCAGGCGACGACACGTATGAGGTCGATGATGCGGGCGACACGGCCCGCGAAGCCGGCGGCGTCGGGACCGATACGGTTCTCGCCTGGATCACCTACACGCTCGGCGATTTCATGGAGAATCTCGAGCTCCTCGGCTCGGCGGCGCTCTCCGGCACCGGCAACGATTTTTCCAACCGGATCACCGGCAATGACGCGAACAACACACTCGTTGGCGGCGCGGGTCACGACACGCTCATCGGCGCCGGCGGCAACGACCGCCTCGACGGAGGCGGCGACAACGACACGCTCGACGGCGGCCTCGGCAATGACACCATCCTGGGCGGAATCGGCTTCGACAGCCTCGACGGCGGCGAAGGCAACGACAGTCTTGATGGCGGCAGTGACAACGATACCCTTATCGGTGGCCTCGGCAACGATACCCTCCTGGGCAGCAGCGGCAACGACGCCCTTCTAGGCAGCGTCGGCTTTGACAGCCTCGACGGCGGCGAGGGCAACGACAACCTCGACGGCGGCGGCGACAACGACACCCTTATCGGCGGCCTCGGCAACGATGCTCTTCTCGGCGGCAGCGGTAGCGACAGCCTCGATGGCGGGGACGGCGACGACAGCCTCGATGGCGGTGACGACAGTGACACTCTTGTAGGCGGCCTTGGCAACGACAGCCTTGCCGGCGGCATCGGCAGCGACAGCCTCCATGGCGGCGGTGGCGGCGGCAAAGATACCCTCAATGGGAGTGTCGGCAACGACACTCTCGATGGCGGCGATGGAGACGACAATCTCGCCGGCGGCAGTAACAACGACACCCTCATCGGCGGCCTTGGCAACGATATGCTCCATGGCAACGATGACAACGACAGAGTCGACGGTGGCGATGGCAATGACACCCTCCACGGTGGCCATGGCAACGACACGCTCAATGGCGGCCTCAGCAACGACACCCTCTATGGCGGCGAGGGCAACGACAGCCTCGATGGCGGCGATGGCAGCGACTGGCTCAGCAGCGGCAGCGAAGGAATCGAGACCGGCACTGGCACCGGCAACAACACCCTCAACGGCGGCGAAGGCGACGATTTCCTCGAGGGCGGCCGCGATGGCGACACCCTCATCGGCGGCGAAGGCAGCGATAGACTGATCGGTTTCGGCGGCAACGACAGCCTCATCGGCGGCGAAGGCCAAGACCTCTTATACGGCTACACGGGCAACGACACTTTCGAAGGCGGGCTTGGCCGGGATATTTTCACCTACACGGCCTCAGACCTCAGCCCCGGTTCGTCCGATACCATCTTCGACTTCGACTTCAACCCGGCCGGCGGCATCGACAGTCAGAGCGCGGACTTGCTCAATTTTTCCGACATCGATCCGGTTACTGACCGCGCGGGCGACCAGACGTTCTCGCTTGTCTATGGCACGAGTGTCCCTGGGGCGATGGCCGCCGGCACTCTCTATTACGATTCGACAAACGGCGTCCTTTACGCATACGTCGGAGTTCAAGGCGTGAACGTCGCGCCCAGCCTCACTATCAGGGTCGGAACGGGCATCACCTGGGACCGCTCCACGGCAGACTTCAACCTATCCCTCTAAAGCGCCAGCGTCGCCTGCTCGCGCTCGAGGCTGTCGCCCTCTTGCAGCGATCCGCCGCTCATCACCTCGGCATAGATGCCGCAGTCGAAATGCCCATAGGCCTTCATGAGGCTCTTGGGGATCTCCAGGTCGCGGATGCCGGTGTCCGGGTCCACGTTGGTGGCGGCGCAGCGTTCGATGCGCTTGGTGACCTTCAGGCGCAGGCCTGAGGGCGCCGTGAGCACCTGGCCGACGAGATCGAACTCGGCGAAAGGCGCGAGACCCTCCACATGGATGTTGCCGCGAAAGCGCAGCGGATCGACCGGTGCGCCGACCACATTCTCCAGCTCCCGCACGCTCGCGAGATTGATGAGCGAGACGAAACCGCGCCGGGAATCGGTGAAGCGGAAACCTTGCGGAGCGGTGAGCACCTTCGGCGGGCCGCGCAGCTCCTTCGGCATGAAGCGACGGAAATAGGCTTCGATGGCGAGCCGGCCCTCGGGGGTCGAGAGATCGCCGCGCGCCACCTCGCGCCCGCCCTGCTCGATGAAGAGGGTTGTGATGGAATCGATGTAGCGGGTTTTCAGCCGCGCCAGGCTCTCGTTGCGCATGAGCATCAGGAACTTGATCTTGGGCTGATGCTGCGGGTTGTCCGGCTCGAACCCGGCCGGGCCGTTCTCGATGGCGAACAGCCGGTCGCCGGGAAAGTAGTCGCCCTTTGTGAGGGCGACGGAGGACAGGGTCTCGGGCGAGAGGCCCTTCACCGGATAGCGCTGGAGGGAGGCGATGCGGATGGTCATGGAGCCATGGATACGGTTTCCGCTTAAGACGAGCAAGGTGGACGCCAATGCCATGCCTGGGTTCTGAGATCAGTGCCTGCAAATTCTCCAGCCGATGGACCGAACCATATCATCGACGCGTTGAACTGCGGGGGCTTAGCCCGGCTGATTCAGGACCTCTGCCATGGCACAGGTTCGGAGAACTCCGCAGCATCAGGACAACCGACTTTTAGCCGCCCTGACGCCAGAGGATTTTGCATTTCTCGAGCCGAACCTCGCCATTGTCGACCTGCAGCGAGGTCAGACCCTCTTTGAGATCGGCGAGACCATCGGGCATACCTATTTTCCCCACGATGCCATGGTGTCCCTTGTCACCATCATGCATGACGGCAAGTCCGTCGAGATGGCGACGTTCGGATGCGAGGGATTGTTCGGCCTGGTGAGCGCCTTCGTGACCCGCCAATCGTTCGGGCGCTACATCGTCCAGCTGAGCGGCACGGCCTCGCGAGCCGAACTCAATGCGATGCACGAGGCCATGGCGGCGCGCCCGGCCATTCAGAATCTCGTCCTGCGCTTTACTGAGGCGCTCATGGCACAAACGCTCCAATCCGTGGCCTGCAACGCCGTTCACGGCGTCGAAGCCCGGTGCTGCCGCTGGATCCTCATGACCCAAGACAGAGCAGGCCAGCCTGATCTGCCGCTCACCCAGGAGTTCCTGGCGGAGATGATCGGGGTTCAGCGCTCGACGGTCAGTGACGTTGCCCGCGCTCTTCAGGACAAGGGCCTGATCCGCCAGGGCAGAGGCATGATCACGGTCACGGATCGGCCGGGTCTCGAGGCCGCTTCCTGCGAGTGCTACGCGGTCATCAGGCAGAAATTCGAGCAGCTTCTGCCGCACAGCTATGAGCGCGGCTGAATGGGGCTGCCGCGAACATAGGTCGTGAGACCATTCGGCGGCAGTTCCCATGAGAAAAGCCCTGCCTTTCGGCAGGGCTCTGCTGCTTTCAATCGCGTGAATTCGGGCTTACGAAGCATCCCCCGAGCGGGCGACCTTGGAGCGCTTCAGCTGAGGTGTGAAACCAGCTTCACGGCCGCGGGAGGCATCGATCTCCACCTGATGGGGATCCTGGTGCATGCCCTCGTGGGAGGTCCGGTGGTCGGGAATGTTGGCTTGAGGCCCAGCCTCCTGCTTCATGCGCAGGGCCTTCTCGGCGTTGGCCACCAGTTCCTGGCGGGCCTTCTCAGCCTGCTCGGCTTTGCGCTTCCTGGGGTTGAGACGGGCAAAGAGATCGGAAAGAGCCATGTTGTTTTTACTCCTTGGCGCGGGAGAGGACGCCGTCCTCCTCGTCGCTGCGGTGGGTTGGCGGGGCTTTGACGTTCTGACGCGAAACAGGGATGTCGCGGGAGGTCGCGATGGTGCCGGTGGAATCGCCGATGTCGCGGGCCGCCTCGTTGGCTGCCGGCCCCTGATCGTCCCGGATCACCCGGCCGTTCTCGGTGGTGTCGCCGAAGGTCTCCGGCGTCACGGAGGGCTGCTGCTCGGCCGGGCTTTGCGGCACGCCCAAACCCATCTCCGCATTGCGGGCGAGGTCGGCACGGGCTTTTTCGGCCTCTGAGCGCGGGTCGCGTGTCATGGGAACCTCCTCAACTGTCGTGGGGTCAATGCCAGCACCGCGAGCCGGTTCCCCCTCTTGTTGTGGCGAATGGGACACACCATCTTGGAGCTCAGCGGATGCCTCATTGATGAGGGTCCGACATCGCAGGGTTGGCCTGTGCCTCCAGGAGGGCGGGTGGACCCGAGGAGGGATGATTGATGAATTTCGAAAAATACACCGAACGCGCCCGGGGTTTCGTTCAGGCGGCCCAGAATCTCGCCATGCGGGAAGGCCATCCGCAGCTATCGCCGGGCCATGTGCTGAAAGTCCTGCTGGACGATCCGGAAGGCCTCTGCGCCGGCCTGATCGACCGCGCCGGCGGGCGCTCCCGCGACGCCCATGCGGCGGTCGAGCAATGGCTTGCCAAGCAGCCAAAGGTTTCAGGCTCCGCCGCGCAGCCGCAGGCCACCCGCGACCTGATGCGCTTCTTCGACACCGTCGAGAAGGCCGCCGAGAAGGCGGGCGACTCCTATGTCACCGTCGAGCGGATGCTGCTGGCGCTGGCCGTCGAGAAGGACTCGGAAGCGGGCAAGATCTTGGCCCAGGCCGGCGTGACCGCTCAAGGCCTCAACACCGCGATCAACGCGCTGCGCAAGGGCCGCACCGCCGACAACGCGACGGCGGAGAACGCCTATGATGCGCTGAAGAAATATGCCCGCGACCTCACCGAAGCGGCCCGCGACGGCAAGCTCGATCCGGTGATCGGCCGCGACGAGGAGATCCGCCGCACCATTCAGGTGCTCTCGCGCCGCACCAAGAACAATCCCGTGCTGATCGGTGAGCCCGGCGTCGGCAAGACCGCCATCGTCGAAGGCTTGGCGCTTCGCATCGTCAACGGCGATGTGCCGGAGAGCTTGAAGGATAAGCAGCTGCTGGCGCTCGACATGGGCGCGCTGATTGCAGGTGCCAAATATCGCGGCGAGTTCGAGGAGCGACTCAAAGCGGTGCTCAGCGAAGTGACGTCGGCTGAAGGCGGTATCATCCTGTTCATCGACGAGATGCACACGCTGGTCGGCGCCGGCAAGGCCGATGGCGCGATGGATGCGTCGAACCTCCTGAAGCCCGCGCTCGCCCGCGGCGAGCTGCACTGCGTGGGTGCGACCACCCTCGACGAGTACCGCAAGCACGTGGAGAAGGACGCGGCGCTCGCCCGTCGTTTCCAGCCGGTCTTCGTGAGCGAGCCCACGGTGGAGGACACCGTGTCGATCTTGCGCGGCTTGAAGGAGAAGTACGAGCAGCATCACGGCGTGCGCATCACCGACTCGGCGCTTGTCGCTGCCGCGACGCTGTCGAACCGCTACATCACCGACCGCTTCCTGCCGGACAAGGCCATCGACCTCGTCGACGAGGCTTCCTCGCGCCTGCGCATGCAGGTCGACTCAAAGCCTGAGGAACTCGACAACATCGACCGTGAGATCGTGCGTCTCAAGATCGAGCAGGAGGCGTTGAAGAAGGAGACGGATGCCGCGTCCCGCGACCGCCTCGAGCGCCTCACGAAGGAGCTGGCGGATCTCGAGGAGAAGTCGGCTGCCATCACGGCGCGCTGGAAGGCCGAGAAGGACAAGCTCGGCACCGCGGCCGATCTCAAGAAGAAGCTCGAGGAAACCCGCAACCAGTTGGCCACCGCACAGCGCAACGGCGATTGGGCCAAGGCCGGCGAGCTCTCATACGGGGTCATTCCGGGGCTGGAGAAGCAACTCATCGATGTGGAAGCCAAGGCCGATGGCGGCGGGCTGATGGAAGAGGCCGTGACGCCCGACCACGTGGCGGGAGTCGTCTCCCGCTGGACCGGCGTGCCCGTCGACAAGATGCTGGAGGGCGAGCGCGAGAAGCTGCTGCAGATGGAGCAGGCGATCGCCAAGCGCGTCGTCGGCCAAGCCGAGGCCGTGGCGGCGGTCTCCACCGCCGTGCGTCGTGCCCGCGCCGGTCTGCAGGATCCGAACCGGCCCATGGGCTCGTTCATGTTCCTTGGCCCCACGGGCGTCGGCAAGACGGAGCTGACGAAGGCTCTGGCGGCCTTCCTGTTCGACGACGATACCGCTCTCGTGCGCCTCGACATGTCGGAATATATGGAGAAGCATTCGGTCGCTCGGCTCATCGGCGCGCCTCCCGGCTATGTGGGCTACGAGGAGGGCGGTGCGCTCACCGAAGCCGTCCGCCGCAGGCCGTATCAGGTGGTCCTGTTCGACGAGATCGAGAAGGCGCATCCGGACGTGTTCAACGTTCTGTTGCAGGTGCTCGACGACGGCCGCCTCACGGACGGGCAAGGGCGCACCGTGGACTTCCGCAACACGCTCATCATCATGACGTCGAATCTCGGTGCCGAGTATCTGGTGAACCAGGGCGAGGGCCACGATACCGACGAGGTGCGCGACGAGGTCATGGGCGTGGTGCGCGCGCACTTCCGGCCGGAGTTCCTCAACCGCGTGGACGAGATCATTCTGTTCCACCGGCTGCAGCGTTCGGAGATGGGCGCCATCGTGGACATCCAGCTCGGCCGCCTGCAGAAGCTGCTTGCTGATCGCAAGATCACGTTGGAACTCGACGACGAGGCGCGCGCCTGGCTGGCCGACAAGGGCTACGACCCGGCCTATGGCGCACGGCCCCTGAAGCGCGTGATCCAGAAGCACGTGCAGGATCCGCTGGCAGAGCTCATCCTCTCCGGCGAGATCAAGGACGGCGAGACCGTGCCGGTGCATGCGGGCCCCATGGGCCTGATGATCGGCGACGTGACGGTGAGCGGCACGGAGCGCCCGCCGCAGGGCGTGCGGCTGAATTAAGAACGATACAAAGACATGACAAAGGCCGGGTTCTGCACCCGGCCTTTTTTGTTCGACAGCCCATTGTCATTCCCGGCCGGAGCGCAGCGGAGGGAAAGGCATCCATAGCGCTCAGCGTATGATGGATCCCCTTCCCTCGCCTATGGCTCGCCGGGGATGACACGCAGTACGTCATAGCCGGGCTTGTCCCGGCCATCCCGATGAGGTGAAGCGCAATGCTTCATTCAATCGAGATCACCGGCACAAGGCCGGCGATGACGTAGTGGAATAATGATGTGTGGCTATTCCGCAGCCGCGCGGTAATCGCCCTCGTCGTTGGCGGCCTCGGTACTGCCTCGATCCTGACGCGGCTCGCGGCGCGGAGCCGTATTGCCTTCCCGCAGGAGCATGTCCTTGTCGATGCGCTCGGCTTTGTCCTCGCGCAGTTCCCGCTTGGAGCGACGAAGCTGCTTGGCGGTCTTCTGCAGGGCGCCCCGGAAGGCGGTGTAGAGGTCCTTGTCCTTGGCCTCGCCGCTCATCATCTTGAGCGCGCCCATCTGCATGTTGACGGTGCACCGATAGGTGATGCCCTCCCGCGTGACATGCACGGAGGCCAGGCTGAGATGCCCGAAATACTTGCTCGCCACCTGGCGGATATTCGTCTTCGCATAATCAGGAAAATTGTCGCCTAAGTCGACATTTGCGCTTTGTACGAGGATATTGTTATCGCCGTCGCTGTCCTGCTTCATTCACTCCTCCGTGGCATGAAGGTTCGGAGGCTAACGGTCTGTGAGCTTGATGGTTGCGAAGTAACAGGAATGAGTTTCCGGCAACGCTTACGGCCTGCGGGTCCGCCCGCCCTGCTGCTCCACATCGACCACGGCGATCTCCACGGTCTCAGGCCGGTTGTTGCGCACGATCTGAAGCCTGACCGTAGTGCCGACGCCGGTCCGCTCGAGCCTGTCGGTCAGGTCGGACAGGCGGCGCACGGGGGCATCCTCGACCCCCACGATGACGTCGCCGATGATCCCGGCCCGCGGATCCACGCCGCGAAGCCCTGCCCGGTCGGCGGGCGAGCCCGGCACCACATCAGCCACGACCACGCCGGTCACGCCGAGCTGCGCGGCGAGGGTCTCGTCGCCGGCGAGGATGCCGATGCCCGGCGTCGGCACCCGGCCGGTGCGGATGAGTTCCGGCACCACCCGGTTCACCACGTCGACAGGAATGGCAAAGCCGATGCCGGCATTCGTCCCCGACGGTGAGAAGATGGCGGTGTTCACGCCGATCAGCCGCCCGGCGGAATCCAGCAGCGGACCGCCGGAATTGCCCGGGTTGATCGCCGCATCCGTCTGGATCACATCGGCGATCTCACGTCCCCCGCTGGTGGGCAGGCGCCGCTTGAGGGCGCTGATGATGCCTGAGGTCAGGGATTGATCGAGGCCGAACGGGTTGCCGATGGCATAGGCCGTCTGCCCCACCTTCAGGTCGGCCGAGCTTCCCACGTTCACGGGCGCCGGCAGCGCGCCTTGGCGCTGGAGCCGCAGGACGGCGAGATCGTAGTTCGGCGCGCGACCGACCACCTCGGCGGGCCGCACCTCCCCCGAGGCTAGGCGCACCACAAAGGAAGAGCCGTTTTCCACCACGTGCTGGTTCGTCACCACATGGCCGGCCGCATCCCACACGAATCCGGTGCCGGAACCGGCCGGCTCTCCGCCTGCGGGGCCGCGGCCCTGCAGCGCCACCACCTGCACCACGGAGGGCGCCACGGTCTCGAACACCTGGATCGTCGTGCGCTCGAACTCCGCCAGATCGCCGCGCGCCGCGATGGGCCGGGGCTCGCGAGCAGAAGTGAAGTACGAGTTCACGTAAGGCTGCAGCACCAGGATCGCGAGCAGCACCGCCACGACCAACATGATGATTCGCGTCGTCCGGTCCTGCATTGTGCCTCCTGTGCCTGGTCAGCCTCTCTCACAACGGACACGCTTGAACGAAGTTCACCGCCTGTTGCCGTAGCCGGTTCGAGGAACCTCGGGCGCAGCATCCGCTTGTCCCTGCTGATGGATGGTTGAGCTTGTCCGGCAAAAGGCAAGCTCTTGAACATCCAACCTGATTCAGGAGGATGCTGCCTTGCATGATCCGTCTCCATCGGGAAGCGCGACGCTCTCCGCCGTTGAGGCGGGCATCTTCCCGACCTTCTTCCTGTCGGGCTTCGAATGCTCCACCTTCATCTGGAAGGACCGGGGCCGCCGCGATCTCGTGGCCGAAACCCAGCACCGCGAGCATGTGGAGGAAGATTATGCCTTCCTCAGGTCGCTCGGCATCGCGGTGGCGCGCCAGGGCATTCCCTGGCCGTTCGTGGACAAGGGCGGCGCTTACGATTTCTCGCGGCTCGACCCGTTCATCGCGGCCATGAACCGCCACCAGATCCTGCCGATCTGGGACCTGTGCCATTACGGCTATCCCGACGATGTCGATCCGTTCGCCCCCGACTTCACCGACCGCTTCGCCGCTTATGCGAAAGCGGCGGCGGAATACGTGACGCCGCGCATTCGGGGGCCGCATTTCTTCACGCCGATCAACGAGATCACCTTCTTCGCCTTCATGGGCGGCGAATGGGCCTGGACCGCACCGTTCCGCAACACCGATGAGGATCGCCACCGCCTGCGCCTCGCCTTGTGCCAGGCCGATATCGCCGCGGTCAAAGCCATTCGCGAAGTCGACCCGCAAGCACGCATGGTCCATATCGACCCGCTCATTCTTGTGGTTGCGCCGCGGGACCGCCCCGACCTCAAGGACGAAGCGGATCGCGAGACCTACGAGGACACGTTCTATGCCTGGGACGTGATCGCCGGACGGCGCCAGCCGGAGCTCGGCGGTTCGCCGGAGGTGCTCGATATCGTGGGCGTCAATTGCTACTCGTTCGGCCAGATGGAATACCGCGAGAACGGCCCGCACGCCTCGCTGGAGCCGCATGACGAGCGCATCCGCCCGCTCGGCGATCTTCTCACCTATGCCTGGGAGCGCTATCGCCGCCCGATGATCGTGGGCGAGACCAGCGGCCTGCGCGAGGGGCGTCCGGACTGGCTGTGCGACATCGTCGAGGAATCGCTGGCCGCCGTGCGCAAGGGCATCGACCTGCACGGGGTGTGCCTGTTCCCCGCCGTCGACATGCCCGACTGGCACAAGGGCAACTGGCTGCACAACGGCCTGTGCGATCTGGTGGAGGAGAGCGGACGCCTGAAGCGCGTGCCGTACCAACCCTATATCGACGAGTTGCGGCGCTGGCAGAAACGCCTGAACCGGGTGACGGAGCTCGACGAGGATCCGTTCAGCGATCCGGTGGATCTGGCCGATATCAAGCGTGCCGCCGACGAGATGCACATGAGCTCCGACAAGGACTGGTGCTGATTGCCGCTTCGCACGGGGTTCTGAACCAAACTTTCCCGCAAACGTTCGCTCTCACGATCCCTTCGCAGGAGAGTTCTTGATGTCACGCCGTCTCGTGATCGCCGGCTTCATGGCCGCCGTCGCCATTCCCGCCCTCGCCCAACAGCAGAACCAGGCCATTCCTCAATCGACCACGCCCCAGCCTGCAGACACGCAGACCAACCCGGCGCTCGGGCAGAACACCCAGCAGCGCACGCAGCAGGGCGGCGCGCCGCAGGATACGCAGACCCAGGCCCGCCAGGGGCAGGCCAACAGCGCGCCGGCCGCCATGGGCGAGGCACAGTCGCAGGCTGACCGGCAGTATGTTCAGCAAGCGCTGGCGCTCGGCACCGTGTCGCTGCAGCAATCGAACTTCGCGCTCACCAAGGCGCAGAACCCGCGCGTGAAGCAGTTCGCCGAGTTCGAGGTCGGGGAGCAGAACCTGCTCGCCGAGATCATGCATTCCTTCGCCGATCCGAACGCCACCGCGTCCACCACCAGTGGTGCCCAGGCTGCGGCCTCCACAGCGCCAGAGTTGCCGGCCAAGGATGCACAGGCGATGGAGCGCCTGTCGAAAGCAGCGGGCGGCGCTGCCTTCGACAAGGATTATGTGGCCCTGCAGATCCAGGGGCACCAGGAACTGCTAAAGCTGCAGGATGACTACCTCAAGCAGGGCTCCGGCAACCGTGAGACCACGAATGTCGCCAAGCTCGCCCGCGGCCAGATCAAGGAACACCTGACCATGCTGCAGGACATCCAGAAGGAGCTTGGCAGATAGAGCATCCTCTAGAGCATCATCCGGCCCTGCTTTTCACCGCCGCAGGGCCGGAACAGCCATCCCGAACGGGACGTTGGCTCTACAAGATGTATGAGCCGTCAACGCTCAAAACTCAGGAAGAGGAATAGCCCATGGCGCAGGACAAACGAGGCCGCCCTCCCGAGCCGCCCGTCGATGAAGTGCTGAACGAGGTCACGCAGGAAGAGACCAGCGATGATTTCGTCGCGGGCCCGACCCAGCGCAACGATGTGGGCAACACCAAGCGCGCGGCCGCCAAGGCCACCGGCCAGATGGGCGCCTCGAAGAAACTCGACCCCGATCTCGATATCGGCCATGTGGACGACAATCGCGTGAAGAGCGGCTCCAAGGCCGGCCTCCACTCCTTCAAGGAGGTGCCGGAGGAGGAAGACGACGATGCCGGCTTCAAGATGTCGAACGAGGAAATCGCCGAGAGCGTCAACACTACCGCGGCCAAGAGCCCTGCTGCCCGCGCTGCTCAGACGGAAGGTGCGACGGGACCCACTGGGATGAGCGGCGGCGCAGCCTCACGGGCCCGCGTGCCGGCACCCGGCACCGCGGTGGACGTGCCCAAGGGCACTCTCGTGCGCGGCCATCCCGCGGCCAGCCAGTCCGGTGGGAAGTCGACCTCCTCGACCGGCGACGAGAAGCCGCCGAAGCGCTCCGCCCGCGCCCATAGTAGCGAGCAGCAGCGCCCGCTCTCCAAGAGCGGCAACGAGGAGCGGTAATTCCAACCACTCGTCATCCCGGACGGCGCAAGCCGATCCGGGATCGGGTGCAGGATAAGACTCGTGTTCCCCTCCCCCTTGTGGGGAGGGCCAGGGTGGGGGTGCTAGCGCTGAGCTGGACCAGCGCGGCGCTAGCACCCCCACCTCCAACTCCTCCCCACAAGGGGGAGGAGAGTTTCTGTGCCACACTCGTCACGTGATCCCCGATCTTCGCTGTGCTCCATCCGGGATGACCCAATGACCCCACTGCATAGCTGTCTCTACGGAAGATGGAGTGACAGCACTCCTCCTCCCGCTTTATGGATTGTTCAGCCGAACCGGCATTGACGACATAAAACGGTTGAGGAAACGCTCATGGACAGAAGAAACGTTCTCAAAGGCGCAGGCCTGGCAGCGGCAGCAGGCGCGGTCGCGTCCCCGGCCATCGCGCAGGCGCAGCCCGAAGTCCGCTGGCGCATGGCGTCGGCCTATCCGAAGAGCCTCGATACTCTCTTCGGCGCGGGCGAGATGATCTCCAAGCGTGTGGCCGCCGCCACCGACAACAAGTTCCAGATCCAGCCCTTCGCCGCGGGCGAGATCGTGGGCGCGCTCCAGACCCTCGACGCCACGCAGAACGGCACGGTCGAGTGCTCCTACACCCTGTCGAGCTTCTTCATCGGCAAGGACCCAACCTTCATGTTCGAGACCTCGGTGCCGTGGGGCATGAACGTGCGCCAGCACAATGCCTGGATGTATTACGGCGGTGGTCTCGATCTCGTGCGCGAGTTCATGAAGGACTACAACGTCTATCCGATCCCAGCCGGTCAGACCGGCGCGCAGATGGGCGGCTGGTTCCGCAAGGAGATCAAGTCCATCGCGGACCTGAACGGCCTCAAGATGCGCATCGCCGGCATGGGCGGCCAGATCATGCAGAAGCTCGGCGTGGTGCCCCAGGTGCTCGCCGCCGGCGACATCTACCCGGCCCTGGAGCGCGGCACCCTCGACGCGGTGGAATTCTCCGGCCCGCATGACGACGAGAAGCTCGGCTTCGTGAAGGTGGCCCAGTACTACTACTATCCGGGCTTCTGGGAAGGCGGCGCGCAGCCCTCGCTGTACGTGAACATGAACAAGTGGAACGAGCTGCCCGCCCATTACAAGGCGATCCTTGAGGCGGCCTGCGCCGAGGCCAATGCCATGTGCGTGGCGAAGTATGATGCCCAGAATGCCGACGCGATCCGCCGCCTCGTGGGCCAGGGCGTGCAGCTGCGCCCGTTCCCGCGCGACGTGATGGAGCAGAGCTACAAGGAAGCCTACAAGCTCTACGGCGAGCTCGCAGCCTCCAATGCCAAGTTCAAGAAGGTGTACGATTCCTGGAACGCCTTCCGCGAGAAGGAGCTCACTTGGTTCCGCATCGCCGAGCTGCCCTTCGACTACTTCGTCAACCAGCAGCAGGGCCAGCCTCGCTGAGCATCGAGAATGTCGGAAACGGCGCCGAAAGGCGCCGTTTTCTTTTGAACATTCATAGAGCGGATCGAAGCTTGGCGCCTTGCGTTGTCTCCCTGACTGACAAGAGCAATCCAGCAAAGGAGGCAGGCTATGACGGACAAGAACCGCTCTGACGAAAAATCTCAGAACAAGACCGAGCGCAAGGACGACAAGCAGTCTGAGAACAACAAGAAGCACCAGGAAGATCTGCTCGACGAGGGCGTTGAGGAGACCTTTCCCGCCAGCGACCCGGTTTCCGTGAAGATCACGAAGTAAATCTCACACATCCACGGCGCCCCAGGCCCTCCGCCTGGGGTCTGTTGTTCTCAGTTGCGGCTCGCCACCGCGACGCCCAACGCCGCAAGGGCCATGCCGGCGAGCTGGATCAGACTCAGGGTCTCGCCGAAGAGCGCGAAGGCCATGAGCGCCGCGACCGGCGGCACGAGATAGAGCAGCGTAGCCACGCCCACCACGGCACCCTGGCGGATCAGGAACAGCAGCAGCCCAATGGCCCCGATGGAGAGGCCGAACACCGCCCAGGCGAGCGCGCCGAGGAGCGGCGGCGTCAGGTCCATATGCCCTTCCTCCAGAAGCAGCACCAGCGGCAGGGTGACGATGGCGGCCCCGATATACTGGATGGCCGCATTGACCCGCAGATCGAGATTGCTGCCGGTGCGCTTCTGCCAGATCGTTCCAAAGGTGATGGAGAGCATGCCGAGCACGCAGACGAACAACGCCAGGGGCGGCACGCCGCCATCGCCGAGCTTCGGCGCCACCACGAGGGCTGCACCCATGAAGCCGATGCCGATTCCGGCCCAGCGGCGCGGCGACACCCGCTCGCCCAGCAGAGGCCCTGCGAGAAGGCCCGTGGCCAGCGGCTGGAGACCGGCCACAAGGGCAGAGATCCCGGCCGGCAGCCCGTGCTTGACCGCCCAGAACACGCCCCCGAGATAAAACCCATGCAGGAGAACGCCGGCGATCATGCTGTTGCGCCAATCGCTCCACCGGCGCGGCCAAGAGACCCGCGCCACGACGACGATGCCGGCCAGCACGAGGGTGGCGAGCACGTAACGGACGAACAGGAACGTCAGCGGCTCTGCATAGGGCGCCACGAGGCGCGCCACGATGAAGCCGGTGGCCCAGATGAGCACGAACAGCGGCGGCGCGAGGCGGGCGAAAAGGGTTGGGCTCATGACAGGACGGGAATGCAAACCGCAGGAGAGGAATGGCCTTGTAGGCCCGGGCGTCACTGTTTGTCGATCCGTTTGGCATCATCCAAACGTCGATCGATGGAATATGCCAGGCTGGCCTCCGGCTCGCTGAAACCTGATCGCCTGATCCACGTCGTTTCCTTGCCCTTCACCCGCGCCGCACCATCTCCAGCCTTCTGGAGACCCCGCCGTTGAACCGCCTTCGCCTCTGGCTCGAACTCGTCGCCATCGCGTCCACCCGCTTCGTGCTGCACGATGCATGGGCCATCGCGAGCCATATCGCGCTGTCGGTGCTGACCTCGATGTTCCCGTTTCTGATCCTGGTCACGGCGCTGGCGAGCCTGTTCGGCACCGGGACCCTGGCGGACGAGGTGGCGGACATCATCCTCGAGGCCTGGCCTCGGGAGATCGCGGGCCCCATCGCGGGCGAGGTTCACACCATCCTCTCGGTCAAGCGCAGCGACGTGGTGACCTTCGGCCTCGTGCTCGCGCTGTATTTCGCATCGAGCGGCGTGGAGAGCCTGCGGGTCGGACTCAACCGCGCCTACGGGGTGCGCGAAACCCGCGCCTGGTGGCTGACGCGGCTCGAATCCATCGCCTTCGTGATCGCCGGCGCCCTCATGCTGCTGGCGCTGGCGCTGCTGGTGGTGCTCGGCCCCTTCGTGTGGCGGGTCGTGCTGTCCTGGGTGCCGGCGCTGCAGCCCTTCGACGGGCTGATCGCGTTCCTGCGGATCGGCGTGGCGACGGTGGTGATCGTTGCGGGCCTGCTCCTCGCCTACAAGCTCGTTCCCTCGGGGCGGCGCAGCTTCCGCGCGGTGCTGCCGGGGGTAGGCGTGACCCTGGCGCTGTGGCTTTTCGGCGGCTTCGCCTTCAGCTGGTATTTGGAGTTCTACCCGGCGGCCTACGCATCCACCTACGGGGGACTTGCCACCGCCATGGTGGCGCTGATCTTCCTTTATACGCTCTCCGCCATCTTCCTGTTCGGCGGCGAGCTCAACGGCACCATCAACCTGGCCAAG
Organism: Microvirga terrestris; assembly: GCF_015694425.1. Lineage (GTDB taxonomy): Bacteria > Pseudomonadota > Alphaproteobacteria > Rhizobiales > Beijerinckiaceae > Microvirga > Microvirga terrestris. The sequence goes on from NZ_JADQDN010000003.1 coordinate 279,122, forward strand.
CGTCGGCGGCTGGACCAGGAGCCGAAGCCCGAACACCTGAAGGATGTGATCGCGTTGCCGTAACCGGGTGATCCGCCGAAGCGTTCAGGGTGTTAGGATCGCCATCAGGACGAGCCCGAACAGGCCGAGAGCGGCAATGCCGATGAGGCTGAGCCAGGGGTATCTGCTGTCACGGTCCGGATCCAAGAGGAGGGTTTCCTTCACGTGCCGAGGGTGACGATCCAAAGGCAGAGGCCGAGGCCGACAACGACAGCGAGCCAGTTCAGGGACCGGTCGAACATCAGGTTCCATGAGGCCGGAACGGTATGGGTCAGCTTCTTCTGTGGCGGAAGATCGACGGGCATGGCTGATGCTCCAGAGCCTGGGGAGCTTCGAGACGCATCATGCGCCGAAAAGGGCAGCGGCCGACTAAGGAGTCGCTGGTTGATAGACCCTACAGGGTCAATGCGACATTTGTAAGTGGAGTTGAAGCTTGTGCTTTAAGCTGGCCCTGTCAAATGATCGTCGAGCCGTCCGTTCTCACCCGTTCGTCCCCGATCTGGCGCACGAGCTTGCCGGCTTCCTCGGCGCTGACATGGATGCGCACCAGGGTCCACTCGTTCTTCGATTTCCACATGCGGAACGAGAGCATGAACCCGTCGCCGTCCTTCTGCGCATCGGCATGGGTGGCATCGGGCAGGTCATAGGGACCCCGGCCATCGAAGGTGATCTGTCCCACGGTGTTCTCCGGTCATGAGGATCGAAAACCCAACGGTTGAAAGCCTGACGGGTTCAGCCGGGCTGTTTCGCCCCAAACGAAAACGGCCGGGCGCAGGCCCGGCCGTCTCGCGTTCCGCTGACGAGAATCAGCTGACGATCTTGTACTTCACGAAGCCTTCCGGCGCGTCGCCCATCTTCTCGACCTTGATGCCGGCCGGCTGGTAGTTGGCGGCGTTCGGGCCGGTGGTGAAGGTCATGGTCACGCCGGTCGGAACCGCGAGCGACCAAGAGCCGTCGGCCTTCGGGGCCACTTCCTTCTTTTCGATGATGAAGCGCATGATGGCGTCGCGCGTCAGGTCCGGTGCCTCGAACACCATCGTCGTGCCGTCGGCGCCCGGGAAATTGCCGCCGCCGCCCGCACGGTAGTTGTTGGTCACCACGAGGAACTGCTGGTCGTCCGTCACGGGCTTGCCGTTATAGGAGAGTTCCTTGATGCGGTGGGCATCGGCGTTCACGACCTTGCCGTTGTCGTCGTAGCGCGAGGCTTGCGTCGGGTCGATCTTGTACTGGACGCCGGCGATCACGTCGAAGTTGTAGGCCGGGAATTTTTGGTTGATGAGTTCCTGCTCGCCGCCCTTGGCCGGGTCGATCTGGTTGTAGATGCCGGCCGAGCGCTCGAGCCATTCGCGCACCTGCGCACCCGTGACCTTCACCACGCGGATCGTGTTCGGATAGATGTAGATATCCGCCATGTCCTTGATGGCGAGCGGGCCGGGCTTGATCTCCGTGAAGTAGTTCGGGCCGCCGCGGCCGCCGGCCTTGAAGGGAGCGCCTGCGGAGAGGATCGGCAGGTCCTTGAAAGCTGATGCTTTCAATTGATCCGCCACGTACCAGGCCTGCGCCTCGGTCACGAGCTTCACGGAGGCGTCGTCCGACACGAGCGAGAAGTAGGAATGGATCGGCACGGCCGTGGTGCCGACGGGCTCGCGCACGTATTTGAGCGTCGCCTCATGGCCTGCTTTCGCCGCCGCCATCACGCCTGCATCGGATTCCACCTTCGCCACCACCTTGCGGTCGACGCGGTCGTAGATCGGGCGCGCCTCGGTGCGGAAGTTCGCGACCTTCCAGGCATTGCCTTCCTTGGTGAGCTCCAGGTCGATGAGGCCGAGATGGCTGCCCCAGAAGCCGGCCATGACGGCGGGCTTGCCGTGCAGCGTGCCCTTCTGCACGTCGACGCCCGGGATGTTGTTGAATTCCTTGCCACCGGGGAACGTGAAGTGCTGGTGACCCGTGAGGATCACGTCGATGCCCTCGACCTTGGCCAGATGCAGAGCCGCGTTCTCCTCGCCGCCCTTGCGCTCGCCGCCGGCGATGCCGGAATGGCAGAGGGCCACGACGATGTCGGCGCCGGCTTTCTTGAGATCAGGTACATGCTTGTTGGCGGCGTCCACGATATCGATCGTGGTGGCCTTGCCGTCGAGATGCGACTTGTCCCATTGGACGATCTGCGGCGGCACGAAGCCGATCACGCCGATCTTGATCTTCTGCTTGGCGCCGGCCTCGTCGGTGAACTCGCGATCAAGAACGAGCCAGGGCTTCTGCAGGGTCTCGCCATTCGCCTTGATCACGTTGGCGCAGACCAGCGGGAATTTGGCTGTCCCCAGGGCGTTCTGCAGGAACTCGAGGCCGTAGTTGAACTCGTGGTTGCCGAGAGTGCCGCAATCGTAGTTCAGCTCGTTCATGGCGGCGACCATGGGGTGCACGTCGCCCTTCTTCATCCCCTGCCGATAGGCCACGAAATCGCCCAGCGGCGAGCCTTGGATCAGGTCACCGTTGTCGAACAGCAGGCTGTTCTTGGCTTCGGCACGGGCGCCCTTCACCAGGGTAGCCGTGCGGGCGAGACCCACCGTGTCGTCGGCCGCATCGCGGTAGTAGTCGTAAGGGAAGATGTTCACGTGAAGGTCGGTGGTCTCCAGGATGCGGAGCTTCACGACCGGGCCGGCGGCCCAGCTGGTCTGCGGCAGGCCGGCGATTGCGGCGGCAGCCACGCCGGTCTGCAGGACGCGGCGGCGGGTGATGGATTGGGTCATAATCTTCCCTTTGGTCTTGTTGTGTGGCGAAACAAAATTCGCCTCTACACGACAGAAGCACAGGTTTTGTGACGGAATCAATATAGCTGGCAAAGGAAGGCCCGGAATTCACCGATCCCTTTATTCGTCATCACCGGCCTTGTGCCGGTGATCTCCACCGGAAGAGCGTCATGGTTTTCGGACCGGGATGGCCGGGACAGGCCCGGCCATGACGAAGATGTTGTCATCCCCGGCGCGCGAAGTGCGGGAAGGGGATCCATAGCACCGAGCGTATGAGTGGATTCCCTTCCCCTCCGCTGCGCCCCGGCCGGAAATGACAGTGGGGAATTACCCACGCAACGCCTCGTCCAAATCCCGATACAGGTCTTCCACATCCTCGATGCCGGTAGAGAGCCGCAGCAGATCCGGCGGGCAGGGTGTGCCCGGCCCCTCGACGGAGGCGCGGTGCTCGATCAGGCTCTCGACGCCGCCGAGCGACGTCGCCCGCTTCCACAGGCCCACCCGGGCAGCCGTGCGGATCGCCGCGGCCTCGCCGTCTGAGACCTGGATCGACAGCATGTAGCCGAAGCCGTTCTCCATCTGCCGGGCAGCGACGTCATGGCCCGGATGCTGCGGCAGGCCGGGATAGAGTACGCGGGCCACCTTCGGATGAGCGGAAAAGCGCTGCGCGAGGTCGAGCGCGCTCTTGGCCTGGGCTGCCGTGCGCACATGGAGCGTGCGCATGCCGCGCATCAGGAGATAAGCCTCGAAGGGGCCGAGGATCGCGCCCTGCATCTTGCGGATATTGACGACGCGCGCCCAGAACGCATCGGCCTTGGCGCCGGCGAGCGCGCCGGCCACCACGTCGGAATGGCCGTTCAGCACCTTGGTCGCCGCATGCATGACGATATCGGCGCCAAGATTGAGCGGGCGGGTGTGGATCGGCGACGCGGTGGTGGAATCGACCGCGAGCCGCGCGCCGGCCGCGTGCGCGATCTCGGCGGCCCCGGCGATGTCCGTGATGGTCCAGAGCGGGTTGGAGGGCGTCTCGATCCAGACCAGCTTGGTCTGCCCCGGCTTCACGGCCTCGCGGAGGGCGTCGAGGTTGTCCGTCTCGACGAAATCGACCTTGAGACCCCAGCGGACGGCCTCCGTCATCAGCCAGCTGCGAAGAGCCCAGTACATGACCTTGGACGCCACGATGTGATCGCCCGGATCGAGGGCCTGGAACACGGCGGTGGCGGCCGCCATGCCGGAGGAGAACAAGAGCGCGCCGGCCTCGGCCTCCTCCAGCATCGCCAGCACTCCTTCCGCCTCGCGGATCGTGGCATTGTCCGGTCGGCCATAGACGAAGCCTGAGGAATAGGCATTATCCTCATCGCGGATATAGGTGGTCGCCACATGGATCGGCGGCACGACCGCCTTGGTAAGCGGATCCACATGACCCATGGCCTGAGCGGTCAGGCTGCGCTTCGACCATGGGGAACGCGATGACGACATTGGGAACCTCCGGAGAGCGTGACAGGTTGCGTCACTGGAAACAGACACGCTGTCTTTAAAGGGATTTGAGGAATGCATACAGACCAAACTGTGCCGGGCAGGCATGCAATGCCGCCGCTCCCGCGCTTTCTCGTGGCCGTGCTGCCGGTGGTCGCGGTGGCGGTGTCGGCAAGCCTGATCACGCAGCCGAACATTCCGGCCTGGTATGCAGACCTCCAGAAGCCCGGCTTCACGCCGCCGAACTGGGCCTTCCCCGTCGCCTGGACAATCCTTTACGCCATGATGGCCTATGCGCTCTGGCGCATTCTCTCGCTGCCGGAGAACCGGCCCGGACGCGCGGCGGCGATTATCGCGTTCTTCGTTCAGTTGACCTTGAACGGGGCGTGGTCCTTCGCCTTCTTCGGAGGCAAAAGCCCGCTGGCTGGGCTCGTGGTCATCGCCGCCCTGATCGTGGCGATCCTCGCCACGATCCGCACCTTCTGGCGGCTCGACCGCATGGCGGCCCTGCTGCTCGTGCCGTATCTCGCTTGGGTCTCTTACGCGACCCTGCTCAACGGCACGATCTGGCGTTTGAACGGCTAGCCGCGCAGGTGTACTAAAAGTGCATCCTGAGGGCCGTGTGTTTGGAAGCTTGCGCTATTCCGGCTTGTCGAACAGGTCCGGATCCTTGTCGTGATGATCGAGGACGCCGACGAAAGGAAGCTGTCGGTAGGAATGGGCCACGTCCATGCCGTAGCCGATCACGAACACGTCCGGGCAGGTGAAGCCCACATAATCCGGGTGGATCTGCACGGCGCGCTTGCCGGGCTTTTCCAAGAGCACGGCGGTCTTTACGCTCTTGGCGCCGCGCGCCATGAGCAGGTCCTTGGCGAAGGTGACCGTGCGGCCGGATTCGAGAATGTCGTCCACGAGCAGCACGTCGCGCCCGCGCACGTCGCTCTCGATGTCGCGCAGAATGGTGACGTTGCCGGTGGAGACCGTGCCATTCAGGTAGCTCGACAGGTGCACGAACTCGACCTGCGGGGTGAGCCCGGTCCGGTGCAGGGCGCGGATCAGGTCGGCGGCGAACATGAAGCTGCCCTTGAGGATCGCCACGACGAGCAGGTTTTCGGGCTTGGCGGCCGCGATCTCCTGGGCCAGCGTTTCGTTGCGCTTGGCGATGGTGTCTTCGTCGAAAAGAACCCGGATTCGGTGGGCGTTGCTCATCATGATCGTCCAGAAAAGAAATACGGGGCTCCCAGAGCCGCCCCTTCACGACCATGCTTGGCCTGGGATGTCAAACGGAGTTGGCTGTTTTTCAGCAAATCCATGACCCCGGGGCTTCTCGCAATCTACTCCTGCGGCAATGTCCCGCGAGAGCTTCGCTTCCCGTTACAGTCCTGCAAGTTTATGGCTTGCTAACCATAACGGGGCGATAAGGAAGCGAATCGCCGATTTTCTTCACCTCAACGATGGCTCGGTTACGTGTGAAAGCGCTCGATCACGACGATTATCACTACGATGAAGGCGCGCCGCCGGTGGTGCATTTCGAGAATGTGGGCGTGCGCTACGGCATGGGGCCCGAGGTTCTGCGCGACCTGACCTTCTCCATCGAGCCCAATTCCTTCCAGTTCCTCACCGGCCCGTCGGGCGCCGGCAAGACGACGCTTTTGCGCCTCATCCTGCTCTCGGTGAAGCCGACCCGCGGCCTGATCTCCATGTTCGGGGAGGATGTCTCCCGGATCTCGAAGGACGAGTTGACCTCTTTGCGCCGCCGCATGGGCGTGGTGTTCCAGGATTTCCGCCTGCTCGATCACCTGACGACCTATGAAAATGTCGCCCTGCCCCTGCGCGTGCAGGGCAAGGAGGAATCGAGCTACCGGGCTGAAGTGGTCGAGCTCCTGCGCTGGGTGGGCTTGGGGGACCGCATGCACATGCTGCCGCCGGTGCTCTCGGGCGGCGAGAAGCAGCGCGCGGCGATTGCCCGCGCGCTCATCGTGCGCCCCGACCTGCTGCTCGCCGACGAGCCCACCGGCAACGTGGACCCGTCGCTCGCCCGCCGCCTCTTGCGCCTCTTCATCGAACTCAACCGGCTTGGAACCTCGGTGGTGATCGCCACCCACGATTTCAGCCTCATGGATCAGCTCGACGTGCGCCGCCTCGTGCTCGGCGACGGCCAGTTGCACATCGACGGGTGAGCTTAAGATGAACGCCCCCTCGCCACCGCGCCTGAGGAAGGCCGCCGCAGCTCCCGACAGGCAGAAGCGCGCCCTGCCCGCTTCTCTCAGCCGGAACGCGCCCCTCGTGCCAGTGGACTCGGCCGGCGGCCAGGCCTTGGCAGCGGTTATCGCGATCCTCACCTTTCTGGCGGCTCTCTGCGCCGGCGGCGCAGAGCTCGTGGCAGCCTCGTCCGCCCAGTGGCGCTCCGAGATTTCCCGGGAAGTCACTATCCAGATCCGCCCCAACGCCCAGCGCTCCATCGACCAGGACGTGGAGCGCGCAGTGGCGCTGGCCCGGCAGGCGCCGGGGGTCGAAGTGGCTCAGGCCTTTTCGAAAGAAGAATCCGAGCGCCTGCTCGAGCCTTGGCTCGGAACCGGCCTCGATTTCAACGACCTGCCGGTGCCGCGCCTGATCGTGATCAAGATCCGGGAGGGCGCGAAGCCGGATTTCACAACCTTGCGGCAATCCCTCCAGCGCGATGTGCCGGGCGCGACCCTCGACGACCATGCCCTCTGGGTGTCGCGGCTCTCCACCATGGCCAACACCATCATCGGCGTCGGCGTATTCCTGGTCAGCCTGGTGCTGATAGCCGCGGCGCTCGCGGTCATCTTCGCTACCCGGGGCGCCATGGCGAGCAACCGGGAGGTGGTGGACGTGCTCCACTTCGTGGGCGCCAACGACGACTTCATCGCCAAGGAATTCCAGCGCCGCTTCTTCCGGCTGGGGCTGCGCGGCGCGGCCATCGGGGCCGGCGGCGCCATGGTCCTGACCCTGATCCTGGGCCTCGTGACCCGCTCCTGGCGGGCAAGCCCCACGGGCGATCAGATCGAGGCCCTGTTCGGCGCCTTCACGATCAGCTGGCGGGGCTATGGGGTCGTGATCCTGATCGCGCTCTTCGTGGCCGTGATCACAGGCATCGTATCGCGGCTCACCGTGAGACGCTTTCTTAACGAAAATGGTTGATGGTGACAGTTAACAGAGAAAGAGCAGGCCGCCTCTCCATTGCCGCAATCTCCATTATCTTCGTCCCGGATGACCTCGCAAACGCAGAGTTTGGGTGCGCCGGACGCCACGGAAACCGTCGGCTGGGGCTGGACGATGCAGGAATCGCCTAAGGCTCCCGCACGGCGGTCGTGGGCGCGACGCATTCTCGGTTTCGGCTTCTGGGCCGCCACATGCGCCGCCCTCATCGGCTTCCTGGGTTTTCTCGCCTTCGTCTACAGCCTCGACCGCTCCGAGCAGCGGCCGGAAACCCGGGCGGACGGCATCGTGGCCCTGACCGGCGGCGCCCAGCGCATCGGCGATGCCATCGACCTTCTGGATAAGGGCTATGCCAAGAGGCTCCTGATCTCGGGCGTCAACGAGAACACCAGTCGCGACCAGATCGCCCGGCTCAATCCCGGACAGCGGCGCCTGTTCGATTGCTGCGTGGATCTCGATTACCGGGCCCGCAACACCATCGGCAACGCCATCGAGACACGGCGCTGGGCCGAGAAGAACAGCTTCGACACCATCATCGTGGTGACCTCGAACTACCACATGCCACGCACCCTCGTGGAACTCGACCACGCCCTGCCGAACCTGCAGAAGATCCCCTACCCGGTTGCGGCGACCATCGACCCGCACGATTGGTGGCACAATCCGGCGGTGGCCCGCGTGATCTTCACCGAGTATCTGAAGTTTCTGGCTGTCTGGGTGCGCACCCACCTTGAGGACGACCCGGAGCGCTCCTCGGTGGCCCACCTCATCAGCGGCGGCTCCCCGGTCAAACGGCAGCTGATCGCCGAGCCCATCTGGCGCTAGAGAAGAGCGAGGAAACCCTCTAAGGTCATTGCGACCGCGGAGCCTGTTGCTCCGCTTTTCAGTTTCGCGATTCCATGCTGATCCTCCGCTCCCTGCTGTTCAACATCGCCTTCTACGCCAACCTGGTCCTGTGGCTGATCCTGCTGATTCCGGGCCTCCTGGTGCCGCGCCGGACCTTCATGGAGCTGGTCAAGCTCTGGGGCCGCACATCGATCTGGCTGCTGCGGGTCATTGCCGGCGTCAAGGTCGAGATCATCGGGCGGGAGAAGATCCCGCCGGGCGGGGCGCTGGTGGCGGCCAAGCACCAGTCGTTCCTCGAGACCTTCGCCATCGTGACGATCCTGGACGATCCGACCTACATCCTGAAGCGGGAGCTCATGTGGATTCCCATCTTCGGCTGGCATCTGGCCAAGGCCCGATGCGTGCCGGTGAACCGCAAGGCCGGCACGGTCGCCCTGGTTCAGATGACCCAGCGGGCGAAGGAGGAGGCCCAGCACGGACGTCAGATCATCATCTTCCCCGAGGGAACCCGCCGCCCTCCGGGCGCGCCGCCGGCCTACAAGTATGGCGTGGCGCATCTCTACCAGAATCTCGGCTTTCCCTGCATCCCGATCGCCCTGAATGCCGGGCTCTTCTGGCCGCGCCGCCAGTTCATCCGCCGGCCCGGCACGGTGCAGATCGAGGTGCTAGACCCCATCCCGGCGGGCCTGCCGCGCGACGAGTTCTTTCAGCGGGTCCAGGCTGAGATCGAGACGGCCTCGGACAGGCTCTACGAGAAGGGCCGGCAGGAGCTCGGCCTCGGCCCGGCGACGACTTCGGAAGCGTCCCTGTCGAAGGCATGAAAACGACACCCTCGGTGTCATGGCCGGGCTTGTCCCGGCCATCCCGATATGATGAGGCACGGCACTTCAGGCTATCGAGATCCCCGGCACAAGGCCGGTGATGACGGTGAGAAGGGGAGCGGCTCTCTCACAGCCACAAAAACCCGCAAACCCAAGTCCTGCCAAGCTTCTATCAACCTTGACGACTCACCTGCCCGTTCTTACATATAAGAACATATGGCGAACAAACGAACCATATCCTGGAATGCGGCCATGCGGGATCTCCGCAACGACCGAATGCGGAGGGCTGGCGTGCGCGAGGAACGGCTACGGGCGACCGCAGGGCTTCGCTCCACTTCCACCTTGAGTTCCTGGCGCGGTCGCTCGGGCCGCCGCTACATCGTCGGCGTCCATCCCCTGAACGAAGAAGAACTTCTCGATGTCACGGACGCCGTGATCCTGGCCGTCAAGCGGGACCGGGACGGCACCGGCACGGTGATCGACGCCGCCATGGCCGCGTCCGAGCCGGCCGAGCACACCCGGATGCGCTGGCTGGCCAAGGCCCAGGAACTGGGCGCCACCGAGCTTCACATTCACAGGCTTGCCGCTACGGACGAGGATCGCCGCGCGATTTTCGAGGATCTGCGCGAGGACGAGACTCAGGCTTCCTGATCCAAGGCATCGAGGATCTTGTGCAGCAATGGGTCGACCACGCTCATGCCGACGAGGTGATCGTAGGTGTTGCGCACGTAATCCGGGTTGCGTCCGGAAACGCCGTTACCCTGCCGCACATGCTTCAACACATCCTCGAAGGACAAACGCCCCGCATATTGCCCGTGATAGCGGTCGACTACATAGGCCAGAGCGCGGACCCGACGGCCGTCGGCCAGCCGCACCGGCAGGTGGCGCTCCAGATAGACCGCGGTGACCTGCTCACGCTCGCGCAAATATTGGATCGTGGCCTCCGCTTCCTCCAAGGCGACCCGGAACGCCACGCCGTGGCAGCGCCCGCCGCGATCGAGGCCGAGCACCAGCCCCGGATGTTCGGGCGTTCCACGATGAACATGGGAGAAGACGCAGAGCGAGCGGTGATAGCCGTAGAGATGGGCATGCACGCGCTCAAGATAGGGAAAGCCCGGCCGCCACATGAGCGAGCCGTAGCCGAACACCCATAAATCCTCCGTGAGGTCCTTCATGTCACCCCGCCCGAACCTTGCCTGCTTCGGGCCTATAGCATCGAACCCAAAAGTGGGAACCACTTTTGGGACTGAATTCGATGCTTGTGTTTTGATGAGCGCATCGTTGTCGCGGAAAAGTGGGGTCCACTTTTCCGCACGAGGCGCTAGAGCTAGGAAGCGTCAACACAACAGGAGATCGCGCATGGATCAGGCCACCCCCGCAGGGCATGTTCGCCGCAGTCGCTTCTGGCTCTACGCGCCCTTCGTCCTGCTGCTTCTCCTCACCATTGCCTGGAGCATCGCCTGGTTCGTGATCCGCAACCGCACGGCGGAGGCCCTCGACGGCTGGATCGCCGCGGAGGCGAAGGCCGGGCGGGAATGGACTTGCCAGGATCGCACCATCGCCGGCTATCCGTTCCGCATCGAGGTGATCTGCAACGCGCTCGACCTGAAGCGCGGAGGCGTGTCCGCCTCCTTCGGGCGCACCGAGGCCGTGGCGCAGGTCTATGAGCCCCGCCGCATCATCACCGAAGTGGCCGGCCCCCTGAAGGTGACGGACGGGACCGTGACGGTGCAAGGCAGCTGGGATCTGCTGCAGGCCAGCCTCAATGCCTCGCAGAGGGGGTTGCAGCGGGTCTCGGTGGCTGCCAACGCCCCGAAGGTGACCGTCACCGGCCTGCCGGCCGGTGAGTTGACCGGATCCGGCAAGCGTCTGGAGCTTCACGTGCGGCCCAACCCCACACGGCGCTCCGAGCTGGCCGGCGACGTGGCCGCCTCCGTGACGGAGGCGCGCATTCCCCTTCTCGATGCGCTCATCGGCGGTGCGGAGCCGACGAACCTGAACGCGGACGTCACCGTTACCCAAGCGGACGGCTTCAAGGGCGGCACCATCGCGGAGGAGATGGAGCTCTGGCGCAAAGCCGGCGGCAAGCTCGACATCTTGATGCTGGCGGCCGCTAAGGGCACGCGCCAGATCGAGACCAAGGGCGAGTTGCGCCTCGACGAGCAGCACCGGCCAGCCGGTCAGCTGAACGTGGCGGCTGCCGGGCTCGATGGCCTTCTGGGCAATCTCACCGGCGGACGGCTCGGCGGCAATCTGTTGGGCATGCTGCTGGGACAGGGTCCGCGCTCAACAACTGCGCAGCCGAACGCCAAGCCGCAACTCGCCTCCCTGCCGCCGCTGCGGCTTGAGAACGGCCTCCTGGCCATGGGGCCCTTCGTGATCCCGAACGTGAAGCTGCAGCCGTTATATTGATGACCATTCCTTTGTCATCACCGGCCTTGTGCCGGTGATCTCGATCGGAAAAGTGCGGCGCTTCACAGAATCGGGATGGCCGGGACAAGCCCGGCCATGACGCAGCGAGGATGCACCAGTGTCATTCCCGGCCGGAGCGTAGAGAAGGGGAAGGGAATCCATAGCGCCGCGCGTATGGGTGGATCCCCTTCCCGCACTTCGTGCGCCGGGGATGACACTCCACCACCGACCGCCGCCTAAGTCTTGTCCTCGCGCCGGCGCCCGAAATCCGGCTCTGGGGTTTCCTGACCGGACGAGATGATGCCGCGGCGGATGGCGCGGGTGCGGGTGAAGAGGTCGAACAGCTTGTCGCCCTCGCCCCAGCGGATGGCGCGCGCCAAAAGCGCGATGTCCTCGTTGAGGCGGCCGAGCATTTCCAGCACCGCCTCGCGGTTGTGCAGGAAGACGTCGCGCCACATGGTCGGGTCGGAGGCGGCAATGCGGGTGAAATCGCGGAAGCCGCCGGCCGAGAACTTGATCACCTCGCCCTGCGTGACCGTCTCCAGATCGGCCGCCGTGCCGACGATGTTGTAGGCAATCAGATGCGGCACATGGCTGGTGATGGCGAGCACCAGATCGTGGTGCTGCGCGCTCATGACCTCCACGTTGGAGCCCATGGCCTCCCAGAAAACGCGCACGCGCTCGATTGCCGCCTCGTCCGTGCCCTCGGGCGGGGTGAGGATGCACCAGCGATTGTGGAAGAGCGTCGAGAAACCGGCATCAGGCCCCGAATGCTCCGTGCCCGCCACCGGATGGGCCGGCACGAAATGCACGCCGTCGGGAAGATGCGGCTGCACCTGCGCAACGACTGAGCCCTTTACCGAGCCCACATCCGACACGATGCTGCCGGGCTTGAGGCCTGAGCGCATCGCTTCCGCGACCTTGCCGCAGACACCGACGGGCACGCAGAGGATCACGAGATCCGCATCCCTCACACCGGCCGCCACATCGGTCGACGCCTCGTCGGCAAGCCTAAGCTCCCGCACCCGCGCCACCACCGCGTCGCTCGCATCCACCGCCACGATGGTGCGCGCGAGATTGAGATGACGGGCCGCGCGGGCGATCGACGAGCCGATCAGCCCGAGGCCGATGAGCGCGACGCGCTCGACGAGCGGCGTGTCACGTGGGGGGCCGAGACGCTCAGGCATGTTTGCCACCAAGAAAATCGCGCAGCGCCGCCACAACGAGGCCGTTCGCCTCCTCGTCGCCCACCGTCAGGCGCAGGGAGTTCGGCAAGCCGTAGGCATCGATCCGACGCAGGATCAGGCCGCGGCCGGAGAGAAACGCATCCGCATCCTGCGCGGTCCTGCCGGCACTTTCCGGGAAATGGATCATCAAAAAATTGCCGACGCTCGGCGTGACTTTCAGGCCGAGCGCTTCGATCTCGCGGCTGAGCCAGGCGAGCCAGCGCTCGTTGTGCTCGATGGCTTTCGCGATATGCGCCTCGTCCTGGATCGCCGCGATGCCGGCGGCAATCGCCGGGCCGCTCACGTTGAACGGGCCACGAATGCGGTTGACCGCGTCCGCGATGTGGGCAGGCGCCACCATCCAGCCGAGGCGCAGGTTGGCCAGTCCGTAGATCTTCGAGAAGGTGCGGGTCATCACCACATTCTCGGACGTGGCGACAAGCTCGAGGCCAGCCTCGTAGTCGTTGCGGCGCACGTATTCCGCATAGGCTGCGTCGAGCACCAGCAGGACCTGCGGCGGCAGGTTGGCGTGCAGGCGCTTGACCTCATCGAACGGAATGTAGGTGCCGGTCGGGTTGTTGGGGTTGGCCAGGAAGACGATCTTGGTCTTGTCCGTCACTTGGGCGAGGATCGCATCCACGTCCGTGCGCAGATCCTTCTCCGGCGCCACCACCGGCGTGCCGCCGGCGGCCAGGATCGCGATGCGGTAGACCAGGAAGCCGTGCTCCGTGAAGAGGCCTTCGTCGCCCGGGCCCACATAGGCGTGGGTGATCAGCGCCAGAAGCTCGTCCGAGCCCGCGCCGCAGATAATCCGGTTCGCATCGAGCCCATAGCGGGCCGCAATCGCCTCGCGTAAGCGCGTCGCAGTCCCATCCGGATAAAGCTCGAGATGATCGAAGGTCCGGATCGCTTCCATGGCTTTGGGCGAGGGGCCGAGCGGCGTCTCGTTGGAGGAGAGCTTATGGATCTTCGCAACCCCTGCGGCCTTGCTCTTGCCGGGCACATAGGCGTCGATCTGCATCACGCCGGGACGGGGCTGGGGGCGAACGGACATTTCTACTTCCTAACAATCAATCTATGGGGAGGCTCTAGCGCAGCTGCGTTCTTATTTCACGTGGAAACGTTCGGCATGGCTGCCGACCTCGGCCAGTTGGGCGAGGCTCGCGCCCGCCTTCGTCAGGGTCTCGTGCAGCTGAGCAGGCTCGACATGGCCTGGCACGGCGATGAGCTCCGACAGGCCATGGGCGTCGGCGGCGCTCGCGACCACCTCGCCGCCAAGGCGGACGAGCGCCTCGTTGGCGCCCCGGTGCCAGCGCTCGAACTGGGCGGCATAGAGCACCACGTCGCGCACGGCCGCATCCACCAGCGGCTTCGAGATAACGAAGACCGGCGTGCCGGCGGGATGATCCGGCCGCTCGATGAAGGGCAGGCGCGCGATGACCTTCGGGCGGTCCCGGTCGGCCAGCGTGCGCCACCAGGCGCCGCTCGTCGCCCCCTGGTCGAGGCGGAAGATGCCGAGATCGCCCCCGGAGGAGGCCACGGCCTCGATCACCGCGGCGGCGCTGGGATGGGTCATGTACGGCACCGTGAAGCCGAAATGGAACCGGGCGGAATCCCGCATGGGCGCGTCGCCCCCGGAGATGTCGGCATGGACAGAATAATTCGACTGCACATAGGTGAAGGTGCCGATGATCACCCGCCAGATGCCCTCCACCGTGTCGAGCGGCAGCAGGCCGTCGTGGCGCTCGGCGAGCGCCTTCATCATCGAAGCCTCGCGGCCGGGGCGGAAGGCCGAGGCGATGCCCGTCTTCGAGGCCTTCTTGGAAGCAATCAGCCGGTCGATGATGGTGCCGCGCTCCATGAGCAGCCGATGCATCGCCTCATCAATGCGGTCGATCTCCTGGCGGAGTTCTGCAAGGGATGGGGCGGGCTTCTCGGCGGACATGAGCAGGGATCCTCAGGGAGAGGTTCTTCTTTGACGGCTTTGCCGGTTCTTGTCATCCCTGATTGCGCAGCGGGTTCGAGCCAGCACCTTGGGGCCCGCAGCGTGAGCTGCGAGCCTATAAGGTGGATCGAGGGAGGCGTGTCGTGCAGCCCGGCTCGATGGGTGTGGGAAATGTGAGAGCCAGACTGCTCGTCACGCGCGGTTTGTTTCAGCGGACCTGGATCAAGCCAGGATCGGCCACCCGCGATCACAGGTGTGCGAGACCTGCGGCGGGACCGCTCCTTGCCCCACTCTTGCGACGCCTCGCGAGCGCGCCCCTCGTCGGGCGAGGATGTCCCCAGCTATAGCCCAGCTTAGGACGATTGTCAAGAACAAAATAAGAACATTCCCTCACCACGCCATCACCGGCTTCGTGCCGGTGATGGCGCTTGAATGGAGCGCGGCGCTTCTCGGATCGGGATGGCCAGGACAAGCCCGGCCATGACGGGAGAGTGTGTCAATCCCGGCCGGAGATGGCGCAGCCATCGGAGGGGAAGGGAATCCACTCAAACGCTCGGCGCTATGGATCCCCTTCCCGATTCTGTGGGACCGCCGGGGATGACACCTTGAACCCGTTGCCGAGACGTCATGCTCGTTGACGCGGCAGGCGCTGAGCAGTACCGATTGTTCGAAAGAACGAACGTTTCCGCTGAAAGCATGTCCTTCGCCCCCCTTGCCTCCGAACCGCGAAGCCAGGTCGACGACCCGTCGAGCCTCGTGATGCGCTTTGGCGCGGACGAGCCCCTGATGATGGATGCCGGGATCGCGCTCGCGCCCTGGCAGATCGCCTATCAGACCTACGGCACGCTCAATGCGGACAAATCCAACGCGGTCCTGATCTGCCACGCGCTCACCGGGGACCAGCACGTGGCGAACGACAATCCGGTGACGGGCAAGCCCGGCTGGTGGCTCACCATGGTCGGGCCGGGCCGGCCGGTGGACACGGACCGCTTCTTCGTGATCTGCGCCAACGTGATCGGCGGCTGCATGGGCACCACGGGTCCGGCTTCGATCAACCCGGCGACCGGCCAACCCTACGCCCTCGACTTCCCGGTCGTGACCGTGCCCGACATGGTGCGCGCGCAAGCCGCTCTCATCGACCGGCTCGGCATCGAGAAGCTTTTCTGCGTGGTCGGCGGCTCCATGGGCGGCATGCAGGTGCTGCAATGGGCGGTGAGCTATCCGGACCGGGTCTTCTCGGCGCTGCCCATCGCCACGGCGGCCCGCCACTCGGCCCAGAACATCGCCTTCCACGAGGTCGGGCGCCAGGCCGTGATGGCCGATCCCGAATGGCGCGGCGGGCGCTACCTGACCGAGGGCACGCGCCCCTCCAAGGGCCTCGCCGTCGCCCGCATGGGCGCGCACATCACCTACCTGTCCGAAGTGGCTCTGCACCGGAAATTCGGGCGCAATTTCCAGGACCGTGCCGCTCCCACCTTCTCCTTCGACGCCGATTTCCAGATCGAGAGCTACCTGCGCTACCAGGGCATCTCCTTCGTCGAGCGCTTCGATGCCAATTCCTATCTCTATGTCACCCGGGCGATGGATTATTTCGACATCGCGGCCGAGCATGGCGGCTCGCTCGCGAAAGCCTTCAAGGGCACGCCGACGCGCTTCTGCGTGATCTCGTTCACCTCCGACTGGCTGTTTCCCACCTCTGACTCGCGCGCCATCGTCCATGCGCTCAATGCGGCGGCGGCATCCGTGGCTTTCGTCGAGGTGGAGAGCGACAAGGGACACGACGCTTTCCTGCTTGAGGAGCCCGAGATGTTTGCGGCGGCGCGCGGCTTCATCGATGCGGCGGCGCGGGCCAGGGGGATCGCATGAATCTGCCCGCCACCCTGCCCCTCACCGACACGGCAAGCGGCCACCGCCTCGACTTTCTCTTGGTCACCGACATGGTGGAGCCTGGCTCGCGCGTGCTCGATGTCGGCTGCGGCGACGGGGCACTTCTCTCGCTGCTGCGCGACCGCAAGCAGGTCGACGGGCGCGGCATCGAGATTTCGCGAGAGGGCGTGAATGCCTGCCTCGCCAAGGGTCTTCCGGTGATCCAGGGCGACGCGGACACGGACCTCGCCGATTACCCGGATGATGCCTTCGACTACGTGATCCTCTCGCAGACGATCCAGGCGACGCGCCAGCCCAAGGTGGTGCTGGAGCATCTGTTGCGCATCGGCCGCCGGGCCATCGTGTCCTTCCCGAATTTCGGCCATTGGCGCGTGCGCTTCGAGCTCGGCATCCGGGGCCGGATGCCCATGACCGAGAACCTGCCCTATTCCTGGTACGACACCCCCAACATCCATTTCTGCACCATCCGCGACTTCGTGGAGCTGTGCCGCGACGTCGGCGCCCAGATGGAGAAAGCCGTGGCGCTCAATGCCGGCGGCCAGCCCATGCGCGTGACCCTGCCCTGGTGGGTGTGGAACCTGCTCGGCGATCAGGCGGTGTTTCTGCTGAAGCGGCGGTGACTCACACACGTCATGGCCGGGCTTGTCCCGGCTATCCACGTCTTCAATCATTGCGTCTCCTTCCGGCCTCATCCTGAGGAGGCGCGTCAGCGCCGTCTCGAAAGATCGTCCAGTGCTCTCTGGATCCTCCTTCGAGACGCAGACTGCGCCTGCTCCTCAGAGTCTGGCTCATAAAGGACCGACCGCCCTCCTCACGTCATCACCGGCCTTGTGCCGGTGATCTCGATGGCTTGAAGCGCAGCGCCTCACCGCATCGGGATGGCCGGGACAAGCCCGGCCATGACGGAAACCGAGGCGTGTTCCCCTTTGTGAGCCAAACTCTCAGGATGAGGCTGGAGAGGTGGACAGCAAAGACGTGGATCCCCGGAACAAGTCCGGGGATGACGGGAGAGCGATACTACCCCTCCCCCTCCGCGAGCGGGTGCAGATCCCGCACCATGCTCTTCAGGCGCTCGTCCAGCACATGGGTGTAGATCTGCGTGGTCGAGATGTCGGAATGGCCCAGAAGCTCCTGCACCACGCGCAGGTCCGCCCCGTTCTGGAGCAGGTGGCTGGCAAAGGCGTGGCGGAGCACGTGGGGGCTGACCTTGTCGGCGCGAAGCCCCGCCGCACCGGCCATTACCTTCAGGTCACGGGCGAAGGCCTGGCGGGTCAGGTGGCCGCTCTCGCTGTCAGCCGGGAACAGCCAGGGGCCGGCGGCCTTCTTCTGCTCCTCCAGCAGGGCGAGATAGGTATTGGCCGCCTCTTTCGCCGCATCGGTGAGCGGCACCAGCCGCTCCTTGGCGCCCTTGCCGCGCACCACGAGGAAGCGGTCGCGGGTCTTGGCGGCGCTTTTGGGCAGGGCAATGAGTTCCGAGACACGGAGGCCCGTGGCGTAGAGAAGCTCCAGCAGGCAGGTCATGCGGGCGGCGCGCAGGCGCTCGGATGGTGTAGCCTCCGGGTGCGCAATCCCCTCGGACGCCACCTGCAGCAGGCGGTCGACCTCGGTGACCGAGAGCACCTTGGGCAGCGCCCTGCCGCGCTTGGGCGCCGACACGGCGGCCGTCGGATCGGCAGGAGCACAGCCCTCGACGTAGAGAAACTTGTGGAACTGGCGCACGGCCGAGAGCCGGCGGGCGGCAGAAGACGCCTTCAAGCCCCGCTCCTCTAGGCTCGCCATGAAGCCCCGAATGGTGGCGGAACTCGCATTGTCGGGCTGGGCGCCGGCCTCGGCGAGGAAGCTCAGGTAATCGTCGAGGTCGCGCCGGTAGGCGTCGAGCGTGTTCTTGGAGGCGCCGCGCTCGGCGGCGAGCATGTCGAGGAAGAGGCTGGCGTGGCGGGCGCCGCTCATGAAGAGGAAGGCGGACGGCTAGTCTGGACCGGAACGCTGATTTCCCGCGGGTCGGGATCGACAAGGGTCGCCAGGGCAAACATGGCGGCAAAGCCAAGGCCAGCAAGAATGGCGACGACGAGGAGAAACCGAAAGAGCGTGGGCACCTGAGCCTCTAGATATGTTGACCCGCTAGAACCATGCCAGCGCCTGGATGGCAAGTCCCTCATATCGGTTAAGTTTCCGAGGACAGGAAGGTCACGGCCTTGTGACAGGCCGCCGCGCCCGTGCTAGGACATGGAGCCATGAACAAAATCAGCCGCTTCAATTCGCTCGATGAAGCTGGCGGGCAAGACCAGGCAAGCCAGCGCGGCCCTTCCATCAGCCGCCTGCTCGGCACGCGATCGCTCGTGCTCGTCGGCCTCATGGGCGCCGGAAAGAGCACCGTGGGCCGCAGGCTCGCGCAGTCGCTCAAGCTGCCGTTCCGTGATGCCGATCACGAGATCGAGGCCGCGGCCGGCATGACGATCCCCGAAATCTTCGCGATTCACGGCGAGGAGCACTTTCGCGACGGAGAGCGCCGCGTGATCGCCCGCCTCCTGCAGGAGGGGCCCATCGTGCTGGCCACCGGCGGCGGCGCCTTCATGAACGAGGAGACCCGCGGGCGGATCGCCGAGCAGGGCATCTCGATCTGGCTCAAGGCCGATCTCGACGTTCTCATGCGCCGGGTGCGCAAGCGCGCGACCCGTCCCCTGCTGCAGAACCCTGATCCCGAGGGCACCATGCGCCGCCTCATGGACCTGCGGTACCCGGTCTATGCCACGGCCGACATCACGATCGATTCCCATGAGGCCCCGCACGACAAGGTGGTGACCGAACTCATCAAGGCTCTGCGGGAATGGTTCGAGCACGAGAAGCAGGAGAGCGCCCGGACATGACGCTTTCATCGGCCAGGATGGACTCTCCGTCCTTCATCACGGTGCCGGTCCCCCTCGGCGACAGGGCCTATGAGATCCTGGTCGGGCGCGGCCTGATCGAGTCTGCGGGCGCGCGCATCGCAAGCCTGAGCGCGCGTGCCACCGCCATTGTGACGGATGAGCATGTGGGGCCGCTCTATGCCTCTGCGCTCACGGCTTCGCTTGAAGCGCAAGGGTTGCGCGTCTCCGTCGTCACCCTGCCGCCCGGCGAGGCCACCAAATCCTATGCCGGCTTGGAGCGGGTCTGCGATGCGATGCTGGCCGCCAGGATCGAGCGCGGCGACCTCGTGGTGGCGCTCGGCGGCGGCGTGATCGGGGATCTCGCGGGCTTTGCCGCGGCGGTCGTGCGCCGGGGCGTGCGCTTCGTCCAGGTGCCCACCACTCTGCTCTCCCAGGTCGATTCGTCCGTCGGCGGCAAGACCGGCATCAATTCGCGGCACGGCAAGAACCTTGTGGGCGCCTTCCACCAGCCGAGCCTCGTCATCGCCGACACGGCGCTGCTCGACACGCTGCCGCTCCGCGAGATGCGCGCCGGCTATGCCGAGGTGGCGAAGTACGGCCTCATCGACGATGCACGCTTCTTCGCCTGGTGCGAGGCCAACTGGCAGGGCGTCTTCGCCGGGGGCCCGGAGCGCGACGAGGCCGTGGCGCAGAGCTGCCGCGCCAAGGCGGCTGTCGTGGTACGCGACGAGCATGAGAACGGCGACCGCGCGCTGCTCAATCTCGGCCACACCTTCGGCCATGCGCTGGAAAAGATCACGGCCTACGATTCCACCCGCCTCGTCCATGGCGAGGGCGTGGCCATCGGCTTGGCGCTGGCCTTCCGCTTCTCCGCGTCCCTCGGGCTCTGCCCGCCGGCGGATGCAGAGCGCGTCGAGGCTCATCTCAAAGCCGTCGGACTTCCCACACGCCTGTCCCAGGTTCCGGGAGGCTGCGGCACGGTCGACGCATTGCTCGATGCCATGGCGCAGGACAAGAAGGTCAAGGGCGGCGCCCTCATCTTCATCCTGGCGCGGGGCATCGGCCAAAGCTTCATCGCGCCGGGTATCGCGGCCGACGAGGTTCGCAGGTTCCTGACAGGCGAGATCGACGCATAAGGTCATGGTCGAAGAATCATCCGGCAATCTCTGGTTTGCAGCGGCTTTCGTCGTTTTCTGCCTTCTGCTCTCGGCCTTCTTCTCGGCGAGCGAGACGGCCTTTACGGCCGCTTCGCGCTCCCGCATGCTGGTGCTGGAAAAGGGCGGCGACCGGCGCGCCAAGCTGGTGAACCGCCTGCTTGAGATGCGCGAGCGCTTCATCGGCACGGTGCTGATCGGCAACAACATCGTCAATATCGGCGTCTCGGCCTTCGCCACGAGCGTGCTGGTGGCGATCTTCGGCGACGGCGGCGCGATCTACGCCACGATCATCATGTCGATCCTGGTGATCGTGTTCGCCGAGGTGCTGCCCAAGACGCTCGCCATCTCCTCCCCCGAGACCGTATCGCTCGTCCTCTCGCGTCCCATGTCCTGGGCCGTGGCCCTGCTGGGGCCGCTCGCCATCGCGGTCGAACGCATTGCGCGCGTCATGCTGCGGCCCTTCGGCATCCGGATTGGCGAGAACACGCCGATCCTGTCCGCGTCAGAGGAGATCCGCGGCCAGGTGGCCCTGCTGCACAAGGAGGGCGGCGTCGCCAAGACCGACCGCGACATGCTGGGCGGTCTTCTTGATCTCGAGGATCTGAGCGTCTCGGAGGTCATGGTCCATCGCACCAAGATGCGCACGATCAACGCGGATCTCTCGTCCGAGGAGATCGTGCGCGAGGTGCTGTCCTCGCCTTATACGCGCATGCCGCTGTGGCGCGAGAGCCAGGAAAACATCGTCGGTGTGCTCCACGCCAAGGACCTGCTGCGGGCGCTGGATGCGGTGGGTGGCGATGCGAGCAAGCTGAAGGTGGAGGCGATTGCGCTGGAGTCCTGGTTCGTGCCCGACACCACGTCGCTTCGCGATCAGCTCAAGGCCTTTCTCGCCAAGAAAACGCACTTTGCCCTCGTGGTCGACGAGTACGGCGAGGTGATGGGTCTCATCACCCTCGAAGACATCCTTGAGGAGATCGTCGGCGACATCAAGGACGAGCACGATCTCTCGGTGCAAGGCGTGCGGCCCCAGCCCAACGGCTCGGTGAATGTGGACGGCTCCGTGCCGATCCGCGACCTCAACCGCGCCATGGACTGGAACCTGCCTGACGAGGAGGCCACCACCATCGCCGGCCTCGTGATCCACGAGGCGCAGGCCATTCCCGACACCGGCCAGATCTTCACCTTCCACGGTTTCCGCTTCCAGGTGCTGCGCAAGTCGCGCAACCGGATCATGGCGGTAAGAATCACACCGCTGTCGCTGGTGCGGCCAAGGGCGGAATGATCGTCAGGCTCTCAGGAACTCCAACAGAGCCGCGTTAACTGCCTCCGGCTCCTCGTGCTGGACCCAGTGAGTGGCGCTCTCGATCCAGCGGATGCTGCCGTGCTCGCATAGCGCAAGGCTCGCCTCCGCCAGCCCTTTTTCGAGGAACCGATCCTTGCTGCCCCAGATGACAAGAGTAGGAGCGCGCACGGTCGCGTCCTTCATCTCGGGCTTGAGCGGCAGGGCGCGGTACCAGTTCAGCATCGCCGTGAGCGCACCGGGCTGCGACCATGTTTTCTCGTAAGCGGCGATATCCTCGTCCGAGAACGTGCCCGGACGGCTCGTACGCCGGAGTGCATCCTTGAGGCTGCGATGGCCGTTGGCCGAGAGCATGGTTTCAGGCAGGAACGGAATCTGGAAGAAGCCCACATAGAGGCTTCGCACCATCTGGCTCGGATGCGAGCGCATGTAGGCGCCGGCCACGTTCGGGTGAGGCGCGTTGAGGACGACATGCTTTTCGACGCGGTCCGGATAGCGCGAGGCCGTCCACCAGGCCACGAGCCCGCCCCAGTCATGTCCGACCACGGAAAAGCTCTGCCGGCCGAGGGCATCGGCCAAGCCAGCAATGTCCTTCGCCAGAGTATCGAGATCGTAAGCCCGCCGTCCTTCCGGTTTGTCGCTGAGGTTGTAGCCGCGCTGGTCGGGCACGAGCACGCGAAAGCCCGCGTTAGCGAGCGGCCCGATCTGGTAGCGCCATCCCCACCAGAATTCCGGGAAGCCGTGAAGCAGGATGACGAGAGGACCGTCCTCAGGTCCCGCCGCGATGGCATGAAGCGTGATGCCGTTGGTGCGGAAGCGATCGACGGGCGTGTTGGGATCGAAGCTCTGCGTCATGCGTGTGCGGACACCCTGACGGGCCGCTTCGGCGGCTCTTCGGGAGCCATGAACTGAGCCTTTGCCAGCTCCGCAAAACGGCCGCCCGTAGCCACGAGTTCATCGAAGGTACCGCTCTCGATGACGCGCCCCTGATCGAACACGAGGATGCGGTCGGCGTTGCGGATGGTGGCGAGGCGATGGGCGATGACGAAGGTCGTGCGCCCTTTCATGACCTCGTCGAGCGCCATCTGCAACTTGCGTTCCGTGGCGGCGTCGAGCGCGCTCGTGGCCTCGTCGAGAATGAGGATCGGCGGGTTCTTCAGGAGCGCACGGGCGATCGACAGGCGCTGGCGCTCGCCGCCCGACAGGGAGCGCCCGCGTTCGCCGATCACCGTGTCGAGACCGTCGGTCTGGCGGGCGATGAATTCGATGGCCTGCGCGCGTTCCAAAGCCTCGATCATCTCGGCATCCGTCGCATCGGGACGTCCGACCTGCAGGTTCTCGCGGATGGTGCGGGCAAACAGCATCGGCTCCTGGAACACCACGCCGATGTTGCGCCGAAGCGACGACAGGGTGACGTCGCGGATGTCGAGCCCGTCGATGCGGATGCAGCCCGATTGCGGATCGAAGGCGCGGTGCAGGAGACCCAGCGTCGTCGACTTGCCGGAACCGGTGGCGCCCACCAGCGCCACGTTCTCTCCCTCACGGACGGTGAAGGACACGTCCTGAACGGCGGAGCGCTTGCCGTCATAGGAGAAGCTGACATTGTCGAAGACCACGTCGCCCCCGTAACGCTCCACGTTTTTCGCGTTGGGCCGGTCGTGCACGACCGGCGCCGTATCCAGGATCTCGAAGAATTCCTGTAGCTTCGGCGCCTGCATGAAGAGCTGGTTGATGAAGCTCACGGCCTGTTCGAGCCGCCCGATCAGCATGGTGGCCATGCTCATGAACATGACGATCTCACCGATGGTGGCGAGCCCGCTCAGGTGCAGCCATGTGCCGAGCAGGAAGATGGCCGTGACCGTGATGGTGGCGGAGGCCCGCGACGCGACGGCGGCCAGCGCCCACCAGGATAGAACCGGATTCTGTGCCTGGAGCAGCTGGTTGATGATGGTTCTGAGCGACCGCGTCTCGGCCTCGACGCGAGTGAAGGATTGGATGACCGGCACATTGCCGAGCGCGTCGGAGGCATGTTCCGCGAGATTGGAGTGGTAGCGCTCGACGGAGCCCTGCAGGGTCTCGGTCTTGCGCAGGACCACGGCGGTCAGCACCGCGAACACGGCCACGAGCGCAACGAGCAGGAGGCCGAGGCGCCAGTTCAGGAACACGGTGAGCGGCAACAGCACGACCAGCGCGATCAGGGCGGCCATGTGCTCGCGGAAGAAGCCGAGCCAGAGCCAGGACATGGCGCCCGAGCCCTCCAGCATCACCTTCAGGACACGGCCCGAATGGGTCGAGGTATGGAAGGCGAGCGGGAGTTCGAGAACGTGTTCGAAATAGCTCGCCACCACGGCCAGGCGCCGGCGATGGGCGAGGCGGTCCGCATGCAGCGCCACGAGGGCGCCGGCGCCGATGGAGAACAAGCCGAAAGCCACCCAGGCGAGGATGAGCGGCGTCAGGATCCCGAAGGTCACAGGCGGCGTGCCCGGCACCTGACCGCGGGTGAGCACGTCGATGATGCGGCCGAACAGGATGGGCTCAGCAAAGGCAGAGATCGCCAGCGCCACATTGGCCAATGCCAGTACCGCGCCGATCCGCAGATCGGACCCGAGTTGGCCGAGAACACGGATATAGAGCCTGATCAGCCGCATGGAGATGACTCTGTCAAGGAAACGGACCTTAAGGCAGAAACTCCGCTCGCGATAGAGAGTTGCGTCTCATGGAGGCCCACGCCGACGCGCTGCGCCTTCATGCATCGACACTCCGGGCATGAGACGAGCGCAGCTTTCGCCTGAAGCGGCCGATCCATCGCGGCCCCAGCTTCGGCTGCGGAGCACGCATCGGACGAGCCAGAAGAACGGCGCCCTCGCTGGTCTTGCGGATATGAAGGGTGCGGGTATGGAATTCTTCCAGTCCCGGCCGGTGGCCGATGGACATCACGCTTGCGCCCTTCAGCTCATTCTCGAACAGCCCCAGCATGGAGGCCTGGTTGTCCTCGTCGAGGGCCGAGGTTGCCTCGTCCATGAACACCCATTGCGGCTTGTGCAGAATGACGCGGGCGAAGGCCACCCGCTGCTGCTGACCCAGCGACAGGCTGCGGTCCCAGCGCTCGTGCCGGTCGAGCATGTCGAGGAACTCACCGAGGCCGCAGCGCTCGAGCGCCGCGCGCACGTCCTTGTCGTCGAAGGTGTCGGGTGATGCCGGATAGCTGATGGCGGCCCGCAGGGTTCCCAGCGGCAGGTAGGGGCGCTGCGGCAGGAACATCATCTGCTCGGGCTTGGGAACTCGGACCTTGCCGGAGCCCCAGGGCCAGAGGCCGGAGATGGCGCGAAAGAGCGTGCTCTTGCCGGCCCCCGATTCACCCATGATCAGCACGCGCTCGCCGGGCTTGATCTCGGCCGTCGCGTCCTCGATCAGGATGCTTCCGTCGTTGAGCGCGATGGACACGCCCTCGAAGCTGAGCCAGCCTTTCGGATGCGGGGCAATGTCGATGCGCCGGTTCTCGGCCGCGACCACATCGAGATCGAGCGCCGCCTGCCGGAACGTGGCAACGCGCAACACCGCCGAGCGCCAGTCCGCAATTTTCGGGAAGTTGTCGACGAAGTAGCGCAGGGCCGACTGCACCTGATTGAAGGCGCCCACCACCATCATCATCTCGCCAAACGACAGGCGTCCGGCGAAATAGTCCGGCGCGGCGGCGAGGATCGGCACCACGATGGCAAGCCAGCCGTAGCCCGACGTGATCCAGGTCAAACGGGCGAGGCCGCTGGAAAGGCGCCGCGAGGCCTTCAGCACCGCTTCCACGAATTCGTCCAGGCTGCGGCGCTCGTCGGGCTCGCCGTTGTAGAGCGCAACGCTCTCGGCGCTCTCGTTCACGCGCACGAGTGCATAGCGCAGCTCCGCCTCGCGGGCATAGCGCTCCGTATTGAGCCGGATCAAGGGGCGGCCGACGAGCCAGGTGAGGCCCGACCCGATTCCCGCATAGCCCAAGGCAACCCATACCATGTAGCCGGGGATCGTGATGGCGTTTCCGGCAATCGTGAAGGTGACAGGGCTGGACAGGCCCCAGAGCACGCCGATGAAGCTGACGAGCAGCAGAAGCGCCTGCAGCATGCCGACCCCGAGCTCCGTCGAAAGCTCGGAGAACAGGCGGCAATCCTCCTGCATGCGCTGATCCGGCTGCGAACCGCTCTTGCCCATGAAGCCGAGTTGGTAGGCGTGGTTGGGCTTGAGCCAGAGGTCGAGCAGCACCTGGGTGAGCCGCTCCCGAAGGCGGATCTTGAGGCGTTCCTGCAGCCAGGTCTGTGCGACCACCAGAGCCAGCAGAACGGCGACGATCACCAGGAAGACGAGAAATTGGTCGAAGAACGCGGAGGTGTCGCGCTTCTCAACCGCGTCGAAGAAAGCGCCGTTCCATTCGTTGAGCCGCACTTGGCCGAACATATTGCCGACGAGAATGACGAGGATGGCCACGGACAGCCGCAGCATCGGCCAGCCCTTGCGGCCCCGGAGCATGTCGCGAAAGAGCGCATAGAGCTCCCGGCCGATGCTCGGCTTCACCTCGGCGATGGCATCATCAGGGTGCTGGGGGTCGGGCTCGTGCGCGGCAGCCTTCTTCGCTTCCTTGGCCAGCGTGTTGTCCTGACCGGGACCGACTTCCTGCTCACGTCCTGTCACCGGCGGCGGGGGCACTTGCCTGCCCAATTTCGGGTCGAAGTCCGGCATGTTACAAAACGCGCACTCGCTAAGCTTGAGAGTTCCTCAAGCTAAAGCCCGCTAACATGGGTTAAGTTCCGGGTTAGCTCGTTTGAGACCGCGGTCAGCGATCAGCGTTTGTCGGCTGCGACGGCCAGAGCCCAGTAGACCTTGTACTTGGAGTTCGGCGCGTAAGCCGTGGCGATGCCGATCCGGGTCGCTCTCGAATCGAGCAGCACCCGGTTATGCGGCGGGCTCTCACGCCAGCCGGAGAAGGCCTCGGCCAGGGTGTGGTAACCAGCGGACAGGTTTGCGGCCGGTTGAGCAAAGCCCGTGGTGGCAAGCCGCGCCTTGAAGGAATCCGCCGAACTCGGCTTGTCAGCCCTCGCCATGGCGTCGGCTTCCGCCTGCGCGATAGCCTGGAGGTCAGGGTCGAGGGACAGCGGCTTCAGGCCGTTGTTGCCGCGATAGGCGCTGATCATGTCGCGCGCCATGGCGGCATCCACCTCAGCCCCGGCCTTGGCCATCGAGACGTAGAAGCTCGGGGTCTGGCCCCGCGCGACGGGCTTCTCGCTCTGGCAGGCAGCAAGGGCGAGCACGGAAAGACTGGCGAGGATGAGACGCTTCATGCGGGCGTCTTATCCTTGAGAAGGGTTAAGGCTTCATCCTCCTTTTCCTCGGTTTTTGGCGCTTTCTCCGCTGGCTCCTCGGGCTCTGGAGCCGGTGTCGGCGCCGGTGCCCCGATGCCGGCTTTGCGCAGGCCGCGGAAGATCTCGAAATAGAGTTCGCTCGACACGCGCCCGGCCGCATCGATGTCGTCGACGAAGCAGACGAGGTCGAAATCGATGGTGTTCTCCGTCACCTTCTTGAACAGCACGCGCGGGTTGGGCTCACTCATCACCTCCCGGTGGGCGAGAGCCGCCTTGCGCATGATCTCCGCCACCTGATCCGGATCGGACGCACGAGGGACCGGAACCGACACGAGCACGCGCCCGACGCGGTCGTTGCGCACGCGGTTGCGCACGATGCCGGAGATCAGGTTCGAGTTCGGCACGATCAGCATCGAGCGGTCGAAGGCCTGGATCTCGGTGGAGCGCACGTTGATCCGGCGCACATAGCCCTCGCCGTCGCCCACGACCACGAGGTCGCCGACGCGGATCGGGCGCTCCCACAGCAGGATCAGGCCCGAGATGAAGTTGTTGACGATGGATTGCAGGCCGAAACCGATACCCACCGACAGCGCACCGGCCACGATGGTGAGCCGCTCGAGGCTCAGGCCCAGATAGGTGAAGGCGACCACGCCCGCCGTGATGATGCCCACATAGCCCGCGGCCGTGCGGATCGAGTTGCGCAGGCCCGCATCGAGATCGGTGGCGGGCAGAAACGTGTTGTCGAGCCAGCGCTGGATGACGCGGGTGATAGTGAAGCCCCCGGCGAACAACAGGGCGGCGATCAGGATCGACGACAGGGAGACGGTGACGTCGCCCACATTGAAGCCGAAGAACAGCGCCCTGAGCGAGCCCGTCACATCGGTCGATTCGATGCCCCAGGGCAGGAGCACGAGCAGGATCGCGATGATGATCAGCACGAGGCGCGCGACGCCGCTCACCAGAATGCCGATCTGCTCGAGCGAACGGCGCCGCAGGCCCGTATTGGCCTGCAGGGTCGTGGCGATCCGGCTCTGGCCCCGCAGGGAACCGCCGATGAACTCGTCGGCGAAGGCGATGCCCAGCACCAGAAGGGCGATGATGATGGAGATCCCCACCGCCTGATCGACCAGGAAGGACGCCAGCGCGATGTAGCCGCCCACCACGCTGCCGATGATCAGCGCGACGATGAACCAGCCGAGGCTGCGCAGGGGGCCGCCGATATCGACCTCCTGCGGAACATAGGGCCCGAGGCAGGCTTCGTCCTGCGTCTCACGAGCTGCGAACCGGCGTAGCAGCTCTGCGAAGACGAGAGCCGCCGCAAGGGCAAAGACCGCCCGGGTGATGACCGTAATCGGCAGGGCGGCGGCTATGGCCTTGTTGAAGGCCTCGATCACCTTGCCGAAGACCATGACGGTCGCGAGGAGGACGGAGAAGCTCATGATCCGCGTGGCGGAGGCATCCCGCACCGGGATCAGCCGCCACGAGGTATGATCCGGCGCCAGGATGGCGTCGATCAGGGCGCGCACGAAGGCGATGAAGGCAAGCCCGCTTAAGACAGCCTTGCCGACCTGCTCCAACCGGGGCGGCACGATATCGGCGGAATCGAAGGCGACCCACACGATCCAGCTTCCGGCAATGGCCGGGCCTGCTCCGAGAATAAGAACCCCGAGCGCTGCTAACAGGCGGCTGCGTCGGGACGGATCGTTGATGGCGGGGTCGCGCCGCACAAGCCGGGGCGCGATCGAGCGTCGGCCGACATAGAGCGCGATCGCCGCGCCGATGGCCAAGCCGAGAAGGAGCAGGACCCCGAGGGACGTGTTGCGCCGGAGCTGATCCAGGGCATCCTCGGCGATGAGGCCCAACGCCCGGAACTCCCGCGGAACCGCCTGGACCACGCTCATCCAGAGGCTCGGGCTGAGCAGGCCGTCGCTCTGCTCGAACAGGGCGCGGGTGAAGCCCGTCCGGCGCAGGTCTCCGATCTGGGTGCTCAGCTGCTCGGCCTGCACCAGCAGGGCGCGGCCGAGGCGCTGGGTCTCGTCGAGCTCAGCCACGGCCGCCTCGCGCTCGGCGCGGTCCCGGGCCACGTCGGCGCTCTCCTCGGGCTGCCCTTTCTCGGGCTTGGGTCCAAGCTGGCTGAGGCGCTGCTTGCTGGCCTCAAGCCGCGGGGTCTGCTCGTCCACGACGGCGCGGATATCGGCGATGATCGGTTCGATCTGCTGGCGGATGTTCTGCAGATCCGTGTCGGGCATGGTCCGGCCCTGGATCGCCGCTTCCTTCTGGTCGAGATCGGCCTTGTAGCCATCGAGCTTGGCGCGGGCAGCCTTGGTTTCCGCCGAGATCGTCGCTGGAGCGGGCGTCGGTGCCGCCTGAGGCTGCGGTTGAGCCGGAGCTTGTGCCTGAGGATTGGGAGCCGTCTGTGCTTGCTGTGCGTCAGACGTGCCGCCGGCAGCAACCGCCAGCACGATCACGGCGGCTCCGAAGAGCCGCTTGAGGCCAATACTCATCATTCGGTCTACCCTATCGCATTCCTTGGAGCATGAGGGTGGCCCTACGCTCCCATTCCGCCGGTTCCGTTCTCGCACAAAGCGTAAGCGGGCCGGTTCTTCGCGAATCATTACGGCGAAAACTCGCCGCAGGGCAGACCAAGCGCAACAAAAAAGCCGGGGAGGCTATCACACCTCGCCCGGCTGCCTTTACGGAAGCTGCGTTACTGCTTGGGAGCCTCGTTGGCCGAAGGCTGCGCATTGGGCGCCGGATACGCCGGATTGGCCGGCGCGATCCGGTTGGTGGGATTGGCGTTGGACGAACCGGTCGTGGAGCCCGTCGTGGCCGAGCGGGCGGCGTCCGTGCCCGGATCGTCGGGCGAGGTCGACCCAACCCAGATCATGTAGCCACCGACGGCGACGGCCAGCAGCAGGAGCGAACCGATCAGGACGCCGAGAACAGGACGGCCTGAGCCTCCCTGCCGGGTCCGATCGTCGGGGATCAATTGAGCCATCTCGAGCCTCTTTCAGTTATTGTGCCTGTTGAGCGAGCAGCAAGGCTCGGCATTATCAGGGCAACGCCAGATGGAGGTGGCGGTTCCTGCCGGGATCGATCTTGGCCGTTTGCCTGTCCATGCGTCCTACCGTCTGGATCCAATGAAGCTTTTTCCCGTTGTCCGACACAGGCCGCCAATCACGGTCAGAGACGAGGGGCCGATGGGTCGAGCAAGCGGGCGTGCACGAGGTGTCGCAGGGTGGGCAAAGCCTCCGCCGGGCTGCTCTCAGCCATGTTTTCG
Organism: Microvirga terrestris; assembly: GCF_015694425.1. GTDB lineage: Bacteria > Pseudomonadota > Alphaproteobacteria > Rhizobiales > Beijerinckiaceae > Microvirga > Microvirga terrestris. Next base: position 309,650 of record NZ_JADQDN010000003.1, read on the forward strand.
CCGTTTTCGAGACCCTTGGGTAATCTCTGATTCAAGGAGAGATCATGCTGGACAATCGCATCAGTCTGGACGGGACTTGGGAATTTTTGCATGTGGCCGACGACCGTCTCGCTGGCCCGGCGGAGGTTCGCCAGATCACCGTGCCCAGTCCTTGGCAGGCCCAGTTCGCGGACCTGCGCATGCGCGCCGGCATCGGCATCTATCGCCGGACGATCGAAGTTGAGGAGGAGTGGCTCCACGACAGCGTCTGGATCCGCTTCGGCGCCGTATTCCACAATACGAAGGTTTTCGTGAACGGCGAGGCCGTGGGCCACAACGAGGGCGGCTTCCTGCCCTTCTCCTTCGACGTGACCCCCCACCTGAAGCCGGGGGCGAACGAGATCAAGGTCCGGGTCGACAGCCCCACGGACAATCCGGCCGAGTTCCCGGACTCGCCCTTCGCCGAGATTCCGTTCGGCAAGCAGAGTTGGTACGGCCCCCTGTCCGGCATCTGGCAGTCTGTCTATCTCGAGCGCCGCATTCCGGACCACATGAGCCGCGTGCGCCTTGTGCCCAACCTGACCACCGGCCGCGTGACCTCCGGCGTGTTCTTCGCGCGTCCGCTCACCGACGCGACGCAGATCCGCATCCGTGTCACCGACCCGTCAGGCGATGTGGTGCTCGACGAGATGCATGAGACGCAGGTCGGCGTCACCTCGATGCCCTTCGAGTTCACCCTCGACGATGTGCGCGCCTGGTCGCCCGATCATCCGAACCTCTACCGGATCACCCTGGCTCTAATGCGCGACGACGAGATCAAGGACGAGATCGGGGACAATTTCGGCTTCCGCTCCATCGAGACGAGGAACGGCAAGTTCTACCTCAACGGCGAGCCGCTCTATATCCGCTCCGCGCTCGACCAGGATTACTATCCGGACACGATCTGCACCGTGCCGTCGGTGGAATTCCTGGAGGACCAGTTCCGCAAGGCGAAGGAGATGGGGCTCAACTGCCTGCGCTGCCACATCAAGGCGGCGGATCCGCGCTACTACGAAGTCGCGGATCGCATGGGTCTGCTCATCTGGACGGAGCTGCCCAACGGCGGCATGGCCACCGACCGCTCGCGCGGACGCAAGGAAAAGCTCCTGAAGGGCATCGTCGACCGCGACTGCAACCATCCCTCGATCGTCATCTGGACGATCATCAACGAGAACTGGGGCGTCGACCTCGTCAACGATGCGGACCACCGCGACTGGCTCAAGCGCACCTTCGCCTGGCTCAAGGCCTACGATCCCACGCGCCTCGTGGTCGACAACTCGCCGCTCGCGCCGAGCTTCCACGTGGAATCCGACATTGCGGATTATCACTTCTATGCCGCCTATCCCGATCATCGGGAGCAGTGGGACCAGTTCGTGGACGAGCTGTCGGGCCGCGCCTCGTGGCTCTACTCGCCCCATGGCGATGCGGTGATCACCGGCCGCGAGCCGCTCATGTGCTCGGAGTTCGGGAACTGGGGCCTGCCCTATCCGAAGGACCTGCGCGATGAGAAGGGAGAGGAGCCCTGGTGGTTCGAGACAGGCCACGACTGGGGCGAGGGTGTTATGTATGCCCACGGTGTCGAAAACCGTTTCTCGGACTGGAGTCTGGATCGCGTTTTCGGCGACCTGCGCCGGTTCGTGATCGCGGCCCAATGGCAGCAGTTCCGCGCGCTGAAATACGAGATCGAGGCGATGCGGCGCAAGCCCAGCCTCGCGGGCTATGTCATCACCGAGCTACACGACTGTCACTGGGAGTCGAACGGCCTGCTCGACATGCGCCGCAACACGCGCGTGTTCCACGAGCTGTTTCCCATCGTCAATTCGGACACGGTGATCGCGCCGAAATGGGAGCGTGCCTCCTACTGGTCCGGCGAGAAGGCCTCTCTCGGCCTTGCCATCGCTCACGGTGCCGGGCCCGTGCTCGAAGACTGCACGCTGGAAGTTTCAATTGCAGGCGAGAGCCAGACGCTGCCCCTGGCCCGCATCGAAGCGCCGGACGTGTTCGACTTGGGCCGTGTCGAAATTCAGCTGCCTCAGATGGACGAGCCTTCGCTGCGGCGGATCAATTTCGATCTGCGCACCTCCGACGGCCGCCTGATCGCGCATAACCACCATGACATCGCGATCCATCCCAAGCGCACCCGGCCGGCTCACGCGCGCGAGCTGGTATGGTCGCCGGACGAGGATATCCGCGAGCACTTCCAGGCGCTGGGCTACACCATGGCCCGCGCCTTCGAGGAATCGACTCTTGTCGTGGCCCGCACCCACAACAAGGCGATTGCCGACCATGTGCGCGCCGGCGCCAAGCTTCTGCTGCTGCCCGAGAGCGACATGAGCCTGTATCCGTTCTTCCCGCACTGGCAGGCGGTGAAGGTGCAGACCCGACACGGGACGTTGTGGTCGGGAGATTGGGCGTCGTCCTTCGGATGGCTGCGGCGTACCGGTCATTTCGCGCGCTTCCCGTCAGGACCGCTGCTCGACGAGACCATGGATCGGGTGCTGCCGGACTTCGTGATCTCAGGTTGCAACCTGCTCGACTTCCAGGCCCGAGTCTTCGCCGGTCTTGTGGTTGGCTGGATCCACAAGCCGGTGGCGCTCGGCGTCGAGCGCTCCTATGGGCGCGGTCGTCTGGTCGCCTCGACCCTGCGCCTGATGCGGGATGCGCCTCTGGCCGATCCGACGGCAACGATGCTCACGGATGCCCTGGTGGAACTCGCGGTCGAGTCGCGGACTGCTCGACTCGAGGAAGCCGTCCGGGCCGCAGAAGCCGCGGCGTAAGGCGCTTTACTTCACGCGAAAAGGGCGGTGCAGGTTGTCTGCACCGCCCTTTGCGTTTTGGGAGTAGAAAAGTTACTCGGCCGCGACCTTCATGGCGTCGTCCGACCATTCGATTTCGTTGTCGATGAAGAATCGGTCGAGGGCGCTCTCAAGGTGCGGCATGAGAATGCCGCGCTCCGTGGACAGCGCCGTGTTGAGGGCCGGCAGATCGCCCGCGTCGGTGACAAGGCTGGGGTCGAAGCCCGCGCGCTCGGTCGCCATGGCGGCAAAATCCCGCCAAGAGGTCTCGCCGATATTGGCCATGTGCCAGATGCCTGAGCCGCCATCGATCAGCAGATCGAGAGAGGTGTTCACGAGATCAGGCACATAGGTGGGTGATACCACATCGAGACTGGCTTCCACCCCTTCACCCTTGCTCAAAGTGTTGAGGATGGACCAGATGAAGTTGTAGCGGTCCCAGGGCCCGAAGAAGGCGCTCGTGCGCAGGATGAGCGCCTTGTCATGAGCCTCCAGCACACGGCGCTCCGCCTCGGCTTTGCTTTCACCATAGACTGTCGTCGGGTTGATCGCGTCGCTCTCCACATACGGCCTCTCAAGTGAGCCGTCGAAGACGAGATCGGACGAGAAAGTCACGAGCGGAATGCCGAGATCGGCACAGGCTTTCGCAAGAATCCCGGCCCCTTTGGTGTTCTCGCGGAAGCAGGCCTTGCGGTCGTTCTCGGCTTCCGCGACGCGGACATAGCCGGCGGTGTTGATCACCGCCCAGGGACGATGACATTTCAGGGCGTCCGCGACGCTCCTGGCATCGGCGATATCCATGTCCTGGCGCGAGAGCAGCACGTGGTTGAGACCGCGGAAATCGCACAGGCGCGAATAGGCTCGACCGAGCGTGCCGGTCGCACCTGTGATCAAGAGCTGGCGCGGCTCGTCGGCGAGCCAGCAGGCGCGCGACTCCTTCGACGGGCGCTTGTAAAAGCGGATATCCCGTCGCCACCAGCCGGCGCGGTCGAGCACCGGATGATCGAAGGCTCCTGTCTTGGCCAGCGACTCGCTGGCATGGGCAAGCACCGTCTTGCGAGGCTCGGGCGCCCTCACGTCGAACGGCCCCGGCTCGTAGAAGTCGTTGCGCTGGGTGAGGAGGCTGTTCCAATCCACGGTGCCGAAGAGCGACCAGACGGTCACGGCCCGAATGTCGGCTCCCTCGTCGCGCAGGGTGCTAACATCGTTCCAGATCTGCATGAGCCATCGCAACTGCTCGTCGCGCGTGCTGCCGTGGTGAGCCTCCGTGATGGCGATGGGCCGCCGGTAGCGCTCCCAGACCTCGCGCAGGCGAGCCGCTGGACCTAGCCCCTTGATCGGCAGCGGCATGCGCACGGCTTCCGCATCGGCGTATTCGTGCCGGCCGTTGCCGCCCCAATGGTGTTCCGGATAGCGGCTCTTGCGCTCGTCGAGATAACGCTCACTGGTGAGATAGTGATTGATGCCGATGATATCGGGTGCGGCATCGGCCTCGAGCAGGAGTTCGAGATCGGCCTGAGCAACGCCATGATCGAGCAGGATTTGCCACCAGGGATGCTCCCGGTCGACCATGCCGCACAGGAGATCGAAGCTCAGGAAACGGCGCTGGTTCTCGTGCTCCGCCTGATAGGAGAGCGTCGGTGTCGAGAAGGTCTTGCCCATGTCGTCCGTCTGGACGAGCTGTGCGTCGGACCGCACCTTGCGGATGGCTCGCATGGACAGAACGGTCGCCTTGCACTCGTTCACGAGGATCTTGAGGAAGGGTTCGTAACCGGTGCCATGCGGATGCCAGTGTCCGTAAAGACCACAGAACCGGGCCGTGGTGAGCGGCTCGTTGACCGGCGTGTAGAGATCGAGATGGGGATAGCGCTCCGCCACATTGGCGGCATGGCGGGCCAGAAGCTCCGGCCATGCGGAATCGAGCATATGGGTGTAGCGGGGGCCGCTGCCGTGATGGCACAGGCCCGCAATGGCGCGGATATTGAGCTCTTGCAGGCGCTTCAGGCGCGTATCATGCCAGGAGAAGTCCGTCCGGTCCGGGCTCTCGGGAGAGATCGTCTCCCAGAGCACCGGATGGCGCAGGGTGCGGATCCCGAGTTCAGCAATACGATCGAGATCCTCGATCCGATCCTGATGACCGGTCTCCAGGCTTTGGTCGCGGTAGTCGTCGCGGACTCTTGCGACAGTACATTCCAAACCGCCCCAAAGCTCTAGTGATTGCTTCATCGTACAACTCCGAGCTATTTCACTAAGCGTTCTTCAACAATTCTTAGCGCGGATTGTTCGATGACTTTTTTCATTACGAGACCAGCCCTGCCGAAGCCGACACGACCTTGACGGCCGATGTGTCGGCGCCGACCGGCAGGGACTCGTTGATGCGCCGGAAGGTGGCAAGCGCCTGACCGACGATCTGGTCCATGTTGTAGTAGCGGTAGGTCGCCAGACGGCCCACGAACCACACATCCGGGGTGGCCAAGGCCAGACGCTCGTACTTCTTGAACAGCTCCTGGTTCTCCGCCTTCGGGATCGGGTAGTAGGGATCGCCTTCGGCCGACGGGTACTCGTAGGTGAGCGCCGTCTTGGCGTGCTCCTGGCCGGTCAGGTGCTTGTATTCCGTGACACGGGTGTAATCGTTCGTCTGCGGGAAGTTCACAACGCCGACCGATTGGTGCCAGGGCTTATCAAGCGTCACGTGCTCGAAGCGCAGCGAGCGATAGGGCAGCTTGCCGAACTGGAAATTGAAATACTCGTCGATCGGCCCACAATAAATGACGCGACGATGAGGGATGACGTTCTTGACGTCATCGTACTCAGTCTGCGTCATGATATCGATGTTCGGGTGACTTAACATCTTCTCGAACATCCGGGTGTAGCCGTGCTTCGGCATGAACTGGAACTCGTCCGTGAAGTAACGGTCGTCCCGGTTCGTGCGGGTCGGCACGCGCGACGTCACGGACTTGTCGAGCTCGGACGGGTCGAGACCCCACTGCTTGCGGGTGTAGCCGCGGAAAAATTTTTCATAGAGCTCGCGGCCCACGACGGAGACGACCACGTCCTCCGACGTCTTTATCTCGCCGATGGACTCGGCGCGCTCAGCGAACCAATCCTGCAACTGCTCGGAGGTGAGGTTCAGGCCATAAAGCTTGTTGACCGTGTCGAGATTGATCGGGATCGGCACCTGCATGCCGTCCACCTCCGCCAGCACCCGGTGCTCGTAGAAGCGCCATTCGGTGAAGCGGGAAAGATGGTCGAAGATCTGCTTGGAATTGGTATGGAAGATATGCGGCCCATACTGGTGGATCAGCAGCCCGTCATCATCGTACTTATCATAGGCGTTGCCGCCGATATGAGGACGGCGGTCGATGAGAAGGACGCGCTCGTTGCGCTCGCTCGCAAGTCGTTCCGCCAGAACACTGCCCGCAAAGCCGGCGCCGACAATCAGCCAATCATACATTCCAGATCACTCCGCAGGCGTGGTGGCATAAACGGGAAGGGACGAAGCCGGGCGATCCGTGGCGCCAGCACCGGTGGCATCCAGTATCAGCTTGTGCATGGCGGCCCAGGTCTTGTCCCAGGAGCCGGCGGCGAGGTGCCGGTCCACCCTGGCAAGCCAAGGATCCTTCGGACGGGCGAGAATGGTTTCGACCTTGGCGACCACCTCCTTAGCGTTCCTTGCAATCTCGACGAGACCTTTCTCGCCGTACGGGCGCACTACGTCGGTGATCGCGGTCGAGACAACGGGAACGCCGGCCGCCAGGAACTCGGGCGTCTTGGTGGGGCTGATGAACTTCGTCGCCTCGTTGAGAGCGAAGTTCATGAAGCCGACGTCCCAGCCGGCCAGGTAGTGCGGCAGTTCATTGTAGGACTTGCCGCCGAGCCAATGGATGTTGGGCCGCTGCGGCAGGCTGGCCGGGTCGATCTTCACCACCGGACCGATCATCACAAAGTTCCAGTCGGGACGCAGATCGGCAACCTCGGCCAGGAGATCGATATCCATGCGCTCGTCGACGACGCCGAAGAAGCCGAGACGGACATGGGGAATCGTCGCCTGATCCTCGGGATCCTGACGGATGGAGCGAGCCTGCGAGAAATGACTGAAGTCGATGGAGGACGGGAAGCCGTGGATGCTGCGATGGCGGTTCTTCTTGGCCTCATAAAGGCTCATCCCGCCGGTGAACACGAGATCGCAACGCGAGAAGAGCGCATTTTCCAAGTCGATGAGTTCCTGCGACGCTCCGCGGAAGAGCGACAGCTCATCCATGTTGTCATAGATGCACAGGTCGCACTCAAGATCGCTGGTGAAGGCCATGGCCATCGGCGTGTAGTACCAGAATACGCGCGGGCTCGACGCCTCGCGGCCGATCAGTTCCTCGATAAGGTCGTGCTGCTCGGAGATGACATCCTCGTGGGACAAGCCTTCGGGGAGCATGGGAACGGCGATCGTGACGCCCTGCGGACGCTCGCTCACGTCCATATGCGGGGTGATTCCGGGCTTGAATATCGGCTCTTCGATGATCAGCACGTTGTAGTGCTTGGTGGCGCGGCTGAGAAGATGTTGAGGACGCTGCCAGACAAAATCCCAGCGAAGGTGCGAGAAACAAACGAGGAGGGGTTTTTCCGAACCGGCTTTCATAGGCGAACGAAGGGCGTAGGACTGCGTCATCAAACGCTCATGCATAGCGCGAACCTCAGATAAAGGTGTGTTGTCACGGTCGGACAGAAGAACACGGTCCGGGGCGAATAAAACGATGTCTTTAATGAAGCGCACCAACGAAGGGTCGCGGTCGCAATCGATTTTATAACGCAGATGGTACCGTTTGGTTCCATCTGCGTTCATCTTCGTGAACGGCTATTCATGGGAATAGTGGGCGTCACTTCTTTTCGAGCAAGAGCGTTCCTTGCTTTTGAATGAAGGTCTTTGCCTTCTCCGCAATCATCGCAAGTATCCATGGCAATTGGACTTCGACACGCACCTGATCCTGCATGACTTCAAGATGTCCGTTGACGTTCTGACCCATGGCGCCAACGCGGAAATCCATTCGGTTACCGCTCCAATTTTCCTGAATGGAGGCGACCTTGTCACCGAACTGCGATTTTACGCCTGCCATGCCGCCCTGCAGCCGTCGCATGGCTTCGGCTTGGCCCAGATTGTGGGGAATGGAAACGACAAGGGGCTTCGACATGAAAATGCTCCGCTTTTTACTCGACAAGCGAAGCCGTGCCGGATCGGTTCCGTCGACAGAGCATCGAACCTAAAAGCCGAATGCACTTTTGGTCTCTATTTGATGCTCCAATTCTTGAGATGGCGCATCAATCGCGCGGACCCAGAGGTCTGCATGTTGCGCTAGATCATTTCGACACGAATCGCCCGAATGACGATCGCTTCCTGATCGAAGCGACGCTCCAGGTCCGCGCGGTAGCGCTCCCACCAGGGGTGATCAATCTCGCGTGCCATGACCTCGAACACGACGATGTCGTCATGGGCCGTATGGCCGCCTTCCTTCCAGACACCTTCGGCTGGGGCGCGCGTGAAGCTCGTGATGCCGCCGAACCGTTCGGCCAGCTCCGAGCGCACCCGCCCATAGGCTGCGCCGTCGAAGCGGCGGCCTGCATTGTCGGCAAGCGGCAGAAGGATCTGAATTAGGTGCATCGCCTTCCCCTGAAATGCCATGGCCGGAGCAGGACATAGCTCACGGGACGGGAAAGGCGAGCCCTGGAGGCGCTCAGGCCTGCAAAGCTGCAAACAGGTCCTGGTCCGCTTCGGGAATGCCGGCCTCGATTCGATATCGGCCCGAGGGCTTCGAAATACGCCAGGGCAAGGCTGTCGAGGCATTGAAAGCCTCGGAGGGGCGAAGCCGCCGGCCCATGCCGTCAACTTGGATTTCATCGATGACGACGAATCCGAAGATGGTAAGCCGCGTCGCCATGGCCTTCATCGCGCGATCGTCGGCGCGGATGGTCAGCGAGCCCGCCGAATACACGGCATCCATGAGGCTCTTCTGGTCGTGGCGTGGATGGGCCGACGAGCGCGCGCCCGGAAAGCGTATGACGTTCGTCGGCTGAGACGATCTCGATTCCATGTAAGCAACCCTTGGTCCCGAATCGAGCCAAGAATCGTCGCAAGGGATTAAGAAGCGCCTAATCGAGCCGATGAAGGGAGACGTAGCCGACCCCGGACGAGGTCAGGCCAAGAGCTTGTGCGGGTCCCTTGGCGAGATCGATGATGCGCCGGTGGGCGAAGGGACCGCGATCATTTACCCGCACGACCACGGAACGGCCGTTGGTCTCGTTCACGACCTTAAGCCGGGTGCCGAACGGCAAGGATCGATGGGCGGCCGTCATGTCATAGGAGTTGAAGCGCTCGCCGCTGGCGGTTTTGCGGCCATGGAAACCGGGTCCGTACCAGGACGCTGCGCCACGCTGAAAGGCTTTGCCTGTCTCGATATTGGCCGTTGAGATGGATCCTGTGACCGATGGGTCGTTAGAGGCGGTTGTATTGCAAGCAGCAATCAAAAGAAGTGGCACCATTGCAGATGCTCGGGTGAGGATATTCTTCAAGGACAGTCTCCCCTTCCGTTCTGGTTGGAAGTGAAGCTGATCCTTAAAAAGGCAAGAATAAGGCGACTAAATTTTTTCGACGCTCACTCATACTTCAGAGATATGGAATTATTGGTAAAACTAGCCTGAAGAATTTTTTTTGCTGCATGACTATATATGGAACAACGTTTCTTTTGTCTCAGAGCCCATTCTCACTGTTCCGTGATCGCCAGAATGTGACTCTGGCCGGACAGTCAAGCCGCTATAGGTAAGTCTTCACTGTTCCCAAGGCGGCCGAGGCCATCCGTTCGATGCTGAAATCCTCTCCATCCCCGCATGTTGCCATTGTCGGGGCCGGCCCAGGCGGTCTGGCGTCTGCCATGCTGCTGGCCCGCGAGGGGATCCCGGTCACGATCTTCGAGCGCGAACCGGCTGTCGGCGGCCGCACTAGGACGATCCATGCGCCCGGCGGATACAAATTCGACATCGGCCCAACCTTCTTCCTGTATCCGCGCGTCCTGAAGGACATCTTCGAGGTTTGCGGCGAGCGTCTGGAGGACCATGTCGAGCTCAAACGTCTCGACCCGCAATACCACCTCGTCTTTGAAGGCGGCGGCGATATCCGCGCAACCTATGACCTTGAGCGGCTGGAACAGGAGATCGCCCGGCTTGCTCCTGCGGATGCGCGCAACGTGCGGCGTTTCCTCGACGACAACCGCGAGAAGCTTGAGGCCTTCCGGCCGGTGCTGGAACAGGCCTTTTCGAGCCCAGCGGATCTCTTCTCACCAGCAATGCTCGCGGCGCTGCCGAAGCTTAGGCCCTTCTCGAGCGTCGACAGCGATCTCAAGCGCTATTTCGCCGACCCGCGCGTGCGCCTCGCCTTTTCGTTCCAGACGAAATATCTTGGCATGTCGCCGTTCCAGTGCCCGAGCCTGTTCACGATCCTGTCGTTTCTGGAATACGAGCACGGCGTGTTTCATCCCATGGGCGGCTGCGGCGCGGTGTCGGAGGCGATGGCGAATGTCGCCCGCAAGATGGGCGTCGACATTCGTCTGAACACGCCTGTGGACCGCATTCTCTACGAGAACGGCGAGGCTGTCGGCCTTGAGGCGGCCGGCGAGCGATTTGCGGCAGGCTCCGTTGTCGTGAACGGCGATTTCGGCCATGCCATGCGCCGCCTCGTGCCGGAAGAGATGCGCCCGCGCTGGAAGAACAGGAAGCTCGATCGCGCCAAGATCTCCTGCTCCACCTTCATGCTCTATCTGGGCATCGAGGGCGACTTGGGCGATCTCGCTCATCACACGATCCTGCTGTCGAAAGAATACGAGCGCAACATCCACGAGATCACCAACGGCATCCTGCCGGAGGAGCCGTCGATCTATATTCATCATGCCGGCGTGACCGATCCGTCGCTCGCGCCGAAGGGCCATGCGAGCCTTTATGTGCTTGTGCCTGTGCCGAACCTGCGCTGCGGCATCGATTGGGCGCAGGAGGCTCCGCGCTATCGCAGGATCGCGTTGGAGCGACTAAAGGTGCTCGGCCTCACTGATATCGAAAGCCGCATCCGCTATGAGCGCGTGGTAACGCCGCGCGGCTGGGAGGACGAGTTCGCGGTTTTCGAGGGCGCCACCTTCAACCTCGCGCATAATCTCACGCAGATGCTTTATTTCCGGCCGAACAACCGCTTCGGCCGCAACGTGTACCTGGTGGGCGGCGGCACCCATCCGGGCAGCGGCCTGCCGGTCATCTACGAAGGCGCGCGGATCACGACGCGATTGCTGCTCGAAGACCGGGAGCGCCGCAAGATCGGGAATGACGCGCCGGAGCCCGCCGTCGCTCCTTTGAGCGAAGCCGCTTTGTGAGGAACCAGTGCCATGAGTCGAATCGGATTGCTCGCATTTCTGTTTCTCGCCCCCTCCTCCGCGCCCAAGCCCTCCGACCGGCCGCGCTCTTCGTCGAGAATGCCTCGATGAAGGCCGCACGCGCGATCCTCTGAAACTCCCATGCTGTGGCGCGCCTATGCCCTCCTGTCCCACGGAGGAGACCGCTTCGGCCTCGGCTCCGTGGGCCTTGGATCCTGGCGCATGCCTGCCATTCCGGCGGCCTCCCGAAACGCCAGCGATGTCCTGAAGGTGCTCGAAGAGGCCGATACCGCCATCTGGTCGGCGAGCGCTTTATCGGCTTGCGCCGAGAGCGGTTTGCTCGCACGGCTCGGACAGTCCGCCACCATCGGCGAATTGGCTTTGGCCCTGTCGCTTCCGCCGGCTCTCGTGCAAACCCTGATCGACAGCCTCGGAACTTTCGGCTTCATCACATGGGAGGACGGCCGGGTGCGGGCCTCGCCCGCGCTGATGCCGTTTACATCCTCTGAGGGTGTCGAGACCTTCAAGGCGGCTTTGCGCGCACCATTGCTTCAGACCGAAGACTTCCGGCACAGGCTGAAGACGGGAAGCTTATGCCTCGACGGCTGGTCCCATACGGACGATGCCATCATCGAAGCGCAGGGCACCCTGACCCGGCATTGGACCACGCGCGCGCTGCCGAAGCTGAAATTTCTCCCCGGGCTCGTTCCTCGGCTCGAGGCCCCGGGAGCGGCGCTTCTTGACGTGGGAGCAGGCGCCGCGGGTCTCTCCATTGCGCTCTGCCGGCACTTCCCTCACTTGAGCGCCGTGGCGATCGAACCGGCACCGCATCCGGCGGAGCTTGGGGAGAGGCACGTGCGGCAGGCGGGCTTGGCGGATCGGATCGCGGTTCGACGGGAGCGCGTGGAAGAGTTTCGGGAGGACAAGGCGTTCGACCTCGCCTTCCTGCCGCAGATGTTCCTGCCCGACGCGGTCATCGAGGAGGCTCTCCGCCGGATCTTCCGCGCCTTGAAGCCGGGTGGTTGGCTTCTGGTCGCTGTGCTCTCCCATGACGGTCCGGGCACAGTCTCGTCCGTCAACCGGCTGAAGAACCTGCTCTGGGGCGGCAACACCCGGGGCGTGGCTCGCATCAAGCCGCTTCTGGAATCGGCCGGCTTCAATCCGGTGATCCGGGCGCCCGGCCGGCAGTCGCTGCGCATGGTCTGCGCCCGTCGCCCAAACCTGCGTGATCTGCCTTGAACTGGGTCATGCCATTCCTAGAACCAACACAACTGGACATAGGCCTTGGAACGACTAGGCTTGTGCCCTGCGGGAGGACATCGTGAGCGCTCAAGGAACTTCGGTTGCAGTCATCGGCGGAGGGCTGGGCGGCTTGGCGGCGGCTTGTGTTGCGGCCGCCCGCGGCCACACGGTCACGCTTTACGACAAGAACGCCTGGATCGGCGGCAAGGCGGCAGTGCTGCACGAAGACGGTTTCCGGTTCGACATGGGCCCGACGATCCTCACCGTGCCGCGGGTTCTGGAGCGCATCTTCGCGGAAGCAGGACGCAACCTCTCCGATTATCTCGATCTGGTTCGGCTCGACCCGCAATGGCGCTGTTTTTTCGATGATGGCACGCAGATCGACCTGCAGGAGAACATCGGCGCCATGGCTGAGGCCATGGACCGCTTCGCGCCCGGCAAGAATACCGGCGAGGGCTACAAGCGCTTTCAGGAAATCTCCGCCCATCTTCACGAGATCTCGAACAAGTTCTTCTTCTGGAAGCCGGTGGAGGATCTCTTCGACACCATCAACATCCGGGCCAACATGAATCCCGGGACACTGAAGGATGTGCTGTCCCTGCGCATGGGCTCGTCGGTTGCCGGCACCATCCGTTCGAAGGTCAAGGACGAGCGTTTGGCGCAGATGCTCGACCATTTCACGCAATATGTCGGCTCCTCTCCATACGGTTCGCCCGCCGTGCTCTGCGCCATCGCCCACATGCAGGCGGCGGACGGTGTGTGGTATCCCATGGGCGGCACCCGCGCCGTGGCCGAAGCGCTGGCGAAGCTCGCAACGGAACTTGGCGCTACCATCAAGACCGACAGCGACGTGGCGTCCCTCAAGATCGTGAACGGTGCGGTGGAAGGCGTCGTTCTCGCTGATGGCGAAGACGTCGCCTACGACAGCGTGATCTCCAACATGGATTCGATCCGCACCTACCGCGAACTCGTCGGCGGTGAGGTGGGCGAGCATTACGCGAGAAAGGATTTCGAACCGGCCTGCTCCGGCGTGGTGCTCTATCTCGGCCTCAACAAGCGCTACGATCACGTCCTCCACCACGACTTCGTGTTCTCGCGCGATCCTGAGGAGGAGTTCGATTACATCTATCGCCGCGGCGAACCCGCACCCGATCCGACCTGCTATCTCGCGGCACCGGCCGCAACCGACCCAACCGTTGCACCGGAAGGCGGCGAGGCGCTCTACGTCCTGGTGCATACGCCCTATCTTCGCCCGCATCACGACTGGTCGCAGATGTTTCCGGCCTATCGTCAGGTGATCATCGACAAGCTGAAACGCACGGCCGGCATGGCGGACATCGAGGAGCGCATCGTCGTCGAGCGCCATCTCACGCCGCAGGACATCCACGACCGCTACAAGGTGCTCAACGGCGCCATCTATGGGCTCGCCAGCCACGGCAAGTTCATGGGCGCGTTCAAGCCGGGCAACCGGAGCCGCCAGGTGCAGGGCCTCTATCTCGCCGGCGGCGCGGCTCACCCAGGCCCTGGCATGCCGATGGTGATGATGTCGGGCTGGATCGCCGCCGACGCGCTCGATGCGGACAGCAAGGCCGAGAATCTACGGAACGTGTCTTGAGGCAGAAAACGCGCAACACCGCCAGAGACCGCTCCACGCCACATGGCGCGGAGCGGTCTCCTGTCGCGCGTCGCTCTCCCTTGATCCACCGCTTCATGGTCTCGACATTCCGCCGCTATTTCACGCGCCATATGAATGCCTTGCGTGTCGCCTCATGGGGCATGCCGGCAGCCCCAGTGAATGGCCCTGTGATCGTCTATTCGAACCATCCGGGCTGGTGGGACGCAGCCATCTACATCATCGCCGCAGACCACTTCCTTCCATCCTATGAAAGCTACGCGCCCATCGATGCTGCGATGCTCAAGCAATACGGCATCTTCGGCCGCATTGGCGCGTTCGGAGTCGATCTCGATAGCCCTCGCGGCGCGGCGAATTTCCTGCGGACCAGCGCTGAGATCCTGTCATCGCCGAACCGCGCACTGTGGGTTACCGCACAGGGTCGCTTCGGCGATGTGCGCGAGCGCCCGCTGGGGCTCAAGCCCGGTGTAGCGCGGGTTCCCGAACTCGCACCCGACTGTACGGTGATTCCGCTTGCTATCGAATACGGCTTCTGGCTCGAGCGCGGGGCCGAGGCCTTCCTCGCCTTCGGCAAGCCTATGCATGGCAGAGACCTTCTGGATCTTGCACGCCATGACCGCGTGGAGCGTCTCGAGACGGAGCTCGCAGCCACTCTCGACCGGTTGAGCGCCGATGTGCAGAGCCGCGATCCCGCGCGCTTCCGCGCCATGCTCGAAGGTCGCGCCGGCGTGGGCGGCATCTATGACGGATGGCGCCGGACGATGGCGGCCCTGCGGGGCCGGAGCTTCGATCCATCCCATGAGGGCCGCGCCTCATGATCGTGCTTGGTCTCGTCCTTCTAGCTCTTGCAGGGCTTTCCTTCGTTCTGGCTCTCGTGAACCTGAGCATCCTGCGTGCAACGCCGCTCCACATACCGAAAGGCGATGTCCTCGTCTCGATCCTGATTCCCGCGCGCAATGAGGCGAAGAACATCGGCCCGGCTCTCGATGCAGCGCTCGCGAGCGTCGGTGTGTCGGTCGAGATCCTGGTGATGGATGACGGCTCCACGGATGCCACGCCCGAGATCGTCAGAGCCTACGCTGCACGCGATGAGCGCGTGCGCCTTCTCACGGCGCCTCCGCTCGCGGAGGGATGGACCGGCAAGGTCCATGCCTGCCATCATCTCGCTGAAACAGCCAAGGGCACGCATTTCCTATTCGTGGATGCTGATGTACGCATGGCTCCGCATGCGGCCGCTCGTCTCGCAGGCCACGCGCAGGAGAGCCATACCGGCTTGGTCAGCGCCGTGCCTCGGCAGATCATGCGCTCGCTGGGCGAGCTGCTGACGGTGCCGACGATCAACCTTCTGCTTCTCGGATATCTGCCCATGGGCTTCATGCGCCTGTCGCGCGATCCAGGACTGGGCGCTGCCTGCGGCCAGCTCATGCTTGTCGAGCGGGAAACCTATCGTGCCAGCGGCGGCCATGCCGCCATCCGCGAGCGGATTCATGACGGCATTCAGCTGGCGCGGCTCTTCCGCCGCAAGGGCTTCCTGACCGATCTCGTGCGAGGCGATCATCTCGCCTCCTGCCGGATGTACACACGCTTCGACGAGGCGTGGAACGGCTTTGCCAAGAATGCCCATGAGGGCATGGCAACGCCGGTGGCCCTGCCGATCTGGACGGCGCTTCTTCTCGGCGGGCACATACTACCTTTCACGCTGCTTCCATTTGTGCAGACCTTTCCCATCGTGGCAGCGGCGCTCCTGTCGCTCGCGACCCGCACGCTCGTGACAGTGGCGACGCGGGAGAATCCCTGGTCGATTCCCATGCATCCCTTCACCATGCTGGTCGGGCTCGCGATCCAATGGAGCGTGCTCCTGCGGATCGGCACGACCCGCCGCGCCGGCTGGAAGGGAAGGCTCTATCCCGTGGGGGTGAAGCCATGAGCCAAGCCATCACCCAAGCCACGAAGCGACCGCGGGACGAAAACTTTCCGGTGGCCTCGCTGGTGCTCTCGCCCGAGCACCGGGATGCGGTTCTCGCTTTCTATGCCTTTGCCCGGATGGCCGACGACATCGCCGATGCTCCAGGACTCAAGGCTGCCGAAAAGCTCAAGCGGCTCGACGAGCTCGAGCAGGCGCTCATCGCCGGCGATCCTGCAGTCTCACAAGCCGCACATCTCAACGCGGCCGACAGGCAGCACAAGGCCGGGATCGTCCAGGCGCGCGATCTCCTGCGGGCCTTCCGGCAGGACGTGGTCAAAGCCCGCTATAACGAGTGGGCAGAGCTTATCGAGTATTGCCGCTTCTCGGCCAACCCGGTTGGCCGTTTTCTCCTGGCGCTCCACAAGGAGCGCAGCGCTGCCCAGGCTCCGGCCGATGCCCTCTGCACGGCGCTGCAGATCCTCAATCATCTGCAGGATTGCGGCAAGGACCATCAGGAACTCGGGCGAATCTACATCCCCTTGCGCTGGATGATGGGAGCAGGCTCCGAGAAGGCCTTCTTCGATCCGGCCCAGGCCGCTCTGCGTCGCAGCGTGATCGATGCCATGCTGGATCGGGTCGATGCGCTGATCGACCAGGCGCAATCCTTGCCGGAGCATGTGCAGAACCGGCGCCTGCGGGCGCAGAGCATCGCCACCATGGCGCTCGCCCGCGCCTTGAGTGAACGCCTGCGCAGCAGCGATCCGGTTCTGGAGCGTGTGCAGGTGAGCAAGGCTGATGCCTGCATGGCGTTCCTGCGGGGCCTTGGCGGTACGCTGCGCCGGCCGATCAACGGGGACCATCGCATCACGGCCGCCATGGTGCAGCGGTCCGGATCCTCCTTCCGTTTGGGCATGCAAAGCCTGCACAGGGAGCGCCGGCGCGCCATGCATGCGGTCTATGCGTTCTGCCGCGCCGTCGACGACATCGCCGATGGGGCTGCACCGCCGTCCGAGAAGCGTGCATTCCTGCGCGACTGGCGGCGTGAGCTCGACCGGCTGCATCGCGCGCCGGAAACGCCCATCGGGCGGGAGCTCGCCCGCGCCTCAAGCCTCTTCAAGCTGCCGGTGGAGGAATGCCACGCGCTCCTCGATGGCAT
Source organism: Microvirga terrestris (assembly GCF_015694425.1). Lineage (GTDB taxonomy): Bacteria > Pseudomonadota > Alphaproteobacteria > Rhizobiales > Beijerinckiaceae > Microvirga > Microvirga terrestris. Next base: position 326,799 of record NZ_JADQDN010000003.1, read on the forward strand.
GGAGATGGACAGCGCGGAACGCTTGCGGATCACGAACGATTACGAGCTCAACCTCTACGGCCGCCGGGTGGCGGGTTCGGTCGGGGCCCTCTCGATCCGCATCTTCGGCGTACCGTCCGCCCACGATTTCGCGATCAATCTCGGGCGCACCCTGCAGCTCGTGAACATCCTTCGCGATGTGGATGAGGATGCCGCCTGCGAGCGCGTCTATGTTCCGCTCTCGCGGCTGGCGCAGCTCGGATTGCAGGACGCGCCGGCCGCCACCCTCGTGGCCGATCCGCGCTTCGCCCGCGTCTGCGAAGGCCTGGCCGAGGAGGCGCGGGCAGGCTTTACGGCTGCGGATGATGCCTTAATGCGCCTCGACCGCGCGGCCTTGAAACCCGCGATCCTGATGATGGAGAATTACCGCCGCGTGCTCGCACGATTGCAGGCCCGCGGCTGGGGAACGCGGCAAGGCCGGCTGCGTCTGAGCACCGCCGATCGCCTGCACCTGATCTCCCGCGCCATGAGGCCCGCATGACGGCACGACGCACCCATATCGTCGGAGCGGGGATCGCGGGCTTGAGCGCGGCGCTGGCCGTCACGACCGATGGCGGCGAGGCCGCGCTCTATGAAGCCGCTCCTCATCCGGGCGGACGCTGCCGCACGCTGCACCCCGCCGATGGCTTCACCCATGACAACGGCACCCATGTGCTGTTCACGGCCAACGGACGTGCGCTCGACCTCCTGAAGACCGTGGGTGCGCGCGAGCGCTGGATCGAGCCCGAACCCAAGGGCCTTCCGCTCTATGACGGCCGCACCGGCGAGATGCGCTGTGTCGGTCTGTCGCCCTGGTCCTGGCTGATGCCGTCCCGCCGTCCTCAGGGGCTAACCCTGCCCGATCTCATGCGCATCGTGCGCCTCGTCTTCGCCGCGAAGGAATGCCCGGTCGCCTCCATCATCGGCAAGCGCCCGATCATGGACAGCCTGATCGAGCCGCTGACCGTGGCGGTCCTCAACACGCCGCCCGAGCAGGCCTCCGCGCAGCGCCTTGCCTGCGCGCTTCGCCAGCTTATCCGCCCTGGCGCGGGCCGTCTTCTGGTAGCCAGGAACGGCCTAAGTCAGGACCTGATCGAGCCCGCCGTTGCGGCGCTTCAGGCCAGGGGCATGCCCGTCCTCAACGGACAGCGCTTGCGCACCCTTCTCACTGCCAATGGGCGCGTCATCGGGCTGGCGCTGAGCGACCGCACGGTGATGCTCGGCCCCGACGACCGCGTGATCCTGGCGCTTCCCCCCTACGAGATTGAGCGGCTTCTGCCCGCCCTTCCGGTGCCGACACAGTTCGAGCCGATCCTGAACGTGCATTACCGCATGAAAGGCTTGGACCGCCCGCGCTTCATCGGCTTCACCGGCACGCTGGCCCAATGGGCGCTGATCCGCGAGAACCATGTGAGCGTCACCGTTTCGGCGGCCGATGCGGTGGTCGACCAGAACGCCACCGATGTGGCGGCACGGATCTGGCGCGAGATCATGCCGGCTTTGCGCTTCCTGGGCCTCGATGCGCAACCCGACCGGCAGCCCGAAACGCGCGTGGTGAAGGAAAAGCGCGCCACGATCCGTCAAGCCGCCGAAACGCTGCCCCAGCCGCCCCTGCGGCCGCTCGCGAATTTGGCGCTGGCCGGCGATTGGATCGGGTCCCTCCCCGCCACCATCGAGAGCGCCGTTATGGCCGGCGAGCACGCCGCTTCCATTCTGCACCATGCCCGCGGCACCCGGGCCACTCTCGCCAAAGACCGAGGCTTGAAGACGGAGGACGCGGCATGATTCAGGACCATCCGCCGCTCACCGTTCTGCTCGCCGCGCCGCGCGGCTTCTGCGCCGGCGTCGAGCGCGCCATTCAGGCGGTGGAGGACGCCCTGGAGAGGACGGGAAAGCCCGTCTATGTGCGCCACGAGATCGTGCACAACAACCGCGTTGTGGATGATCTCAAGCGCAAGGGCGCGATCTTCGTCGAAGACATCGCAGAGATTCCCGACGGGGCCGTGGCGATCTTCAGCGCCCATGGCGTGCCGCGCGCAGTGGAGCGCGAGGCGACGGGCCGCGGGCTTTCCGTGCTCGACGCCACCTGCCCGCTGGTACGCCGCGTTCACCTGGAAGGGCAGCGCCATGCCAGGGCAGGCCGCGAGGTCATCGTCATCGGCCACCGGGGTCATGTGGAGATCGAGGGCACGACGGGGCAGATCGACGGCACCGTGCATGTGATCGAGAGCGTTGAGGAGGCGCTCAAGCTGCCCGTCCTGAACCCGGAACGCATCGCTTACATCACTCAGACCACGCTCTCCGTCGATGATACGCGCGAGATCATCGCGGCCCTGAAATCGCGGTTTCCGGCCATCCAGGGACCGGACGTCAAAACGATCTGCTACGCGACGCAGAACCGGCAGATGGCGGTGCGCGTCATCGCCCGGCGGGCTGAGCGCATCATCGTGTGTGGGGCGCGCAACTCGTCGAACACCAACCGCCTGTGCGAGGTCGCCGCCAACGAAGGACGCCAAGCGCTTCTGATGCAGGATCCGAAGGATCTGACGCTCGCCTTCATCGACGGCGCCGCCGTGATCGGCCTCACCGCCGGAGCCTCCGCGCCCGAGGATCTGGTAAAGGAGGCCCTGGCCCGGCTCGCGCAATGGCGGCGCCTCACGGTGGAGGAGGTCAGCGTGACCCGCGAGGACGCCCAGTTCGCCCCAGTCGACCTCTCACGTCTCGTCAATCAGCTCGCAAACGCTTCCTGAACGTCCTGCGGCGTGGCCGTTACCAGCCCGAGCCGGTCGCGTCGCAGCCAGCGCCACAGCATCAGCCCGGCCACCACGGCAAGCCCGCTGGCGAGCCCGATCCAGATGCCGATACCGCGAAGGGGCGTGTTGAAGGCCAGGATGATGCCAAGCGGCAGGCCGACACCCCAATAGCCGAGAGCCGCATAGATCATCGGCACCCGCGTGTCCTGAAGGCCGCGGAGCATGCCGGCGCCCACCGCCTGTGCACCGTCCACCAGCTGGAAGATGGCCGCCACTACCAGGAACGAGCGCGCCAGATCGACCACGAGCGCATTCTTCGGATCACTCAAATCGAGGAAGGCGCCGAGCAGCAGGTGCGGCGCAAACATCATGAGCGAGGCCGTGACGACCATGAAACCGGTGCCGATCGCGAACGACGTCCAGCCGGCGCGGGTGACCCCCGGCGCATCCTGCGCGCCATAAGCGCGACCCACGCGCACCGTGACGGCCTGCCCGATGCCGAGGGGAACGGAGAAGCAGAAGGAGGCGATCTGCAGGGCTACCGCGTGGGCGGCCAGTTCGCTTGCGCCGAGCCGGCCCATGAGCATGGCGGCCGCGTTGAAGATCGTCACCTCGAACATCAGCGTCAGGCCGATGGGAACGCCGATCCGCCACAGGGTGCGATAGCGCGGCCAGTCGGGGCGCCAGAAGCGGCCGAAGACGTGATAGCGCCTCAGCTTGGGATCGAGGGTGATGACGAAGGCGAGCCCGAGGAACATGAACGTGCTCGACAGCACCGTGCCGAGACCCACGCCCACCAGCCCCAGGGCCGGCAAGCCGAACGAACCGACCATCAGGGCATAGGCCGCGCCGAAGTTCACCGGGATGGCCAGCAGACCCATGAACAACGCCCAGCCGGGCCGCTCCAGCGCCGCTAGGAAGGAGCGCAGCACCAGAAAGAACAGAAATGGCAGCAGACTCCACTGAAGGGCCCGCATGTACTCGCCGGCATTCTCGGCGAGCCGCGGCTCCTGGCCGATGGCCAGCAGAATCGCCTCGCCGTTCCAGGCGACGATCCAGATCGGGATCGCAACCGTCACGCATGCCCACAGGCCCTGCCGAACCGTGCGCCGCACCTCGCGCACGGAATGGCGCTTGCGGCCAAGCTCCTCGGCGATGATCGGCGAGGTGGCGTTCACGAGGCCAATGCCGAAGATCAGGAAGGCGAAGTAAAGGTTGGTGCCGAGCGCACCCGCCGCGAGAGCTTCCGAGCCCATCCAGCCCATGAGAATCACGTCGGACGTCATCAGGGCGTTCTGCGCCAGGGTGGCGAGAACGAGCGGCCAGCCGAGAGCCAGCGTGGCGCGGAGTTCCGCCAGCCAGGCAGCGCGTTCAGTCAGGGAGGTGCGATGAATCATGGTGCCGGGCTTGTAGCCAACCTGCCGCCCGAAAGCCACCGCAGGAACCCTGAAGCCCGGAAGGAACCTGAGCTCAAGCGCGTCCGTTCCCCTCTTCGCTCACGTTTTCGTGTTGATTTCCCGGAGTTTTCCATGGCGCAGCCGGCGCTCTCCACCGCAATCGACTTTGTCCTGCCGCCGGTCCTGCACAACGAGCGGGGCGAGGTGCGCACGGTCGGAGTCGAAATCGAGTTCGTCGGCCCCTCCGCCGAGAAGACCGTGCAGGCCCTGCAGGAGGCGCTCGGGGGCCGGCTCATCGAGGAGGATCCTCATGCCTTCGCTCTGAAGGAATCGGCCATCGGCGACCTGACCGTGGAGCTCGACAGCCGCATTCTGCACCCGGGCAAGCAGGCCGGCACGCAGCGCGGCGTGCTGCCCAAGATCGCCGCTCTCTTCGGCTTTGCCGCGAGTTATCTCGTGCCCTGCGAACTCGTCACCGCTCCCACACCCATCGACCGCCTGGAGGATCTCAACCGCATCCTGACGATCCTGCGCGGGCTCGGCGCCAAGGGAACGCAGGATGCGCCGTTCTATGCCTTCGGGCTGCATTTCAATCCGGAGATTCCTCGCCAGGATGCGGCAACCCTGACGGCCTTCATGAAAAGCTTCGCGCTGCTCAACCCATGGCTCCGGCGCGAGGCCTCCCCGGACGCCACCCGCAATCTTCTCGGCTTCGCGGACCCCTTCCCGGCCGAATACGTGCGCAGGATCGCTTCCCCTGATTACTGGCCGGATATCGCAAGCTTCATCGACGATTATTTGAGCCACAACCCGACGCGGAACCGCGACCTCGACCTCCTGCCGCTCCTGCATCACTTCGATGCCACGCGCGTGCGGGCCGTGCTGCCGAACGAGAAGATCAACGGCCGCCCCACGTTTCATTATCGTCTGCCCGATGCGCGGGTGAGCGACCCCGGCTGGAGCATCGCGCCGGACTGGAATCGCTGGGTCTGTGTCGAGCGTCTGGCCGCCGATCGCGGGAAGCTGGACGCGGTCGGCTCCGCCTATCTCGCCTTCGAAGGAGAGGACAAAAGCTGGGCCAACGTGGTGGAGCAGGTCGTACGCTCATGACCAGGCCTCTCATCGGCGTCACCACGTCTCGCCGCGGCGGATGGCGCAGCTACCTCATGCACCGGCTGGCGCTGTATCGCTCGGGCGCGCGCTCCATTCGCATCGTGCCGGGCCATCCTTTGCCGACGGAGCCGCTCCATGGTCTCGTCATCGGCGGCGGCGACGATATCGGCGCGGAGATCTATGGCGGGCAGGTGCTGCCCGACGTGCGCATCGATCCCGAGCGCGACAAGCTGGAGCTCGGCCTGCTCAAGGCGGCTCTCCCGGCCGGCCTGCCGGTGCTCGGCATCTGCCGCGGATCGCAGATGATCAATGTGGCGCTCGGCGGCACGCTGCACACGGACATCTACGAGGTTTATGTGCAGGCCCCCAAGATGCGCACCGTGCTGCCGCGCAAGACGGTGACCGTTGAGCCCGGATCACGCCTCAACGGCATCCTGCGCTGCAACCCTTGTCTCGTGAATGCCCTGCATCACCAGTCGGTGGACCGGCTCGGGCAAGGCCTCAGCATCGCGGCCCGTGACGAGAGCGGCATCGTCCAGGCTATCGAGAGCCAAAGAGCGCCATTCCTGCTGGGCGTGCAATGGCATCCAGAACTGCTGGTCTGGAAGAAGCCGCACCAGCGTCTGTTCGCAGCGCTCACGGAGGCGGCCCGCGAGGCGGCACTGCCCCTCTCGGCGGAGGCGCTTGCTACCTAGATCAGCGGGCTCGCTTCGATAAGCGCGGAAAGAGCGGGATCACCTTGCTGTCGCGGGGCGGATTCAGGTGCCGCTGGATGGCCGCATGAAGATCACGGCTGACGATGGGCTTCTGCAGCAGCGGGAATTCGCTCTCCTCGCCAACTGATCCGGGATTGCCCGTGATCAGCAGGACGGGCAGAGCGGGAGCAATCTGACGAACCTCGCGCGCCAGCATGACGCCGTTCATCGTGCCCGGCATGGCGATGTCGGCCAGCACCAGGGCAGGCCTGCGGGTGTTCAGGGACCTGATCGCCTGAGCGGCATCGGTGGCGATGCTGGTGACGTAACCGAACTCCTCCAAGCTCGATTGAAGAGCCAGCGCCACCTCGAGCTCATCGTCGACCACGAGAACCTCGGTATGGTTCGGCACCGGCTCATCAGAGGCTTCATCCTCGCTCGGCAGGCTCGGCGACAGCAGGGTCGCCGCATCGGCCCGTGGCAGATAGAGAATGATCGCGGTGCCGTTTTCGTCCCGACGCACCTCCGAGGCGCCGCCGAGGCCCTCCAGGAAATGCAGGCTCTGACGCAGGGACAGCCAGGACGAGAGATCGAGGTTGCGCAGGGCAAAGGCCTGCTCGAGATCGGTTTCCGGTGCAAGACGCGTGTCAGTGGGTCCAGAGCTGCGAATCGTCAGCTGCACGAAATCGCCCTCGCGCGTCAGGTCCGGCAGCGCTCCCTTGTGGACCGAAACGTTGCACGCCTCAAGCGTGATGGTGCCCCCCTGAGGCAGGGCGTCCCGCACATGTCCGCTCAGCATAACGACAGCCGTCTGGATATCGTCCGGGTCGGCCTCCACGGACCAGAGATCCTCTGCCAGAGACAGCCGCATGTCGACGGTGTCTCGCAGCAGGGAGCGGCTCATCAGATCGGCCACCGAGCTCACCTGCTTGGCAATGTTCACATACTGGACCTTTGCCTCGCCCTGGCGGGCAAAGGCCGTCGAGCGGGCGATGAGCTTGGCGGCCTGATCGGCGGCCACGAGGGCCGAGAGCAGCTTGCGCTGCAGGATCGGCTGATCCTTCAACTGGCGTGCCGCAGCGTCGATATTGGCGCTGATGACCATGAGCCGGTTGTTGAGGTCATGGGTGATGCCGTCACGCAGCTTCTCGACGGCTTCCGCTTTCTGGAGACGGCGCAGGGCCTCGTCCTCATCCGATGCGGAAGTCACGTCAGGAAACGCGTCCTCGACGAAAGCGAACGGGACGGCCGGCTCTTCGATCTGGCCAGCCGTAACATCCTCGAACACTGAGAATTCATCGGGCGTGTCGGCGTCCTTATCCTTGAGAGCCTCCCGGATCTGCCGCCCGATCAGCAGCGGAACCCCGGCAGCCAGCACCAGGAAAAGCCCTGCCGCCCCGGCAATCAGCGTGGAACTCCTGAAGAAGGCAGCGCCGGCCAGCGCGAAACCCGATAGGATCAGGGCGCAGGACAGGGCCAGCAGAGTCAGCTTCAACAGGGCAGGCAAAAATGGCACTTAAGCTTCCCGAAAATATGCATTGACCCGGCGCCGCTCAGACGCCACTTCCAACCGCTATCTTGTGTAACACGAACCGAGGGCAAGCGCGGTCGCCTCGCGATAAAGTGTTACTACCTGACAAAGGAGATGATTGTGCGGCTTTCTGATGTCCATGGATTGGCGCCACTGGCGCTTGCGGTGATTTTGGCGATTGCTTTCGTCCCGCAGGCCAAGGCCCAGGAAACATCCAGCCAATCCATCGAGCGCCGCGTCAACGAGATCCTCAGGCAGATGACCCTGGAGGAGAAGGTCGGCCAGCTGAACCTCGTCTCGCACGGTCCGCCCCTGCGCTGGGAGGACATTTCCGAAGGCAAGGCCGGAGCCCTGCTCAACTTCAACAGCGCCCCCGACGTCGCCCGCGCTCAGGCGCTCGCCCGCCAGAGCCGCCTCAAGATCCCGCCGCTCTTCGGCCTCGACGTGCTGCACGGCTTCCGCACGCAGTTTCCTCTTCCCTTAGGCGAGGCCGCGGCCTTCAGTCCGCGAGTCTCGCGCCTCGCCTCCGAATGGGCCGCCAAGGAGGCGGCCTATGTGGGTGTGAACTGGACCTTCGCGCCCATGGCCGATCTCTCCCGCGACAGCCGCTGGGGCCGCATCGTCGAAGGGTTCGGCGAGGATCCATATCTCGGCTCCGTCCTGACGGCAGCCCGCGTGGAAGGCTTCCGCCAGGGGGGCCTTGCCGCCGCTGCCAAGCATTTCGCCGGCTACGGCGCCCCGCAGGGCGGGCGCGACTACGACACCACCTACATCCCGCGCGCGGAAATGTACGATACCTATCTGCCGCCGTTCCGGGCCGCCGTGGAGGCGGGCTCGGCGAGCTTCATGGCGGCCTTCAATGCGCTCAATGGCGAGCCCTCGACGGCCAATCCCTGGCTGCTGACGGATATTCTGCGCAAGCAATGGGGTTTCGACGGCTTCGTCACCTCCGATTGGGTCGGCATCGGCGAGTTGATCAACCACGGCATCGCGGTCGACGGCGCGGAAGCCGCCCGCAAGGCAATTCTTGCCGGCGTCGACATGGACATGATGGGGCTGCTCTACATCAAGCACCTGCCGGACGAGGTGCGCGCCGGCCGGGTGCCGGAGAGCGTGATCGACGAGTCGGTGCGCCGGGTGCTGCGCACCAAGTTCCGCATGGGCCTGTTCGACCGTCCGGACATGGATCCGTCGCGCTCCGATTCCGCCTTCCCGAATCCGGAGTCGCGCCAGATGGCGCGCGCGGTGGCCCGCGAGACCTTCGTTCTGCTGCAGAATCGCGGCGATGTGTTGCCTGTGCCGGCCAGTGCTCGGTCGATTGCGGTGATCGGCCCCCTGGCCGATGCGCCGCACGACCAGATGGGGCCGCATGCGGCCCGCGGGCACAAGGAGGACAGCGTCACGGTCCTCGAAGGCATCCGCCGCCGGGCGCAGGGCACCGGCATCACCGTGCGCCATGCGCCGGCCTGCGATCTCTTCTGCCGCGACACCAGCGGACTCCCGGCTGCCCTCGATGCCGCGAAACAATCCGATTTTGTGATCGCCGTCTTCGGCGAGCCGCAGGAGTTGTCCGGTGAGGCTGCTTCCCGCGCTCATCTCGAACTCAACGGAAAGCAGATCGATGTGCTGGAAGAGCTTGCCAAGACAGGCAAGCCGGTCGCGCTCATCCTCTTAGGAGGACGGCCGCAGGTACTCGGCTCGGTGGCTGAGCGTGTTCCTGCGATCCTGATGGCCTGGTACCCGGGCACGGAAGCAGGCCCGGCCCTGGCCGACGTGCTGTTCGGCGACGTGAGCCCGAGCGGCAAGCTGCCGCTCACTTGGCCCCGCGCCACAGGACAGCTGCCGTTCTACTACAACCGCCTGCCCACCGGCCGGCCAACCAAGCCGGAAAACCGCTTCACCCTGCAGTATATCGACGAGGCGATTACGCCGCTCTACCCGTTCGGCTGGGGCCTGAGCTACACGCAGTTTGCCTATGCCGATGCCGCGATGGCGCAAAAGCAGCTCGACCAGGGGCAAGTGCTGGAAGTTTCGGTAAGCGTGAAGAATACGGGCGCTCGGGAAGGCCAGGAGGTCGTGCAGCTCTACACCCGCGACCCGGTGGCAAGCCGCAGCCGCCCGTTGCGCGAGCTGAAGGCCTTCGAGAAGATTGCCCTCAAGCCCGGCGAGACGAAGCGCGTGACCCTGCGCGTGCCGGTGGAATCGCTTGGCTTTCATCTCGACGACGGCACCTACTTGGTCGAGGCAGGCGCCATCCAGGTCTTCGTCGGCGGCAGCTCTCTGGCCGAGCCGATCGGCGAGGCCGAGATCACCAAAACCTTCCGCATTCCGCCCATGGAGCGGCGCGCCTCCGCGTCGACCAGCATCGCGCAGTAACCGGAATCGCAGGCTGCCCGAAAGCGATGTTCGGGCAGCCCTTCGACGCATTGGATCTCTTAAGCAATCGGCGCTAGGCTTACGCCTATGAGCGCTCAGTCGGTCAAGCCGCAGCCCCGCGATTTCGCCATTCGTTCGATGAAAGCCATTGCGGCCCATGAGCGGACCGGAGCGGCCGACGCCCTGCTCGGCGTGGCCCTCGCTTTCGTGGCAGGCGCGATCAATGCCGGCGGCTTCCTGGCCGTCGGCCAGTACACCTCGCACATGTCCGGCATTCTCTCTGCCATGGCCGACCATACGGCGCTGGGGTTGCTCGGTTCGGCTGCGATCGGGCTTGCGGCCTTGCTGCCCTTCGTCATGGGGGCGGCCTGCTCGGCGATGCTGATCAACTGGGGCCGCCGCCATCGTCTCGGCAGCCGCTATGCCATGCCGCTGATGCTGGAAGCTTTCCTGCTGATGGGCTTCGGCTTTCTCGGCTGGCTCGCCCATCCCTCGCCGGCCTTCGTGGCGCTCGCCGTACCTCTCCTATGCTTCATCATGGGCCTGCAGAACGCGACCATTACCAAGGTCTCCGGCGCGCGCATGCGCACCACCCATGTCACGGGAATCGTCACCGATATCGGAATCGAGCTCGGCAAGCTCCTCTATTGGAACCGGAACCCGGACAATCCGGATCGGGTTCTGGCGGACCGGGCCAAGCTGCGCCTGCTCACCCTACTGCTCGCCTCCTTCTTCATCGGCGGCGTAATCGGCGCCATCGGCTTCAGCCGGGCCGGATTCCTGTTCGCCCTGCCCTTCGCGCTCCTGCTGCTATTGCTCGCCGGACCTCCCCTGGCCGAGGATGCCACGACCCTGGCCCGGCAACTGCGAAAGCGCTGAGCCGCCATTGGCCGTTCTGCCGGGGAGACCTAGATCTCTCCCATGCGAGAGAAAGCCCCGGCTTCTGCTCCCCGCCACCCGGATGGCGATGCGCCGGATGCTCGCGGCCGGCGGGCAACCCGCCTCGTCGGCGCGACGGCTCTTCTGGCGCTCACCCTCTGGATGATCCGGTCCTATCTCACGGCACTCGGCTGGGCCGTCATCGTCACCATCAGTGTCTGGCCGCTTTACCGACGCATCCGTGCGAGCCTGGGCGGATCTCACCGGGCCGCGCCGCTGCTGGTCACAGCCAGCCTCGCCGCTCTCCTCGTCATTCCGATGACCCTTGCCCTGGCGGAGATCGGCCGCGAGGGGCAGTTCGTCGTGGAGTGGCTGACGGATTTGCAGCAGAACGGCCTTCCCATGCCGGACTGGATCCATCGCCTGCCGCTCATCGGCCAGCATCTGGATGCATGGTGGCAGACTCATCTGGCCAGGCCCCCATCAGCCGGGCAGGTTCTGAACGGCCTCGACAGCGCGACCTTGACCCAGTGGTCGGAGACCCTCGGCGGCGCGGTGCTAACCCGTCTGCTGCATGGATTTCTGATCTTTTTGACCCTCTTCATCCTGCTGCGCAACGGGGATGAGATCGGCGACCGCGTGCTCGCCGCCGTCGACCGCTGGTTCGGCCGGCCGGGCGAGCGGCTGGCGGAGGACATGGCCTCGGCTGTGCGGGGCACGGTGAACGGGACGATCCTGGTGGCCGTAGGCGAAGGCATCCTGATCGGCCTCGGCTTCGTGGTGGCCGGGGTGCCGAACGCCGCCCTGTTTGCCATCCTCACCACGGCCTTCGCCATGCTGCCCATGGGGGCATGGCTGGCATTCGGCACTGCGGCCGTCGTGCTGGTGATGACCGGCGGATCCATCGCCGCCGCCGGCGGCGTCTTCGGCTGGGGCGCCGCCGTCATGCTGGTCGGCGACAACATCGTCCAGCCGGCGCTGATCGGAGGCGCGGTGCGGCTGCCCTTCCTGTGGACCCTGCTCGGCATTCTCGGGGGTCTGGAGACATTCGGTCTCATCGGCCTGTTTGTCGGCCCCGTGCTGATGGCTGCTCTCCTCACCATCTGGCGCCAGCAGGGCAGTCCTTCGCCAGCCACTGCGACGAACAAGGAACCTCCGTGAAGGCTTGGCGGTTCACTCCTGACAGAGTGGAGTCGTCACCCATGCCCAACCTCAGCCGCAACCCCGTCGAAACCCTGGCCCGGGTCGGCTATGGCGCAAGGGGCGTGGTCTATGGTCTCGTCGGCGGCTTGGCACTGCTCGCCGCCATCGGATCCGGCGGCCAGACCGGCGGCAGCCGCTCTGCCCTCCAGACGCTCGTCTCCCAGCCCTTCGGAAAGGTCTGGCTCGTCCTGATTGCCCTCGGCCTGTTCGGGTTCTGCGCTTGGCGGGTTCTGGAGGCGCTCACCGATGCCGATCATCGCGGCTCCGGCATGAAGGGCTGGGGTGTCCGAGGCGCGCATCTGATTAGCGGCATCATTTATGCGGGTCTTGCCCTCTTTGCCCTGAACCTCGCCCTCGGGCGCAGCCAGGGAGGCGGCGGTGAGGATCAGGCAGCTCAGGATTGGACCGCCTGGCTCATGAGCCAGCCCTTCGGCCAGTGGCTGGTGGGTCTCGTCGGCCTCGCGATCGCCGGGACGGGTCTCGCCTTCATCGTGAAGGCGTGGCGCGGGCGGGTGGCGGACCGCCTCTCCCTGCCGTCCGACAAACGGGACTGGTTCGTCAGCATCGGCCGCATGGGATTTGCAGCGCGCGGCGTGGTCTTCGTGATGATCGGTGGCTTTCTGGTGCTTGCGGCGCTCCATGCCTCGTCGTCGGAGGTGCACGGCCTCGGCGGGGCGCTGACAGCTCTGCAGCGGCAGCCCTATGGCTGGGTGCTCCTGGCCCTGACGGCGCTCGGCCTCTTCGCCTTCGGCGTCTTCGGCCTCATCCAGGCCCGATACCGCCACATCGACGCGCCCGACTTCGACGACGCAAAAGCCGCCATCGCACGGGTGGGTCGATAAGCAGGTTGCCGCTGAAAGACTGGCGATCCCGGGAAGACTCGAACTTCCGACCTTCGGTTTAGGAAGCGATAATTTGTATCGTTTCGGTATTCTACAGCATTTCACCGAAATATAGCTGGGTGTATCTCTTTCCATCGAGAGATGGCCCTATGGAAATCCCCCGTGAGATCGACTGGATTGTAATCCAGCATACCGGCTTTCATCCCTATGAAGGCAGGAAACTGTAACCGCCGAGCAACCGGCGAATGACCAGGAACAGCGATATATTGCTTTAAGGTATATTCTGGCCAGATTGAATATGCGGTAGTGCGCGATTGCACCATGACGCATGATATCGGGGGCTCCTAAGAGGGACCGAACGGCTTTGCCCAGAAGTAGGTAGATCGTATCCGGTAAGCGGTCGAGGGACAGTCCGGAGTCAGGAAAGGACAATCTGGCAAATAGCGATGGCAACCGGCGCACAACCTTCAGCAGACGAACTTATCGGGATAAATCGGACCGAAGTTGAATTTTCCGAGAATAAGAATTTAGCCAGCAGAGGCTGACCCTTGCGTGACACGCCTCCAACAGATGCTCGAGGTCTGTCGACATTTCCAGCGTCTCTGGACAGCACCCGTTGCAAACCTATGTTTAACGGCAGCAACCCGCGGGGCACCTGTAAAAGCCAATAGGGCATGCTTGGGCGGCAGTTAGCGACGCCATTGAAAACAATGACAATAGAACGATGAACGCTTTCATCGCCGCACTCCAGTTTGTAATAGTCCCACTGTTCAAAATAGCATGGACCTTTGCAGCTTCCTAGCTAGCAATTCTCGGATGTTCGGCGATATGTGTTACTGACAGGCCTCCCTATAAGAGGGCATGAATATATCTTTGACTCCGTCCAACAGTTTAACGACGGTGCCGTCACAAAGCTCAATTCCAAAACCCGTGCTAATCGACGGCAGGGAAATTCTCCTGACCTGCCCCAAGCCTCTGTCAACTTGGAGATTGGCGCCACCATCGTCCTCACGCATCGTATAGAAAGTCCACTCCGCGCTTGGGGCGTCTCCCGTCCTCATCACGCGGAGTATCTGGTTGAGCGGAGTAGAAAAAGGCACAGGAAGCCATCTTCTAAATTCTACAGGCTTCCAACCCGAGTCATCCTTGACCCAGGTCTTACTGGGATTAAGCATGCAGACGGCCGGATCAACCACCCCAGTAGCGATCTTCCCGATGTCCTCATTCTCAGCGCCGCTGATCCTATAAAATGGCAGTGGCCAGGAACAACTTTGTATTCTGTATTTGAGGACACCATTATGTGCATACACCTCAGGAAATCGCGTTATCATGTTAGCTGCGATGCCAGCAACGAAGGCGGCTGATTGAGACGTTCCATAGGCGGCACCGAGTGTATCAGGCGATGTCCAAGCAGGTATAGGAACACCGCCGGGCGCTGCAACATGAACATACTTCCAGTCAGATTCAGATGAATGATTGGCGCCAGGATGGATAGTGGCGCTCTTCTTTGTGCAGTCTGTACAGGCAGTAACCACTATAATGTTTGGCAAATCCCCAAGATTCTGCGGAAACATGTTTGTCTTACTATCAATAGATACAAGAGATACTGCCTCTGTAGATGTATCTTGTTGCCCAGCGGCAGCGACCACCAACGGTCTTTGAAAACCGCCCTTATTTCTAAGCGTATATGCCAAGAGATCCCTGAAGCGCCAATCTTTCGACGGCAGATCCCCGCCGCTCCCAAGCGTCCTGGTGTTAGGTATTAAAAAGACACCACTTGGCTTGTAGTAAGTATTCTCTTCAACATAGACATGCATAGGCGCCCCACCTGGATTATTCTTTGAGTCAAAAATATCAAAAGATCTTAACTTAATTCCTGGAGCAACCCCCTCGAAGCCGGTTCCTTTGCCCTGCGATGCTATTATGCTAGCCATGTGATTTGCATGATGGAGTGCGCGGTCGAAGGACCATTTGCATTTTGAGCCTATTGGCGAAGGGGAAACACCAAAGGCAGGAAACAATGATGGCAACGGCCAGAGCTTCGTATCAAGCAGATGAATCGTAGCCTTGGGGGCAGGATCGACGAGCCCGGTATATATCTTCTGGGCCTCGACAGCATCGGTATCGAAATCAAATAGACTCGAGTAGGATCTTGTCGTTGACAGAAGTGGATCTAGTTTTTCTGCTCCCTCACACAGCTTTCGCACATCGTCCGAATTCAACCAGGAGTTAAGTTTAACTCCTCCGCTCGTTGGACCAAGGAATTCATACGCAACATTTGCGAGGGGCAACTGAGCCAATTCCCGTACAATTACATCGGCATTAATATGGTTAGGAATAACAATTTCTACTCTATACAGTGTGTATGTAATAGTGACATCAGTGAGCCGGCGATCAAAGACCGAAGGGTTATGGTCCTTCCAATTTCGTACCAGACTGTCGACATGCCCAGCCGAACCGAATTGGTTAGTCAAAGCTCGTGAAGTCTGCCTTGTGTTTACATCTATATCGGGCGTCAAAATAATTCTCTCTGTCTCCGATGGTTTTGATCGGGAAACAGATCGCGTATTGGTTGGCTGTTCACTGAGAATAAGGTCACCTATAGGCCCACAGGGTGTCGGATAGTTCAATTTGGACAGCAGAGAACAGATGTGTTCTCGTTGTTCCAGCTTGTTGGGCCGAGTTGCGAGGGCAACGCCACGCTGCTTGAGAAAGCGCAGAATGGCTGTCAAATTTTCTGCAGCAAGACCCCCGTCTAGTTCCACATTGATCCGCTGAGTGGAATCATTCTGGGTTGATTTTTGCGGAAGCTCAGACGAGCTAGCGGATGTTCCAAAGCATGCAATAAAGCAGCCGACTGCAAGAATCGTGCGCATGTTCTACCTCGCGCGAGCTGTTTCTCAAGGCGCCCTTATCTCTTTCCTTAGATCTGGGTGATGCGCCGCCAAGTAATCCAAGATTGCTGCAAGACTCACACCCTTGTTGAGCCTGTCGACAGGTTCGCAGTTTTCGTCCCGAGCAAAGCCTGAATGATGAATTCCGATCAGCTCGCGCGCAGTATTGAATACCGCGCCTCCCGACGAACCTGGCTCAGTATCGCAGTCATGAGCAAAATTAGGGGCTAAATCGGCAACCATGTCGACTGGCGCCTCAATCCAAGCTGGAATTCTGGCGTCTTGCACACGGCAGTTCTTGCTAACAAGCTTAGGGCTACATTGCGCGTGATGAACAACATAAATGTCACGCTCGGAAATCGGCGCCGTACTCAGCCTGCTCCGAATAGGCGCACCAGAAATTCCACCGCTTCCGATAAGAGCCCGAACCCGCAGTATTGCAAAGTCCAGTCGCTGGTCCTTCGCTAGGACAGCCTGACAGCTCAGTTGCTGACTCAACCCTGTTGCCAAGTTCCAGCCTAAATCGATCAGTGTCTGTGCGCAGGTCGTTGTATTCCAGTATTCTCCCTCAACTACTCTGCTGCCGCCGCAATGCCAATTCGTCAGAAACAAATCGGACGTTATCATTACACCAGAGCAGCACCATGATGCGGGACCCTCGGAACCTGGGGCTGCATTGGAGCCGGTGAGGAGCATACCCACCGAGTAGCCCGCCCTCCTAGGTCCTACATCCTCGATGTTCTCAAGAGACGTCCAAGCGGGCTTGTCGCCAAGGATTGAAAAGAGGCGTGTGTCAGACGACAGTTCTGGAGTCGCAAGCCCTCGGTTGATCTCCAACAGCACATCCACGCTATCGCGGGCTAACACTTCAACATAAACTCCATTTGTTGTCGGCAGCCGCCCTGTCCATCTGCTAACCGTATAATTTCCTTGGGCATCTCGGAAGTCATCGTCCGGAAAAGTTGCAATAATTCGGAAATATTTGTCTCGGATTATAACGTCCCAATCCGATGCCTTGCTCTCTGCAGCGATAGAAAGCAATAGTCGCATAGATGAGATGCTGTTGCCTTGACCATGATCGACAAACACACCATTCGAGTTTGGTTTTATTCTTAGTAATGGATTGAACGCGGCCCCGAATTCTGTCTTTTCTCCACGCGGGCACGATAAGTTCTGAGCGTATGTCGGCGTGGAAATCGAGAGCGCAATCAAAGTAAATATAGCGACGGCTGCCCATCTGGCGTGTGCTGCGGTGCGCATTTCCGCCTCTCACTTTCCATAGAGCTTGTTATGATCGGATAAATCTTGACTGCTCAGCGCAAGTTCCCGCGTTCCCCCACCACCACAATAATAATGCATTACGGATTTCTTGTCATATACGGCCGTGATTGCTTTCCAATTTGCGTCTTCGATCGCGCATCCTGGAATGCCTACAATATGCATATGCCTATATCCAAGAATGTGACCTATTTCGTGCCTAAGGACACCAGTACGGTCAAATGAAGTCTCAAAGAACTGCGGACCAACTACTAACAGTCTCCTAAACTTTTCTTGATTTGGGAAGAATGCTGCGGCGATAAACCCTTGCTCCGCGGGCTCATATTTCACAATGAATGTGACGTCGTCCAAAGTAGCAGCTAGATCGTCAAACTCTGGCTTATGGTCAATTCTCAAATCGCATCCTTTACACTCGTTTACCCAAGCGGATGC
The DNA here is from genome assembly GCF_015694425.1 of Microvirga terrestris. Lineage (GTDB taxonomy): Bacteria > Pseudomonadota > Alphaproteobacteria > Rhizobiales > Beijerinckiaceae > Microvirga > Microvirga terrestris. Next base: position 344,210 of record NZ_JADQDN010000003.1, read on the forward strand.
AGCAAGTTTCATTCGTTCAACAACATCTTGGTATTCATTCAAGCTCCTAAAGGAGGATTTCCTAACGGTATAGCTTAAATGCCTTTGTCCTCGGGCCCAGAACTGAGGGCGACCGCCACGATCTGTCATTACAAGGAGTTCGCCCGAGGGAGGAGAAGCTGCGTTTTTATCTTTCTGCCCGCGAATTTCATTCAGATGCGCTCTCACCTCGTCGGCACTTGAAAGCGTATCTCCTTCAACAAGATAATAGTCGCGAGCAATCTCTCGATCATCTGTAATCGTGATTTTCGGAAGTTGCCCCAAGAAGAGCCTAAAGGCCGCTTCGTCGCCAGGCTTCTCTAGCACATGGGAGTATTCATCGGTCGTTGCTGACGCAAATTGTTTCCCAGAATCAGCTTTGAAATGCGCGGGATCAGTTAGTTCATACAGGGTATCTTCATCTAATTTGCCGGTGTCATCAATCCCACGCGCTCTTTGCAGTTGCTTTAGATACACTGACAGGTCGGGATCTACGAACGCACCGGGATCGGCGGGTAGTATTCCTAACACTTTCAGCTGGTCAGCAACGGCATTGCGTTCACCGGAGGTAAGTCCCGGTTCTTCAAAACTCCCCGTTGAGCTACGAAGATATCGCTGCGCTCTGGCTAGCCAAATTCGTGCTTCAGCAAGTCCATTTGTTCCGCCATTGACCGCCTTGCGGACACTCGCAATATCGTGCTTGTCCGCAATTGCATTAATTCCGCGAGCCTTCCAGTAAGCTACTGCAGTTTGGAACGCCCCGAACGGGGTTCTGGCGAGGTCTGGCTCCTCCTCGAGTTTAATGTTTAATTCGGAGCCTCGGCTGGCGAAATTTCCCCGTCCGGTCAATTGGACCAATCCAGAGCCCCGATAGGTCCAACCATCCTCGGGAAGTCGGTTTCCGAGCCGGTTTCCATAAACGAAGTTCGCAATCCTAACCGGCTGATTCGCCAATTGGGCCGCCATCTCGGGACTAACTCGCCTTGGAAAAATCTGCAGCAAGCGGACAGCCGAATAATTGAGATTTTCAGCCAAGTATCGAAAGCCACCTGTCTCCGTGGCTAATTGAGCTATGAAATGCTCGATCCTTTTCGTTCCGACAATTCCTGCTTGGCTAGCGATCTTCCAATTCGACACCATCGTGGACACGACATCCGCTCGCGCTCTTGGAGAAAATCTAGCGAGGCTCGCAGCATCAATAACAATAACATCTCTGGACTGCGGCTTGGTCTTGGCGAAAGCGACGCCCGTAAGGAAGGGAAGCGTGACAATTATGAGCGCAGAAAGACACCTGAACATACGAGGCTCCCGATGCGATATAAGAATAATTGTCTTTGTGTTAGGTACTTGGCCTTGTTTGAGAAAGAACCCGATTCTTCAGCTTACAATGCGGGCCGATTGAATCGAGAGGCTAAACTATATAGTTTTTGATAAGTTTAATCTCCTACACTTTTGGGTTAACTTGCAGGAGGTAAATGGAAACCATTGCCGATTTATAGATTTTCGGTTGCCGGACGCTGCAGTGAATCCGATTGCGGGTATGTTGGTTATACTCCAGCCCGTCCCGTTCCACTTGTGCCCAGCCTTACTCTCGGCATCGGGCTAGCTCCAAGCTACTCGCACAGGGCCGACAAGCACCTCAAAAGAACTCCGATGGCGGGTACGAGAAGTCCCTCCCCGTACTTCAGTAATGTCCGTACTGCCCGTCATGGAACTACTAGGAGCCGCTTCCCCACAGCCATATACGCACATGCGCGGAGGCGGCACTGGGCTGGCATGAGGCGGTGGAGCTATAGTAGGGACTAGGAAGTACCGCAGTGGCGTCCGTACGGCCGCGGCACGGCAGGACGGGGCTACCCACGGGCACAGGGCAGGACAGCGGCAGTCCACATGACCTGGGACACAAATCGTCGGGCGTGTGCCCCCTCCCTGTCACTGGTCAGCTCAGATCTGGGATCATCACCGGCGTCACTCACGTCACCGCTGCAGGGCTCAATTCTTCCCCTCTTGGGTGAGGCAGTGACGCCGGTGACGCTCGCGAGCACGCGGAAGCGACCCACGTAGGGAGATGGAGCACTGCAGCATCCCAAACTGCTTCCAATGGAAGGACCCCAGGTCCCCATCTTGGGGCGGCTTGTAGCTTCAACTGCCAAAACCTAAGTCCCCGTGCAGTCTCTCAGCAGATGGTGATCATTCCGATGAAAGAGCGCAAGACACCCGCCTCCCGAAAAAACAGTCCACCCAACTCGCCCGAAACAAAGAAGGCGAACCTCGGCCTCGGGCCGGAGGATAAAGTTTGGACGGGAGATGACGGTAATCTCAATCCTGAAACACTGCTATGGGAGCATGGATGGCATCCGGAGACACCGCTAGCAGCGATCCTGCTGGCCATCATCGACGCACACCCGCTCTCCGAAGGATCCTCTCGGATTAAACGCCTTGAGATCGCAATGGAAGCCCTGACGGGCGTGAAACGCAAACGGGGCGCAGACAAGATCGATGACTACGATCTTCTATCCGTCGTTGCCCGACGATACTGGGCGGAGTGGCGCGCCGGCAACCCGAACCCTGCTCCTGATATTATCGCACGTTCTGCCTTCAACGAACTGCCACCTAACGACCCGAGACGCCGGCGCGCCAGCACGCTTGAGGCACAAGTCAAGCGGATTGCTGATGAGTTTCGTTCAAAGCGTGACCTCCTCTTGGCCCGGGTTACACTGGAAGATGACTGGAACAGTCGAGACACCGCGCGAGCGGTTACGAGGGCGGTTGAGGCGCTTCGCGCCCTAGGAATTCCTGTCGCAGAGCCGCAATTGCGCCGGACAGAGCCATAGAGCCTTTTATTTCTCCGTCGCTTTTCGGAATTTAGTGTTCTTTATCGGGGGCCTCCACGAAAGAGGCCCACAGCGGGCCTCTCGGAGATAAGGAGGCACCGCTATGACGGAGCGATTCCATACTCTCAAAGAGATAGCGGAGCTTACGGGCCTGAAGTACTGGCTCGTGCTCCGCTGCGCCAATAACGGGCTTTTTCCCACTTACACTGTCGGGAATAAGCGCAAGCGCGCACTGCTGTCCGAGGTCCTTACTGCGATCTGAGGTGCCCAATGACGACCTCCAGGATCTTCGGCGAGAACGCCCCCCTCTATTGGGCGCGCAATCTAAGCGTCGTACCAGTTGAGCCAGAAACAAAGCGCCCAGCTGGGCAGATTGGAAACTGGGCCGGCTACTGCAACAATCGACCATCTGACACCAAACAACAGGAATGGCTTGCGTCGTTTGGGCGGCACAATATTGGTCTACTCACAAACATGGAGATCTCGCCTGGGTTCGCCCTAGGGGCGGTAGATGTCGACCGAGATGAACTCATTCGGGTATCCAAGGCGATCCTCGGAAACCCCGTAACAGGCAAACGTGGAAAGAAGGGAGCGACCTTCTTCGTTCGCGTGCCTCGTGAAGACAAGGTGCGTAAAACGACGCTCATGGACCACGAGAAGGTGCAGGCGGTCGATATTCTCGTCGGGAATTCGCACACGGTCATTCCGCCATCCATCCATCCCGAGACAGGTGCTGAGTATACTTGGATTGGCAAGCCCCTGATCGAATGCGAATGGAGCGAACTCCCGGTCCTTGATCGCCGTCGGCTGGATCTTCTGAAGCTAATTGTGAGCTCCGAGTTCACGCCGGCTCTCCTGCTTGGTGGGGGTACCCATGACGCCGGAGTTCGGCTTGTTGCTCAACTCGTAGGTAAATGCGCGGATGAAGGAATTGCGCACATCTTCCGAGCTCTCCTGCCAACGGACTACGCCGGAAACTCGCTTGAAGAGTTGCCAGGTTGGATTGCATCTGCCCGAGCGAAAGGATTCGAGCAGAGCGAGGATGGAGGATCTGAGACTACCCTATCGGCCAAGATCGTCAGTATCGCTATCGAAGCCGGAGTCGAGCTGTTCCACGATGGAGAGTATGCATTCGCGTCTGTTCCGGCCACCAATGGGATTCTGACTTATCCGATTGGATCGTCGGCCTTTCAGCAATGGCTTCGCCACCAGACCTATAAGAGTATGGAAAGACCCATCAGCCGCGGGACGCTGAGCGACGCTATTGCCACGCTTGAGGCGAATGCCCTCTACCAAGGGGCCAAACACCCTGTGGAGATCCGGGTCGCAGGCGATAATGCCGCCGTCGAGATCGATTTAGGCCAAACCAACGGCCAGGTCGTTCGTATCACCGCGAGCGGGTGGGACCTAGCACAGAAGGGTGAACGGCGCTTCTATAGGGCATCAGGCTTCGAACCCCTGCCCGAGCCCGCTCGCGGTGGCAGTCTGTCGGCGCTTCAATCTCTGCTCGGGCTCGAAGAGGCCTCGTTCTACCTTTTCACCAGCTTCCTCGTGAATGCCCTCCGACCGACAGGGCCGTATATGGCGTTACTCGTCGAGGGTGAGCAGGGCTCCGGCAAGAGCTTCCTTTGTCATGCCGCCAAAATGCTCATTGATCCCAATAGGGCGTCGAAGCTCCGCTTACCTGACAACGAGCGCGACCTGATGATCCAGGCAAAAGAGTATCGGCTCCTCGTTTATGACAACGCTTCGGGTATGCGCGCGGATATGTCGGACGCACTTTGCACACTTGCCACGGGAGGGGGTTTGGGTGTTCGCCGGCTCTATACAAACGATGAATTACAAGTCTTGTCCTATTCCCGACCTTTGGTGATTAACGGCATCTCGGGTTATGCCAGCCGGCCCGACCTGCTCGAGCGTGCAATACCCCTTCGTCTGCAATCGATGCAGGTAGAAGGGCGGAGGACCGAGGGCGAAATGTTGGCCGATTTTGAGCGCGTTAGACCGGCCATCCTGGGAGCACTCTACGATGCGGTGTCATCTGCTCTGCGGCACTATACCGAAACGGAGACCCCGATGGGCCTTCGTATGGCCGATGCCGCACGATGGATTGCAGCGGCGGAGGCGGGGCTCGGCATAACGCCAGGCACCTTGACTAAAGCTATGTCTACCGCTCAAGAGGCCCTCTTCATCGAACGCATCAACGATGAATCCCTTGTAATCGCAATCCGTGAAGTACTGACGGCTCCACTTAGAAATCGCGAGTTCAACGGCTACGTTGGCGAACTATTCAAGCTCATTGAGCCGGCAAGAGATAAGGCATTACCGAAGACGACCCAACAGCTTTCGGCGCAACTCGTCCGCTTACGACAAGCGATGGCGAAAGCCGGCCTCCATGTTGAGTTCAAGATTAAAGACAAACGAGGCAGGAAGATTCGAATCTGGTCGTCAATCGAATTAGAGCCCACGCCGAGCAAGCCATCGATTTACGGGTGACGCGGTGATGCCGGTGACGCAAGCGGTAGATCTTGGCGGCCTGGAGTAGAGGGAGGGATATACCTCTACCTGCGCCCTTCCGCCGGTTCCTGCCCGTGAGCGTCACCGGCGCCACCGGCACCACTGCCGGGTGCCTCTCCGAAGCGACCTACTGCCTAATGAACCGCGATTCAGGCCGCGTCCCGTCGGGGATCTCTGGGCCCTAGAGTCTCGCGGTTACAATTCGGGTTGCAGATTCATCCTCAGACCAGATCAACGCAGCCCCTCACCCGAATAATTGTGCGGGTTACAGCCGCATGTTTTCGTTTTCATCCCACAGCATCAGAAAAGGTTCTGGCGACATGCCATTTACTGTGAACATTACGAAGCGCGATCGTCAGCGTACTCTGAAAGACGGAACTGTAGTCATTCAGACGCGGTACGTCCTAAACTATAACGACCCCTCTACCAAAAAAACGCAAGCAGAAGTTCTTTGAGAGACAAAAGGATGCGCAACAAAGGAAAGCCGATTTGATGGCTTCTGTTGCAATGGGCACTTACGTCTTGGAGCGCAAGCAGCTCAACGTTAGACAGATCATCGAAAACTTTCTTGAGAGCCGCTCGGGGCAGGTGAAGCAGCGTACCCTTAAAGGGTATAAGTACGTATGCCGATACATCACGGAGCCTCTTCTGATTGGCACTAGTGAGGAGCGGGCAGAGTACACGACTACCGGGAAGTTGCCGAAGGGAACACACCTTGAGCCCTTACTAGGCGATATAAACGTACCAGATTTAACGACTGCGCAGATCCGTTCTTGGTACCAACTTCTGGCGAAAGAGGTGGGTGCTTTCACCGCTAGGAGGGCAAAATCCTATCTTGAGGCCGCACTAAAACTAGCTGCCGAGGATCATCAACTCCGTCCACCAGCTATGCCGTCAAATCTTGGACGAGGACGTGGGAAGGAAAAGAAGGCGATCCTCGCACCCGAGCAGGTCTCTCACCTGGTCGCTGTTGCTCAGCAAGATAACGAGAAAGGTATCTATTACGCGTTTCCGTCCCTGACGGGGACGCGCCCGAGTGAACAGTTAGCCCTGCTTTGAGAAGACGTAGACTTCCAGAAGAACGTTATTCGGATCCGGCGTATGCAGGAACCAGATGGCTCAATCACCAACCTCACCAAGACAGTTGCGGGAACGCGGGACATCCCGATGTGCGCTACGCTTCGAAGAATGATGCTTGATTGGCGACTGCGCTGCCCCCGCCGAGGCCGAGAACTGTATCGGGTTTTCCCAGGTCTTAGACAGCGGCAAGCGTGGCCGAAGCCTCGAACAGGGGGTGGCGGTCCATTACTTTATGCCAACTTCCGCAATCGTATGTGGGCGCCTGCGCTGATGCGGCTCGGCCTTCCATACGTCACGCCTCACTCAGCTCGGCATTGCTTCATATCCACACTGCAGGCTCAAGGCGTCGAGGTCGGCCTTGTCGCCAAACTTGCGGGACATTCAAACGCTGTAGTCACACTCGGGCGCTACACACAGGCAGTCCGAGGAGGCGAAGCAGCAATGGCGGCTTTGGAGCTTGCTTTTAGCTCTACAGTGGCAACGGCGTAAAGGAGGGCAATATGACTGCAATACCTATTTTGGTCGGATCCCATCAGTTTCCCTCCAAGTCGGCGGCAGCTAGATTCGCGAGCGAGATCCTCAACCGCGTTGTTCTGGGCGAGCGCATCACAGGCGAAGATGAGAAGGTCGTACGAGACTTGTTCTACATGCATCCTGACCATGCCCAGAAGTTGGGCGGATACAAGATCTCGCATTTCGAGGTTGCAAACCAGTCGGAGCAGCACAAGACCACTCGATCTTTCATCGTAGTTAGAAGTGATGGACACCGCGACGACTTCAGCCTGCTTAGGGCCCTCGGGATCAAAAAGTAACTGGCCTATCTAGGCAGCCCTCAAAGTTTGTTTTCGAGACATGCCGCGGCGCAGAGCCCTGCGTCGCGGATAACTTTTGTGCGGGTCCTCGGCGTGTTTTGCTTTTCCGGTACGGAGAAGCAGCTCATGTCGGACCGTGAAGTCGTCTTAGTTGATCTGGTCACCTCTAATGAGTCGCGCATTTTTCTGCACGCCGCCGCCGAGATCTCGGAGCTCTTGGTCAAGGACGTGGAGTGGGCGCTTGAGGAGTACGGGATCTGCGAGACAGACCGCTACCGCATCATTGATACCGAGTGAGGGATAGCAGCCGAAAGCTCTGTCCGGACGCGCCGGTCGCAGCGTGACGGCGCTGCAATGGGTGCACAGACATCGGCATGTGGCTCCCTAGGCTCCCCTGCGGAGTAGAGTACCCGTATCAGCCGCTTGAAGCCGACCCGCGTCGCGTCGCGCCGGTCCTGCCTTCAACCCTCCCAGTATTGTAGTGTCAGTGTCGCCGCAACGGGGGCCCCAAGGATACTGCATAATATCTGGAATATTGCATTGTCAGCGACAGCGGGTGATGGGGCCTGAGGTCACACAGGTCACACCTTCGTCGCCGCGATTCACTCCTGCTGCAATCATATCGATCCCCTCATTGAATTGGCGTAGGGCTGCTTGACGCTCCATGTCCATTGCGACTGGCTTCAACGCTTCTATGCATTCCTGGTGTTTGGGCGAGGTGAGGCCGTATCCGGCCTGAAAGCAGACCAGTTTGGATCGGGCCTCGACCCGCTTCTCCAAGGTCTGGCATCCGGCTGCCAGAGAGGCAAAGGCTGTAAGCAGTGCAAGTGGAAGTGTTTTCATGCCGTGTTTCTCCAGAAATCTCAGAAAAACACGGCCTTAATATCCGTATCAATTATCCTGCAGAGCCGTCGTTTCAATGGGGCTGAGTGACCGTTGCAAAGGGGCATCACGGGATGTGTTTGGCTCCACGGAAGGGCACTCGCCCATCAGGAATTGGGAATGATGGTTGGCTGCGATATCCAACGAGGCAGAGGACAGTGTCTGTTCGTGATGCGGGTGGATAAGCAGGAAAAACGCCACGTGCGAGGTTTGGAACACCCACACTTGCGAGTTCGGCGCAAGACCGTGAAGATCTGTTGAAATCCGTTCGATGAAGGCCCGGCGTTCCTCGCGAGGGAAATGCTGATAGATCAAGATTGAATGGCCAGCCTGATAGGTCGCCGCAACCTCGTCGCGATAGAGATATTTAGACGAATTGAGCTGCCCCTTTCGCTTCGACGAAACTTCTAGACCATTATCCGGGTCAAAGAAGATCAAATCGCTGCGGTGGAGCGATTTCAGCGCTTCCGAGAACCATATCTGTCGCTCGAAGAGTTTATCCGGCACCATCGTGTTCACGTAAGTCGCATCGGGGATGATACCGCTTTCCTCGATTAAGACGAGGCGGCGAGTGTTTGGAGTGTCCTTGACCCGCTTTAAGAGGGCAAAAAGCGCAGAATCGAAACGCTCGTATTGGGGTTGATTTAGATATGAAACTTTATTCCCATCTGGCCGGCCATCTGGAGGTGTGAGCATCCAGCAGACTCCGATGCGAGTCACCCCACCCTCGGCTAAAGCCCTTAGGAGCGCGTACTTCCGGTAATCGTTAATGTCGCCGACGTATTGTTCCTTCATGACCGCCCCGAATCACATTGATGGTGGCGGCAAGCATCGGCGAATACCCCATATTAGAGTACCCTATTTTGGGGTACCCGAAATTCGGTTGTTTCTGGAGTGCTGGTTCAAAAACTGGCGCTTCGACTTTGACTTCTACACACCCCGACCTCTACAGGCGGATCCTCGCCTTGCTCGTCCAAACTCGAAAGGCTGCCGGTCTAACCCAGACCGAAGTTGCTCGCCGACTTGGCCAAAGGCAGACGTTTGTCTCAAAATATGAGTTGGGCGAGCGGCGACTTGACGTTGCGGAATATATTGAAATCAGCAGGGCAATCGGCGCTGACCCGCACGCCCTAATACGCGATGCTGAGCATGAAACTTCGAAATAAAATAACAAATGCTATTTTATGAGGGAGCAATCCCTTCAGAAACGGAATCATTAACAGCTAATTGAGGATCGTTGCTGCCCGCCATTGTCGAGCCTCTTGGCGTCGACGCTCGAATGGAGCAGAATATCTATTATTATCAACTAGCTGACGGGCCCTTGGGGGGCACATTGGCCTCGGCACAAAAACTAAATAATACGGCCGCGCCACAAATGGCCGGCTATATTCTCCAACTGGAGCGCGCGCTTTTTCATTTAGGAAAAGCACAAGCTGATGTGTCGATTGCGGTTGAACACGTTGACGATGTTTCCGTCACGCGCGGAAGGCAGACGCTTCTTCAGGAGCAGGACAAGAATTCTGTTAATCTCGACACCGAGATCCTTGGCAACCGAAGCAAAGCGCTTTGGCGCACACTCCAGATTTGGCTGACCCAACGTCAAAATGCCGATGGTGCTTTTTGTGAACGCTATCTGATCGTCACCAATACGCCTGTGAACACACCGATTGCCGCTCTTATGAAGGGGGTGGCCTCCGGCTTATCCCAGCCACCTGAGGTGGTTTCGGCACTCCGCGCGGCTGGAAAATCTAAGTCCAAGGCCAAGATCCAGCAGATTATTGACGAGGTCTTAGCTTTTGACGATGAAGTGCTGACTGAACTCGTCAGCCGCATCGAAATCATAGATCATTTTGATGCCAGCCGATCCCGGAGGGAGATAGCTAATGGATTAGCGATTGACCCCGAGTTGATGCAGAAATAATTCTAGATGCTCTACTAGGTTGGCTTACTCGAACGTTGCGTGATGCATGGCAGGCCCAGCAGCCTGGAATGATCTCCCGCGATGCATGCGTACGCCAATGTCGTGAGATAGAACGACTACAGGCGAGACAGCGCTTCCTCCCGCGGCCAGCACGGGATTTGCCTATAGGAAATGTTGACCGCGACCGCGCTTTGACAAGGCCCTTTGTGGAGCACCTTAGTCGCACTGATGCGGAAGAAGATGACATCTTCCAGGCCGTCGAGCACTTTATACAGTTCAACGTAGAGAAACATCGGCTAGCTCTCGAAGGGGAGATAGCAGATCGCGAATGGAGAGATCGCGGCGACAGGCTCAGGCAGAGGTGGAAGAATATCGCTCGAAGTACCCGACTTGATTATCGGGGGCAGCCTCCCCAGGAGATTGGAAAGCGCATCCTAGCGCAGGCTACTTATCAACACCTCGAGCCATTGGGTGGAGAGACCTGCAACGAGCTATACATGACATCAGGGCACTACCACCGTCTTGCCGATGATGATGAGGTATGGTGGGACCCAACCTATCAATCACAAGAGGCTAAGTAGAATGCGCTCCGATCATGAGGAGGTACTGCTTCGCAACCCCGCGCTTGGAGCCTGCGCCTTTTGGCATTTATCACGCATGTTCTCCGAGTACGGCTTCGGACGTGCGCCAGAGCTACCTTACTTCCTGATAGCAGCAGGAATGATATTCCACGGTGGCACAATGGAGAAGGTACGGCGAATGCAATTCGATAGCGGCATCCTGAAAGCTGTATCCGACAGGCCAGATATTGTGGCAGGACTTCAACGGCGTATGGAGGACTACTCGCTCCTGGCTCTTGAAGCGCTACAAGTAGGCTCAGCTGCAGGCATCTTGCAGCGAGAAGGTGGCGAAGGTTTTCCTTCGTTCCGCGCAATCGGGACCGACTTACCAAAACCTATTCGCTATGGTGAAGGGAGCGTCCCAGACATCTTCAACTGCGCGAAACGCCTTGGCGCGTGGTTCGCAGCTGAAAAGATCAATATGCTGCAAAAGCAGCTCAATATAGAACTTTAAGATGAAACTCTTCATTCACCAACTCATCATTTGGCCAGAAGATCCGAACCATCTGCCGCGGGTCGTCGCGTTTGATCCGGAGAAGGTCAGCGTTATCAGCGGCTGGAGCGCAACAGGTAAGTCGTCGATAATCGCTATTATCGATTATGTGCTAGGTGCCGGCACATGCACTATCCCCGTTGGTGAAATCCGAGACTATGCCTCTTGGTATGGCCTACTGATGGAGACTGATACAGGCTTGATAAGAGTAGCTAGGAAGAAGCCGGAGGGGCGACAATTGTCCAATGCTTTCTGGATGCAGCAAGGCGCTGACGTAGAAAGCCCATTACCTATTTTACCCACTGCCAACACCAGTGCGGAACGCTTCAAACTAGCTATGGATGCCCTCTCCGGATTATCCAATCTTCGTTTGAACCCCGAAGAAGGTAACGGCTTCAACGAGCGCGCATCATTCCGCGACATGGCTGCGTTCAATTTTCTGCCACAACACATAGTGGCAAACCCATATACAATGTTTTTCAAAGCTGACTCATCAGAGCATAGAGAGAAGTTACAGAACGTACTACCCCTTGCTCTCGGCATCATCACCAACGAAGACTTGATGCGCAGTCATCGGCTATACCTACTGCGTAGCGAGTTAAGGAAGCTTGAGACGGAGTTGCGCACTCGTCGGAATGGAATTGAGAATTGGCGCGCGAACGCCACTGGCGCATTTTATAGAGCCCAGGAGTTAAACTTAGTTCCAGCTGGTGAGCCTCCAGAGGATCTCCGCACTCTTATTAATGTATTACAGCAGGTAGTGAATTCTGGAGGACGTACAGTCGCCGCGCCTGACAGAGTTTCGACCTCAGTTCAACGTTTAGAGGATATCCGAAAACAAGAGCAAGAGCTTGATGCGGAGATCTCAGCACAGCGGCGACGCCTACGGCGCCTCAGGAGTCTTCGTCGGTCCGTTCTTGATTATGAGGATGTACTAGAGGATCAGCAGGCTCGGGTGCAGGGTGTAGGATGGTTCAGGAATATGATTGCTGCTGAGCAGTGTATACTCTGTGGTTCTGACAGTATGGTCGCTCGCCGCACACTTGAAGAATTGGAAGTTCCGATCAAGGAGCTAAGTGAGCTGAGCGCTGGCACGTCCTCAACTGAGCCGATGGTTGATAGCGAGATAGTTTCTATTCAGCGCAAGCTGCTCTCTGATGAGCGATTGTTGCTTGATCTCAGGCGTACACGTCAGGAGTTTGAAGCTACAGTGGACGCAGAACGCGGCCTTAGCCACAGCTTGGAGAGTGTCTACCGTTTTATAGGTGGCACTGAACAAGCGCTAAAAATCATCAGCGATGTCGAAGGTGACGACGGTCTCCAAGCACGTGCACTTATCCTTCAGAAAGAAATCGATCAGCTGCAGCGTCAATTAGACGAGAAGGGGCGCAAAGCGCGAGAGAAAGCTGTAGGAGAGGCAATTTCGAGCTATATCCTCCGCTTTGTAGACGCACTAGGGATTACCGGTGCCGTGGGCAATCCCGTCTTAGACGAACGCGAGCTGAACCTGTAGTTTGTGCGCGATGGCGCTGATAGGCCTGACTTCTTATGGCAAATTGGCAGCGGCGAGAATTGGATGGCCTATCACTTGGCGACGCTTCTGGCACTCCATGGTGTTTTCCTGAAGCGCAGTAAGCAAAATCCTGTACCAACTTTTCTGATCATTGATCAGCCGAGCCAAGTTTATTTCCCGAGCGATACTTTTGAGGCGGTCGTAGAAGGCACCACTAAGACCGGCAACCTTACACAGAGGTCTCGCTCGCGCCGTCATTTGGATGATCTTGAGAGCACCCGACAAATTTTCCGAGCATTGTCCAGGGCACAGCGAAGCTTCAAAGGACGTTTACAGATCATCGTGCTGGATCACGCCGATCACCACGCCTAGGGCGACGAGACAAATGTAACACAGATGGAGAATTGGAGGGGAAGTGAAGACTTTCTCATTCCAAGCGCTTGGCTAAACTCCCCTGGCGAGAGAAACTAGGTTTATTCGGGCAGGCAATGTAGTCCCGGTAGACATCGGAGAGGTCGGGTCTATTCATTCATCTCTCAAACGAGATTAATAGGTCCTGAGCCTAGCTCTACCCTACCTTGCAGATGAGCTTGCTTAGAATTGGCGAGCTGTGGGTATATGCTGCCCATTAAGGCAGTGCCCTAGTATGTATTAGACACTCGACTCCGCATGGGTTGTCATACCAATGCGCTAATCCCCCTAAGATTAACCTTGGTATAATTTAGTTCGGTTTCTAACCCGATGTTGCTCATGCAAACCGTTACGTTGCTCTAAGCTAGGCTTGAAAGGATGGTTTCCATGAGGGTTCTGCTGTTCATCCCAATTTTACTTTTGATACCAGTATCTGCGGACGCACAGGCATGGCGCAACTGTGTACAGGGCTCAATTGGACCTGGTGGTTGTGATTCCATCGGACCGGGTGGTGGTAAATCCATAGGTCCTGGCGGAGGCCTTTCTATCGGTCCGGGGGGAGGTCGCTCTATAGGTCCGGGAGGTGGTCATTCCATAGGTCCCGGGGGTGGACGATCTATCGGTCCTGGAGGCGGCCAATCAATCGGACCAGGGGGCGGGCGGTCGCTAACTCGAGATCGACGGTATGGGATCAGCCCTGACGATCTTATGAACGACGACTTCTAGATTGCGTATCCGTAGGGGGAAGAATGGCTCAGAACTCTATTTCCCATTTTTGATAAGGCAGCTTCGCTTGTTTTGACCCAGCCTGGGCATTATTGGCTTCATTCCGAGCCATGTAACCAGGAGGTAACCGCGGCCTCACAGCGGCTCTGAAATAATTGGCGATCCCGGGAAGACTCGAACTTCCGACCTTCGGTTTAGGAAACCGCTGCTCTGTCCTGCTGAGCTACGGGACCGCTGGAATGGTGGGATTTAGCACGGTCTGCAGGGGCATTCCAGTGGGTTGCAAACGCGTGTTCGGAGTCAGGCGTCTCCCCTGAACGATTGCAGCTTCAAGCCGAAGGAACTCCCCACGGCCAAGCCGGTTGGTGAAGGCAATTGGAGGCACATCATGGCTCAGACGCTTCGCGACTTCCTGAAACAGGTCGAGCATCTTCCCCCCGACACCTTGCTCTGCGTTGCCGAAGTGGATGAAGCCTTCGCGGCCCATGTGGCGGAGGTCGAGATCATCGAGGATGCGAAGTCTCAGAATCGGAAAGCGGAAGGAATCGAGGCGGTGGAACTCGGCAACGGTAAGGAGCGGGTTGTGGTGATCCGCTGGTAGCCTGAGGAGAAGAAACGGCAATCCGCATAGTGCGGCTCGTCAGCAGAGCCACGACCACGAGAATTCAGGCCAGAGCGGGCACAAGCCGCAGTCACACGGCCCGGCCCCGAAAGAGCGCTGATCCGGCCCCGTCAAGCGTAGCCGTTTCATCCTGAACAGGTATGATCCTGTCTCATGACGGGATCGACCCTGCGGATGCTGCTGGCCCTGTGCCTCGGACCTGCACTGGCCATTGGCAGCCAGGCAGCCCTCGCACAGACGCGCCCCATGCCGCGGCCCGCGGAATGCTTGGGTGAGGCTCGCAGCGACCGGCTGCAGGGCCTGACGCCGGAGGGCGATCTCATCCTGATGTCGGGGCAGTTGGCCCGTCTGTCCGGCATCCGCTTTCCCGACGCTTCACCCCATCGCGAACACGCTCTCTCCTGGCTCAGGGCGCGCATCGGTCAAACGGCCGATGTCCTGGGGCCTGACAGACGCGACCGCTGGAATCGGATTGCCGTCCGAATCCGGTCGTCCGACGAGCCCCCAGCGCTCGACTGGGCACGTGGGTTGGTCGAGGCCGGCCTCGCCTTGGTCGATGCGGGACTCGATGGAGTTTTCTGCCAGCCCGAACTCCTCGCCCTCGAGGCCACGGCCCGCGAACGACGCCTTGGTGTTTGGGCCGATGACCGCTATAAGCCCCTTGATGCAAATCAATCCGAGCGCCTGCGCGAGCGGATCGGCAGCTTCGTGCTGGTCGAAGGCCGCGTCAGGAGCATCGGCGAGCGCAAGCAGCGCACCTATTTGAACTTCGGGGGGCTCTGGGCAGAAGATTTCACGATTATTATTCCGAAGACGACCTGGAAACAGATGTCGGATCGCGGCCTGAACGCCGAGGCGCTCAAAGGCCGGCGGATCAGGACCCGAGGCATTTTGCAGTCTTGGCAAGGCACCGCAGTTTCGATCGTCATACCGGATATGATCGAACGTCTCGAAGGCGATCATCTGCCACGATGAACGAGCATGATCAGAACACGTCGAACCGGTAGTTTCATCCTCGGCAGCCTCGTGCTCGCAGCCTTGCTCGCGGGCTGCACCGGCTTTGGTGGGGACGTATCGCTTCCGGCGAACGCCCCACGGGTGATCGGCCCGGATCGCGACCGGGATCATGTCCGTCTCGTCAGGGCCTTCGGCGGAGAAGGCCGTGCGCCTCAGCTCCAACAGCTCCTGACCGATGTGACGAACCGGCTCGTCATGGCCACCGACCGGCCGGACGAGGCTTTCCAGGTGACGATCCTGAACTCGCCCGCGGTCAATGCCTTCGCCCTGCCGAACGGACGCCTTTATGTGACGCGCGGCCTCCTGGCGCTCGCCAACGACACCTCCGAGGTGGCGGCGGTCCTCTCTCACGAGATTGCCCATGTCACCCTGCGCCATGCCTCCCAGCGCAGCGAGCTGCAGGCTCGCTCGGCCCTGATCGAACGGGTGGCCGAGAACGTGCTGAATGATGCCGAGGAGGCCGCTACGGCGCAGAGCCAGTCCCGCTCGACGCTGGCCAGCTTCTCGCGGGCGCAGGAGCTCGAGGCAGACCAGACCGGCGTGAAGGTTCTGGCCCGCGCCGGTTTCGATCCCTTCGGGGCGCCGCGTTTCCTGACGTCGCTCGGGCGCTCGGGCACGAGCTCCGACAACCAGACGGGGGACCGGCTGGCCTCGCATCCGAGCACCAACGACCGCGTCTCAAGGGCCTTGCAGGCCGCGCGGCGGACGGAACTGGCCGATGCCGGCGAGACCGGACGGCTTGCCTATCTCACAGCGCTCGAGGGGCTCTCCTACGGCGACGATCCGGCCGACGGCGTCGTGAAGGGCCGCCGTTTCGTTCATTCCCGGCTCGGGGTTGCGTTCGAGGCGCCTGAGGGCTTCAGCCTTGAGAACACCTCCCAGGCTGTGCTCGGGTCCTCGGCCGACGGCGAGCGCCGCCTGCTCTTCGATGCGGCCGATACGCCGGAGGGCCAGAGCCTGGAAGACGTGCTGCGCTCGACATGGACGGACACCATCGAACCCGGCACCCTCACGCCCGGCATGGTGAACGGTCTGCCCGTGGTGACGGCCCTGTCCAACGGCAAGGAATGGACCTTCCGCCTCTCGGCCGTCCGGATCGGCAGCACGACCTACCGGCTCATCATGGCCACCCGGGGCAACAGGGGCGATCTGGAAGCGATCTTCCAGCAGACCCTGAACAGCGTCCGGCAGGTGCAGCCCGATGAGGCAAAGCGGATCAGGCCGCTGAAGCTGCAGGTCGTCACCGCCCAGCGGGGCGACACCGCGCAAATTCTTGCCGCCCGCATGCCGATCGACCGGCCGCTCGAACGCTTCCTGCTGCTCAACGTCCTCGACAGGAACGCTCCCCTGAAAGTGGGCGAGCGCTACAAGATCGTGGTGGAGTAGAAGCCTTCGCTCACATCCATGAAACGGCATCGGCGAGGCAGTTGCCCGCCTCGCCGATCCATATTCCGGGAAATTCTGTGCCTCAGACAAACGCGCCGGAGGCCTGAGGGTAGCGCTCCACCAGAGCGCGCTTGAGCTTTTCGAGTGCGCGGTTCTCGATCTGGCGCACCCGCTCCTTCGAAATCCCGAGGCGGTCGCCGAGGAACTCCAGGGTTACCTGCTCGTCGTCAAGGCGACGGGCGCGCAAGATGCGCAATTCGCGTTCGTTGAGGACTTCGAGGGCCTGCTGCAGCCAGCGCACGCGGCGCTCGGTATCGATCGAGTCGCTCACGGTCTCGTCGGGCAGCGGGCTGTTGTCGACGAGGAACTCGACCCGTTCGGCGGAGTTCGATGAATCGGCATCCATAACCGGTGCGTTAAGCGAGGTATCCGGCCCTGAGAGACGGGCATCCATGAGGGCCACATCCGCCTTCGAAACACCGATGGCCTCGGCGATCTTGGCATGCACATCCGAGGAAATGCGCTCTTCCCCACCACGGGTGAGGCGGGCGCGCAGGCGGCGCAGATTGAAGAAAAGAGCCTTCTGGGCGGAACTCGTCCCGCCGCGGACGATTGACCAGTTACGAAGGATGTAATCTTGCACGGAGGCGCGGATCCACCACGTCGCATAGGTCGAGAAGCGGACTTCCCGTTCGGGCTCGAACCGAGCTGCGGCTTCAAGGAGGCCCACATGGCCTTCCTGAACCAGATCGGCCATGGGCAGGCCATAATGACGGAAACGGGCTGCCAGCGCGATGACGAGGCACATATGGGCAGCAGTCAGTTGATGAAGCGCCGCCTCATCGCGGTTCTCTTTCCAGCGCACGGCAAGAAGGTGCTCCTCTTCTCTCTCGAGAAAAGGTGCATTCATGGCAGCGCGGACGAACCGGCGGCGAACCCCTGAGATTTCTCCCATTGTGTGCTCTCCCTTGGCAGAGACACAACGAGCGAGGCTGCGAAAAGTTCACTTCCAACAGCCAAGTTCTGCAAAATAGATTCCTGCCTTCCAAAAACAAGGCTTTGGACACAAAAAAGCCCGGCCGACGGCCGGGCTTCTGAAACCTCGTGAGGTTGCGCGATCAGGCGGCCTCTTCCTGCAGATCGTCGCCTTCCGCATCGCCTTCACCCTCAGCGCCCTTCACGCGGCGCGGGGACTTGGCAAGACTCTGCTCGATGAGCTTGAGCGCCTCGGTGTCCGTGATCTTGTTCACGGCCGCGATCTCGCGCACGATCCGGTCGAGGGCGGATTCGTAGAGTTGGCGCTCGCTGTAGGACTGCTCGGGCTGGGCCTCGGAGCGGTAGAGGTCGCGCACAACCTCGGTGACGGCGATCAGGTCGCCGGAATTGATCTTGGCCTCGTATTCCTGGGCGCGGCGCGACCACATGGTGCGCTTCACGCGGGCACGACCCGTCAGAACGTCCAGAGCCTTTTGGACCAGAGCCGGTTCGGCGAGCTTGCGCATGCCGACGCTGGAGGCTTTACCCGTGGGGACACGGAGGACCATCTTGTCCTTGTCGAAGGAGACGACGTACAGCTCCAGTTTGAAGCCTGCGATTTCCTGCTCTTCGATGGCCGTGATGCGGCCGACACCGTGAGCGGGGTAAACAATGGCTTCACCGGACTTGAACCCAAGACGCTGGGCGGACTTCTTGGCGGTTGTCATGCGAGAGAGGCCTCCTTGCATGGTCCTCGCCTGGGCGGCGAGGGAGCTGTTGTCTCATCGGGCAGGGTCCCGATAAAACGAGGATAGGATGTGAGTGTCACGGAACTTGAGGATTCCGCTCGTCTCCCTGATATAAGCAGCGGCTACAAACGCTCATGCCCTTGACCAAGGCAGCAACGCTCCCTTAAGTCAAAGGACGCGAATCTTTGCTTCATTATGTGAACCGCCGGTCTGCAGAGACGGTGCACGGCTTGAGCGCAAGCGACGGCATTCACGGACCCTATCACAGTCCGGCCGAAAAAGCAAAAATATTTCAAAGCACAGCGTTAAGGAAGCCGGTTCGACTCAAGTCTTGAGCTTAGTCGCCTTCGCCCGGATTGGGCGAGAAGAATGCCTCGAACTTGCCCGCCACGCCGTCGAATTCCTTCGCATCGGCGGGCGCATCCTTCTTGAGGGTGATGTTGGGCCAGCTCTTGGCCATGTCGGCATTGAGCTTCAGCCATTGCTCGAGGCCCGGCTCCGCATCCGGCTTGATCGCCTCGGCCGGGCATTCCGGCTCACAGACGCCGCAATCGATGCACTCGTCCGGGTGGATGACCAGCATGTTCTCGCCCTCGTAGAAACAATCGACGGGGCACACCTCCACGCAGTCCATGTATTTGCACTTGATGCAATTTTCAGTGACGACGTAGGTCATGCACGGTCCTTCGGAGGTCTGTTCCAATCGAGAGAAAGGGCTGCTGCCGCACAAGCGCATCGTGCGGAAAAGTGGACCCGGTTTTCCAGTCCACACGATGCGCACTTCAAGGAGAGGAGCATCGGATGGACCCCAAAAGTGGTGTCCACTTTTGGGTCCGATGCTCTAGCCGTTGTCGGGGTCGCTGACAAGCACTCCGTTGTCCTGGCTGAGGTCCAGGTAGAGCAGCCTTGCTTCCGTTGCAGGGCCCCGGCGCTGCCCAAGCCCCTCAACCCGGACCACGAGGGTGGCCCGGGCAAGCGCGACGGTCACCACATCACCGACACCCACGCCCTTGGCGGCGTTGTCGGTGCGCTGTCCGTTGAGGCGGACATAGCCGCTTGTGACCATCTTGGCGGCCAGGGTCCGGGATTTCGCGAAACGCGCGAACCACAGCCACTTGTCGAGCCGCTGCCGGTCCTCACGCATGCCGTCAGGGTCTCACTTCTTGTTGTCCTCAAGCTGCGCCTTGAGGGCCATGAGCTTGGCGAAGGGCGAATTCGGATCCGGCTGCTTCTCGCGCCGGTCGCGCGCGCCGTCCTGGCGGTTGTCGGCGCGCTTGTCGGGCCGCGGACCGCGGCGCTCGTCCCCGCGACGGCCTTCCCCGTGACCCGGACCGCGCGGTGGGCGGTTCTGCGGGCGACCGCCCTCCCCTTGCGCTTCGCGGCGCTCGGGACGCGGCCGACGCTCGCCGGTCTGATCGCCCTGGTTCGCACCATGGCGCGGGCGACGGTCGCCGCGATCTTGGCGCTGATCCGGGCGGTCGGAACGCTCGCCGCGCTCGTGACGACTGCCTCGGGCGTCGCGACCGCGATGAGGCTGTGCGCCTTCGTGATGGCGACGGCCCTGCCGCCAGACCTCGATCATCTCTGGCTCGGCAGGAGTTGTCTCCGCAGGAGCAGCCTCACCTGATGCGTCCGCGGAAGCCATCGCCTCGCCCTCGGGCGAAGCTACGGCCTCGGCAGCGCTGGCCTCGACCTCCTGCTCGGAGACGAACGTCTCGGGAGCCTCGACGGCAACCGCGCCGATTTCCTCGGTGCCGATTGCAGCCTCGGACGCCTCGGCGGGAGCTGTCTCGGATGGAGCTTCCTCAGCGGCAGCTTCGCCTTGAGGCGGGGCGGCCTGGGGCTCGATAGCCCGCGGGGCTTCCACGAGCGGCACGGTGATGGCCGGGCCGGGACGACGATCCATCACGTAGCCGAGCGATTTCAGGATCGTGGCGAAATCCTCGCCGGCGCAGCCGACGAGAGACGTCATGGCAACGGTCGGCACGAAGCCCTCGCCATCGGCGGCACCCGCCGGCGGCTCGCCGGGGGTGATGCCGGGACGGTAGGAAATCGCCGGACGGATGAGGTCGGCCAAGCGCTCCAGAATGTCGACGCGGACGGCGCGGCCGCCGAGCACCCGGAAGCCTGCGGCCCGGTACAGCCCATGGGCGATCTCCGGATCGACGGGAATCGAGGTGCGGCCGGACTGGGCGAGATGAGCGATCTCGTCGATGCCTTTCTGGTCGAGGCCGCCGTTCTGCAGGGCCCAGAGCTGGGTTGCGAGGACGCGGGGCGCCGGCTTCAGCAGGGCCGGCAGATAGAGGTGGTAGGCACCAAAGCGAACCCCGGCCTTGCGCAGGGCGCCTCGGGCATCCTGATCGAGGCTGCGGACATCGTTGAGAACCTTGGCGCGCTCCAGCACCCCGAGGGCCTCGCCGATCTGGAAGCCGATGCCGCGGGCCAGACCCTGCAGCTCCTGGCTGTCCTCGAGCTGCTGCAGAGGTCCAAGCAGACGCACCACATAGGCCTTGAGCCAGGCGCGCAGGCGGTTGTCCACCTTGTCCCGGGCCGGGCCCGTGAGATGCTCGTCGGAGAGAATGCGCAGCTTGGGATCGAACAGCTTGTCGCCCGGCTCCAGCTTGGCCACCGGGTCGCCCATCCAGCGAATGGTGCCGTCGTTCGACAGCACGAGCATCGTGTCGGGGGTTTCGGCGAATCGGTCCGCCCGCGCCTCGATCTCGCCGGCCAGCGCCTTGCCGGCGGCGTTGCGCAGGGTCTTGACCTCCGTGGTGTCGGCCTGGGGGTCGGGCACGAAATGGAAGCCGTGCAGGTGACCGATGTGCTGACCCTCGACGGTGACGTCGCCGGTGGTCGTAATTTCCGCTTCGAGCATTTTGTTCTCTCTCAAGCGCCGCATGAGAACGCTCGTCCGCCGGTCGATGAACCGTTGGGCGAGGCGTTCATGGAGCGCATCCGATAGCTTGTCCTCTACCTGACGCGCAACATCCTGCCAATGCTCCGGATCCTTCAACCAGTCGGGACGATTGGCGACGAAGGACCAGGTCCGGACCTGGGCGATGCGGTTGGAGAGGGTATCGATATCCCCATCGGTCCGATCCATAGCGGACAGATGGCGGGCAAACCAGTCGGCCGGGATGGCCCCGTCCTTCATGAGGAAACGGTAGAGCTGGCCGACAAGATCCGCATGGGTCTGTGGCGAAACCTTGCGGTAGTCCGGTACCTGGCAGATCTGCCAGAGCCGCTCCACGGCATACTGGGAGCGGGCCATGGCCTGGATGTCGTCTTCCCGGGCCAGAACTTCGAGGGACATGACGTCTTCGCCGGTGGGAGCCCGCACGAGCCCATGCTCCCGCGGCTGGTTCCCAAGCGAATCGCGTAGGCGCGCCAGCGAGGAGAAGTCGAGATCCGGATTGCGCCATTGCAGGATGCGCACCGGGTCGAACACGTGATTTTCGAGCGCTTGGACGGTCTCCGCGTCGAAAGGCGGGCAGCGGCCGGAGGTGCCAAAGGTGCCGTCGCGCATGTAGCGGCCGGCACGGCCGGCGATCTGGGCCAACTCGGAGTTGTTCAGCTTGCGGAACTGGAACCCGTCGAACTTCTTGTCGGACGCGAAGGCCACATGGTTCACGTCGAGATTGAGGCCCATGCCGATGGCATCGGTGGCAATGAGATAATCCACGTCGCCGTTCTGGAAGAGCTCGACCTGGGCGTTGCGGGTCCGGGGAGAAAGGGCGCCGAGCACCACGGCGGCGCCGCCGCTCTGGCGGCGGATGAGCTCGGCGATGCCATAGACCTCCTCGGCCGAGAAGGCCACGATGGCCGAGCGCCGTGGGAGGCGCGAAACCTTCTTCTCGCCGGCGAACGAGAGCTGCGACAGCCGCGGCCGGGTGACCACATGGACGCCCGGAATCAGTGCCTCGATGACAGGGCGCATGGTGGCCGAGCCGATGAGCAGCGTCTCCTCGCGCCCACGCTGGTTTAGCAGGCGGTCGGTGAAGACGTGCCCCCGGTCGAGGTCGCTGGCGAGCTGGATCTCGTCGACGGCCACGAAGGCGACGTCGAGATCCCGCGGCATCGCCTCGACGGTGGAGATCCAGTAGCGCGGGCGGTCCGGCTTGATCTTCTCCTCGCCGGTGACCAGGGCGACGTTGTGGGGGCCGGCCTTCTCCACCACGCGGTTGTAGACCTCGCGTGCAAGCAGGCGCAGGGGCAGGCCGATCATGCCGCTGTCGTGGCCGAGCATGCGCTCGATGGCCAGATGGGTCTTGCCAGTATTGGTGGGGCCGAGCACGGCCGTGACGCCGCGCGAACGCACCTGCGGGGGAAGGGAACGACGGGCCATGCCTGGATGTCGGGTAATCTTGAACGTCCCGGAGTAACAAGAGGCTGTACGGGCTGGACGCCGGAGCCGGAAGCCTTCTTCAAGGCAGACCGGCCCTCGCGGCCGGCTGCGGGCTATGCCCTTATATGGGCACGGGCGCCTCTTTCGCTACCCGCCGCGGGTGCTTTCGCCAAGGATTCTCTAGACATAATATGAGAGCTTATTGCACAGCCCCGGCTTGGACGGCCTCATCCGCCCGCACGGCCTTGCGCATCGGCCGGGACGCCTTGCCGTCTCCTTCCAGCGACCAGAGCGAGGCCTGCATCTCGCCGACGCCGATCATCGTGCGCACTGAGACCTTCAAGGGGAAGAGCAGGCGCGGACCTTCGACGGGAGCAAGCCAGACGGACATGTCCCGGTTCTCCTGCATGAACTTGGTGGCCGGACGCTCGGGCCGGTGGCCGGAGACCGGTACATAGCGGGCATTGCAGATGAGAACCGGACCGGAATAGCCCTCAACCTCGATAGTCTTGGTCTCCGCATAGCTGAGAACCACATTCATGCGGGAAGCGCCGTCAAAGACCGGTATAGTCCGATTGCAGTTATCGGGATCAGTCAGGCTCTTGGACGCCAGAGCAGGCATGAGCAGCGCACTCATGGGATCGACGACACCCTTCTTGTCGGCAGGCTTGACCGGGATCCGGTCTTCCTTGGGCTCGAGAGGCGGGTCGATTTCGACATCAGCCACATGGCCGCCCTTCAATCCCATGCGGACGCTGCGCTGGTTGTCTGAGGTCTTCGACACCACGGCGAAGTTCGTTGAGCGCGGGCCAGCTTCAGCGAGCGTGCCAGAAGCGGACGCTTCACCCTTGCCGCCTGTCAGGATCATGGCGAGGCCTGTCAGCTTTGCATTGCCCTGCATCTCGTATTTTTTTCCCTTGAAGGACGAGACCAGGTCTGCTTTCCCTAAGGGCAGACCCGCAAGGGAGAGGTCATACGTCACCTTGAGGGTCTGAGCTTGGGCGAACGAAGCCGTTCCCGCAAAGGCCAGGGTGACGAGAGCTGAGGCGATGAGGCGCATAGGGCTGTTCCGATAGTCTATTCTGTTGCATCGCACGAGATTCGGAATAAATCGTGACCACGCGGCCGAAAAAAAGGGGGTGCGACGTCGCGCTATTCTTGACCCACACCCCTGTTTCGGCTTATAGGCTCGCACCTTCCAAGGACTTCTGGTGTCCGGCCGCGTGGGATCTGCGATCTTGCAAACCCGCGAATTGTGGTCGCGACCCTCACACGACGAATAGGATTGAACCCATGTCGCGCCGTTGCGAACTGACCGGCAAGGCCGTGCTGAGTGGCCACCTGGTGAGCCACTCGAACCGCAAAACGAAGCGGAAGTTCCTGCCGAACCTCTGCAATGTCACGCTCCAATCTGACGCTCTGCAGCGCTCCTTCCGCCTGCGCGTCACCGCCAATGCGCTCCGCTCGGTCGAGCACCGCGGTGGCCTCGACGCCTTCCTGGCCAAGGCCAAGGCTGACGAGCTCTCCACCACCGCCCTGGCGGTGAAGCGCGAGCTCGAGAAGAAGCTCGCCGCTGCGAGCTGATCTCGGATCGCCTCTGAGAAATATGCTTTGCGGGCGGCCCTGGTGCCGCCCGTTTTGCGTTATCTGAAGGCTTAAGCATTGTCTGGAAAGTCCATCCCATGAGCCAGATCGACCGCCGCGACTTCCTCATTGCGCTCACCGCGATGACCCTGGTCGTCCTCTCGTCGAACATCCTGGTCCAGCATCCCTTCACTCATTGGGGCATGGGCGACTACCTGACATGGGGTGCCTTCAGCTATCCATTCTCGTTCCTGGTCACGGACCTGTCGAACCGCCGCTTCGGAACGCAAGGCGCCCGTCGTGTGGTCTATGTGGGCTTCGTGCTGGCCGTGGTGCTCTCGGTCGTCCTGGCGACGCCGCGCATCGCCATCGCGTCGGGTGCGGCCTTCCTCGTGGCCCAGCTCCTCGACATCAGCATCTTCGCCCGCCTGCGCGACAAGGCTTGGTGGATGCCACCCTTCATCTCCTCGGTGATCTCGTCGGGGCTCGACACGGCGATCTTCTTCTCGTTCGCCTTCTATTGCGGCGTGGTGCCGGGCTTCGGCCTCACGATCAGTGAGATGTTGGGTCAAGCGGGAATCGTCGACGAGTGCATCGCCCTCCCATGGGTCAACCTTGCCATAGCGGATTATGGGGTGAAGCTCGCACTGGCCGCCATCGCGATTGCCCCTTACGGTGCTATCCTGGCGCTCATGCGCCCGCGGCTGCAGCGGACCGCCTGATTGCCATCGTTAATCGCGACGTCGTGAGACATCCGTACGCTTGGCGTCTCCACCGGCAACGACGGCACCCGCGACTGCGGGACCCTGCCGACCGCATTTGAGGCGGCGCAGATCGATACCAGGCGTAGGCCAGCTGGCCTTCAGCGTGCGGAGATTGCCGATTGGAGAGGTGTCTCCCGAGAGACCGGCATTGAGCAGGTCCTTCGTGATCCGCGTCCGCACAGCCGCGCTGGGGGATCCGAGAACCACCGCGATGACGCGCCTGCCGCCGCTCACGGCTGAAATGGCCACGTTGAACCCGGAGGCGCAGACATAACCTGTCTTGGTCGCCTCGAGGGAGGCATAGTCCTCGATGAGCTTATTGGTGTTCTTCAGCGTCCGGCCATTGACCGTGACTGCCGGCGTCCTGAACAGGTCGGTATGGGCCGAGTGATGGCTTAGGACGGCCAGCATAAGAACGGCCATGTCCCTGGCGTTGGTCACCTGACGATCGTCGTGCAAGCCGTTGGCATTGACGAAGCGCGTCCCGCTCATTCCGAGGCGCCCGGCCTCCGCGTTCATCGCGGCTACGAAGGAGGCCTCGCTGCCGCCGACGGCCTCCGCGACTGCGACCGCCACGTCGTTGGCGCTCTTGACCATCATCACGAGCAAGGCGTCCTCCAGGCGGAGAGACGTGCCTTCCGGAACGCCCAGCTTGCTCGGGGCTTGGGACACGGCCCAGGCGCTCATGGGTACGGACGTATCCATGGAGAGCCTGCCTGACTGGACCGCCATGAGGGCAAGATGCGCCGTCATCAGCTTGGTAAGGGATGCCGGATGCCAGGACCGAGTAGCCTCCTGAGCCGCCAGAATGTTGCCGGAGGACGCATCGACCAGCAGCAAGGGCGAGGCGCTGGCGCCCGTCAGGAAAAGGCCGGCGGCCAGTAGGATCGAGGGCGCCTTCATGACGCGATGGTTGACGAAAACCGCGGCCTTTCGCAAGTGATCAGTGGCCCCGCTACCCCAGAATCTCCGGGCCGGTGCGCCGGCAACGCCACATGGGCTCTAGAGAGCCTCCTCCGCATAGGGCGGGTGGGGAATAGCCTGATGGGCCGCCCGTAGGGCCGCCGACCAGCGATCGCGCAGATCGCGGAAATACGGCTCGTCCTCCTGGATTCGGTACGTCACGCTTGCCTTGAGCGCGTCGCGCTTGGCCACCACGATATCGATCGGCAGGCCAACCCCGAGATTGGACTTCAAGGTTGAGTCCATCGATATGAGCCCGAGCTTCAGTGCCTCAACAAGGCTGGTGTCGTGGGCAATCGCCCGGTCGAGGATCGGCTTGCCGTATTTCGGTTCGCCAATCTGCAGGAAAGGCGTATCGGTGGTGGCCTCAATGGCATTGCCGGCTGCATAGATCTGATAGAGCCGCATCTGGCCTCGGCCGATCTGCCCCCCAAGCAGCATGGTGACGTCGAAGGTCATGTTGCGCTTTTCCATCTCGATCCCGTCCATCTCATAGACACGACGGATGGTACGCCCGACGAGCTGGGCCGCCTTGAACATGCTCGAAACCGTGAAAAGAGTCTCGACCTCACCAGTCTCGGGATTCTCGATCCCGTCCGAGAGCAGCGAGAGGACGGATTGGCTTGCCGAGAGATTGCCCGCCGTGGCCAAGGTGATCAGCCGCTCACCCGGCTTCTCAAACACATGAAGCTTGCGGAATGTCGCAATATTGTCGACGCCTGCATTGGTACGCGTGTCGGCGATCATCACAAGGCCATCCTGTACGAGGATGCCGACACAATACGTCATGGGTGTTCCTCCAGGGGTCTTCTGGTCGAATTGCTGCGGTTTCGAGGCCATTCTTACGCCTGTGCTTGGCGGGCGCCTTCGATCCTCAAACGAACGTCGAGCGCCTCACGGGTAGCGCCGTAATAGCTTCCTCGGACCGGGGCTGCATCAAGATAATCGAGCCCGATGGCGAGCCGGACGTAGTGTTCCGTTGCGGAAACGGCATTGGTCGGGTCGAAACTCACCCAACCGAGATCCGGGAGATAGGCCTCGACCCAGGCATGACCGGCCTCCTGCTCGACCTCGCCGGGCTTGTGAAGGTAGCCGGAGACATAGCGGGCCGGGATCTTCAAGGAGCGCGCTGCGCTCAGGAAGATATGGGTGAAGTCCTGGCAGACCCCATGACCGGCCGCAAAGGCTTCCGTTCCCAAGGTCGTGGAGCTCGTGGCTTGCGTGTCGAAGCGCAGGCGCTCGGGGATTGCGCTCATGAGCGCATGAGCCTGATCAAGCGGATTGGTGAAGCGGCCCGCCGTGACCTGCGCAAATTCACGAATGTCGGCATCGGGACGGGTGAGAGGCGTCTCGCGCAGGTAGAAGATCTCCGGAAATCGTTCGACCCCTCCCCGGATGATACCGGCCGTATCCGTCGTCTCCACCTCGCCGGCCACGCGCAGGACGATCTGGCTGACCGGACCGGGCACGGACAAGCTGTGTATGATGTTGCCGTACCAGTCCTCCCGACGCATGAGGCGGCCCTCGCCATCCATGTCGATATTCCAGGACAGGACCGTCTGGCTGTCGCAGCCACGGGGCGTGAGGCGCAGGAGCTGAATCGCCGATCGTGCGGGCTCGCTGTAGTGATAAACCGTCTCGTGGGTGATGCGGATGCGCATGGGTCAGCACAGATACTGATTCGAGATGGCGAGACTGAGCCGGTTGTTGTCCGCCAGGAAGTCCTGGAGAAACTCGTGCAGCCCATGCTGAAAGATATCCTCGATGTTCCGGTTCGTCAGCCGGGCGTGGGTCGCCCTTGCTTGGCGCTGCGCCGCGCCGGACGTGCCATAGCGATGCGAAAGATCGTCGAGGTGGCGTGAGAGCGCACCATAGCAGGCGGCCAGCGACCGGGGCATCTCCTCGCGCAGGATCAGGAGATCCGCTACGAGCCAGGGCCTCAGATTCTGATGATAGACCCACTGGTAGCTGACCAGCGCCGAGACCGAGCGGAGAATGGCGGCCCATTGATAATAATCGATGCCGCCACCCACGGGTGCATCCTGCGGCAGGAGCACGTGATACTTCACGTCGAGCACCCGCGCCGTGTTGTCGGCCCGCTCGATGTAGAGGCCGAGCCGCGAGAACCAATAAGCATCGTTGCGCAACATGGTGCGCATGGCCGAACCATCGTAGCGGAGTGAAGCCTCCTTCACGAGATTCAGGAATTTCGGCAGATCCTCGACTTTGATCTTCCTGGCCTTGTAGCGGCGTAGATCGAGCCAGGCGGAGTTGATGGCCTCCCACATCTCCGATGTGAGAGCGCTGCGGACGGAGCGGGCATTCTGGCGTGCGGTGTCGAAGCTGTTCTGGATGCTTGAGGGATTCGCCTCCGAGAAGGCCAGGAACTCGATCACGTTCTCAGGCGTCGCCTCGCCATAAGTGGCCCGGAACTCATCGACACCGCCAGCCGTGATCAGGGCCGATTCCCACTCGTTGGTTTCCAAATCGTTGTAGGAAATCGGCATCGACGCCATACGATAGGCGACATCGAGGATGCGTGCGGTGTTCTCGGCCCGCTCCACATAGCGGGAAAGCCAGTAGAGGCTGTCCGCGTCACGACTCAGCACGACAAACGCTCCCTGCTCATTCGCTCAAGACCCAGGTATCCTTGGTTCCGCCGCCCTGGCTCGAATTCACCACGAGGGAGCCTTCCGTCAGCGCCACTCGGGTGAGCCCACCGGGCACGAGCCGTACGCCGTCGCGGCCAGTCAGAACGAAGGGGCGCAGATCCACATGGCGCGGCGCCAGACCTTTCTCGGTGAAGATGGGGCTCGTTGACAGGGCGAGCGTCGGCTGGGCGATGTAATTGTCCGGGTTGGCTAGGACCCGCGCCTTGAAGTTTTCGCAAGTCTCCTTCGTCGCATGCGGTCCCACGAGCATGCCGTAGCCGCCCGAGCCGTTGACCTCCTTCACGACAAGTTCGTGTAGATTATCGAGCACATAGGAGAGTGCCTCCTGCTCGCGGCAGCGCCACGTTGGCACGTTCTTCAGGATGGGCTCCTCGCCCATGTAGAAGCGCACCATGTCCGGCACATAAGAGTACATGGCCTTGTCGTCGGCAACGCCCGTGCCGGGCGCGTTGGCAATCGCGACATTGCCCGCCCGATAGGCGGCGATGAGGCCCGGCACGCCGAGGCCGGAATCGGGGCGGAAGACCAGGGGGTCGAGGAAGTCGTCGTCGATGCGGCTGTAGATCACGTCGACGCGCTTCGGCCCCTCGGTCGTGCGCATGTAGACCATCTCGTCGCGCACGAAGAGATCGCGCCCTTCGACCAGTTCCACGCCCATGCGGTCGGCCAGGAAGCTGTGCTCGTAATAGGCCGAGTTGAGGGAGCCGGGGGTAAGCAGAACGACGGTAGGGTCCCAGGGAGAGCTCGCCGGCGCCACGGATTTGAGGGTGCCCAGAAGCTCATCCACGTAGTTCTCGATGGGCCTGATGCGCTGGATGCCGACGAGTTCGGGAAAGAGACGCATCATCACTTCCCGGTTCTCCAGCATGTAGGAGACTCCGGAGGGTGTGCGCAGGTTGTCTTCGAGCACGTAGAAATCCTGGTCGTCGACCCGGACGAGGTCGATGCCGGCGACCTGCACATAGATGCTGCTGTTGAGATTGAGCCCCTGCATCTGCGGGCGGTAATACGGATTGAGATAGACCAGCTCCGGCGGAATGATCCCGGCCCGCAGAATATCCCGCTGGTTATAGATGTCCTTCAGGAACAGGTTGAGCGCTGTGACGCGCTGCTCCAGGCCGCGCGACAGGCGGGCCCATTCCTGACCGGAGAGAATGCGCGGAATGATATCAAAAGGGATCAACCGCTCTTCGGCTTCCGCATTGCCATAGACCGCAAAGGTGATGCCGACCCGGCGGAAGAAGAGTTCTGCCTCCTCGCGGCGGTGTTCCAGCAATTGCGGCGGTACCGATTTCAGCCAGTCCTGAAGGACCCGGTAAGCATCGCGGCTCTGACCGCCATGGCCGTTCATCTCGTCGAAGATCGTCTGTGCCGCCACCGAGTCTCCTCAACCCTTGATGCGACGGCCCGATGCTGGACAGGGATCGGGCTCGCAGAAGAGAGCTTAGTTGCCTAAAACCTAGGGCTTCAAGCGGGACGAACGAGTACGAGATGCAAAGTATGATGAGAAAAGGAGCAGATGCGTACGAAAATGGCAGAGCGGGTTGCCGCGTCAGCCAGCCATTGAGAATTCCAGCAACAACGTTCTCTGCAGCGAGCTAAAATTGTTGTCGGAGATCAGCGACAGAACCGTTTCGCCGCCCTCGCGGTGAATCGCCAGTCCCTCCATGTTGTCGACCTGATGCGAGGCCTCGCTCTCGTAGAGTACGGCTCCATCAATGCGCGCGCCTGCTCGGATCGCCGCTGTCTCGACACAGCGCAGGCGGCACGCGAATCCGCCGAGGAGCGAAAATCGCCGCTCCAGGATCACGGCATTGCCATCAGGCAGGAAGGCCAGGTCCGTGATGACATAGCCACCGGAGAGAGCCACCTGAAAGGTCCCCTGCCTGGATCCCGTGAGGATGAAGCCGTTGCCACCTTCGGCGATGCCGATGAGAGCGCCGCTGAGAGCTGAGCGTTGCGGCGCGACGGCAACAGCCTCCAGGCCGCCATTGCTCGGTAGATCCTGCAGGGCCTTAGGAACGGGGATCGGGACGCCCCGGATGATGCTGCCCGCCGCATTGCGCTCGAAGCGGATGACCGCATGGTTGCGCTCGGTGCCAATGAAGACCGCATTGCCTGAGAGCGCGAAGCTCTCTGTGTCGTAGTAGCGCGACCGCCGCATCGGGACGCCGTTGCCCAGGGTCAGGGGAGACAGGACCGGACTGGACAGGCCGGAGAGACGGCCGTCTGCAGTCTCGATTCGAGCTTTCAGGATCTGCGCATTGTCGGCAAGGGCGATGATCTCCTGACCATCGCCGGAGCGCCACAGGCCCGAAAAGCCCCCGAAGGCCGACACATCGGAGCGCAGGTCGATTCCAGACCGGAATGCGAGGGCGCCGAAGCGGCTGCGGTCCGGATCCGTGACCGACAGGCGGCTGATCGGCTTCGTCTCTACCTGAATCGCCGTTGCCACCCTGAGGGCCTGCGGACGCTGCGCCACGGCGACGCCCGTGCAGGCAAGCGTTGCGGCGGCGGCACCGCCACCGATCAGGATATTGCGGCGGGTGAGCCTCAAGCAAAGGCCTTGCGGCGGGGAGCGCCACGGACCGGCGGGCCGGCATTCTCCTCAAACAGCTCCGCGAGCTTTTCGGTCATGACGCCGCCGAGCTCCTCTGCATCGACGATGGTCACGGCGCGGCGGTAATAGCGCGTCACGTCGTGGCCGATGCCGATGGCGATGAGCTCCACGGGCGAGCGGGTCTCGATCTCCTCGATGACGTATCGCAGGTGGCGCTCGAGATAGTTGCCGGGATTGACCGACAGGGTCGAGTCGTCGACCGGCGCGCCGTCCGAGATCACCATCAGGATGCGACGCTGCTCGGGCCGGCCGAGCAGGCGCTTGTGCGCCCAGTCGAGAGCCTCGCCGTCGATGTTCTCCTTCAGCAGGCCCTCGCGCATCATCAGGCCCAAGTTCTTGCGCGCGCGCCGCCAGGGCGCATCCGCCGACTTGTAGATGATGTGGCGCAGATCGTTGAGGCGGCCCGGATTGGCCGGCTTGCCGGCCTGCAGCCACGTCTCGCGGGCCTGCCCGCCCTTCCAGGCGCGGGTGGTGAAGCCGAGGATCTCGACCTTCACGCCACAGCGCTCAAGGGTACGCGCCAGGATGTCGGCGCAGGTGGCCGCCACTGTGATCGGGCGCCCGCGCATGGAGCCGGAATTGTCGAGGAGCAGCGTCACCACGGTGTCGCGGAAATTCGTGTCCTGCTCCTGCTTGAAGCTCAGGGGCTGGTAGGGATCCATGATGATGCGCGGCAGGCGCACGGGATCCAGCGTCCCCTCCTCGAGGTCGAACTCCCAGGACCGGTTCTGCTGCGCCATGAGGCGGC
Source organism: Microvirga terrestris (assembly GCF_015694425.1). Taxonomy (GTDB): domain Bacteria; phylum Pseudomonadota; class Alphaproteobacteria; order Rhizobiales; family Beijerinckiaceae; genus Microvirga; species Microvirga terrestris. The sequence goes on from NZ_JADQDN010000003.1 coordinate 376,482, forward strand.
GCTGCAGGCGGTTCGCCAGACGCCCGACCACGCCCTGGAGATGGGCAAGCTGCTTGTCGAGATAGGCGCGAAGGCGTGTTAGCTCGTCCGCATCGCAGAGATCCTCCGCATGGATGATCTCGTCGAACTTGTTGGAATAAGCCTTGTAGTCGGGGCCGCGTTGCTCATTGGAACGCGACGGCGGGCGCCAGGATTCGCCGGCATCCTCGGAATTGGCTTCCTCAGATTCCTCAGGCATCTCGCCGGAAGGACCATCGGCCTCTTCCGTTGCGCCATCCTCCATCTCATCGCTGGAATCCTCGCTGACCTCCACCTCGGCGCGGTCGCCCTGGCTTTCCTGCTCGGACTCGCCCTCGCCCTGCTGCTCCTGCTGCTCGGATTCGTTCTCGTCCTCGTTCTCCTCGTCTTCGGAGTCCATGGACGCCTCGTCGGCCATGTCCAGGGAGGAGAGCATGTCGCGGATGTTGCGGGCGAAGCTGCGCTGGTTCTCGATGTTCTTGAGCAGGCCGTCGAGGTCTTGGCCCGCGCGGTCTTCGATGAAGTCGCGCCAGAGATCGACGATCTTGGCCGCCGAGGCGGGCGGCTTCTGTCCGGTCAGGCGCTCGCGCACCATGAGGGCGAGCGCATCCTCGAGCGGCGCATCGGCCCGATCCGTGATCTCCTCGTACTTGCCGCCGCGATGATACCGGTCTTCCAGCATGGCCGTGATGTTCGACGAGATGCCGGCCATGCGCCGGGAACCGATGGATTCCACGCGCGCCTGCTCGACCGCATCGAACACGGCACGCGCGGCCTGACCCTCAGGGGCGAGCTTGCGATGAAGAGTGGTGTCGTGGCAGGCCAGCCGCAGCGCCATGGCGTCGGCATTGCCGCGCAGGATCGCCACATCCTGCGAGGTCAGCCGCCGTGGAGGCTCCGGCAGGCGGGCCTTGTCCTGGCCCATGAGCACCGGACGATCGGACGCGAAGGCCACCTCAAGGTCGGGTTTCCGGGCAATCGCCTTCATGGTGCCGGCGATGGAACGCTTCAGCGGCTCCGCCGGCGCTTCCTTCTTCTCACCTGGCTTGCGGTTCGAGATGGACATCGAATTCCTTCATCCGTCATCCCGGCCGGAGCGTAGCGAAGAGCCGGGATCGCTAAAACCAGCGAAACTCCCAAACGATCCCGGATCGCGCCCGTGGCGCGTCCGGGATGACGCCTTATGAAAGCACCATATTCACGGCGCTCTCCGGCAATTCCTTGCCGAAGGAGCGCTGGTAAAACTCGGCCACCAGGGCACGCTCCAGCTCGTCGCACTTGTTGAGGAAGGTGACCCGGAAGGCGAAGCCCGTATCGCCGAAGATCTCGGCGTTCTCAGCCCAGGTGATCACCGTGCGCGGGCTCATGACGGTCGAGAGATCGCCGTTCATGAACGCAGAGCGGGTGAGATCCGCCACGCGCACCATCTTGTTGACGATGTCCCGGCCGGACGCATCCTCCTGGTAGTGCTTCGCCTTGGAGAGGACGATGTCCACCTCCTTGTCGTGCGGCAGGTAGTTGAGTGTGGTCACGATGGACCAGCGGTCCATCTGGCCCTGGTTGATCTGCTGGGTACCGTGATAGAGGCCCGACGTGTCGCCGAGGCCCACCGTGTTGGCGGTGGCGAACAGCCGGAAGGCCGGATGGGGTCGGATCACGCGCTTCTGGTCGAGGAGCGTGAGCTTGCCCGACTGCTCCAGAACGCGCTGGATCACGAACATCACGTCGGGCCGGCCGGCATCGTATTCGTCGAACACGAGGGCAACGTTGTTCTGCAGGGCCCAGGGCAGGATGCCGTCCTGGAAGGCCGTGACCTGCTTGCCCTCTTGGAGCACGATGGCGTCCTTGCCGACGAGGTCGATACGCGACACGTGGCTGTCCAGGTTCACGCGCACGCAGGGCCAGTTCAGGCGGGCAGCCACCTGCTCGATATGAGTCGACTTGCCGGTGCCGTGATAGCCGGTGATCATAACGCGGCGGTTGCGCGCGAAGCCCGCCAGGATCGCCAGTGTCGTATCCCGGTCGAAAAGATAGTCAGGGTCCAGATCAGGCACATGCTGTTCGGCCTGCGAAAAGGCCGGGACTTCCAGATCCGAGTCGATGCCGAAGACCTGTCGCACGGACACCTTCATGTCAGGCGTCAAGGTCGCTGTCTCGGTATGTGCCGTCATAAGGGGCCTCTTGTTCGGATATATGTCGTGAAGATGTCAGGGGTTTCTTAAACCCCATCATCGGATGGTGCAATTTCCTAATAAGCCTATCGGGTCTGCCTGAAAGGATATTGTCTTTAGCAAAGACCGGCACTTTTGAGGGTATCGTGCGCCTTGATGATGTCGCGTAGGCGCTCCTCGAAGGAGCGGTCGCCGCCATTGGCATCCGGGTGGAAGCGCTTCACCAGGGACTTATACTGGGCCTTAATGGCCGGCCCATCGGCGGCCTCATCCAGGCCGAGGATGTCCAGGGCCCGGCGCACCGCCCCCGTATAGCGCGGGCGCTTCGGCTCAGGGGAGGCCCGGCGGGCGCGGGACTGGGTAAAGTCCTCTCCGCGCAGAACTCCGAGCGGATCCACATACTCCCACTCGCGGGGTTCGGCCTTGGCACCCTGGCTCTCGCCAGCGGAATTCACCCCCATGGCCCAGGTCGGCCGGTGGCCGATGATGGCATCCTTCTGGAACGCGGCCACCGCAGTGTCGGACATGCCGGAGAAATAGTTGTACGAGGCGTTGTACTCGCGCACATGCTGAAGGCAGAAGCGCCAGTACTGGCCCTCCCGGTCACGTCCCTTGGGCGCGCGGTATTCGCCCGCGGCTTTGCAGGCGGGATGCTCGCAGACAGGCCCCTTGGTCTCCTGCGGTTCGTCGCCGGAGGACTTAATGCGGATACGGTCGAAAAGAGGCGAGTTGAGATCCATGATTCAGCGATTATGAGTGTCTTGAGGCTTTGAGCCAAGGCCTGAGCGCTTTTGGCCGCAGACCCGTTCAAAAAGGTTTACAGATCAGAATGACCCTCACCCACTGGATCACACAGACGTTGCAGGACAGCCTGCAGCCGACCGAACTGACCGTCACCGACGAATCAGACAAGCATCACGGCCATGCAGGATGGCGGGAGGGCGGGGAAACTCACTTCCATGTTTATATCGTGTCTGAGGCCTTCTCCGGCAAGAGCCGCGTGGAGCGTCACCGCCTCGTGAACGGCACGCTGCAAGGCGCCTTCGACAAGGGCCTGCATGCCCTGGCCATCCAGGCCAAGGCGCCGGGGGAATAACGCATCGTTGGTGTCATTCCCGGCCGGAGGGGAAGGGCATCCATAGTCTTAAGCGTGATCGTGGATCCCTTCCCTCGCTACGCTTAGCCTGAGGATGACGAAGCACTAGGACTTCGTCACTTAATCCGCTCAAGCACGCTGACGTAATTCGCCACCGCAGCGCCGCCCATGTTGAAGATGCCGCCGAGCACCGGGTTCTTCACCTGGATTCCGCCAGCCTCCTCGCAGAGCTGCATGGCGGAAAGCGCGTGCATGGACACGCCTGTCGCCCCGATGGGATGGCCCTTGGCCTTGAGGCCCCCGGACGGGTTCACCGGCAGCTTGCCGTCGCGGTTCGTCCAGCCTTCCTTGACGGCGATCGCGCCCTGGCCGCGAGGGGTCAGGCCCATGGCCTCGTACTCGATGAGTTCGGCGATGGTGAAGCAGTCGTGGGTTTCCACGAAGGACAGGTCGGAGAGCTCGATCCCGGCCTGGGACAGGGCCCGCCGCCAGGCTTCCGCGCAGCCCTCGAACTGGACGATGTCGCGCTTCGACATGGGCAGGAAATCCTGCGCGTGGGCCGTGGCGCGGAATGCGACCGCGCGCTTCATCCGCAGCGCCGTTTCCGTGTCGGCGAGCACCAGGGCCGCGGCGCCATCGGAGACCAGCGAGCAATCGGTGCGCTTCAAGGGACCGGCCACGAACGGGTTCTTCTCGCTCTCGGCCCGGCAGAAGTCGAAGCCCAGATCCTTGCGCATCTGCGCATAGGGGTTGTCGACGCCGTTTTTGTGGTTCTTGGCGGCGATCATCGCCAAGGCATCGGACTGGTCGCCATGGCGCTGGAAATACGCACCGGCGATCTTGCCGAACACACCGGCGAAGCCGCCAGGCGTATCGCCATCCTCGGGAAGGTAGGAGGCCTTGAGCAGGTTCTTGCCGATCTCGGGTCCCGGCGTGCGGGTCATCTGCTCGACGCCCACCACCAGTACCGTCTTGGCGCGCTTGGCCTCAATGGTCTTGATGGCCTGATGCACGGCGGCCGAGCCCGTGGCGCACGCATTCTCGACCCGGATCGCCGGCTTGAAGCGGAACTTGTCGCTCGCCTGGAACACCAAGGAAGCGGTGAAATCCTGCGGGGAGAAGCCGGCATTGAAATGGCCGAGCACCACCTCGTCCACATCTTCGGGCCCGATCCCGGCATGCTCCAGCGCCTCGTTGGTGACGCGGACGATCAGGCTCTCGACGGTCTCGGCGTCGAGCTTGCCGAAGGGAGTGTGAGCCCAGCCAACGATGCAGGCGGTCATGGAGGTCTCCTCAAGGATTGTGCTGTTGTGCACAAAGTGGCGCTCTTTGCGCCATTCAGCAAGTCGGATGCCGTCTTGAGATTGGCGCCAAGCTGCGGTTCATCATGGCGCGAAGCGAATCATGAGGAACAGCCATGCGTCTGTGCGTCTTCTGCGGCTCGAATGCCGGTCAGGATCCTGTCTATCTCGCCTCGGCGCGCGCTCTCGGGGAAACCCTGGCCGCAAGCGGGATCGGCCTGGTCTATGGCGGCGCCTCGGTGGAGCTCATGGGTGCCGTCGCCGATGCCGTTCTCGCCAAAGGCGGCGACGTGATCGGGGTGATGCCGCAGGCGCTGGTGGACAAGGAAATTGCCCATAAGGGCCTGAGCGATCTGCGCGTGGTCGGCTCGATGCATGAACGCAAGGCGCTGATGGCGGAACTGGCCGACGGTTTCATCGCCCTGCCCGGGGGCCTCGGCACCTTCGAGGAGCTGTTCGAGGTCTGGACCTGGGCGCAGCTCGGCTATCACCGCAAGCCCTGCGCGCTCCTGAATGCCGGCGGCTTCTACGACAAGCTGACCGATTTCCTGGATGACGTGGTGGAGCGCGGCTTCGTAAAGCCGATCCACCGCGCCATGCTGATCGTCGAGAGTGACCCGGCAATCCTGATTCAGGCCATTCGTGCTTACGAACCGCCGAAGGTCGACAAGTGGATCAAGGCCAGCGAGCGTTAAGCTCTGTAAGCGCCCACACCTTCGCCGAGTTTCGCGTTGTTCGCCTCACGCACCTTTGCGGCTTCCTCATCATAGAGGAAGGGCAGGAAGGCGAAACGGCGGCCTTTCGTGACCTTTGAAACCGCGTGCAGGAGCGGGCAGGAGAACACCACGGCACCGCCCGGGGGCGCCTTGTAGCTGCGCGGCCCGAACTCCGGAAAACTCACCTCGCCGCCCTCGAAATCGCCGTTGAGGTTGATTGAGACCGCGAAGCGACGATGGGCCGTGCCGCTCGTCGTGTTGTCCCGGTGGGCCCGGAAATGCCCGCCGTCCTCAGACGCATAGCAGGAGACGATGTAGCGCTCCATGCGAGAAGGCTTGAAGAAATGCACCCGCTCGATCTCGGGATTGATACGGCGGATGATGCGGTGCTGCACCTGCCGGATCAAGTTGGGATCGTCGATCGTGTAGTCCTTGCGCCGCTTGTGGCTCGGATCGTGCGCCGCGACGGTCTTGCCGTCGACCTCGCGCATGAAGCCGGATTCCTCACCGCCATGCTGCTCGTAAAGACCGATCAGGTGGCGGCAGAATTCGGGCTCGAACACGTCCGGGATGACCAGGACAGGCGCTGGCAGCTCGAAGCCGGCATAGTGGCTGACCGGCGGCAGGTCGCGCAGGTAGGCCATCACCTTTTCCCGGTCGCTGCCATCCTGTTCGAACGGGAAGATGGCGCGCACGCGCAAGGACGGATTGAGCACCATCCAGAAGCGGCGGATCGGGACAGGTCCCTGCCCCGATTCGACGTTGCGCGGCAGCGCGCCGTAGAGGCGTCCAACCGTGCCGTCGAAATCCCAGAAATGGCGGATGCCCGGGACGATCTGCTTGGCGCGGCCCTCGGACTGATCCGACGGATCGACGCTCACGCCGAAGAGCGCGATCTTGTCGTCGTCAAAGAGGGAGCGGTGCTGATCCTGAAACGACGCCAGGGTCGCATGACCCACCTCGTCCGAGCACATGCCGTAGAAGCACAGGACGATGTAGCGCCCGGCCACCGTGTCGAAGCTGAAGTTTGGATTGCTGGTCGAGTTCTGTTTGAACCACGGAACCGGATCACCCACTTGGAGCACGCGATAGGCAGGTTGTACGAGTTCTGGAGCAGCAGTGTCTGTCATCGGCGATCCGAAATACATCTACAGTTTTTGTAATGTTGTTCGTTATCACGCGACTGCCGCAGCGACAAGCTAACGTTGGGACATGAGGAGGAGGGCTACCCCTCCGAGAATCAACAGCATTCCGGCCAGCTCACGTCTCGTGGTCGCCTGCGCCAGGAAATGGTGGGACACGGCCTGGGCCATCAGCACCTCCACCAGGGCGAGGGTGCGCACATTGGCTGCCGTGGTGAGCGCAAAGCCGATGAACCAGAACTGGGACGCGAGCGCCCCGAGGAAGCCTGCTCCCAAGGATGGACGCCACGCCGCAAAGCTCGCCACCAGCGCCTTGCGATCGAAGATGCCAAGCCAGACAAGCAGAATAGCGGTCTGCAGGCCGAGACCCCAGACCAGGGTGGTGGAAGCCCGGATGAGCGGGGAGCCCCCGTCGAGGGACAGGATCGCGCCGCGGAAGCCGATGGCGGCCAAGGCAAAGAAGGCTCCGGAGGCGATTCCGAAGAAGACAGGCTTGAGGCCGGAAGAGGTCAGGCTCGTGCCAGGCTTCACGGACATGAGCAACACCCCGCCCGTGGCAATCGCGATGGCGAGCGCCATGGCCAAGGTGAGAGGATCGCCCAAGAGCACCAGTCCGAACAGCGCCACCTGCACCGGTTCGGTCTTGGTGTAGGCGGTGACCACGGAGAAGGCGCGCTCCCGCATGGCCGAAAGCATGAGCGCGGTGGCGAGGATCTGCGTCAGAGCCCCCATGAGCGCATAGCCCAGAAAGGCCGCATTGGGAGCGGGTGCCGTTTCACCGGTGACGAGGCTCATTGCCGTCAAGGCCAGGATCGCGAAGGGGAACCCGTAGAGAAACCTGACCTGGGTCGCCCCCACGGTCCCGATCGTCTCAGTCAGCCGGCGCTGGGTGGCGTTGCGACCCGTCTGAGCGGCCGCGGCCGCCAAGGTCACGGGAATCCAGAGAAGGGATGCACTCATATCGATCTTCAATCCGCACGGCTCTTGCCACTCTCTTGCCACGGAATTCGTTAAGAAGGGGAGTTTAAGCAATCAACAAGCGGCCCAACCTAGCCAAGGCCAAGGTTTGGCACTAGAAATAGCCCAGCTGACAGGCGGGGCTGATTGATCCTCTCCTATCGTCGAACGAAGCCAGGGAGTCGTTCCGCATGAACGTTAGCCGTGTCCTCCGCGTGACAGCCTTTGCCCTTGCCGCCCTGATGAGCGGTTCGGCTCTGGCCGCCGGCGGCCCTGCGCTTGTCGTTGAACTCGAATCCGGCCGTGTTCTGCACGCCGAGCGGGCGACCGACCCCTGGTATCCGGCTTCCATCACCAAGCTGATGACGGCCTATGTAGCCCTCGACAAAGTCCGCTCCGGTCAGATGAGCATGGACACGCTTCTGATCGTGTCCGAAGGCGCCGCCTCCCTGCCGCCATCGAAGATGGGCTTCAAGCCCGGCACGGAGATCCGGCTCGATAACGCGCTCAAGATCATGATGGTGAAGTCGGCGAACGATATTGCGGCCACCATTGCGGAGAATATCGGCGGGTCGATCGATGGCTTCGCGGAGCTGATGAACGCCCATGCCCGGCGGCTCGGCATGGTGAGCAGCCGCTTCGCCAATCCCCATGGCCTGCCGGACGAGCGCAACCAGACCTCCGCCCGCGACATGGCGCTTCTCGCCCGCGCGCTGCTGCTGGAGTTCCCGGATCATAAGGACCTGTTCGACATCGGTGCCGTCCAGTTCGGCCGCCGCATCATGCGTAACACCAACGGCCTCATCGGCCGCTATCCCGGCGCGGACGGCATGAAGACCGGCTTCATCTGCTCGTCCGGCTTCAACGTGGTGGCAAGCGCCCACCGCGACGGCCGCCACCTGATCACGGTCGTGCTCGGCGCTCCTTCCGCCAACGAGCGCACCATCAAGGCCGCCGAACTGTTCGACCGCGGCTTCAACAGCAAGGTGAACTTCACCAATCCGGAGCTTGCGGCACTGCCGGCCTCGGCCAATACCAGCCCGCCGGACATGCGCCCGGTCATCTGCGACCGTCGCGGACCGATGCCGCAGGAGGAGGATGCTCCGGCCGTTGCCGAAACCGACAGCAACATTCCGAACCTGTTCTCCTCGGAGGTCATGGCTTTTGCCGGCACTGCCGCCGACAAGCCGGTGCGCACCGTGCTCGCCCCTCGGACCGCCGTGCAGCCGGAGCGGGTCTGGGTCGGCCTGAACCCTCCCAGCGAAGCTGAAATTGCCGCTCAGGCTGCGGCCGAAGCTGCAGCCGAGCAGGCCCGCAAGGTGAAGACCAAGAAGGCGGCGGCTCCCAAGAAAGGCAAGGCGGCAGCCAAGCAGGACGATGCCGCCGAGCAGGACGATACCAAGGCTGCTGAGAACGAGCCCGCAAAGCCTGCAGCCAAGAGCATAGACAAAGGCAAGGCCCCGCCGCGGGTCAGCGTCACCGTCAAGCCGGTGACAGGCGCAAAGCCGGGGGCAAAGCCTGCAACGGATACCAAGGCCAAGGCGCCGCAGAAGGCCGATGCAGCCGGAAAGCCCACGACCAAAACGAACTAAAGCCCCTCTTCAACCCCGAAGAGCGCATCGTTTCAAAATGTCAGTCCAAAGCAAAACCCCGCTGATGATCAGCGGGTTTTTCTTTGCGTCCGGTCGCTTCAGGCTGATTAGATGACGAAGAAGTCTTTGTGGGTGAGGCTGAGCTTCTTCGAGAGAGCAGCAATCTCGACCGCCTTACCCTTCCCTGATCCGTCGGCATCGTAATACAGGACGCCCTTAGCCTTGTCATAGACGAGGTAATCGTTCTTGTCCTTCGCCTTCGAGCCGATGGTGAAAAAGGCCTTGCTGAGCTGGGACGGGTTGTCTTCCGTGCCCTTCTTTCCGAGCTTGGTGAAGACCTTGTTGTCTAGCCAGATCGAGTCGTCCTTGGTCTTGAAGTCCGCGATCTTATCCTTGTTGGTCTTCGCGGCCGCTTTGGTGTCGAACACGAAAATGTCCTTGCCGCCATTGCCCTTGAGCGTGTCGTTGCCCGTTCCGCCCCAGATCTGATCATCGCCGGCACCGGCCTGCAGATCATCTTTGCCGTTTCCGCCTTTCAGCAGGTTGTCAACGTCGTCGCCGACGAGCTTGTCGTTGAAGGTCGACCCGATAATGCCTTCAACGGCGGTCAGCACATCGCCCGCCGCCTCGCCGGCGGCACCAGCCTTCTTGGCCAGATCCACATCGACCCGGCTCTTCGCGGCTGCATAGGACACGAGATCGAGACCCGCTCCACCATCCAGGCTGTCGGCTCCTGCACCTCCATCGAGTGTGTCGGAGCCGTTGTTGCCGTAGAGGCGATCCTTGCCGGCCATTCCCTTCAGTGTGTCGTCGAGAATTGTTCCGACATAATTATCTTCGTCGTTCGATCCGACCCAGTTCACACGCTCAACACGAGGATCGAGCACTTGGGCAGCACTATGGGGCTCTCTATTCCCGTTCAACTCTGTCCATGTGAGCAAAAGCCGACCATCAGCCAAGGCCGAAAGTTGAGGACTTTGGACATCCTGGAAGCCTCCCGTGACGGCTAGGACTTCATCGCCATCGCGTGTGCCATTCGCTCCAAAGGCAACGACGCGAATGGATTGGACGCGAGCAGAAGGCGATCCATCACCGAAATCCCAATCCTCGAATGCCACGGCAAACCCGCCATTCGGCAAGGCAGCAACGGAGGAGAGACGCTGAGATCCTTCGGTTTTGACATTGATCTGGAAGTCGTTCCCGACAGGTGTGCCTTCTGCGGTGAAGATGCGCCCACGAACCGAATTGACGAATGGATCTTCATCGGTTCGACCCGCTTGGGTCCAGACGGCGACAAAGCGTCCATCCGCGAGGGCTGTGATGGAAGGCTGGACTTGGCGGTCGTCACGGGTGCTCGGCAGGATGATGCCATTTTCCGGCGTCACTTCCGCACCATCCGGCGTGTAGATATGAGATCGCAACTCACCGACGCCATCAAAGTATGTCAGAACGACATTGCCGTTTTTGAGCGTGGTGAAGCTCTGCATTTCGTCGCTTGAAAAATTGACTGACTTCTTAGGACCGAGCCGAACTCCGTTCGCATCGTAGCGTTGAATTGTCAGTGTGGGTAATTCTCCGAACACTGTGTTGGTCTGGTATGACAGCATGAAGCCGCCATCTTCCAGCGCCGTGAGAACAGAATTCGCCTGCGCCCCCTCAGTTTCCTGTGTGGCAATAAACTCGCCACTGGAGCTGCGATCAGCTTCATAGACCCGCACCAAGGTATCTGTATTCTCAAATGAGCCATCCGGCGAGCGGCTGTAAGATACGGCAAAGCCACCATCTTTCAGTCCAACGACATCGCTGACTCCGAGACCGGCATTATCGCCCTCTAAAGAGCTGATCAGAAACTCTTCACCAAGTTTGTCGCCATTGGCAAAAAAAACTTGCCCGCGAACAGTGCTGTACCTGGTCACGGAAACGACCTCTCCCGTTTCTGGGTCCTTAACTGTCTCGTTGACTTCTTGAGACCAGACGACAACGAAAGTACCGTCCTTAAGGGTGGCAGCACTGTGCCCCACGGAATAGGATTTAACCGGGTTGATCCTGAAAACCGGCCCTGCAGGAAGAGGTGTGCCCACGGCAAATCCTTTCTTGAACGGTCAGTCCAAGTGAGCAGACTGCCTCAAGCCAAGCTTTCCCTGAGGTGATTGATCTTGCCTACTCTCCGGATAGAGGGTGACCTTAGAGGATGAACACCGCTTCGATCATCATGGTGAACGCCGCCGGAAAAACGATTGCCGGGACATATGGACCTTGCAATCCATGCCCATTCGAGCGAACGGTGCCGCCTCACCGTTGAACCTTGAAATGAATCACCGAACGACCGGCCTGCTCTTCGCCCTCATCTCGGCGAGCCTCTACGGCTTCAACATCGTCTATGCCCGCATGGCCTCCTTTGCGGGTGCAAGCGGCTCGGCGATCGTGGTCTATCGGGTGTTCCTGATGCTGGTGCTGGTGGGCATCGTGGCTGCGGTTATGAAGAAATCGCTGAAGGCTGCCCGGGAGGAGCGCGGCACCCTGCTCGTGCTCGGCGTCGCCACGGCCTTCGTGGGCATCTGCTATCTGTCATCCGTCGCCTATATCCCCGTCACCGTGGCGGCCGTGGTGTTCTATACCTTCCCGATCCTGATCGTGCTTGCGAGCCCCTTCGTAGAGGGCACGAGGCTCACGCCGTCATTATTGAGCGTCGTAGCCGTGGCCACTCTCGGCGTGGCTCTCGTCGTCGGCCCGGCCTTCGGCGATCTCGATTGGCGGGGCCTTGCCCTTGCCTTCGGGGCAAGCATTGCCACGGCCATTCAGTTCTTCGCCGCCGCGCGCTGCCGCAGGACCGGCGTCATGGCCAAGACCTTCTGGATCCATGTGCTCGTCCTGCCCACCGCAGCGCTCATCAGCCTGGCAGCCGGGCAGCTTGCGCCGCCCTCCTCCCTGGCAGCCGCCCCTTTTGCAGTCGCCATGACGATCGGCGGCTACATCTTCGGCTTCGTGCTGCAGTTCCTGGCGCTCGGGCGCATCACGGCGGTGGCAGCCGGGATCATCTACTGCACCGAGCCCGTGGTGGCTGCGGTCTCGTCGGCTCTCATCCTCGGTGAGGTCCTGTCGCCCCTGCAGATTGCAGGCGGGACCCTTGTGCTGGGCGCCATCATGACCAACGTTATGCTGGAGCAACGCCGTCTGAGGGACGCGCCCTTGGTGCCGATTGCGGATTGAACATGATGACGAACAGCCCGATGACCCCTCCCGCCCCCATCCCGCTCACCATCCTCACGGGCTTTCTCGGCTCAGGCAAAACCACCCTGCTCAACCGGCTCCTGAAAGATCCTGCCCTGCAGGACAGCGTCGTGATCATCAACGAGTTCGGCGAGATCGGCCTCGATCATCTTCTGGTGGAGACGGTCGACGAGGGCATGGTGCTGCTCTCCGCCGGCTGCCTCTGCTGCACCGTGCGTGGCGATCTCATCGCGACGCTCGAAGACCTCCTGCGCAAGCGCGACAACGGCCGCATCATGCCGTTCAAGCGGGTGATCATCGAGACGACGGGTCTCGCGGATCCAGCGCCGATCCTGCATGCGGTGCTCTATCATCCCTATCTGTCCCTGCGCTACGCCGTGGAGGGCGTGGTGACGGTGGTCGACGCGGTGAATGGGGCTGCAACCCTCGACAATCACCGCGAGGCGGTGAAACAAGCGGCGGTGGCTGAGCGCATCGTCCTGTCGAAAGCCGACCTTGTGACCGATGGGTCGAAGCTCTCGGAGCTGCGGACTCGTCTGCATCAGCTCAATCCTGGGGCATCGCTCCTGAGCGCGGATGCGCCTGCGGAGGCTGTCATCGCCGGCGGCCTCTTCGACCTTGAAGGCAAAATCGCCGATGTGGCCGAGTGGCTGAAAACGGAAGCGGTCGAGGAGGCTGAACGCAAAAGCCATGCGCACCAGCACGGGCATCATCACCACCATCACGGCCATGACCATCACCATCATCACGATGTAAACCGGCATGATGAGAAAATCCGCGCCTTCTGCCTCACGAGCGAGCAGCCGATCCGTCAGGGCACGCTCGACATGTTCCTCGACCTCCTGCGCTCGTCGCAAGGCGCGAAGCTTTTGCGCGTGAAGGGTCTTGTGGCCCTGGCCGAGGATCCTGAACATCCAGTGGTCATCCATGGCGTGCAGCACGTCATCAACGTCCCGGCCGTGCTGCCGCGCTGGCCAAGCGAGGACCGTCGCAGCCGCATCGTCTTCATCGTCGATGATCTCGAACGCGAGACGGTGGAAAAACTCTGGAACGCGTTTCTTGGAAAGCCTGCCGTTGATCAAGCCGATGCGGCGGCGCTCTCCGACAATCCGCTGTCTCTCCGTCGCTAAGCCGCCATCTGCGAGCGTTGCGCCCAGCCGGTCATGGAGCGCTCCGCATAGGCCGTGATCGCGTACATGATGACGCCGAGCACTGCGAGCACCACGAGAGCGGCCCAGACAAGAGGCACCTCGAAGGCCGCGGAGGCGCGCGTGAGCAGGTTACCGATGCCCACATTCGAAGCGTTCTGCTCACCGATGACGGAACCCACATAGGCAAGCGTGATCGCCACCTTCAACGAGCCGAAGAAATACGGCATGGCGCGGGGCACGCCGACCTTGAACACGATGTCGCGCTTCGAGGCGCCGAGCGCCCGCAGTACGTCCTCCATCTCGGGCTCCACCGTGGCGATGCCTGTCGCGACATTCACCACGATCGGAAAGAATGAGATCAGAAAGGCGGTCATCACCGGCGGCACCCAGCCCACCCCGAACCAGAACACCAGGATCGGCACCACGGCGACCTTCGGGATCGAGTTGAAGCCCACGAGCAGCGGGTAGGTGCCTGCATTGATGAGCCGCGAGGAACCGAGCAACATCCCGAGCAGGAGGCCGAAACCGACCGCAAGACCAAAGCCCGCCAGCGTCATCCAGAGGGTGTGCATGGCGTGATAGGCGAGCTGGTTCCGGTACTCCCACACGGCCCCCATAATCGTCGAGGGAGCCGGCAGGATGAAGCTTGAGATTTTCAGGACGTGGCAGAGGATCTCCCAAAGGACAAAGAACCCGACGGTGAAGACCCACGGCGCGAGGGCAAGCTTGTTCTTGGCTTTCATGGATTCCTCACGCCGCTTGGCGCGCCTGCGCAATGTGTCCGCGCAACTCGTGAACGAGGGCAGAGAATTCCGGCGTGTAGGTGATCTCCAGATCGCGCGGCCGCGGGAACTCGACCTCGCGCTCGGCGACGATGCGGCCGGGGCGCGCGCTCATGCAGAAGATGCGGTCGGCCAGGAACGTCGCCTCGCGCAGATCGTGGGTGACCAGGATGATCGTCACCTTTTGCGCCGCATGGAGGTCACGCATCACGCACCACAATTCCTCGCGGGTGAAGCTGTCGAGCGCGCCGAAGGGCTCGTCAAGCATCAGGAGCTTGGGCTCGTGGATGAGAGCGCGGCAGAGCGAAGCGCGCTGCTGCATGCCGCCGGACAATTGCCAGGGGAACTTGTGGCCCTGCCCCTTTAGGCCCACCTGGGCGAGCAGGCCCTCGGCCTTCGCCACATACTCCGCCTTGTGGCGGCGCAGCCTTGAGCGGTGCGGCTCCACGATCTCCAGCGGCAGCAGGATATTGTCGAGGGTCGTGCGCCAGGGCAGCATGGTCGGGTTCTGGAACGCCATGCCAGCCAGTTTGACAGGAGCTCCCACTTGCCTGCCGTCCACGATCACGGTCCCCTCGACGGGAAACTGCAAGCCGGTGGCGAGCTTCATCAGGGTGGACTTGCCGCAACCCGAGGGGCCGACGATGGCGGCGAATTCGCCTTCGTTCACCTTGAGGTTCAGGTTTTGAACCGCCGGCAGGCCGTCCTCGGCCCGCGCATAGACGTGGGTCACATCGTGGATGTCGACAAAGGGTTTCATGAGAGCCGTTGAGCCAAAAGAAAAAGCCCGGCTGGTTCACAGCCGGGCTCGTATGATCAGTTCACTTTGCGCTGGTCGGCAGCAGGCAAGAACTGCTCCGTGAACACCGCATCCACTTCGGGCTTTGCCTTGTAGGCGAAGGTCAGGCCGATCTGGTCGAGGGCCTTGGCGAAGCGGGCTTTGTCGATTCCGCCATAGCCGTTCTCTTTCACCCAGGGCGTGATCATGTTCTGCTCCAGCACCATCTTGAGGCGCTCGAGCTCCACGTCCTTCTTGGCGACGTCGTTTCGCTTGATCACCGAGTCGACGGCGCTTGACGGGTCCTTCACCGTGTCCTGCACACCCTTCATAATGGCGCGCAGCAAGCCCTTCACGGCCTCAGGTTTTTCCTGCGCAAATTTCTGCGAGACGATGATCGTATTGCCGTAAAGATCGACGCCATAATCGCTCATGAGCATGACGACAATATCGTCCGCTGGCACGCCGCGGGATTTCAGATTGATGTAGGACGACATGGAGAAGCCGAAGACTGCATCGACCTCGCCCTGCGCCAGCATGGGCTCGCGAACCGGGAAGCCCACGTTCTCGAACTTCATGCTGGAATCGTCGATCTTGTTCACGGCCTTGAAGATCGGCCACTGCGCGTAGGCGCCATCGGCCGCGGGAGCGCCGAATTTCTTGCCTTGGAGGCTCGACACCTCCTTGCTGATGCCCCGGCTTTTGCGGCCGATGAGGGCGAAGGGCGGCCGGTCATAGATCACCATTACGGCCTTGATATCGGTGCCGGGATTCTCGTCGCGAAAGCGTACAAGGGAGTTCACGTCGCCGAAGCCCACGTCGTAGGTGCCTGACGCCACGCGGGAGATCGGCTCTCGGGAGCCTGCCGCAGGATCGATGGTGACGTCGAGGCCCTCGGCCTTGAAATAGCCCTTGTCGAGGGCCACCGCGAAGGGCGCTGCCGGACCTTCCCAGCGCCAGTCCAGGGAGAATCGCACCGGGGTCTGAGCCTGGACGGCGGAGCCGAGAAGCAGGGCGGCGCCCGCCAGCATACCTCTGATCCACCTTGCTTTCATCGAACGATCCGCCAACATCACCGTCACCTCTGTTTTTATGGTCGGGAGCCTTTCGGCTTCCCTTTGGCCAGCTCCCTTGTTCTTGATCATGCAAGCAGATCGGTGCTTCGGGTCAAGTCTCTTGGCCAAGCATCCCTGCCGGCAAGACGGGCATCTGACAAAAAGTTGAGCAGAAGTTCTGTGAATCGAGACCCTTGACGGGCTCAAGAGCTCTCCCCACCTTGGTCCCATCGGCGACCGGGCCCCTCTGGCAGGACGCAACCGCGACTGCGATGTCGGAGCCGATGCTTGAACTTAAAGCAATCAAAGGTCCGGTTATGCCAGAATTCCTGCTCATGGAATGGCTGGGAAAGCCCGTCTGGATGTGGACGGCTTTCCTGAGCCTTGTCGTTTTTCTCCTCGCCTTCGATCTCGGTGTCCTGAACAGGAAGGACAAGGAGCTCGGCGTGAAGGAGAGCCTTCTCCTCTCTGCCTTCTATATCGGTATCGCGACACTCTTCGGCGCCTATATCTGGTGGTCGTTCGAAACCGGCCTGCTGGTGACCCAGGATGGCAGCCATGCGGGCATCGCCTACTTCACGGGCTTCTTCATCGAGAAGTCCTTGTCTATCGACAACGTCTTCGTGATCTCGCTGATCTTCAGCTACTTCGCGATCCCTCGAAAATACCAATACCGCGCCCTCGTCTGGGGCATCGTCGGCGTCATCGTCCTGCGCGGCATCATGATTGCCGTGGGCGCTGCACTGGTACAGGAATACGCCTGGATGCTCTACATCTTCGGCGCCTTCCTCATCGCGACGGGCATCAAGATGCTGATCGTTCCCGAGGGCGATCCCGACATCGAGAAGAACGCGCTCGTTCGCTTCCTGCGCAAGCACATGCGGGTGACGAACCGCCTTCACGACCAGCACTTCTTCGTGCATGAGCCCGATCCGAAGACAGGCAAGATCCTCACCTGGGCGACGCCGCTCTTCCTGGCCCTCGTGGTGATCAACGTCGCCGACCTGATCTTCGCGGTGGATTCGGTGCCGGCGATCTTCGCCATCACCACGGACACGTTCGTGGTCTACACGGCCAATATCATGGCGATCCTCGGCCTGCGCGCGCTTTACTTCGCCCTGGCCGCCATGGTGCACCGGTTCCACTACCTGAAATACGCCCTGGCGCTGGTGCTCGTATTCATCGGCGGCAAGATCTTCTGGAACCAGCTCGTGGGCAAGCTCGATCCCACGATCTCGTTGGGCGTCACCCTCGCCCTGATCACAGGCGGCGTGGTGTTCTCCCTCTGGAAGACGAAGGACGAGCCGAAGGAGGTTTCGAGCTAAAGATCCTTCTACGTCATCACCGGCTTTGTGCCGTTGATCTCGATTGAGGAGCGCTTCTTCGATCAAGATGGTCGGGCTTGTCCCGGCCATGACGCGTGCAGGTGTCACACCGGCAAAATCCCGTCGCTCTTCACCTCTTCCATCACCGCGTAGGTGCGGGTCTCCTTCACGCCTGGGAGCGCGAGAAGGATCTCGCCGAGAAAGCGGCGATAGGCGGCCATGTCGGCCACGCGGGTCTTCACCAGATAATCGAAGCCGCCGGCGACCATGTGGCATTCCAGAACTTCAGGTGCCCGCTTCACCGCCTCGGCGAATTTTTCAAAGACATCAGGTGTCGTCTTGTCGAGAGAGACCTCCACGAAGACCAGGAGGCCTAAGCCGAGCCGGTGCGGGTCGAGCCTTGCCCCGTAGCCGGCGATGAAGCCCTCCCGCTGCAAGCGTTTGACCCGGTCGCTGGTGGAGGTGGGCGACAGCCCGACCTTTTCCGCCAAGTCCACGGTGGCGATGCGGCCATCGGTCTGGAGGGCTTTGAGGATCTTGCGATCGGTACGGTCCAAGTCCGGCATTTTCACGGTCTTTCAAAAGAATGACCGTCTTTCCTAAGGCAGATCCATTGATTTTGCCATCGAAGCACGCCTCTTGGCCACCTATATTCCGGGAAACATCCAGAGGATCTTTCGATGCGTCCTTCCCCCAGCACCGCCCTGCCCTTCAACCCACCCTATGCGGAAGACGACAAAGCCCTCGCCGCCCGCCTTCTCGCCAGCTCCCGCCTGTCGCCGGAGCGGGAGAAGCGTGTGGACGCGCAGGCCACGCGGCTGATCGAGGCGATCCGTGCCAAGGGTGGCGGGCTCGGCGGCGTCGAGGAGATGCTGCGGGAATATGCGCTCTCTACCAAGGAGGGACTGGCCCTCATGGTGCTGGCCGAGGCCCTGTTGCGGGTGCCGGATTCCGCCACGGCCGACCGGCTCATCGAGGACAAGCTGGGCCAGGCCGATTTCGCCGGCCATGAATCGAAGTCCGACGCCTTCCTCGTCTCGGCCTCGGCCTGGGCGCTCGGCATCACCGCGCGGGTCATTCAGCCCGGCGAGACGCCGGAGAGCATTCTCGGCCAGCTCACCAAGCGCCTTGGGGTTCCGGCCGTGCGAACCGCCACGCGCCAGGCCATGCGGGTCATGGGCAACCACTTCGTGCTCGGCCAGACCATCGAGGAGGCCCTGAAGCGGGCAGGTTCCTCGAAGGGACGGGTCTATCGTTATTCCTTCGACATGCTGGGCGAAGGCGCCCGCACCGCCGACGATGCGCGCCGCTACTTCGATTCCTACGCGTCGGCCATCGACGCCATCGGCCGATCCGCCGGCAACGAGCCCCTGCCGAACCGTCCCGGAATCTCGGTGAAGCTCTCGGCCCTGCATCCGCGCTACGAAGCGACGAGCCGGGAGCGGGTCATGCGTGAACTCGTGCCACTGGTGATCGAGCTGGCTCGACAAGCCAAGTCCTATGATCTCAACTTCACCGTCGATGCGGAGGAGGCTGACCGGCTCGAACTCTCGCTCGAGGTGATCGAGGCCGTGCTGGCGGATCCGTCGCTCGCCGACTGGAAAGGTTTCGGGCTTGCCATCCAATCCTACCAGAAGCGCGCCGGCTCGATGATCGATGCCATCGCGGCCATGGCGGAGAAATTCGACCGCCAGCTCATGGTGCGCCTCGTGAAGGGCGCCTATTGGGACACGGAGGTGAAGCGTGCCCAGGAGCGCGGGCTCGACGATTACCCGGTCTTCACCCGCAAGGCGATGACGGATCTTCACTACATGGCCTGCGCCGAGAAGATGCTGTCACTTCGTCCACGCATCTACCCGCAATTCGCAACCCACAATGCGCTCACCGTCGCGTCCATCATCGAGCGCGCCGGCGGTACGGAGGGCTACGAGTTCCAGCGCCTGCACGGCATGGGCGAGGCGCTCTATGCGCGCCTCCTGGAGGATAATCCGGGCCTTGCCTGCCGCGCCTATGCGCCGGTGGGCGGCCACCGCGATCTCCTCGCCTATCTCGTGCGCCGTCTTCTGGAGAACGGTGCGAACTCCTCCTTCGTGTCCGTGGCGGCCGATCCGAACATGCCGGTCGAGGCGCTTCTGAAGCGTCCCGCCGACATCATCGTGTCCGCCGACAAAGCGCGTCATTCGAAGCTCCCGCTGCCGCGCGATCTTTATGGTCCGGAGCGCGCGAATTCACGCGGCGTGGAGTTCGGCCACCAAGCTTCTCTCGATGCGCTTGTGGCAGAGATCGGGAAGAGCGCGCAGCAGAGCTTTAAGGCCGAGCCGCTGATTGACGGCAAGGCGGCCTCGGGCACGTCCCGCCCGGTCGTCAGCCCCATCGACGGCAGCACGGTTGCAGGCCACGTGACGGAAGCCTCACCGGAGGTGGCGGATCGCGCCATGGCGGCGGCTCACAAGGGCTTTGCAAGCTGGAGCCGCATGGATGCGGACACCCGCGCCAAGGCATTGCAGCGCGCGGCCGATCTATTGGAGGAGCGGCGTGGGGCGCTGCTGCACCTGCTGCAGGTGGAAGCAGGCAAGACTTTGGACGATGCGCTCTCCGAGGTGCGCGAGGCAGTCGACTTCCTGCGCTACTACGCCGTTCAGGGACGCACTCTCTTCGGCGGGGGTGACTTGATGCCGGGGCCGACCGGCGAGAGCAATGTACTGCGCCTGCGCGGCCGTGGCGTGTTCGTGGCGATCTCGCCCTGGAACTTCCCGCTCGCCATCTTCCTCGGCCAAGTGAGCGCGGCGCTCATGGCCGGTAATGCGGTTGTGGCCAAGCCCGCCGAGCAGACGCCGCTGATCGCGGACCTCGCCGTGCGCATCCTGCACGAAGCCGGCGTGCCGAAGACAGCCCTTCATCTCGTGCCGGGTGACGGACGCGTCGGTGCCCGTCTTGTCGAGCATAAGAACGTAGCCGGTGTGGTGTTTACCGGCTCGACGGAAGTCGCCCGCATTATCAACCGCACGCTGGCGAACAAGGACGCGGCCATCGTGCCGTTGATCGCCGAGACCGGCGGCATCAATGCCATGATCGTCGATGCCACGGCCCTGCCCGAGCAGGTCGCGGACGATGTAGTGACGTCTGCCTTCCGTTCCGCCGGCCAGCGTTGCTCGGCCCTTCGCCTTCTCTGCGTGCAGGAGGATGTGGCGGATCGCATGATCGAGATGATCGCCGGCAATGCCCGCGAGCTGAAGCTTGCCGACCCACGCGAGATCTCGACCCATGTGGGCCCGGTGATCGACCGCGAGGCGAAGGATAAGCTCGATGCGCACATCGCCAGCATGAAGCGTCAGGCGAAGGTGCATTACGCCGGCGAAGCACCTGCGACCGGCACCTATGTGGCGCCGCATATCTTCGAACTCAACAAGCCGCACGATCTCGCCCAGGAGGTGTTCGGGCCGGTGCTGCATGTGGTCCGCTACAAGGCGGATCGCCTGGAGGAGGCGCTGCAGGCGATCGAGGGGACGGGCTACGGCCTGACGCTCGGCGTGCATTCCCGCATCGATTCGACAGTCGAGCGTGTGGTGGAAGCCCTGTCTGTGGGCAACGTCTATGTGAACCGCAACATGATCGGCGCCGTGGTCGGCGTGCAGCCCTTCGGCGGCCACGGCCTCTCCGGCACGGGCCCCAAGGCGGGCGGTCCGCACTACCTCCTGCGCTTCGCCACCGAACAGACTGTGACAATCAACACGGCAGCGGCCGGCGGCAACGCGAACCTCATCGCCATGGGGGAGTAGTGCTCCACACCTGAGTCATTTGCTCGATGTCATCGCCGGCCTTGTGCCGGTGATGACCTGGGTAGGCTATTGCTGGAATACGAAAGTCCTCACCTTCTCCCAAGGCCCGCCGCGATACCACCACAGGTCCAGCCCTGTTCCTGTGACCTCGAACGGCTGAAATCCTTCTTTCAGGTCCTCCAGCAGAGCCCTTGCTTGTGTTGGATCGACCTTGTTCTGCACCGTCACATGCGGATTATGGTTCTGCCGGTCCTGTGGCTTGAGCCAGTCATTCCATCCTAACGCGAGATGACGACGCACCCTGCTTAGCTCAGAAGATTCAAGCGCATAGGCGACCCCGCGCCCGAGGGAGCGCAAGCCTGTCACATCGAGTTTGAAAGGTTGCTGACCGGAGATCGTAGTCTCGATGTCGTTTTGGATAGCTGCAAGCTGCTCGCCTGGCAGAGCATGAAACAGCGTCAGATGCGCCGGGATGAAGTTTCTCCCAGGGGGAAAGTAGCGCCGCCGCTGCTCGTCGAAGAAGGCGAAGGAGCGCTCGTCGAGCTGGAGCGTGAGGATGAGCGCCGCTGGTGTGTTCATAAATAGAAAAACCCGGCTCGGGGCCGGGTTGTTTCAGATCTCAAGCCGTCGATCGCTTTAGAAGTTCAGCGCCGCCTTGGCTTCGCGCAGCTGTGCGATGGCCGACTCGGCCGCCTGCTTGGTGGCCGGTTCGTTGCTGGCATCGTAGTGCATCTCGGCCGTCAGGATCTCGTGATCGAGGATCTCCTGGGTCAGTTCCTCCTCAGGCAATGCCCGCTCGGCCAGGACCGTGAGGCCGTTCTGGTTTACGTCGGCGAAGCCGCCGCGGACCAGGATGCGCCGTCCATTGCCGGGCGTGCTGGTGATGACGAGGAACCCGGTCTTGAGGGCCGTCATCACCGGCGAGTGGCCGGCCAGAACCGTCATGTCGCCCTCGGTCGCCGGCAGCACGACCGCATCCACGTCGCCGGAGAACAGCACGCGCTCAGGAGAGACGAGTTCGAAGTTGAAGGTAGCCATCTATCTGAGCTCCTCGTCATCCCGATCGTGATCGGGAGTCGTTTGGGAGATACGCTTAGACGCGATCATCCCGGAGCGTGCAAGCACGGCTCCGGGATGAAGCGAGACTTGATTTAAGCAGCTTCGGCAGCCAGGCGCTGGGCCTTCTCGACGGCTTCCTCGATGGTGCCGACCATGTAGAAGGCAGCCTCGGGGAGGTGGTCGTACTGGCCATCGACGAGACCCTTGAAGCCCTTGATGGTGTCTTCAAGCGCCACGAGCTTGCCGGGCGAGCCGGTGAACACTTCCGCCACGTGGAACGGCTGGCTGAGGAAGCGCTCGATCTTGCGGGCGCGGGCCACGGTGAGCTTGTCCTCCTCAGAGAGCTCGTCCATGCCCAGGATCGCGATGATGTCCTGGAGCGCCTTGTAGCGCTGCAGCACCTGCTGGACCTGACGGGCGGTGTTGTAGTGCTCGTCGCCGACGATGGCGGCGGACAGCATGCGCGAGGTCGAGTCGAGCGGATCCACGGCCGGGTAGATGCCCTTCTCGGCGATCGAACGCGACAGCACGGTCGTGGCGTCGAGGTGGGCGAAGGAGGTGGCCGGGGCCGGGTCGGTCAGGTCGTCGGCGGGCACGTAGATGGCCTGCACCGAGGTGATCGAGCCCTTGGTGGTGGTGGTGATGCGCTCCTGCAGGGCGCCCATGTCGGTGGACAGGGTCGGCTGGTAGCCCACGGCCGAAGGAATACGGCCGAGAAGCGCCGACACCTCGGAGCCTGCCTGGGTGAAGCGGAAGATGTTGTCCACGAAGAACAGCACGTCCTGGCCCTGGTCGCGGAAGTTCTCGGCGACGGTGAGACCCGTCAGAGCGACGCGGGCGCGGGCGCCCGGGGGCTCGTTCATCTGGCCGTACACGAGGGCGCACTTGGAGCCGGCAGCGGAGCCGTTCTCACGCGGGTCGACGTTCACCTTCGACTCGATCATCTCGTGATAGAGATCGTTGCCCTCGCGGGTGCGCTCGCCGACGCCGGCGAACACGGAGTAGCCGCCGTGGGCCTTCGCGACGTTGTTGATGAGCTCCATGATGAGCACGGTCTTGCCGACGCCGGCGCCGCCGAAGAGGCCGATCTTGCCGCCCTTGGCGTAGGGAGCGAGCAGGTCGACGACCTTGATGCCCGTGACGAGGATCTGACCCTCGGTGGACTGCTCGGCATAGGAAGGAGCCGGCTGGTGGATGGCGCGGGTGCTTTCACCGACGATGGGGCCAGCTTCGTCCACCGGCTCGCCGATGACGTTCATGATGCGGCCGAGGGTGGCGGTGCCGACCGGCACGGAGATCGGGGCGCCGGTGTCGGTGACCGGCTGGCCGCGGACGAGGCCTTCGGAGGTGTCCATCGCGATGCAGCGCACAGTGCTCTCGCCGAGCTGCTGCGAGACTTCGAGAACGAGGCGGTTGCCGTTGTTCGAGGTCTCGAGCGCGTTCAGGATCTCCGGCAGGTGGCCTTCGAACTGCACGTCGACGACGGCGCCGATGACCTGCGTGATGTGACCGGTCGCCTTGCGGGCTGGGGTAGCGGTATTGGCCATGATTGGCTCCTCTCGGATTTCGTCAGAGCGCCTCGGCGCCCGAAATGATTTCGATCAGTTCCTTGGTGATCATCGCCTGACGCGACCGGTTGTAGGTCATCGTCTGCTTCTTGATCATTTCGCCCGCGTTGCGGGTCGCACTGTCCATGGCGCTCATGCGGGCACCCTGTTCGGAAGCGGCGTTCTCCAGCAGCGCGCGGAAGATCTGCACGGTGAGGTTCCGCGGCAGGAGAGTCGTCAGGATCTCGCCTTCGTCGGGCTCGTAGTCGTAGACCGCGTCGGACGAAGTGCCGGTGGCCTCGATCTGAGCCGGGATGATCTGCTGCGCGGTCGGGATCTGGGCGATCACCGAGCGGAAGCGCGAGTAGAACAGCGTCGCCACATCGAACTCGCCAGCCTCGAAGCGGGCGAGCACCTTCTGGGCGATCATGTCACCCTGCTCGAAACCGAGCTGGCGCACGGAGCGCAAGTCGATGAGCTCGATGATCTGCTGGACGAACTGGCGACGAAGAATATCGTAGCCCTTCTTGCCGACGCAGATGATCTTGACCGTCTTGCCCTCGGCCATGAGCCGGTTGGCATGATCGCGGGCAAGACGCGCAATCGAGGAGTTGAACGCACCGCAGAGACCACGCTCGGCGGTGCAGACGACCAGCAGGTGAACGCGGTCGGAGCCGGTGCCGGCCAGCAGGCGCGGCGTCTCGGGTCCGACAATCACGCCGGACGCGATGTTGCCGAGCACCGCGGCCATGCGCTCCGCATAGGGGCGCGCGGCCTCCGCCGCGGTCTGCGCACGGCGCAGCTTCGCGGCGGCCACCATCTGCATGGCCTTGGTGATCTTCTGCGTCGCCTTGACCGAGGCGATGCGGTTACGAAGGTCTTTTAAGCTCGGCATCGAGCGGCCCTACCCTCTCCGGAAATCCGGCTGGATTCTAAGCGAACGGTGTCTTTACGAGAAAGACTTGGCGAAGTTCTGGACGACGTCCTTCAGCTTCGCTTCCGAGTCGCTCGACAGATCCTTCGAAGCGCGGATGGCTTCGAGCAGATCGGTGTGCTTGCCACGCAGGAGTGAGAGCAGGCCGTCCTCGAACGCACGCACCCGGTTCAGGGGCAGGGTGTCGAGGTAGCCGTTCACGCCGGCGTAGATCACGGCGACCTGCTCTTCCATCTTCAGCGGCGAGAACTGCGGCTGCTTCAGGAGCTCGGTCAAGCGCGAACCACGGTTCAGCAGGCGCTGGGTGGTGGCGTCGAGGTCCGAACCAAACTGTGCGAAGGCCGCCATCTCGCGGTACTGCGCCAGCTCGCCCTTGATCTTGCCCGCGACCTTCTTCATCGCCTTCGTCTGGGCCGAGGAGCCCACGCGCGAGACCGAGAGGCCGACGTTCACCGCCGGGCGGATGCCCTGGTAGAACAGGTCCGTCTCAAGGAAGATCTGGCCGTCGGTGATCGAGATCACGTTGGTCGGGATGTAGGCCGATACGTCGTTGGCCTGCGTCTCGATGACTGGCAGAGCGGTGAGCGAGCCCGCGCCCTGGCTGTCGTTGAGCTTCGCCGCGCGCTCGAGCAAACGGGAGTGCAGGTAGAACACGTCGCCCGGGTAAGCCTCGCGGCCCGGCGGACGGCGCAGCAGGAGCGACATCTGGCGATAGGCGACAGCCTGCTTGGACAGGTCGTCATACACGATCACGGCATGCATGCCGTTGTCGCGGAAGAACTCGCCCATGGCGCAGCCCGAGAACGGCGCCAGGAACTGCATCGGAGCGGGGTCGGAAGCGGTAGCCGCGATGATGATCGAGTATTCCAGAGCGCCCTGCTCTTCGAGAACCTTCACGAACTGGGCGACCGTGGAGCGCTTCTGACCGACCGCGACGTAAACGCAGTAGAGCTTCTGGCTCTCGTCATTGCCCTGGTTGAGCGGCTTCTGGTTCAGGATCGTGTCGAGCACGACGGCAGTCTTGCCGGTCTGGCGGTCGCCGATGATCAGCTCGCGCTGACCACGGCCGACTGGGATCAGGGCGTCGATGGCTTTAAGGCCCGTGGCCATCGGCTCGTGCACCGACTTGCGCGGAATGATGCCGGGAGCCTTCACGTCCACGCGGCGGCGCTCGGTGGACTGGATCGGGCCCTTGCCATCGATGGGGTTGCCGAGCGCGTCGACGACGCGGCCGAGCAGGCCCTTGCCGACCGGCACGTCCACGATGGCGCCAGTACGCTTCACGGTCTGGCCTTCGGCGATTTCACGGTCGGAGCCGAACACCACGACGCCGACGTTGTCGGTCTCGAGGTTGAGGGCCATGCCGCGCACGCCGCTCTCGAATTCGACCATCTCACCGGCCTGAACCTTGTCGAGGCCGTAGCAACGGGCGATACCGTCACCAACGGACAGAACTTGCCCGACTTCGGTGACTTCAGCTTCGGTACCGAAGTTCTTGATCTGCTCTTTGAGGATCGCGGAGATCTCAGCGGCTCGAATGTCCATCAGTGGACCTCTTTCATCGCTAGACGAATGGAATTGAGTTTGGTGCGCACCGAGGCATCCACCATGCGGGAGCCCATCTTCACGATGAGACCGCCGATGAGGCTCGGGTCGATTTTGACGTCGACAGCAACGTCAGCCTTGGCGACGTCGCGCAGCGCCGCCTTGATTTCGTTCAGAACGGTGTCGGACGGCGCCTCCGCCAGGGTGACCTGCGCCCGGACGATACCCTTGGCATCGGACACGAGGTTCTGGAAGGCGCGGATCATATCCGGCAGGACGAAGAGCCGGCGCTTGGAGGACACGAGGCGGATGAAATTACCCGCAAGGCCCGAAATGCCGGCCTTGTCGAGAATGGCGCCGATCGCGTTCGACTGCTCTTCAGCCGTGAAAATGGGGTTGGAGATCAGGCGCTGCAAGTCGTCGCTGCCGCGGATCATCTGGTCGAAGCGAGCGAGATCGCCGGCGACAGCGTCCACGGCATTCGCCTCGCGGGCGACTTCGAACATCGCCGAAGCATAGCGCAACGCTACGCCCGACAGGAGGGGTCCATCATGGGAACCGCTTTGCGCCACGTAACCGTCTCTCTTGTCATAACGGGCCCTCGGACCGGAAAGGCCTGCGAGCGAGGCATCCGGGAGACCCGTCAGGTGTGGAAATGAGCCCGGGACGGGAGCCTTCTCCGCCCGTCAGGCGAGGGTGCACTAGCATGGGTTTTTCCGAGGCGCAAGGCGAGCTGAGCCCTGTTCGGACCGGAAAAACCGGGCGTCTGCCGAGGCCGGGCCTAAAGTTCCAGGGCGGCGACTTCGCAATTGGTGAGAAACCGCCCGACAAGCTTGCTGAAGAAGGTGCCGTGGCCCACCACTGCGATCATCGTTTCCGGCCTCTCCGCCAGCCAGCCGCGGAACCGCTCGACCCGCTCCTCGAAGACATGGGGCGGCTCGTAGACGAAGCCCCGCTCGTTCACCTCGCCCTCGTTGTGCCACCAGACCTCATCCAGGTGGCCGAAGTGCAGGTGGGGGAAATCCTGGGCCAGATGAGAGACGGCGCGGCCCACGTCGCAGCTGCTCTCCAGGTGCTCCCGGTGGAGGCATTCCACGAGAATCGTCGGCGACGCGGGATGGGTCCCGAACAGCCCCAGGGTGGTCTGGATCGCCCGGGTCAGGGGCGAGGTCACGACAAGTTCATAAGGGTGCTGGCGCAACTCCGGCGCCCGCTCGGCCACTTGGCGTTGGCCAAGCTCCGTGAGCGGCGCATCGAAATGCCCCGGATCCTCGCCATGCTCGGCGAAATGCGCATTGAAGGTAGACTGGCCGTGGCGGATGCAATGGACGATCTTGGGCATGGTACCTGTCTAGATGAAATTTCTCTGGTTGGTCACAGAAAGCTCTGCGGATCCACATCGATGGAGACCCGTGTGTTGCCGCGGATCTTGGGGCAGCGGGCCATCCAGCCACGCAAATAACCCTGAAGGTCCACCTCCCGTTCAGTCTTGACCAGAAGGCGGAAGCGATAGCGGCCGCGGATCAGGGCCAGTGGGGCTTCGGCGGGGCCCAGCACCGTGACGCCGGGCGGCGGCTCCGCCACCAGGGCCATGGCCCGGGCATGAGCCTCCGCGGCCTCGCGCTCGGCGGCCGAGACGATCAGGGAGGCCAGACGCCCGAAGGGCGGCAGGCCCGCCATCTCGCGCACCCGGGTCTCCTCCTCGTAGAAGCGTTCGGCATCGCCCGAGATCAGGGCGGCGATTACCGGATGGTCCGGCTGCCAGGTTTGAACCAGGGCACGCCCGGGCTTCTCGCCGCGCCCGGCGCGGCCAGTGACCTGCTGCAGCATCTGGAAGGTGCGCTCGGCCGCGCGGGGATCGCCCGAGGTAAGGCCGATATCGGCGTCGAGCACGCCCACCAGGGTCATGAACGGGAAATTGTGCCCCTTGGCCACGAGCTGGGTGCCGATGACGATGTCGAACTCGCCCGCCGCGATGGCGGCCAGCTCCGTGCGCAGCCGCTCCGTGCCGCCGGGAAAATCGCTGGAGAGCACGATGCAGCGCTTGTCGGGAAACAGCTCTGCCGCCTCCTCGGCAATCCGCTCGACGCCGGGGCCGCAGGGCACCAGCGAATCGACGCTGCCGCATTCGACGCAGGCTTGAGGCGTGCGCTCCACATGGCCGCAATGGTGGCAGACGAGGGAGCGGCGGAACCGGTGCTCCACCAGCCAGGAGGAGCAGTTCGGGCACTCGTAGCGGTGGGCGCAGTTGCGGCACAGGGTGAGCGGGGCATAGCCGCGCCGGTTGAGGAAGAGCAGCGCCTGCTCGCCTTTTGCCACCGTGTCTTCCACGGCTGCGACGAGGGTCGGCGAGAGCCAGCGCCCCTTGGGGATGGCCTCCTTGCGCAGATCCACGGCCCGGATCTGCGGCATGGAGCGGCCGCCGAATCGCTCCGGCAGGCGCACATGGCGGTAGCGGCCGCGCTCCACATTGACCCGGCTCTCGATGGAGGGCGTCGCCGAAGCCAGGATCACGGTGGCATTCTCGATCTTGCCGCGCACCACCGCCATGTCGCGGGCGTGGTAATGCACCCCGTCATCCTGCTTGTAGGCGGTCTCGTGCTCCTCATCGACCACGATGAGGCCGAGATTGGCATAGGGCAGGAACAGGGCCGAGCGGGCGCCGGCTACAACCTTCACCTCACCCGAGGCGATGGCCGCATAGAGCCGCTCGCGTTTGCGGCCCGTGACGCCGGAATGCCAGGTGGCGGGTTTCACGCCGAAGCGAGCGGCGAACCGGTCGAGAAACTGAGCCGTGAGGGCGATTTCCGGCATCAGGATCAGGGCCTGACGGCCCTGGCGCACCGCCTCGGCCACGGCCTCGAAATAGACCTCCGTCTTGCCGGACCCCGTGACGCCTTCGAGCAGGATCACGGGCGGATACTCCTCGCCCATGGCGGCAACGAGCGTCTGCGCCGCGTCGCCCTGGTCATCGGAGAGCGCGGTGTCGCCGAAGGCGGGGTTGGGCAGCTCTGCCACGGGCTCGGCCAGAAGGGCCACGGTTTCGAGAGCCCCTTCGTCGATCAGTCCGTTGATGACCCCAACGCTAACGCCAGCCGCTTGGGCGAGTTCGCTTTTGAGCCGCACGGCCCCATCCTGCGCTAGCTCGACCACCTTCTGCCTGGCAGGCGTCATACGCTTCGGCAGGGCGCCTGCCAGCCGCACGCCGACGCGGGCGACCTCCTGCCGGTCGGCATCCGGGATCTTGAGACCCATGGCCAGCGCCGAACCCTTGGGCGCAAGGGTGTACCAGGCGATCCAATCCAGGAACTTGCGCATCTCGGGCGAGAGATTCGGCGCGTCGATGATCCCAGTCACCTTCTTCAGGTTGCCGCCCTGCCCCTCGCGCAAGCCCCAGACGACGCCCGCCACCTCGCGATTGGCGAGCGGCACCTGCACCACGTCGCCCTCCTCGAGGCCAAGGCCGTCCGGCACGGCATAGGAATAGGCCGTGTCCAGCGCGAGCGGGATGAGGACATCGGCGATGCGGCTTGTCATGGGATAAGAGGTTAACCTGTGACTGTTAGGGTTCTGCCCTTGCATAAATGGGACTCATGTCAAGCGGCGCCACGCAAAATGTTCTCGATCTGGTCCTCCCCGGGGCAGACGACACCCGCCGGGAGGCGATGGCGTGGCTTGCTTCGCTGGCCAAGGAGCGGCGGCTCTCGGCAAAAACCGTCGAGGCCTATGCGCGGGACCTGCGCCAGTTCCTGGCGTTCCTGACGAACCATCTCGGGGAGCCGCCGAGCGTCAAGGGCATCCTGAGCCTCAAACCGATGGACATCCGGGCCTTTCTGGCGGCCCGGCGGATAGATTCGGTGGGGAGCCGCTCGCTGATGCGCCAACTCGCGGCCCTGCGCTCCTTCGCCCGGCACCTGGAGCGGGAGGGCTTCGGGACGGCTTCGGCCTTCGCGGCGATTCGCACCCCGAAGGTGGAGAAGAACCTGCCGCGTCCACTGTCCGCCTCCTCGGCCGTGGCCGTGACGGATGTGGAGACGCGGGCATCGGAGAATCGCAAGCCCTGGATCCTGGCCCGGGATGCTGCCGTGCTGTCGCTGCTCTACGGGGCGGGCCTGCGCATTTCCGAGGCGCTCGGCCTGCAGCGGCGTGACGCGCCCGTGAACGGTATTGACGCCGTCACCGTCACCGGCAAGGGGGCTAAGATGCGCAGCGTGCCGGTGATCCCACCTATCCAGCGGGCCGTGGAGGAGTACTTGGCGCTCTGCCCCTATGCGATCCCGCCCGAGGGGCCGCTCTTCGTCGGGGCCCGCGGCGGGCCGCTCTCGCCCCGAATCATCCAGCTTGCCGTGGAGGAGCTGCGCGGGGCGCTGGGCCTGCCCGACAGCGCCACGCCGCATGCCCTGCGCCACTCCTTCGCCACGCATCTGCTCGCCAAGGGCGGCGACCTGCGCGGCATCCAGGAGCTTTTAGGCCACGCCTCGCTCTCGACCACGCAGCTCTACACGAAGGTGGACGCGGCCCGGCTGATGGATGCGTTCAACGCGGCGCATCCGAGAGCGCGGGTGAAGCAGCAAGGCTGAAGGTGTCCTCTCGGACGCCACAGCCGATTTGGAATCGTCTTCAAGACTAAGTGCTGGAAGCTCAACGCTGTCATCCCCGCGAGGGCGGGGATCCATAACCGCTGACGGTGTAAGCTGAAGTGCTGTTGTGTTTATGGATCCCGGGCTCTGCTGCGCAGCCCCGGGATGACAGTGCTGGACTGGTTTGGGCGATCCCGGATCGGCTTTGCCGTCCGGGATGACGCTGTTGCTCTGATTGTCACAGAGCCAGCGCCTTGTGGCCCGCAGCGGGTGCTGCGAGCCTGAAGGTTAAGATCGAGGGTGGCGCGTTGGGCAGCCCGGCTCGATGGTTGTGGTGGTAAGTGAGAGCCGGACTGCTCATCACGCGCGGTTTGTTTCAGCGGACCTGGAACTGAGCCAGGATCGGCCACCCGCGATCACAGGTGTGCGAGACCTGCGGCGGGACCGCTCCTTGCCCCACATCTGCGACGCCTCGCGAGCGCGCCCCTCGTCGGGCGAGGATGTTCCCAGCTATAGCCGAGCTTAGGAGGATTGTCAAGAACAAATAATGAACATTCACGCTGCTATCCCTCTCCCCACTCGATCCTGGGTGTTCCCAGGATCGGCATTCTGGATGAGCAAGTCGGGAACACCCGACTTGCGGTGGGAGAGGGTGGCCTGCGCAGCAGGTCGGAAGAGGGGCCATGCTCGTGCAATGACGCCTCCTCTCCCAGCTCACTCCGTTCGCCACCCTCCTGAACCCGATCCGGATCGTCGATCATCTCGATTGGACAAGCAGTGCGCTTCACCGGATCGGGATGGCCGGGACAAGTCCGGCCATGACGGAAGCGTGTGAGAATGAGACGGTGTCATTCCCGGCCGGAGATGGCAAAGCCATCGGAGGGGAAGGGAATCCATAGCGCTGAGCGTGTCAGTGGATCCCCTTCCCGGTCCTGCGGACCGCCGGGGATGACATGTCACTGTCACCGGCTACTCCGCCGCCACCACGGCTTCGGCCAAAAGCTGCCGCGCTGCGGGACCGATATCGCCAGCCGTCCAGTGCGGCCTGCAGACGGACACGTAGCGACCCTCGCCGCCGATCTCGACCACGGGGCCTGAGCGCACGGCCTCGCCGTTGCGGTCGTATTTCAGGATCATCGTGGCCTTGCGGCCGCAATGGCAGAGCTGCTTGATTTCCTGGAAATCCTGCGCCAGCGCCATCATGGCGATGATCGCGTCGCTGAACAACGTGCCGTAGACGTTGTTCTTCAGCCCATAGGCCATGACCGGCACATTCAGCTCGTCGACGATCCAGGCGAGCTGGCGAACCTGGTCGGCGGTCATGAACTGGACCTCATCGACCAACACCACCGTGACCGGCTTCTTGGCGTGCTCGGCCGCCACGATGGCACCGATGTCATCGCTCTTGCGCAAGGGGATCGCATCGGCCTCGAGGCCGATGCGCGATTTTACCTTGCCGACGCCGAACCGGTCGTCGATCAGGCTGGTGAACAGCAGCACGTTGCCGCCGTTCTCGATGTAGTTGTAGCGAACCTGCAGGAGATGGGTCGTCTTGCCTGCATTCATCACCGAGTAGATGAAGTGGAGCTTTGCCATCCGGTCATCTTACATGTGAATGGCGCGCTTCTCCACTGCGAGGGCTGCTTCCTTCACAGCCTCCGCAAGGGTCGGATGCGCGTGGCAGGTGCGGGCCATGTCTTCCGAAGAGGCGCCGAACTCCATGGCGATTGCCGCCTCGTGGATGAGGTTGCCGGCTTCCGCGCCGACGATGTGAACGCCGAGCACCTTGTCGGTTGTGGCATCGGCCAGAATCTTTACGAAGCCGTCCGTGGTGCGGTTCACCTTGGCGCGGCCATTGGCCGTGAAGGGGAATTTTCCCGTGTTGTAGGCAATGCCCGCCGCCTTCAATTCCTCCTCGGTCTTGCCCACGGAGGCGACCTCCGGGAACGTGTAGACCACGCTTGGGATCACGTCGTAATTCACGTGGCCGGCCTTGCCGGCCAGGATCTCCGCTACGGCAACACCCTCATCCTCGGCCTTGTGGGCGAGCATGGGGCCGGCGATCACGTCGCCGATGGCATAGATGCCGGTGACGTTCGTGGAGAAATGCGCGTCCGTCTGGATGCGGCCGCGGTTGTCGAGCTGGACGCCCACCTTGTCGAGCCCGAGGCCCTGCGTGTAGGGCACGCGGCCGACCGCCACGAGCACCACATCGGCCTCTAGGGTCTCAGCCGAGCCGCCGGCGGCGGGCTCGACGGTGAGCGTCGCACCGTTGCCGGTCCGCTCGACCTTGGTCACCTTGGCGCCGAGCTTGAACTGGAATCCCTGCTTGCCGAGGATGCGTTGGAAGTTCTTGGCGACCTCGCCGTCCATGCCAGGCAGGATGCGGTCGAGATATTCCACCACGGTCACCTCGGAGCCGAGGCGCCGCCACACGGAGCCGAGCTCCAGGCCGATGACGCCGGCGCCGATCACCACGAGGCGCTTTGGCACGCTCTCGAGTTCGAGTGCACCGGTGGAGGAGACCACGGTCTTCTCGTCGATCTCGATGCCCGGCAGGCGGGTGACGTCCGAGCCCGTGGCGATGACGATGTTCTTCGTCTCCAGCACCTGGTTCGAGCCGTCCTCGGCCGTGACCTCGACCTGGCCGGCGGCCGCGATGCGCGCCGTGCCGATGAAGGCATCGATCTTGTTCTTCTTGAGCAGGAACTCGACGCCCTTGGTATTGCCGTCGACGCCTTCCTGCTTGAAGGCCAGCATCGTCTTGAGGTCGAGGGTCGGAGCGCTCACGCCGATGCCCATGTCGGCGAAATGCTGCGCATCGTGGAACATGTGCGAGGCGTGCAGCAGGGCCTTGGACGGGATGCAGCCGATATTGAGGCAGGTGCCGCCATGGGTCTTGCGCTTTTCCACCACGGCGGTCTTGAGGCCGAGCTGCGCGGCCCGGATGGCGCAGACATAGCCGCCGGGGCCGGTGCCGATGACGATGAGATCGTAGGACATTGATTGAACCCTCGCTTCGTCATCACCGGGCCTGTCCCGGTGATCCCGATCCGGTGAAACGCAGCGCCTCTCCGATCGAGATGGCCGGCACAAGGCCGGCCATGACAGGAATGTTGAAAACTTACAGATCGAGCACGAGGCGCGCCGGATCCTCCAGGGCTTCCTTGACCCGCACGAGGAAGGTCACGGCTTCCTTGCCGTCGACGATGCGGTGATCGTAGGAGAGCGCGAGATACATCATCGGGCGCACGACCACCTGGCCGTTGCGCACCACCGGACGGTCCTCGATGCGGTGCATGCCGAGAATGCCCGATTGCGGCGCATTGAGGATCGGCGTCGACATGAGCGAACCGTAGATGCCGCCATTGGTGATGGTGAAGGTGCCGCCCTGCATCTCGTCGATGGAAAGCTTGCCGTCGCGGGCGCGCTTACCGAAATCGGCGATCTTCTTCTCGATGCCGGCAACCGACAGGTCGTCCGCATCGCGCACCACAGGAACCACGAGGCCCTTCTCGGTGCCGACCGCGATGCCGATGTGGTAGTAGTTCTTGTAGACGAGGTCCTGCCCGTCGATCTCGGCGTTCACCGCCGGCACGTCCTTGAGTGCCTGGATCACCGCCTTGGTGAAGAAGCCCATGAAGCCGAGCTTGGTGCCGTGCTTCTTCTCGAACACGTCCTTGTATTGGGCGCGCAGGTTCATCACCGCGCTCATGTCCACGTCGTTAAACGTGGTGAGCATGGCGGCGGTGTTCTGGGCCTCTTTCAGGCGGCGCGCGATGGTCTGGCGCAGCTTGGTCATCTTCACGCGCTCTTCGCGCTCGGCATCGCTCGGCGCGGAAGGCGCACGCACCTGAACCGGTGCGGACGGCGCGGCAGCCTGGGCGCCGCCGGTCGCGATCGCCGCGAGCATGTCGCCCTTGGTCACGCGACCATCCTTGCCGGTGCCGCCGACATTGGCCGGGCTCACGCCGCTCTCGGCAGCAAGTCGGGCAACAGCCGGGCCGTGATCCTGGGCGCCGCCGGGAGCGGCTGCCGCGGGAGCGGGCGCAGTAGAGGGAGCCGGTGCGGCCTTGGGGGCTTCAGCCTTGGGGGCGGCTGCAGGGGCAGCGGCAGGAGCCGCCGCCGCACCGCCGTCGACGATGGAGCCGAGCACCGCGCCGGGGCTCACCGTCTCGCCGTCCTTGGCGATGATGTCGCCGAGCGTACCGCTCGCGGGCGCGTTGACCTCGAGGGTGACCTTGTCGGTCTCGAGCTCGAGCACAGGCTCGTCGGCCTTCACTGGATCGCCGGGCTTCTTGAACCAGCGGCCGATGGTGGCCTCTGATACGGATTCGCCAAGGGTGGGTACGCGGATTTCGGTTGCCATGATCGTCTTTTGGTCTTTGCGGGGCTGGTTTCCCAGCCCCTCGGAATCGGGTGAGAGCTCCCGCGGGTTTTAGGCCGCGAAAGCCTCGTCGAGGAAGGCCTGCAGCTGGGCCTGATGCTTGGACATGAGGCCGGTGGCGGTGGCGGCGGAGGCAGGGCGGCCCACATAGCGCGGGCGATCCACCTTTGAGCCGGCCGTCTTGAGCACCCATTCGAGATAGGGCTCGACGAACATCCAGGAGCCCATGTTCTTGGGCTCTTCCTGGCACCACACCACGTCGGCCTTTTTGAAGCGGGCAATCTCGGCCGCCAGCGACTTCGCCGGGAACGGATAGAGCTGCTCGACGCGCAGCAGGTAGACATCGTCGATGCCCCGCTTCTCGCGCTCCTCGAGCAGGTCGTAATAGACCTTGCCCGTGCAGATCACGACGCGCCGGATCTTGTCGTCCTTCACCAGCTTGGTGACGTCGCGCCCGGTCTGAGCATCGTCCTGCAGAACCCGGTGGAAATACGTTCCCTCCGAAATGTCCGACAGAGACGACGTGCAGCGCTTGTGGCGCAGCAGGGATTTCGGCGTCATCAGGATCAGCGGCTTGCGGAAGTCGCGCTTCAGCTGCCGGCGCAGGATGTGGAAGTAGTTCGACGGGGTCGAGCAGTATCCGACCTGCATGTTGTCCTCGGCGCACATCTGGAGGAAGCGCTCCAGGCGGGCGGAGGAATGCTCCGGTCCCTGGCCCTCGTAGCCGTGCGGCAGCAGGCAGACGAGGCCCGACATGCGCAGCCACTTGCGCTCGCCCGACGACACGAACTGGTCGAAGACCACCTGCGCGCCGTTGGCGAAGTCGCCGAACTGACCTTCCCAAAGGGTCAGCGCATTCGGCTCGGAGAGCGTATAGCCGTACTCGAAGCCGAGCACCGCCTCCTCCGAGAGCATCGAGTTGATGACCTCGTAGCGGGCCTGATCCTCAGCAATGTGATTGAGGTTGGTATAGCGCTCCTCGTTCTCCTGGTCGGTGAGCACCGAGTGGCGCTGCGAGAAGGTGCCACGCTCCACATCCTGGCCGGAGAGGCGCACGCGGTGCCCTTCGAGCAGGAGCGAGCCGAAGGCAAGCGCCTCGGCCATGGCCCAATCGAAGCCCTCGCCGGTCTCCAGCATCTTCTTGCGGTTGTCGAGGAAGCGCTGGATCGTGCGGTGAAGGTGGAAGCCTTCCGGGACCGAGGTGAGCGCCTTGCCGATCTGCTGCAGGGTCTCGGTCGACACGCCTGTCTGCCCACGGCGGGGATCGTCCTGATCCTCGCGCACGGCCTTGAGGCCCGACCAGCGTCCGTCGAGCCAGTCGGCCTTGTTGGGCTTGTAGTTCGACGCGATGTCGAACTCGGCGTCGAGCTTCGAGCGCCAGCTCGACTTCATCTCTTCGAGCTCGGCCTCCGTGATGACGCCCTCGGCGAGGAGCTTCTTGGAGTAGAGCTCCACGATGGCCGGATGCGACCGGATCTTGCGGTACATGAGCGGCTGGGTGAAGGCCGGCTCGTCGCCCTCGTTATGGCCGAAGCGGCGGTAGCAGAACATGTCGATGACGACAGGCTTCTGGAACTTCTGCCGGTACTCGGCCGCGACTTTGGCGGCAAAAACCACGGCTTCCGGATCGTCGCCGTTCACGTGGAAGATCGGCGCCTCGACCATCTTCGCCACGTCCGACGGATAGGGCGAGGAGCGCGAGAAGCGCGGGTCGGTGGTGAAGCCGATCTGGTTGTTGATGATGAACGAGATCCAGCCGCCGGTGCGGTGGCCGCGCAGGCCCGACAGCCCGAAGCATTCCGCCACAACGCCCTGGCCGGCGAAGGCCGCGTCGCCATGGATGAGGAGCGGCATCACGGCCGTGCGATTGTCCGGCGTGCAGCCGTGCTGGTCCTGCTTGGCGCGCACCTTGCCGAGCACCACCGGATTGACGATCTCCAGGTGCGACGGGTTCGCGGTGAGCGACAGGTGGACGTTGTTGCCATCAAAAGTGCGGTCCGACGAGGCACCGAGATGGTACTTCACGTCGCCCGAGCCTTCCACGTCGTCGGGCGCGAAGGAGCCGCCCTTGAACTCGTGGAAGAGCGCCCGATGCGGCTTGCCCATCACCTGGGTGAGCACGTTGAGGCGGCCGCGATGGGCCATGCCGAGCACGATCTCCTTCACGCCGAGATTGCCGCCGCGCTTGATGATCTGCTCCAGCGCCGGAATGAGCGATTCGCCGCCGTCCAGACCGAAGCGCTTGGTGCCGGTGTAGCGGACATCCAGGAACTTCTCGAAACCTTCCGCCTCGACGAGCTTGTTGAGGATGGCGCGCTTGCCTTCCTTGGTGAAGGTGATCTCCTTGTCGGGTCCCTCGATGCGCTCCTGGATCCAGGCCTTCTCGACGGGATCGGAGATGTGCATGAACTCGACGCCGAGCGTCTGGCAATAGGTGCGGTCCAGGATCGCGACGATCTCGCGGATCGTTGCGAATTCGAGGCCGAGCACGTTGTCGAGGAAGATCTTGCGGTCCCAATCGGCTTCCGTGAAGCCGTAATGGGACGGGTGCAGTTCCTGATCGTTCGGAGGCGGATTGATGTTGAGCGGATCGAGCTTGGCATGCAGGTGGCCGCGCACGCGATAGGCGCGGATCAGCATGATGGCGCGCACGGAATCGCGGGTCGCCTGCTGCACGTCGGCCTGGCTGATCTCGGCGCCCTTGGCTTGTGCCTTCGCCTTGATCTTGTCGCCGACCGCCTTCTCGACCTGCGCCCAGTTGCCGTCGAGCGCCGAGACGAGTTCGCCATTGGCGTGGATTGGCCAGTTCGGCTTCTCCCAGGACGGGCCCTTGGCGGCTTTCTCGACAGCCTGCTTGTCGTCCTTCAAGGCACCGAAGAAGGCCTGCCACTCGGCGTCGACCGAAGACGGATCCTGCTCGTAGCGGGCGTAAAGGTCCTCGATATAGGGTGCATTCGCCCCATAGAGGAAGGCGGTGTTGAGAAGCTTTTCGTTGGCGTCTTGGCGTGCCATGACAATACTCGATTTCAAAATGACTGTGGGCGGCCCCGGGTTCGAGGCGGCCTTTATCGGTTACTTGCCCTTGAGAACCTCGACGAGGGTCTTGCCGAGGCGGGCCGGCGACGGCGACACGCGGATGCCTGCGGCCTCCATGGCGGCGATCTTGTCTTCCGCACCGCCCTTGCCGCCGGAGATGATGGCGCCGGCATGGCCCATGCGGCGTCCGGGAGGCGCCGTGCGGCCGGCGATGAAGCCGACCATCGGCTTCTTGCGGCCCTTCTTGGCCTCGCGGGCGATGAACGCGGCCGCCTCTTCCTCGGCCGAACCGCCGATCTCGCCGATCATGACGATCGACTCGGTCTTGGGGTCGGAGAGGAACATGTCGAGCATTTCGATGAACTCGGTGCCCTTCACAGGGTCGCCGCCGATGCCCACTGCCGTGGTCTGGCCGAGGCCCTCGTTGGTGGTCTGGAACACCGCCTCGTAGGTGAGCGTGCCGGAGCGCGACACGATGCCGACGGAACCGGGCTTGAAGATGTTGGCCGGCATGATGCCGATCTTCGACTCGCCTGCGGTGACGATGCCGGGGCAGTTGGGGCCGATGAGGCGCGACTTGGAGCCTTCGAGCGCGCGCTTCACGCGCACCATGTCGAGCACCGGAATGCCTTCCGTGATGCAGACGATGAGCGGGATCTCGGCCTGGATGGCTTCGCAGATGGCATCGGCCGCGCCCGGAGGCGGAACGTACACGACAGAGGCGTCGGCGCCGGTCTTCTCGCGCGCTTCCATGACCGTGTCGAACACGGGCAGGCCGAGATGCGTGGAGCCGCCTTTGCCCGGCGAGGTGCCGCCGACCATCTTGGTACCGTAGGCGATGGCCTGCTCGGAATGGAAGGTCCCGTTCTTGCCGGTGAAGCCCTGGCAGATGACCTTGGTGTCTTTGGTGATGAGGATGGACATTAAGGCGTCTCTTTATTGAGGAATAACGGGTGAAAATGAGAGAGAATTTTCATGCAGCACTCAGCTCCCGTCATTGCAGATTGCGAGGACAACGTCGTTTTTCCGCGAAGGGCGGAAATCTAATGCGGTAACTCGATACTTCGTTTGGCCTTTGCGCAATCCCCAAACAGTCTCGCGCATTTCACCGTGGTCGTGGGTTTGGCTGGGACCAGCACCTGCGGTCTGCTTGAACAATGCGATTGCAGCATCTACGTCGATACCAACTTGCTTAACAGCACAGGTCTGGATGCGTTCGTTCGCTGTGAAATTCTCGCCTAGCGTGACATACACTGGATAACCGAAGTTCTCATCTTTGTAGATGCCAAAGCTTGATTTTGAATTCCCGCCTTTAGCTTGGCACAAGGGAGCGGAACCGGCACTGTCCCCCTGCTTCCACTTGAGCGCTTGCGCGACTTTTGCACCTTCCGATGCATCGGGACCAATATCGATGCAGAGTCGCGTGAAAAGACGAACCAATGCCTCTTCAGGCGATTTCACCTGTACAGTTGCTTGCGCATGAACGCCCTGAGCGGACACAATCCCGCTCAGGAAACACAACATCACAGCGCTGGACAGATGAAAGCGCATTCTTAAGCCTTACGAACCGCGTTCACGATCTTTTGCGCCGCGTCGTCGAGGTCATCCGCCGGGATCACGTTGAGGCCGGATTCGCGGATGATCTGCTTGCCCTCTTCCACGTTGGTGCCCTCGAGGCGCACCACCAGCGGGACCTGCAGGCCGACCGTCTTCACCGCGGCGATCACGCCGCGGGCGATGACGTCGCATTTCATGATGCCGCCGAAGATGTTGACCAGGATGCCCTTCACGTTCGGGTCGGCCGTGATGATCTTGAACGCCGCCGTCACCTTCTCCTCGGACGCGCCGCCGCCGACATCCAAAAAGTTCGCCGGCTCTTCGCCGTAGAGCTTGATGATGTCCAGCGTCGCCATGGCGAGGCCGGCGCCGTTGACCATGCAGCCGATGGTGCCGTCGAGCGCGATATAAGCGAGGTCGTACTTGGAGGCCTCGATTTCCTTCTCGTCCTCTTCCGTGATGTCGCGGAGCTGCACCACATCAGGATGACGGTAGAGGGCATTGCCGTCGAAGGAGATCTTGGCGTCGAGGCACTTCAGGTGCCCGTCCTTGGTGACGATGAGCGGGTTGATCTCAAGCATCTCCATGTCCTTCGCGATGAAGGCCTTGTAGAGCTTCGAAACAACGTCCTCGGCCTCCTTGGCGAGCGGGCCGGTCAGGCCCAGCGCCTTGGCGACGGTGCGGCCGTGATGCGGCATCACGCCGGTCGCGGGATCGACCGAGAAGGTCAGGATTTTTTCGGGGGTATCGTGGGCGACCTGCTCGATATCCATGCCGCCTTCGGTGGAGACCACGAAAGCGACACGGCCGGTCTCACGGTCGACGAGCATGGAGAGATAGAACTCCTTCTCGATGTCGGAGCCGTCCTCGATGTAGAGGCGGTTGACCTGCTTGCCGGCCTCGCCGGTCTGGATCGTGACCAGCGTCTTGCCGAGCATCTGCTGGGCAAACTGCTTCACCTCGTCCACCGACTTGGCAAGGCGCACGCCGCCCTTCTCTCCGGCCTCAGGCTCCTTGAACTTGCCCTTGCCGCGGCCGCCCGCGTGGATCTGGGACTTCACGACCCAGAGCGGGCCGCCGAGCTGTTTGGCAGCGGCCTCCGCCTCGTCGGCGGAGAAGATGGCAACGCCATTGGAGACGGGCAGGCCGAACTCCTTCAGGACCGCTTTGCCTTGATATTCATGGATGTTCATTCGTTTCTCTCCGCGGCAGCGGTTGAAGACGTGGATGGCCGGCACGAGGCCGGCCATGACATGTGAGGGTTAAGCGAGGGTCGAATTGATCTGCTTGCAGGCGTCGACGAGGCCCTGCACCGAAGCGACGGACTTCTCGAACATGGCCTTCTCCTCGCCGGAGAACGCGACCTCGACGATGCGCTCGACGCCGTTCTCGCCGATCACGATCGGAACGCCCACGAACATGTCCTTCACGCCGTACTGGCCGTTGAGATAGGCCGCGCAGGGAAGGACGCGCTTCTTATCCTTGAGGTAGCTCTCGGCCATGGCGATGGCGGAGGCAGCCGGCGCATAGAAGGCGGAGCCGGTCTTGAGCAGGTTGACGATCTCGCCGCCGCCCTTGCGGGTGCGCTCGACCATGGCATCGAGCTTCTCCTGGCTGGTCCAGCCCATCTTCACAAGGTCGGGCAGCGGGACGCCGGCCACCGTGGAGTAGCGCACCAGCGGCACCATGTCGTCGCCGTGGCCGCCGAGCACGAAGGCGGTCACGTCCTCGACCGACACGTTGAACTCCTCGGCCAGGAAGTGACGGAAGCGGGCCGAGTCCAGCACGCCGGCCATGCCGACGATCTTCTCAGGCTTAACGCCGGAGAACTTCTGGAGCGCCCACACCATGGCGTCGAGCGGGTTGGTGATGCAGATGACGAAGGCGTTCGGGGCGTACTGCTTGATGCCGTTGCCGACCGCTTCCATGACCTTGAGGTTGATGCCGATGAGGTCGTCGCGGCTCATGCCGGGCTTGCGCGGCACGCCGGCGGTGACGATGATCACATCGGCGCCTGCGATGTCAGCGTAGTCGTTGGCGCCCTTGTACTTGGCGTCAAACCCGTCGACCGGCGCGGATTCCGCGATGTCGAGACCTTTGCCCTGGGGAATGCCCTCCGCGATGTCGAAGAGAATGACGTCGCCGAGTTCCTTCAAGCCGACGAGATGGGCGAGCGTTCCGCCGATCTGGCCTGCACCGATGAGCGCGATCTTTTTCCGGGCCATAGTGTGTCCTTGGGTTTTGCCTTGGATTGTTGGCATGAGCCTTTTTGAGGTGGCGCTGTATGACACCAGAAATGGGCAGCCATCAAGCGATCAAAAGGTTAACAGGCCCGGCTTTGGGACCCAGTAAAAGTGTTCTCAAGCTTAACAATCAGGAAATACTTCGTGTTTACAGAAGCTTGCTGGGCTGAGCGGGCTGGAATTTTCCTGTTACAATTTTTGAAATTTGTAACTGGCCCTATACGCTGCCGTTGGCCAAGGCCCTCAGTACCACCCGGATCATGACGGCTAGACGCTGGTCGAGGATGTCCTGCGGCACCTCCCCGTCGAGGCGTACGGTCAGCGGATTGATGAAGCGATAGACCGCATCGCTGATGAAGGCGTGGGCCTTCTCCCGGTCCCGGGGGTCGAACTTGCCCGTCACGATGCCCTCGTCCAGCACCCGCTCGATGAGCTGGCGCATGCGGGCCCGATGCTTGCGCACCAGGGGACGCGAGGTTTCGGTGGCCGTGCAATAGACGTCGAAGAGGTGGCGATCCTCGTTCAGGAGATCCCGGTGAACCCGCGCCCAGGCCTGGATCAGGCGCTCGAGCTTGTCGTCGGCCGGATCGGGGGAATCCGCGATGTCGGCAATCGTCGCCTCCATCCGCCGCAGCCACTGGCCGGCGACCGCATCGATGAGGGCCGCCTTGTTGGTGAAGTAGCGGTAGACATTGGCGTGGGTCATGCCGGCGGCGTCCGCGATGCCGACGACGGTGATGTGCCTGGGGCCGAACTCCTTCAGCTGGTCGGCCGCGATGGCGAGAAGCCGGGTATCGGCCGGGGCGTCATCGGCAACCCGTGAGGATCCGCCGGAGGGCCGCTTCATGTCTCGGCAAGCCCGGTGGTGCTGCCGGAGGCCTCAGAGTTGGAGCGGCCATGGGGCAGGGACAGGTATTCTTCGGACCGCATCTCGATCAGGCGCGACACCGTGCGGTCGAACTCGAAGGCTTCGCGGCCGGTATCGGCGTGGTAGAGCTCCGGCGCCTCGGCCTCCGCGGAGGCCAGCAGCTTCACATGGGCATCGTAGAAGGCATCGATCAGCGTGATGAAGCGCTTGACCTCGTTGCGGCGCTCGAACGTCATCCTGGGGATATTCTCCAGGATGACCGTGTGGAACTCCTCGGCAACCGCCAAGTAATCGGCAGCCCCCAAAGGCTTGGAGCACAGGTCCTCGAAGGAGAATCGCGCCACGCCGCCGGCCGCCTGCGGCACGTCCACCGGGTGGCCCTTCACGGTCAGGGTCACGGGCTTGCCGTGCTCGCGGCCCGTGAGGCTGCGAAATGCGCGGGTGAGCGCCGCGCGGGAGGTCTCATCGGCCGGCGTGTAGAAGACCGGGCTACCGGCGAGCTTTTCGAGCCGGAAGTCGGTGCGGGCATCGAGCTTCGCCACCGCCATCCGCTCCTGCAGGAGCCCGATGAACGGCAGGAAGAGCGAGCGGTTGAGACCGCCCTCATAGAGCCTGTCCGGCTCCACGTTGGAGGTCGCCACCACCACCACCCCATGGGCGAAGAGCGCCGTGAACAGGCGCCCGAGGATCATCGCGTCGGCGATGTCCGTGACGGTGAACTCGTCGAAGCAGAGCACCCAGGCCTCGTTCGCCAGAGCCTCGGCCACGGGGGCGATGGGATCGTCGCCCGAAACTTCGCCGCTTTTAAGTTTCTGCCGGTAATCGTGAATGCGCTCGTGCACGTCCGACAGGAAGGCGTGGAAATGGACCCGGCGCTTGCGCCGTACGGACAGCGCCTCGAAGAACAGGTCCATGAGCATGGTCTTGCCGCGCCCGACCGAGCCCCAGACATAGAGCCCTTTGGGCGGCGCATGGTCCTTGCTTTTCTTGCCGAAGAGCCAGCCGAGCGCGCTGGGCTTGCGGGCAAGCCGATGATTGGCGAGGCTTTCCGCCAGCGCCTCCAGCCTTTTCAGCAGCGCCACCTGCGCCGGATCGCGCTCGATGGCCCCGGACGTGACCAGGGCGTTGTAGCGGGCGGTGATGGAGCGGGGCGAGGAGAAGGAGGTGTCGTTCACGGGCTGATCGATAGCGCTCCGAAGCGTTGAGCGCAAACGTCTTGAGGCGGGATTTTCAACGAAGTCGCCATTCCTCGGAATGCGGCTAGACCCGAGCCCTCCTCCCCCTTGTGGGGAGGAGTTGGAGGTGGGGGTGTAAGCGAGAACCTATGCAGGTCAGGCGCTGTCACCCCCACCCTGGCCCTCCC
The DNA here is from genome assembly GCF_015694425.1 of Microvirga terrestris. Taxonomy (GTDB): domain Bacteria; phylum Pseudomonadota; class Alphaproteobacteria; order Rhizobiales; family Beijerinckiaceae; genus Microvirga; species Microvirga terrestris. The sequence continues at coordinate 420,695 of NZ_JADQDN010000003.1, forward strand.
CACAAGGGGGAGGGAAAGGAGCCTGCTTTCAGTTATCACCGCGAGAGCGACAGCGGAGCGCCGGACTTGGCGAGGACGCCGCTGAGCGAAGCGGACGAGCCGCGCAGGCGCGCTGCGACAGCTCCGCCGGTCTGGTAGAGATAGACCTCGCCGTCGCGGTAGTCCCAGGCATTGACCCGGGACAGGTCCTGGTTCGAGCAGCCCGACGCGGAGGCGCGGTAGAGGTCGAGCGCCGGCGAGCTCGAAAGCTGGATGCGGCAGCTGCCGCCGGATGTCTGTGCGCTCCAGTTGCCGACCATGGCGGTGCGGCTCGACGGCGCCGGGGCAGCTGCAGGCGCGGGCGCCGCCACGGTCGGCGGCGGCGGGGCGGGCGGCAGGCCGGCAATGTCGGTGCCTGCGGCCGGCGGCGCCATGGGGTCGGCGGCGAGCGGCGCGCCCGCCACGGGAGGCAGCGGCGTCGCCTCGACCGGCCCGGACGGCACGGCCTCGACCGGCGGCGCCTCGACGATCGGGGCAGCGTTCGCGCTGCGGACCGGCGGGCCGCCGAGACGGGTCGAGGAGCACGCTCCGAGAGCGAGAGCGGAGCCCATCACGGCCATCGCGAGCCAGTGGTAAGTCTTCATCGAGGTCCTCTTGTGCGGTGCCATCTTTTCAGGAAGGCTTGATCTTCGGCCTAAAACTATCTGGAGGAATATGAACCTAGACCAACATTGTTCCGGCTTCGACATATGGGATCGCAAATCATAAAAAAAGGCGCCGGAGGCGCCTTTTGATAAAAGTGTTGCGAGTCCGCCTCAGACGGCGCGCGCGATCATCATTTTCTTGATCTCGGCGATGGCCTTCGCCGGGTTCAGGCCCTTCGGGCAGGTGTTGGCGCAGTTCATGATCGTGTGGCAGCGGTAGAGCCGGAACGGATCGTGCAGGTTGTCGAGGCGCTCGCCGGTGGACTCGTCGCGGCTGTCGATGAGCCAGCGATAGGCCTGGAGAAGGGCCGCGGGGCCGAGGAAGCGGTCGCCGTTCCACCAGTAGCTCGGGCACGAGGTGGTGCAGCAGGCGCAGAGAATGCACTCGTAGAGGCCGTCGAGCTTGGAGCGCTCCTCCGGGGTCTGGCGCCACTCGGTCTCAGGCTCCGCCGTCTGCGTCTGCAGCCAGGGCTCGATGGCCGCGTGCTGGGCGAAGAAGCTCGTGAGGTCCGGCACCAGATCCTTCAGCACCGGCATGTGCGGCAGCGGGTAGATCTTGATCGTGTCCGAGCCGCAATCGTCGATGCCGAGCGTGCAGGCGAGCGTGTTGCCGCCCATGATGTTCATGGCGCAGGAACCGCAGATGCCCTCGCGGCAGGAGCGGCGGAAGACCAGCGTCGAGTCGACGTTGTTCTTGATCCACAACAGCGCGTCGAGAACCATCGGGCCGCAATCGTCGCGGTCGACATAATAGGTGTCGATGCGCGGGTTCTGCCCGTCGTCAGGGTTCCAGCGGTAGATGCGGAACGCCTGAACGTTGGCGGCATCGGCCGGCTTCGGCCAGGTCTTGCCTTCGGTGTAGCGGGAGTTCTTGGGAAGTTGGAACTGGGCCATCGTTTTTCGTCTTCCTTAGTACACGCGAGCCTTCGGCTCGATGTACTGGATGTCGTTCGACATGGTGTAGGTGTGCACCGGGCGGTAATCGAGGGTCACCTTGTGGGAGGTGTCGTCGAGCCACGCGAGCGTGTGCTTCATCCAGTTCTTGTCGTCGCGCTCGGAGAAGTCCTCACGGGCATGCGCGCCGCGGGATTCCTGACGGTTGGCCGCGCCCTCCATGGTGACGACCGCCTGTCCGATCAGGTTGTCGAACTCCAGCGTCTCGAGGAGGTCGGTGTTCCAGATCAGCGAGCGGTCCGTGACCTTGACGTCGGCGGATGCGTTCCACACGTCGTGGATGAGCTTCTTGCCCTCGTCCAGAACCTCGCCGGTGCGGAACACCGCGCAGTTGTTCTGCATGGTCTTCTGCATCTGGAGGCGCAGCTCCGCGGTCGAGGTCGAGCCGTTGGCGTAGCGGAACCGGTCGAGGCGCGAGAGCGCGAGCTCGTCGGCGCTCTTGTGCAGGTCCGCATGACGGGCGTTCGGCTCCAGGATCTCGGCGCAGCGAAGCCCCGCCGCGCGGCCGAACACCACGAGGTCGATGAGCGAGTTCGAGCCCAGCCGGTTCGCGCCGTGCACGGACACGCAGGCCGCTTCGCCGAGTGCCATCAGGCCCGGCACCACCGTGTCCGGGTTGCCGTTTTTGAGCGTCAGCACCTCGCCGTGATAGTTCGTCGGGATGCCGCCCATGTTGTAGTGCACGGTCGGCAGAACCGGGATCGGCTCCTTCGTGACATCGACGCCGGCGAAGATCTTGGCGCTCTCCGAGATGCCGGGCAGGCGCTCGTGCAGGATCTTCGGGTCGAGATGGTCGAGGTGCAGGTAGATGTGGTCCTTGTTCTTGCCCACGCCGCGGCCCGCGCGGATTTCCATGGTCATGGCGCGGGACACCACGTCACGGGAGGCGAGATCCTTGGCGGAGGGCGCATAGCGCTCCATGAAGCGCTCGCCTTCCGAGTTGGTGAGATAGCCGCCCTCGCCGCGCGCCCCCTCGGTGATGAGGCAGCCCGAGCCGTAGATGCCGGTGGGGTGGAACTGCACGAATTCCATGTCCTGCAGCGGCAGACCGGCGCGCAGCACCATGGCGTTGCCGTCGCCGGTGCAGGTATGGGCCGAGGTGGCCGAGAAATACGCGCGTCCATAGCCGCCTGTCGCCAGGATCGTCATGTGGGCGCGGAAGCGGTGGATCTCGCCGGTGGACTGGTTCAGCGCCACGACGCCGATGCAGCGGCCATCCGAGTCCATCATCAGGTCGAGGGCGAAATACTCGATGAAGAAGTTGGTCTGGTTGCGGACCGCCTGACCGTAGAGCGTGTGCAGGATCGCGTGGCCCGTGCGGTCGGCGGCGGCACAGGTGCGCTGCGCCGTGCCCTTGCCGAAATCGGTGGTCATGCCGCCGAAGGGGCGCTGGTAGATCTTGCCCTCGGCTGTGCGCGAGAACGGCACGCCCCAATGCTCCAGCTCGTAGACGGCGGCGGGCGCGTTGCGCACGAGATACTCGATGGCATCCTGGTCGCCGAGCCAGTCCGACCCCTTCACGGTGTCGTACATATGCCAGCGCCAATCGTCCGGCCCCATGTTGCCGAGGGATGCCGAGATGCCGCCCTGCGCCGCCACCGTGTGCGAGCGCGTGGGGAACACCTTGGTGATGCAGGCGGTGCGAAGGCCGGCCTGCGAGCAGCCGACGGTGGCGCGAAGACCCGCGCCGCCCGCGCCCACGACGACCACGTCGAAGGTGTGGTCGATGATATTGTAGGCCTTGCCGTTGATGGCTGCGCCGTTCGTTGCTTGAGCCATGTCTGTTGTCCTTAAACCAGGATGCGGCCGAGGCTGACCTTGAGAATGGCGTAGAGGCAGGCCACTCCAATGATCACGGCATAGAAATTGTTCGCGATCACGGCCGCGATCTTCAGGCCTTTGTCGTGCACGTAGTCCTCGATGACGATCTGCATGCCGAGCCGCATGTGGTTGGTCACGGAGACCACCGCGAGAATCAGGATGATCGCCACCAGCGGGTGCGAGATGATGGCGATGGCCTCCTGGTAGGAGGGCGAGGCCGCCAGCGCCGCCACGATGATCACGAAGGCGATGATGAGAGGCACGTTCGACACCGCCGTCATGCGGTGAAGCCACCAATGCTCGACGCCGTGCCCGGAGGCGCCGAGGCCCTTCACGCGGGCGAGCGGGGTGCGCATGGAAACGCGGGTGTCAGCCCTGTTGTCGGCCATTTTCCGGTCTCCTTAGAACGCGATGAACGCGACGACCCAGATCGCCAGCGTGAGCGCGACCGAGCCGACGAGGGTGAAGCGGGCCATGTTGATGCGCTGAGCCGCTTCCATGCCATGGCCGAAATCCCACACGAGATGGCGCACGCCGCCGAGCATGTGGTGCATGAGGATCCAGGTGTAGCCGAACAGGACCAGGTACCCGATAGGTGAGCCGAAGAACCATTGCACTTTGTCGAAGGCGCCAGGCCCGGAGGCGAGCGCCACGAGCCAGATGGCGAAGAGCGCGATGCCGCCGTAAAGCGCAACGCCGGTGATGCGGTGGGCGACGGACATCGCCATCGTCCAGCTCCACCGGTAAATCTGAAGATGCGGGGACAAGGGCCTCGGGGCCACTTTCGCCTCAGCCATGATGTTCACTCCTGATCGGCGACGAGGTCGCGCATAGTTTGGAACGGTTCGTATAAGATGCGCGGCGGCACCGCAATGCACCTTCCGCCCAATCGGGTAACAGAGGAGCATGCTTCGTCAGCCGCGAAGATATAGCGCCCCTCGCTTAACGGACAATTTTTAATTATTCTTATCTCCCTTCGCCAATGACGAAGGGAACCTATGCAATTCGACCTGACCGACCTGAGCCTCTTTCGCCATGTGGTGGAGGCCGGGAGCATCACCCATGGGGCGGAGCGGGCCCATCTGGCGCTGGCGGCCGCCAGCACGCGCATCCGCAACATGGAAAAGTCCCTTGGGGCTCCGCTCCTCCTGCGCACCCGGGCCGGCGTGACCCCGACGCCCGCGGGACGAACCCTGCTCCAGCACGCCCGGACCCTCCTGGCCCAGGCCGAGCGCCTGCGGGAGGATCTGGGCTCCTATACCGGCGGCCTGACGGGCCAGATCCGGATCCTCTCCAACACCAATGCCCTGACCGAGTTCCTGCCCGAGGCGCTCAGCGCGTTTCTGGCCGGACACCCGCAGGTCTCCATCGACCTGGAGGAGCGCCTCAGCGACGAGATCGTCGGGCTGATCGCCGAGGGCGTGGGCGACATCGGCATCGTGGCCGGCACCGTCGACACCGGACAGCTTGAAACCTACCCGTTCCGCAGCGACCGCTTCGTGCTGGTGGTGCCGCAGGATCACGTCCTCGCCGCCCGGCCGGGCATTTCCTTCACGGAGGTGCTGGAGCACGATTTCGTCGGCCTCGACCGGGCGAGCGCCCTCCAGCGATTCCTCGCCGGCAAGGCGAGCCGCACCGGCAAGCCCATTCGTCTGCGGGTGCAGCTGCGCAGCTTCGACGCGGTCTGCCGTATGGTCGAGGCGGGCGTCGGCCTCGGCATCGTCCCCGAGACCACGGCCAAGCGCGCCGCCCGCACCATGGCGATCGGGATCGTCGACCTTGACGATGTGTGGGCCGCTCGCGATCTGACCCTGTGCATCCGCTCCCTCAAGGACATCCCTGCTTCGGCGCGCCAGCTCGTGGAGCATCTGCGGCATGGTGCGTGAGACGGGAATCATCCGGGCGGCCTTCATGGCCGGATTCCGATCCTCACATCGGCGTGAGGAGGGAATGACTCCCGCATCAGAAGTGTCATTGTGACGGGGGTCTTCACATCCTTCGGAGGAAACAATGCGTGGAACGGACGGCGTATCGCTCTTGGGCCTCATCGGCCTCATGATCCTAGGCTCCCTCGGGATCACCCAGGCCCAGACGGCCTCGGCCGACACCACTTTCTTCGTCACCAGCGTGGGATCCGGCAAGGGCGCCGATCTCGGCGGCCTCGATGGCGCGGACCGCCATTGCGAGACGCTTGCCGAAGCCGCCGGCATTCGCGGCAAGATGTGGCGCGCCTATCTCTCGACCCAAGGCGCAAACGGCGTCAATGCCAAGGACCGGATCGGGCGCGGGCCGTGGCAGAACGCCAAGGGAACCGTGATCGCCAAGGACGTGGCGGACCTGCACAGCGCCAATAACAACATCACGAAGCAGACCGCGCTCACCGAGAAGGGCGAGCCCGTGAAGGGCCGCGGCGACCAGCCGAACCAGCACGACATCCTCACGGGGTCGCAGCCCGACGGCACAGCCTTTGCGGGCAATGAGGACATGACCTGCGGCAACTGGACGAAGAGCGGCGCCGAGGGCGCCGCCATGACGGGCCATCACGACCGCATGGGCCTCGACGAGTCGCCGCCGGCCAAGTCCTGGAATTCCTCGCACGCGACGCGCGGCGGCTGCAGCCAGGACGCCCTGCGCGGCACCGGCGGCGCGGGGCTGCTCTACTGCTTCGCGGCGAACTGATCAGGCGGCGAAATCGACCTGCGGCATGGTGAGCCCGCGCCTTAAGCACGCTGCCTCCAGTGTGTTGCGCAGCAGGCAGGCGATGGTCATGGGGCCGACACCGCCGGGAACCGGCGTGATGGCGGAAGCGACTTCGGCCGCTTCCGCATAGGCTACGTCGCCCACCACCCGGGTCTTGCCCTCGCCGGCGGCCGGATTTGGCACCCGGTTGATGCCCACATCGATCACGATGGCGCCGGGCTTGATCCAGCTGCCGCGCACCATCTCGGGCCGCCCGACCGCGGCGACGAGAAGGTCGGCGCTGCGGCACACCTCTGGAAGATCGCGGGTCTTGGAATGGGCTACCGTCACTGTGCAGCTCTGGGCGATGAGCAGCTGCGCCATGGGCTTGCCCACGATGTTGGAGCGCCCGACCACCACGGCATTGAGCCCGGCAAGATCGCGACGCACCGACTGCGCCAGGAGCAGGCAGCCCAAGGGCGTGCAGGAGACGAGGCCCGGCACACCGGTCATGAGGCGCCCGGCATTGATCGGATGGAAGCCGTCCACGTCTTTTGCCGGATCGATGGCCTCAATCACCTTCTGGGCGTCGATCTGCTTGGGCAGGGGCAGCTGCACCAGGATGCCGTCCACCGCCGGGTCGGCATTGAGCCGGGCGACGAGGTCGAGAAGCTCCGCCTCTGACGTGGAAGCGGGCAGCACATGCTCGAAGGAGCGCATGCCCACCTCAAGGGTCTGGCGGGCCTTGTTTTTCACGTAGAGCTGGCTTGCCGGATCCTCGCCGACGATGACCACCGCGAGACCCGGCGTGACGCCCTGCCCGACCAGAGACTTCACGGCCCTGGCGATGCGGGAGCGCAAACCCTCGGCATAAGCTTTTCCGTCGATGATCGTGGCGCTCATGGGCTCTCCCGTCCTGTCACGGCGGCAAGGGCTTCGGCCAATGCGTCGCCCTCGCCTGAAATCACAAAGGTCTTCAGCCGGGTGGTGGCACCGGCCTCCAGGCTCACCGCCGAGGCCGGGAGCTTCAAGGCCTTGGCGAGGAGCCGCCGGACGCCCTCGTTCGCCGCCCCGTCCTCCGGCGCTGCCCTCACCCGGACCTTCAGCACCGGCCGGCCGTCCGACAGGGTCTCGATCCCGTCGATGGCATCCCGCCCGCTCCGGGGCGTCACGCGCACCCGGACCTCAAGGCCGCCGGGGCGGATCCGCCAGGGCATGGCCCAACGCCCTTAGAAGGCGATCGGCATCAGGTAGTCGATGATCAAGTTCTGGATGAAAATGATCAGCAGGATCAAAATGATGGGCGAGATGTCGACCCCGCCGAGATTGGGCAGGATGTTCCGGATCGGCCGCAACACAGGCTGGGTCACCGCATCGAGGAAGTTCCAGATCGAGCGGACGAAGTCGTTGCGAGTGTTGACTACGTTGAAGGCGACCAGCCAGCTCAGGATCGCCGAGGCGATGATGAGGTAGGTATAGAGCTGCAGGGCCAGCAGAATGACATTGAGGAGCGCGCGCATGGGAAACCTGTCGGAGATCGGCGTTGCTCATGTAACGATTGAAGCGGGGCTGAACAACCCATAACCGCATCGCAGGAGGATCCCATCCCGGGCCCGAGGCACGGGAGGCCCCCGCCTCCGGCCGATTGACAGACCAACGTCGGCGGGCCTAAAACTTCCGCCACTTGGCTCGATTCAAACGACCGGGGCTGTAGCTCAGATGGGAGAGCGCTGCAATCGCACTGCAGAGGTCAGGGGTTCGATTCCCCTCAGCTCCACCAAGCCTTCCCCAAGCCATTGAGTTTCCGAGAAATCGTCGCGTTCTCTGCACCCGGGTGCAACGTCGGGGCACCCACAAGGGCCTGCGGTCTTGCGTGACGATAAAGATTGCGTCGTCGACCTCCTAGGGGTCGCCACTCCCTCAATCATTCAGGCTTCAAGAACGGGCCTGGTGTTGGCGCTGCCCGCACCGGCAGCGCCAGACAACCGGGGATGGTCCGCTGCTTAAGCGGGCAGGACGACCACCTTGGTCTTGACCGGCGTCCGGTCGTACAGGTGCATCATGTCCTGCGTCAGCAGGCCGACGCAGCCGCTGGTGATGCCGTTGCCGATCGATTCCGCGTCGAGGCTGGCATAGATCGTGTAGAGCGTGTAGGCGCCGTTTTGATAAAGATGAAGCGTTCGGGCGCCGAGCGGGTTGTCGAGGCCGCCCGGCATGCCGCGGGCCCATTTGGCCGCCTCGGGCTGGCGCTTGATCATCGCCGCAGGCGGGGTCCAGGTCGCCCATTCGCTCTTGCGCCCGACATAGGCGTCTCCGCTCCACCGGAACCCGTCTCGGCCCACATTGGCCCCATAGCGGGTAGCGTTTCCATCCTCCTCGATGCGGTAGACGTAGTAATTGCCGGGATCGACGATGATCGTGCCGGGCGCCTCCTTGGTGTCGTAGCGAACGGTCCGGCGAAAATATTTCGGATCGACCTTGCTGACATCGATCGCCGGGATCGGGAACTTCTCATCCGGCACCGGCCCGTAGACCCTTGATGCCTCCGCGAGGCTCATGCCGTCGGATGTGGCGCAACCGGCCAGCCCCAGCGCACTAGCCCCGACCAGAAACGACCGGCGACTGAGAAGCCCTTCACGGCGCCCGAGCAGAGTTCCCTCGTCCGTCTCGCCGGCACCGGCATTTCCGCGGTTCATGATCATGATGTGGCAACTTCCCTTATCCTGGCGCCCGACGAGCCAATGCTCCGGCAACCACCCGCTGAATGTTTTGGTTAGGCCGGAGATTGCCGTTCCAGGGCTCGATTGGCAAGCCCGGGCCTCCAGGCGCAGCGCTTGCCATGCACCACAGTCGGTCACGTCAAGGCACGCGCGTTGTATGCCTGACCCGCGGGCGGTCATCGGCTCAGTTGATCGACCTTGAGAGTCGTGCCGGGCCGGCGCGATCCGGACCAGCGCTCAAGTGTGCCCGGACCGATGCCGTGATCCCGGCTTTCCCGGCGGAACCTGGGGTGACTGCGTCCGGTTTAGATCCAAGGCATCCTGGATGGCGCCACGCTCTCATCGAGGAATCAAGCATGCAGGGCGGTGGGGCGATGGAGAGAGTAACAGTGCAAGTCTTGCGGCCGGGCCATACATGCTGGTGTATCGAGCAGGCCGACCGCGTTGCCCTCATCGTCGATGCCGCCGATTACTTCCAGGCCGCGCAGTCGGCCATGCTCAAGGCGCAGCATTCCATCCTCATGATCGGGTGGGATTTCGATACGCGCATCGATCTCGACCCCACCGGCGGGACAGATGAATATCCCCGGCACCTGGGGGCGTTCCTGACATGGCTTGTCGACACCAAGCCGGATCTTCACGTCAACATTCTGAAGTGGGACCTCGGCATGGTGAAGGCCCTGTGGCGGGGCACAACCCTCTTCCGGGTGGCCCAATGGGCCATGCATGAGCGCATCACCTTCAAGCTCGACGGCGCCCACCCGCCCGGCGCGGCGCACCACCACAAGATCGTCGTGATCGACGATGCCGTGGCCTTCTGCGGTGGCATCGACATGACAGGCGATCGCTGGGATACGTCGGAGCACCGCGATGCCGATCCCCGCCGTCGCCGCCCTTTCACGAGGCGTGCCTACGGGCCGTGGCATGATGCCACCACGGCCGTGAGCGGAGCGGCGGCCAAGGCTCTTGGCGATCATGCCCGGGAGCGCTGGGAGCGAGCCTCGGGAGAGGTTCTGGCGCCACCGCCTGCCGTGTCGGATCCCTGGCCCGACGGATTGCCCGTCGACATGGCCGATGTGGCGGTCGCGATCGCCCGGACCATCCCGGCCTACGACACTCAACCAGAGGTGCGCGAGATCGAAGCGCTGTACCTCGCTGCGATCGCAGCCGCCCGCCGGAGCGTCTACTTCGAGAGTCAATACTTCGCGTCGCGTGCCGTCGCGGAGGCCATCGCCCGGCGCTTAGGCGAGCCAGACGGACCCGAATTCGTGATCGTCAACCCCGAATCGGCTGAAGGCTGGCTCGAGGAGGAAACCATGGGCTCGGCAAGGGCTCGTCTCCTGGCCATGCTACGGCGCAGCGACCGCTTCGGGCGCCTGCGGGTTTATACGCCGGTCACTGAGGGGGAGCAGCCGATCTATGTGCACGCCAAGATCATGATCATGGACGACCGGCTGCTGCGGGTGGGGTCATCCAACCTGAACAACCGCTCGATGGGGTACGATACCGAGTGCGATCTCGCTCTCGAGACGGATGACGACACGCAGGTCGCCCACGTGATCCGGAGCTTTCGGGCTCGGCTGCTGGCCGAACATCTGGGCACGTCGCCGGAGCAGGTCTTCGCCGTGATGGCGGAGCGGCGGTCCCTGATCGCAGCGATCGACGCGCTCTCGGGCCCTGGACGCTCTCTTCGGCCGTTCGATCCACCCAGAATCAACGACGCCGAAAAGGCACTGGCGGATCACGAACTTCTTGATCCGGAACGCCCGCGCTCCCTCTGGCATGCCCTGTCCCGGCCTCACCTGCCCATCCTCAGGTGAAGACGAGCGTCATCACGCCCCGCGGCTCTCCAGATACACACGTGCCGACTTGAGGGCGGCCGCGCATTGAGGGGTGTTCCCGAGGATGTTTTCGGGGGCAGTCTGGCCAGTCCAGACGTCGAGGGCCGTGGTCACGACCCAGAGGGGCTCGGCCATGGCGCGATCGGCCAGACCAGGCAGCGAGGCCTCAGCGCAGGTTCTCACATCCGCGATCACGGCCTGAGGCGCCCGGACCTGCACCAAGCGCTCGCTCATCTCCGCCTGCAACGGATCGACGATCAGGAGGCTGACGAGGGAAGCCAGAAGTTCTTGAAACATGAGCATCTCTGTGCCGGCGGCCGGATCGGAAACGATCCGACATCACGCAAGCGCCACCGCTTCCTGCGTCAGAGGGGCCCGGATCAGGGGTCTGTTTGACACGTAAGCATGAACGGTCGCGGTTCAAGGTCGGCTCGGGGCGAAGTGGATGATGTTGCGTTGCCTCCCGTGGCGTCATTGTGCGCGCGGCATTCTGATTTGTCGGCAGAGTTTTCACTGACGGAGCACTCAAATTCCTATCTTGGTGCGGCAGGCTTGCGGCAGGCGCAGCAACAACCTCAATCTCCAACCGGAGCCTCAAAGTTGCCGCGATTGCCCCTGTATGAGCGGAGCCTTGCACGACAGTGATTTGCGGATCGGATCGTCACCCTCATGAGTTCTTCGCCTCAGTCCAGAACCGGTTTCGTCTTTCCTTGGTCCGCCGACGATCAGCCGCGTCATGAACTCATCGAAAAGCTCGACCAGGTTTCCAGGCTGTGCCATCTGCGCTGGCGCATCGTGGAACAATATGGCGAGGCCGCGCGTCCGGTGCTTCGTCAGATCGGCAAGGCGCTCGATCAGACGGCTCTGGCCGCCGCGCTGATCGTGCTTCCGAAAGTCTTTTCCGAATGGGACAGGCTGCGTCCCGTGCTGATATCGAATGCCCGGACCCTGCTTCCCTTCGTTCCGCTGGTGAACACCGCTGAGGACGAGGCCCTTGAACAGGATCCGATCTGGAGCCTCCTGGGAGAGTTCAAGACGCTTGTGCCCGACCAGCAGGACAAAGCCGCCAAGAACTTGGCACTCCTGTGGGGACATTTCGAGGATACCTTTGGAGGCTTGAGCGGCTTTCTCGCGGAGCCGCAGACGGAGCGGGCGCTCTATCTCAATAAGCTCGACACGGCCTCCCGGCGCATGAGGCTCGCTCGGGGTTCGGATGTGGCGTTCCACTATGTCACGGTCGAGGTGATGCGGCTTTACGTGATCTGCCTGCAGACGAGGCGCTCGGACCGTGCTGCCCTCTCGCTCGCGACCTGCGCTGCCACCTTGATCAATCGCGGGCGCATGATGACACCGGCGCTCACGCACCAGCCTGCCGCAGCCTGACGCATCCGATGCTTCCCCTTTGAATGAGAGCATCGTGCCGGCGCTGAATCTGCAATCCACGCGCAGCTGACCGAGACGAGCCGGCACGACAAAGAAAAAGGCCTGAGCGGAAAGACCGTCAGGCCGTCGAGTTGCCAGAGGGAACGAAGGTATTCAAAGAGACAACGGCCAAGCCTCAAGCTGGTTCCGGGCCGGTGCAGGTTTCCCGGTATCGTGTACATATGCCATCAACGCGGCGCAGCCTCGATCGCGTTCTGCTCCACCACGCGTTCGATCATCTCCGTCTCGCTCTTGATGCAGTAGAGCGGCAGGCCGCCGGCTGTCATCGGCAACAGGCGCAGCACCCTGAAGACATCGTGCGGAAGAGCATTGCAGGATGGATGAGGTTTCACGACCTCCCCGACTTTGAACACATGCGCGATCATAGCGGTCCTCCAGGATGTGATGGAGCGGCGATGTCAGATGGGCCCTCGCGGGACATCATGCCAGTAATCCCGCATCTCCTGTTCGCGCCTGCGGTCGGGCCAGACCGTATCGTCGCCGTAGAAGGCTGGCGCTCCCTGCACTTGCGCCTCGGTCACGTCGGTGCGATAGCCTTCGAGCTCCTTGTCGTAGGAGAGCTTGTCCCATGGGATCGTGCGATGATGGACGCCCATCCCGAAGAAGCCCCCGAAGGTGACGTCGACATAGAGGACGCGGCCGCTCACCTTCTCGATCAGGAGACGCTTGATCGTGCCGATTTGCCGTGCGTGCGGATCGTAGACGGCGGTGCCTTCCACCCGGTCGCTCTCGATCACCGGATGGGATAAGGCAACGCGGTTGACGGGCCCCCAGAGATAGAAGCCGTTCTCCAGGATTCCGGCCGCCACGACGGCGCGGCTGATGTCCTGGTTCCATTCCTCATCGGGACCGATCTGATGCGCGAGGGCCCATGGCCCCAGATCGGCCGGCAGGGTGTCGCCCGTGGAGATCTCGGTAAATCCGCGCAGACCCGGCTCCGCCCTGGATTGAAACACATAGTAGGTTCTCATGAGCGCCTCCCCTGCAACAGGATCGATCGCACGCCCCCTTTATGCATGAGCGGACATGACGCCTGCTCATGCGGCGATTGTAGACCTCATTCGCTCGCCATCAAACAGGGAACATCATGTCGCAAGGTGGCGGCTTGCATCGTTGGAGGAAAGGTCGTTCGATGGTAAGCTCAAAGATGAGCGAAGTGGGCCTCTCATTGCGGGGAAGGAACTGGTGGCAGACTTGGCGATATCCTTGCTGGTCGTCCTCGCGGGCGCCGTCGGAATGCTCCTCCTGCTCCTGACCTGGTTCGGCAGCCGCAGCATCACGCCCGAGATCGAGGACGATCTCGATCCGATTCTGGGACACAAGGATCCCACGGCCATCTATGAATCGCTTGGGCCGTTCATTCCCATGCCGGCGCACCTGAAGACGAGCGATCAGATGGTCGATTGGATGACCAGGGAACTGCCGAAGCTGACGGCCGAAATCGCGAATCCGCGCAGCTGAACAAACGGCTCGGCGATTCGTCGTGGTGGAAATTCAGGGAAACATCAGGGCCGATATCACGATGCTGGCACCGTAAGCCATGGCGATCAGAAGCGGTGCGATCATGGCGGCCGAGGCAAGCAGGAAGACCGACAAGCTGAGACTGCGCATGACTTCCCTCCTGGTCAAGATACCCGCAGCCTAACCGGAACCGTGACCGCAACATGGCGCAACCTTGGCTAAATGCGAAATGTCTCCGATCCCGCTTGCGCTTCGGACCCGAAAGTGGATTTGCACTTTTGGGATCCATCCGATGCTGCTTCTTGGATGAGCGCATCGTTTGGTGCGGACCCGAAGGGCCGCGCTAGCGAAAACCGGGTCCACGTTTCGCTAGCGCGGCCCGCCGTGTCCGCACGATGCGCTCGTCTCAGGCTTCCGGGATCCGGTCCTCCAACCTGTCACGCGGTGACGGGCGAGTGGCGATGAAGAGCGCAACGCTGCCCATGATGATCGCGAGGACAACTGGCAGGATAGCGCTCTCGCTCAGCCACAGGATGAGCCCGTAGGAGACGGCCAGCATGCTCAGAGCCATGATCTTGGCACGCAGCGGAATGGCCCTCTGATCGCGCCATGTGGTCAGCAGATGGCCAAATCGGGGATGGCTGTAGAGCCGCTCGGCCAGAGCCGGGTTCGAGCGGGCAAAGAACCAGACGGCGAGGAGAACGAAGGGCGTCGTCGGAAGAACCGGCAGGAAGATCCCGATCACGCCGAGGCCAAGGCTCGCATAGCCCAGACAGAGATAGAGTTGGCGCATCATCCGGCTCGGGCTCTCCAAGGTTTGCAGGAGCGATCATAACGCCGGTCGGCATGATCGGTGCCGGCGGCACTCGATTGACGCGATCTTTCCCGCCTCCGACAGAGAGGATGTCTGTACAATTGAATCAGCCGCCCAGTGCAAGCTCCACCCCGGCTGCGATCTCCAGCAGCCGTCTATCCTCTCCGTGGCGCGCCACCAGCATAAGGCCCACCGGGCGCTCATAGCCGGCAACGGGCAGCGAGATCGCCGTGAGGTCGAACTGGTTGCAGAACATCGGGTTGCGCAGGATGTGCCAGTCCGTCTTGTTGTAGAGCCTGTCGTCAGCCTCCAGCGGTGCGATCAGGGGCGCCGAGACGGCCGTCGTCGGCAGCGCCAGCACGTCGACCGGGAACAGCCGCTCATCCATGGCGGCCCCCAGCGCCCGACGCATGCGAATCATGCGGATGTAGACCGGTGCGGGAACGGTGCCGCTGCGTGCAATCGACCAGCGTACGCGCGGATCGATTTCGACAGCCTTGGTCTCCAGCCAATCCGCATGAACTTCGGAGGCCTCGATGGACGCGATGGAGGCTGCGGCGGTAGTCTCCGTCATGGCCGTAAGCAGATCGTCGATGCTATGGTCGTCGATCTTTGCCCCAGCCTGCGACAGGCGGCTCAAGGCCTCCTCGAAAGCCTGCTCCACCATCGGCTCCGTATCCGAGAAAAGGCGTCCGCGCGGAATGCCGATTCTCAATCCTGAAAGGGGATATGGCTTCACGGTCCACGGCTCTTCGCCGGCCATGATGGCATCCGTGGAGGCGCAGTCCTGAACGGAACGCGCGAGCGGCCCAACCGAGTCCAACGATGGCGAAAGAGGGAACGCCCCGTCCAGAGGCACCCGATGGGCGGTCGGCTTGAACCCGACCACCCCGTTGAGCGCTGCCGGAATGCGCACCGACCCGCCGGTGTCGCTGCCGATGGAGATCTCGCTCGTGCCCTCCGCCACGGTGACCCCAGCCCCCGAGGATGATCCGCCCGGAATGCGCAGGGGATCGGCCGCATTGCCCGGGGTGCCGTAATGCGGGTTGAGGCCGAGCCCCGAATAGGCGAACTCAACCATGTTGGTCTTGCCGAGAATGACGGCGCCCGCCTGGCGCAGGCGGCGGACGATGACGGCATCCCTCGTCGCCGGAGGCCTGTCGCGCAACGCAATGGAGCCGGCAAGCGTGGTCTCGCCCGCCACATCGAACAGATCCTTGATCGAGACGATCGCTCCGTCGAGCGGGCCTAAGGAAACGCCCGCATCCCGGCGGGCATCGGCCGCGTCGGCAGCCGCACGGGCGGCGTCGCGGTAGAGGCGGACGAACACCCGCTCGTCGGCGGCTCGCGCGTCCAGACGCTGCAGGATGGTTTCGAGCTTGTCGCGAATGGTCGGCATTGAGGCACCGCATGGTTCAGCTTAGCGCTTCGAAACCATGGGCGCTGGACCCATGGTCTTCTGTCAAGCAGGACGATTGATCAGGACGCATAGCGCTGCCGGGTCTCATCAACATCGTCGGTATCGGTGACCATGGTGGCGATCGGGAAGGTGATCACGCAGCGAACGCCTGCCGGAGCGAAATCGAGCTTGATCTCGCCCCCGAGCTGCTGCGCCAGGCCGCGCTGGATGAGCTTGGTTCCAAAGCCCTGGCGCTCCGGCTGCTTCACGGTCGGACCGCCGCTCTCGACCCATTCGACGAGGAGCGAGGGCGGAGCGCTTCCGGACGTGACGGCCCACATCACGTGAACCTTTCCGTCCGGAACCGAGAGGCTGCCGTATTTGACGGCATTCGTCGCCATCTCGTGAATGGCGAGCCCCAAGGCCAGCACCGCGCTCGGCTGAAGGTTGATCCTCGGCCCCTTCAGGCGGATGCGCTGGCGCATGGCGTCCTGGTAGGGATCGAGCTCGCTCTTGAGCACATCCTCCAGGAGCGCGCCCTGCCACTGGGTGTTCGTCAGAAGATCGTGGGTCTTGGCGAGCCCGTGCAGGCGATCCATGAAGGCGTTCCAGGCCGCAGGATCCGTGTTCTCGGCCGAACGGCGCGTCAGCGAGGCCACGGATTGCACGGTCGCCAGCGTATTCTTCACACGATGATTCAGCTCGCGCAGCAGAAGCGCCTGCCGTTCGTCGGCAAGCTTGCGCTCGGTGATTTCCTGCGAGACGCCGACCATGGACAACTGGCCGTTTGCGCTCGTCCGCGTCCGCCCGCTGACACGGATCCAGTGCTCGCTCTCGTCACGCCAGATCGCGCGATACTCCACATTCAAATCCGTGTTGGTCGCAATCGCCTGCGCCACGGCCTCGGCCTGCATGGCGCGGTCGTCGGGATGAATGGACGAGACCAGATCCGCGTAAGTGAACGGCTCGTCGCGCCTGCGGCCGAAATGGGCCCGGCAGGTAGCGGAGGTGATGAAGGAGCCTGTCTCCGGCGTGAACTCCCAGGAGCCGAAATGCCCCGCATTGAGCGCCAGGCGCAGGCGGGCCTCGCTTTCCGCGATCTGCGAGAGAACGTCATCCCGGTCGCGCTCATGCTGGCGGATATCCGCCGACGCTTCTGCCAGCGCCGTCTTGATCGTGTCGAATTCCAGAACCTGCGTGGTGTCCGGTCCGGAGATCTCCTCCCGGCGGCCGAGCGCCTGGGCGGCCGCAACGAGCTGGTCGACGGGTCTCGCAATCGCGCGCGACAGAAGAGCTGCCAGGAGCAGGCCGAGGAGAACGACCCCGGCCAGGATCGTGAGCCAGAAGAGGGCGCGCTCGATCGATTGTGCCAGTTCCGAAGTCGGGATGCTGATGACGAAGGTCCAGCCATAGGCCGGCGACCGGCTGAAATAGGTGCGCACCGCAATGCCATCGAGCGTGACGCTCTGGAGAACGCCCTCGGAGGACGCCGCAAGAGCCTCCTGGACATTGGCGCTGGCCGGCTGGCCCACGAACCGCTCCGGCGCGCGGGACCGGGCCACGATCCGCTTGCTGCGGTCGAGGACCGCGGCGTTCCAGCCATCGGCGATCCTCTGGTCGCGGATGATGTCTTGAAAAGTCTCGGGAGTGATGGCGAGCGACAGGATGTAGGCCACCCTCCCGTCGATGATGACGGGGACGTCGATGTTGATGAGGCGCTGTCCGGTCAGGGAACCCGTGTGGAGATCCGATACATGAGGCTTGCGGGTTTCCTTAACCTGCCGAAGAGCATCCGGCCGGTTGCTGTCCGGCAACCGAACGCCATAGGGCACGCGGGTGTTGAAGATGGCGCGGCCGCTCGGCTCGAAGAGAGCGATCCAGGACGGATTCGCGAGATCGACATCCTTCACCCGGTTGTAGAAGCTTTCGAACCCGCCACTGGCCAGGGTCGGCGATTGGGACAGGATCCGCAGCGCCAGCACCGATTTGTCGATTTCCCGGTCGAGCAGCAGGCTCAAGGCCCGGGCGGTTTCCTGCATGCGCTGATCGACGGCCTGCTGCTCGGCCCTGTAGCCCGAGTAGAAGCCGCCCGTCGCTACCAGGATGATCGGCAGCGAGATGGTGAGCACCAGCCCCCAGAGAATCTGGCGCAGGGATATCCTGGCTCCTCCGGGAAAGCCCATAGCCGCCTGGGCAGTGTTCGTTCCGGCCATGGGTTCCCGCGCCATCGTGCTAGCTCACGTCCTGAGCCGGCATGGTGACGCGCACGAGGGTCGCCGGCTCACCCGGTGGCCATTCCACATGGGCATCGAGCTGGCGCGACAAAGCCTTGAGGACCGTGCCGGACGCGCCGTTCTGTGCCGCCTGCTTCTCCTCCGGGCTGAAGGCATCGTCCGAGAGCTGGAACAGGAGAACCCCGTCCCGAATGCGCAAGGTCAGCTTCAGCTTGCCATGGCGTTCGATGTAGGCGTGGCTGAGAGCGTTGACGACGATCTCGTTGAACAGGAGCGCGATGGGCGCCGCCTTGGCGGCCTCCACCTCCACGTTCTCGACCTCGAATTCCGGCGTGATCCTCACCCCGGGAATTGCGGCGGTCAGTTCCTGGCAGAGACCCTTGGCGAAGCTTGAGGCATCGAAGCGCGCAGATCCCTTGCCGTCGTAGAGATCGCGATGGGCCGCGGCCAGCGCCTGCAGGCGCTCCCGCATGCGGCCGAGCACCTGCCGGGTCTGATCGTCCTCGGCCTGACGGATCTCGATCCCGATCAGGGACAGGAGGAGCTGGAGATTGTTCTTCACCCGGTGGTCGAGCTCGTGCAGAAGCGCCGTCTGCTGCTCGAGAAGCGTCTGAAGGGCATCCTGCGCATGGCGCTTGTCGGCCCGCTCGCGGGCTTCGGCGAGTGCCCGCAGAACGGTACCCGGGAGCCGGTCGAGGCTGTGCTTGAGCACATAGTCCGTGGCGCCGCGCTTCAGGGCTTCGACCGCCACCTCCTCGCCGAGCGCCCCGGACACGAACACGAAGGGCGTGCCGGGGGCCCGCGCCTGCACGATCTCCAGCGCGCTCAACCCGTCGAAGGCCGGAAGCCTGTAATCGGCCAGGATGATGTCCCAGCCCCCGTCCTGCACCGCCCGGGCGAAATCGGCCGCCGTATCGACGCGCTCCGTCGCGACGGTCAGGTCAGCGGAGGCCAGAGCCTCCGTGACCAGCTCAGCATCGAGCGCGCTGTCCTCCAGGAGGAGGATGCGCAGCATCGGGCCGGACTGAGGACGGTCCTGCACGCTCATCGGCAGCGTTACTCTCCGTGGCGCCGCGGGGGCGGTTCGTTGAGGATGGCCCAGAACACGCCGAGATCTTGGATCGCATCGAAGAACTCGCGGAAGCCCACCGGCTTCACCACGAAAGCGTTCACCCCGAGTTCGTAGCTGCGCACGAGGTCGCTCTCCTCCCGCGAGGAGGTGAGCATCACGACCGGGGTCTGCCTGAGATGCGGATCGGACTTCACCTTCTCCAAGACCTCCAACCCATCCACCTTCGGCAGCTTGAGGTCGAGCAGGACCACGGCGGGGTCGCTGGTGTTGCGGCTCTCATGCGCACCGCGGCGATAGAGAAAATCGAGCGCTTCGGCGCCGTCTCGCACGATGACGACCTCGTTGGCGAGCTGGCTCTGCTCCAAGGCCGCCAGGGTCAGTTCAAGATCCTTCGGGTTGTCCTCAACCAGCAGGATCGGCTTCAAGTCCGGCATTCACGCCGCTCCTTCAGTGTTTGTTTCGTCAGGCAGGGAGATGGAGAAGGTCGCGCCCTTGTTGAGCGTGCCTTCCGCCCAGGCCCGGCCCCCATGTCGCTCGACGATGCGGCGAACATTGGCGAGGCCGATGCCGGTCCCCTCGAAATCCTCCATCCGGTGCAGCCGCTGGAAGACGCCGAAGAGCTTGTCGATGTACTTCATATCGAACCCGACGCCGTTGTCGCGCACGAAAAAGACGGTCTCCCCATCGTTGCGCGTGGAGCCGATCTCGATGCGGGCCTTCTCCTGGGGGCGGGTGTACTTTACGGCATTGTCGAGAAGATTTTCAAACACAAGCCGGATCAGCACCGGATCGGCCGTCACCTCGGGCAGGTCGCGGATCACCCATTCGATCCGGCGATCGCCCGCATGCACCATGAGCTGCTGCCGGACCTCGTCGATCAGGCGATGCACGTCGATCCGCCGCGGCTTGAGAGCCGTGCGCCCCATCTGCGAGAAGCGCAGCAGGTTGTCCACTAGGGTTCCGGCCGTGTAGGCGGAATCGATGATGGTGTCGACATAGCGCCTGCCCTTCTCCGATAGGTCGTTCCCTTCCTGCTTCTTCAGGAGCTCGGAATAGCCCACGATGTGCCGGAACGGCGCGCGCAGGTCGTGGGAGACCGAGTAGGAGAAGGCCTCCAGCTCCTTGTTGGAGCGGCGCAGCTCCTCGGAGATGGCGGCCAGTTCCTCGGCCCGGCGCAGCACGATGCTCACGATGGCGTTGCGCAGTTCCTTGACCGCCTCGATCTCGCTGCGATCCCACGGCAGGGCCCGCTCCCGCACCGTCTCCTTCCAGATCTCGAACGAGCGGCGCGGGTGGAGCCGGGCGGTGCCGGCTTCCTCCTGCACGGGCTTTTGCGGATTGCCGCCCCATTTGACCGTCTGCACCACCTCGGGGCGGAACCAGAGCACATAGCTCGAATGCGCCTTCGAGACTGAGATCGCCAGAATGCCGCAGGCCCGGTCCGCATAGCTCTTCGCTGCCGGATAGGCTTCAGACAGGCTGTCCGTCGCGAACACATCCTCTTGGTTATGCCGTGAGAGCCAGGCGAACAGGGCCCTGACCTCCTCCTCGCCCGGGGTCTGGCCCAAAAGCCAGCAATGGTCCGGCGTGAGCACCGCCGCGCCTTGCGCTCCGGCCAGGAGCATGAGGTCGTCCGGGTGGTTCACGAGACCGGCGATGAAGTGGTCTTCTGCCGCCATATGGGCGAGGAGCCGTGTCTGCACGGCGCCGAGGCGCACCCGGTTTTCGGCGAGCGACGTGTTCTCGCGCGCCTCGAGCTGCAGGGAGAAAATCTGGGTGAGGAAATCACAGGCGTTGCGCACCTGGAGCGAGACCCGCTTCGGCTCCTTGCTGTGGCAGGAGATCAGGCCCCACAGCCTGCCGTCGCGCAGGATCGAGATCGACATGGAGGCGAGCGTTCCCATGTTGCGCATGTATTCGAGATGCACCGGGGAGACGCTGCGCAGCACCGAGTCGCTTAGGTCCAGCGGCTCAGGGCTTCGCGACTGGATCGGCACGGGTGTGTAGTTGGCGTCGGAGATGATGCGAAGGCGGTTGCGCCGGTAGAGTTCCCGCGCTTGGGCCGGGATGTCGGAGGCCGGAAAACGCAGGCCGAGATAGGACGGCAAGACCTCGTTGCGGTCCTCGGCGATGACGGTGCCGTTCCAGAGCTCGTCGAAGCGATAGATCAGCACCCGGTCGAACCCGGTCATGCGGCGAATGTCCTGCGCTGCAAGCTCGCACAGGGCATCGACGCTGGAGGCCCCCTGCAGCTGTTCCACGAAGCGGCGCAGGGTCGGGTACAGCGAATCGAGACTTGAGACGTCTTCCCGGGGCGTCTCCTCGAGCTCAAGAACCGCGCATGCGCCCGAGCGGGAGATCGCGGCCTCGTAGGTCCGCTGACCCGTTGTCGCGGCAACATCGATCGTGCGCAGATAGCGCGTGGTCCCGGCCGGTGGCGGATCGGCGAGCTGTTCCTCGAATTCCCTGCTTAAGATCGGCAGAATTTCGGCCAAAGGCCGGCCCAGGGCGCCGGTCGGATCCAGGCCGAAGAGCTCCGCGATGTTGGCGCTGGCATAGGCGAGCGTCCGGTCGGAGAGCCGAAGCGCCAGGAGGATTCCGTGCGGCTGGATGCTGCCCGGAATGTGAATCGGCTCGCGGTCGCAGGCGGTCAGGTCGATATCTTGCGGCGTTTGCAGGGTCATGGGGTCTCGCACAGCCAATCATGCATCACGGTGAAGGTCTTTTGTGCGGACTCGACGATCAGATCGTCGACCTTCGGCGAGGACGCTTCCAGAAGCACCGCGCCGAACGACCTCCACATGGCCGCAATATCACGTCCGTAACTGCGGAAATAGGCGCAGCCCGTCTCCGCGGTGAATCCGAGCCGGCGCTCCACCTCGCGTGCGATGATGGTGCCGCCGAGGGTGGAACCCTCGACCACATACATGCTCCCAAGGACGGCCTCCGAGCCTAAGAGTGGCATCAGAGGACGGCATTGTGGCAAACGGATGATGTCCTCCGATTTTAGTCCTAGAGCCTCGAGGTCCTTCACCAAATGCTGCGTCTTGCGCCGACGCTCGAAGAAACCCCGGTCGGGCGCTTGGCCGGCGGCTTCCTCTTCCCAGGCCTTGTGGAACCCGTAGAAGCGGATGAGCAGATCCCGGTAGGCCTCCCGTGAGGCGATCCGGCGGTCGAGATCCATCGCCGTCTCGATGCGGTCGTGGGCCGCTCGGGTCTCTGTCTTCAGTCGTGCCAGAATCGTCATGCAGTCTCGTCCACGAAACGGCCAAGCTTTCGCGCAGCCATCCGTTCGGTCAGCCCGAGCCCGTCGTGAATCAAAACGGCCAGCAAGGCAACCACCAACCCGCCCTGAAGAATGAACGCGATGTTGTTGGACTGAAGTCCGGCGATGATCACCTCGCCCAACCCCTTGGCCGCTACCGTCGAGCCGATGGTCGCCGTCCCTAAGCTGATAATGACCGACAGCCGGATTCCGGCGAGGATCACCGGCAGGGCGAGCGGCAGCTCCACCTGCCACAGGCGCTGGCGGGCATTCATGCCCATCCCCCTGGCGGCCTCCAGCGTCTGGGGCGAAACCTCCGTCAGCCCGGCCAGCGTGTTCTCGAAGATCGGCAGGAGACCGTAGAGAAACAGCGCGATGAAGGTGGGTTTTTCTCCGAAACCCACAAGCGGCACGGCGATCGCCAGCACGGCGATGGGCGGGAAGGTCTGGCCGATATTCACGAGGCTCCGTGAGAGCGGCAGGAACTCCCGGCCCTTTGGCCGCGTGACGAAGATGCCGAGCGCAACGGCCAGGGCCGTGCTGGCGCATGTGGCCAGGAACACGATGCGCAGATGCGAAAGGGTGAGCGCGAGCAGGCTACCCTGATTGTAGATCGCTGGGGCGTTGTTGGCGGCCAGCGGCGCGAACGCGAACGCAAAGAGCTGCGGTGCCGTCACGAAGACGACGAGCAGCAGCAAAGCGGCAACGCGCAGGATCACGGCCCGCGCGCTCATGCGAGAGGCCGCCCGTGCTTGAGGATGCCGTCGACGCTGATGCGCCCGATGGGAGCCCCCGATGCATCGGCCACGGGGAGAGCCGGCCTGCCACGCCAGATCAGCTGCGCCAGCGCATCGCGCAAGGTCGCCGAGACGGTGATCGGCTCTCCGTCTGCGGATCCGGGCTCCATGGCGTCCTTCACCGTCACGAGGGACAGCAGGCGGAAGGGCCGCTCCACTGTTCCGACGAGCTGCTCGACGAAGGCTTCCGCCGGATGGGTCAGCAGTTGCGCCGGGGTGGCATATTGCAGGAGCCTTGCCCCATCCATCACGGCGATGCGGTCGCCCAGATGGAAGGCCTCGTTCATGTCGTGGGTGACGAGCACGATGGTGGTGCCGAGCCGTCGCTGAATCGCGAGGAGATCGTCCTGCGCCTTGCCGCGAATGACGGGATCGAGCGCGCCGAAAGGCTCGTCCATCAGGAGAAGCGCGGGCTTTGCGGCGAGCGCCCGAGCGACACCGACGCGCTGTTGCTGGCCGCCGGACAGTTGATGCGGAAATTTCTGTGCGAACTCACCCGGATCGAGTTGGAACAGGTCGAGCAGTTCCTCGACCCGGGCCGCGATCCGCGCCTTGTCCCAGCCGAGAAGGCGCGGCACCGTGGCGATGTTCTGCGCGACCGTCCGATGCGGAAACAAGCCGTAGCCCTGGATGACATAGCCGATGCGATGCCGCAGCTCGTCTTCCGGGATGGTTGTCGTGTCCTGTCCGTCGATGAGAACGCGGCCTGCATCGGGAGCGACGAGCCGGTTGATCATGCGCAGCAGGGTCGACTTGCCGGCACCCGATGTGCCGACGACGACCACGATCTCGCCGTCTCCGACCGTAAACGACACGTCGTCGACGACGATATTGTCGCCATAGCGCTTGCTGAGATTTTCAATCTCGATCATGCGCGCCCCGCCGTGTCAGGTCGATGATCGCATCGAGGATGATGGCCGCGGCAAAGGACAGGGCCACCGTCGGAATGGCCCCGAGCAGCACGAGGTCGATGGCCGTCTGGCCGATGCCCTGGAACACGAAGGTGCCGAAGCCCCCTCCCCCGATCAGCGCGGCGATCGTGGCGAGCCCCAGGTTCTGCACCAGCACGATGCGGATGCCCGCGAGGATCACGGGAAGCGCGAGCGGCAGCTCGATCTGCACGAGGCGCTGGCGCCGCGACAGGCCCATGCCGCGCGCGGCTTCGATCACGTCGGCCGGCACCTGGCTCAAGCCCGCCATGGTGTTGGCCACCACCGGCAGCAGGGAATAGAGAAACAGCGCGATGAAAGCGGGCGCCGCTCCGATGCCTCGGATGCCGAGTGCTGCGGCGAGCGGCACGTTTGCCGCCAGAAATCCCAACGGCGCGATCAGGATGCCGAAGAGCGCAATGCTCGGGATTGTCTGCACGATGCCAAGTCCGTTCAAGATCGCGGCCCGCAAGGCGGGAACGCGGTGGCTTGCCAGGCCCAGCGGCAATCCCACGAGACAGGCGGCCAGCATCGATCCTAAGGCGAGCCATAGGTGCTGGCGCGCCTCGCGCCAGAAGGTCTCCGCCCGGTTCGCATATTCCTTCATCAGGGAGAGATCGTTCCAGGCGCCCGACACGAGCAGCAGCGCCAGCGCGCCCGCGGCGACACTCAAGGCCCCGAGCCTTCCCCAAGGACCCAAACGCAGGCGCGTCAGCGCGTCGGCGGCCAGGAGCGCGAAGGCCAGCGCGAGAAGCCAGAAGCCGATGGCAGGCGACACGCGGGCGAAGGTGTTGCCGGCCGGCGTGACGAAGCCCGCCGAGATGCCGATGGCGGGAAAGATCACGCACAATCCGAGGGAGGCTGCCGCCAGCCGGGCGAGGGGCTTACGCGCCAGCGCCGCACAGAACGCGACGCCAAGCACCACGACGACGGTGATAAGTGCGCCTGCCGGCGGCAAAGCGTCGACAAGCAGGCGCCCTTCGCCCGAGACGATGCGGTTGGCCCGGTACGTGACGAAGGGGCTCGCGAAGAGCGCAAGGCCGATGAGCCCGGCGATCACGCTCCCGAGCCGGTCCAGGTGCAAGGTGGGGCGCAGGGTGGGCATGCCGGGCGCAGTGGTTCGGGAGGAGATCGTGTTCACAAAACTTCAGGCTCTTTATCGCGCCGCCCTATGACTTGGGAGTCTGGCTCGTAAAACCCTCCTCCCCCTTGTGGGGAGGAGTTGGAGGTGGGGGGTGTGAGCGTCACGCTGGTCCAGTCCTGCGCTCACACCCCCACCCCGGCCCTCCCCACAAGGGGGAGGGAGAAGGCGCCTGCGTCTCAGAGTGAACATCAGTGATTGACGTCTCATCCTCCGAGATCAAACGTTCAGGTTACTTCAGGAAGCCCTTGGACTTCAGGTAATCCGTCGCTACGGCCTTGGCCGGCTCGCCGCCGACCTGAACCCGGGCATTCAGCCCCTGGAGGGTGGCCAGATCGAGGGAGGCGAAGACGGGCTTCAGGATCTCGCCAATCTTCGGGTTCTCCTTCAGGGCCGCCTCGCGCACGACGGGCGCCGGAGCATAGACGGGCTGGACGCCCTTGTCGTCGGTCAGCACCACGAGGCCGGAGGGGGCAATGCCGCCGTCGGTGCCGTAGACCATGGCGGCGTTGGCCCCGTTGGTCTGCTCGGCCGCCGCCTTGATGGTGGCCGCGGTGTCGCCGCCGGACAGCACGATGAGCTGCTCGGGCTTCATGCGGAAATCATAAGTCTTCTGAAAGGCCGGCAGGGCGGCTTCCGAGTTCACGAACTCGGCGGAGGCGGCCAGCACCACCTTGCCGCCCTTGGCGATCCACTGGCCGAAATCGGACATGGTCTTGAGCTTGTTGGCGTCGGCCACTTCCTTGCGCAGGGCGATGGCCCAGGTGTTGTTGGCCGGCGACGGGTCGAGCCAGACGATCTTGTTGGCGTCGTAATCGAGCTTCTTGGCGGTCTCGAAGCCCTTGGCGGCGTCCTTCCAGACCGGGTCGTCCGCCTTGTTGAAGAAGAAGCCCGCATTGCCGGTGTATTCGGGGTAGATGTCGATCTCGCCCGCCGTGAGGGCCTTGCGCACGACCGGGGTCGCCCCGAGCTGGATCCGGTCCTGGGTCTTGATGCCGTTGGCATCGAGGGCGAGCAGGATGATGTTGCCGAGAACGGAGCCTTCCGTGTCGATCTTGGACGAGACGACCACATCGGCCCTGGCGGCACCCATTGCCGCCAGCCCGAGGGCAGCAGCAACCACCACCGGCTTGAGGATGGACTTCATATGAACCCCCTTAGTCGAACATTGCCCTGCTGTTT
Organism: Microvirga terrestris; assembly: GCF_015694425.1. GTDB lineage: Bacteria > Pseudomonadota > Alphaproteobacteria > Rhizobiales > Beijerinckiaceae > Microvirga > Microvirga terrestris. The sequence continues at coordinate 447,130 of NZ_JADQDN010000003.1, forward strand.
TTAGGACAGTCCGGCGATTTAGGCAGAGGGGGACTCAAGAAGAGTTGAGCCGGAGGATAAAAACTTCGTGTGACCGCAAAAGATCCCGCCGAAGGAACCTTCGTCCTCCGGCGGGGCGACCTTCAGCGCCTCAAGGGCCTCTTTTAGGCACTTAGGGTCGACGGAGGTTCTTGGGCGATGGTGAACCGGACCTGGGCCTGCGGCCGGTGATCCTCGGACAGGGTGCGCCAGGTGCGCTCGGCCTCCGTGCGGCTCTCGAAGGGTCCGACGACCCGTTCCGTGCCTTGAACGATTCTCTCGCAATCGCAGGAGGTGTACTCGCCGCCGACCACCCAGAAACGTGAATTGCTCATTGTCGATCTCCATTGCTGAAAGGGTTTGAGGTTTATCGAGATTTACTCGGCCGCCTGAAGCTTGGTCGAGGATTGGAACTGGGCGGTCTCTGTCGACTCGGCCATGGCGGTCGTGGAGGACTTGCCGCCGGTGATCACCACCGAGACCTTGTCGAAGTAGCCGGTGCCGACCTCGCGCTGGTGGCGGGTGGCGGTATAGCCGCTCGTCTCGGCAGCGAACTCGGCCGCCTGCAGCTCCGAATATGCGCCCATGCCACGGTCGCGGTAGCCGCTCGCCAGGTCGAACATGCCGTAGTTGAGCTGGTGGAAGCCGGCGAGCGTCACGAACTGGAACTTGTAGCCCATGGCACCGAGCTCGCGCTGGAATTTGGCGATTGTGGCGTCGTCCAGCTTCTTCTTCCAGTTGAAGGAGGGCGAGCAGTTATAGGCCAGCAGCTTGCCCGGATAGCGCTTGTGGATCGCCTCCGCGAACTTGCGGGCATCGTCGAGATCCGGGTGCGAGGTCTCCCACCACAGGAGGTCGGCGAGTTTCGCGTAGGCCAAGCCGCGGGCGATGCAATGGTCGAGGCCTGTGCCGTCCTTGAGGCGATAAAACCCTTCCGGCGTACGGCTGTCGGGTTCGATGAAGGGCCGGTCGCGCTCGTCCACGTCCGAGGTGATGAGCTTGGCCGATTCCGCATCGGTCCGGGCCATGATCAGGGTCGAGGTGCCCATCACGTCGGCGGCAAGCCGCGCGGCGGTCAGGTTGCGCTCGTGCGCCGAGGTGGGGATCAGCACCTTGCCGCCGAGATGGCCGCACTTCTTTTCCGAGGCGAGCTGGTCCTCGAAATGCACGCCTGCGGCGCCGGCCTCGATATAGGCCTTCATGATCTCGAAGGTGTTCAGCGGCCCGCCGAAGCCAGCCTCCGCATCGGCCACGATGGGCAGGAACCAGTCGCGCTGCGCGCCGCCCTCCGCATGCTCGATCTGGTCGGCGCGCTGGAAGGTGCGGTTGATGCGCCGGCACAGCTCGGGACCGGAATTGGCCGGATAGAGCGACTGGTCGGGGTACATGGCGCCGGCGACATTCGAGTCGGCGGCCACCTGCCAGCCGGAGAGATAGATCGCCTCGAGCCCGGCACGGGCCATCTGCATGGCCTGGTTGCCCGTCATGGCGCCGAGCGAATGAACGTAGGAACGCTCATGCAGCAGCTGCCACAGCTTCTGCGCGCCACGCTCGGCCAGCGTATGAGCGATGGGGAAGGAGCCACGCAGGCGGAGCACGTCCTCGGCCGTGTAGGGGCGGCTCACACCGTCGAAGCGGCCCGCAGGAGCGGAGGGGATCAGGTCTTGCAGCGAACCCGGAGGCGTCTGGACGGTCATGGCTTATCCTTCTGTTTACATTCCTTGACAAAACCTCCCTGCAGGCCAGTATTGATGCGGTGCAGCGGGGCGTATTCTTCTGATAATCCCTGAAGCAGCCATTGTTTCAACGGTTGATTCCCGAAGAAAAGTCGCCTTGTAAATCGATGACAAGTCACCCCGTGTAAGATTGTAAAAAGATTTACAACATGGATGAGAGCAGAAAGCTTTTCGTTGGCCCCCGCCTGAAGCGTCTGCGGCGGGACCTCAACCTGAGCCAGTCCCGCATGGCCGAGGAGCTTGGGCTCTCGCCGAGCTACCTGAACCTGATGGAGCGCAACCAGCGCCCGATCACCGCCCAGGTGCTCATCCGCCTCGCCCATGCCTATCAGCTGGACCCGCGCGAGTTCGCCAACGACGATCACAAACGCACCGTGTCGGACCTGGAGGAGGTTTTCGCCGATCCGCTGTTCCGCTCAACTCCGGTGGCGCGGCTCGAGCTGCGCGAGACCGTGGAGAGCGCCCCCTCGCTGGTGGACGCCATCAACCGCCTTTATCGGGCCTACCAGGCCATGCGCGGGGCCCGGGAGGCAGTGATGCCCAGCCTCAGTGACCGCGACCGCGCCGAGGACTCAGCCCCGGTCAACCCGGTCGACCGGGTGCGGGAGCTGATCCACGAGGCCAAGAACCATTTTCCGGAATTGGACGAAGCCGCCGAGACGCTCGCCTCGGAACTCGCATCGAGCGGCCACGATCTTTTCTTCGCGATCAGCGAGCGCCTGCACGCCAGGCACGGCATCCGGGTGCGGGTGATGCCGGTCGACGTGATGCCGGACTCACTCCGCCGCTACGACCATCACCGCCGGCAGCTGCTGATCTCCGAACTGGTAGACCCTTCTGGGAGAACCTTCCAAGCCGCCTACCAATTGGCCTTCACCGAGATGCGCGAGACCATCGACGCGCTGGCCGCGCGGCTGGAACCGGCGGACGGTCCGGCGCGGCGGCTGCTTCGGGTTTCGTTCGGCAACTATTTCGCCGGCGCGCTGATGATGCCCTATGCGAAGTTCCACGCGGCTGCGGAGGCCTTGGGCTACGACGTGGAGGTGCTGGGCGCCCGCTTCGGCGCCAGCTTCGAGCAGGTGGCCCATCGCCTCACCACGCTGGCCCGCCCCGGTGCACGGGGCATTCCTTTCTTCCTAGTGCGGGTGGATTCGGCCGGCAACGTATCGAAGCGCTTCTCGTCCGGCCGCTTCCCGTTCTCGCAGTTCGGCGGTACCTGCCCGCTCTGGAACCTGCACTCCACCTTCCGCACACCGGGCCAGGTGGCGACCCAGATCGTCGAGCTGCCGGATTCATCGCGCTGGTTTTCTGTCGCCCGCGCAGTCAAGCGCGCCTTCAAACCGTGGGGAACGCCCGATCCGCAATTCGTGGTCGGCCTCGGCTGCGAGCTGAAATATGCCCATCGCCTCGTCTATACCCGAGGCCACGATTTGACCTCCGCTGAAGCCACGCCCATCGGCATCAACTGCCGCCTGTGCGAGCGCGTCGCCTGCCCGCAGCGCGCCGCTCCTCCACTGATGCATGCGCTCATTGTCGACGAGATGCGGCGCGGCGTGTCGCCCTTCGAGTTCGACGCGACGTGAAGCAACCGAGGTGCCTCAGTCTGGGCGGTCGTGGCGATAGAAGGCGTTGGGAATTCCATCGACATCCCTGATGCCGGTCAATGACATCCCGACCTTTTCGAGCACCCGGCGGGAGGCTGCATGTTCGGCCACCGCGAACCCGATGACATGATCGACGGACTTGGCCGTGTAGATCCAGTCCAGCAGCGCCCGGGCGGCCTCGGCTGCATAGCCCTGACCCCAGAGAGCGCGTTTGAAGCTGTAGCCAAGTTCGAGCTCATCCGTTTCCGGAAAACACCCGAAGCCGGCACGGCCAAGGAACGCTCCTTGCCGGTCGGTGACCTTGAACTTGGTCCAGCCGTGGGCCGCATAATCGGCCCGGAAGCCCTCGAACTTGGCCAAAAGGTGCGCTTCGTCCCAGGGCGGATCGCCCATCTGCAGGAAGTGCTGCACCTCAGGGTCACCGTGAAGCGATGCGAACAGCGGAAAATCCTCGGTTTCCCAAGGATGAAAACACAGGCGCTCGCTGACCAGGACGGGAGTCTTCATGGCTGGTTCTCACTGCTTTTCGGTTAGCCAGTGGTCTAGGAACCGGTCAAGCCAGCGGGAGACATGCGGGTCGTGCTGAAACCGCCCTTCGATCTGGCGGATTCGGTCCTGGGCGCCGGGCATCGCGAGGCGCTCCTCGGCCACGACCGTCCAGCGGCAGAGCATCGCGTGGGTCACCTCCGGGTGGAACTGGAGGCCGAAGGCCTTTTCACCCACCCGGATCGCCTGGGTCGGGAAATCATCGCCGGTGGCAAGCGTCTCCGCGCCCGAGGGGCAATCGAACCCTTCCCGATGCCAGTGATAGACGTGGCTCGGCCAAGGCACCCCCCAATCCGTGCTCAGGGCCTCGCCTGCCCGCGTCGGCACAAGTGGGTAATAGCCGATCTCGGCCCGGCCCTCCGGATGCGCCCAGACGCCGGCGCCTAGGTGCTTGGCCATCATCTGCGCGCCGAGGCAGAGGCCGAGATAGGGCTTGTTCTCCTTGAGCGGCACCTCGATCCAGTCGATCTCCTGCTTGATGAAATCATCCGGATCGTTGGCGCTCATCGGCCCGCCGAACACGACGGCGCCGGCATGCGCGGCGAGCGTCTCCGGCAGCGGATCGCCGAAGCGAGGGCGGCGGATGTCGAGTGGATAGCCGCGCTCTCTAAGCAAGCGTCCCACACGGCCGGGAGTCGAATGCTCCTGATGCAGGACGATGAGGATCGGCTCCCTGGGTCGCCGCTTAGGCATGATGGCGGTTCCAGGCGAATGCGGGAGAAAGGGCGGAGAAACGCGAGACCATGGGGGATTATTCAGGACAAGCCTTGGCTTCTGCAAGGGGGCATACGAGCACCTACCCACCTGGACGAGGATGAAGCTGGTTCAGGTAACGCTCGGCCACATTCCTGGCCGGCCGTTCGTCGACCACGATCTCCGCATTGAGCGCCTGAAGCTTGGCCGTGCTGTGAGAGACAAAGACCCGGTTCAAAGCTTTCGAAATTTTCGGAAATCGCTTCAGCGCCTCGGTCCGCACGACGGGGGGCGCGCTCATAGACGATCTGGGCGCCTTCGGTATTGGCCTTGGAGGCGACCACAATGGGATGATGCCCGTGAGCAAGGCCTTGGGCGCTCGACAGCGTCAGAGGGACGCTAAGAGATGCAAGAAGCCGAAGAACCCCGAAACGTTCGGTTTTTCCTATCACAGCTGCCATACGACTTAAGAGGGTTCCAGACTAAGGGGAAATGGACCTGTGTCGCCCTGAAATCATGTTCTATAATGATATCATGGATCAGGGTATTTCCAGGCCCTTTTGCATGGAGGCGCAAAAGTGATAGAAGCGTCTGAGTCTCAAGGCTTGAAGTCCAAAAAATCCAGGGCATGTGTTCCGTGCGCTGGGGAACAATCTAACAGCGCCTTGCCTGAAAGAAAGCAAAACCGTGACCGATAGCGTAATGAGCGACGGCGATCTCAATGGCCTGCGAATCCTTGTCGTCGAGGACGAAGCTGCGATTTCCCTGCTGCTGGAAGACATGCTGCTCGATTTCGGCTGCGAGGTGATCGGCCCGGCGGCCCGGCTGTCCGCGGCCCTTGAGGCCGTCTCCCGCGAGCAGGTCGATCTGGCCATTCTCGACGTGAACGTGGCCGGCGAACCGATCTATCCGGTAGCGGAGGCCCTGGCACAGCGCTCGATTCCCTTCGTGTTCTCCACGGGCTACGGCAGTGCCGGAATTCGCGACACCTTCCGCGATCGCCCGGTTCTGCAAAAGCCTTTTGCCCAGCACGACCTGAAGCAGAAGCTTCTCATGGCCCGCACCAAGACCGCCTGATTGCGTGACTCTGCGGCGTCATCTGTGGCCGATATGCTGCAGTGATTTACCCTGTGTTCCAAAACACACCGGCCAAGATGTAAATCGGCTTTGATCCCCGGCTCTTGCTGCTAAGCTCTAGTAACGTTAGAGCAGGTAGCTTCCGATCAAGCTGGTCCTTCATGTCTGTACAATCTTCTCGCCTTCTGACCGCAACAAGCGCTCTTGTGCTGAGCCTCGTGCATGCGCAGGCGCAGTCTCCCGTGCCGCGCCCGGTCCCGGCGGCGGGCGCCATCGTGGCCACCAAGGGCGGCGAGGAAATGCGCTTCGTGCGCGAGGATCTCTGGCGCGCGGCCGCCATTCAGCAGAACGTGGTGGGCGGCGATACCCTGCGGACCAACGAGATCGGCAATCTCGCGATCCTGTTTGCCGATCAGACCCAGATCCGCGTCGGGCGCAACTCGACCCTGACCGTCAATGACGTCGCCGGCGGCCAGACCGGCAACACCCAGCTCAGCCTCCAAGCCGGCAACATCTGGGCCCGCGCGGCCCGCGGCGGCTCAGGCGTGGACGTCAAGACGCCCGCAGCGGTCGCGGCCATCCGCGGCACAGACTGGTCTCTTTCGGTCGAGGGAGGCCGCACATCCCTCATTGTGCTCGAAGGCGTAGTCGAGCTCACCAATGCCCAAGGCTCCGTGACGGTCCGCCAGGGTGAAGGCGCCGTCGCGTCGATTGGGCAGGCTCCGACGAAGTTCGTGATCACGAACTCGAACGACCGGGAGCAGATGCTCTTCTACCTGAGCCTGCGTGAGACCTTCTCGTCTCTCTCGACCACGCCTTTGGTGGGGCCAGCCTTAAGAGAGGAGCGCACCAGGATCAAAGCCATTCCCCCGCAGGCGCGCAGCGTCGAGGATTGGCTGGTCCTTGCCGAGATCGCCCCTTCCTATGACGGAAGGGTCGTTGCCGCGCAGGCGCTCGCCGAGGCTCGCAGCCGCCGCCTGAGCGCCACCCAGCGCGCCCGCGCAGACATGGTCGAAGCAGCCCTTCTCGGATCGCAGCACCGGTGGTCCGAGGCCGCTGCCCTGTTTGCCAGGGCCGAACGGGGCCTCGATCCCAAGCGGCGCGTGCTGGCCTCCTACGGGCGCTATATCACCCAATCGCTGGCCGACCCGAACCGGATCTATGCGGAGCCAAAGGCTCTGGGCAACGATCCATTCGCGGCCCTGGCCCATGCCTATGTGGTCGCGTTCAAGCAGGATCTAAATGCTGCGGCCGAGGTCCTGAAGGCGGCGGCGAAGCGCTTCCCCAACGATACGCGGATTGCCACGACGGCGGCAACGATTGCCTATGCCTTAAACCGGCGCGAGGAGATGCGCGCCTCGATCGCGAGGGCCAAGGCCCTCGACCCGGAGGATCCCGAGGTGATTGCCGCCGAGAGCAGCATCCGCGGCGACATCGACGGCGAGGTCAACGCGGCAATCGAGGCCATGCGCAGGGCTCTCGAGATCGCGCCCGGCAATTCCGGCCTCTGGAACACGCTCGGCCTTTTTGAATCCGACCGGGACCGACCGCTTGCCGCCGAAGAGGCCATGCGCCGGGCCATTGCGGAAGATCCGTATAGCCCAGTCGCTTACGCCAATCTGGCGATCTTCCTTCTCGATCAGTACCGGGTCGAGGAAGCGGGCGCGATGATCGACAAGGCACTCACCCTCGATCCCGGCTTCCATGTGGCCTATCTGGCCCGAGGCCGCTACCTGATGCAGAAGGGGGAGGCGATCAAAGGCCTGGAGGCCATTCTCGCCGGATCGGCCGCTAATCCCGGCTTGTCGCAGGGCCTTCTGCTGGCTGCTGCCTCCTACTACCAGAACGGCGACGACGAGCTGGCGATCCAGGCTCTCGACAATGCGGATCGGCTCGACCCGAACGATCCGGCCGTCTCGAGCGTGCGAACGGGCATCGCCATCGATCAGTACCAGGCGGATCAGGCCGTGCTCGCAGCTCGTGAGACTCTGCGCCGCTACCGCCAGCGCGGCGGCGATTTCGCCGGCATTGCCATCAACAAGGATGGCGGCTCCTACCCGGCTCAGGCCTACCGCTTCCTGAACCTCAACGAGTGGTCCCGCTTCTACGGCGACCGGGTGTTCGATCCCTTCGACGCCTCGAGCTATTTCGACCAGTCGGCCGTGGAGCGGCCCAGCCTCGTGACGGGCCGGCCGGACGTCTCAAACATCGAGAGTGGCGTCGGCCTGGATCTCTCGGCATTCAACCTCACCATCCAGGGCCTCTTCTTCGATCCGCTGGCCGTGTCCGGCCGCATCGGACGGCCCGACTTTTATCGTCGCCCCTTCGTGGACGCGGAAGTGGGCGGCTCGCTCCTCCATCACAATGGGCGCCTCGGCTGGGGTGCGGATGCAAATGTGCAGGGCTTCTCGAACGAGCCGATTCCAACCTCCTTCAATATCACGGCAAACCGCCTCAAGACGAACGGACGCGATCTTATCGACCGGGAGAATGCCAATAGCGGCTCCTTCTTCATTGGCATGGCGCCTTCGGCGGCCGACCGTTTCCTCGTGTTCGGGGCCGGCGCGAACAACGATCCGGCCATCGCCACGATCAACACCCCGACTAACTTCGGCGAGGGGACGCAGAACAATGCCGCCGTACTGGGTGGGGCAGGCTGGAGCCATAGCTTCAGCGACCGCAACGTCCTGACGGGCGCCGTCTTCGGCATCAACGCCATCAACCGCAGCTTCACGAACACGGCGAATGCCGAATCTTTCCCCGGCTTCATCGTTGGAGGCCGCAATTGGGACCGGACGCGGACGGAGGGCGCTTCGGCCGCCCTGTCCCACATGATCGGTTTCGGCGACCTGACCCTACATTATGGCTTCGAGGCACAAAGGGGCCGGACGATCACCCGCAATGAGGGCCGAGCCTTCGTCTACAACACAGCGACGGAAACATTCGACTTCACCGACATCAATGATCAATCGAGCACAAGCTTCCGCACGACCCGCCTCTACGCGGATGTCTTCTGGCGCCCCTTCGATTGGATCGAGGCGCAGGCGGGCATCGAGCACAGCACGGTCAAGGTCGGAGGTCAGTCGGCGGATGACGAGGTTTCGCCACGGGTCGGGATCGGGATCTCACCCGTCGAGGGCCAATGGCTTCGTGCGGCTTACCGCCAGGACACGGGATCTCCCATCCCGTTCACCCTGGCGCCTGTGACCACGGTCGGCTTGGTGCCGAATGCCCTGCCCACGCAATTGGGCGGAGAAACCAAAACTCTGGCCCTGCGCTGGGATGCGGAATGGTCGCCGTATGTCTTTACCTCTGTGGAATATCAGCGCCAGGATGCCCAAAACTTAAATCTTCCGATCGCCTACAGCTTCGATGACATCGGTATCGGCAAGGCGCGCGTTGATCGGCTTGCCGCAACGGCCAACCTCTGGCTGACCCACGGGATCGGTGTCTTCGGTACCATCGGGACGATCTCGTCGGACATTCGTTCGGAAGAGGCACCCGGTGCCGACGTACCTTTCATCGCCGGCAAGTTCGCCCGTGCGGGCGTTACCTTCGTCCATCCGAGCCGGCTCAAATTCACCCTTGCCGGCACCTTCCTCGGAGACATTTCGGGCAACCTGCGGGGGCGTGAGATTGACGACTACTGGACGGCAGATGCAGCCTTGAGCTGGGAGACTCCGGATCGCCGCCTCCTGTTCGGACTGAGCGTGCTCAATATGTTCGACGAGGATTTCGAACTGGCTCCCGATATCCGCGGGCCGGGTCGCACCATCGAGGCGAGTGTGAAAGCTAGGTTCTGAGGTGAAGAGTTCTGGGACGACACGGGATCATGGCGGCGGAGAACCTCTCTGGCGCCATTTCACCATGGCCGGGATCATCGCGGCGCTGCTGATACCGTTTCTGTTCTTCTCGCCTGTCCGCCTCATCGAGGCGCGGCTCTACGACATTCTGTCGGTCATCGCCCCTCCGCTACCTGTTGAGCCCGGTGCCGTGATCGTCGCTATCGACGAGCCCTCCATCGGCGAGATTGGACAGCGCTGGCCCTGGCCTCGTGACATCCACGCGAAGCTGATCGAGAGCTTACGCGCAGCCGGCGCGAAGGTCATCGCCATCGACATCATCTTCGCCGATCCCACCACGGCAGAAGCCGATACAGCCCTCGCCAGCGCGCTCGGCCCGGATGTGGTGCTCGCAGCTGACGATGTCACAACGCCGTTGGAGCAGGGCACGCAGGTCACGCGAGTCAATCCGCTCGATCAGTTCCTGGATGCCGGCGCCGTCCCAGGCATTGCCTCGATGCATCTCGACGGCGATGCCTACCTGCGCCGCATGCCACCCATTCAGGGCAGTTTCGCCGCCGAGGCGCTGCGGCTGAAGGGAGAGCCGCAGGCTCCCGCTCCTGACGGGGCGCTGATCCAGTACTTCGGACCCCGGCGTTCGTATCCGACCGCATCCTATTATCAGGCTCTCGATCCGAAGACTTTCCTTCCCCCTAATTATTTCAAGGACAAGGTCGTTCTGGTGGGCTTGAGCCTCCAGGCCGCCACGACTGCCGATGCGGGAGCCCCCGATACCTTCCCGACCCCCTATACGCTGACCGAGGGCACGCTCACGGCCGGTGTGGAGGTCCAGGCTACGATCCTCGACAACCTCCGCCATAACCTCTACGCGCTCCCGCTCCCCAGCCTGGTCATGGTGCTGCTCGTGGTCGCCGGAGCGTTCCTCGCGGCTGCCTTCTCCACCCGCGGCGTCACATGGAAGACGGGGCTTGCAGCCACCTTCCTCCTCGCCTTCTTCATCGTCGGAGCCTGGGCTTTGCTGCGCTTTGGACGGGTTTGGGCGCCGCCCGCCCTGCCGGCGGCTGCAGCGCTCTCCGTGTTCGGAGCGCGGTTCGGCCTCGATTATGCCCGCGAGCGACATCTGCGCCGCACCGTGTCGGAGGCGTTCTCGCGCTACCTGTCACCGGATCTCGTGGCGCAGCTCGCCCGCGACCCCAGCGCCCTGAAGCTGGGTGGCGAGCGCCGCAACCTGTCCATCCTGTTCTGCGACGTGCGCGGCTTCACCACCCTGTCGGAAAAGCTGAAGGACGAGCCGGAGCGGCTGACCGCGCTCATCAACCGTCTGCTCGATCCGCTTTCGGAGGCAGTGCTCGCGGAAGGCGGCACCATCGACAAATATATCGGCGATTGCGTGATGGCGTTCTGGAACGCGCCTCTCCCCAGCCCGGATCACCCGCTGAACGCCGCACGCGCCGCCCTGCGCATGCTGGAGGCGGTCAAGATCCTCAATGAGGAGCTGCGGCAGGAGCAGGGTGAGGACGCCCCTCGCTTTGCTATCGGTGTCGGCATCAACACCGGCGACTGCGTGGTGGGCAATGTAGGCTCGCGCTGGCGCTACGATTACTCCGTGCTCGGCGACACGGTGAACCTTGCCTCGCGCCTGGAGAGCCTGTCGAAGGAATACGGCGTCTCGATCGTGCTGGGCCCTGCCACGGCGAAGGCCCTGCAGGAGCATTTCGTCTTGATCGAACTCGATCGCATCGCCGTCAAAGGCCGCAGCGAGAAATCGGCGATCTTCACCATCGTGGCTCCAATCGAGCAGTGCAAGCAGGACCCGGCGCTTGCACAGCTGACGGAGCTGCATCCCACGCTTCTCGACACGATCAGCGCGGGCAAGCGCGTGGAAGCCTTGGCCCTGGTCCAGCAATGCCAGACGCTCTCCCCGCCCTTGTCGAACTATTATAAGAAGCTGATGGCGAAGGCGGCGGCGATCCCCGAGTGATGCACATTCTGGGCGGCTGCACCAAGTTGCGGCATGAGCTTGAAAAGGTGAGGCCAGCCGATCCTGGAACGGGCTTGACATTCTGCCGATCGCTCCGTCGAGCATCATGATTTTGCAACCGATTTGCAAGTAAAAACAAGTCCTTGCACTTGTAGAAACAGGCCCTATAAGCTCGCCTTGTTTCCCGCTGAGCCAACTTTTAAGTGACGTGCCATGGACAAGATTCAAAAGCTTGCCATTGGCAGCATATTCGTCGGAACCGTTGTTTTCGTCCTGAAATATGCCGCCTATTACATCACAGGCAGCATTGCGCTTTATTCCGACGCGCTGGAGAGCGTTATCAACGTGGTGACGGCAGTGGCAGCCTTCATGGCCGTTCGTCTGAGTGCCGCACCGGCGGATGCCAATCACCCTTACGGCCACCATAAGGTGGAGTATTTCTCAGCCGTGCTCGAAGGCGTGCTGATCATCGTCGCAGCGCTTGCGATCCTGCGCGAAGCCTATTTCGGATTCATGTCGCCGCGGGTGATCGATGCTCCGATGCAGGGGCTTGCCGTCAACATGGTGGCCAGCGTGATCAACGCGGTCTGGTCTTGGGCTTTGATCCGCCGCGGACGGCGCCTGCGGTCACCCGCCCTGGTGGCGGACGGGCGTCACCTCCTCACCGATGTGGTCTCATCGGCGGTGGTTATCATCGGCCTCCTGCTCGTGCCGCTCACTGGATGGGCCTGGCTCGATTCAGCGCTCGCCGCCATGGTGGCGGTCAACATTCTCTGGTCGGGATGGGGGCTGATCAAGGAGAGCATCGGCGGCCTCATGGATGAGGCCCTGCCGGAAACCACGCTCATCCGCGTACGGGAAATCATCGCTCTGAATGCGGAAGGTGCCATCGAAGCGCACGACCTGCGCACGCGCCATGCAGGCCGGATGACCTTTATTGATTTCCACCTCGTCGTGTCGGGTGCCATGAGCGTGACCGATGCCCATGACATCTGCGACCGATTGGAACGAGCGCTGAAGGCCGATGTGGAGGACGCCCTGATCACGATCCATGTTGAGCCGGACACCAAGGCCAAGCACTCCGGCATCGTGGTGCTCTAAAGTTATTTCGGCGAAGCGGAAACAGCTTCTAGATTCGATCTGTTAACGAATTGTAAATTCAGCTTTATCTCTGCTTAGATTTTCTAAGTAATTAATAAAATCTTACTTCAGCAATAGGTATTAACCGTAATAGCTCAGGTATGTATTCCCGGCTAGAACTTCGTAGCCTGGATAAGCGCGTCGTGGGGGCGCGCGCCTCCCGCGGTGATGCGGGCAGGCCATTGAAATTCGATGCGCGCCTTGAACAATCTCAAAATCATTGCAAAGCTGGCCATTCCGGTGCTCGTGATGATGGCTGTCACCATCGGCCTCATCATCTTCGCCAAAACTGCTCTGGATACGCTCGCGGCGGAAACCCAGCAGATCGTCGATGTCCATGCAGCTCGGCGCAGCATGGCACTGAACATCAAGGCCAATGTCAACGAGGCGGCGGTTCAAGAAAAGAACTTGATCATTGAGACGCGCTTCCAGGAAATGGCGGTCTACGAGCAGGCCTTCCGGGAGGCGAAGGAGAAAACCCTAAAAGGGCTGGAGTCCCTGACTGCGCTGTCCGAAACGCCGGAGCGCCGCGCGACCATCGAGCAATTGAAAAAGATCGTCGAGGACTACTTCGCTATCATGGGCCGGACCATTGCCCATGCTCAGCTCAACGAAAGCGACGAAGCCTTCAAGCTCTCCAGCGGCGAGGGACGCAATATACGCCAGAAAGCCACGCAGGCGCTCGACGAGCTTGTCACAGCCAATGCCACGACCCTGGAGCAGGAGAAGCAGGATGCGGCGGATCTCGCCTCTTTCACCTCTGCCAAACTGATTGCCTCCTCCGTTGTCGGCCTGACCTTGGCAATCGGCCTCCTTGCAGCCATCACGATCTACGGTGTGACGCGTCCGTTGGGTTCGATGACGGGAGCGATGGGCCGCTTGGCTTCGGGCGATCTGGAGGTGAGCGTCACGGGGGTCGAGCGCAAGGACGAGGTCGGCCAGCTCGCCCGCTC
>NZ_JADQDN010000004.1 GCF_015694425.1 Microvirga terrestris
CCGGAGAAGTGCTCGGGCGGGGTCAGGCTGAGCTGGGAAAGATCGGAGGCGGAGATGCTCCAGGAGCCGTCCGCTTGCCGGGTGCCGTGGGAGAGCACCGCGCCTGCGGGCACGCCCAGGATGCTGAGGGTGAGCGCCTCCGAGCCGTCCCGGTCCACCAACCCCGCCGACAGATCAAGACGGATCGAACCGTCCTCCATACCAACAACATCGCGCGCAATGACGTCAGGTGGGTCGGCGAGGGTGTCGGCCGATTCCTCCGGATTCGGCCTTGAGGTAGTGGGCGGCGTCACGACAGCTGGATTGTCAGGAGTGTCGGCGAATACCGGAGACGTGATCTGAACGGATGAATCATTCGATTCAGTCCCGATGTAACGCGACGAGGACCGTGCAAGGTTGGCCCTGAGGCCGACGAAGGGAGCCGGCGCTGCGGACTCCGATAGATCGATACCGGCTGGTCCCTCATCCAGCGTGATCGCAGGTTTGGCTGGGGGCGCGAGATCCAGCGGCTTCAGGGACCCGTCCTGTGGCGCCGGCGCCAGGTTCCATTCGAGAGGGTCGATCTCATGGGCGCCGAGAGTGATGCCACCCGAAGGCCCGCCTCTCACCATTCCGAAGGCTGCAACCGCCTCCGTTCCGCCCACCAGATTTCCGCTGGCACCTCCGTCACCCATCGGGAGGCTGCGCTGAACGGCCCGCAGGGCGCGCAGCGCCTCCTCATCAACCACACTGGCGTCGAACGGGATGGTCGGATCGGGTTGCTGGCTCATGCGATCGGCGTCCTCAACGCTCGTGGAAAGATGCCGCCATGGCGGAATAGATCGGCTTCAGCAGATATTGCAGCACTGTCTTGTTGCCGGTCGTGATGTCGGCCTGAACCGTCATGCCGGGCACGAGCTGCGCCTTGCCGGGATCACGGCCCACATGCTGCTGCCTGAGCGCGACGCGCACGCGGTAATGCGGCTGCCGCTGCTCGTCGAGGAACGTGCCGGCTGAGACGCGCTCCACAACGCCGTCGACGGCACCGTAGCGCGCATAATCGAAGGCCTGCACCTTGACATGCACGGGCTGACCGACCTCGATGAACCCGATGTCGCGCGGCATGATCCGCACATCCGCCACGAGCGGTGCATCCTGCGGCATGACCTCGGCGATCAACCCGCCGGGCGGCAGCACTGTGCCGGAGCGGTGAACCGCCAGCCCACGCAAGACACCGGCAGCCGGCGCGCGCAGCAGCGTCCGCTCCGCACGATCCTCCAGCTTGCGGACGGCTTCCGCCGTTTCGGCAATGTCCAACGCCACACGGGCAGCCTCCTGCCGGGCCTCGTCCACAGCGGCGGACTGCATTTCCGAGATGCGGGCCTCCGCCTCGGCCAGACTGCGCAGGGCCGTGGCATGCTGGCCGTTCAGCCGCTCATGCTCGGCCTTCGCACTCATCAGCAGACGTTGCGCCTCAAGAACCGCGAGCCGCGTGGTCAGCCCATTGCGGCCGAGTTCCTCGCGAATGCCGAGCTCCTTGGAATGGAGCGCCATCTGCTCCTGCAGGGCCGAGATCTGCCCGGACAGGGTTGCGATCTCGCTGCGCCGCTGCGCCACCTGCTCGTGCAGCACGGCAATCCTGTCGCTCAGAGAACGAAGGCGTGAATCCAGCGCGGCACGCTGGGGCGCAACGAAGAGACTGGTGGTCAGGGACGGCATCGCGCTGCCCTCCCCTCCTGCATCGGCAATGGTGATGCTAGCAGTTCCTTCGCGACCGCGCCATTCGACCGCCGTGATGTTGCCCTCCGCCGCCGCCGTCAGGCGCTGAGATTGCAACTGCAGCGACTCCAGGCGCAGACGCGCCTGGGACAGTTCGGCCTGGGCTGCCGCATCGTTCATGCGCAGCAGGGGTTGACCGGCTTCGACCACGTCGCCTTCGTGAACCAGCACCTGCGTGACGATGCCGCCCTCGAAATGCTGAACGGGAGCTGGCGCGACCGTCGGGGCGAGATCGCCTGTGCCGATGGCCACCTCCGGCACATGGGTGAGCGCAGCCCAGGCGAGCGTTGTCGCCACCAGCAGGCCCGTTCCAAGAACGACGGCTCGCTCCAAACCGTAGATGCGCAGTTCCTCGAGGGCGAGCACGTGGCTGTCGGGACGCGGCTGACGGCCGGCGCGGGGCAGAGGTGCCATGGAGGCGGGTGTTGCGGCGGTGCTCATCAACCAACTCTGGGATTGTTAGCAGAAAGATTGGCGAAGGCTGCGTTCGCCAGCGGCATGCCCACCGGCGTGCGTGTCGGACGTGGACCAGCGGGAGCAGGCTGATCCACCTCCTCCACCTGCCCGTCTCGCAGGCGCAGGATCCGGTCGGCCAGCCGAATGTGGCTCGGTCTGTGCGTTGCCATGAGGATCGTGCAGCGTCCCTTTCGGGAGGCGATGACGTCCGTGAACGCCTTGGCGCAGGCATCGTCCAGTCCGGCGACAGGTTCGTCGAGAAGCAGGATGGGCGCGTCGCGCAGCAAGGCGCTGGCGAGCGCGATCCGCTGCAGGATGCTGCGCGGCAGGCGGCCGCTGTGGTTGTCGCCAACCCGGGTATCGAAGCCGCGCGGCAGCGCCTCGATGGCGTCCAGCACGCCGGCCTCCGCGGCAGCGGCGCGCAGCTGCGCATCGGAGGCACTGGGCCGCGCCAGACGCAGGTTCTGGGCGATCGTGCCGTAGAGCAAACCCGGCGATTGCGGCACCCAGCCGATGCTGCGACGAAGAACGGCCGGATTGAAGGAACGCACGTCATGCCCGTCGATGCGCACGAGACCGCCCTGCGGCCGGTACAGGCCTGCGGTCAGCAGCAGCAGGGTCGATTTGCCCGTACCCTCCGCACCGGTGACGGCTACAACCTGACCGGGCTGAATGGCGAAACTAGCGCCGGCCAGCACGGGCTCGGATTGCGGCAGATAGCGCAAGGTCACCCGGTGGAACACGATGGCGCCCTGCTCGGGCGGCGCCATGCGGGCCTCGAGCGGCGGCGGGCGCTCCGTTTCAAGAGCCATCAATCCGTCCACCTGCCGGATCGAGGCCTGCGTCTGCTCCCAACGCGAGAGCATCACGAAGCATGTCTGCATCGGGCCTAAGACTCGCCAGATGAGCATCATGCCGGCGATCAGTGCACCAGCCGTCATTGCACCGGACAGAACCGCGAGGACGCCCAATACCACCGCAGCCAGACCCGACAGGGTGACGAGCGCCTGGCTTGCGGCGAGCACCGAACCCGTCAGGGTGCCGACCCGTGCCGAGGCCACGGCGGCGGCGGCGGCAGCGGCAGCGTAACGGTCAATCCAACGTTCTTCCGCTCCCCCGAGCTTCAGCGTGCGCACTGTTTCCAGCGCCTCGACAGCCAGGGCTTCCCGCGCCTGATTAGCGCGAGCGGCCTGATCGATGGCCAAGCGCATGGGGCTGCGGGAGATCCAAAACAGAAGAACGAATCCAACTGCCGTTCCAACAGGCACGAGCGCGATCCATCCGCCGAGAACCACCATCAGCACCACGACGAGGATCGTGAAGGGCAGGTCCAGAAGAGCGACGGCGAAACTGCCGGTGAGAAACTCGCGGATCGCCGCGAAGTCGCGCAGGCGGGAGACCTGGGATGCGGTGCCTGCCCGCTCCACGAGCGCGGTCGGCAAGGATAGAAGCTGGGTGAAGACGGCGCTCGGAACCAGGCGATCTAGGCGTTCCGCGATGCGCAGCAGGGCACGCTGGCGGATGCTGCGGAAAAGGACCTCCAGCACGACAGCAGCGGCAACGCCGATGATGAGCATGGGCAGCGTCTGCGGGCTGTAGCCGGCAACCACCGTGTCGAAAACCGCCATCGTGAAGATCGGAACCGCAAGCCCGAGCACGGCCATCAGCCCGCTGATCGCGAGCAAAGGCGGCAGGGATCCGCGAAACCGTCGTGCGATACCGCTGAACCAGCTCTGGCGGGGTGATTCAGCATTCGCATCAGTGGTCAGGATCAAGGTGCCGCGCAATTTCTCCGGCGCACAGGGCTTCACATCCCCGGTAGCGCCATCGAATATCAGCAGCTGACCGGATTCGTCGCGGTAGACGACGGCGGCGGCCCTTCCCGGCGGCAGAAGGATCGCCGGCAGGCACCGCAGGTCGAGACTTCCCCGCTTAAGCCCCTGCATCCGTGTGGGGTAGCCGAGTACGGCCAGCGTGTTGCGCAGATCCGTGAGATCGATGTCGGGTTTCGCATGCGGAAGTGCCGAGAGCAGATCGTCCGCGCTGCCCGACCACTCCATCAGCCACAGCAGAACCGGCAGGCAGCGGGCCAGATCGGACGGCGTCAGAAGGTCCTCCGACACATGCACCGGAGCCTGAGGGCCGCACTCCATCACGAGGGTCATGACACAGGCTCCAGTCTCCCGTCACGTATCGCGAAGACGCGGTCCGCGATCCCGAGCGTCGAGGGACGGTGGGTGACGATGATGACCGTGACTTTGCCGCGCAGCCCGGCCAGGAGCCGGGCGAGCCTCGCATCGCTGTCGCCGTCGATCTGCGATGTGATGTCGTCGAGCAGGAGGATGCGCGGCTCCTCGATGAGCGCACGTACGACGCCGATGCGTTGGGCTGCCCCACGCGGCAGGGGCGTGGCCGAAACGCCGACGGGCGTGTGCCAGTCGCCGGGCAATGCGCCGGCCACCTGATCCAGACCGAGTTGCGTCGCGAGATGCAGTGCAGCGGCCTCCCGGTGCGGCTGATGCATGGTGAGATTCTGCAAGAGCGTGCCGCGCACCAGGGCCGGATCGGGCGGCACGATGGCAACATGCCGGCGTGCCGGCCCCATCTCGACCTGCGCGAGATCCTGTCCGTCGATCGTAATGCGGCCTTCGGTTGGAGGAAGGTCGCCTGCGATCAGCCGCAGCATGGCGGAACGGCCGGAGCCGTTCGCACCGGTGACGCCGATGATCTCCCCGGGCTTGATATCGAGGGTCAGACCATCGAACAGCCAATCCGTGTGGGGAGGATTGCGCAGACGAACGTTGTCGAGAACCACATGGCCGTCCGAAACATGCAGCGCCGGCCGGTCGAGATGCCGCTCCTGCGGCAAGAGCGCAATCTCCGCGACCCGCCGCCGGCTTTCCGCGAGCGACTGAAGACGCGACCAGAGAGCGACGCCACCGAGCAGCGGCTGCATCGTGCGTCCCACCAGCATGGTGCAGGCACCAAGGCCGCCGACGCTGAGCTGCCCGTTCAGCACCATGTGACAGCCGAAAGCCGCCACGCCGATGGTGGCGGCCTGGGCCAGCAGTTGCCCGCCCTCTTGGCCGGCTGATATGGCCTGAGCCAGGGTTCGGCGCATCTGTGCGGAGCCGCCCTGCAGGCGCTCGTAGCGGCGCTCGAGCAGAGGTTCGGCGCCGAGAACCTTCATGGGATGGATGCAGCTCAACGTGTCGAACAGGAAGTTGAACCGGCGCTCCTCGGCGAGTGCGAGGTTCTGGGCCGCGCGACGCACGCGCCGGCCTGTCAAGGCGGCAAGCAGAGCGACACCGATCAGCAACGCCAGCGGCACCAGCACGAGCGGGCCGGCGAGATACCAGATCCCGGCCAAGTAAAGCAGTGCGAAGGGCAGATCGAGCATGGCCTGAAGGGCCGGGCCCGACCATGCCTCGCGCAGGGTGCCGATGGCGGAAAGGCGCTCGGCGTAATAGCCGTTGCCGTTGGCTTCCAGGGCCGAGAGGGGAGCATGAAGCAGGCACTCCATGGCCTGACGATGCGCCTGCGCCTCAGAGGTGGCGGCCATTCGGGCCAGAAGCCTGCCCCGCACATGCCGAAGCAGCGCCTCCAGCAGAATGGCCAGAGCCACCGTGATGGCGAGAACGACCAACGTTCCGGTGGCCTTGTTCGGCAGAATCCGGTCGTAGACCTGCAACAGGGCAGCGGGCAGCGCCAGCGCCAGCAGGGTGATCAGCAGCGTCGCCTCGAGCACCGGCATGAAGAAGGCGATCCCGAACCGGCCGATCAGCCCCCGGAAGGGGCGTGTCAGCCATGGGCCCGAGGATGCCGCCAATGCCTCGGATGCGGCAGCAGACCTGTTCATAACGCGACCTTTGGCCATGCGGCCGTGGGGGTGCAAAAGCTTCAATTTTGAGGGGGAGCATACCGGGCTTGCACCGGTATGGCGGGGCGGCATCATGCCTTTGGACGCACATCGCTAGGGTATGCCGTCCAACCCGCCATGTCTGTGGCGTATCGCTACGTTGAATTTTCACACGATGGCTCAAGAAGTCAATAAATGCCTTCACTTCGTTTGATCTACCCTTGGGTAAAGTTAACGAAATTTGCTCTTCGGCATTCACCAAGCCTCATGGAATACTATCGCAACAAGGCCCGCTCATCGGTCGACATCAATGTCATTCTTTGGAGATGACCTGATCGTCTTTCCTGTAGCGGGTTCCCGCGATCTGGAATAATCCTTCGTCAGGCGCAGGATCGGATTGCATTTTGCAATTGAAGCACTTGACCAGTTACCCATGCCGCCTTCCCATCGGAAATCAGGCACGGTGAACCCGCTTCCGTTTTGAGGATCTGTCTTGGATTGGGACAAAATCAGATTGTTCTACGAGGTGGTCGAGGCCGGGAACTTCACCCGTGCCGGCGAGAAGCTCGGGGTCAACCAGTCATCGGTGAGCCGCCAGATCAGCGCCCTCGAACACGACTTGAAGGTCCCGCTCTTTCATCGCCATCCCCGGGGGCTCATTCTCACCGAGCATGGAGAGGTGCTGTTCCGCGCCGCTCAGGACATCCGCCTGCGCTTGGATGAGACCCGTCAGCGCCTCACGGAAACCAGCGAGCGGCCGGCCGGAGAGCTCAGGGTCACCGCCACGGTCGGCATCGGGGGGATCTGGCTGGCGCGGCGCATCAAGGAATTTCTCGACCTGTACCCGGAGGTCCGCGTTCAACTGATCCTGACGAGCGAAGAGTTGGATCTTTCCATGCGCGAAGCCGACATCGCCATCCGCTTGCGGCGGCCGGCACAACCGGACCTGATCCAGCGCCGCCTCTTCACGATCCAGTATCACGCCTATGCGGCCCATGTGTATCTCGAGCGCTCCGGAGAGCCTGAGCGGATCGAGGATCTCGACAATCACTCGCTCCTCTGCCTGGGAGGCGACCAGCCGACTTTCATCCTCGACCTGCACCGCCTGACCAGCTTGGGACGCGATCCCAAGGATCCCCGTCCGAGCCGTTTCGTGGTGAATGACAGCCTTGCTCTGCGCACGGCCATCGAGAACGGAGCCGGCATCGGCATGGCGCCGGATTACGCCATGAGCGGCAATCCCCGGGTGAAGCAGGTTCTCCGCGATGTGCAGATGCCGGTCCTCGACAGTTACCTGGTCTACCCGGAGGAGCTGCGCTCGGTCGCACGGGTTCAGGTCTTTCGTGACTTCCTCGTCGCGAAGGCACAGCGATGGGGTTTCTGACCGGATAACTCTTGCGAGTTATATTCACCGGGTAGACTTGAGACAGGCGGAGCCAGAGCGCAATCTCATTTTCTCCACGATTTGAAGGCTATTGAATTCCTTAAAATCTCTTTCTCGAATGAAGGGCGTCCATTCCATGCCACGGTCGTTTCTTGCCGTTCTCGCCATTGCCCTTGGGCTTCCCTTCCTGATCCTGCTGGCCATCGTGTCTTCGGCTTCAGGCGTCAGCGCGAGCGTTTTCACAAGCGCGCTCGGGCTTGTGATCATGTCGGTTTTTCTGATGCTGGTTGTCTATGAGATCAAACGGATTGCGGATCTGCCACCGGACACCCATTGATCACTGGCACTCTCGTGCTTGGATAAGGATAAGCGCCAGCGTGCTTGAGATGCCCGCGCTTCGTCAGGGATCTCAAGCAACTTGATCAAAAAGGCAGATTTTTAGGCTGCGGCCCGGGACCGCTCAGGATGCTCCTCGGCCGTGGCACGCTGCAATGCCATCAGGAGAACGCCGATGTCTTCTTCGAGAAGACTGATGGCGTTGCGGGCGTATTCGCGAAACTCGTCCCTGACCAGTTCCGCTTCGCTGTCCCACAAGAAGTCCTCGTGCTCGGCCTCAAAGAATGCACGAGCCACCAATTCCACCTGGTAATCCATCTTTGCCCCACCGCATCATTTAGATGTTTGTTTTCAGTTCAAGCCTGGGGCGTCAGTACGCTGTCACTGGAGTCTTTATCCGGCGCACCATCAGGGTGCTGTCAGGCTTAGCGCCGGTGTCGACTGATCCGCAACTCGCCACTTGAGCTACCCCCAAAGAGGTAGGGCGCGCGAGGTTTTCGCGCGCCCTGTTCCGGATGGACGATAAACCTGAATCCTTACAGAGTCCTGAGCGTTCCCTACTCGCCTGGAACCAAGGACTCCCTTTCCTGCCCTGAGGCGAAGTGACCGGCGGCCCACATGGCTGCCTGGGTCCTGTTCACGGCCTTCACCTTTCGCAGGATGGCCTTGATATGCACCTTCACGGTCGCTTCCGCCACTCCGAGTTCACGGGCGATCAGCTTGTTCGAGGCCCCTTGGGTCAGGCAGCGCAAAATCTGCGACTCGCGCTCCGAGAGTTTATTCAGGAGAAGAGCCGGATCGTTGGCAGGCATGAGGGAAACCGTTTGGCCCAGACTGCCGGCCTGGCTGCCGCGGAGTTGGTCGAGCAGGTCCAGCCCGACCGATCCTGGAATGAAGGTCTCACCCAGCATCACTAGTTCCAGCGCCTTGATGATCGCATGCCGAGCCATTGTCGTCGTGCAGAACCCGTCCAGACCCTCTTTACAGATTTGCACGATTTCTTGTGGAGCCATGTTGTCTGTAAGGATCACCACCCGGGCATGAGGGTGCTGCGCCTTCAGTTCCTGGACCGTCTGAGAATACTCTCCAGGGGAGCGCCCATCGCAGATGAGGAAGAGCATTGGGACCCCTTCGGGGAAAGTCGAGAGGTCTCCGGCTTCCTCCGCGATGTCGAAGCGGGTACCCGAAAGGATATGACTAATGCCGGTTCGGAGAAGAATGTTCTGGCAGATGAGAACTGTGGTGATGTTCTGAAAAGGATCCTGAGCGATGGGGAGGATTTGCTCTTTGTAGACGACGTTATGGCCCATGCTGGCTCTAGCCCCTTGGTAGTGTTCATCGAAGTCATGGATCATGGCGCCGCCTACCTAGAATACGCAGGCTAGAACAAAAGAAGCGGGAACCATGTCCAGGGAACCGATCCGTTTGGATCAGGCGTGGCGACAACGATGGCTGGAAGATTTAGTTCCTCTTCCTTAACGTCACCTAAGAGGTACCCCGTCCTTTCATCGTGGTTCTGTGATAGCATCTCAATTCCATAGAGCCTAGATCAAGATAAGCTTGACCATAACGCGTAAGATCAACTCATCCAATACTTGTGACTGACATCGTATTCACATAATGCTGCGCCTTATCTGACGACGAGCGGCTGAGCAGCCGCATGATTTGCTCTTCCGGTACGGCTTTCGAGAACAGAAAGCCCTGCATCTCGTTACAGCCTGCGGTATCCAGGAAATTCCGCTGTGTTTCTGTCTCAACACCTTCTGCCGTCACGGTAATCGACATGGCATGGCCCAGTGCAACGATTGCCCTGATGACGGTCGCGGCTTTGCCCCCCTCTCCCAGGCTTTGGGTGAAGGAACGGTCGATTTTGATCTTGTCGACTTCGAAGCGGTGAAGATAGCCTAAGCTCGAATAGCCGGTTCCGAAATCATCCAGGGCAATGCGAAAGCCTGATTCCCGCAGCTTCCGAAGAGCATCCGTTGTCCTCGCATCTTCCTCAAGAAGGACACCTTCCGTGACTTCAAGTTCGATCCGGTGAGGATGTCCTCCACATTCACGAACGATGGAGATCAGGCGGCTGGCGAAGTTGTTCGACCGAAACTGAACGGGCGAGAGATTGACGGAAACGAAGAGATCGGGCCAGCGCCGGGAGGCATGACAGGCCTGACGCAGGATCCATTCTCCCAGTGGAACGATCAGACCGGTCTGCTCCGCGACAGGAATGAACTGGCTTGGCTGGATATAGCCGCGTGTTGGGTGGCGCCACCGGGCAAGGGCCTCCACGCCGACAACCGAACCGCCTTGGGAAATCTGCGGTTGATAGGCAACCTCAAGCCCTTCTCCTGTCGCAAGCGCCGCCCGGAGATCCTCTTCGATGACCCTGGAGGCACTGATGGTTTCGTCCATCTCCGGCGTGAAGAGACGATAGCAGTTCCGCCCTTCGCCTTTGGCGCGATACAGAGCAATATCCGCTTTGCGCAGGAGATCGATACGATCCAATCCGGCGTCCGGAGCGAGCACGAGTCCGATGCTGGCGCTGACGAAGATCTGATTGCCGAGAACATTGTAGGGCTGCGTAGATGCCGCAAGAATGCGCTCGCACAAGGCCTGCGGTGCATCGGTTCCTGACGTGAGGGTCTGTACGATGGCAAACTCGTCTCCGCCTAGCCGGGTGATAATAACCTCACCCTTCACAAGCTTCGAGAGACGGGCCGCGAACTCCTGAATGAGGCTGTCACCTGCATGGTGGCCGAGTGTGTCGTTCACATGCTTGAATCGATCCAGGTCGAGCATCATGACGGCAACCCGCTCACCGTCCCGCATCCTGGCAATCGTATGGTTGAGCCGATCCTCGAACAGGGCGCGATTGGGCAGGCCCGTCAGCACGTCATGGAAAGCAAGATGGTGGGCCTGCGCTTCACTGGCCTTCAGCTCGAGAACCGTTTTCTCCAGTGTCCGCGTGGACTGCCGCAAACGACGCACCAAAGCACCGAGCAAGAGAAGGATCATGGCAGCAGCAGCGGCCATCACCGGGCCGACCGATCTGAGGACGCGGTCCCCCGGCAAGTCAGGGTTCCAGATGAAATAGCCGATGAGATGGCCGACATCCGATTTCACCGGCACCGAGACTTCACCCAACTGTGGTGTATCGGTGTTGGAGAACCGCAGGCCGTCGATCAGATTCTGCTCCGACAGCTGCGTGATGAAGCTTCCATCGAGGAAGCGGATGCCGAGCAGAAGAAACTCCCTGCCATGAGGATAGGGAACATCCTCGGATTCGGGGATGATCTTCATCACGCTCACGGCCGCCGGCCGGCCATTGAGCTCGAGCAGATGGGCGTCGTGAATAGCATGGCCGGTCTTCAGGTAGGATGCTCTCGCAGGGTCTATCACGTGAGCATGATGCAGGGAATTTGGAATGCCCCTGATGCCGGCGATCAGGTCGCTGACGCTCGCTCTCACCCGCTCGTATTCCTGCGCGGGCACGCGGTTAGGCCCGACAGTCGCGACGAGCGGCTCGTTGCGCTCATCGAGGATATAGATTTCATCCTGTCCGAAGGTCTTGTTGAGCCAGATACCGAAATTGGCATCGACCCATTTGAGATCCAGGGAGCGCTTGCTGAGCTCCACCACGGCGTCGTCCCAGATGGCGACCATTTCCTGCTGCTGAGCGAGTTCCTGAACAGCGGCCCTTATGCTGGCCTCGGTTGTGCGGAGCTGACGTTCGGCGGAGATGTCGTTGCTCCTGTTGACGGCCCAGAGAATTGCCCCTGCCCCCATCGATAATGTCGTGAAGGCGACCAGGACGACAGGCAACAGAACGCCGCGGATAAAGGGTCGTTCTGAGCGGACGGACGACAGAAAAAGACTCAACATGGCCGCACCGGAACGCCTCCGGACCTCGACCGAACGGCGGCATGCCGAACGATCGACCTCGGGCAAATGAATTTTGGGAACGAACCTGCCGGACTCTCACCGGCCTGACAGGGAGGCATCATGCCTTTGAGCGGCGCATGAACTCGGGCGCGAACTCAACCTGCCACAGGTGCTACTGTAACGATGATAATTGCGACCACATGCCCCAAAAATCAATAAAAGAATTCACCCGGGCGTATGCTTCGAGATTTAGAGTTAATTGTTCTTTTCACAGCCTGCTTTCGCAAAGGGAGCGTGCTCCTACAGGCAGCATTCTCTTCAAGGTCGAAAGCGAAGTCTCGATAAGCTGGTCTTATTCTTTAACCTGAGAGCTTACTCCGGCTTCGCATGTTCCTCCAAGGCCTGGATCAGCTCCAAACACTTCTCGGCTATGATAGCCGAGACCTTGGGGTCCCCATGATGGTGGCGCATCGCGACCGCATTGGCGTGCTCGAACAGATCCGTGAGGTTACCGGAGATGAACGGGCGGGCGCTCGGAAAATCGAAGGATCCGTTCTCGGAGCGGGATTTGGATTTTGAAGGGCGCTTGGGTTCGAAAAGGCCCAGCACCTCGCACCTGTCGGCGATTCTCTTGAGATCCTTGAAGGCGATGATCTCGGCCATGTTCAAACTCCTACGCAACCAACCTGCCTGTGCTCTTAACGCTTTCGCCGCACAAAGGTCATGCGTCATGAACAAAAATTATAAGGTTAACGGCAGCCTTTCCACTTCATAGTCGCAGGCGTCAGGGTCATCACCCAACTCTTCCGGAGTAGATAACGGCGGCGCCGTTCTGGAGCCCGCACCGCGGACCCGGAATTTTCTGCTGTTGAGCCGAAAGGTTTCTGGAACACTGGGCCGATCAGCGCTCCCAGGAATGACGCGGTCCAGCGGGCCGCCTTGCGCCGTCGATGCTCATGGCCCCTGGACCGGTGAAGACGAGCAGGAGAAAAACAAAGCAGAACAGGATGGACGCATCCCCGCCGTTCAGAACGGGATAGGCGCTCTGGGGAGCGTGGAACATCCAATAGGCAGCAGCCATCTCGCCGGCGAGCACGAAGGCAACAGGTCTGGTGAACAGCCCGACCAGGATCAGCAAGCCGCCGACGAATTCCAGGATGGCCCCGATGCCGAAGAGCGACAGG
The DNA here is from genome assembly GCF_015694425.1 of Microvirga terrestris. GTDB lineage: Bacteria > Pseudomonadota > Alphaproteobacteria > Rhizobiales > Beijerinckiaceae > Microvirga > Microvirga terrestris. The sequence goes on from NZ_JADQDN010000004.1 coordinate 12,857, forward strand.
AGGGGCGGCGTGCCGCCTTCGGGAGGCAACGGGAAGCCGAACAGCTTCTGCGTTCCATGCTCCATGAAGAGCAGCGCCGCGACAATCCTCAGGGCAGCCAAGGCGTAAGGTGACCAGCGATCGAGCATAGACAACATGTGCGGGAGTCCCTTCTGAGCACCGCCGGCCTGATGGGCGAACCTTCGTGCCGCCCATATAAAGCGTAAAGCCAGGAGGAGAAGTCCGCTCGGCGTGATGTCCACCACCGGCGTGTATGCGGGGGCAAACACCCGCGTTTGACATAGAAGTCACGTTAAATTGACATCCGCGGGGCATTTCTCAGGGTCATCGAACCTTGCCGGCCGGAGGTTTCCTGTCAGCTTCTTGCCTCTGGTGAACGGAGGCACAGATGAATCGAAGGCTTCTTGGGGCTCTCGCGGCTGTCTTGTCGGGTCTGTGGCTGTGCTCACCCGGCGCCCGGGCGGAGAGCGAGGTCGATGTCGCCCTGGTGCTGGCCGTCGATGTCTCGCGCTCCATGGACCCCGACGAGCAGGAACTTCAGCGCCAAGGATTCATGGAGGCCTTCCGCTCGCCGCAAGTGCATGAGGCCATCCGCAACGGCATGGTGGGGCGGATTATCGTCACCTATGTGGAATGGTCGGGCGCGGAGTATCAGAACGTCATCGTGCCCTGGACGATCATCGACGGCCCTGAGGGCGCTCTAAAGTTCGCCGATGGCTTGAGCAGCACTCCTATCGGCCGCGTCCGTCGAACCTCGATCTCCGGCGCCATCGATTTCGGCGCGAAGCTCCTGGAGCAGACCGGCGTCGAGCCGATCCGCAAGGTCATCGACATCTCCGGGGATGGTCCCAACAGCAGCGGCCGAGGCGTCGTCGCAGCGCGGGACGAGGCCGTCGCCAAGGGCATCACCATCAACGGCCTTCCCATTATGCTCAAACGGCCAAGTGGCTTCGGCGACATGGAGCATCTCGACCACTACTACAGGAACTGCGTCATCGGCGGCGAAGGCTCGTTCATCGTGCCGGTTCGGGAGAGCCAGCACTTCGCCGATGCGATCCGGACCAAGATCATCCGCGAGATCGCGGCACTGCCAGACAGGCCGACGATCCAAAAAGTTCAAGTCGAGCCAGCGGTGAGCTGCTTCGAGGGTGAGCAGCGCATGTATCGCTGGGACCGCAACTGAGGCGGCCCCAGCGATTGACAGTTCATTCCAGCGTGATGTTGGCGGTCCTGATCACCTTCTCCCATTTGGAGCCCTCTTCCTGCATGTAGGAGGCCATTTCGGCAGGCGAGCTCTGGAGCACGTCGATCCCGGCGCCGGTCAGCTTGTCGCGAATGTCCTGTCTCGCGACGACCTGCCGATAGGTGTCATTGAGCTTGGTGACGATTTCTTGCGGCAGGCGCGCCGGGCCGACGAAGCCCTGCCAGGCCCAGGCCTCGAAGCCTGGGAAATCGGCAGCGACGGGTGGCACTCCCGGCAGGCCGGAGAACTCCTTCGGGGAAGCCACGGCGATGGCCTTGACGGGGCCAGAGAGCTGCGAGCGGGCCGTTGCGAAGTCGATGAACATCATATCTACCTGTCCCGCTACCAGATCCTGCACGGCAGGAGCGGCACCCCGGTAGGGCACATGGGTGAGCTTGATGCCAGCGCCCTGCGAGAGGAGTTCCGTCGCCAGGTGGAACGGGCTGCCCAAGCCGGGAGTCGCATAGTTGATCCGTCCGGGCGTCTTCTTCGCCTCGGCCACCAGTTCCTGGACGGAGTTCACCGGCAGCTTGTTCGTGTTGACGAGCAGCACGAGCGCGAAACGACCAGTCAAGGAGATCGGGCTGAAGTCCTTGTAAGGATCGAAGGAGAGCTTGCGATAGAGCGAGCGGTTCGTCGCGAAGGTGGCCGAATCGCCCAAAAGCAATGTGTAGCCGTCGGGCTCGGCCCGGGCGACGGCCTCCGCCCCGATATTGGTGCCTGCCCCCGGCTTGTTCTCGACGACGAACTGCTGCCCCAGCTGCTCTCCCATGGCGCCGAAGACGAGCCGCGCGAAGAAATCCGTTCCGCCGCCGGCCGCATAGGGGACGGTGACCCGGACCGGCCTCGTGGGGTAATCGGATTGCGCCAAAGCCTGCCATGGCGAAAGGGCTGAGGCTGCGGAAGCGGCGGCCATCGTCACGAGGAGGCTCCGGCGGGTCTGGTTCATCGCGTTCTCCCGGGAATATTGAGCTTATGGTTCAGGTATCAGGTCTGCACATAGGAAGCGCATCCGCCGCGACCAGAGCCGGCACCCCGGAGGTCAGGGCTGCGGGCGGATGAATGGCAAGTCGGCTTTCATGCTGCCTTCATCTTGGCAGTGGCATCTGGTCGAAACGACCCTAGAATGGTCGCTGGTCCTTCCCAAGACCAGAGAAGGCCCGCGAAGCGTCCTCCAAGAGCCACGCAAGGAAGTGATCAGCCCCGATGGTGACGACCCGTATCCCGACAACGCCGTTTTCCGATCAGCGCCCCGGCACATCCGGCCTGCGCAAGAAGGTCACTGTCTTCCAGCAGCCCCGCTATGTGGAAAACTTCATCCAGTCGATCTTCGACAATGTGGAAGGGGCGCAAGGCTCGACCTTGGTGATCGGCGGCGACGGGCGCTACTTCAACGATTCCGTGGTTCAGATCGCTATCAGGATGGCAGCCGCCCATGGCTTCGGCCGTGTTCTCGTCGGACAAGGGGGATTGTTATCGACACCGGCCGCATCCTGCGTGATCCGCAAGCACAAGGCGATCGGTGGCCTCGTTCTGTCCGCAAGCCATAATCCGGGTGGCCCGGATGGCGATTTCGGCATCAAGTTCAACATGGCCCATGGCGGGCCGGCGCCGGAATCCTTCACGGAAGCCGTGTTCAAGCGGGCGAGCGCCATCACCGAATACAAGATCGTCGATGAGCCCGATATCGATCTCAGCCGCATTGGCCCGACCAAGGTCGGCGACATGATCGTCGAGGTCATCGATCCGGTGGCCGATTATGCCGAGCTGATGGAGCAGCTGGTCGATTTCGAGAAGATCGCCGATCTGTTCCGCTCGGGCTTTCGCATGCGCTTCGATGCCTTGAGCGCCATCACCGGCCCCTACGCGAAGGCCATTCTTGAGAGCCGTCTCGGCGCGCCGGCAGGCACCGTCGTGAACGGGGAGCCGAAGCCCGATTTTGGCGGCCACCACCCCGATCCGAACCCAGTTCATGCCCATGACCTCATGGACCTGATGCTCGGGCCCGATGCGCCCGATTTCGGCGCAGCCTCCGACGGCGACGGCGACCGCAACATGATCGTGGCGCGAGGGCTTTTCGTGACGCCGAGCGACAGTCTCGCGATCCTCGCGAGCCATGCACATCTCGCGCCCGGCTACGCCAAGGGTCTGGCTGGAGTCGCGCGCTCCATGCCGACGAGCCGCGCCGCCGATCGAGTGGCCAAGAAGCTCGGCATCAATTTCTTCGAGACTCCCACGGGCTGGAAGTTCTTCGCCAACCTCCTGGACGCAGGCCTCATCACCCTGTGCGGCGAGGAGAGCGCGGGCACGGGCTCCAACCACATCCGCGAGAAGGACGGGCTCTGGGCTGTGCTGCTCTGGCTCAACATTCTGGCGGTCACGAAGAAGCCGGCGGACCAGATCGTGCGCGAGCACTGGGCCGCATTCGGCCGCGACTACTACACGCGCCATGACTATGAGGAGCTCGAGACCGCACCGGCTAACGAACTCATGGACGCCCTGCGCCAAAAGCTGCCGACTCTTCCCGGTCAGCGCCTCGGTGATCTCACGGTCGAGTCCTGCGATGACTTCGCCTATACCGACCCTGTCGACCAATCGGTAACGCCGAAGCAGGGCATCCGCATCCTGTTCAAAGAGGACGCCCGCGCCGTGTTCCGCCTGTCGGGAACCGGCACCTCCGGCGCGACGCTGCGGGTCTATCTGGAACGCTTCGAGCCCGACACCGACCGGCACGACCTGCCGACCGCCGACGTTCTGGCCCCCGTCGTGCAGGCGGCGAATGAGATTGCGGAGATCGCAGCGCGCACGGGGCGCGACGAGCCCAGCGTCATCACCTGATCCCGATCAGCCCGGGTTCCGGCCATCAATAGGTAGCCCAGAGCCCGGGCGTCGCCAGTTCGAGAACGTGCCCGTCCGGATCGCGGAAATAGACGCTAGTGCCGCCCCGGGGCCAGTTCACCCGGCTCTCGATGGCAATCCCGCGCTCCTCCAGCCGCTGTTCCCATGCGGCAAGCTCCTCGGCCGCAACCGCAAAGCCTATATGAAGGGGACCGTGTCCGTCATGGCCGGGGATCGTGCCGCCAGGCGTTGTCATGTCCTCAACTGACCCTCCGCGGAGAAAGACGAGAAGCACGCTTCGGCCACCGACATCGAACGCACACATGCGCTGGTTGGACAACAGGAGTGGCAACCCGAGACTGCCTTCATAGAACTCTCTGGCTCGGGACAGATCGTCGACATAGAGAGCGGATTCGAGCACAGCGTTCAGCTTCGGCATCCTGGACCTCATGCATATTTATGCCACTCATTTGGCGTCTGCCGACACTCTCCTGTCTAGACCTCTCTGAAGCTCGGATTGGCAAGGAGGCGAAAAATTGGGCAACGATGCTGACCTTTTAATCTTGAAACCTGCCGATGCTCCATCTACTTATTGCGGTGCAGCACGGCGATTGGCGTCGCCGCGTTGTAGCCCTTCTAGGGCGTTTCCTCCCTAAACTTCGGGCCGTTGGCAACAACGGCCTTTTTTCTTGCCTGCACAACAGCTTCCGGCCTGACCGAGCAGCCCGCATAGCAGGTGCGGAGCAGGAACCTCGCACTCCCCCAGTGGTTTTCCCATCGGCGGAGCCCGGGAGCGTTTCCATGTCCACGCGTTCAGACAACCCCATCCAAACCGACATTCCTCCGACACAGACGATCAAGCCGATGGATGCCCCTCCCATGAACGAGGGCTCGACCACGGCTCAGTTGAAGGGCGACATCAACAGCGGCCGCACGGGGGACAAGAACGAGGTGTTCGACCCTGGCCTTTCCCCTCTCGGTACGGACGATGAAGCGGGTGGCAACCCTATGAAACCGGAGCAGGTCGATATCGCCCGGCATCAGGAAACGTCAGTGCGCTGGCAGAATGGCAACGGCAAGGACAGCTATGCCCATCAGCACTCACGCAAAGCGCTTGCTGGCTACATCGGCTTCATCGCCCTCGTGCTGGTGCTGTTCATCGGCGCGTTCTCGATGTTCTGACACGCTTATTTCTGCACCGGTGGCTGGATACGAACCCGGCCGTGGCTCGCCTCGCTAGGCTGAGCGGTGGCTTGATCGCCTTCCCATCCTTCGGCGCGCCAGACGGCCCGTTGTTCATCGAGGTCCAGTACTCCCTCCTGATCCAGAATGCTGACGATCTGGCCAACCTTGGCATCATCGCATTTCACGATGACGACCGACCCGCCGCGCACGACACCCTCAACATAAGCATAGGCGTCCGAACGGGACACGCCGTCATCCTCCAGAAGAGGAGCCAGATTGTGTGGGGTCGACCAGATGTCGATCGCAGCTCTCGGAATACCGGCCTGCTCCAAACGATCTGCCGCAGCGATCGCATGTTGCTCAGTATGGAAGAGAGAAGTGACGATTTTGGTCATCGGGTCGATCTCCTGCAAGGCTGCGCGGCGTCGAACATACTTCCGAAGATTGAGGCAGAGAATGGTAAGACATCAGTCCCTCAACTGGAACCGCCTTTTGGGATTAGCCAGACGCCCCCTTTCCTTGAAGAGCCAACTCAAGCCTGGGCCTGCGCTAGAGCGAAGCCACACTGTCTCGGATCACCAATTCCGTATCAAGACGGATCCTTTTAGGTGATGAGCGTCCCTGTAGGAGATCGATCAGGGCCGATGCCGCGGCTTGCCCCAATTCCCGCCGCGGCTGATGGATCGTCGTCAGCGATGGCTCGGCCACGGCGGCGAATTCGATATCATCAAACCCCGCGACCGAGATGTCGTCGGGCACTTTTAATCCGGCGGAGAAGAGCGTGCGCATGAGGCCAATGGCCATCTCGTCGCTGGTGCAGAACACGGCAGTCGGACGGGTGGATCGCGCGACGAGGTCCTGACCCGCCCTTACGCCCGCCTCGATCGTATAGTCACCCGGAATAATGAGAGCAGGATCGAACGGCAGACCTACGGCCTCCAATCCCTCCTTGAAGCCTAGGAAGCGCTCCCGCTCCAGGATGTTGTTCGCCGGTCCGCTCACATAGGCGATGCGCCGGTGCCCCAATGTGGCGAGATGCTGCGTCATGCGCGAGGCGGCAGCACGGTTGTCGATCTCGATCTGCGGAATGTCGGCGCCCGGAATCGCCTCGCATAAAGCCACGAGCGGGATCCCGATCCGGGCAGGCTGCCCCTCCCCGCCCCGGCTTTGCCCGAACAGATGCCCGTTGAGCAGAATAGCGCCATCCACACGGCCTGCCGCCGTGAAGGCGGCGAAATGCGCCTCCTTCTCGGGCGAGCCGTCGAGATCGCTGATGATCATCCCGTAGCCGGCCTCGAAGAGCGTCTCCTCGATGCCGCGCAGGATCTTGGAAAAAAAGGTGTTCGACAGGTCCGGCAGGACGACCAGCACCATGAAGGTCTTCTGCGACCGCAACGAACGGGCGGCAGGGTTGGGCACATAGCCGGTCTTCGCGATCGCTTCCAGAACCCGGGCGCGGGCTTCGGGAGATACCCGCTCCGGGTTGGCGAGCGCCCGACTCACGGTCGCGGTCGAGACATCGGCAAGACGGGCGACATCCTGGATTCGCGCGGCACGGATCCGCGTATCCTCCGGCTCAGCCCTGTCTTTGTGCCCCAACTCGTCCATGGTTATCCCCCGACTATGGTTCTGTTTGACAGATGCCATCATTTCGGTAAAGTTGCATGTAATCGATTACATAGGGTTGTTGCAGAGCCGTTCGACAACCCTACTTCAAAAAGGGTCCCGCCAGAGGAACAGTCGACAAGCAGGAGGAAACGAATGACCGCTCCCGTTCCGTCCAGTTGATCCGCATCCGGTAAAGACCTCTTGTGACCGCCTTCACGCAATCGAAGGCGAGCGATTTTGCTCATCCGGAGCAGGTGATGGATTCCGTTCTTCGCGCAGAGAACATCTCGAAATCCTTCGGACCGATTGAGGTCCTGAGCGGCATTTCGCTGGATCTGAGGCCAGGCGAGGTTCATGCCGTCATCGGCGAGAACGGGGCCGGCAAATCGACCCTTATGCGCATCCTGTCGGGCCATCTTCCGCCCACGAAGGGACGCCTGCACCTCAACGGCCATCCGATTACCTTTTCGGATCCGGTGGACGCCGAAGCTCACGGCATCGTTCTGGTGCACCAGGAGATTCTGCTCGCTCCCGATCTGACCGTTGCGCAGAACCTCTTCCTGGGGCGTGAGATCAAGCGCTTCGGCTTCGTGGACGACAAGGCCATGCGAGAGCGGGCGCACTCCATCCTGCAAGAGCTCGGCACCAATATCGATCCCGACCGCGAGGTCCGCCACCTCTCCATCGCCGACCGGCAGCTGGTCCAGATCGCCCGCGCGCTTCTCGTGCCGCACAAGGTGGTCGCCTTCGACGAGCCGACCGCCGTTCTGACGCCCATTGAGGCCGAAAGCCTGTTCGAGATCATCCGCAAGCTGCGGGCCCAGGGCGTGGCGGTGCTGTATATCTCCCATCGCCTCAACGAGGTGAAGGCGGTGGCCGACCGCGTGACGGTTCTGCGCGACGGGCGTCATGTTGCAACCCGCGACATCGAAGGGCTTGAGCCTCTTGAGATGGCCCGCCTCATGGTCGGCCGCGATATGTCCAAGCTCTATCCCGAGAAGCCCGCGACCGCCTCCGAGCAGACGGTTCTGACTGTTCGCGACATGGCCGTGCCGGGCTTTGTGGAAAATGCGTCCTTGACCCTGCACCGCGGCGAGATCCTGGGCTTCGGCGGCCTGATCGGCGCCGGCCGCACCGAACTTTTTGAGGCTCTGGTGGGCCTGCGCCCCGGCCACGGCGCCATCACCCTCGACGGCGGACAAGTTCACTTCCGCGATGCGCGGGAGGCCATGGCGGCCGGGATCGTGTACCTTTCCGAGGATCGGAAGGGCAAAGGCCTGCTGCTGCAGCAGAATCTTCGGATCAACCTTTCCCTGGCCGCTCTCGACAAGTTCACCCGCGGCTCGTTCATCGACATAGCCGCCGAGGAGACGGCGCTTGACGGGGCGATCAAGGATTTCGACATCCGCACCCGCAGCCGCGACCTGCTGGCGGGCCAGCTCTCGGGCGGCAATCAGCAGAAGCTCCTGCTTGCCAAGATGATGCTGCTGGAGCCGCGCATCGTCATCATCGACGAGCCGACACGGGGCGTCGACATCGGCACCAAGGAACAGATCTACCGCTTCATCGCGTCGCTCGCGGCGGAGGGCAAGGCCGTTGTCGTCATCTCCTCCGAGATGCAGGAACTGATTGGCCTCTGCCACCGGGTCGTCGTGATGCGCAACGGCCGCGTTGCCGGCGAGGTCGCGCAGTCCGATCTGTCGGAAGACGCTATCGTTTATCTCGCCACAGGCGTTCACGAGGAAAGGGCGGCGGAAATCGCCGCTGGCCACGCATGACCGAAACCGTGCTTCCCACCCGCGCCGAAAAGCGCAAGTTCAAGATGGACATGCGGGCACTCTCGCCCTTCATTGCGCTGATCGTTCTGATCATCGCAGGGGCGCTGATCAATCCCGACTTCCTGACCGCCTCGAACCTGCTCAACGTAGTGACGCGCTCGGCCTTCATCGCCATCATCGCGGTGGGCGCCACCTTCGTCATCGCCAGCGGCGGCCTCGACCTGTCGGTCGGCTCCATGGCGGCTTTGACGGCAGGCGTCATGATCCTGACCTTGAATTCGCAAGGCAGTGCCGACATGGGCACCCTGGCGCTGGGGATGCTGGCGGCCATTGCCCTGAGTGCTGCCTGCGGGCTGGCGAACGGCCTCATCGTGACCTTCGGGCGCATCGAGCCCTTCATCGTGACTCTCGGCACCATGGGGATCTTCCGCTCCCTCGTGATCTGGCTGGCCGCCGGCGGCACCATCACCATACGTAACCTGGAACTGCGTGAACTCTACCGACCCGTTTATTTCGGCAGCGTTTTCGGCATTCCGGTCCCGATTATCGCCTTTCTCGCGGTGGCGAGCATCGGCGCATTGATTCTCTACCGAACCTCTTTCGGCCGTCACGTGGTGGCGCTCGGCTCCAATGAGGATGTCGCCCGCTATTCCGGGGTGCCGATCTGGCGTGTGCGGACGCTGACTTACATCATCCAGGGCATCTGCGTAGGCATCGCCGTGCTGGTCTATGTGCCGCGCCTCGGCTCCGCCACCCCGACCACAGGCCTGTTGTGGGAACTGCAGGCCATCACCGCCGTGGTGATCGGCGGCACGGCGCTGAAGGGCGGCATCGGCCGCGTCTGGGGCACCGTCGTCGGCGCGGTGATCCTCGAACTCGTCGCCAACATCATGGTGCTGTCGAACTTCGTCTCCGAGTTTCTCGTGGGCGCGGTTCAGGGCGCCATCATCATTATCGCCATGCTCGTGCAGCGGTCAGTCCACCGCGGGCGATGAAACCGGGCTTAAGCCCACCGGACACAAGGACAAAGGGCTTAGAAGACCAACCCTCCAGGGAGGAATGAGATGAAAGCAACGGTACTGAAGATCGCCATGGCGGCAGGCCTCATGGCCGGCGTCGCCACCGGCGCGGTGGCCCAGCAGAAGAATGTCACGATCGGCGTTTCGATCCCGGCCGCTACACACGGCTGGACCGGCGGCGCCGTGTATCATGCGCAAGAAACCGCCAAGGCGCTCGAGAAGATGCATCCTGGCCTCAAGGTGATCGTCAAGACGTCTCCGGACGGCGCTTCGCAGGCGAACGCTCTCGACGATCTCACCGCCCAGAAGATCGACGCGCTCGTGGTGCTGCCCTTCAATTCCGACGAGCTGACGGATCCCGTCAGGCAGGTGAAGAACAAGGGCGTCCTCGTCACCGTCATCGACCGTGGTCTGAAGGATCCGTCGATCCAGGACATCTATGTGGCAGGTGACAATCCAGGCTTTGGCCGAATTGCCGGCAAGTACTTTGCCGACACCCTGAAGCAGGGCAACATCGTCGTGCTGCGCGGCATCCCGACCGTGCTCGACGACGAGCGCGTGACGAACTTCGAGAAGGCCATCCAGGGCTCGGGCGTCAAGATCCTCGACCGGCAATACGCCAATTGGAACCGCGACGATGCCTTCAAGGTGATGCAGGACTTCCTTTCCAAGCATCAGAAGATCGATGCGGTGTGGGCTGCGGACGACGACATGGCGCTCGGCGTTCTCGAAGCCATCCGTCAGGCCAAGCGTGACGACATCAAGTTCGTGGTCGGCGGTGCCGGCATGAAGGAAATGGTCAAGCGGGTCATGGATGGCGACAAGATGATCCCGGTCGATGTCACTTATCCGCCGGCTCTGGTCGCAACGGCCATGCATGTGACGGCTGCGAACTTCTACTCGAACGCCCCGATGCGCGGCACCTTCGTGCTGAATGCGCAGCTCATCACCAAGGACAACGCCAAGGATCACTACTTCCCGAACTCTCCGTTCTAAGCGGCGTCGCTCTCGCCCCTTCCTCTAGGAAGGGGCGAGGCAACGGCAAGCTGCTCAACATTCGGGCGGCTTCCCCTTGCCGGCTTTTCCCACGCCATCTCGGGAGTTCACCCATGAAGACCATGAAGGGCCCCGGCCTTTTCCTTGCGCAGTTCGCAGGCGACGAGGCTCCGTTCAACTCGCTCGACGCGATCTGCCGCTGGGCGGCCTCCCTCGGCTATAAGGGCGTGCAGATCCCCACCTGGGATGCGCGCCTCATCGACCTGAAGAAGGCGGCGGAGTCGCAAACCTATTGCGACGAGATCTTAGGGCTGGTGCGCTCCCATGGTCTGGAAATCACGGAACTCTCCACTCACCTGCAGGGCCAGCTCGTGGCGGTTCATCCGGCATTCGACGAAGCCTTCGACGGGTTTGCAGCTCCCGAAGTCAGGGGCAACCCGAAGGCGCGTCAGGAATGGGCCGTCAACCAGATGCTGATGGCGGCAAAAGCCTCGAAGCGTCTGGGCCTGACTGTCAGCGTGTCGTTCTCTGGGGCGCTTGCCTGGCCCTTCATGTATCCATGGCCGCAGCGCCCAGCCGGCTTGGTCGAGACTGCCTTCGAGGAACTGGGACGGCGCTGGCGGCCAATTCTTGACGCCTATGAGGAAGCGGGCTGCGACGTGGCCTACGAGATTCACCCCGGCGAGGACATTCACGACGGCGCCACCTTCGAGCGCTTCGTCGATGCGGTCGGCGGCCATGCGCGGGCCTGCATCAATTACGACCCGAGCCACTTCCTGCTGCAGCAGCTCGACTACGTCGCCTTCATCGATCTCTATCACGAGCGCATCAAGGCATTCCATGCCAAGGACGCGGAGTTCAACCCGTCCGGTCGCATCGGCGTCTATGGGGGTTATGAGAGCTGGATCAACCGTGCCGGCCGCTTCCGCTCGCTCGGCGACGGGCAGGTGGATTTCGGCTCGATCTTCTCCAAGCTTGCTCAATACGACTACGATTCCTGGGCCGTGCTGGAATGGGAATGCGCGCTCAAGCATCCAGAAGATGGCGCCCGGGAAGGCGCCGAGTTCATCAAGGCGCATATCATCCGCGTCACGGAAAAAGCCTTTGACGACTTCGCCGCCGGCGGAACGGACGAGGCGGCGAACCGCCGGATGCTCGGCATCGCTCAAGCATAATCTATCAGGGGCACGTTCATGACGATTGCAGGATCTCCGGATCAGAAGGTGAACCGCCGCTTGCGCCTCGGCATGGTCGGCGGCGGGCGTGGCGCCTTCATCGGCGCGGTGCACCGCATCGCCGCCCGCATCGACGACCGTTGGGAGCTGGTGGCGGGCGCGCTCTCGTCCGATCCGGAGCGCGCCAAGGCTTCCGGCGAGGATCTGCTCCTGAAGCCCGACCGTATTTATGGCGACTTCAACGAGATGGCGCGCCGCGAGCGGCGGCTGAAGGACGGCATCGACGCGGTGGCCATCGTGACGCCGAACCACGCCCATGCTGCCGCAGCCCGTGCGTTTTTGAAAGCCGGCATCCATGTGATCTGCGACAAGCCGCTCACGACGACGCGGCGCGAGGCCGATCAGCTCGCCAAGCTTGCCCGCGAGTCGGGCCTCATCTTCGCGGTGACGCACAACTACACCGGCTACCCGCTCGTGAGGCAGGCGCGCGCCATGATCCAGGCGGGGGAACTGGGCGCCATTCGCGTCGTACAGGTGGAATACGCGCAGGATTGGCTTGCCACCCGCATGGAAGAGACCGGCAGCAAGCAGGCCGAATGGCGCACGGACCCGGCGCGCTCGGGGCCAGCGGGCGCCGTGGGCGACATCGGAACGCATGCCTTCAATCTCGCCGAGTTCATCGTGAGCGACGAGGTCGCGTCCCTCTCGGCGGAGCTTCACACCTTCGTGGAGGGCCGCAGACTGGACGACAATGCCCACATGATGCTGCGCTTCGCGTCCGGCGCGAAAGGCATGCTCTGGTGCAGCCAGGTGGCAGCCGGCCTTGAGAACGGTCTTAAGATCCGCGTCTATGGCGAGAAGGCAGGCCTGGAGTGGCATCAGGAGAACCCAAATTATCTCACCTTCTCAGCCTTAGGCGAGCCGCCCCGCACCATCCGCCGCAATGGCTATGGCGCCGACGAGACCTCCCGCGCCGCATCGCGCATCCCGGGCGGGCATCCGGAGGGCTATCTTGAGGGTTTCGCTCAACTCTACACGGATGTGGCCGAGCAGATTACGGCACGCATCGAGAAGCGCGAGCCCAATCCCTTCTCGCTTCAAGTCCCCACGGTCGATCATGGCGTGCGCGGCGTGCGCTTCATCGAAGCGGCGGTGCGCTCCTCGCAGCGCAAGGCAGCCTGGGTGGATCTGTAAAGCGGCCGATCACGAAAGAAGCCCTGCCGGAGCCGCTTCGGCAGGGCAATCGGCGCAGGTGTCTTGAAATCGCTTCCGCAATCATGACGTATAGGGCGACCACGCCCGGCGGAACCGACGATACCAGATGGCCCATACGCATCACCACAGCATCGACGACCTGAACGAGACCCAGAAGCGGGTTCATCGGATTTTGTGCTCCGCCCAGAACCCGCTCTCGGCCTATGACGTCCTCGACAAGATGCGCGGCAAGGGAGCGGTCACGCCGCCGACGGTCTACCGGTCTCTGGACAAGCTCATCGAGAAGGGTCTCGCCCATAGGCTCGAGAGCCTGAACGCCTACGTCGCCTGCAAGCATCCCCATGACCATCAGGATATGGCAGCCTTTGCGATCTGCGAGAACTGCGGTCTGGTCAAGGAATTTACCGACCCGCATATCAGCGAGCGCCTGTCCCACTGGAGCGACGATCACGCGTTCTCGGCCAAGAAGGTGACGGTCGAGATCCGGGGACTTTGCGAGACCTGCGCCAAATAATCTTCGGCCTGGAACCTTAGCAAGTACAACACGTTATTACATAATATTTCGCTCACAAGTTGGATGCTTGACGGCTGTCCTCTGCCTTCCGTTGAGGAAAAAATGTAATTCTGGCCCCTTTCGCAACGATAGCACATTGTCAAAGCCACATTTTACCTATATGAATGTATAGGTTCCGTAATAACAGGAGTGTGGCTCATGAGCACCAAGGCCCTCAGGAAGGAAGAAGAGGACAACCTCCTCCGTCGTGCCGACGATGTGTGCCGGCAGAACAATCTCAGGCTCACGCCGATCCGGGAACGCGTCTATCGTGAGTTGGTCCAGAGCGGCGGCCCTGTCGGGGCTTACGATCTGGTCGATCGCCTGAGCAATGAGAAGAAGCGTCTTGCTCCGGTGACCATTTATCGTGCCCTGGATTTCCTGCGCGACGCAGGTCTCGTCCATCGCCTGGCCACCCAGAACTCCTATGTGATTTCCCACGGCCAGCCGGACATGAACGCGATGAAGATCATGTTCGTGGATGCGAAGACCGGTGAAACCGTCGAGGTTCATTCGAGCGAGGTTGCCGAGGCTGTACGCAAGGCCGCCGAGCAGGCCGGCTTCAAATCGGTCTCGCCGTTCATGGAAGTCGAAGGCGAGATCGCTCAATAATGCAAAATGAGGCAGGATCGACCTCGACCTGCCTCTCAGAACAAAACAAAAGGCCGGGCAATGCCCGGCCTTTTGTTTTGTCACTCCGCCGCAACGGGCTGATGATGATGGTGCTTCTCGGGCGTCCTATCCTCCGCCCGGTGAGCACGGACCGTCTCCCGTGAGATGAAGGTGTAGAACATCGGCACCACAAAGAGGGTGAAGATCGTGCCGATGGACATGCCGGACGCGATCACCAAGCCCATCGAGAAACGGGCAGCCGCACCGGCGCCGCTGGCATAGAGCAGAGGCGCGACACCGAGCACCATGGCAGCCGTGGTCATCAGGATCGGGCGCAGACGGACGCGCGCCGCTTCCTCGATGGCCTCGCGCTTGCCGACTCCGTGCTTCTCCTTCTGCTCGTTGGCGAACTCCACCATCAGAATGCCGTGCTTGGTGATCAGGCCCACAAGAGTGATCAATCCAACCTGCGTGTAGATGTTGAGAGTCGCCAGACCCAGATTCAGGAAGATCATGGCGCCGAACATGGAGAGCGGAACCGACATCATGATGATGAACGGGTCGCGGAAGCTCTCGAACTGCGCCGCCAGCACCAGATAGATCACGATGACGGCGAGCCCGAAGGCCAGGAAGATCGAATTGCCTTCCTGGATTTCCAGGCGCGACTGACCGGCATAATCCTCATAGAAGCCCTGTGGCATAACCTCCTTGGCGATCGAGCGCAGGGTGGCCAACCCGTCGGACGTGGTCACGCCTGGGAGCGGCAAGGCCGACAGGGTTGCCGAGTTGAGCTGGTTGAACTGCTCGATGGCAGCCGGCGCAGCATCCGTCTTGATACTGATGAGAGCCGACAAGGGAACCATGGAACCGTCGGACGCGCGGACATAATACTCGGAAAGCCGCTCAGGATTGAGACGATCCACCTGCCGAACCTGACTGACGACGTCGTAGCTCCGGTTGTCTCGGTCGAACTTGGAGATCGGCGCACCGCCGACCAGAGCCCCGAGCGTGTTGCCGATCTCGGACACGGGCACACCCAACGCGGCAGCCCGGTCGCGATCAACCGTGATGCGCGCCCGCGGCGTCTCGTAGGAGATGGAGTTCTGGACGACGATGAACTTGCCCGACTTCATCGCCCGCTTGCGGATTTCATCCGCAGTCTCATAGGCCTGGGAGGAATCGCCGATCGTGCGCAGAACATACTGGATCGGCAGGCCGTCACCGGCTCCGGGCAGGGATGGAGGCGCGAAGGCGAAGGCCTGCAGGCCAGCGTTTTCATTCAAAAGGTTCTGAATGTCTTGCTTAGTCTGAGCACCCTTCTTGTCACGCTCGCTCCACTCTTTCAGCTTGAAGCCGAAAAAGCCGCCGCCGCCGCCGTCGATGCCGACGATCAGGAAGCTGTCGTCGATTTCCTTGATCTTCTCGGCCGCATTGGTGAACTGCTTTGAGAAAGCCTGGGTATAATCGGCGGTCGCATATTTCGGTGCATTCAGAATGCCGAGATAGGCGCCCTGATCCTCTTCCGGCGCAAGCTCGGAGGAGGTCTTGGTGAACATGAACGCCGTGGTGCCGAGCAGGACGGCCACGATGACGAGCGTCACGCCACGATAGTCCAGCGAACCCTTGAGGCGGCGGGAATACCAGTTCTCAAGCCGGGTGAAGACCCGGTCGACGAAAGCGGCGAAGCGGCCCTGCGCCCCATGCGACTTCAGGAGCTTCGACGACATCATTGGCGAGAGCGTCACGGCGACGATGCCCGAGATGATCACGGCTCCGGCCAAGGTGAAAGCAAACTCACGGAAGAGCGAGCCCGTCAGGCCCTGCGTGAAGCCGATGGGGGCATAGACGGCCGCCAGCGTGATCGTCATGGAGACGATCGGCACGAAGATCTCCTTCATGCCCACGACGGCTGCCTCGACCGGCTTCAAACCCTCCTCAATGTGGCGGTGAATATTCTCCAGCACCACGATGGCGTCGTCCACCACAAGACCGATGGCAAGCACCATGGCCAGCAGGGTGAGCAGGTTGATCGAGTAGCCCAGCGCATAGAGGAAGAAACAGACGCCCACGAGTGAGAGCGGGATGGTCACGATGGGGATCAGCACCGAGCGGAAAGACCCCAAGAACAGCAGGATCACCACCACGACGATGAGCGCCGCCTCGCCGATGGTCTTGAACACCTCCTCAATCGAGGCCGAGATGAAGTTCGACGCATCGTACACGATCTCGACGGTCATGCCCTGAGGCAGGGTCGAGCGGATGCCTTCAATGGCCTTTGTTACCTCTTCGGCAACGGTCAGCGGATTGGCCGATGGTGTCGGCGTGATGCCGATGAAGGTACCCTGGCTGCCGTTGAAGCTGACGATAGTGTCCGTGCTCTCAGGCCCGAGTTCCACATCCGCCACATCGCGCAGGCGCACGACCTGGTCGCCGTTCGAGCGGATCGGCAGCGTGCCGAAAGTCTCGGGCGTCTGCAGAGTGGTCTGCATGTCGAGCCGGTAGGCGACATACTCGCTCTGGGTCTTGCCGGGCGCCGCGAGGAAGTTGTTGGCCCTGATCGCCGCCACCACGTCGCCGGCCGTCACAGCGCGAGCCGCCAGGCGCACGGGATCGATCCAGACACGCATGGAGAAGTCGCGCCCGCCGAGGATCTCGGCATTGCCGACGCCTTCGAGCGTCGCAAAACGCGGCTGCACCACGCGGGTGAGGAATTCGGAGACCTGCTCCGGGTTCATCTCCGTGCTGCCGAAGGTGATGTACATGAGGGCGAAGCTCTGGCCCGTGCCCTTCATGATCACCGGATCCTCAGCCTCGGAGGGAAGCTGCGCGCGGATCTGCTGCACCTTGGAGGTGACTTCCGTGAGCGCCGCGTTCGGATCGGTGTTAAGGCGCATGCGCACGGACACCGTGCTCACGCCCAGACGGCTCTGCGTCGTCACGTAGTCGACGCCTTCCGCACTCGACACGGACTTGGCGATGGGCGTGCTGATGAAGCCCTGGATCAGGTCGGCGCTGGCGCCCGTATAGACCGTCGTGATCGTGATGGTGGTTTCCTCGACCTCAGGATACTGGCGCACCTGGAGGTTCATCAGACCCTGCGCACCCAGCAGCAGGATCAGGAGGCTCACCACCATCGACAAAACGGGGCGGCGGATGAAAAGTTCTGTGAAACTCATGGCTGAAGCCTATTGCCCGCTTGCGAGCTTCGTCGCGTCGAGCTTGGTCACATCGATGGTGTTGTCGATTTTGACGGTCGAGCCAGCCTGCAGTTTGTTCTGCCCCGAGGCAGCCACCTGCTGACCAGGGTTGAGGCCGGAGAGGATCTCGAGAGCCCCGCCGCGGCGACGGCCGGTCTTCACGAAGACCTGCTTGACGACCTGAACCTGCTGGCCTGCCCGCTCTTCCTGCTCGATCGTGTAGACGTAATCCCCGTAGAGGCTGGTGATAACCGCCGTCTGTGGCAGGGTCATGACGTTCGGCTGTTCCGGCAGAATCGCTTCCACGTGGAGGAACTGACCGGGGAGAATGGCCCCGTCCTTGTTTTCGTCAATGATCGCCTGAACGGAGACCAGACGGGTCGCCGGATCGACACGAGGATCCTTGCCGACGACGCGCCCCTTGAAGGGCAGGTTCGCCTCGGTCACACCGACCCGAACTTCCTGACCGAGCTTGATTTCAGCAGCCCGCTGCTCCGGAACGGTAAAGTCGACCTTCATGGACGACAGATCCTGGAAGCTCGCGATGACCGTTCCCGGCTGCAGGTATTGCCCGACATCGATCCGCGGGATGCCGATAACGCCGGAGAACGGCGCCTTCAGAGCCTTTTGCTCAATCGTGGCCTGCAGGCGTGCCAGACGCGACCGCGCAGCCGCGAACAAAGCGCTGGCCTGATCGAGGTTCGCTTCCGTACCGTAACCGCGAGCTGACAGGGCCTTGGCGCGCTCGAAGTTGCTTTCAGCCGTCTTCACATTCGCCTGGACATCCTGAATGTCCGCGCGCTCGACTGTGTCGTCGAGCTGGACGAGAACTTCGCCCTGACGGACATTCTGGTTTGCCTTGAACTTAATCTGGCTGACGATGCCAGCCGTCTCGAAGGCCAGTTCGACCCCGTTGGCAGCCTTGGCCGTGCCGATGGCGCCGATGCTCGGGGACCAAGTCTTCGCCTCGACCTTGGCAGCCGAAACCGTCTGCGCCGGTTGCTGCATGGTGGCGAAGAATTGGGTGATCATCTTGTCGCGGAAGAAGTTGAACCAGATCAACCCGCCGCAGAGGCCAACCGCGAGAATGAACACAAGACCGACTA
Source organism: Microvirga terrestris (assembly GCF_015694425.1). Lineage (GTDB taxonomy): Bacteria > Pseudomonadota > Alphaproteobacteria > Rhizobiales > Beijerinckiaceae > Microvirga > Microvirga terrestris. The sequence goes on from NZ_JADQDN010000004.1 coordinate 31,382, forward strand.
CAAGGCGCCGTTTCATAGGCTTCTTCCGAAATTCCGAACCCCTATCAACGGGCTCATATAAGACTAAGGAGGTGCGGCATTAACGCGGCTTTCCCTTGACGCCAATACCGTGGAACAATTTATATACCGTCTGGACGGTTTAGTCGCAAGTGCGTCAACGCACGAAACAAGAGTTATGGATGCTGTTTCCCTGTACCAGAGGCCGTAAGAGTTCCCGAGAAAAAATTCTTGATGCGGCCGCAGAACTTGTCGGCGAGATCGGCGCCGGCCGGCTGACGCTCGAGGCCGTGGCGGAGAAGGCTGGGCTCAGCAAGGGCGGGCTGCTCTACAACTTTCCGACTAAGGATGCGCTGCTGCAGGGGATGATTCAGCGCATGATCGACCAGGTCGCCTCTGAAAAGGAGGTCTTGCGCGAAAAGGCCCATCCTGGCCCCAACTTGGAAGCCAGGGTCGTGACCAAGACGCTGCTGAATATATGCTGCGGCGGCAAGATGCAGGACATGGCCACCGGAATGATGGCCGCTACGGCCGAGAATCCGCGTCTTCTCGACCCCGTGCGCCAGGTGATCCGCACCACTCTGGAGCAGTTGAAGGCAACCTCGGACGACCTCGATTCCGCCCTGCTGGCATGGCTGGCGACGGAAGGGCTGAGCAGTCTGGAGATGCACAATCTCAGCCCATTTTCGGATGAGGACAGGGATCGGATTGTGAGGGCCATCGAGCGCCTCGTCACCAAAGGGATCGCCGAATAGACAGTTGCCGCTTAGGCCATCCAGGATGGGTCGCTCAGCACCTCGTCCGTATGCTCGCCGAGCCGCGGCGAAGGCCGCTGGGCCGCCATCGGCTCCCCATTCATCACGATTGGCGAGCGGACGGACGGGATGGCCCCACCTATGGCCTCGGGCGAGGACAGGTCGATCCTCATGCCGCGGGCGATGACCTGCGGATCGGCGAAGACATCCGCCACCGTGTTGATGGGACCGGCCGGAACACCCTGTTTCTCGAGTGCCGACAGCAGCGCATCGCGGGTGGTTTTCAGGGTGAGCTCGGTGAGGATCGGCACGAGTTCGGCCCGGCGGCCCACCCGGCCTGCATTGGAGCTGAAACGCTCGTCCCGGGCCAGCTCAGGCTTGCCGAGGACCGACACGAACCGGGCGAACTGCCCATCGTTGCCCACCGCCACGATCACGTGACCGTCCGCCACCGGGAAAACCTGATACGGCACGATGTTGGGATGGGCATTGCCCATGCGCCGGGGCGACTTGCCAGAGGCCAGATAGTTCATGGCCTGGTTCGCCAGCACGCTCGTCTGCACGTCGAGGAGAGCCATGTCGAGATGCGCGCCCTTCCCCGTGGCATCGCGCTGGCGAAGGGCGGCCAGGATGCCGACGACCGAGTAGACGCCGGTGAAGATGTCCACATAGGCGACGCCAATCTTCTGCGGCTCGCCATCCGGATCGCCCGTAAGGTCCATGATCCCGCCCATGCCCTGGATCATGAAGTCGTAACCGGCACGCGACGCGTAAGGCCCGTTCTGGCCAAAACCGGTGATCGAGCAATAGACCAGACGGGGATTGACTTTTTTCAGGCTCTCATAGTCGAGGCCGTATTTCTTCAGGCCTCCAACTTTGAAGTTCTCGATCACCACATCCGCATGGGCGGCAAGTTTTCGCACAAGCTCCTGGCCCTCAGGCGTCTCGAAATCCACCGCAATGGAGCGTTTGCCGCGGTTGCAGGAATGGAAATAGGCCGCCGAGAGATCGCCGCCATCGGCTGCCTCCACGAAGGGCGGTCCCCAGCCGCGGGTGTCGTCGCCCGCGCCTGGCCGCTCGACCTTCACCACATCGGCACCGAGATCGGCGAGCAGCTGGCCGACCCAGGGGCCTGCCAGAATACGCGCGAGTTCGAGGACTTTGAGGCCAGCGAGCGGTTTCATGCGGATCAATCCATGATCGTGTCGAGGCCGCGCCGCAGGCCAGTGAAGGATCCGACGCGGCGGGCGGCCAGCAGGGTGCCGGCGACGTAAGGAGCCGCCGACGAGCCCGCATCGTGACGGATCACGAGGCGCTCGTTGTCGGCCCCGAAAACCGCCTCGCAGGACAGGACGAAGGATGGCATGCGCAGGGAATGAACCTGCACGGGCTCTTTGGCTCCCAGGGCCCCGCCACGGGTCTCGCGAACGCCGGTGAGTTCGGCGACAGGCTTCGAGGTGGCAGGCTGGCGCGCCTCGCTCAAAAGCTCGGCCAGTTCGCGAGCAGTGCCCGACGGTGTATCCGGCTTCTTGGCCGAGGCGTAATCGATGACCTCGACATCCGGCACGTAGCGCGCTGCCTCAAGGGCGAAGCGGCGCAGCAGCGTCGCGGTGATCGAGAAGTTGCCGGCTGCAAGCACGCCCCGCCCTGCTTTCTGCGCCTCTCCGTCGATTTCGGTGTAATCCTCAGCGCTGAGCCCCGAGGTGCCGACGACCACGTGCCGCCCCTGAGCCAGGGCCGTGAGGGTGTTGGCCTTCACAACATCGGGCTTGGTGTAGTCGATCACCACGTCGGACGGCTCGCGCAGTGCCTCTTCCAGTGTGGCGCTGATCGGAACTCCGAGGCGGGAAAGGCCGGCGGCTTCGCCCGCATCCTGCCCCGCCGCACTGCGGCTGACGGCGCCGGCCAGCACGAGATCATCGGAGGCGGCAATCGCCGCCACGAGAGCTTTGCCGACCCAGCCGGTCGATCCTGCCAGGGTGATCCGAAGCGCCATCGATGTGCCCTCTCTCAGAAGAATGCCTGAAGGCCCGTCTGGGCACGGCCGAGGATCAGCGCATGCACGTCGTGGGTGCCCTCATAGGTGTTCACGGTCTCCAGGTTCTGCGCGTGGCGCATCACGTGGTATTCCTCCTGGATGCCGTTGCCGCCGTGCATGTCGCGGGCGATGCGTGCGATCTCCAGAGCCTTGCCGCAATTGTTGCGCTTGACCAGCGAGATCATCTCGGGCGCCACGCGGCCCTCGTCGAAGAGGCGGCCGACGCGCAAGCTGGCGTGCAGGCCGAGCGTGATCTCGGTCATCATATCGGCGAGTTTCTTCTGCACCAGCTGGGTCGCGGCCAGCGGCCGGTCGAACTGCTTGCGGTCCAGCGTGTATTGGCGCGCCCGGTGCCAGCAATCCTCCGCCGCTCCCAGCGAACCCCACGAAATGCCGTAGCGGGCGCGGTTGAGGCAGCCGAACGGACCTTTCAGGCCCGATACGTTCGGCAGCAGGGCGTCCTCACCAACCTCGACATTATCCATGACGATCTCGCCGGTAATGGAGGCGCGGAGCGACAGCTTGCCGCCGATCTTCGGGGCGGACAGCCCCTTCATGCCCTTGTCCAACACGAAGCCGCGAATCTGGTTGTCGTGGGCTTCCGACTTCGCCCATACGACGAACACATCCGCGATGGGGGAGTTGGAGATCCACATCTTGGAGCCGGTGAGGCGATAGCCGCCATCGGTCTTCACAGCGCGGGTCTTCATGCCAGCGGGATCGGAGCCCGCATCCGGCTCGGTGAGGCCGAAGCAGCCCACATATTCGCCCGACGCCAGTTTCGGCAGGTACTTCCGGCGCTGCTCCTCGGAGCCATAGGCATAGATGGGATACATCACGAGGGAGGACTGCACGCTCATCATGGAGCGGTAGCCGGAATCGACCCGCTCCACCTCGCGGGCCACGAGACCGTAGGCCACATAGGACGCACCGGCGCAGCCATAATCCTCCGGCAGGGTTACGCCGAGAAGGCCCAACTCGCCCATCTCGTTGAAGATTGCGCGGTCCGTCTTTTCTTCGCGATAGGCTTCGATCACCCGGGGCAGGAGCTTGTCCTGGGCATAAGCCCGGGCCGTGTCGCGGATCATGCGCTCGTCGTCGGTGAGAAGCTCGTCGAGGAGCAGCGGGTCCTCCCACTTGAGCTTCGCGAGTTCCTGTTGAGCACCGGCCATGATGATCATCCTTCCCATGAGTGCTTTTGGGCGCCGGCGTCAGGCCAGACAAACCCATTGAATTTGAGCGGCAAAATCGCGCTGGACAGGCCAAAAGTAAATCGACATCTTCGCAGCAGGTTATTCACAATCGGAATGAACGTGTGTTTCGTCGCGGTTTCCTGCCCAATGTGGGCAATCTCCTCGCCTTCGAGGCCACGGCCCGCCACGGCAGCGTGTCACGAGCAGCCGAAGAGCTCAACCTGACGCAGAGCGCCGTCTCGCGCCAGATCCAGCAATTGGAGGAATCGCTCGGCGTCTCCCTGTTCAGCCGTTCGCGGCAGCGGGTGGTGCTCACCGATGTGGGGCGCCTGTATGCGTCCCAGGTGCGGGCTACCCTGTCCGAGCTGTCTGACGCGACCCATCAGGCCATTGCGCTCTCGGGCACGACCGGGGTGCTCAACCTCGCCACCCTGCCGACCTTCGGCACCCGCTGGCTCATCCCGCGCATTCCCGGCTTCTTCGCCCAGCATCCGGGGGCAACGGTGAATTTCGGCGTCCGGCTCGTGCCCTTCGACTTCGCCACCGAGCCGTTCGACGCAGCCATTCATTTCGGCGAGCCGCACTGGCCGGGCGCCGTGTGCGAATTGCTGCGGACGGAGGAGGCGGTGCCCGTCTGCAGCCCGGCCTACCGGGAGCGCGAGAACCTGCGTTCGCCGCAGGATCTAGCCCGAGCCACCCTGCTCCAGCAGAGCACGCGCCCCACCGCCTGGGCGGAGTGGTTCGCCAGCATTGGCGTGGAGGCGAGCAATCCGCTCCGCGGCCCGCGCTTCGAGCAATTCGCCATGGTGGCCCAGGCGGCAGCCGCTGACCTGGGCGCCGCTCTCATTCCGCATTTCCTGATCGCCGACGAGCTGGCGTCAGGTCGCCTGGAAATCCTTTTCCCGAACAGCCTTGTCAGCGGCGGCGCCTATTACCTGGTCTACCCAGAGCACAAGGCGGAGACGCCGCTCCTGCGCTCCTTCCGCGATTGGATCCTCGATCAGATCCATCAGGGATAGATCCGCTTCGGCTTCATCGTCCGGAAGCTCAAGGTGAGCGCCACGAGGGCGCAGACAAAGATGGCGCTGACCATCGAGACGGACGTGCCGTCATACAGAGCGCTGACCAGCGCGATGATCACCGCGCCCGTCCCAAGCTGAAGCGTGCCCATCAGGGCCGAGGCCGTGCCAGCGATAGGGCCGTGTTCCTCAAGGGCGAGCACCGCCGTGGACGGAATGACGAATCCGAGACAGCCGAACGACACGAAGAGAAGCCCCCATAGGACGAAGACGTTATCGACGCCGGAGACGGTCAGCAGGAAGAGCAGCGTCACGAGACTGGCAAAGCATGAGATTGCAATCCGAACGACTCGCTCGGCGCCGAAGCGGCGCATGAGGGTGCTGTTGAACTGGGCACTGCCGATGAAGGCAATGGCGTTCGACGCAAAGACCATGCTGTAGGCTGAGGGCGTCATGCCGAAATGCTCGATGAAGATGACGGAAGAGCCGGCGAGATAGGCGAAGAAGCTCGCTTGGCTGAACCCGCCGATGAAAGCGAGTCCGAGAAAGCGCCGATCCTCCAGCAGTCTCCCGTAAGTGCGGAAGGCCTGAGCGATACCTCCCTTGCCCTGATCCGACTTGTGGGTTTCGGGCAGCAGAAAGAGCACGACGGCGAGACCGCCCAATCCGATCAGCGCGATGGCCCAGAAGATCACGCGCCAGCTGAAGAACGCCGTCAGGGCGCTTCCGGCCAGCGGCGCCAGGATGGGGGAGACGCTGAAAACCAGCATGCTGGTCGCCATCAGGCGGGCTGCCTCGTGCCCGGTATGCAGATCGCGTATGATCGCCCGGGGAATCACCATGGCTGCGCAGGAGCCGACGCCCTGAAGGAAGCGGAAGGCGATCAGGGTCTCGACATTCGGCGCGAAGCTGCAGCCGATACCGGCCAGCACGAACAATCCCAGCCCGAAATAGAGCGGCGGCTTGCGTCCGAACCGGTCGGAGAGCGGCCCATACGCACTCTGGCAGAGGGCGACTGCCAGGAAGAAGCTCATGAGGCTCATCTGTACGCCGCTCACATCGACCTGAAACTCCCGGGCGATTGCCGGAAAGGCAGGCAGGTACATGTCGATGGCGAACGGCCCGACGGCGGAAAGCATGCCGAGGACAAGCGCATTGCGCAGAAAGGCGGACTGCATCGAAAGAGGCTTTCTTGAAACACGGTCCGTCTGTCGGGACCGGGGGATTCGACCTACCCGCTTCAGCAGGCGGGCCGGAGCACTGTCATCGGAAGATCCGGAAGGCGCCCCAGAGCCAATTGTTTCGAAGGGCGGTGAGCCGTTTGTATGCCGTCCGGCGGAGAGGTCAAGGCACAGTCCCATCGGAGCCGGATTAAAGTCCGCCCCCAGGACGATGCTTACTGTTCGTTAACCATGAATGGTCATAGCTGGTTAAACCATTCAGCTGAATGGGCCCATCCGCTCCAGGGGCATCCCTCCAGCGAGCAAGCCCCCTTGGCTGGCCAGCCACCAGAGTTTTCCCGTTCCGCATGACCGCTTCGATGCCCAGGATTCAGATGCACTTCGGCGCTGCGGTGCCCGAGGCTTGCATCGCCTGTGACCATCGGCCTGCGGGCGGACCTGGCAAGATCCTCAAGTGGCTCACTGCCGCGGCCGCTCTGATGAGCGTCGCCGCCTGCGCAGGTCGTTCAGATCTCGGCTATGCTGCCCTGAACTCTGAAGTGCCGGCAACCCGCGCGATCATCGTCACGCCGCCGGGAGGGCCCTCCGTCGTGGCTGTTCTGCAGCAGGCTTACCAGAACGGAATCTCACAGGAGATCGCCCTGTCGACGGCCTCGCTGACAAGCGGGCAGAACGCCTTCTATGTGAGCCTGCTCAACAACACTGCGGGCAATACGGAGCTCCCGGAGACCCTCTCCCTCCCCTCTCTCACCCCGGACCGGATCGAGAGGGAGATGGAGGAGCGAATCCCCGGGGTCGCCATGCAGACGTCCCTGGTCTACGTCCAAAACAAGTTCGGGCCCTTCGGATTTGCCACAGGGCGCTCTTCCAGGGGCGACCTTTGCCTTTACGCCTGGCAGCAGATCGAACCCGACAAGCCTGCCGTTCTGGTGCCAGGGGGCGCGATTTCAGTCCGCCTGCGTCTGTGCGATGCGGATGCCAGTGTCGATCAACTCCTGCGGATCATGTACGGCTATACAATCGCGGCGTATTACCGCCAGGAATCCTGGAACCCCTATGGCGATCCGCCATCACCGCCTGCCGGTTTCGGGCAACCCGGTGCGCCGATGTATCCGCTGGGGCTCGACAACAAGGAGGACGCCACCGTCATCCGCCGGCGCGTCCTGTCGTCGGAAAGCCGCACGCCTTCTGCAGATGAGATATCGGGACGCCTCATCGACAAGGATACGGTCGTGCCTGCCTTACCCATACCGCAGACGACAGCTCCGCTGGGGGGTTTTCCCGTGGTGCCACTGCCGCCAGACGAGTAAAGCCAAGTCTAGATTACTTTATGTAATAACATTATATATATTTTTATTTACCGATGTGACAATAGGCCTAAGCAAAGATAGAGATATATTAATAGACTGTCCCTCAATGTTGAATTAAGCGTGCCCCCACTCACGCGAACACTCAAGCCGAGAATCCCGACAAATGCGCGCAGGTCTTATCGTGGCCCTTTGGGCAGTGGCGGCGATCCTGATTGTTTCGCTTGTCGTTCTTCCCATCAGCCTTCAGGCGCATCTCGTGGCAGGCCTCACGGTCGTGGCCTGCATGATCATCATCAAGTTCTTCCGGGCGCAAGGCATCTGGCGCCAGATCGCCCTGGCCTTGGGCACCGCCATCGTCCTGCGCTACGTCTTCTGGCGGACGACCAGCACCATCCCGCCGATCACGGAAGTGGCGAACTTCATCCCGGGTTTCCTGCTGTACCTGGCCGAGATGTACAGCGTCATGATGCTGTTCTTGAGCCTCTTCGTGGTCTCCAGCCCGATGCCCTCGCGCAAGGCACCGCAGATCGACCCGCACAACCTGCCTACCGTCGATGTCTTCGTTCCGAGCTACAATGAAGGCGCCGATCTCCTCGCGACCACGCTCGCGGCCGCCAAGGCCATGACCTATCCGGCGGACAAGCTGACGGTCTGGCTTCTGGACGACGGCGGCACCGACGAGAAATGCAGTTCGCAGAATGCCCTCGCCGCCTTGCAGGCCCGGGAGCGCCGTGCGGAGTTGCAGGCCCTGTGCACTGCGCTCGATATCCGTTACCTGACCCGCGCCCGAAACCTGCATGCCAAGGCCGGCAATCTCAACAACGGCCTCGATCACTCCACGAGCGACCTCGTTGCCGTCTTCGACGCCGACCACGCCCCGGCGCGGAATTTCCTGACCGAAACCGTCGGCTACTTCACGGCGGACAAGAACCTGTTTCTGGTCCAGACGCCGCATTTCTTCATCAATCCCGATCCGCTCGAGCGCAATCTCGGCACGTTCCAGACCATGCCGTCCGAGAACGAGATGTTCTACGGGGTCATCCAACGCGGCCTGGACAAGTGGGATGCAGCCTTCTTCTGCGGCTCGGCCGCCGTGCTCCGGCGCGAGGCATTGCAGGAGACCAACGGTTTCAGCGGCGTCAGCATCACGGAGGACTGCGAAACCGCCCTTGAGCTCCATTCCCGCGGCTGGACGAGCGCCTATGTGGACAAGCCCCTGATTGCGGGCCTGCAACCGGACAGCTTTGCCAGCTTCATCGGCCAGCGCTCGCGCTGGGCACAGGGCATGATGCAGATCCTGCGCTACAAGTTCCCGCCCTTCAAACGCGGGCTGAAGCTGTCGCAGCGCCTGTGCTACATGTCGAGCAGCATGTTCTGGCTGTTCCCGTTCTCGCGTTTCTGCTTTCTCGTTTCGCCGCTCTGCTATCTCTTCTTCTCGCTGGAAATCTTCACTGCATCGGGAGGCGAGTTCTTCGCTTACACGTTCACCTACATGATGGTGAACTTCATGATGCAGAACTACCTCTATGGCCGCTATCGCTGGCCGTGGATTTCGGATCTCTATGAATATGTCCAGACGATCTACCTTCTGCCTGCCGTCCTGTCGGTGATCGCCAATCCGAGCAAGCCCACCTTCAAGGTCACGTCGAAGAACGAGACCATGGACGAGAGCCGGGTCTCGGAATTGGGAACGCCCTATTTCATCATCTTCGGCATTCTGCTTTTGGGCGTCGTCGCCACCGGCGTTAGGGTCTGGGCGGAGCCCTACAAAGCCGACCTGACCCTCGTCACCGGAGCCTGGAACATCCTCAACCTGATCATCGCGGGCTGCGCTCTCGGCGTCGTGTCGGAGCGGGCGACGCGCCGTCTGAGCCACCGGGTCCGCGTCGAGCGTCCCTGCCGCTTTGTCATGGGCGGCGAGGTCATCGATGCCGTCCTACGGGACGTGTCGGTCGGCGGCGCGAGGGTTCACGTGCCTCCCTCGGTCGAGCCCAGGCTGAAGAAGGGTGCCGCAGGCACCATCGAGTTCCAGCCTTTCGCCAATCTTCCGATTCAGCATCTGCCGGTGGAGATCCGCAAGGTCGGGATGGACGACGACGGGCTGCTACTGGGCTGCCGCTTCATGATCGAGAAGGCCGAGCATCGTAAGATGATCGCGGACCTCGTCTTCGCCAATGCGGATCAGTGGAGCGATTTCCAAAGGAACCGGCACTACGACATCGGCGTGTTGCGCGGAACGCTCTGGTTCTTCATGGTTGCGTTCTACCAGACCGGCCGGGGCCTCTCTTACTTCTTGGGCCTGCAGCGGATCGGCAGTTCATCCCCTCCGGCTCCATCAGTCGCCGCAACCGTCAAGTAGAGGTGTGTCGTGCGCCGCGTTCTGATCCCCTTCCTTCTGGGCCTGCAAGCGATCAGCGCACCGAACGCACTCGCCCAGGCCACACCGTTCAGTATGACGCCCGGCGGCTCAAGCGCGCCACAGGCCAGCCCTGCGCCAGCCCCCAATCAAGCAGCGCCTGCCGGGCCTTTCGACATGCGCCAGCCCGGCTCGCCACCGTTCGCAGCACCGGCACCACGACCGGCCGATCCGCAGCCCGCGCCCCCGGCTGGCGCGGCCGCGCCCTTCAGCATGGGACCGCGCAACACCGTTCCGCCTGCAGGAGCGGTTGGAAGTGCACCTCCGCCTGCCCGTGCGCCCGTCGTCACGAATGCTCCGGCAGCACGCAGCGTCGCGCGCATTGAGCGGCCGATCCTTCCCTTCGAGACGCTCCGTTTTGAGGGTGAAACAGACGCCAGGTCCTGGACCTTCCATCTCACGCAGGACGAGGCTGCAAGCGGCACGACCCTGTCCATGGGGTACAAGAACGCCGTCGTGGTCATGCCAGAGGGCTCCCGCCTGAGGGTCGCGATCAACGGCGAATCCGTGCTCGACACGCCAGTCGCCTCATCGAACGACATCAAGCGCGTAACGGCTTCGATCCGCCCTGGTCTTCTTCGCCCGGGACAGAACATCATCCGCATGGAAACCCTTCAGCGCCATCGGACGGACTGCACCATCGCAGCGACTTATGAGCTCTGGACCGATGTGGATTCGGCATCCACGCGCCTCATCTTCGCCGAAGGGGCGACCAAGACCCTGCGTGGTCTGGATGATCTGCCCGCCGTGGGGGTCGACAGCACAGGCGTCACCACGATCCGGGTGGTTGCGCCCAAAATCTACCGGCCGGAAATCCGGGACAGGCTGCTGCGTCTCGCGCAGACCGTTGCCCTGCGCGGACGCTATGCTCATCCCGTGATCCAGGTGTTGGAATCCGATCCGGGCCCATCGCCTGTCGGGACGATCAAGGTTGCCATGGGCCTTGCCGGCGAGCTGCGCGGCCTCGTGCCTGGCATTCCGGATGCCGCTTCGGTGCAGCCCCTGACCATGATGATGCAGGAGCCGGGCTCCTCCATCGGCTCAACCCTGGTGGTTTCAGGACCAACCTGGCAGGATCTCGACACGGCGATCGGGATCGTCAGGGCGCAGACCCTGAACCCTCTCAACGCCGAACGCGGGATCATCGACACGGCCTCCTGGCACTGGCCCGAGGTTCCCACGGCATTCGGCGATCAGACCTTCCGCTTTGCGGATCTGGGCGTGCCGACGCAGGAGTTTTCCGGCCGGCGCCTGAAGGTGGATCTCGCCATCAATCTGCCCTCGGACTTCTATGCCACCGAGTACGGGGAAGCGATCCTGCATCTCGATGCCGCCTATACGTCGGCAGTCCGGCCCGGCAGCCATGTGAACGTGTTCGTCAACGGCCAGATCAGCACGCAGATGACGATCACCACGCAGGGAGACATCGTCCGGCGGCATACCGTCCGGGTTCCGCTCAAGAACTTCAAATCCGGGTTCAACCGCATCACCCTCGAGGCGGCTCTGATGACGGACGCGGACGCCCGCTGCGCCCCGGGGGAAACTCTCTCTGAAACGAAGCGCTTCGTTCTGTTCGACACCACCACCCTCGAGTTTCCGAAATTCGGCCGTATCGGACGCCTGCCCGATCTGGCGGTTCTCGGAGCCGGCCGTTTCTCGGACGAAGACCTTCCCACCACCGTCGTCCTGGCGCGTCCCGACGCGCTGAACCTGTCCGCCGCCGGGACCCTGCTGTCCCGCATGGCGCGCAACGCCAACCAGCCGGTGCGGGCGCAGTTCGCCAATGCGGCTTCAGCCGACGACGAATCCGTTCTGTTCATCGGCGCCGTCGACCAGATCCCGGCCGGCATGCTCAATCGTGTGAGGGTGACGGAGCATCTGCGCATGATGTGGCCCTCGACGCCGGTCGCAGACAACAAGGGTGGGTCACAGACGGCAAGCGCGGATTTCACCATGCCGCTCAGCGAGGGATCACCTGACCGCACGGCCACGGCTTCGACCGACGAGGTCCGCAGGCGCTGGTCGGATACATTCCAGCGCCGCGGCATCGTTCAGCAGACGATCGGTTCCGTGCAGGATTGGCTGGAAAAGACCTTCAGCCTCTCCCTCTCGTCGTTGAAGCTGGAAGAGCAACCTGATGCACCCTACGAACCGCCTCAGCGTGCATCTCTGCTCATGGCGCAGAGCCGCAGTGAGGGAACGGGAGTCTGGACCCTTGTGACGGCCCGCACGGATCGTGCGCTGGCGGACGAGATGGCCCGCCTGGCCAATCCCCTGCTCTGGTCTCAGGTCTCGGGACGCGCCATCGCGCTGGAGCCGAGGGAGATGAAGCTGCAGGTCGAGCCCATCAACGATTATCGCTTCGTGCAGACACAGCCGCCCTCACTGACGAATATTCGCCTCGTCGCAGCGAACTGGATGTCCGCCAACATCCTTCAGTATGCTCTCATCATGCTGGCATGCTGCACGTTCCTCGGCGTTGCCACCGCCCTGCTCCTGAGCCGATTGGGCCGACGCTCATGACGCGTCGGGTGCCGCGCTTAGCACCATTCCTACCATGGCTCCTGGCCATGCTCTCCCTCGTCATGGCCCCAATGGCATTCTCACAGAGTCTCGCCGTGCAGCGGCTGAAGATCGCGGGAACCGTGTCGTCGGTCGATTGGGAGGCTTACCGCTCCCGCTTTGTCGAGGACAGCGGTCGTGTGGTCGATACCGCCAACGGCAATATCAGCCACAGCGAGGGGCAGGGCTATGGCCTCCTCCTCGCCCTGGCGGCCTCCGACCGGCGCTCCTTCGAGCAGATCTGGAGCTTCACCTTCACCGAACTCCTGATCCGGGACGACGGCCTGGCGGTGTGGAAGTGGGACCCTGGCGCAAAGCCTCGAGTGACAGACCGCAACAACGCCACCGATGGCGATCTTCTGATCGCCTATGCGCTGGCAAAGGCTGGGGAAGTCTGGCAGGAGCCCCGTTACACCACCGCCGCGCAGAAAATCGCCAGAGCGATCGGCAAGAACACTCTCGGTCGCAGCGGTCGCTCTCTCATACTTCTGCCCGGCGCCAGTGGTTTCGGAGAAGGAGACCGCCCCGATGGCCCGGTGGTCAACCTCTCCTATTGGGTTTTCGAGACCTTTCCCATTATGGCGGCGCTCGCGCCGGAATACGAATGGACCCGCGTCTGGCGCGACGGGGTCCTGCTGCTTCAGCAGGCCACCGCGGGCCGCGTGCGGCTTCCGGCGGATTGGCTATCTCTTCAAAGCGGATTGCAGCCCAAGCCGGCAGACGGCTTTCCGCCTGAGTTTGGTTACAACTCCTTAAGGATACCGCTTTACCTGTTGAGAGCAGGGATGACTGATTTGGAGTGGCTGAGAGCCCTTAAGCAGCGCTGGTCTGCGGAGAACGAAGGCGTTGCCGTGGTCAACGTGGTGACCGGACAGATCCGGGAGCGGCTCACGGACCAGGGATATGCCATTCTTCACGCGGCTCTGGCCTGCGCGCTCGAAGGAACATCTGTTCCGCCAGCGCTGAGGACGTTCGAGCCGAGCCTCTATTATCCGTCCACCCTGTACCTTTTGGCGAAATCCCTGCTGGGTGAGAAATATCCGCAATGCGTCTCGTCGGCAGCGCCATAACGACTGCGATCCTGATCCTGGGATTTGCAGCGATCGCGCAGCAGACCGGCCCCGGCGGCTCTCAGCCGCCCGCCGGATCGCCGCCGTCCGAGTCGCCTCCTGCCAACGGCTCCCAGTCGCAGGTCGATGAATCGGCGCTTCGCTATTTCGCATCCCAGGGCGATACTCGAAGGGTGAATGCGGAGATCGCCCGGCTCAGAGCGCTCTATCCCAACTGGACACCGCCCAGCGACCTGTCGCAGCTCTCCGCCGGTGGCGCCGCAGCGGCACCTGATCCGATCATCGAGCGCCTGTGGAATCTCTATCGCGAGGACCGGATCGCCGAAGTCCGTGCCGCGATTGCCGAACGCCAGACCTCGGACCAAAACTGGAAGCCGCCGGAGGAGCTGGTCACGGCTCTGGAAACGGTGGAGGCGCGCCGCCGCCTGGTCAATGCCTCCGATTCCGGCCAATGGCAGACCGTGCTGTCCGTGGCGACCGAGGCTCCCAGCCTCCTCACCTGCACCAATGTGGACGTGCTCTGGCGCGTGGCGGAGGCGTTCGCCAGGACGGATCGGCCCGCTCGTACTCGGGATGTCTACACCTATCTCCTGACGAACTGCGCCAATCCGGCCGAACGCCTCGCGACCTTGCAGAAGGCCCTCACCCTCCTGCCCGAACAGCAGGTGGCTGATCTGCTCCAGTTCGAGCGCAGGGCAGGCGAGACCCCGGACGATTTCAGCTCCATCCGCGACGAGCTGGCCCGCCGCAGGGTCGAGCGCGCCTCCCTCGACAGCAAAATGACGGCATCGGCCGAGGATCTCGCGGCAGTCGAGAGGCTGATGCGAAACACCAATGAAGCCGGCCCCGTGCTGATCCTCGGCTGGTACAACTACCACCATGGCAATCCGGCGCGGGCGCTCGAACTGTTCAAGACAGGCCTCGACCGCAACGGCGGCGCCAAGGCGGCGGAAGGCTACGCCATGTCGCTGCGGGCGCTCGAGCGGCTCACGGACGCCGAGGCCTTCGCCTATGAGTGGCGTGAGCGCGCTCCCGAGAACATGAAGATCTACCTGGACATCGCCACGGCACTCCTCAGCCAGGATCCGCCGCAGCGGCTCGAGGCGCGGGTGGTCGCGCGGATCGTGCCGGTTGTGACGGCGCAGCGTTTCTCCAACGGAGCCCAGGCCCTGGGCTGGTACTCCTACAACACGCAGCAGATCCGGACTGCGCGGGACTGGTTCCGCACGGCTCTCGGCTGGAAGCCCGAGGAAGAACCCTCGGCCTATGGCCTCGCCCTGTCGACGCAGCGACTGAACGAGCGCGCAGCCTTCAACGCCATCGTCGCCCAGTGGAGGAACCGTTCCGAACGCATCGCCGATCTCGCGGACGGCACCGGTCCCGGCTCCGGGCGGCGACCCGCTCCGGACCAGCCTCGGGCCGAGATGGATGCCGCTCCGCGCGCTGCCGTGCCCCGTCAGGTCGCCGTGGAGCGTGTCGAGGTCGAACAGCCACTCGTCCGAACCGAGGAGGGCGTGCGGGTCCGCCAGACCCAGGCTCGGTCCACTCTGGGGCGCAGTTGCGCCATGACGCGCAATCCAACAAACCTTTCAGGCGACGCGGCTCTCACCCGCGGCTGGTGCCTGATGGAGATCAACCGGCCCCTGGAGGCCGTTGCCGCCTTCGACCAGGCCATCGCCACCGGCAGCGGTCGCGCCCGCGAAGAGGCCGCCTACGGCAAGTCCTTGGCCTATCTGCGCAAGAACCTGACCTCCGAGGCCGCAATCGCGGCAGCCGAGGCGCCGCAGACCCGTTCGCGTCAGGTGGAGCTTGGAGCCTCGATCCTGACCCAGCGGGCGTTGGCCGCATACCGAGACAAGCGCTACGTGGAAACCCTTCTCGCCCTGGGCGAGCGAGCGCGGCTTGTGCCGGAGCAGAACGATCTCCTGCTGATTCGCGGCTGGTCCTATTTCAATCTCGGCCGCTACAAAGATGCCGAGCAGGTCTTCCGCGCCGTCCAGCGGACGGGTCATTCGGAAGAGGCCAGCATCGGCCTGAACGCCATTCAAGAGGCTACGGACCAAGCGTCTCAGTAGCCGGATAGCGCGGTTGCCGGAGGCGGCCCGGTGCCTATCTAATGCTCACCAAACCTTTACCCCTCACCCGGAACCAACGTCCAGCGATCTGATCCATGGCGAGCCTGCAGATCATCATCTTCGACGTGTGCGGCACCGCCTGTGCCTTGCACCGGGGCGCCGTGCGCGAGTTCCTGCCGCTGCCCCGCCTGTGGCGTCCACCGGCGCTGCCCCGGCCGGTCGCCGGCTTCTTCAACCTCGGCGGAGATGCGGTTCCGGTCCTCCGGCTCGACGTGCTGTTCGGCCTCCAGAAGGGTGAGGGCGAGCCGGAGGCCGATCTCTACCGGCACCTGATCCTGATCGGAGCGAGTGGCTCAGCTGGCCCCAATGCGCTCCTTGTCGACCGCGTTCTGGATGTGGCGACGGTAAATACCGCTCAAATCTCTGACGTCAGGCAGGCGGGGACCCTGAACGGCTGCGTCGAGGCGGAGGTCACCTGGAGTGACCGGCTGGTTCATCTTCTCTCCGCTGAGCGGATCCTGCTGGCAGAAGAACAGCAAGCCCTGGCGGAGCTCGGACGCCAAATGCAGAGCCGCCTCAACGAATGGGCGGTCCCGGCCTGATGGCCGCACGACCCGATCCTGTTCCGTTGCTCGATGCCGGCTTTCCCCAACTGAAAAGCCGTGTGATCGAGCGCACGGGACATTTCTATTACCAGGACAAGGACGACCTCCTGTGGGAGCGCGTGCGCAAGCGTCTGCGCGCCACGGGCCTGTCCGATTCCGGCGCCTACCTGGCCCTTCTCGACGACTCGATCTCGGGCCCGGCGGAATGGGGAAAGCTCGAGGCCGAGATCACCATCGGCGAGACGTTCTTCTTCCGCTACGCGGAGCAGTTCGCAGCCCTGCGCGAGACCATTCTGCCCGAGATCATCGCCCGGAAGGCCGCTACGCGGCGGCTGCGCATCTGGAGCGCCGGATGCTCCACCGGAGCCGAGCCCTATTCCCTGGCCATTCTCACGAATGAAATCCTCGGCGAGAGCGTTGGGACGTGGCGCGTCAGCATTCTCGGAACCGATATCAACGACAGTGTCCTGAGAACCGCCCGGCAGGCCCGGTTCGGCAAATGGGCGTTGCGCTCCATGCCGGATGAGCAGCGGGACCGATATTTTCTGAACACCGGCAAGGAGCAGTGGGAGGTGCGGCGGGAGTTTCGCTCCCTGGTCCGCTTCGAGCGGCACAACCTGCTGAGCCTTCTCGACGGGACATCGCCGCTCGAACTCACCGACTTCGATCTGATCCTGTGCCGTAATGTCCTGATCTACTTCCATCCCGACACCGTGACCCGGATTGTGGGAGCCTTGCGCGACCGCCTGGACGACGATGGCTGGATGCTGCTGGGCCATGCCGAACCCAATCCTGTCTTCTCGACGATGATGCAGGCCCTGAACCTGCCGGGAACCGTCGCCTACCGGCGTGGGGCCGGCACTGCGCCACCGCCGACGCCTGCCCCGCTGCAGCCCAGGGCCACCCTGCAGGAGTGGAAGCCGCTCCTGCCTGAACCCAAGCCTGAAGCGCCAAATCGCAGACCAGCCCTCCCGCGCCTCACGAAGGCTCCACAAAAGGCGTCCGCCTTTCCTGTTCCTCAGGCAGCCGGGGACCTCCTCGGCGATATCAAGACGCGTGCCGATGCGGGCGATCTCGCTGCGGCAGCGGACCTCTGCCAGAAGGCTCTCATTACCGAGCCGCTGAGCGCCGCACTGCATTTTTACCAGGGCCTCGTTCTTCGAGCACTAGGGCGCCCTGACGCGGCTGAGAAAAGCTTCCTTAAGAGCCTTTATCTCGATAAAAACTTCGCCATGGCTCATTACCATCTCGGACTCCTGCTGCTCGCCGAGGGAAAATCGGCCCCGGGGCGACGCTCCCTCACCCATGCGGCCCAGAGCGTCGCGGCGATGGCTGACGATTGCCCACTCGACGAAGGCGATGGGGTCACCGCGAAGGAGCTGCGTGAGCTGGCGCGCATCCACCTCGACGCTGCAGCGCCGTCCAGACGGAAGGCATGACAATGGCAAAATCGGTGCGGCGCAAGCTGAGGCAGATCGAAAGAGGCGGGATCCGCTCGGCCGAGGAACGGGTGCAGCATATCCTCGATGAGAGAACCGAGAGCCTCGCATCGCGGCGCAGGGATGAAGCATCGCCGGTTCAGGCCCTGCCGCGCGCCCTTGTCTGCGGCTCAGGCCGCGAGCGCTTCGGGATTCCGGTTGAGACTGTTGCCGAAGTGCTGCCTCCACAGAAAGTCATGCCAATTCCGGATGGACCACAGGCATTGGTCGGCTTGTTCGGTCGAGGTGGACGACTGGTGAGCGTGATCGATCTGGCGCTCGCGCTGGGCATCGAACCATCCTCTACGGAGGATGGAGACCATCATGTCGTACTGCTCCGCCGAGATCAGCCGCAGGTGGCTCTCAGGGTCGAGCGCGCCTATGCGGTCGCTGACATTCATCTGCTGACGGGTGAGGCCACGGGCTTCCGAACCGAGGCGGTGACCGGCTATGCCCGCGTGCTAGACGCCGCCGGAGACCCGGCCGATATCCTGTCTCTTCTCGATACCGAGCGGCTTCTGCGCTCCTTCCTGTACATTTCCCCTGTTTCTGGAGTCTGACGTGACGATCTCGATCGCCAACCGTATTCTTCTCGGCTTCGCCGTCATTGTCGCCCTCATGGTCGGGCTTGGCCTCTATTCCATCAACCGGCTCGACGACGTTCGGCAGACAACCGAGAGGATTGTCTCGAGGGACATCTCACTGATGCGTCAGCTGGAGGTCATCGACGATGACCAGAACGTCATGCGCAACCTCCGGCAGCAGATCATGGCAGGCTACCTGCTTCGCGCCCTGGGCCAGCAGGTTTCCTTCGAAGATCGCATTCAGGAGTGGAATAGGGTCGCGTCAAAGACAGAGGCGGATATCGCTCAAGCGACAGCCATGGTGAGCGGCTTCGCCGCGCAGTCGATCTCCCGGGAGCGCGGAGCCGCCTGGCAGCGGGTTACGGCTCTTCTCAAGGAGGCCAGCGAAGGTCTCCGCCAGTTGCGAACCGCGAGCGAACAGCAATTCGCGGAACTGCGGAGTGGTGATCTCGCCACCATGCAGAGGACGCAGACGATCCTGGATGCGCGGCGCAGCGACTGGGTCAGAACGCTCGATAGCGTCAGAGCCGTCATGTTCGAGGCCAATGCGGTCGGGCAGCGGCAGGCCGGCGAAATCTACGAGAGGAGCCGAACATCGATCATCGTGGCAGTGGCGGGCATCGCCCTGCTGAGCCTGATCATCAGCTATCTCCTGCGCTCGTCCATCATCACGCCTCTCGGTGTTTTCATGGGCTTTGTCGAGCGGATCGGGCGCGGAGAGCTGGGCGGCCAGATGGCCGTGACCGGCAAGGACGAGATCGGACATCTCGGCGCCACGCTCAATACGATGGTCGAGGGCTTGCGGCAGCTCGCGCGCCAAAGCCGTGAGGCCACCGAGAACCTGAATGCGGCGGCGGCGGAAATCCGCGCTTCGACCCAGGAGCAGGCGGCCTCCGTCGAAGAGCAGCTGGCGGCCGTTCAGGAAACTGCAGCAACCGTCGATGAGATCACCCATTCGGGAGCCCAGATCGGCAAGCGTGCTCAGGAGGTCATCGCCTCCGCGCAGGCTGCGGCCCAGACCAGCATGGCTGGATTGCAAGCTGTCGACGACACCGCACGCGCCATGGATGCAATCCGCGAGCAGGCCGAAGCGGTGGCGGAAAACATCGTCGCCTTGAGCGAGAAGACGCAGGCTGTCGGCGAGATCATCTCCTCCGTCAACGACATCTCAGAACGTACGCATCTTCTGGCGCTGAACGCAGCGATCGAAGCGGCAGCAGCCGGCGAGAACGGACGCAGCTTCGCGGTCGTGGCGTCCGAGATGAAGACGCTTGCCGATCAGGCCAAGGACGCGACCACCCAGGTGCGCTCGATCCTGGGCGACATTCAGCGCGGCATCAATTCGTCCGTGATGCTGACCGAGGAGGCCGTCAAGCGCGTGAGCGCCGGCAAGGAGCGCACCGACATCACGCAGCAGACGATCACCGGCATCTCGGGCCAGATCCAGGAAAGCGTGCAGACCTTCCAGCAGATCGTCGCCTCCACCAACCAGCAGCAGCTCGGCATCGAGCAGGTGATGGGCGCCCTCCAGAACATTCGTCAGGCGAGCCAGCAGACGGCAGCCGGCACACGGCAGCTCGACACGGCAGCGGCCAATCTGTCCCAGCTCGCGCAGCAGCTCCTCGGCCTCGCCGAACGCTATCGTCTCTAACGCGGCGGACATGGAGATGCGCGCATCGTGACGGATATCCGCAAACAGCTGCTGGCAGCCTTCGACGCGGAGCATCGGGAGCATCTCGGTGTGATCCGATCTGCGCTCGATCAGGCCGGCCGGGGCGAGATCGACCTGACGGATGTCTTTCGCCGGGCGCACAGCCTGAAAGGCGCGGCCCGCGCGGTTGATCTGCCCTCCGTAGAGGAGGTTGCGCACCAGCTTGAGTCGCTGTTCTCACAGGTTCTGGAAGGGCAGCAATCCCTCGACGAGCCGACGATTGCGACGGTGCGGCGCAATCTCGATCTGATCGAGGATCTCGTCGCCGGCGTTCTCAAGCCCTCAGCGCCTCCCGTCGAGGCGAAGCCAGCGCCTGCAATGGCCACGGCACCTCGCGACCCGGAGCCCTCACCTGCGAAAACCGACGCAATCCTTCCCGCTGACGCCGGCGGCAGCGCATACCTGCGCGTGGCGGCCGAACAGATGGAGGAACTCTCCACCTCTATGCACCAGCTTCTGACCGTGCTGCAGGCAAACGAAAGCCTTGATGATGACTTGCGGCAAGTCGAGCTCGAGGTCCGTGGCTTGCGACGGAGCTGGGATCAGCTGCAAGAGCAGATGAACGCCTCGGGCGCAGCCACACAACAGGAACTTTATTCAACCTCGCGCAAGGCCGCATCGTTCGCTCCGCGCTTGCGCGATTTCGACCAAGGCTTGAAAGGCTTGTTCCGCAGGATATCCGCCCTGACCCGCGAGCGGCGGCATTCGAGCTGGTCCGTTGAACAGGCCGCCCGCCAGCTGCGCGAAAACATCGACCGGGTGTCGCTCGTCTCGGCCGAGACGGTGTTCGGCGGCTTCGGGCCCATGGTGCGCGAGATTGCCCGAGAGGCCGGTCGGGATGCGCATGTGCGCAGCACCGGCCTCGACATCCAGGTCGACCGGCAGGTGCTTCAGGCCCTCAAGGATCCCGTGATGCATCTCCTGCGCAATGCGGTAAGCCATGGCGTGGAACTCCCGGAGGAACGGATCGCCAATGGCAAGCCCGAGCGGGCCGAGGTCATCCTGGAGCTGACATCGCGCGGCGGCCGCTTGGTCGTCAGCATTCGGGATGATGGACGCGGCCCCGATCTCGCCCGGATCGAGCAGGTCGCCATCGAGCGCGGGCTGCTTCAGCCCAGGCCTCCAGGCCATCCGCCGCCGATGATGGATCAGTTGCTCGCTCTCGTCTTCACGCCGGGCTTTTCGACGGCAGGCGAAATCGACAGGCTGTCCGGCCGTGGCATCGGCCTGTCTGTCGTGGCGGAAGCCGTTCGCAGGCTGCAAGGGTCGGTTCTGCTCCGGCCCCGCTACCCGCACGGTACTGAGGTTTTGCTGAACGTACCGTTCACGGCCGCACGGCAGCCGTTGCTGCTGCTTGAGGCGGAAGGCCGCATGTTCGGCCTGCCCGCCCACGCGGTCGAGCGCCTTCTGCGCCTCCGGACCGAAGCACTGGAGAGTGTGGAAGGCCGGCCGGCCGCCCGGATCGAGTTCGGGGGGCAGGACGTTGTCGTTTCGGTCATCGCCCTTGCCGCTCTGACAGGATCCCCCCATGCCCCCCTCCCGACCGAGAACGGACACGTGAAGGCTGTTCTCATTCGCCACGGCTCACGAACCTGCGCCTTTGCCGTCAACGGGTTCCACGACGTCCGCACGATGCTCGTCAGTGATGGTCAGGCCATTGGGCTGAACGATCTGGTCTCAGGAACCGTGCTGCTCGACGACGAGATGCCGGCTCTCGTGCTCAGCCCGGATCGACTGATCGAACATTGGATCAGGAACGAAAGCGGCCTCGCGAGCGGAGGTTTGGGTCTCACGGGATGGGCCCAGGAGGAGGAACGCCAAGCCAGGACGATCCTCGTGGTCGACGATTCCATCACCACCCGCACGCTTGAAAAGAGCATTCTGGAGGCGCAGGGCTATGAGGTTGTCCTCAGCGTCGACGGTATCGATGCCCTCCATGTGCTGCGCTCGGGCGAAGCCATGATCGATCTCGTGATCGCCGATGTGGAAATGCCGCGTATGGACGGCTTCGGTCTGCTGCAGGTGATCAAGAACGACCCGCGGCTTTCCGCCCTCCCGGTGATCCTGATGACGTCCCGCGCCGACCCCGAGGACGTGCGCAGGGGTCTCGATCTTGGCGCGAGCGCCTATATCACCAAGCAGAAGTTCGATCAGCGCGAGCTGCTGGCGACGATCGGACAGGTATTGTGAGTTCCGGGTGATGAGTATGGCGCCTCAGTTGCGTGTCCGGGTGATGGTCGTCGAGGATTCCCTCGTCGTTCGCCAATTGCTCGTCCATATCATCGCTAGCGATCCACGCCTTGTGGTGGCCGCAGCCGTGGGCTCCGCCGAGGAGGCGCTGCGGGAGATCGGCCGCATCCGGCCGGATGTGATCTCCATGGATATTCGCCTGCCGGGAATGGACGGATTGGAGGCGACGCGCAGGATCATGGCGGAGCAGCCGACGCCCATCGTGGTCATTGCCGACAGCATCGAGGATTCCTCGCTCAAGATTTCCATGAACGCCCTGCGGGCCGGGGCGCTCACGGTGGTGGAGAAGCCCGTTGGTCTCTCCAGCGACGGCTATGCCGCCATCGCCGGCACCATCTGCACCCAGCTCTACATTATGAGTCAGGTGCCCGTCGTCAGGCAGCGTGCATTCACGCCCTGGCGTGAGGCCGCCGCCCCCAGGCGCGACCCAGAATGGAGCACGACGCGTCCGAGCATCATGGGGATTGCTGCCTCGACCGGCGGACCGCCCGCGCTGGCGAAAATCCTCGGTGCCCTGCCCCCGGACTTTCCACTGCCGATTCTCCTCGTCCAGCACATGGGAGCTCCCTTCATGGAAGGCTTCGCGTCCTGGCTGAACGGACTGGTCCCTCTCGAAGTGCGCCTTGCCCAGGATCAGGAGACCCCGATACCCGGCCGGGTCTATGTCGCGCCCGGGGACCGGCACCTGCTTCTCTCCTCGGCCGGCACCCTGAAGCTGAGCGCCGAGCCGCCCCTCGGCAACCAGAGACCCTCGGCCACCATGCTGTTCCAATCGATGGCACGCTCGCTCGGTCGCAGGAGCCTGGGTGTCATCCTCACCGGCATGGGCGAGGACGGTGCCCAGGGCCTCGTTGAGCTGCGCCAGGCTGGCGGCTATGCGGTGGCGGAGGACGAAAGCACCGCTGTCGTCTACGGCATGCCGGCGGCGGCCGCGCGCATGGGCGGCGTCAATGTCAGCGTGCCCCTCGACATGATCGCCCCCCGTATCCTGCGCCTGGCCCGAGGAGACGGCGAATGAGCACGGGCCCCATAGCGCAGGCCGCCGAGATCCTTCTTGTCGAGGATTCGGAGACCCAGGCGCTGCAGCTGCGCCACATGCTGGAGACGAACGGCTTTCATGTCTCCTGGCGCTCGACTGCGGAGGCCGCCCTCGACGGGCTGAACGAGAAGCTTCCCGACCTCGTTATCGCCGATTTCCACCTGCCCGGCATGAACGGGGATGAGCTGACCCGGCAGATGCGCCTGAACGTTCGCACCCGCGCCATTCCGGTCATCATGCTCACGGAAGCCCGGGAGCGCACCGTCGAGCGGCAGGGCCTGGAGAGCGGGGCCGACGCCTACATTTCCAAATCCGCCGAACAGGAGCTGATCATCCTGCGGATCAAGGCGCTTCTGCGCCGGCGTCCATCGCTCACCAGCGATGAGCAGGAGGAGCGGCAGTCTCCCAGTTTCGGAACGTTTCGTCGGGCCTGCATCCTGATCGTGGACGACAGCATCACCCGCCGCACCTACCTTCAGGACATGCTGGCCCACGAGGGCTATGCGGTCACCGCCGCTCCCAATCCTGGCGAGGCCCTGCGGCTCGTGCACTCGGTGGATGCCACCTGGGACTGCATCCTGGTGAACCTGCTCAGTCCGGGCTTCGACGGCATCGAACTCTGCCGCCAGCTGAACCTGTACCGGGGCTTGGCGCCCCTGCCGGGAGCAGACGCTCCGAGCTTTGCCATCGTGGGCCTGGGCAACGAAGAGGGTGGGCAGCTTCTCGCCCGGGCCTTTGCCGCAGGGGTGGACGATATCATCCCGACCAGCATCGAGGCCGACGGGATGCGGGTGCGGATCCGCGCGCTCGTGCGGCGCAAGCTCATGCAGGATGAGAACTGGCGCATCGAGGCGGAGTTGCGCGAGCGTGAGATCGCGCTGGCCCGCGCTCGGGCCGAAGCCGCCTCGGCCGAGGCGCTCGCCAAGGCGAACCGCGAGCTAGAAGAGGCCAATGACCTCCTGAAGGGAACCCAGGCCCAGCTCGTCCAAGCGGCCAAGATGGCCTCGCTGGGCGAATTGGTGGCGGGCATCGCCCATGAGATCAACAATCCCCTGGCCTTCATCCAGGCGCACCAGGGAACCGTTGAACGGCTACTCACGGAAATCGAAGGAAAGCTCCCACCTGAGGCTGGGCTTGAGCGGCAGGTTCGAAAATCCCTCGACCGGATCGGCGCCATGAAACTCGGGCTCGGCCGGATTCAGGAACTCGTCCTGAATCTCCGGCGCTTCTCGCGTCTGGACGAAGGCGATTTCCAGACCGTCAACGTGCCCGAATCAATCGAGACCGTTCTGGCTCTCCTGGGTCACAAACTGGGCACCCGAATCGATGTGCGCCGCCACTACAAGGCGGTTCCGGATCTCTACTGCTCGCCCGCCCTGCTCAATCAGGTCGTGATGAACATCCTCGGCAATGCGGCCGATGCCATCAAGGGGACCGGCGGCATAGACATTGAAACCGAGAGCAACGAGACAACCTATACGATCAGGATCAACGATACGGGGCCGGGAATCCCACCGGAATTGCGGGAGCGCATCTTCGAACCGTTCTTCACCACCAAACCCGTTGGGTCTGGAACTGGACTTGGCCTGGCCATCGCCTATAGCGTCGTCCAGGCCCACAAAGGATCGATCACGGTGACTGGGGGGCCGGCCGGTGGGGCCAGCTTCATCATCACGATCCCGAGGCAGATTGTTTCATGACCTTGCCGAGCGAGATGACTTCAACGAATGGCACGATCCTGGTGGTCGACGACGAGCCGGATATTCTGGTCGCACTCGAAGATCTGTTCGAGAACGATTACAGGGTGCTGACAGCCTCGTCTCCGCTCAAAGCGCTCGAGATCCTCCGGCACGAACCGGAAGTCGCCATCATCATCTCGGACCAGCGCATGCCTGAAATGCAAGGCGATGAGTTTTTGGCCAAGGCCCGGGATGTGTCCGACGCAGAGGCGATTCTCCTTACAGGATATGCGGACCTGAAAGCGGTGATCGGCGCGGTCAACAAGGGCCGCATCATGGCCTATGTACCCAAGCCCTGGGAGCCCACCGCCCTTTCCAATATGGTGGCCGCGGCCTATCAGCGGCGCCTCCTTGCACGGGAACTCGATACCGAGCGCGCGCTTCTGCACGGGCTGATGGAGAGCACGGGCGATCTGATCTCGTTCAAAGATCCGGAAGGCCGCTTCGTGCGCCTGAACGCCGGCAAGGCCAGGAGCCTCGGTGGCACGGCCGGCGACTGCCTGGGCCACAAGGAGAGGGATTACATTTCGCCTGAGCGGGCGACGATGATCGAGGAGGCCGAGCGGCGCGCCATCCAAGCCCGTCAGCCCGACGAGGTGATCGAGGAGCGCACCCTGCCCGACGGCAAGACGCAGTGGTTTCTCATCAACCACATCCCGATCCTCGATGATCAGGGCAATGTGACGAATCTCGCCACCATCGAGCGCGACATCACGGAACGCAAGCTGATGGAGTTGCGCCTGCGTCAGGCCGACAAGATGCAGGCTCTCGGCACCCTCGCCGGCGGTGTGGCACATGACTTCAACAATCTGCTGATGGCCGTGCTCGGCAGCCTGGACCTCGCGTCGCGCCGGGCTCCCGACGATCCACGGCTGACGCGCCTTCTGCAGAATGCCACCTATGCGGCGGAGCGGGGTGCATCCCTGACCCAGAGGCTCCTGAGCTTCAGCCGCCAGCGGGACCTGAGATTGCAGGCTGTTGACGTGAACCAGGTCATTACCGGCATGAGCGATCTGCTCATCCGCACGCTCGGCGGCGTGATTCGGATCGAGAAGCACCTCGCAGATGAACTGTGGACCGCCATGGTCGATCCGGACCAGCTCGAACTGGCCATCCTGAACCTGTGCATCAATGCCCGCGACGCCATAACCGAGAGCGGGGTTCTCACCCTCTCGACCCGCAACGAGGTGGTCGAGGAAGGCCGGATCAATGATCTCCCCGGCGGGGATTACGTGCTGATCTCGGTGGCGGATACCGGCACCGGCATTCCACCGGAGGTTTTGGCGCGGGTGCTTGAGCCCTTCTTCACAACGAAGGAGGTGGGCAAGGGTACGGGTCTGGGGCTTCCCATGGTCTATGGGCTGGCGCAGCAATCCGGCGGCACTGTGACGATCCACAGCACGCTCGGCGTCGGCACGACGGTGGAACTCTATCTCTCACGTGCCACAGAGGCACAGGACGGCAGACCTCACGAGGAGCAGTCCATCGCCCTCGATGCTCCCAAAGTGCGGATCCTGCTTGTAGATGACGATGCGGAAGTTCGCACGGTGACGGCGGCTTACCTGAACGAGATGGGTCACCGTGTCGTCGAGGCCGCCGACGGATCTTCAGCCCTCGATATCCTGAAAACCGACGATCAGCTCGATGTGCTGATCGCGGATTTTGCCATGCCCGGCATGACGGGGATCGAACTCGCCGACAAGGCGCGCGAGGCCCGTCCCGGCCTTGGCATCATGGTTGTGACCGGCTACGCCGATCCCAAACGTGTGCCGGACGGCTACCTGATGTTGCACAAGCCTTTCACTCGCGCCGACCTCGCCGTAAAGGTCCGTGAGGCGGCCGGGCAGAAGCAGGAATGATGGCGCTTCCTGCCGGCCGGACCCCTGGCTGGATTGTGGACAACCCTGTTCTTGGCAGGGCTGTCCAAAGTTGTGAAGAATCGCGGAAATTTGACCAGAAAGCTGCTCTTAGAGGCTGCCGCAGGCACAGAAAATGGTTAATTTCCTCTAAAAATTATCCATTGTTGCATCGACAGATTGACAATATCGGGGCTTCGCACCTTAACTCCGTCACAGAACGGCCATGAGTAGAGCCGTCTCAGAGGATCAAGGTAATGAAAAAATCAGCCCTCTTCGCAGCTATCTGCGTTCCGGCCTTCCTGGCCGCCGCTCCCCTGGCCGCCAAAACCCTCGTCTACTGCTCCGAAGGTAGCCCGGAGAACTTTTACCCCGGCATCAACACCACCGGCACCTCGTTCGATGTGAACGAGCATATCTACGACAACATCGTTGATTTCGAGCGCGGTGGCACGCAGGTCGTTCCAGGGCTCGCCGAAAAGTGGGACATTTCGGCTGACGGCACGGTCTACACCTTCCACATCCGCAAGAACGCCAAGTTCCACTCCAACAAGAGCTTCAAGCCGACCCGCAACGTGAACGCCGATGACATCGTGTTCATGATCGAGCGTCAGTGGAAGGAAGACAATCCTTACTTTAAGGTGACGAGCCCGAACCACTCCTACTTCACCGACATGGGCATGCCCAAGCTGCTGAAGTCTGTCGAGAAGGTTGATGACTACACTGTCCGGATCACGCTCAACCAGCCGGAAGCCCCATTCCTGGCGAACCTTGCCATGCAGTGGGCGGGCGTTCAGTCGAAGGAATACGCCGACGCCATGTTGAAGGCCGGCACCCCGGAGAAGATCGACCAGGATCCGATCGGCTCGGGCCCCTTCACGCTCGTCAACTACCAGAAGGACGCCATCGTTCGCTTCAAAGCTTTCCCGGAATATTGGGGAGGCAAGGCGAAGATCGACGATCTCGTGTTCGCGATTACCCCTGATGCTTCCGTCCGCTGGGCGAAGCTCCAGAAGGGCGAATGCCACGTCATGCCGTATCCGAATCCGGCTGACATCGAGGCCATCAAGAAGGACCCGAACGTCACGCTCATGGAGCAGGCTGGGCTGAATGTCGGCTACCTCGCTTATCAGACCACGAAGAAGCCCTTCGACGACGTACGCGTCCGCAAGGCCTTCAACATGGCCATGAACAAGAAGGCCATCGTCGACGCCGTGTTCCTCGGTTCGGGCGTTCCTGCAACGAACCCGATCCCGCCGTCCATGTGGTCGTTCAACAAGTCCATCAAAGACGACGAGTACAATCCCGAAGCGGCCAAGAAGCTCCTGGCCGAGGCTGGCTACCCGAACGGTCTTGAGACCGACCTCTGGGCTATGCCGGTGCAGCGTCCCTACAACCCGAATGCACGCCGCATCGCCGAGCTCATGCAGGCCGACCTCGCCAAGATCGGCGTGAAGGCTGAGATCAAGAGCTTCGAGTGGGGCGAGTACCGCAAGCGGGCCCAGGCTGGCGAACACCAGATGGCTCAGCTCGGCTGGACCGGCGACAACGGCGACCCGGATAACTTCCTGCACACCCTGCTGGGCTGCGCCTCGGCGCAGAGCAACTCCGGCTCGAACATCGCCAAGTGGTGCTACAAGCCCTTCGATGATCTCGTGACCAAGGCCAAAGTCGTCACCAACCAGGCCGAGCGTACCAAGCTCTATGAAGAAGCTCAGAAGATCTTCAAGGAGCAGGCTCCTTGGTTCACGGTGGCTCACGCCGTGCAGCTGAAGCCGGTCCGCAAGGAAGTGGTGGACTTCAAGCTCTCGCCGTTTGGACGCCACACCTTCTACGGCGTGGACATCAAGGGCAAATAAGCTTCTATCCCGTCAACCTGGCGGAGCGGCCTCATGGCCGCTCCGCCTTTTTCCGTTTTGGCCATGCTTAGATTCATCCTGACCCGCGTCAGCCTGATCATTCCGACATTCATCGGAATCACGCTGCTCGCCTTCTTCCTAATCCGCCTCGTGCCCGGCGATCCGATCGAAACCCTTGCAGGCGAGCGCGGCATCGATCCCGCGCGCCACGAGCAGCTGCGCAAGGAATACGGCTTCGACAAGCCGATCATCGTCCAGTACGGGATCTATCTGGCTCGGGTCCTCCAAGGCGATCTCGGCAAGTCGATGATCACGCAGGAGCCGGTGCTGAACGAGTTCTCGTCGCTGTTCCCGGCCACCATCGAGCTGGCCCTTTGCGCCATCATCTTTGCTCTTGTCTTAGGCCTTCCCGCCGGCATCATCGCGGCCATCCGGCGAAACTCGATTTTCGACCATGGTGTAATGGGCATTTCACTCGCGGGCTATTCCATGCCGATCTTCTGGTGGGGGCTCATTCTCATTCTGCTGTTCTCGGTGCAGTTCGACCTGACGCCCGTTTCGGGCCGCATCGACGTTCTGTATTACATCGAGCCCATTACCGGCTTCCTTCTGATCGACACCCTGCTTTCCGATGAACCCGAAGCCTTCTGGTCGGCTGTCAATCATTTGATCCTGCCTACCATCGTGCTCGGCACGGTGCCGCTCGCGGTGATTGCGCGCATGACCCGCTCGGCCATGCTTGAGGTTCTAGGCGAGGATTACATTCGTACCGCCAAGGCCAAGGGTCTTTCGCGCTTCCGCATCGTCGCACTCCATGCGCTGCGCAACGCACTGATCCCGGTCGTGACCGTGATCGGCCTGCAGATCGGCGTGTTGTTCACCGGCGCGATCCTCACCGAGACGATCTTCTCCTGGCCCGGTGTCGGCAAGTGGCTCATCGATGCCATCTTCCGGCGTGATTATCCCGTGCTGCAGGGCGGCGCTCTGCTGCTCGGCGTGGTGGTGATGAGCGTGAACCTTCTCGTCGACCTTGCTTACGGCCTTATCAATCCTCGCATCAGGCATACGCGATGACCACTGAAACCATGGAAGCTCCGGCCATCGCAGTGCCGACGGCCACCCCTCCTCACCCGGTGCGCGAGTTCTGGGGCTATTTCAGCGCCAACCATGGCGCTGTCGCTGGCTTGGTGATCATTGTGGCCGTCATACTCGTCGCGCTGCTCGCCGATGTGATCGCTCCCCACGATCCTAATCTCACCAACACCGCAATCGCCCTGAAGCCGCCGTTCTGGCAGGAAGGCGGCTCGATTTCCTACCCACTCGGCACTGATCCCATCGGGCGTGACATCCTCTCCCGCCTTATCTACGGCGCCCAGCTGTCGCTGCTCATCGGCATCGTGGTGGTGGCGATCTCCATCGCAATCGGCACCGTTCTCGGCCTCGTGGCGGGTTTCTTCCGCGGTCTGACCGAGATCTTCATCATGCGCCTGATGGACATCATCCTTACGCTGCCGAGCCTTCTGCTCGCCATCGTGATCGTGGCGGTGCTGGGCCCAGGCCTGATGAACGCCATGCTGGCTGTGGCCCTCGTGATCCTGCCGCATTACGTGCGCCTTGCCCGCGCGGCGGTGATCACCGAAACCTCCAAGGATTACGTGACGGCTGCCCGTGTCAGCGGCGCCGGTACGACGCGCCTGATGTTCAGGGAGGTGCTGCCCAACTGCACCGCGCCCCTCATCGTGCAGGCGTCGCTCGGCATCTCCACCGCCATCCTGGATGCGGCAGCCCTGGGCTTCCTCGGCCTCGGTGCGCAGCCTCCGTCGCCTGAATGGGGCACCATGCTGGCCGATGCCCGCGAGTTCGTTCTCCGCGCCTGGTGGGTCGTGACCTTCCCGGGTCTGGCGATCCTCATCACGGTGCTTGCCTTCAATCTTCTGGGCGACGGTCTTCGCGACGCCCTCGATCCAAAACTGAAGCGCTGATCATGGCTCTTGTTGAAATTGAAAACCTGTCGGTCGAATTCCCGACTCAAGGCGGCATCATGCGTGCCGTCGATGGCGTAAGTCTCAAGCTCGAAGAGGGTGAGGTTCTCGGCGTCGTGGGCGAATCCGGCTCCGGCAAAAGCGTCACGATGCTGGCCCTCATGGGCCTCATCCCCTTCCCTGGCCGCGTGCGCGCTGACAAGCTCGCCTTCAACGGCCGCGACCTCCTGACGATCTCGGACAAGGACCGGCGCAAGCTTACCGGCAAAGACGTCGCGATGATCTTCCAGGAGCCGACGACGAGCCTGAACCCATCCTTCACAGTCGGGTTCCAACTCACGGAAACGCTGCGTCTGCACGAGGGTATGGACCGCAAGGCCGCCGAACGCCGGGCCGTCGAGCTTCTTGGCCAGGTTGGCATTCCTTCACCGGAAAGCCGGTTGTCCGCCTATCCGCACCAGATGTCTGGCGGCATGAACCAGCGCGTAATGATCGCGATGGCCATTGCCTGCAATCCGAAACTGCTCATCGCCGACGAGCCGACCACCGCCCTCGA
Source organism: Microvirga terrestris (assembly GCF_015694425.1). Lineage (GTDB taxonomy): Bacteria > Pseudomonadota > Alphaproteobacteria > Rhizobiales > Beijerinckiaceae > Microvirga > Microvirga terrestris. The sequence goes on from NZ_JADQDN010000004.1 coordinate 62,657, forward strand.
CGTGACGATTCAGGCCCAGATCCTCGACCTGCTCATATCGCTCCAGAAGGAGCGCAATATGGGCCTCGTCATGATTACCCACAACATGGGCGTGGTGGCCGACACCGCCAAGCGCGTGATGGTGATGTATGCCGGGCAGATCATGGAGGAGCGCTCTGCCGACGACCTCTTCGCCTCGCCGCAGCACCCCTACACGGCGGCCTTGCTGGCAGCGCTCCCCGAGCGCAGCGAAGGCGGACGCTTGGCGACGATTCCTGGCGTGGTCCCTGGCCTCTACGATCGCCCGAAGGGGTGCCTCTTCAGCCCGCGCTGCGCCTATGCCACCGAGCATTCGCGCAACGTGCGCCCGACCCTGAAGCCTTGGGCCGGCGGCCACATTCGCTGCCATTATCCTCTCGGCGATCCGAACCGGGACGCCGAAATTCAGCATGATCATCCCGTTGGAACGGAGGCTGCATCGTGAAGGCTCCCGTTGTCGAAGCCAAGGGCCTGAAGCAGGTCTATAAAATCAAACGCGGCCTGTTCAAGGAGCCTGGCAATCTGCAGGCGGTGGGTGGCATTTCCTTTGCCATCGAACCCGGCAAGACGTTGGCCGTTGTGGGCGAATCCGGCTGCGGCAAGTCCACGCTTGCCCGCATGGTGACGCTGATCGAGAAGCCGACTGAGGGTCAGCTCACCCTCGATGGTATCGATGCTGTCAACACGCCGGCAAACTATGCCAAGGATCTGCGCCGAATGGTGCAGTTCGTGTTCCAAAATCCCTACGGCTCGCTCAACCCGCGCAAGAAGGTGGGCACGATCCTGGAGGAGCCGCTGGCCATCAACACCAAGCTCTCAAGCGCGGAGCGCACCGAACGTGCGCGGGCCATGATGGCGAAGGTGGGCTTGCGGCCTGAGCACTACGGCCGCTATCCCCACATGTTTTCCGGCGGCCAGCGGCAGCGTATCGCGATCGCGCGGGCACTTATGCTCTCGCCGAAGCTCGTGGTGGCGGACGAGCCGGTCTCGGCCCTCGACGTGTCGATCCAGGCGCAGGTGCTCAACCTATTGGCCGACCTGCAGGAAGAGATGGGATTGGCTTATCTTTTCATCTCGCACGACCTCGGCGTGGTCCGCCATATCGCCCATGACGTGCTCGTCATGTATCTGGGCCATGCGGTCGAGCATGGGCCTAAGGAAAAGATCTACGCGCGGCCGCTGCATCCCTATACGCAGGCGCTTCTGTCATCGACGCCCGGCATCACAGGCGTGAAGCGCAAGCGCATCATTCTGAAAGGGGAGCTACCCTCGCCGCTCAATCCGCCGAAAGGCTGCGTGTTCTCGACCCGCTGCCCCTATGTGACGGAGCGCTGCAAGGTCGAGCGTCCTGCTCTGCGGGAACTCGACGGGCGACAGGTCGCCTGCCACTACGCCGAAAACTTCCTGAACGAAGAGGCGGCTTGAACCATCAAGCGGGCAATGGCAGCCGCTTGGCTGCCGTTGCTCCATTGGCATCTGCCGCATTGGCCGGCTCCGGCAGCTTCTCCTCGCCGGTCGCCACCTTCAGGCACTGCACCACCGCATCGCGCAGGGACGAGACGTAATAATTGGCGCCGAGCGTTGCGCGCATCGTCTCGCTCTTCAGCACCGCGTCCTCCGCAGGCCAGAGCCCGACCAGGGTCGGAGCTTTCGCCTTCTGCTTCAGCCGCCGCAGAAGGTAGCGCAGATGTGCGGGCGTCCCGCTGATCTCCAGATAGCTGATGCACACCATCTGGACGCCGGTCATGTCCAGGTTGAAGATCTGCCGGCGCGATACGGCCTCATGCGGCACCACGCGGATGCCGAGCCCGTGCTTGCTCAGGAGTTGAGACAGCATCTCGGAGGCTGCCTCGTCGAGGGGTCCGCGACCTGCAACGCATAGCACTGCACCATCCGCTCTCCACGCCTCCGGAATCCCGCTTTCCTCTGGCATGGGCGCAGGCAAAGCCGGTTCCTTGTTGGCAGGTTTTTCGCTCGCGGGAGCGGCTACCGGATCGTCCTTGGTTTTCTGCGGTTCGGGTTCGACGTCGTCATGCCCGCCCAGATCCTGCACCAGGGCTCGGATCACGTCCTTGACCTGCTCAAGCTGGCGATGGGTGAGGACGCCGCGCGTCGCATCATTGGCGGCGAGCTGAAGACCTCTTAAGGCGACCTCATCGTAATAGGACGTCAGAGAACGCTCCTTCAGGAGGAGTTCGGCCGATTCGAGTGCCTCGTCGGGATCGCCTGCGAGCATTCGCTGATAGAGATTCTCGGCAGGCGTCAGGGCAGGTCTGTCGCCGAGCAGCACATCGAGGAATTCAAGCCGCTCCACGTGCCGCCCCAGCACCACTAGGCAGAGGGTAAGCGGCGTTGCGATCAGCAGGCCGACCGGCCCCCAGATCCAGGTCCAGAAGATCGCCGAAATGACGACCGCGAAGGGCGAGAGGCCCGTGCTCTGGCCATAGACGATAGGCTCGATCACATGGCCCATCAAAGGTTCGCCGATGGCGTAGAGCGCCAGGGTCATGAGGGCCATCGACCAGCCGGGATCGACGGAAGCGGCGAGCAGGATCGGCGGCAGGGCGGCGAGAAACGAGCCGATATACGGCACGAAGCGCAGCAAGGCCGCAAAGACACCCCATAGGATAGGGCTCGGCACCCCAATCAGCCACAGACCGACGGCGGCGACCACCCCGAACGATGCATTCAGTGCCAGCTGAGTCAGGAAATAGCGGCTAAGTCGCCGCGCGGCATCGTCCATCGCGGCCGTGGTGCGGTGCAGATCACTCGACCCGAACAGGCGAATCATCCGGTCGCGCAAATCCTCGCGTTGCATGAGGATGAAGACCAGCACAACGAACACGATGCCCATAGTGGCCAGCGGCTCAAGCAAAGGCAAAAGCACATTCCGGGCGACCTGAGCCGGTGTCGGATCCGGCTCGTGCACCTCCACTGGGAGAGGCTTCGGCTCCTCGGGTGGCGGGGGTGTGGCGGCGTTGGACGGCACTGGCGCTTGCTGCTCCGGCGGCGGCTCTGCGACGGCCTTGTCGAAGCGGCGGCCGAAATCCTTCAGGAGCGCAGGCAGCTTGCCAAGCGATCCCTCGCGCAGATGGCCGATCTTGTTCTCAATGGTGCTCTGATAGCGCGGCAGATCGGTTGCCAGGCCCGCCACCTGGAAGCCGATGACGGTGGCCAGGGACATGATGATGCCTAAAGCCACCAGCACGGCAATGATGACAGCCGGGACCCGGCTCAGGCGCGTCCGGCGCAGCAATTCGACAAAGGGGGCAAGAACGAACGCCAGCAGGATGGCGAGCACGACAGGCAGGAACACCTCCCGCCCGACGTAGAGTGCGGCCAGCACGACGACGCTCACGGCCAGGGTCAGCAGGCCGGAAAGTCCCGGAACGCCAGGCGGCTCGATTTCCGTCTCCGGAGGGGGAACGGGAGTGGGTGCGGGACGCATTCGGTCGATCTCTGCAAGCCGCGAGACGATCTCGCCGGCTTGCAAACAACGTGCTCAAGCCTGAAACGATCCTCAACCTTGGCCGAAAGCTTGGCCGCCTGCAATGCTGGGACCTTTTGCCATCTGCAAGCCGTCGACCTGCGAACCCATTTCATGGCTACGAAATTCCCGCCCAGCGGCCACAATCTCCCATGTCGATCACCAGACGCAACCTTCTGATTGGAGCAGCCATTGCTGCCTCTTCCACGGCCCTGGCCCAACAGGACAAGTCTTTCTCGATGCCCGTGACCGCACAGCGCAACGCGTTCAAGAGCGGCGGCAGAACCATTGCCGTCGAAACCTTTCAAGGATCCGGCTCTTCGCCTCGCCCTACGCTTCTCATGCTGCATGGGGCCGATGGCCTGAGCTATAACAGCCAATACCGTGAAGCGGCCCGCACGGTGGCGGCCGCCGGCTATCAGGTTCACCTTGTTCACTATCTCGACCGCACGGGCGAGAAGCGGGCTTCGTTCAGCACTCTGTTCCAGAACTTCATGCCCTGGATGAGCGCCGTCCAGGATGCCCTCACCTTTGCGGCGAATCATCCGGGTGCGGATCACAGCCGCATCGGCATCGTGGGCATTTCTCTGGGCGCAGCCCTGGGGCTCGCCGTCTCGAGCACCGATTCTCGCGTGAAAACGCTGGTGAACTATTTCGGTCCCCTGCCGCAGGGTGCGATCGCCACCACCTCCCGCCTGCCCCCGACTTTGGTGCTGCACGGTTCCGCCGATCCCATCGTGCCGGTGGCCAATGCCTATGCGGTGGAGGCCCTGCTGCGTCAGCAGAACGTGCCGCACGAGGTGAAGGTCTATCCCGGCCAGGGCCATGGCTTCAGAGGCGCTGCGGAAGAGGACGCGACCCGCAGGGCCCTCGCCTTCCTGCAGCGACACCTTGCCGGCAGTCGGGCTGCGGTGGATTCAGACCCTCTTTCCGTGGGTGGCTGACACGACTAAGACTTGGGGTCACCTCATCAACAGGCAGGAGCAATCATGACGGCTTCCGACACGGCTCTCGCAGTCAATCCCCTTCTTACGCCATGGACAACCCCATTCGGTCTCCCGCCCTTCGAGAGCATCGCGCCGGAGGATTACAGGCCGGCCTTCGACACCGCACTCGCGGAGCAGCAGGCGCAGATCACCGCCATTGCGGAAAGCTCTGACGCCCCGACCTTCGCCAATACCATCGAGGCCCTGGAGCGCAGCGGTCAGACCCTCAAGAAAGTGGGCAGCGTGTTCTTCAACCTCGCGGGCTCTCACACCAATGACGCGCTTCAGGCCATTGAGCGCGAGATGGCGCCAGTCCTCGCCAAGCACCGCAACAGCATCTTCATGAACGAGGCGCTCTACAAGCGCGTAGCTGCGCTCTACGACAAGCGCGAGAGTCTTGGTCTGAATCCTGAGCAGATGCGCGTTCTCGACCGTTATCACACCATCTTCGTGCGCGCCGGCGCCAAGCTCGGAACTGACGAGAAGAAGCGGCTCGCCGCGATCACCGAGCGGCTGGCAAGCCTCGGCACGCAATTCTCGCAGAACGTGCTGGCGGACGAAAAATCGTATCAGCTCGTCCTCGACGGCGAGGCGGATCTCGAAGGGCTGCCCTCCTTCCTGCGCGAGGCTGCTGCACAGGCTGCCGAAGAGCGGGGCTTGAAGGGCAAATATGTCATCACGCTCTCCCGCTCCAGCATCGAACCGTTCCTGCAGTTCTCCAAGCGGCGCGACCTGCGCGAGCAGGCTTTCAAGGCCTGGGCCGCCCGCGGCGACAATGGCAATGCGACTGACAACAAGGCGATCATCGCGGAGACGGCAGCCCTGCGCGCCGAGCGGGCGAAGCTCCTGGGCTACGAGACCTTCGCCGACTTTAAGCTCGCCGACACCATGGCGAAGACGCCGGATAATGTGCTGAAGCTCCTGAACGACGTCTGGACACCGGCCCGCGCCCGTGCGGAGCAGGAGCGCAACGCCCTGCAGGCGCAGGCGCAGTCCGCCGGCGACAGCATCGTCATCGAACCGTGGGACTGGCGCTATTACGCCGATCAGGTCCGCATGGCGCGCCACAATCTCGATGAGGCAATCATCAAGCCTTACTTCCAGCTCGACAGGATCATCGAGGCCTCCTTCGAGACGGCGCAAAGGCTCTTCGGCCTGAGCTTCCAGGAGCTGAAGGACTTCCCCAAATATCATCCTGACATCCGGGCCTGGCAGGTGGTGGATGCCAGCGGCCAGGATATCGGCACCTTCATCGGCGATTATTTCGCGCGTTCCTCGAAGCGCAGCGGCGCCTGGATGAGCGCCTTCCGCTCGCAGGAGCGGCTCACCGGCGATGTGCGACCGATCATCGTCAACGTGATGAACTTCTCGAAGGGTGGCGCGGGCGAACCGTCGCTCCTGAGCTTCGACGATGCACGCACCCTGTTCCACGAATTCGGCCATGGGCTGCACGGCCTTCTGTCGAACGTGACCTACCCACTGCTGGCAGGAACGGCCGTGTCGACGGATTTCGTGGAGTTGCCCTCGCAGCTCTACGAGCACTGGCTCTCGCAGCCCGATATCCTGCGCCGCTACGCAACCCACTACCGGACCGGCGATCCGATCCCGGAAGAACTGCTCGAGCGTCTCATGGCAGCGCGCAACTTCAACCAGGGTTTCGCCACCATTGAATATCTCGCCTCGGCCTTCGTCGACCTGGAACTGCACCGGCGCAAGGACCTGAGCAATCTCGACGCCTCGGCCTTCGAGGCGGAGACACTGCAAAAGATCGGCATGCCGCGCGAGATCATCATGCGCCACCGCACGCCGCATTTCGCGCACGTGTTCTCGGGCGACGGCTATTCGTCGGGCTATTACAGCTATCTCTGGTCGGAGGTGCTGGACGCGGATGCCTTCACGGCCTTCGAGGAGACGGGCGACGCCTTCAATCGCGACATGGCCGACAAGCTGAAGCGCTTCATCTACTCCGCCGGCAATCTGCGCGATCCGGCTGAGGCCTACACGGCTTTCCGGGGACGTCTGCCCACGGCAGACGCTCTCCTGGCCAAGCGTGGACTGGTCGCCGTGGGTGCGGATGCTTGAGTGAGAAAGGTGGCGGGCTCGTCACGCCGCTCCGGTGACGGCTTCGCGCACGCGTCGCGGCATGTAAAGGCGGATGCGACCGATGCGGGGCTTATCCTTCGGAGTTACCTCGGAAGAGGCGAGTGGGCGCAGGATGCTTTTGAGGAAAATCATTCCCTTGGGATCAATTTCCAAGGCTTTTGCATCAAGCACCGGCATGGGCGCCTTCCCCTAGTGTTCATGTTTGTCTGGAAACGCAACGCCTACAAAAAAGAACCCGCACCCATGAGCAAAGTTCCTTGCATCAGCGAGCGAACCTCAACTCGCTGACTTGGCGAGACACCTGTCCTGGCACTAGAAGAGACGACGGAAAATGGGCTTTATTGGGGCTGTCGGGGAATCGCTGCGGCTCCAGGCAGAGCCCTCCATGCCGACCGTACCGGGCTCCCCCAAGGCCCTCGACGGCAGGCATGTTGAGCAGGTGCCCGTCATAGAACTGAACGCCGGGTTCCGTGGTCCAGAGTTCCATGGACACGCCGCTCTTGAGCGAAGCCACGGTTGCTGCGTGCCGAAGCTCACCGTAGGGCCCATGAAGCACGTAGTTGATGTCGTAGAGGATGCGTTCTTGCATGAATTCGGCCGCGCCGATGGGCCTCAAGGTGGTGAAGTCGTAACCGGTATTCGCCACGCGCCGGATCTCTCCCGTGGGGATGAGATCGGTACGGGTCGGCGTGGTGTAATCGGCCGCGATCATCAGGTGATGGGCGAGAATGTCCGCGCTGCCATCGAGATTGAAATATCCGTGGGTGGTGAGGTTCACCGGCGTCGGCTGGTCGCAGGTGGCCTCGAGCACGATCCGCAGGCCGCATGAGGGCAGGAGCGTATAGGTGCAGGTGGCCATAAGCCGGCCCGGATAGCCCATGTCGCCATCCTCCGACACGAGGTTCAAGGTGACGCTGGTGTCCGTGTGATCAATGATGCTCCAGAGCCGTGTGCCGAAGCCCATGGTGCCGCCATGCAGCTGGTTGCGGCCCTCATTGGCGTCGAGGCGATAGGTCTCCCCGTTCAGAGTGAAGCATGCGCCTCCGATGCGGTTGGCATGGCGCCCGACGATGGCGCCGAAATAAGGGGAATGGGCGACGTAATCCTCGATGGAATTGAGCCCGAGCAATACGCCCTGTGAACCGCCTGAGGCGGGTACGACGAGGTCGCGCATCACAGCGCCCCAGGTCAGCACCTGCATGACCATGCCGTCTGGGCCGTGCAGCGAGACCTGCAGGACATCCTGCCCGTTGAGGGAGCCGAAGCGCTCGATGCTCATGGTGCTTATCCTTCGAAGATATTGGTCCTTAGTCCGCGGATGCCGCCGGTCTCCACTTTGAAGAGATGGCCTGCCATCACGTCGATATGCGGATCCCGACCGATGGCCGCGGTTGTGATGTAGAGCGTGGTGAGATCCGGCCCGCCGAAGGCGCATTTCGTCACCTGGGCGGTCGGAACCGACACGGTGCGTTCGACAGAACCGTCGGGAGCAAACCGCGTGATGCGCGAGGCACCCCAATGGCAGACCCACACATGGCCTTCCGCATCGACTGCCATACCGTCCGGATGGCCCCAGCTCTGCTCGAAGCGGGTAAAGTGGCGCGGCTCGCCGATCCGGCCATCACCAGCGTCGAAGGCATGGATGACCTGCCCCATGGTGTCGGTGGCGTAGATCGTCCGTCCGTCATGGCTGAAGGCCGGGCCGTTGGTGACGACGATCCCCGAATGGAACTGGGTCAGCTCCCTGCCGTCCCAGCGCCAGAAGGCCCCGGAGGCGCTCTCCTCCTCGTCGTCCATGGTGCCGAAATAGATCGCTCCGTCGGGACCCACATGCCCGTCGTTGATGCGGTTGTTCGGCTTGTCCTTGTCGGGCGACACGAGGGGTTCGACTGCACCGGTCTTAAGGTTGAACCGGGCAAGCCCGGACTTGAAGCCGGCGACCACCACATTCTCGTCAGGCGTCAGGGCGATGAAGCCGATCCGCTCGGGCGCATCGACACGGAAATGCTCCTTCGCATCCGGCCGGTAGCGCCACACCCCCGGGTTCTTGATATCGACCCAGAACAGGGTGTTCGAGCGGTGGTCCCATACCGGCCCCTCCCCCAGCACGCAGGCGCTGGCGACCGCCACATGCGGCGTCTCCGGGTGAACGGTTGGATGCGTCATGGCTTCCCCTCGTGAGGCTTGTGATGTGCTTCTTGCTGTGCCGGTAACTCCGGCGGCGTCCGATGGGTCCCGTCGGCTACGCGCTCTCCGCTATCTGGCGCGCCAGCCGCACGAGGCCGAGGTCCGACCCAGCCGGCCCCATCAGGGACAGCCCTAGCGGAGCGCCCGACCGGGAGGCGAGCGGGATCGACACCTGTGGCAGGCCGGACAGCACCGACAGGCAGAGCAGATTCAGGGCGTTGTTACGGTAATCGTTCAGCGACTCGTCACTCTCGGTAAGGAGCGGCGCGATATCGGGCATGGTTGGCAGGATGAGCACGGCGCCGTCGAGCAGGGCACCAAATCGCTTGCGGAAAGCGGCGCGGATCACCTGGGCTTCCGTAAACTGGTTGTCGGTCACGGCCCTGGAGAATTCGAACCGGTCGGCCACGCCGGGACCGAGAGGCGGTTTGTAGCGCTCGATCATGGGACCGTCGACGCTCCAAGCTTCCCGGCTCTGGATGTAGCGCATGGCCCAGTAGAGCGCTGTGAAGCCCTCCGTAGCCACATCGACCTCTTGAGGCTCGCCCAGCACGGCCTCGGTCTGGCGCAGGGCCGGCGCAAGCGCCTCACGCACCTCCCGGTGCAGCAGACCGAGGGCATCCCGTGCCAAGAGCACGCGGGGCTTCTGCGGCAGGGGCGTTTCATCCTCGCCCAGCAGCACCGCGCCCACCTGCTCGAACGTGGCGCCGTCCCGAGTGAAGTAACCGCAGGTGTCGAAGGACGGAGCGAGATCGTGGCAGAGTTCCAGGCTCACCCGGGCGTGGGTTGGTCGGATCCCGAATAGGCCGCAATGGTTGGCCGGTGCCCGCACGGAGCCGCCGGTATCGGTGCCAAGGGCGAAAGCGCACGACCCGTTCGATACGGCGGCCGCTGAGCCGGAGGAGGAGCCTCCCGGAATCCGGTCGGGCGCGCCGCCGTTCACCGGGGTGCCGAAATGGGCGTTCTTGCCGCTCATGGAAAAGGCCAGCTCGTCCGTGATGGTCTTGCCCACGAGACGCGCCCCGGCATCGAGGAGCTTCTGGACGGTGGGGGCCGTCCGGGTCTTGATTCCCGACAGGGCCAGCATGTGAGGCGATCCTGCGCTCGTCGGATAGCCCGCCACATCGAACAGATCCTTGGCGGCAAAGGTCAGGCCGGACAGCGGCCCTGCTGGCGCATGGGAAACCGGAACGGCCGGGTAAGGCATGAAGGCACGGGCGGGATCGCGGTCGAGAAGCATGAGCCTGGCACTTAAATGAACGAAGGAGGGGCGAATGTGTCATCCTCACCCAGGCATGAGCAAGGCAGGATTCGATGAACCTTGACAGTTTGTGTCTTTCTTCTCGATCGGATTGGCCCTAAATCCTCGCACGTTCTCGATTGAAGGGATGCCGTGATGGCGACAACATCGACGATCCGCTGGCTGGCTCTTGGAGCGGCGCTCGCCCTCGGGGCCCCGGCAGCTCAGGCGCAGCAGGCCCCGATCAAGATCGGCGAGCTGAATTCCTATGCGCAATGGGCGGCCTTCACGGTGCCCTACCGCAACGGCTGGCAGATGGCCCTGGACGAGATCAACGCCAAGGGCGGCGTGCTGGGCCGCAAGATCGAGATCGTCTCCCGCGACGACGGCGCCACCACCGGCAGCGCCACCCGCGTGGCGGACGAGCTCGTGAGCCGCGAAGGCGTCTCCCTGCTGTTCGGCTCGTTCCTGTCCAATGTCGGCGTCGCCATGGCCGACTACGCCAACCAGAAGAAGATCGTCTATATCGCGGCCGAGCCGCTCACCGATGCCGTGACGATGGCCCAAGGGAATCGTTACACCTTCCGCGTCCGGCCCAACAACTTCATGCAGGTCGGCATGCTGGTGGATCAGGCCAAGGCCTCTGGGGCCAAGCGCTGGGCCATCGTGGCGCCGAACTATGAATACGGGCAATCGGCAGCCGCCGTCTTCAAGCGCCTGATCCAGGAGCGCGTGCCGGGCGCTCAGATCGTCACCGAGCAATACCCGGCGCTCGGCAAGATCGAGGCCGGCGCCACCGCGTCCGCGATCGAGCAGGCCAAGCCCGACGGCATCTTCAACGTGCTCTTCGGCCCCGACCTCACCCAGTTCGTCCGCGAAGGCAACACCCGCGGCCTGTTCGAGGACGCAACCGTTCTGTCCCTTCTGACCGGCGAGCCCGAATGGCTCCTGCCGCTCAAGGACGAGGTGCCTGAAGGCTGGACCGTCACTGGCTATCCGTGGGACGAGGTCAAGGAGCCCAAACACAAAGCCTTCATCGACGCCTATCGCGCCAAGTACAACGACACGCCGCGCCTCGGCTCGCTGCTCGGCTACATGGTCATGACCATGATCCGCGATTCCATCGAGCGCGCCGGCTCCACCGACACGGACGCCATCATCAAGGCGCTAGAGGACGCGAAGTTCGACACCGTGATCGGACCGGTCACCATGCGCGGCATCGACAACCAGTCCACCATGGGCGCCTGGGTCGGCAAGCTCGTGCTCAAAGGTGCTGCCGGCGGCATGACGGACTGGACCTACAAGGACGGTGCCTCGTTCATGCCAACGGAGGCCGAGGTGAAGGCGGTTCGGAAGGACTAGCAGCTTGCTGGCGCTGGACCCCGCTTTCCTCGCCGTTCAGGCCCTCAGCGGCCTGTCCAGCGCCTCCTCGCTCTTCATCACCGCCTGCGGTCTGACGATCGTCTTCGGCGTCACGCGGATCGTGAATTTCGCGCACGGTTCGCTCTACATGATCGGCGCCTACACGGCCGCGACCCTGGTGCCGCGGTTGCTCGAACTGTCTTTCGGTCCTGTCACCTTCTGGGCCGGCATCCTGGCCTCGGCGATCGTCGTCGGGCTTATTGGCGTGATCATTGAGGTCCTGCTCCTGCGGCGCATCTACGGCGCGCCGGAGTTGTTCCAGCTGCTTGCCACCTTCGGGGTCGTGCTGGTGGTGCAGGATCTGGTGGTGCAGGTCTTCGGCCCGCAGGACATTCTCGGGCCGCGCGCACCGGGACTGCGCGCGCCGGTCGAAATCCTCGGACGGCGCTTTCCATCCTATGAACTGGTGCTGATCGCCGCCGGTCCCATCGTGCTCGGCCTCGTCTGGTTGCTCCTGCGCAAGACGCGCTTCGGCGTTCTGGTGCGTGCGGCCACGCAGGACCGCGACATGGTGGCCTCGCTCGGCGTCAATCAGGCGCTACTGTTCACCGGCACGCTGTTTCTCGGCGCCTTCCTCGCTGGCCTCGGCGGCGCGCTCCAGATTCCGCGCGTTTCGGCCCATGCGGGCATGGATCTGTCGATCATCGCGGAGGCGTTCGTCGTCACCGTGGTCGGCGGCATGGGCAGCGTGCCAGGCGCTTTTCTCGCAGCGCTCATCATCGGGCAGCTGCAGGCCTTCGGCATCCTGGTCTTTCCGAAGAGCACGCTCGTCGTCGTCTTCCTGCTCATGGCCGTGGTGCTCGCGATCCGGCCCCATGGCTTTTTCGGCCGGGCCGAGATCGTCGGCGGAACGCATGCGGTAGGCATTGCCAGCCGGGCTCTCCTGCCCCGCCGTCATTTCATCCTGCTGGTCGTGATCGCCATTCTGGCCGGCATCCCGCTGGTTGCCGATGCGTATCTCCTGAAGGTCGCCACCGAGATCCTGATTTTCGCGCTCTTCGCCTTCAGCCTCCAACTCCTCATCGGCGTCGGTGGCGTCGTGAGCTTCGGCCATGCAGCCTTCTTTGGGCTCGGCGCTTATGGAGCGGCGCTCGCGGTCAAATGGTACGGAGTCTCGATGGAGGCGGCACTGCCGCTCGGGCTTGCACTGGCGGCCCTCGGAGCCGGCTTGGTTGGCGCCTTCGTGGTGCGCCTGTCCGGCATCTATCTCGCCATGATGACGTTGGCCGCAGCCCAGATCCTCTATGCGGTGGCGTTCCAGTGGGTCGAGGTCACTGGAGGCGACAACGGCATCGTCGGCGTGTGGCCTGCGCCTTGGGCCAGCGGACCCATTCCCTACTACCTCCTGACCGCCGCGCTGACCGTCGTGACGGTGCTGCTCCTGAAGCGCATCATCGACGCGCCGTTTGGCTACGCACTTCGGGCGGCACGCGACTCGGAAGCCCGCGCCGAGGCCATCGGCTTGAGCGTTCGTCAGCATCGCTGGCTTGCCTTCATCATCGCCGGTGCTGCGGCCGGGCTCGCCGGCGGGATCTACGCATTCTCCCGCGGCTCGGTGGATCCGAGCCTGCTCGGCATCTCCACCTCCGTGGATGCGCTCACCATGCTGCTGCTCGGCGGCATCCAGACCGTGATCGGGCCGCTCGTGGGTGCCGCAGCCTTGCACGCCCTGCGCGACTGGATCATGCCGATCACCTCGCTCTGGCGCCTGTTTCTGGGCCTGAGCATTATCGCCATGGTGCTCATCTTCCCGCGCGGCCTTGTGGGCACAATCCGCGACTGGTGGGGAGCACGGGCATGACGCTTCTTACTGTCAACGGCCTGCACAAATTCTTCGGCGGCGTGGTGGCGGCCCGCGACGTAACCTTCACGGTGGCGCGAGGCGAGATGCTGGCCATCATCGGACCCAACGGCGCCGGAAAATCCACCGTGTTCAACATGGTCGGCGGCCAGCTTAAGTCGGACCGCGGCAAGGTGCTGCTCGATGGGCATGATATCACCTACACCTCGCCGCAGAAGCGCTTCCGTCGCGGCGTGGGGCGCACCTTCCAGGTGGCGCAGACGTTCCTCTCCATGAGCGCTGCCGAGAACGTCCAGATGGCGCTGATCAGCTGCAACCGGCAGAGCAACCGCCTGTGGACCGCAGCCCGCGAGCGCCATCGGGACAAGGCCGTCGAATTGCTCTCGCGGGTCGGCATGGCTGAGGCGGCGGATGTGGCCTGCTCGGCGCTGGCCTACGGCGACGTGAAGCGGGTGGAACTCGCCATCGCGCTCGCCGGCCAGCCCAAGCTGCTCCTCATGGACGAGCCCACCGCCGGCATGGCTCCGCGCGAGCGGGCAGCGCTGATGGATCTCACCGCCTCCATTACCGAGTCCCAGGGCATCGGCGTTCTCTTCACTGAGCACGACATGGACGTGGTCTTCGGCCATGCGGCCCGGGTGCTGGTGCTCCTGCGCGGCCAGATCATCGCCGCAGGCAGTCCGGACGAGGTCCGTCAGGACGAGCAGGTCAAGCGCGCCTATCTGGGCGATGCACGCGCCCTGGAGCCCCTGAGAGGGATGAGCCCTGCATGAATGCGCCGCTTCTCGAGGTCTGGGATCTCTGCGCCTTCTATGGCCGCGCCCAGGTGCTGTTCGACCTGACCTTCCGGCTCCACGCCGGCGAGGTCATGGCCTTGGTGGGCCGCAACGGGGCTGGCAAGACCACGACCCTGAAGGCGATCATGGGCCTGGTCTCGGCCTCGGCCAGGCAGGCTACCTTCAAGGGGCAGTCCTTGGGCAGGCTGCCCACCTACAAGATCGCCCGGCTTGGCCTCGGCTACGTGCCCGAGGACCGGCGCATCTTCACCGATCTCACTGTCGCGGAGAATCTGGAGACGGGCCGCCGGCCCGCCTCCGCCGGCCGCTCGCCTTGGACGCCGGAGCGCCTGTTCCGGCTCTTTCCGAACTTGGCCGAGATGAGCGGGCGGCGCGGCAGCCAGATGTCCGGCGGCGAGCAGCAGATGCTGGCGATTGCCCGCACCCTCATGGGCAACCCGGATGCGATCCTGCTCGACGAGCCCTCCGAGGGCATCGCTCCGGTGATCGTCCAGATGATGGCCGAGGCGATCCGGGCTATGAAGGCGGAAGGTGTGGCCGTGCTGCTCTCCGAGCAGAACTGGGCCTTTGCGGCGGGCATCAGCGACCGGGCCTGCGTGATCGAGCGCGGCGAAATTCGCTTCCAGGGCTCCATGGCCGAGCTCATGGCGAACGAGGCCCTGAGAGCGGACACCCTGGGGGTCTAAGGCCGCCCGCTGCTGGAAACAAACGGAGCCCTTAAACCATTGACGGGGCGGACCGAAAGTCCGATATGCAGCCCATCCGGCGCAACCTCCTGCGCCCTATCCCAGAATCCGCACAAAGGAATTCCCGCTTCATGGGCGTCATCCATGTGACCGACCGGGCCGGCCAGCGCCACACCCTCGAGGCTGTCGAGGGCTGGCGGGTCATGGAGATCATCCGGGATTGGGGCCTGCCCATCGAGGGCCTGTGCGGCGGCGCCTGCGAATGCGCCACCTGCCATGTCTTCGTGGCCGAGGAGTGGATGGACAAGCTCTTTCCTCCCACCGAGGAGGAAGAGAACCAGCTCGACACGGTGGTGACGAAGCCCAGTTCCCGCCTGTCCTGCCAGATCCTGTGGACCCCCGAACTCGACGGCCTTGAGGTCACGCTAGCACCTAGCACCTGACCGACACCCTGCCACATTGCCAAGACGGAGAGGCCGTGCTTTCGAAAGGGCCTCTCGAAGGAGCCTGTTTATGACCGACCATATCGAAACGGATGTCGTCATCATCGGTGCCGGGCCCGTGGGCCTGTTCGCTGTGTTCGAACTCGGGCTCCTCGATATCAAATGCCACCTCATCGACATTCTGCCGAAAGTGGGCGGCCAGTGCGCCGAGCTCTATCCTGAGAAGCCGATCTACGACATTCCGGGCTTCCCGATGGTGACTGGCCAGGGGCTGGTCGACAACCTGATGGCGCAGATCGAGCCGTTCAACCCAACCTTCCATCTCAACGAGATGGTGGAGAGCCTGGAATCCATCGGCACGCCCGAGGCGCCCCTGTTCCGGGTCAGGACCTCCGAGAACGGCACGACGTTCGTGTGCAAGTCGGTGATCATCGCGGCGGGCGGCGGCTCGTTCCAGCCCAAGAAACCGCCCATCGACAACATCGATTCTTACGAGGGCACGAGCGTGTTCTATGCCGTGCGCAAGATGGAGATGTTCCGCAACAAGAAGGTGCTGATCGTCGGCGGCGGCGATTCCGCCCTCGACTGGACCGTGAACCTGCAGCCCATCGCCAAGCGCCTCACCCTGCTCCACCGCCGCGATGCCTTCCGCGCGGCGCCCCATACGGTGGAGAAGATGCGCTCCCTAGTCGCCTCCGGCGACATGGACCTTCACCTCGGTCAGGTGAGCGCGCTCAAGGGCGACAATCACGTGCTGGAAGGCGCCGTGATCCGCAAGGACGACGGCTCGGAACACCTCGTGGATTGCGACGTGATGCTGCCCTTCTTCGGGCTCACCATGAAGCTTGGCCCCATCGCCGAGTGGGGCCTGAACCTGCACGAGAATCTGATCCCGGTCGATACGGAGAAGTTCGAGACCAACGTTCCCGGTATCTTCGCCATCGGCGACATCAACACCTATCCGGGCAAGCTGAAGCTCATCCTCTCCGGCTTCCACGAGGGCGCGCTGGCGGCGCAGAAAGTGCACCGCTACGTGTATCCGGAAAAGAAGCTCCTGTTCCAATACACGACCTCGTCCACGAGCCTGCAGAAGAAGCTCGGCGTCGCGGCATAACAATGCACTTGGATCCGGCTCGCATCCTCTTGCGAAGCGGGCCGGATCCTGAAACTCTTGGCGGATGACGCATTCATCCGATCTCACCCTCGGCCACCGCGTGATGGCGATGATCGAGGATCTCGCCCAGCATACGGACGAGCCCGGCCGCATCACGCGGCTCTATCTGTCCACCGCCCATCGCAGGGCCGCCGAAGCGACGCTTGGCATGATGCAGGCCGCTGGACTCGACGCTCATATCGATGCGCTCGGCTCGGTCATCGGCCACATCGAAGGCACCGACCCTAACGCGCCCGCCCTTCTCATCGGCTCTCATATCGATTCCGTCGTCGATGCCGGCCGCTATGACGGCAATCTCGGCGTGGTGCTCGGCATCGCCGTGATCGAGGCTCTGCGCCAGCAGGGGATCACGCCTTCCTGTCCGATCGAGATCGTGGCCTTCGGGGACGAGGAGAACGTGCGTTTTCCGACCAATCTCTCCACCTCATCCGCGCTCGCCGGTCGCTTCAACCCGGCCTGGCTCGACGGCCGGGACCAGGACGGGATTGCGCTGCGTGATGCGCTGATCGCCTTCGGGGGCGATCCGGATGGCGCAACGACGCTCGCGCGCGACCCAGCGCACTATCGTGGCTATCTCGAGGTTCATATCGAACAGGGCCCGCAATTGGAGGCGAAGGACCTGCCGGTCGGCATTGTGTCCGCCATCAACGGCATCACCCGGGCCCGCGCTCACGTGATCGGCGAAGCAGGCCACGCAGGCACCGTGCCGATGACCATGCGCCGCGACGCGCTGGCGGCCGTGGCCGAGATGATCGGCATTGTGGAGCGTGCCGGCTCCACCCGCACCGACACGGTGGCGACCGTGGGCGTCGCCCAGGTGCAGCCCGGCGCGATCAATGTCATTCCCGCTCGCGTCGACTTCACCCTCGATGCGAGAGCGCCGGACGATGCGGTGCGCGAAGCCATGGTGCAGGACATCATGGCCGAGTGTCAGGCGGCGGCGCAAAGGCGCGGTGTTGAACTCGTCATCGAACCCTTCATGGATTCACCCGCAACGCCGATGGACAAGGGCCTGATCGAGCAGTTGGAGGCCGCCGTACGAGGCTTAGGCATCGAGCCGCTCCATCTTCCCTCTGGCGCAGGTCACGATGCGGTCGCGATGGCGAATCTCTGCCCATCGGCGATGCTCTTCGTGCGCTGCAAGGGCGGCATCAGCCACAACCCAGCGGAGTCGATCACGGTCGAGGATGCGGATACGGCTGCGCGTGTGCTGCTCGCGGCGGTCAAGCAGATTGCGACGTGAGATCCAGACTGCATCAGCCTTTCCACTCATCCGCCAACACCGCCCAGCGCTCGTGATCGCGCCACTCGCCGTTGATCTTCAGGTAGCGTGGTGAAAAACCCTCCTGGCGAAAGCCGAGGCGCTGCACGAGGGCGCGTGAGGGCTGGTTGGCGGGCTGGATATTCGCCTCGACCCGATGCAGCGCGAGGTCGTGGAAGGCGTGCGTGACCACGAGGCTCACCGCCTCCCTCATCAGCCCTCGCCCGTTCATGCCGGCCATGCCGTAATAGCCCATATAGGCGCTCTGAAAGAAGCCGCGCACGATCTCGCTCAGGTTCACCACGCCGACGATGCGCCCGCTCTCCCGCTCGCGGGCGATGAAGCCGATGGAGCGCTCCCCGTCGCAGCGGGTGAGGTAACCGAGGAAGCTCGCATGATCGCGGCAAGGCGACACCCAAGGCTCGTGCAGGTCAATGCTGGCAAGGTTGGCCGTCACCAACTCGGCGCCATCCGAGGCTTGAACGGGGTGAATCGAAACGCGTGACAACATGAGGTTCATTCCGGCTTCAGGAACCATGGCATAGACTTGCCGTTGTCGTCAGCCCCTCCTCGAACTATAAGGAATGGACCATGCGATCCATCGTTCTCCCCGCTTTCGCTCTTGCTCTCGGTGCAGGCTTCTTCGCCGCTCCCCAGGAGGCTCATGCGCGGTTCAGCCCCGAGCAGATCCAGGTGCCATCGCTCGTCGACAATGTGGCCTGCGTGACGCGCCGCATTCGCACCGTGCGCCCGAACGGCCGCGTGGTCTATCGCACCGTCCGTAACTGCGGCGTTCCCGCCTGGCAGCGTCGGGTGGATCGCTGCCGCACCATCCGCGAGCGCATCGTGCGCGCGAACGGCAACGTGGTCTACCGCACCGTTCGCCGCTGCCGCTGATCGGCACCGCCTCCAACAATCAAAGGCCCGGGATCTCCGGGCCTTTTTCGCTTATTCCAGCTCGCCGATGGCGCTCTCGACCGCTTCGACGACGGCGCCGGAGCGCACGAGGTCGAGGGCTTGACGCATTTCGGTGGCGTACCACCGGTCGCCGTCGAGGGCCGGCGGAATGACGGCGCGGATCGCCTCCATGGCGGCGCGCGAGCCCTTGCCCAGCGGGTGGTCGCCCGCGAGCGGCTCGACCAGCGTCAGCGCCTGGGCCGCCATCAGCAACTCACCTGCCACGATCTGCTCCACGTTCTCCACGATGGTGCGGGCTTTCCGCCCGCACCAGGTGGAGTTGGAGATGTGATCCTCAGCATTCGACTTGCCGGGGATCGAGTCGACCGAGCCCGGCGTCGCCAGTCCGCGGTTTTCCATGACCAGCGCCGACATCGAGCACTGCACCGTGGCGAAGCCCGTGTTGAGACCGCGCTTGCCAGCGAGCAGGTTGCGCGGCAGGCCATAGGACATCGTGGGATCGATGAGGCGCGCGAGGCGCCGCTCGGAGATGCTGCCGAGATCCGCCATGGCGATGGCCAGAAAATCCATGGCCTGCGCCATGTACTGCCCGTGGAAGTGACCGCCCGAGATCGACACATAGCCACCCTGCCCGTCATCGAAGATGAGCGGATTGTCAGTGGCGGAGTTCATTTCCGTGCCGATGATGCGCTCGACATATTCCAGCGCCTCGATCACGGGCCCATGAACCTGCGGCGTGCAGCGCAGGGAATAAACATCCTGCACGCGCGGCGATGCAGGCTGGCCGGGCTGACGCGGCTCGTCCGGGAAGACGATGTCTCGCGCCGATTGCGAGCAGCGCTTCGTGCCCTCCAGAATGCGCAGGAGGTTGCGTGCGACCTTGCCCTGACCGGGATGCGGACGGGCCTTGTGCACACGCGGATCGAAGGCCGCCAACTCGCCGCGCATGGCCTCCAGCGACAGGCACATGGCGATGTCGGCATGTTTCAGCAGGCGGCGCGCATCGTGGGTCGCGAGAGCACCGAGCGCGAGCGACGTGGTCGAGCCGTTGATGAGCGCCGACGCATCCTTGGCCCCGAGTTCGAAATCGGGATCGAATCCCGCGAGGCGAATGGCGTCGCGCGCCGGCATGACGCGGCCCTGATAGATCATGTCGGCTTCGTCGAAACCGCAGATGGCGCCGGCCATGTGCGCCAGCGGCGCGAGATCACCCGAGGCACCGACGGAGCCTTTCTGCGGGATCACGGGATGAAGGCCCGCATTGAGGAACGCGATGAGCCGCTCGACGAGCTCGACCTGCGGGCCGGAATAGTTCGACGCGAAGGCATTGGCGCGCAGCAGCATCATGGCGCGCGTCACGTCCTCGGCGAAGGGCTCGCCAACGCCGGTGGCATGCGCATAGACGGTCTTGCGCTGGTAGGCGGCCATGTCGCTGATGAGGACGCGCTGATCCTTGAATAGGCCGACGCCGGTGTTGAAGGCATACATGAGCGGCGCGTCGTCATGCATCCAGGTGCGGTCGATGTAATCCCGCGTCGCGGCGATCCGCTCACGGGCCTCGGGAGCCAGGGCTGCCTGCGCGTAGGCCCCTTGAGCATCGCGGCGCGCCACGCGCACCACGTCCTGAATGCCGAGAGTAGCCCCGTCGAGCTTGACCGTCATCGCTGTTCCTCACGTTGATGCAAAAGGGATACCGGGGCTTTGCAGGCGGCGCAACCGCCGCCTGGGGACGCGCCTGTCAAACAGCCAGCACCTTGGGGCCCGCAGCGTGAGCTGCGAGCCTGTGCGGTGATCGAGGGTGGCGCGACTGGCATCCCGGCTCGATGATGGATGGTGAGAAGGAAGAGCCAGGATGCCTCTTCGCGCACGGCTTCTTTAGGCGGACAGGCGGGACCAGCCCGGTGACCGTTCCAGGCGTTGCCCGTCTGCTCGACGGGGGCCTGGAACCGATTCCGACCACCGGCCCACAGCCTGGGCCTCCTGTCGGTGCAGCGTGCGAGGCTGCACCACAGGACCGTGTCTGCTCCCACACTGCGACGCCTCGCGAGCGCGCCCCTCGACAGGAGCAGATCTGCACAACGATATAGCCGAGGTTAGGAGAATTGTCAAGAACAAAATAGGAACATAAACGCGCGCTGCCCTCCCCCCTTCGTGGGAGAGGGAACGCCCGCGCCCTATCCTGCCCACGATCCCGGATCTTCGCTGCGTTGCGTCCGGAATGACGGGTGGGAGGATAGCACCGGTCCATAACGAAAAGGCCCCGGCTGTGCCGAGGCCTTACATTTGCATTGGTAGAGGGAAATCGCGATCACACCCGACCCAGACGCTTCGTGGTCTGCGGGTCGAAGAGGTGGACGTTTCCGGGGTCGACCGCCAGCGTGAGCTTGCGCGTATCCGCCGGAAGCTGGCCGGTCGAGGCCTGCACGATGAATTCGGCGCCGGCGACCTTGCCGTGGAAGAGCTGGGTGGCGCCGAGCTCTTCGACGAAGTCCACATCCATGGTGAGCGAGCTCGTGCCAACGCCGCCGGCCTGCACGTCCTCGGGGCGCAGGCCCACCTCGATGGCGGAGCCGGGGATGAGGCCCTCGCGCATGTCGGTGACGGCGATGGACTGCCCGCCGACGGAGACGCGGCCGGGGCCTTCCACTTGGCCAGGCAGGATGTTCATGGGCGGCGAGCCGATGAAGGTGGCGACGAATCGGGTCTCGGGGCGGCGGTACACCTCCGAGGGGGTGCCGACCTGCTCGATCTGGCCGCCGGACATCACCACGAGCTTGTCGGACAGCGTCATCGCCTCGACCTGATCGTGGGTAACGTAGATCGATGTGACGCCGAGGGCGCGCTGGAGGCGCTTGATCTCCACGCGCATCTGCACGCGCAGCTTGGCGTCCAGGTTGGAGAGCGGCTCGTCGAAGAGGAACACCTGGGGCTTGCGCACGATGGCGCGGCCCATGGCGACGCGCTGGCGCTGGCCGCCGGAGAGCTGGCGCGGCTTGCGAGCCAGGAACGTCTCGATGGCGAGGATGCGGGCGGCCTCATTGACGCGCTTCTCGATCTCGTCCTTGGGCGTGCCGCGGTTCTTCAGGCCATAAGCCATGTTGTCGTAGACGCTCATGTGCGGATAGAGCGCGTAGTTCTGGAACACCATGGCGATGTCGCGGTCGGCGGGTTCGACCTGGTTCACCACCCGGTCGCCGATCTTCACCTCGCCGCCCGAGATGGTCTCGAGCCCGGCGATCATGCGCAGCAGCGTGGACTTGCCACAGCCCGACGGGCCGACGAGCACGCAGAAGGAGCCGTCCTCGATGCCGAGCGATACGCCCTTCACGGCCTCCACATTGCCCGCGTAGATCTTCCTGACCGTATCCAGCGTCACCCCTGCCATCGTACTCTTCCTTTTAACCGTGGCCCGTTCGGCTCAAAGCGTCGGGCGAAAATCGTTGAAGCTTTTAAGAAAGAGCCCTCACGGCTTCCGACCGCGAGGGCTAAGCGCCGGTCGGCGCGTCATTTCTCCGTTTCGACGAGACCCTTCACGAAGAGCCTCTGCATGAAGATCACCACGAGCACCGGCGGGAGCATGGCCAGCACGGCGGTGGTCATCGCAACATTCCACTCGGTCAAGGCATCCGTGGTGGTGATCATCATCTTGATGCCGATGACGATGGTCTGCATCGAGCTCTTGGTCGTGATCAGCAACGGCCAGAGATACTGGTTCCAGCCGTAGATGAACTGGATCACGAACAGCGCCGCGATCGTCGTCATGGAGAGCGGAAGCAGCGTGTCCTTGAAGAAGCGGAACGCGCCTGCGCCGTCGATCTTCGACGCCTCAAGCAGTTCGTCCGGGATCGTCATGAAGAACTGCCGGAAGAGCAGCGTGCCGGTGGCGGACGCGATGAGCGGCATGACGAGACCCGTATAGGTATCGAGCAGCCCCAGATCCGCGACGATCTTGTAGGTCGGGTAGATACGCACCTCGACGGGCAGCATCAGGGTGATGAAGATGATCCAGAACGCGGTCTTGCGGAACGGGAACTTGAAATACACCACCGCAAAGGCCGAGAGGATCGAAATCAGGATCTTTCCGATCGCGATCCCCAGCGCCATGATCATCGAATTGAGCATCATGCCGCCGACGGGCTGGCGGGCATGCATGCCACCATAGAGCAGCGTCCGGGTGTAGTTCTCATCGGCCTGGTTACCGGGCACCAGCGGCATGTTGCCGTTGATGATGGTTGCCGTGTCGAAGGTGGATGCCATGACGGCCAGGTAGACGGGAAAGGCCACGATGACGACGCCAAGCGCGAGCGTCAGGTAGGCCATGAATTGGGCGAAGGGACGATTCTCGACCATCAGTATTGGACCTTGCGCTCGACATAACGGAACTGGATGGCAGTCAGCGCGATCACGATGATCATCAGGATCACCGACTGGGCAGCCGAGCCGCCGAGATCGCCGCCGAGACGGCCGTCCGCATAAACCTTGTAGACAAGGGTCGTGGTCTGCCCGGCCGGCCCGCCGCCCGTCACGGCATCGATGATGCCGAACGTGTCGAAGAACACGTAGACGACGTTGACCACGAGCAGGAAGAACGTGGTGGGCGACAGGAGCGGGAAGATCACCGTCCAGAAGCGGCGCAGGGGACCGGCGCCGTCGATGGCGGCCGCCTCGATCACGCTCTTCGGGATCGCCTGCAGACCCGCCAGGAAGAACAGGAAGTTGTAGCTGATCTGCTTCCAGGTGGCCGAGAGCACCAGAAGCGTCATGGCGTGGTTGGCATTCAGCATCGGGTTCCAGTCGATGCCGATCGCCTTGATCGGCTTCGAGAGCGTGCCGAGCGTCGGGTGGAACATGAAGAGCCACAGCACGCCCGCGATGGCGGGAGCCACCGCATAGGGCCAGATCAGAAAGGTCTTGAAGGCTTGCCCGCCGCGAATGTTCTTGTCGGCCTGGGTGGCCAGCAGGAGCGCGCAGGCGAGAGAGAAGAAAGCCACCAGCGACGAGAAGATCGCCGTCGTGACCATGGCCCGGTAATATTCTGGCTGCTCGAACAGCGAGACGTAATTCTCGAAGCCGACGAATTCGGACGCGAGGCCAAAGGCGTCTTCCCGCAGGAAGGACTGCCAGATGGCCTGGGAGGCCGGCCAGTAGAAGAAGATGACGGTGATCGCCATCTGCGGAAGGATCAGCAGGAGCGGTAGCGTCCAACCTGAAATGTGAGCTCGTTTTTCCATCGCGTTTGCGGCTGTCCGAGGATGGGGCAGATGACGGCAGCAACCGGTCTGCGAGGGTGATCTATAAGATCATCCCGGGAAGCGTCTTCAAGCTTCCCGGGATGAGTTCGTGGTGAGTATCAGGTCAGCTTAGCGAACGGTACGCTCGAACTGACGCAGGATCTGGTTGGAGCGGGTCACGGCCGTATCGAGAGCGTCCTTGGCGGGCTTCTGACCGGCAAGAGCAGCCTCGATCTCCTCGGAGATCACGTCGCGGATCTGCACCATGTTGCCGAAGCGCAGACCACGGGAGTTCTCGGTCGGCTCCTTGTTGGTCAGCTCGATCAGCGCCATCTGGAGAGCGGGGTTCTTCTCATAGAAGCCCGAAGCCTTGGTCTTCTCGTAGGCCGCCTTGGTGATCGGGAGATAGCCCGATTCCTGGTGCAGCTTCGCCTGACGGTCCGTGTCGGACAGGAAGGTGAAGAACTTCGCCACGCCCTTGTACTCGTCGGCCTTCTTGCCGCCCATGACCCACAGGGAAGCACCACCGATGATGGAGTTCTGCGGAGCGCCCTGGACGTCCGGGTAATACGGCATCGGCGCATTGGCCCAATCGAACTTCGCGTTGGCCTTCACGTTGCCGTAGAAGCCCGAAGAGGTCAGGAAGATCGCGCATTCACCGGAGGTGAAGCGGCCCTCAGACTTCGAGTCGCGGCCCGAATAGTCGTAGGTCTTGTCCTTCTGCAGGTCCACGAGGTTCTGCAGGTGCTTCACGTGCTGCGGAGAGTTGAACTTCATCTCCGTGTCGAAGCCGTCGAGACCGTTGGCCTTGGTGGCCATCGGGATGTTGTGCCAGGCCGAGAACTGCTCGACATTGGCCCAGGACGCCCAGGCGTTCGAGAAGCCGCAGGTGTCGTGGCCGGCGGCCTTGAGCTTCTTGGCGGCGTCGAACACCTGAGGCCAGGTCTTCGGGATCTCGGCGACGCCGGCCTTCTTCAGCTCGTCCTTATTGATCCACATGACCATCGAGGAGGAGTTGAAGGGCATGGAGAGCATCTCGCCCTTGGCCGTGGAATAGTAGCCGGTGATGGCCGGGAGGTAGGCATTCGGATCGAACTTCTCGCCCGCTTCCTTCATCATCTCCTGGACCGGCTTGATCGCGCCGCGGGCGCCCATCATGGTCGCCGTTCCGACTTCGAACACCTGCAGGATGTGGGGAGCGTTGCCCGCGCGGAACGCGGCGATGCCGGCGTTCAGGGTGTCGGCGTACTGGCCCTTGTAGCTGACGACGACCTTGTAGTCCTTCTGGGAAGCGTTGAAATCTTCAGCCAGCTTGTTCACGACGTCGTTGTTGGCGCCGGTCATGGCATGCCACCACTGAATCTCCGTCTGGGCGAAAGCGGAGGTGCTCGTCGCAAGGCCGAGGGCCAGGGCGCCGAGGAGCGACTTCTTCATCATTCTAATCTCTCCCGTATCATCCCGTCTGGGACGTTCTTGTCGTTCACCATCCTGGCGTTAAGCCCGGATGACGGTTCTATGACGAAACCATGACAATCATAGCCGGCTTCAAAATGGAAGCCCTTTCATACAAAAGGCTTAATGGCCGATCTTGGGAACAGGCCGAAGCGCCTCTTCGTTGAGGGAGTAACCGAACGGAAGAACCGCATGTCCCAGATGATCACAGCCCTGTTCAGGGATCCCGCCCAGGCCCGCCAGGCACTCCAGTCCCTGCTCGAGATGGGAATCGCCCAGCACAGGATCGTCGCCGTCGGCACCGAAGATGCCCGCGAGATCTCCTCGATCTCCGGCTTTCGCACCCTCTCGGCCCGGGACGATTCCGTGGAAGCCCTCCGCTGACCAGGCCGGATGCAGCGTCACATGAGCCGCGGCGGCCGAATACGGGGCTACCGCACCTCTGACGAGATGGGGTTTTAAGGCTTGCCAACAAAACCCCCCTCATCCTGAGGAGCAGCGGTGAGGTTTATGGTGTGCCTGTCAGGCGCTCTAGATCACATTCCGCTCCAGCAACGGCTGGTTGGCGAGCACCCGGTCGTAGCCGAGCTCCGACAGGTCGAGGGTGCGATAGCCGCCGTGCACGATCAGCTCGGCGAGCCCGCGGCCGACGGCCGGAGCCTGCTGCAGGCCGTGGCCCGAGAAGCCGTTGCAGAGATAGACGTTCCTGAGTTCGCCCGCCTGGCCGATGATGGCGTTGTGGTCGAGGAGGCACATGTCGTAAGGCCCTGACCAGGCGCGGCCGGGCCTGATCGCCTCGAAGGCAGGCACGCGATGGGCGAGCGACGGCCAGATGAACTCCTCGAAGAAGGAATGGTCGATCTCCTGGCTGGCCGGATCATCGTCGTGCCAATCCGGGTCCATGTCCGCCTCCGGCGAGGCGCCGCAGATGAAGTGCCCCTCGCCTTCCGGGCGTACATAGGCGCCGGACGTGTCGATGAGCAGCGGGCAGTTCTCCACCGGCTCCTTGCAGGCGAAAGTGAAGACGTAGCG
Source organism: Microvirga terrestris (assembly GCF_015694425.1). Classification (GTDB taxonomy): domain Bacteria; phylum Pseudomonadota; class Alphaproteobacteria; order Rhizobiales; family Beijerinckiaceae; genus Microvirga; species Microvirga terrestris. The sequence continues at coordinate 88,895 of NZ_JADQDN010000004.1, forward strand.
GCGCTTGGCCTGGACCGGAATGTCGAGGCCTGTCATGGCGGCGATCGCCCGCCCGCCGGAGCCCGCGCAATTGACCAGCGTGCCGCAGGCGATGCGCGTGCCGTCCTTGAGGCGCACCGCCGTGACCGCGCCACCCTCACGCTCGATCTCGGCCACCTCTCCCTTCACGTATTCCGCGCCCAGCGAGCGCGCCTTCTTGCGGAAGGCCTGGAGCAGACCCCAGCCGTCGAACCAGCCCTCGCCCGAGCGGCCCCAGGTGCCGGCCGCGAGATCCTCCACATTGAGCCAGGGGAAGCGGCTCTTCAACTCCTCCGGCTTCAGGAAAAGGATATCCGCGCCTTCCGCCGCCTGCAGCGCCTGGTTCTCGCGCAGAACCTGTTCGCCCGCGTCCGACGCGCAATAGAGATAGCCGCCTTCTCGCAGTCCGATTTCCGGCCGGTCGCCATCGACAGCCAGGTAATCGCCGATGCTGCGCAGGAATTGGATGCCATAGAGCGAGATGCGGATGTTCACCGCGCTGGAATATTGCTGCCGGATCGAGGCGGCCGAAAGCGCAGAGGCCGAGAGCTGATAGGTCGGGTCCTTCTCGACCACGATGACGCGCCCCTTGAAGCCGGAATCGGCCAGCAGGTGATAGGCCGCGGAGGAGCCCATGACGGCGCCGCCGACGATCACGACATCGGCCCGAAGAGAAGTTGCAGAGGTCATCGTTCGAACTTCGTTGAGAGGATGATGGAGGATTGCGTGCGCTCGACTCCTTCGACTGCGCCAATCCGGTCGATGGCCGCGTCGAGGGAGGGAACGTCTTGAGCCTCTACCACCGCCAGAAGATCGAAGACACCCGCGACGGAATGAAGCGCGCGCAATTCAGGCATGCGCTGAAGCGCCGACACGACGCCGCCCGAGGCCTTGGGCGCCACCACGATGGTCACATGCGCCCGCACCATGCGGCTGGTGACCTCCTCGGCGAGGCGCAGGGTATAGCCCGCGATGACGCCCCGGCGCTCCAGGCTCTCGACCCGCGCCTGAACGGTGGTGCGGGAGAGATTGAGGCGGCGGGCCGCCTCCGCATGGCCGATACGGGCATTCTCCCGCAGGAGGGCAATCAGGGCACGATCGGTGGCGTCAAGCATCACTATGACCAGTCAAAGCGGCATTTCGCCGAAACCTAATCGGCTTTCCGTCAGCTTGTCTATGGCGCTTTGCAGCGATCTGCCTTTTTCTGCTCCCATCACAGGGAGGTTTGAATGCACTCGATTCTCGTCATCGGCGCCGGCAAGATCGGCTCCACCATTGTCGACATGCTCCACGAGACCGGCGATTACCGCGTTACCGTCGCGGACGCTTCGCCTGAGGCGCTGGAGGCGGTCGCCAAGGATGGGGTCAAGACGATCCAGCTCGACTTCAGTGACGCGGTCGCCCTGCAGAATGCCTTGAAGGGTCACTACGCGGTTCTGAGCGCAGCGCCCTACCACCTGACGAGCCACGTGGCCAAGGCCGCGCGCCTGGCGGACGTCAACTATTTCGACCTCACCGAGGATGTGGCCACGACCCGCATGGTGAAGGAGCTGGCCGAGGGCGCCTCCACGGCCTTCATTCCGCAATGCGGCCTCGCCCCCGGCTTCATCTCCATCGTGGCGCACGACATTGCCAGCCGCTTCGACAAGCTCGACACGGTGCGCCTGCGCGTCGGTGCCCTGCCGCAATACCCGTCGAACGCCCTGTCCTATAACCTCACCTGGAGCACGGACGGCGTCATCAACGAGTATATCGAGCGCTGCGAGGCCGTGGTCGACGGCAAGCTGCGTGAGGTTCCGGCCATGGAGGAGCTTGAGGAGTTCTCCCTCGACGGCACGCGCTATGAGGCCTTCAATACCTCCGGGGGCCTCGGCACCCTGTGCGAGACGCTCGAAGGCAAGGTGCGAAACCTGAACTACAAGACCATCCGCTACCCGGGCCATTGCGGCCTGATGCGGGTGCTGCTGAACGACCTCGGCTTACGCAACCGCCGCGAGGTCCTCAAGGACATCCTGGAGAACGCGGTGCCGGCCACCATGCAGGACATGGTCATCGTGTTCGTGACCGTCACCGGTGAGCGTGGCGGACGCTACGTTCAGGAAACCTATGCCCGAAGCGTCTATGGCCAGAAGGTCGCCGGCACCCAGCGCACCGCCATTCAGGTGACGACGGCTGCCGGCATCTGCGCCATGCTCGACCTGCTGGTCGCCGGCAAGCTGCCGAAACAGGGTTTCGTGCGTCAGGAGGAGATCGACCTCGACAGCTTCCTGGCCAACCGCTTCGGCCGCGTCTATGCGGGCGAGCGCCTGGACGAAGGCCACGAGCCGGCAGTAAAGAACATCCGCCTCGACGCGGTGGCGTGAGGGACGAGGCGAGACATCCTCTCGGCCGCAGCAACCCTCGACGTCATGGCCGGCCTTGTGCCGGCCATCCCGATGGGAAAAGCTCTGCGCCTCAGATAATCGAGATCACCGGCACAAGGCCGGTGATGACAAGGTTGGGTGAAAACCTAACCTCCGGCTTCTTGACCAAACCGCATGACCCTATTCGGGAAAAGCAGTTCCCTGCCTGTCCCGAAATGCTTTAAGACGGTGGCCTGACAGCCGCCGTCGTTTCGTTCCAAGGACAAGCGCCGGCCAGGGCTTCATGACAAGCCCTAAGCCCGCATCGAGGGAGATGACCATGACCGCGAGCCTGAAACCCGTATCCTCCGCGCCTGCCTCCGTGGCGGACGAGGCCCGCGCCATTCTCGCGCGCCTCGGCGTGCCGGACAGCGCCTTTGCCACCGGCGGTCGCCCGGCCCGCTCCCCGATCACCGGCGAGGTGATCGCCCATGTGCGGGAAACCACGCCGGACGAGGCCAAGGCCGCCATCGGCCGGGCCGACGCCGCCTTCAAGGTCTGGCGCAAGATCCCGGCGCCGCGGCGCGGCGAGTTCATCCGCCTGCTCGGCGAGGAGCTGCGCGCGTCGAAGGACGACCTCGGCCGCCTCGTGACCCTGGAGGCCGGCAAGATCGTCTCCGAGGGCCTCGGCGAGGTGCAGGAGATGATCGACATCTGCGATTTCGCCGTCGGCCTCTCGCGCCAGCTCTACGGCCTGACCATCGCCACCGAGCGCGCCGATCACCGCATGATGGAAACCTGGCATCCGCTCGGTGTCTGCGGCGTCATCTCCGCATTCAACTTCCCCGTGGCCGTGTGGTCGTGGAACGCGGCGCTCGCACTCGTCTGCGGTGACAGCGTGGTGTGGAAGCCCTCCGAGAAGACCCTGCTCACGGCGCTCGCCACGCACGCCATCGTGGAGCGTGCGGCCAAGCGCTTCGGCGGCGTGCCGGAGGGCCTGTGCGAGGTGCTGCTCGGCGGCCGCGAGGTCGGCGAGATCCTCGTGGAAGACCACCGTGTGCCGATCCTCTCCGCCACCGGTTCCACGGCCATGGGCCGTCAGGTCGGCCCGAAGTTGGCTGAACGCTTTGCCCGCGCAATCCTGGAACTCGGCGGCAACAACGCCGCGATCGTCGCCCCCTCCGCCGATCTCGACCTCGCGCTTCGCGGCATCGCGTTCGCCGCCATGGGCACGGCGGGCCAGCGCTGCACGACGCTTCGTCGCCTCTTCGTGCATGAGAGCGTCTATGACAGCCTCGTGCCGCGTCTCGCCAAGGTCTATGGCAGCGTGAAGATCGGCGATCCGCGCGAGCAAGGCACGCTTGTCGGCCCGCTGATCGACAAGGCCGCTTTCGACGGCATGGAGCGTGCTCTCGATGAGGCCCGCGCAGCCGGCGGCAAGGTGCATGGCGGTGGACGCTACACGGATGTGGCAGGCGACGGAATCTATGCCCGTCCCGCCCTCGTCGAGATGCCTGGCCAGACCGGCCCGGTGACCCGCGAGACCTTCGCGCCGATCCTCTACGTGATGCGCTATTCGAGCTTCGACGAGGTAATCGAACTGCACAACGCGGTGGGCGCCGGCCTCTCCTCCTCGATCTTCACCCTCAATATGCGCGAGGCCGAGGCCTTCATTTCGGCCACGGGCTCCGATTGCGGCATCGCCAACGTGAATATCGGCCCCTCGGGCGCCGAGATCGGTGGAGCCTTCGGCGGCGAGAAGGAGACTGGCGGCGGACGTGAATCCGGCTCGGATGCCTGGAAGGCGTATATGCGCCGCGCCACCAACACGGTGAACTACGGCAACACGCTTCCGCTCGCTCAGGGCGTGAAGTTCGACGTGGACGCCTGATCGTCTGACACCATCCAGCGGAGGGCACAAGAGCATCGTGCGGAAAAGTGGATCCGGTTTTCCGCACCTAACGATGCTCTTATTTATAAAGAAGCATCGGATTGGATCCCAAAAGTGGCCTCCACTTTTGGGTCCGATGCTTTAGCCCTCCGTTTTGCTATCTAAACCCTCTTACATCGCGAGCCTTCCATGACAGCGCCCTCCCGCACCGGCGGCCAGATTCTTGTCGATCAACTGACTCTTCACGGAGTCGATCACATCTTCTGCGTTCCAGGCGAGAGCTATCTCGCGGCACTCGATGCGCTGCATGACGCGAACATCGCCATCACGGTCTGCCGCCAGGAAGGCGGCGCGGCCATGATGGCGGAGGCTTACGGCAAGCTCACCGGCCGTCCCGGCATCTGCTTCGTCACCCGAGGCCCCGGCGCGACGAACGCCTCGCCCGGCATCCACATCGCCAAGCAGGATTCGACGCCGATGATCCTGTTCGTCGGCCAGATCGAGCGCGGCATGCGCGAGCGCGAGGCGTTCCAGGAGCTCGACTACCGCGCCGCCTTCGGACCGCTCGCGAAGTGGGCCACGGAAGTGGACGATCCTGCACGCTTCCCCGAGATCGTCTCTCGCGCCTTCCATGTTGCCACCTCGGGCCGTCCCGGCCCCGTGGTGATCGCGCTGCCGGAAGATGTGCTCACCGAGATGGCCGCCGTCACTGATGCGCCGCGCTATCAGGTGATCGAGACCCACCCTGGCCTCACGCAGATGGCCGAATTGCAGAAGCTCCTGCACGGCGCCAAGAACCCGATCGCGCTCCTCGGCGGCAGCCGCTGGTCGGAGACGGCCGTGCAGCGCTTCGTGCGCTTCGCCGAGCGCTTCGAGCTGCCGGTCGCCTGCACGTTCCGCCGTCAGATGCTGTTTCCCGCCGACCACGCCTCGTACATCGGCGATCTCGGGCTCGGCGTGAATCCGAAGCTGCTCGCCCGCATCAAGGACGCGGATCTCGTGCTGCTCGTCGGCGGGCGCCTCTCCGAGATCCCGAGCCAGGCCTACACGCTTCTCGACATTCCGGCGCCGAAGCAGACGCTGGTGCATGTGCATCCCGATTCGAGTGAACTCGGCCGGGTCTATGCGCCACATCTCGCCATCAACGCCTCGCCCAATGCCTTCACGGCAGCGCTCGAGGGCGTGCATCCGCCGGCCTCGCTTTCCTGGAGCGAGGGCACGACGGCGGCGCATAAAAGCTACGAAGCTTGGAGCGACCCGAGCGAGATCCGCCACCCAGGCGCGCTGCAGATGGGCCAGGTGATGCAGCACCTGCGCGAGGTGATGCCCACCGACACGATCTTCTGCAACGGCGCCGGCAATTTCGCCACCTGGGTGCATCGCTTCTGGCCGTTCCGCCAATATGGCACGCAGCTGGCCCCCACCTCCGGCTCCATGGGCTATGGCGTGCCGGCGGCCGTGGGCGCCAAGCGCCTGCGGCCCGACAGCCCCGTGGTGGTGTTTGCCGGAGACGGCGACTTCCTCATGAACGGGCAGGAATTTGCCACCGCCGTGCAATACGATCTGCCGATCCTGGTGATTCTGCTTGATAACGGCATGTACGGCACGATCCGCATGCACCAGGAGCGCGAATATCCCGGTCGCGTCTCGGCCACCATGCTGCAGAACCCGGACTTCGCAGCCTATGCCCGCGCCTTCGGCGGCTACGGCGAGCGCGTCGAGCTGACGGAGGATTTCGCCCCGGCCCTCCAGCGCGCGCTCACCTCCAGCAAGCCCGCCATCCTGCACTGCATCCTCGATCCGGAAGCGATCACGCCCAGCATGTCGCTCTCAGCGATCCGTGAGAAGGCGCTGGCGGAGAAGAAGTAACCCTCCACTGTCATTCCGGGGCGGCCAGAGGCCGAGCCCGGAATCCATAAATACGACGTTTCAAGAAATGCGAGTAGCGTCACACCTCATCATGCACCGTTAGCGGTTATGGATTCCAGGCTCCGCTGCGCGGCCCCGGAATGACAGTGGTAGCAACTCGCACAAACTTGACGATCCGACACGGCGGCGCTTATAACGCCGCCGTTTCCTTTTGGAGCTTTTATGCGCGGAGAGACCGAGACCCGGTAAGGCCCGCTGGCAAGACAGCGGGCAGCGGCTGACGATTCAGCCGAACGCGCACGTGCGCGCACTCTCCGATACCACCATCAAAGCTTCAGGTTATTCCCGTGAACGTTTCACGCAATGGGCAGCGCGTGCTCCACGTGCTCGCGCAGGGCGGCGTTATCCGTCATTACAAGGACGATAACGGCCGTATTCTCGAAATCGAATGTCTCACCCGTGAAGGGTGGCTGCTCACCCTCTGCACCCTCGATCTTTTCAAGGCGCTGCGCCAGAAAGGGCTGATCGCCTCGTCGAACGGTGGGCCTTACCGCATCACGCGGCAGGGCTTGCAGGCGGTGAGAAGCCGGCCCGACAACCGTTGAGCCGGCTCTGACAAGTCAAAGGAGGGGGCGGTGTCAGGCCGCCTCCTTCTCCTCCAGCCGCCTCGCCACAAGGCTGCGCAGGGACCGCAGGTCCTTCACGAAGGAGCGGATGCCCTCCGAGAGCTTTTCGGACGCCATCGCATCTTCGTTCATGGCGAAGCGGAAGCTCTTCTCGTCCGTGCGCGGCAGCGGCGCGGTCTTTTCGACATGATCGGCTGAGAGCTTGCGCGGCAACTCACCCTGCGCGCCAGCCAGTTCGTCGAGGAGCGCAGGCGAGATGGTGAGGCGGTCACAGCCCGCGAGCGCCTCGATCTCTCCGATGTTGCGGAAGGAGGCGCCCATCACCACGGTCTTGATGCCTTGCGCCTTGTACGAGGCATAGATCTTGCGCACGGACAGAACGCCCGGATCTGTCTCGCCTGTGTAGGGCCCGCCGCCGGCTTTCACGTGCCAGTCGAGGATGCGACCGACGAAGGGGGAGATCAGGAACACGCCGGCTTCCGCGCAGGCCTGGGCCTGCACCTGGCTGAAGAGAAGCGTGAGGTTGCAGTCGATGCCTTCCTTCTGGAGCACTTCCGCCGCGCGGATGCCCTCCCAGGTGGCGGCGATCTTGATGAGAATCCGCTCGCGCCCGATGCCACGGGCCTCATAAGCCCTGATGATGGCCCGCGCCTTGGCGAGTGTGGCCTCCGTGTCGAAGGAGAGGTCAGCATCCACCTCCGTCGAGACGCGGCCCGGCACGATGCCGGCGAGTTCCGCGCCGAAAGCGACAGCCAGACGGTCGCAGATTGCCTCGATCACACCTTCGCGGGAGCCGCCTTGGCTCCGGCCCCAAGCCAGGGCCTCGTCGATGATATGGCCATAGGCCGGGGTCTCGACCGCCTTCAGGAGCAGGGTCGGGTTGGTGGTGCAGTCCTGGGGCTTCAGGCGGCGCACCGCATCGAGGTCGCCCGTATCGGCGACGACGACCGTCATGGCGCGCAATTGGTCGAGCTTGGAGGACATCGGGATCTCCGTGGGGTTCGTTTGGATTTGACTTAGTCCCTCAAGGCGCCCGCGTGAAGCCCTGGAGCCCGCGACACTCCTTTCCGCTTCCCCTTGTGGTAAAACCTCGACGTCATGGCCGGGCTTGTCCCGGCCATCCCGACTAGGAAAGGCTCAGCGCTTTTCAGATCGGGATCACCGGCACAAGGCCGGTGATGACGGAGTGGGGCAAGCGGCTCCTCAAACGAACAGCCCTCTATTGGCCCTCACCCGGCTCAGGATGAAGGAATAGACTTCCTCCACGCGCCGGAGGTTCCGGACGTCAGCATGGGTCACGAGCCAATAGGTGCGAAGATAGGAGACATCCGGCAGCACCACCTCAAGTTCGGGAAACTGCCGCACCGCGTAATCGTGCAGGATACCGATGCCTATACCCGCCCGTACGGCTTCCGCCTGCGCCACCACGCTGGCGCACTCGAACCGGCGGGAGGTATGCTTCTCGATGGCCGAGAAGTAATCGAGCACCGGGCTGTAGAGCAGGTCCGCCACATAGGTCACGAGGGTTTTGCCCGATAGGTCCGCGAGATCGGCAATCGGCCCGTGACGTTTCAAATAATCCTTTGAGGCGTAGAGCCGAAGCCGGTAATCCGTGAGCTTGCGCGACACGAGCCGCCCTTCCGTAGGCTGCTCCAGGGTGACGGCGATATCGGCCTCGCGCTTCGAGAGCGAGAAGGTGCGGGGCAGCGCCACGAGCTGCAGCGTGAGGCCCGGATGCCGCTCGGCCAGCGCCCCGAGCTCGGGGGCGAGAAAATAGGTGCCGATTCCGTCCGGCGCGCCGATGCGCACGGTGCCGGTGAGCGCGAGATCCGTGCCACCGAGTTCGCTCGCCACCGCCAGCGCTTGGGTCTCTATGGTCTCCGCGTGTTTCAGCAGCCGCTCGCCGGGCTCGGTGAGGGTGTACCCTTGAGGGCTGCGCTCGAACAGCTTGGCCTTGAGCGAGGCTTCGAGCGCCGAGATGCGGCGGGACACCGTGGTGTGGTCCGCCTCCAGCTGGCGGGCGGCGGCCGTCAACCGGCCTGCCCGCGCAACCGCGAGAAAGAAGCGGAGATCGTCCCAGTCGAAGGCGCTCATGCCCAACCCTTAGCGTATTGGCGTTTTCGCACAACGGTGCCTCGGTTTCACCCATAGTCGTGCGATTTCAACAATGATAGAAGAAGGACACCAAAAACACCCATCAGGAGAGAGACGCCATGCGCGAGGTCGGACATTTCGTCGGCGGCAAGCAGGTTGCCGGTAAATCGGGACGCACCACCGAATTCTTCCAGCCCATGACCGGCGAGGTTCTGGGCCGGGTCGCGCTGGCATCCAAGGACGAGCTGCGCCAGGCGGTGGAGAACGCCAAGGCCGCCCAGCCGGCCTGGGCCGCCACCAACCCGCAGCGCCGCGCCCGCGTGATGATGAAGTTCCTCGAACTCATCGCCAAGGAGATGGATCCTCTGGCCGAAATGCTGGCACGCGAGCATGGCAAGACCATCGTGGACGCCAAGGGCGACATCCAGCGCGGCGTCGAGGTGGCGGAGTTCTGCACCGGCATTCCGCACCTGCTGAAGGGCGAGTTCACGGAAGGCGCCGGCCCCGGCATCGACATGTATTCGATCCGCCAGCCGCTCGGCGTGGTGGCGGGCATCACGCCGTTCAACTTCCCGGCCATGATCCCGCTGTGGAAGCTCTCGCCCGCCATCGCCTGCGGCAACGCCTTCATCCTGAAGCCGTCCGAGCGTGATCCGGGCGTGCCGATGCGCCTGGCCGAACTCATGATGGAAGCGGGCCTGCCGGCCGGCATCCTCAACGTGGTCAACGGCGACAAGGAAGTGGTGGACGCGATCCTCGACGATCCGGACATCAAGGCCGTGGGCTTCGTCGGCTCCTCGCCGATCGCGCAATACGTCTATTCCCGCGCCACCGCCAACGGCAAGCGCGCCCAGTGCTTCGGCGGCGCCAAGAACCACATGATCATCATGCCCGACGCCGATCTCGATCAGGCGGCCGATGCACTCATCGGCGCCGGCTACGGCTCGGCGGGCGAGCGCTGCATGGCGATCTCGGTGGCAGTGCCGGTGGGCCGCGCCACCGCCGACGCGCTCATGGACAAACTGATCCCGCGGGTCGAGACCCTGAAGGTGGGCCCCTCCACCGACCCGTCCGCCGATTTCGGCCCGATGATCACCAAGGCGCATATGCAGAAGGTGCGCTCCTATGTGGATATCGGCGTGCAGGAAGGCGCCAAGCTCGTGGTCGACGGCCGCGACTTCAAGATGCAGGGCTACGAGAACGGCTTCTACATGGGCGGCTGCCTCTTCGACGAGGTGACGACCGACATGCGCATCTACAAGGAAGAGATCTTCGGCCCCGTCCTGTCCGTGGTGCGCGCCAAAGATTACGAGGATGCCCTGCGCCTGCCCTCCGACCACGAATACGGCAACGGCGTTGCGATCTACACCCGTGACGGCGACGCCGCCCGCGACTTCGCCTCGCGCGTCAACGTAGGCATGGTGGGCATCAACGTGCCGATCCCGGTGCCGCTTGCCTATTACACCTTCGGCGGCTGGAAGGCCTCCGGCTTCGGCGACCTGAACCAGCACGGCCCGGACGCGGTGCGCTTCTACACCAAGACCAAGACGGTCACGTCGCGCTGGCCGTCCGGCATCAAGGAAGGCGCGGAATTCTCCATTCCGACGATGAAGTAGGACAACACAATCATGGCCGGGAGCTCGCTCCCGGCCTTTTTTGTTTTCGGAGCCGCATCTTTTCGACGGCACCTCAGACCATTTCGCCGAAAGATGCTCTAGATCCAAAGTCGGGGTGCACAACCGCCCCCGCCGTGACGATTTAGGACCATGACCCAGTTTTCCCTCACCGACGATCAAATCGCCGTCCGCGACATGGCGCTTGCTTTTGCTGCGGACAACCTCGCGCCCCATGCCCTTGAATGGGACGAGAAGAAGCATTTTCCCGTGGACGTGATGCGCGAGGCGGCAGCCCTCGGCATGGCGGCGATCTACACCCGCGACGATGTCGGCGGATCGGGGATGACGCGGCTCGACGCGGCGCTGATCTTCGAGGCGCTCGCCACGGGCTGCCCGGCGGTTTCGGCTTATCTCTCGATCCACAACATGGCCGCCTGGATGATCGACCGCTATGGCAACGAGGAGCAGCGCCAGCGCTACATTCCGCGCCTCGCCACCATGGAGCTGATCGCGAGCTACTGCCTCACCGAGCCGGGCTCGGGCTCGGACGCGGCGGCGCTCAAGACCAGGGCGGTGCGCGACGGCGACCATTACGTGGTCAACGGCGTGAAGCAGTTCATCTCGGGCGCCGGCACCTCGGACATCTACGTGACCATGGTGCGCACCGGCGAGGACGGCCCCTCCGGCATCTCGACCCTGGTGATCGAGAAGGACATGCCCGGCGTGTCCTTCGGCGCGCAGGAGAAGAAGATGGGCTGGAACGCGCAGCCCACCGCCGCGGTGATCTTCGAGGACGTGCGCGTGCCCATCGCCAACCGGCTGTCGGACGAAGGCCAGGGCTTCAAGATCGCCATGTCGGGCCTCGACGGCGGTCGCATCAATATCGGCGCCTGCTCGCTCGGCGGCGCGCAAGCAGCCCTCGACAAGGCCCTCGCCTATACGGGCGACCGCAAGGCTTTCGGCAAGCGCATCGCGGATTTCCAGGCTCTGCAGTTCAAGATCGCCGACATGGCGACCGAGCTCGAAGCGGCGCGCACATTCCTGTGGCGCGCGGCCTCGGCGCTCGACGCCAAGGCGCTCGATGCCACCAAGCTCTGCGCCATGGCCAAGCGCATGGCAACCGATGTGGGCTTCCAGGTGGCAAACGACGCGCTGCAGCTCCATGGCGGCTACGGCTACCTTGCCGATTATGGCGTCGAGAAGATCGTGCGCGATCTACGCGTGCACCAGATTCTGGAAGGCACCAACGAGATCATGCGCCTGATCGTGGCGCGTGATCTGGTAGGACGTGGCAATCGATGATCGTGAGGTCGCTCGGCCTTGGCTTCGGCATCACTGCTGCGATCTTCGCGCTGTTTCATTTCGCAGGCTCATGGTTCTTTCTTGACGGGCGGCGTCCGTTCCAGGCCAACTTCGTGGCAGGAGCAGCACTTGGTCTGGGTTTCGGGCTGGTGATAGACCGCTTGCTGCGCGTGTTGCGTAAAGGCGCCGCTCACGCCATGGCGCTGACCGCCGTTCCCGGCATGTTGATCATGGCGGCGGTCGGCTCGCATTTTTCCGTGTTCTTCCCGCACCTCGACCCCGCACTCGACAAGGTGTTCGGCTCGCTGATGCTGTGGTTTTACGGCTTTGCGCTTGCAGGGTCGCTCTGGAGAGCGCGGGGCCTATGATGCATTCGACCGTGTCGCGCGGACTGCCGAGAAACGAGCCGAGCACCTGGCTCGTGTGGGCTCTCGGCCTCCTCTTCATCGGCTTGGGGCTTCTCTTCCTCGGCGCACCGCGCATCGGCACTCTGCTGTTCGGCCTTCCCGCTCCGGAATGGACCCATGTGGGCTATCTCCTCGCCATCGGCCTGCGGGATCTCGCCTTCGGTCTTTACCTGCTGATCCTGTCCTTCATGGCGAACAGGCGCATTCTGGCGTGGATCTTTGCCGTCACCGTGCTGATCCCGGTCGGCGATGTGCTGATCGTTCTCATCAGCCGGGGCCTCAGCGCACCGGCCCACCTGCTGCTCCATGGAGCGAGCGCCGCCGTCATGGCGGGAGCCTCGCTCTGGCTGTTCAAGCAATCATCACACGACAACACGGGAGGATTCTCATGACCAGCATTGCCTTCATCGGCCTCGGCAACATGGGCGGACCCATGGCGGCGAACCTCGTCAAGGCCGGCCACTCCGTCACCGGCTTCGACCTCTCACCCGCCTCCTGCGATCAGGCCAAGAGCGACGGCGTGAACATCGCCTCCTCCACACTCGATGCGGTGCGGGATGCGGAGATCGTCGTGACCATGCTGCCCGCCGGCAAGCATGTGCTCTCGGTCTGGACCGACCTCCTGCCTGCGGTGAAGGAAGGCACGCTGCTGATCGACTGCTCGACCATCGATGTGGAGAGCGCGCGCAAGGCGCACGGGATGGCGCAGGAGCGCAATCTCACGAGCCTCGATGCGCCGGTTTCCGGAGGCGTCGGCGGCGCCAAGGGCGCAACGCTCACTTTCATGGCAGGCGGCTCGAAAGACGCGTTCGACCGCGCCGAGCCGATCCTGTCCAGGATGGGCAAGAAGGTCGTCCATTGCGGCGAGGCCGGCGCCGGCCAGGCGGCGAAGATCTGCAACAACATGATCCTCGGCATCTCGATGATCGGTGTGTCGGAGGCCTTCGTGCTGGCGGAAAAGCTCGGGCTGTCGCATCAGGCGCTCTTCGATGTCGCCTCCACCTCCTCGGGCCAGTGCTGGTCGCTCACCACCTATTGCCCCGTGCCGGGACCGGTGCCGACCTCGCCGGCCAACAACGACTACAAGCCGGGCTTCGCCGCAGCCTTGATGCTCAAGGACCTCAAGCTCGCCCAGGAGGCGGCGCTCGCGTCCGGCGCCTCGACGCCGCTCGGTGCGGAGGCCGCGCAGCTGTATGCGCTCTTCGCCAATGCCGGCCATGACGGCGACGATTTTTCGGGCATCGTCAATTTCCTGCGCGGGCAGAAGAGCTAAAGCCATTTCAGGAAAAGTGGGAACCGGTTTTCCGTCCGAAATGGCGACAGGCCAAAGATTGACGGAGCGGTTTGCGATCCCATTGGGACGCAAACCGCTCTAGAACTCGAACCGGCGCATGAAGCGCCGGTCGATGAAGTCCTTCAGCCGCCATGCGAGGCGGCCCTCGAAGGCGAGGAAGCGGCCGCGGCCACCGATGGCGCGGCCGTCACCGGTTGCGATCAGCAGCAGGTGATCGCGCTGCGGGATGTAGGCTTCGAGGGCCTCGCCCCGCACAGCCCGTCTCAGGTTGCGGGCCAGCACAGGCCCCTGCCGCACGGCGAAGACCCCGGCCTTGGGTCGCGGATGCGCGACCATGGTAGCGCAGTCGCCGACGGCGAAAGCGGTCTCGTCGTTGAGGATCTGAAGCGTCGGGCGTACAGCGAGAAACCCGCTATCGTCCTTGGCCCAATCCGTTGTGGCGAGCACCGACGGAGGAGCCGCATGCGTCGAGACGAGCACCGCGTCGGCCGGCACATGCCTGCCGCTCGCCAGTGTCACCCCGCTTCGGTCGATGCGCACAGCCACATCCTCGGCATGGACGGCGATTCCGCGCCGCTTGAGCGCCCGCGCGATGCGGCGGCGCATGCCGGCATTGATGCTCGGCGCCTCGGATGCGCCGATCAGCGACACTGTGATGGGATCGGTCACCCGCGCTGCGAAGAAAGCCCGGACCGCGAAGGCGAGGCAGATCCCGGCAACCCCTCCACCGACGATGGCGAATCGGCGCGGGCCGTCCGGCGCGAGGGCGCTGTCCACGAGCCGATCCCATTTTTCCAGCAGGCTGCCGATGGGTTTGACGGCCAGTGCATGCTCCTCCGCTCCGGCGATCCCCGACAGATCCGGCGTGATGCCGATATCGACCGAGAGGATGTCGTAGGCCAGTTCCTCGCCCCCCTTCAGCCGTACGCGCCGGGCTGCCCTGTCGAACCCGACAGCCTCGTCCAGGATCAGTTCGGCGCCGGCGGCACGGACAAGGCGCTTCAGATCGATGTGGATCTCGTCCCGCGTATAGGTTCCGGCGAGATGGCCCGGCAGCATGCCCGAATAGGGCGTCAGGCCATCCTTGGTGACCAAGGTGATGGTCAGACCCGGCTCGGGATTGCGCGCGAAGGCTTCCAGCACCAAAACATGAGCGTGCCCGCCCCCGACCAGGAGGAGGCGCTTGCCGAGAATTTCAGCGCTCGTTTCCATGGAGATCGTGCTCTCCCGAGGGGACACACAGGAACAGGATGTGTTGCATGACACCTACAGCTTTTAGCGACTTCGTCCATTAGGCTCCCTGTCCCGAACGTCCAAGGTCGATAGTCCACCGCATGGTCCGCCCCGTTTCCCAGACGGCCAACCCTTCCGCCGATGCCGCCGCCATGCTGCGGCGCCTCGGCTTCGCGATCCTGTTTTTCGCCGTTCCCCTGGCGGCCCTGTTCACGCGGCGCGCCCTCGTGGTGATGGCGCCGCTCGCGGTCATTCTCCTCGTTTTGGCCTCGGTGCTGGACGGCAGCGCGAGACATGCCCGTGAGAAGACGCTGGCGCTTGCGACCTCCACAGGCGGAATCGCCGGGCTCGTCCTTCTGTTATGGGCCGCGCTGTCCCTGGTGTGGACCCCGTTCCTGCCCGAGGCGTCCGAGCGCCTGTTCAACATCGCGGGCATGATCCTCATGGGGCTCGGCGGCTACTTGGCCGTTCCGGAGCGGATGCGTGCGGCCAATCTCTATCTCCTGCCCGTCGGCGTGGGCCTGGCGGCCGTGCTCAGCATTCCCCTGGCGCTTCAAGGCAGCAGCCGCTTCGACCCGGAGGGTTTGAGCCTCGAGCGCGGCATGCTCATGCTGGCCCTGCTGGTCTGGCCGGCGCTCGCCTGGCTCCATTCCCGCAGCAGGAACCTCGAAGCCGTCGCGCTGGCGCTTGCGGTCGCGGTGGCAGCCCTTCTCACCCGTGAGGGAATGCCCCTCTACGGGCTTGCCGCCGGCGCCATCGTGTTCGTCCTGACCGCGGCCAGTCCCAGGCTCGGCCCGCGCCTGACCGGGCTGGTCATGGCGGGCCTCCTGCTGCTCGCCCCTCTCCTGCCCTTTCTGCTGAAGCCTCTCGCGACAGGCCTCCTCGGTGCGAAGGCCCCGGTCACGGTGAGCCTCGACATCTGGCGCCAGATCGTCCTCAACGAGCCGCTGCGGCTGCTCACGGGCCATGGGCTGGAGACCGCCCTGCGCGGCCGGTATTTCGGCCTGATTCCCCACAAAGCGCCCTCCACCCTGCTGTTCGAGATCTGGTATGAACTCGGCGTCGTGGGGGCGGTGGCCGGGAGCCTGCTGCTCTACCGGGCCGTTGTCGGAATCCAGAGCCACCGCCCCACAGTGGCGCCCGGCATCATGGCGGCGTTTGCCTGCGCTTATGCCCTGGGCTGCCTCGGCATCGGCACCACACAGGTGTGGTGGTTCGCTGCGCTCGTGGTGCTCGTGCTGATCTTCGTCGCCATCGAACGGGGCCAGTTCCGGACCACCCGTCCCAAGGCCATCCTGCGCAAGAAGTTCTAAAGCTTGAGTTCGGGTATTTTGTAACGGTTGACGGGAGGCCCCTGCCTCTGCTTGGCTGAGGGTTCCTGCTTCCCTGTTCGAGGACCTTTCATGCCGATCATCAACCGCGTCGCCGATCTCGCCGATGAAATCACCGCCTGGCGCCGCGACTTCCACGAAAACCCGGAACTCCTGTTCGACGTTCATCGCACCGCCGGGATCGTCGCCGACAAGCTGAAGAGCTTCGGCTGCGACGAGGTCGTCACGGGCCTGGGGCGGACCGGCGTCGTCGGCGTGATCAAGGGCCGCACGAACAATTCAGGACGCGTGATCGGCCTTCGCGCCGACATGGACGCGCTGCCTATCGAGGAGGCGACGAACGTCCCCCATGCCTCCAAGGTGCCCGGCAAGATGCATGCCTGCGGCCATGACGGCCACACCGCCATGCTGCTCGGCGCCGCGAAGTACCTGGCCGAGACGCGCAATTTCGACGGCACCGCCGTGGTGATCTTCCAGCCCGCGGAGGAAGGCGGCGGCGGCGGCAACGAGATGGTGAAGGACGGCCTCATGGAGCGCTTCGGCGTGCAGGAGGTCTATGGCATGCACAACATGCCGGGCATTCCCGTCGGCCAGTTCGCCATCCGGCCCGGCGCCATGATGGCGGCGGCCGACCGCTTCACCATCACCATCGAGGGCAAGGGCGGCCACGCGGCGCGCCCGCATGACTGCATCGACCCGGTGGTGATCTCCGCCCACGTGATTACGGCTCTGCAGACCATCGCCTCCCGCAACGCCGACCCGCTTGAATCCGTGGTGGTGTCCGTCTGCACCGTGAAGGCCGGCGAGGCCTTCAACGTGATTCCGCAGACCGCCATGCTGCTCGGCACCGTGCGCACTCTCTCGCCGGAGGTACGCGATCTCGCCGAGACCCGCATCCGCGCCATTGTCGAGAACGTCTGCGCGGCCTTCGGGGCCAAGGCCGAGGTCGAGTACGACCGCGGCTACCCGGTCACCATGAACGATCCCGACAAGACCGACTTCATGGCCCGCGTCGCCCGCGCGGTCGGCGGCGAGAACGCGGTCGACACCACCGTGCCGCCGCTCATGGGCGCGGAGGATTTCTCCTACATGCTGGAGCAGCGGCCGGGCGCCTACATCTTCCTCGGCAACGGCGACACGGCCGGCGTCCACCACCCGGCCTACGACTTCAACGACGAAGCAAGTCCCTACGGCGTCTCGCTGTGGGCGAAGATCGTCGAGACCGGCATGCCTGCGCGATAAATGCGATGAGCTAATCCGTTCCACGGAGGACGCCGATGCCCAGGAAGAAAACGTGGAATGAAAAACTCGCGACAGGCTCGCTAAAGATCGAGCCTGTCGACAAGGCCTTCGCGGGTCTCAAGCTCGGTCAGATGATGCTGATCGCAACACCCCGAATCGTCCGGGACTACATCGCGGCCGTTCCCCGTGGCCAATCCCGCAGCATCGCCCAGCTGCGCGACGATCTGGCTCGTGCGCATAGTGCCGAGGTCACCTGCCCCATGACCACCGGAATCTTCGTGCGCATCGCCGCTGAGGCGGCTCTGGAGGATCTCGCATCGGGTAAGAAGCCGAGCGAAATCACGCCCTTCTGGCGGGTCGTCGATGTCAAAAGTCCGCTCGCTAAGAAGCTGTCCTGCGGCCCGGACTTCATCGCTCATCAGAGAGCCGCAGAAAACCTCGTTTGAGGCTGCGGAACATAACCTGATCCAGGTCTGAAAACGCCGTCGGATCGCCTGGCGGCGCTTTTCTTGTCACGCATTCAGTGCAGGACCATTTCCGTGAACGGATGGACATAGGCCTGCAGCATCACGAGGCCGCCGACGAGGCAGGCGAGCACGATGGAGTGCCAGAACACGAAACGCAGGATGCTTCCCTCATGGCCGAACCAGTTCGTCGCCGTGGATGCCACGACGATGGATTGCGCATCGATCATCTTGCCCATCACACCGCCGGAGGAGTTCGCCGCCGCCATGAGGATGGGTGACAATCCGAGTTGTTCGGACGTGATCTTCTGCAAGCCGCCGAACAGCACGTTCGATGCCGTATCCGACCCCGTCAGCGCCACGCCGAGCCAGCCCAGCAAAGTGCCGAAGAACGGGTACAGGATGCCCGTCCCGGCGAAGGCGAGGCCAAGGGTCGCATCGACGCCCGAGAAGCGCGTCAGCGTGCCGATGGCCAGCATGGCCGCGATGGTGATGAGCGAGTAACGCAGCACCCAGATCGTCTCGAACCAGGCCGTAATGAGCCTCAAGGGAGAGAAGCCCATGACGAAGCCCGCGATGATGGCGGCGATCAGCACGCCCGTGCCTGTATAGGACATGTAGGTGAAGGCAAAGACCGCCGGCTCCGCCGTGGGACTGGCTACGATGGGCGCCACCTTCTGCACCATGTTGTGCAGACCCGGAATCGGGTAGCTCCAGGTGAAGATCGGGTTGACGAGCGCCTTGAACCAGCCGGTGCCCCAGATCGCCACGATCACCGACAGGATGATCCACGGCACCCAGGCCAGGAAGACCTCTCTGCGGTCGGCCCGAGGGCTCATGCTGGGCGTGGCGGCGCCCAGCGGCGCAGGGCTCGAGAGGGTGCCCACGGAATCGTCGCGCGTGCGCAGGGCCGGCGAGGTCCAGATTTCCTTCGGATGCCAGATCCGCATGAAGCCGACGAGGCACCCCATGCAGATCAGGGACGCGCCGATGTCGACGATCCAGGGATTGACGTAGTTCGAGATCAGGAATTGCGGGATCGCAAAGGAGACGCCGCACACCAGGATCGCAGGCCAGATCTGCATCATGCCGCGCAATCCCGCGAACACCGCGATCAGCCAGAACGGCACGATGAGCGAGAAGAAAGGCAGCTGACGCCCGACCATGGCGCCGAGGACGTAAGGGTCGAAGCCGGTCACGGAGGCCAGTCCCTGGATGGGCGCGCCGAGGGCCCCGAAGGCCACCGGAGCGGTGTTGGCGATCAGCGAGAGACCGGAGGCTGCCAGCGGCGAGAAGCCGAGCCCGATGAGGATGGCGCCCGTCACGGCAACCGGCGTGCCGAACCCGCCCGCGCCTTCAAAGAAGGCCCCGAAGGCAAAGGCGACGAGCAGCAATTGCAGGCGCCGGTCCGTCGTGATGTCGCCGACCGATTGCTGAAGCGTAGCGAAATACCCCCTCTCCACCGTCAGGCGGTAGAGGAAGATGACGTTCAGGATGATCCACCCGATGGGGAACATGCCGGTGGCCACGCCGAACAGGGCGGCGCGGGTGGCAAGCCCGGTGGGCATGGTGAACAGAAAGACGGAGACCGCGATCGCCGCCAGAAGGGCGACCACGGCGGCAATGTGCGCCTTCACCTTGCCGGACGCGATCATCACCAAGAGCAGGACCACCGGAATGGCCGCCGCGATGGTCGACAACGTCGCGTTGCCGAACGGGTTGTAGACCTGACTCCACATGAGCTTCTCCCCCCAAACCTGCCAGCGCGAACTGGCGTCCGTGGCGTGCGGTCAGGCCGGAGCGGTCTTTCCGCTTTAGGGAAAGCTAGAACGTTGTTCTACTGCGACAACATGAGTTTGAGAGGAATTTAGCGGCGCCGGCCGCTCAATCCTTGCTCGAGCAGGCGAGCATGCCCTCAAGGTCAATGTAGTGCCCGGCCCGGTCGCGTTTGGCTGCAAGATAACTGACGTTCTCCGCCGTAGGACGACCCAGCACGCGATGGTCGGAAATCACCTCGAGCCCGGCTTGGCTGAGAGCCGCGATCTTCTCGGGGTTGTTGGTCATCAGGCGAACCTTGCCGACGCCGAGGGCTTTCAGCATGACGGCCGCGAAATCGAACCGGCGCTGATCCGCCTCGAAGCCCAGCACCTCATCGGCGTCGTAGGTGTCGTAGCCCTGCGATTGCAGCTTGTAGGCGCGGATCTTGTTACTGATGCCGTTTCCACGCCCTTCCTGATCGAGATAGAGCAGGATGCCGCCCTCGCTTTCGGCCATGAAGCGCACGGTATTGCGCAGCTGGTCGCCGCAATCGCATTTGAGGCTGCCGAAGAGATCGCCCGTGAGGCAGGCCGAATGCAGCCGAACGGACACGGGCTTGGAGAGATCCGGCTTGCCGACGATGATCGCCACCTGATCGCGCAATCCTTCTCCCCCGCGGAATACCACGAACTCGCTGGTGGGCGCGCCTTCCAGCGGCACGGGTGCGCGGCTGACGATGGCCAGATCGGCCGCCTTGGCGCGGCGGTAGCCCCGAATCGCTTCGCCCGGGACGCGGATCAGGGACGGGTCGATCTCGATGCCTTCCGCCAGCGGCACCACGATCACGGCCGGCAGGACCAGGGACAGGCGGGCGAGTTCCAGCGCCTCCTCGTCGAGGGCATCGATGGCACGAACCGGCGCATCGATGCGGCCGTCCACCTTCAGGGCGAGGGTTTCCACACGGGTGCGGTCGGCTACCGGCAGGGCCACTCGCCCGGGAACCTCCCGCTCGAGGCCGAGGCGGCGAAGCCTTGCCGCCGGCAGGACGAGATGGGCATGAGAGCCTGCAACGGCGCCGATCTCGGCCGCCCGGGCCTCGTCCAGATCCTCGACGCCGATCACGAGCGCGCTGCCCTTAACGCCGTCGATCACGACGGGTCGGGCGCTACGGAACTCCATGATCGCCCGCTCGACCAGGGTCGTGGCGGGATTGTCGGACAGGCTCAAGGTCAGGCGCATCATCGCAAACTCGGGCAAACAGCCTCACATCTGGCGGAAAATCGCATGTTTCAGGGCCACAGGCCCCTCAAGTCACGCTTTAGGGCTCGCCCGCACCCTAGCACAGGCACGATCCGATCTCTAATGCCAGAGATGTGACCCCTGCCATGCCGGATCAACAGGCCCCGGTGCAGAGGTCTCCTAGCTCGACGGCATAGTCGGTCCGCGCTATCTACCAGCCCCGCTTTCACAGACACACCGGACGATCTCCATGCTCCTTCCCCGGCTCATCGCCCTCGGCTTCCTTGGTCTGGCCACCACGGCCAGCGCCGCCACCCTGGACGGCCTGGCAGTCGAGGTGACGAACACCAGCGAGCCGGTGCTCTGCGCCGAGAAGGACAATGTGGCGATCAACTTCGCCTCTCCGGACGTGCGGCATTTCCAGATCGAGGCCGTGCATCCGGCCTATATGGGCTCTCTCCGCCAGGATCGCTGGGAGCCGGACTGGACCGCCTGCGAGGACATTTCAGAGCAGACCTCCGCCAAGCCGCACCCGACCATGAGCACCCTCTACGAGGACGGCAATATACGGATCATGGGCCTGTCCTTCACCGAGTTCTGGCGCCCCAGCGACGTGACCGTGACCATCGGCGCACGAGTCGAGCGCAACATCCACCTGCTTCAGCTGCTGAAGAAGCGCGGCGACAAGGCCGTGGAGGTGCTCGTGATCTATCCGGGCGACGGCTACTGGCGCATCAAGCCGCTTCCCCCTGAGCATCTCGACTGGACCTCCTACGGGTCCTCCTTCCTGGTCGGCCCGGTGGAGTTCGACCAGCGGCCCGTGGTGAATCTGAAGGACGTGGCCTTCGACCCGGCAGCCATGACCTTCACTCTCACCCTCGTCCAAGGCGGCAAGGCGAGTGTCGTCATGAAAGCCCTCAACGAAGAGCGTATGACGCTCGACGTGTCCTTCGATCAGGCCGTCTCCGGCATGCCCTTCGCGGGCCTGCGGTCCATGTACGTGACCGAGTTCAATGCGGATGTCGCCCGCGTCGCCGTGCGGGAGGAAGGCGCCCACTCCTGGCGCGAGGAAATGATCATGAATTTCCGGGGCGGCAAGGCGACGGATGCCTGGATGGGCCGGCTCGTGCCGTCGCGCCACAACACCAGCGCGCCCGACATGATGTTCAACCGTTTCCGCGCGTCGCCAGCCGCCTCCCGCTGAAACGCGCCGTCATGGCCGACATTGCGCGGCCGTCGATGAGGATGAGCCCTAGACCGATCAACCCCATGCCGACGACGTGCCGCGCCGCGAGCGTCTCGCCGAGGACTAGCACGCCGAGCAGGATGGCGCTCACCGGGATGAGGAAGGTCACGAGGCCCACATTCGTGGCGCCGGCCCGAGCGAGCAGCCGGAAGAAGATCAGATAGGCAAAGGCTGTCGACACGAGGCCGAGCGCCGCGAGGGACAGGACGGCTTGCGTGCTCGGCAGCCCGAGATTCCAGGGCCGGTCGACGATCAGCGCCACCGGCAGCAGGAGAACGCTCGACATCGTCACTTGTCCGGCGGCAGTGGCGAGCGGCGGAATGCCCATGGTCTTGAACCGCCGCCCGAACACACCCGAGAAGCCATAGGACAAGGCTGCGCCCAGCACAGCGAGTTGCGCCAGGATGCTTGCATCCAGGGATGCCATGGCGGCGGCGCCGATCATGATGGCCACGCCGATGAAGCCCACGATGACACCAGCGAACTTTTGGCCCGTGAGGCGTTCGTCCGCGGTCAGGTAATGGGCCACGATCACCGTGAAGAGTGGCGTGGTGGCATTGAGGATGGAAGCCAGCCCGCTGGCGATATGGCTCTGCCCCCAGACGATCAGCGTGAAGGGAATGACGTTGTTGAGGATCGACATGCCCAGGAAGGCCACCCAGGCCTGACGGCTGCGCGGCAGATCCACGCCTATCAGCTTCAGGACGAGCAGCAGGGCAAGGGCTGCCGTCAGCACGCGGATCGCCACGATGGTCAAAGGCGGCAACTCCCGCACGGCAACGCCGATGAAGAGAAAGGATCCGCCCCATACGATGGAGAGAATGGCCAGCAGCGCCCAATCGGACGCAGTCATGGTTTTCTGAATGGAGGCTTGTGTCATTGGGCGTTTCCGGATCGTGCGAACCGGAATGACACAAAGCAGGCCCTGGCACGACCCGTTTTCTGCGGTCAGTAGGAAAAGTCGTACCATTCCCCTTTGTTGCGGCAGGCCAGCATCTCGCTGATCCGTCCCGTCCGGCTGCTTGTCGCCTCTCGTGTCAGGATTCGGCAATCGAGCCCGCCGAAGGAATTCCGGTCTCTGGATTTCAACGTCACCCTGCCGGAGGCTCCCGTTTCCGGGTTTTTCCACGAGGCGTTGCTTCCCACCGGCCGATCGATGATCGACAGAACCGCTCTGGCTTCCGCCGGTCGATCCCCATTGGGAAGAAATTGTTCGGCGGCCCGCTGTGCTTCTCCCTGAGCAACGCTGGCGTTGATCTGGCCTCGAGCGGCTGCCAACTGCCCTGCCAGCATGCTTCCTCTGAGCCCCTGCATGGCGAGCGAAGGGCCTGCTCCTGCAAGGCTCAGCCCTCCGCTGAGTACACCATCGATGGCCTCCTGGCCGACAGACCGCGCTGTATCTGCGGCCTGCTCGGCCATCATCTGGCTTGCCTGCTTGTCGAATTCGCGCAGATAATCCGGCCCAGCCATGTTGCCTGCTGCGATATCCGACAGGCGGGGGGCAAAGCTGCTGAAATCCATGTCCTTCGGATCCGGATCCCGCTCGGGCTGAGCACTCTCGGCAAGGCCGATGGCCGTGCCGGACAATCCCGTCGGGTCCAGTGCCGTTGCTGCGGAGATTGCGGCCGATCCAGCTCCTGTCTGGTTGCAGGCAGCCAGCATGAACATCATGGCCAAAGCTGCGGCACCGGTCGCGATCCTGATCATACGGACCTCATTCGTTATCGTTACGACGTAACGTAACTTTTCCGATATGGAAATCGAGCCGTCACTTCAGGATCCATCCGATCATCCACAGCGAAGATCGGGGAACAATAAAGGTTTGGTTTACGACGATGAGAGGTGACCCGGCACCTTTACGACTCGTTCACGGCTTTAAGGCGAACCTCTCGCTCGCAAACCAGCCCCGTGTAGCGTCCCGCCATGACCCCGCCGCTCTCCCGCGAAACGACCTACAGCATCCGTCACCAGCCAGTGCGGTCGAGCTTCTGCGTCATGCCTCATGATCCGCGGCCGGCGCGTACCACCACTTTCATCTTCGGCCGCTCGGATTCGCGCTATCGCCCCCTGCTCAACCAGGAGGAGCGGGACAGGCTGCACATCTGGGCCATGATCGTGGCCCTGTCGTCATCGGCCGTGGGGACAACCCTGCTCCTCACTTCCCTCCTGCATTGAGCTGAGGCTAGCGCAGCGGCCAGACCAGCATGATGAGCGGCACGCCGACCACCACCACGATGATCGACAAGGGCAGCCCAAGCCGCCAGTAATCCCCGAACCGGTAGCCGCCCGGCCCCATGACTAGGGTGTTGCACTGGTGACCGATGGGGGTGAGGAAGTCGCAGGCCGCGCCGATCGCCACCGCCATCAGGAAGGCATCCGGCCTGAAGCCGAGCTGGCTGGCAAAGCTCGCTGCAATGGGGGCCATCACCAGCACGGTCGCGGCGTTGTTGAGAAACGGCGTCACGGCCATGGCCGCCACCATGATCAGCACGAGAGCACCAGTCGGCGGCAGCATGTTGGCGGCAGACGACAGCCAGCCGGCGATCAGGTCCGTGCCACCCGTGGTGCGGATCGATTCGCTGACCGGGATCAGGGCGCCCAGCATCACGATGATCGGCCATTCGATGGTCTCGTAAGCCTCCCGCAACGTCAGTGAGCCGAACAGCACGAGCAGCACGCCCGCGCCGAAGAACGCAATGGCTACCGGCAGGATGTTGAAGGCGACAAGCACCATTGTGCCGGCCAGGATGGCAGCCGGCACAAGGCTCCGGCGCGCGCTGCCGAGCCGGATCTCGCGCTCCGCGAGCGGCAGGCAGCCGAGATCGCGCAAGGTATCGGGCAGCCGCTTGAGATTGCCCTGGAGCACGATGACGTCGCCGGCCCGCAGATTGATGGTGCGCAGGCGCTCCTTGAACCGCTCGCCGCTGCGGCTCACCGCAATCAGGTTGACGCCGAAGCGCTCGTAGAGGCCGATGCGCTCCGCCGACAGCCCGGTCAGAGCCGAATTCGGCCCGACGATGGCCTCGATAACACCGATCTCGTCCGTGGCCTCGTCCGTCTCCGGCTGGTGATGCTCGCGACTGAGCTTTAAGCCCGCACGGGCGACGGCGCTCTCGAGCGCATCCGATTCGCCTTCCAGCATGAGCACGTCGTTCTCGCGGATGGTCGCATCGGGCAGCGGACTCGAGCTGCGGGTCTCGTTGCGGATGATGGCCGCCACCTTGACCTCGCCGTTCGCGAGCCTGTGGAGATCCGCCACCGTCTGGCCGATCACATCCGATTCAGGGATCACGCGGGCTTCCGTTATGTAGTCCTTGATGTCTAGGGCGGCATCGAGCGAAGCGGCACCTTTGCGGCCCTGCGGCAGCAGGCGGTAGCCGAAGGCCAGGAAGACCACGCCCGCGAGCGCGATGCCAAGGCCCACGGGGGTGAAATCGAACATGCCGAAGGGCTCGCCGAGCAGTTCCTCCCGGACCCGAGACACGATGATGTTGGGCGAGGTGCCGACCAGGGTCACGATGCCGCCGAGGAGCGAACCGAACGCCATCGGCATGAGGAAGCTCGAAGGCGGCGTGTTGGTGCGCCGGGCGATCTGGAACGCCACCGGGATCATCATAGCGAGCGCGCCGATATTCTTCACGAAGGCGGACAGCACCGTCACCACGCCCACCAGCACCACGATCTGGATCTGCGTCGTGCGTAAGTAAGGCCCGACCCGGTTGAGGCCTGCTTCGAGAATGCCGGACTTCGCCACCGCGGCGCTGACCAGGAGCGCGCTTGCCACGATGATGACGATGTCGTCGCTGAAGCCCTCGAAGGCCTTGTCGGCCGGCACGACGCCGACCAGAACGGCCACGAGGAGCGAGAGGACCGCCACGAGATCGTAGCGGAAGCGTCCCCAGACGAAGAGCGCCATCATCCCGGCGACGATGGCGAAGGAAAGCATTTGCTGGTGGGTCATGGGGAGCTTGAAGCGAGAGGAACCGGAGTCCTAACGCTTCACCTCCACAATAGTGCCTTCACCAAGCATCAGGCCCAAAAGTGGAAGCCACTTTTGGGATCAACGCGATGCTCGCTCTATGAACGGCGCAATGCGCTATTGCCCGAGCACGAGCGCCCAGTAGCGGCCGTAGCGATTGTCGGCATCCGCGCGGGCCAGCCCGATCTTGCGGGCCTGGGGCATCAGGAGGTTGCTGTTGTGGCCGGGCGAGGCCTTCCAGCGGCCGATGGCGCTGTCGACGGAATCCTGACCGGCCGAGAGGTTCTCGGCGGAATAGCCGCTGATTCCGTACTCATCCATGCGGCTCACGAAGCTGCCATGACTGAGCTGCCCGGCCGCCGCCACCACCCGCGCCTGGTGCTCCGCCGCCTTGTTGAGGCGGGGATCCACCGTCACCGGGCTCAGGCCTTTCGATACCCGGTAGGCCGAGATGAGGGCGGCCGCCTGGGCCGCATCGTTCGTGGAGCTCGCCAGGACGGCATCCTTGGGCGTCAAAGCCGAATCGCCCGCGCAGCCGGCCAGTCCCAGGGCGATCACGCCGGCGATGAAAAGAGCACGCATCGCATTCCCCTTCGGGCGGCGTTCAGGCGCCGCTCCCCTTGAAAAAAACACCTGTGGCGTTCATGTGCAGGAGGCCATGAACCCGTTTGCCGCTGCATGCCATGATGCAGCGTGAGGGTCCAGATTCCTTGTCCTCCCGCGTCAGCTAACCGCATGCCCTCACAATCCTCCTCCCCTGAAGCCGCCATCGTGGGCGGCGGCCCTGCCGGCTTGATCGCGGCAGAGATCCTGGCGCGCGCCGGCGTTGCCGTCACACTCTACGACCGGATGCCCTCAGCAGGCCGCAAGCTGCTCATGGCGGGCCGGGGCGGGTTGAACCTGACCCATTCGGAGGAATTCGAGCGATTCGTCGCCCGCTATGCCGAGGCTCGGCCGCAGCTCGAGCCCCTGATCGGGGTCTTTCGCCCCGCCGACCTGCGCGCCTGGAGCGAGGGCTTGGGGCAGGAGACCTTCGTGGGCTCGAGCGGGCGCGTGTTCCCCAAGGCGTTCAAGGCCTCGCCGCTGCTGCGCGCCTGGCTGGGCCGGCTGGACGCGCTCGGCGTGCGATTCGCCCTGCGCCACCGCTGGCAGGGCTGGGACGACGCGGGCCACCTGATCTTCACCGATGCCGCCGGCGAGACCGTACGGGCCAAGCCCGAGGCCACGATCCTGGCGCTCGGCGGCGCGAGCTGGCCCCGGCTCGGCTCCGACGGGGGCTGGGTGGAGCCTCTCTCCCGGCGCGGCATCGCGGTTTCGACGCTTCGCCCGACCAATATGGGTTTCCTCTGCCCCTGGTCCGAGATCATGCGCAGCCGCTTCGCCGGCGAGCCCCTGAAGCGGATCGCCCTCACCTTCGCGGGCATAACCGTGAAGGGCGAGGCCATCGTCACGCAGGACGGCATCGAGGGCGGGGCGGTCTATTCCCTGTCGGCCCGCTTACGCGACGCTATCGAACAAGATGGCAGTGCCCTCCTGCACATCGACCTCAGGCCCGATCTCCCCCACGAGACCCTGCTGAGAAAGCTCGACACACCCCGAAAGGGCCAATCTGCCTCCACCTTCCTGCGAAAAGCTGCGGGCCTCAGCCCGGTCGGCATCGCGCTGCTGCGGGAAGCCTCCCCGGCCCTGCCGACCGATCCGGAGGCGCTCGCCCGACTCATCAAGGCCGTGCCCCTCACGCTGACCGGCACGAAGTCCCTGGAGCGCGCCATTTCCACCGCCGGCGGCGTGCCGTTCAGCGAGCTCGACGGGCACCTGATGCTGCGCCGGATGCCCGGCGTGTTCGTGGCCGGCGAGATGCTGGACTGGGAGGCGCCCACCGGCGGCTACCTGCTCCAGGCCACCTTCGCCTCAGGCATCGCCGCCGCCCGTGGCGTGCTGGCGTTTTTAGGGATTCCCGATGCCGCATTGACCTTGGGGCCTTCATCGGCCACACGGCAGACGTGATCGATCCGGTTAAAATCCTCCACGACGTCTTCGGCTTCCCCTCCTTCCGCGAAGGACAGGAGGAGATCGTGCGCGCCGTGCTGGCCGGCGAGGACGTTCTGGCCGTCATGCCCACGGGCGCCGGCAAGTCCCTGTGCTTCCAGCTGCCCACATTGGCCCGGGAAGGACTGACCCTCGTGGTCTCGCCGCTCATCGCGCTCATGCGCGATCAGGTGGCGGCGCTGCGCCATTTCGGCATCGAGGCGGGCAGCCTCAACTCCGCCAACGACCAGGACGAGAACCGCCGCGTGGTCGATGCGGTGCGCGACCGCCGCATGCGCATCCTCTATGCCTCGCCGGAGCGGCTTGCGAACACGAGCACGACGGAATGGCTCGCCCGTTCGGGCGTCAACCTGCTCGCCATCGACGAGGCGCATTGCGTCTCGCAATGGGGCCACGATTTCCGGCCCGAATATGCCATGCTCGGCGAGGTGCGCCAGCGGCTCGGCAACGTGCAGACCATCGCGCTCACCGCCACGGCCGATGTGGCGACGCGCGGCGACATCATGCACCGGTTGTTCGAGGAGGAGCCGCGACTCTTCATCCACGGCTTCGACCGGCCGAACCTGCGGCTTGCCATGCAGTCGAAGGAGAATTCCAAGCGCCAGCTCTTCGGCTTCCTCGACAAGCACCGGCACGAGAGCGGCATCGTCTATTGCTCGTCGCGCGACGCCACGGAGCGGCTCGCCGATTCGTTGAGCCAGGCTGGCTATCGCGCGCTGCCCTACCATGCAGGCATGCACCAGCAGGACCGGGCCAAGAACCAGGACATCTTCCTGCAGGAGGACGGCGTGGTGATGGTGGCGACCGTCGCCTTCGGCATGGGCATCGACAAGCCCGACGTGCGTTTCGTGGCGCACGCGGCCCTGCCGAAATCCATCGAGGCCTATTACCAGGAGATCGGCCGCGCGGGCCGCGACGGCGCGCCCGCCGACACGCTCACCCTCTACGGCCTCGACGACATGCGCCTGCGCCGCCTGCAGATCGAGGAGAGCGATGCGGCCGACGAGCAGAAGCGCGTCGAGCGCCAGCGCCTCAATGCACTGGTGGCCTTATGCGAAGCGCCGCGCTGCCGCCGCCAGACCCTGCTGGCTTATTTCGGCGAGACGACGGAGCCCTGCGGCAATTGCGACCTGTGCATCGACGGCGTCATGTCCTTCGACGGCACCATCGAGGCGCAGAAGATTCTCTCCGCCATCGTGCGCACCGGCGAGCGCTTCGGCACGGAGCATCTCATCAGCATTCTCGTAGGCGACGGCACGGATTCCATCCGCCGCTTCGGCCATGACAAGCTCAAGACCTTCGGCGTCGGCAACGACCGCTCGAAGCAGGAATGGCGCTCGCTCTTGCGGCAGATCTATGCGGCGGGCCTGATCAGCCTGGAGCTTGCGGAATACGGCCGCTGGACCCTGACCGACAGGGGTGTGGCCGTGCTCAAAGGCCAGGAGAAGATCGAGCTGCGCTCCGACGTGCTGATGAAGCCGGCCGAGCGCCGCCGCCGGCGCGGCCGCATGGAAGCGGAATCCGTCGTGCCCTCCGACGATCCGCTGCTTCTCGACCTCAAGGGTCTGCGCACGAAGCTTGCCAAGGAAGAGGGCGTACCGGCCTACGTGATTTTTTCAGACCGCAGCCTCATCGACATGGCGGCCAAGCGCCCGGTGACCGTGCGCGCCTTCGGCGAGATTCACGGCGTCGGCCAGGCCAAGCTCGACCGCTATGCGGATGCGTTTCTTGAAGTGCTGAAAGCGCACGCGGGTTAAACTATTCCCCTCGTCATGGCCGAACTTGTTCCGGCCCCCACATCTTCAAGACCCATCATCACATCCTCTCCCTCATCCTGAGGAGGTCGCGCAGCGACCGTCTCGAAGGAGCTTCCAGAGAACACTGGAAACGCCCTGACCATTCGAGACCGTCACTAAAGTGACCTCCTCAAAGGCTAGCTCATAAAGGGTGAGCGCGAGTTTCCCTCCCCCTTGTGGGGAGGGCCAGGGTGGGGGTGTGAGCGATAGCCTATGAGGCTCTGGCGCCGGCACCCCCACCTCCAGCTCCTCCCCACAAGGGGGAGGAGGGCCTTTCGAGCCAGACTCTCAGGATGAGGGTTGAGTGGTAGAGATGATGAAGGCGTGGATCCCCGGGACAAGCCCGGGGATGATACAGGGGTCAGGCGGCGCCTGTCCCATGACCGGCCGCCACCTCCACCCACCGCCCCTCATGCGCGCTGCGCGCCATCGCATCCACCGTGCGCTCGATGCGGATGCCGTCCTCGAACGTGATCAAATGCGCCGCCTCGCCGTCGATGCGCCGGATCAGCTCGCGGCACTCGATAATCTTGAGGTCGTTGAAGCCCAGCCCGTGGCCCGGCGCCGGGATGAACTTGTCATAGGGCGGATGCTGCGGTCCGGTGAGGATGGTGCGGAAGCCCTGTGTCTCCTTCGGCCCACCGACCGTGTAGAGCTGCACCTCGTTCATGCGCTCCTGGTCGTACACGATGGTGCCCTTGGAGCCGAAAAGCTGCACGGCGATGCGCCCCTTGCGACCCCAGGCGGAACGGTTGAGCGCAATCACTCCTGAAGCGCCGCTCTCCAGCTCGATCAAGGTCGTCGCGATGTCGTAGGTCTCGACCGCGCGGCGTCCGCCGCCTTGCACCGGCCGGTCCGCATAGGGCTTCGCCATGTGACCGCACACGCGTCGCACGCCGCCGAACAGGACGCGGATCAGGCTCAAGGCATGGACGCCGAAATCGTCGAGCGCGCCATGACCCGATGTGGCCTCGCTCTTCCAATAGAAAAGCGCCTCCGGGTCCGCCATGAAGTCCTCGTCCATTTCAAGACGCACGTGGTTCACATCCCCGATCTCGCCCTCGTCGAGGAGGCGTTGGATCAGACGGATGATCGGGTTCTGGATATAATTGTAGCCCAGCGCCGCAACTTTGCCCGACGCATGGGCGGCTGCCAGCATGCGCTCCGCATCGGGAAGCCGCGTCGCCATCGGTTTCTCGCACCACACATGCTTGCCCGCCTCCAGAGCCGCAATCGCCATCTCAGGATGAAAGGCATTGGGCGTGGTGATCGACACCACGTCGACGGCGGGATCGGCGACGAGCGTGCGCCAGTCGCCGGTGGCGCGGGCGAAACCGAGCTCCTGAGCCTTTCTGTCAGCCAGCTCCTGCGAATGCTCGGCCAGCACCGCAAGGCGCGGCCGCGCCACATCTCCGAACACTGCCGCGACGGCGTTCCAGGCCAGCGCGTGACACTTGCCCATGTAGCCTGTGCCGATGAGGCCGATGCCGAGTGAAGTCATGTTGACCTCCGATGTTGAGCTTTGAGCAGCAGTCGAAACAGGAAACTGGCCGCGAGGAAGACCGAACCAAGCCAGAGAAGCACGAGAGGCGTGAGAACCGGAATTGCCGAGAGGCTGATCAGGACATCGATATCCTTTGTCCAAAGCATAGCCCAGGTCAGCACGCCGCCAAGAGGATCACTGCCTTCGCTCGATCCACAATCAACATGGATGAACCAGTCAGAGGTCAGGTAACAGCCATCCTGCTGCGGCGCTGTCTCATGATACGGCAGATGGACCGTGAACAGGAAGGTTGCCCTTAAGGCGAAGAGCCACCATGCGAACGCGAGTATCTCAGCAATGCGAAGAAGCACGCTCCTGATCATGCATTCTTCCCGCTCATGCTTTCATGACCAGAGCAAGAGCGACACACTAAACCATCCCGCCGAGCTCCGCCGACACCGCCTGCAATTCCTTGCCGCCGGCCATGAGGTTCTGCAGCTCGTCGATCTGGATGTCCGACTTCGCGTAAGTGCCGAGCGTCTTACCGCGGTTGAGCACGGTGAAGCGGTCGCCCACCGCATAGGCGTGGCGCACGTTGTGGGTGATGAAAATGACACCCAGTCCTTTCTGGCGCACCTGATGGATGTATTTCAGCACCATGGAGGTCTGCGCCACGCCGAGCGCCGAGGTGGGCTCGTCGAGGATCAGCACCTTGGCGCCGAAATAGACCGCGCGGGCAATGGCCACGCATTGCCGCTCGCCGCCCGACAGGGTTCCCACCGCCTGATGCGGATCGCGCACGTCGATGCCGATCTTGTGCATCTCCTCGCGGGTGACCTCGTCGCAATGATCGAAGTCGACACGGCGGAACGGCCAGACGCCCTTCACCGGCTCGCGTCCCATGAAGAAGTTGCGGGTGACCGACATGAGCGGGATCATCGCCAGATCCTGGTACACCGTCGCAATGCCTGCATCGAGCGCATCGCGCGGGCTGGCGAAGGACACCGGTTTGCCCTCGACCAGGAAGTCGCCGGAGGTCGGCTTGTGAACGCCGGCGAGCGTCTTGATCAGCGTCGACTTGCCGGCGCCGTTGTCGCCCAGCAGGCACATGACCTCGCCGCGACGGACACTGAGCGATACGCCCGAGAGCGCGATCACCGAGCCGAAATGCTTGACGAGGTCGCGGATCTCGATGAGCGTACGATTATCGTCCATCAGCGCTCTCCCGTCACCTTACGGCGGATGAAGTTGTTGAACAGCACCGCGAGCAGCAGCATGGCGCCGAGGAAAACCTGGAACCAGTCGGAATCGAACCGCGTGTAGGTGAGGCCGATGGACACCATGCCGAAGATGATGGCGCCGAAGAATGCCCCGATGGCCGAGCCGTAGCCGCCGGTGAGCAGGCAGCCGCCGATCACCGCCGCGATGATGGCCTCGAACTCCTTCTGGAACCCGCGCCGCGCATCGGTCGAGCCGGCATCGAGCACCGTGAGAACGGCGACCAGCGCGGCCGCAAAGGCGGTGAGCATGAAGAGCGCGGTCTTCACCCGGTCAACCGGCACGCCGGAATTGCGCGCCGCATTGGGATCGCCGCCGGCCGCGAAAATCCAGTTGCCGGCGCGGGTGCGCAAAAGAATCCAGGTGGCGAGAAGCGCGAAACCGACGAACCACACGATGGAGACCGGAACACCCGTCACGGTCGGCGTGCCGTTGGGAAACTTGCCGATGAGATCGTTGGCGGCGAGCCACGCGAAGACGCCCTCGAAGGCAACGCCGGAGAACAGCTCCCGAATGAGGCCCTCACCGGCCTGATCGCCGATGCCGCGCATCTGGGTTGATCCGCCGGTGGCCCATTTGAGGCCCACCAGCGAGAGTCCGCGCAGGATGAACAGGAAGGCCAGCGTCACGATGAAGGAGGGCAGCCGGCTGCGGATGACGATCTGACCGTTGAGGCCCCCGAGCAGGGCCGCGACCGCAAAGGTGGCGACGATCGCCAGCAGCAGGGGCCAGCTGTTGAGGGTGAGAAACGCGCCGAAGATGAGCCCGGTGAAGGCGACCATCGAGCCGATGGAGAGATCGAACTCGCCGCCAATCATCAAGAGCGCCGCTGCAATGGCGAGGATGCCGAGCTGGGCGGCCGGCGAGAGGATGTTCATGATTCCGGCGAGCGTGAACATGGACGCATCCGCCGTGGAGGCGAAGAAGATCGCGACCAGGATGAGGCCTGCCAGCGCCCCGAGCTCGGGACGCCGCATGATCTTGGTGACGAGGGAGACATCCCTCAGGCGCTCGTCCTGGATCTGCTTGACCGTCGGAGGCGGGCTGAGATCCGTGGTCGGCTGAGTGGTGTTCACCATGGGCGCCTCCCCGAAACAATACATAACATGAAAAGCCCGCGGTCACACGGATCGCGGGCTTTGAGTGGTGTTTAGCGGATGCCCTTGGCGGACAGGTCCACCACCTGGGCGGCCTTCTCCTTGGTGATCAGGTTCGGGCCGGAGGCCACGTCGCCGCCCGGCATCAGGCCGTACTTGGCGTAGTTCGCCAGGAACACCACCGGCAGATAGCCCTGGAGGTATTGCTGCTGGTCGATGGCGAAAACCGCCTCACCGGCGGCCACCGACTTGAGGAAGCCCGCCGACATGTCGAAGGTGGCAACCCGGATGGCACCGGTCTTGCCGGCTTCCTTCACGGCTGCAACCGATGGCTCGCCGGCCGTGCCGGCGCCGAGCGCCAGGATCGTGTCGACGGACGCGTCAGCCGCAACCGCCGCCTTCACCTTGGCGCGGATATCCGCCGGATCGTTGGTGACGGGGAGCACGGTCACCTTGCCGCCGAAGCCCTCCGTGAAGCCCTTGCAGCGCAGATCAAGCGAGACGTTGCCGACCTCCTGGTTCACGCACAGGCCGACCTTGCCGCCCATCTCCTTCAGCTTGGCACCCGCGATGCGTCCGGCCACGACCTCGTCCTGCCCCACATGGAGCAGCGCGCCGAGCTTCTTCGACACGTCGGAGCCCGAGTTCATGGAGATCACCGGAATGCCGGCGGCCACGGCCTTCTGGATCGACGGCCCAAGCGCGGAAGCATCCGGAATCGACACGATCAGCCCGGCGGGCTTCTGGTTCACGGCAGCATCGATGAGCTGGCTCATGGCGACCATGTCGAAGGTCTCGGGCGCCCGGTAATCGACCTGGACCTTCATGTCCTGACCGGCGGCCGCCACGCCGTTCTTGACCACGGACCAGAATGGGTCGTTGGCCTGTCCATGGCTGACGACGATGATGCGGGAATTCTGCTGCGCGGCAGCCGGCGCAACGGCCGCGAGGGTCAGGGCAGCGGCAGCGGCAAGACTGGTAACGAGTGATTTCATCTGTTTTCTCCCAACTGGTATCTCATGCGCTCGATCTGCCAGAGATTTGGCTCAGTTGAACGCCGCGGCTTCCAGGGCCGCTGGTATGAGTGGTCAGAGAAACACCAGATGATTCGAGAGCGAATCGTCCTTTTCCTGGCGTTCCCTCTACCAATTCGGTCATTCCATTAAACGGAACGCCGGAACCTTTTTGTTTATATATTGGAATTTTTATTCCATTTTTGTAGGATTGGTGTCAAGGCCCGATCTGGAGCAGAAGGTCGGGCCATGAGGGTGGGCAGGCGCATGGACGAGGCAGAGGTCACCACAGAGGCTCCGGACGATTTCGACGGACTTCGGACCCTTCTGCTCAGCCGCCACGATGCCATGCCCAAGCGGCTGAAGCAGCTCGCAGCCTTTGCCCTGGAACACCCCGAGGACGTGGCTTTCGGAACGGTGGCGGGCATTGCCGAGCATGCGGGCGTGCAGCCCTCGACTCTGGTGCGCTTTGCCAAGAGCCTGGGCTATGACGGCTTCTCCCACCTGCAGCAGATTTTTCGCGACCGCCTGCGGGAGCGCTTTCCGGATTATCGCGAACGCTTGAAAGGCTTGCGCGACGCCGAGGGGCATCACGTTCATGCAGCCTCCCTGCTCGATGGCTTTTCCCATGCGGCCGCCGTTTCGCTGGATCGGATGCGCGGCTCCGTGCGCCCGGAGGAGCTGGCCCGCGCCATCGAGACGCTGGCCAAGGCCGATACGATCTATCTCCTGGGCGCACGCCGGGTGTTTCCGGTCATCGCCTATTGCGCCTATGCGTTCGGGAAGCTGGGGGTGCGGGCGATCCTCATCGACCATGTGGGCCAGCTCGGCCCCGAGCAGCTGGCGACCGCCGCCGGACGGGACGCGGTGCTGGCCATCAGCTTCACACCCTATGCGCCCGTCACGGCGGATCTCGCGGCCGCCGCCGCACTGCGCAACATTCCGGTCGTGGCGATCACCGACTCGGCCTTCAGCCCGCTGGTGACGAGCGCCGATGTGTGGCTGGAAGTGGCGGAGGCCGATTTCGGCGCCTTCCGGTCACTGTCGGCGTCGTTCGCGCTGGCGATGGCCTTGGCGGTCGGCACGGCGGAGAAGCGGGCGGAGGGCTGACAGAGCCGTCATCCCGGGCGGCAAAGCCAATCCGGGATGACGCGTGTTGCTTACAGCCGCACCGGCCTTCCACTCTGCGCCGACTCGGTTGCCGCGTCGGCCAGCCGCTGGGCCATGAGGCCGTCGTGTCCGGTCGGGTTGCACGGCTTGCCGTCGCGGATGGCGTTCAGAAACGTGGTGAGCTCGTCGCGATAGGCGTCCGCATAGCGCTCCAGGAAGAAGTCCTGCACCGGATCGGCGGTGACGCCTGCAGCATTGGCCACCTCCACCGTCGTGCGATGGATGTTGCCGGCGCGGATCATGCCCTTCGAGCCATGGACCTCGATGCGCTGGTCGTAGCCGTAAGTGGCGCGGCGGGAATTGGAGATCTGCACGATCCGGCCCTTGGCGGTCTTGAGCATCACGGCCGCCGTGTCCACGTCGCCGGCCTGGCCGATGGCCGGGTCCACCAGGGAGGAGCCGACCGCGTGCACCTCCACCGGTTCGTCGCCCAGCAGCAGGAAGCGGGCCATGTCGAGGTCGTGAATCATCATGTCCCGGAACAGGCCGCCCGAGGTGGCGATGTAGCTCACCGGCGGCGGGCCGGGATCGCGGGAGAGGATCGTGACGAGTTCCACCTCGCCCACCTCGCCATCGGCAAGGCGGCGGCGAAGGCTCGCGAAGTTCGGGTCGAAGCGGCGGTTGAAGCCGATCATGAGCGGCGTGCCGGCTTTTTCGACCGTGGCGAGGCAGGCCTCGATGCGGGCGCTCGACAGATCTACCGGCTTCTCGCAGAACACCGCCTTGCCGGCGCGCGCCCCACGCTCGATCAGGTCGGCGTGCGTCGTGGTCGGCGTGCAGACGAGAATCGCGTCCACATCGGAGCGCTCGACGATCTCGTCCAGGGACGCGACCTCGGCGCCAGTCGCCGCCGCCAGTTCCTGCGCCGCCGGGGCGTGCGGATCGGCGACCGCCACGAGGCGGGCATCGGGATGGCTGGCGGCATTGCGCCCGTGAATGCGGCCGATTCGACCGGCTCCCAGAACGGCGATCCTGATCATGTTTCCCCTCAGATCCTTTGCCGGCTACGGCAATATTTAGAATTGATATTCCAACATAAGTTGCTAATAGAATAAACGTTCTACAGCCGCAAGGGCCGACCGGCCCTCGCCCGGTGCTTCAAGCCCGAGAGCGGGAGGAATAGCATGAAGCCAGCCCTCGATGTCATCACCATCGGCCGCTCCTCGGTCGATCTCTACGGCCAGCAGGTGGGCGGACGGCTTGAGGACATGGCTTCCTTCTCCAAGGCTGTCGGCGGCTGCCCGGCCAACATCGCCATCGGCACGGCACGGCTGGGGCTGAAATCGGGCCTCGTCACCCGCGTCGGCGACGAAGCCATGGGGCGCTTCATCCGCGAGCAGATGCAGCGCGAGGGCGTCTCCACGCAAGGCATCGTCACCGACAAGCAGCGCCTGACGGCCCTCGTGATCCTCGGCGTACGCGACGAGGATTCCTTCCCGCTGATCTTCTATCGCGACAACTGCGCCGACATGGCGCTGACCGAGGACGATATCGACGAGCGCTTCATCGCCTCCGCAGCGGCCATCGTCGTCACCGGCACGCATTTTTCGCGGGAAACAACCGCAGCGGCGCAAAAGAAGGCGATCCGCATTGCGAAGGCCAATGGCCGCAAGGTCGTGTTCGACGTGGATTACCGCCCCAACCTCTGGGGCCTTCTCGGGCATGGCGCCGGCGAGTCGCGCTATGTGCGCTCGGATGCTGTGACGGAGCACCTGAAACCCATTCTGGCCGATTGCGATCTCATCGTTGGCACCGAGGAAGAACTGCACATCGCCGGCGGTTCGGAAGATACGCTCGCGGCCATTCGCTCCATCCGGGCGATCTCGAATGCCACTATCGTGTGCAAGCGCGGCCCCATGGGCTGCGTGGTGTTTCCCGATGCGATTCCGGATTCGCTCGATGATGGTGTGAAGGGGCCTGGCTTTCCGGTCGAGGTTTACAACGTGCTGGGCGCGGGCGATGCCTTCCTCTCCGGCTTCCTGCGCGGATGGTTGCGCGACGAACCGCTCGAGACCTGCTGCGCCTATGCCAATGCGAGCGGTGCCTTCGCGGTCTCGCGCCTGCTCTGCTCGCCGGAGATCCCGACCTTCCCGGAGCTGCAGCATTTCCTCAAAACAGGCAGCCGCCACAAAGCGCTGCGCTTCGACGAGGATATCAATCACATCCACTGGGCGACGACGCGCAGACCGCAAAGCGACACGCTTATGGCGCTCGCCATCGATCACCGCATGCAGCTGGAAGCGATGGCCAAGGAGGTCGGCGCGCCGGTGGAGCGCATTCCCGACTTCAAGGTTCTCGCCGTCCAGGCCGCCGCGAAAGTCGCGGATGGCCGTCCTGGCTTCGGCATGCTGATCGACGGCACCTATGGCCGTGAAGCCCTGTTCCGCGCCGCCGATCATCCGTTCTGGATTGGCCGCCCAGTGGAGTTACCGGGTTCGCGCCCGCTCGATTTCGAAGGCGGCGGCTCGCTTGGCGCGAGGCTCGTGGAATGGCCGGTCGGGCACACCATCAAATGCCTGTGCTTCTACCATCCCGACGATCCGCAGGAGCTGCGGGAGCGCCAGGAGCGTGATCTGCTGCGCCTTCATGACGCTGCTCGCCGAATCGGACGCGAATTGCTGGTCGAGATCATCGCCGGCAAGAACGGAGCGCTCAAGTCTGACACCGTCGCGGGTATCCTGCAGCGCCTCTACGATCTCGGAATCAAGCCGGACTGGTGGAAACTCGAGCCGCAGCGCGATGAAGCGGCATGGCATGCCATCGGCAAGGTGATCTCGGCTAATGATCCCCTTTGCCGCGGCATCGTTCTGCTCGGCCTCGAAGCGCCGGAGAACGAGCTGGAGGCGGCCTTCGCGGCTGCTGCCAGCGAGCCGCAAGTGAAGGGCTTTGCGGTGGGCCGCACGATCTTCAATGATGCTGCGCGGCGCTGGCTGAAGGGCGAAATGACCGACGAGGCCGCCGTCATCGACATGGCCTCCCGCTTTCAGCGCCTTGTCGATGCCTGGCAACGGGTGTCCGGCCGCGCAAAGGCCGCGTGAGTTCGATGGCGCAATCCCATGACATCTGCGCCCCTGTTATCCTGAAGACCAACTTGAGAAGGCTGCGCCCCTCCGCCAAGGTCGGCGCCATTCGAGAGGAATACGCATGAGCACGATCCGCCTGACCATGGCGCAAGCCATCGCCCGCTTCTTGACGGGCCAGAAGACAGAGATCGACGGGCAGGTGATGCCGCTCTTCGGCGGCGTCTGGGCGATCTTCGGCCACGGCAACGTAGCCGGCATGGGTGAGGCGCTGCACGGCGTTCGCGATACGCTTCCCACCTTCCGCGCGCACAATGAACAGGGCATGGCTCACGCAGCCATCGCCTTCGCCAAAGCCTCGCGCCGACGCCGCATGATGGCCTGCACTACCTCCATTGGGCCAGGCGCCACCAATATGGTGACGGCCGCTGCTGTCGCCCACGTGAATCGCCTGCCGGTGCTGCTTCTCCCCGGCGACGTCTTCGCCAACCGCAAGCCCGATCCGGTGCTACAGCAGATCGAGAGCTTTTCCGACGGCACGATCTCGGCCAACGATTGCTTCAAGCCGGTCTCGCGCTACTTCGATCGCATCGCGCGCCCTGAACAGATCATCCCGGCCCTCCAGCGCGCCATGGCCGTTCTCACGGACCCGGCCGATTGCGGTCCGGTGACGCTCGCACTCTGCCAGGATACGCAGGCCGAGGCCTACGATTATCCGGAAAGCTTTTTCGCGGAAAAAATCTGGACACTACGCCGCATCCGCCCCGACGAGGCGGAGCTCGCCCAGGCTGTTGATCTCATCCGCAACGCCAAGAAGCCCTTTATCGTGACCGGCGGCGGCGTGCTCTATTCGGGTGCGGAACGAGCACTGGCGGCTTTCGTCGAGAGACACGGCCTCTCCGTCGGTGAAACGCAGGCCGGAAAGTCGAGCCTGCCCCATGACCATCAGGCCAATCTCGGAGCGGTCGGCGTTACCGGCACGGGTGCGGCCAATGCGCTCGCAGAGGACGCTGATGTGGTTATCGCGGTCGGCACCCGGCTGCAGGATTTCACCACCGGCTCCTGGGCCCTGTTCAAGAACCAGAACCGTCGCATCATCGGCCTCAACGTGCAGGCTTTCGACGCGACCAAGCATAATGCACTGCCGCTCGTCGCCGACGCCCGGGTGGGCCTCGAAGAACTGAGCCGCGCGCTCGGCAGCTGGAAAGCGCCGGAGTCCTGGACTGGGAAAGCGCGGGAGGATAAGACGCGCTGGTTCGACACCG
Source organism: Microvirga terrestris (assembly GCF_015694425.1). Lineage (GTDB taxonomy): Bacteria > Pseudomonadota > Alphaproteobacteria > Rhizobiales > Beijerinckiaceae > Microvirga > Microvirga terrestris. The sequence goes on from NZ_JADQDN010000004.1 coordinate 129,017, forward strand.
CAGCACGCTTCACGGATCCGACCAATGCGGAGCTGCCCTCTGACGCGCAGGTGATCGGCGCGGTGCAGCGCAATTCGCAGCCGACGGACGTGGTGGTCTGCGCTGCCGGCGGCCTGCCGGGCGAGTTGCACAAGCTCTGGAAGGCAAGCACTGCGTTGGGCTACCACCTGGAATACGGTTATTCCTGCATGGGCTATGAAATCGCTGGCGGGCTCGGCGTGAAGATGGCCGATCCCTCCCGCGAAGTGATCGTGATGGTGGGGGACGGCTCCTACCTCATGATGAATTCGGAGCTCGCCACCTCGGTGATGCTGGGCCAGAAGCTCACTGTGGTGCTACTCGACAATCGCGGCTATGGCTGCATCAACCGCCTGCAGCGTGCGACTGGCGGCGAGAGCTTCAACAATCTGCTGCAGCACACGAACCACGTGACGCTGCCCGACATCGACTTCGCCGCGCATGCCGCGAGTCTCGGCGCTCTGGCCGTGAAGGTGAAGGGCATCGGCGAGCTGGAGGACGCGCTGAAGAAGGCGCGGGGCGCCGAGCGCAGCACCGTGATCGTCATCGACACCGACCCGCTCGCCTCCACGGATGAAGGCGGCCACTGGTGGGATGTGGCGGTGCCGGAGGTGTCCGTGCGCGATCAGGTGAAGGCCGCCCGCAAGGACTATGAAACAGCCCTCGCCGCGCAGCGGGTGGGCGATTGATCGCGAGCATGATCCGGCTAAGTGGAAACCGGTTCGCCGAAAAGATTATGCGGCATTAATGGCAACAGAAGGACAAGAACATGACGATCCGCATCGGGGCCAATCCCATCGGCTGGTCCAACGACGACATGCTGGAGCTCGGCGGCGAGACGCCGCTGGAGGTCTGCCTTGCTGAGGCCAAGGAAGCCGGTTTCGAGGGCATGGAGCTTGGCAACAAGTTTCCGCGCGAGCCAGAGGCCTTGAAGAAGGCACTCGCCCCCTTCGATATGGCCTGCGTGTCCGGCTGGTATTCCGCCGAACTCTTGAAGCGCGATGCCGATGCGGAGATGAAGGCGCTGCGCCCGCATCTCGACCTCCTGAAGGCCATGGGCTCGAACGTACTCGTCTTCGCCGAAACCTCGAACGCCATTCATGGCGACCGCTCCAAGCCCCTGTCGCAGCGTCCTGTTATGAAGGATGGTGACTGGGCCGAGTTCGGCCGCCGCATCACGCAAGTGGCCGAGCGCACGCTGCAGGAAGGCGTGCGCGTGGTCTATCATCATCACATGGGCACCATCGTGGAATCGGAAGCCGACATCGACGCCTTCATGCGCTCGACCGGCGAGGCGGTTCACCTGCTGCTCGACACAGGCCATGCCACCTGGGGTGGCGCCGATCCGGCAGTGCTCGCCCGCCGCTACCGCAGCCGCATCAGCCATGTGCACACCAAGGATGTGCGGAAAAGCGTGATGGAGAAGTCGAGGGCGGAGGGCTGGAGCTTCCTCGATTCCGTCATCGAAGGCGTCTATACGGTGCCTGGCGACGGCATGGTGGATTTCGTTTCCGTGTTTAAGGAACTGCCGGGCTATAGCGGCTGGGTGGTAATCGAGGCGGAACAGGATCCGAAGAAAGCGCATCCGCTGACCTATGCCAAGATGGGCTATGCCAATCTCACCCGGTACCTCAGGGAAGCCGGCCTTCGATAAGGATGACATGCGATGTCGAAGCTTCTCGTCAAACCGTCGGCACCCGATGCTAACGGGCGCGTTCACACGATCACGCCGGAATCTGCCGGTTGGACCTATGTGGGATTCGAGGTCTACCAGCTGAAACGTGGTCAGAGCCTGAAGCAAGCGACGGGGGATCGGGAAGCCTGCATCGTGATGCTATCCGGCAAGGCTCATGTGAGCGCAGCCGGACAGAATTTCGGCACGATCGGCGGGCGCTCCTCGCCGTTCGAGGCGGATCCGTGGTCGCTCTACGCACCTGCCCAATCGGAGTGGTCGCTGCAGGCGGAGACGGATTGCGAGATTGCCATCTGCACTGCGCCTGCCGAAGGCAGGCTACCGGCCCGCGTGATCGGCCCCGATCAGGTCGGCCAGGAGACACGCGGTAAGGGCACCAACACACGCCATGTGCGCAACATCCTGCCGGAAACGGAAGCAGCAGAGAGCCTGCTCGTGGTCGAGGTCATCACGCCCTCAGGCCACTGGTCGAGCTATCCGCCCCACAAGCACGACCGAGACATGCTGCCGCAGGAGTCATTGCTGGAGGAGACTTACTATCACCGCCTCAACCCGCCCTCGGGCTTTGCCCTGCAGCGAGTCTATACGGACGACCGCTCCCTCGATGAGACCTTGGCGGCTGCGAACGGCGATGTGGTGCTGGTGCCGAAAGGCTATCACCCGGTCGGCGCGCCGCATGGCTACGAGCTCTACTATCTCAACGTGATGGCCGGCCCGAAGCGGGTCTGGAAGTTCCACAACGACCCGGATCACGAGTGGATGCTGAAGCAGGCCTGAGACCGTCTGTCGCTTGATCTGCCTGAGCCTTTCGGGCATGAGGCGAACATCGTTTCCCTAAAGAGGCCTCATGACCTGGTCCGATCTCGCCTCGCGCGCCCTCAAGACCGCAATCGCTCTCGTGAGCGCGATCGTGATGGACTATGCATTCCTGAACGGGCGCATGACGCGCCAGGCCGTGGCAGGAATCGAGCGTATGGCTGCCGACGCGCCGGTCCTCGTCGATAGGCTCGTCACCAGCGCGCTCAACATCAAGTGGGATCGCTAAAAATCTAGCGGCCACCCACCACTTCCAAAGCCATTCCAGCCATCATCGGCACGGCCTCGCCCATGAGGCGGGCGCGCTCCGGGTTGGAGGCATTGCCGTCAAGAGAGCGCTTGTAGACGCCCTGGAGAATCGCGGCGAGGCGGAAGAAGCTGAAGGCGAGATAGAAGGGCCAGTGGCCGACCACTTCGAACCCGGTTCGACGGCAGTAGCGCTCCACATATTCGGCTTCCGTGGGAATACCGTGGGCCTTCCTGTCGATGCCGCCGAGACCCCTGAAGACGCCCTCCGAGGGCAGCCGCCATTGCATGCATTGATAGGCGAGATCGGCCAGAGGGTGGCCGAGGGTGGACAACTCCCAATCCAGCACCGCCAGGATGCGCGTTCCCGCAGGCTCGAAGATCATGTTGTCGAGGCGGTAATCGCCATGGACGAGGCTGACCCGCCCGTCGTCCTCTGGCGTGTTACCGTCCAGCCATGCGATGAGCTCGTCCATGGCCGGGACCGGATGGGTTTCCGACGCGCGGTACTGGCCTGTCCAGCGCCCAATCTGGCGCTCGAAATAGCTGCCCGGCTTGCCGTAATCGGCGAGGCCGACGGCTGCGGGATCGACACTATGCAGGGCAGCGAGCGCGCCGTTCATGGAATCGTAGATCGCCGTGCGCTCCTCTGGCTTCAAGTCCGGCAGCTTGCCGTCCCAGAAGATGCGTCCCTCCACATAGTCCATGACGTAGAACATGGAGCCGATGACCGCCTCATCCTCGCACAGGTGCAGGACGCGCGGCACCGGCACGTCGGTTTGGGCAAGGGCTGCCATGATGCGGTACTCGCGGTCAACCGCATGGGCCGATTTCAGCAGCGCTCCGGGCGGCTTGCGTCGTAGGACGAAACGGCCTTCCGTTGACGTGATCAGGAATGTTGGATTTGATTGGCCGCCGGCAAATTTCTCGGCGCTGACCAGCTGGCCGAAGCGCGGAACTTGCACTGCGAGATAGGGGCCGAGGTGCTCCGTGTCGAGATGGGCTGCTGCTTGCGCTGTCATGAGTCTTCAACCGAGCACGGCTAGGGTGATCCACTCGGCCGCGAGGGCTGGCTTCTCCGCGCCCTCGATCTCGATGGTCACGTGGTAGCGCAGCATGGCCTGCGTGGCCGAGCGCATGGAGACGTCGGACAGGGTGAAGCGTCCCCTCACCCGTGCCCCCACCGGCACGGGTGAGAGAAAGCGCACACGCTCTAGGCCGTAGTTGATCCCCATGGTCCGGTCCCTGATCGTCGGCAAGGCCTCCTGCCCCATGGCGGAGAGAAGCGACAGGGTGAGAAAGCCGTGCGCGATGGTGCCGCCGAAAGGGGTCTCCGCAAGAGCGCGCTCAGGATCGACATGGATAAACTGAAGGTCTTCTGTCACAGCCGCGAAACGATCGATCCTATCCTGATCGATCACCTTCCAAGACGAGACCCCAACTTCCTGGCCAACCCGGTTTTTCAGGTCGTCGATAGGGACGGAGATAGGCGCATGCACGTTCATAGCGCCGCCTCCCCGAAGATCTTGTGCCCGGTCTCCACGCTAATGCCGCCATCGAGGGGAATGATGGCTCCCGTCGTATAGGCTCCGCCGCGACCGCAGAGGAACAGCAGCGCCCCCGCGATATCGTCCGGCCGGCCGATACGGCCGAAGGGCACACTGGCGGCAACCAGCGCGCGCTTCTGCTCGTCACCCGTGACGAAGGCCGTCATGCGACTCTGGAAAGGTCCCGGTGCGAAGGCGTTCACCGTGATGCGGCGCAGGGCGAACTCTTTTGCGAGGATTCGCGTGAGGTGATGCACGGCGGCCTTGGACGCGGCATAGGAGTAAGCGTTGTCGCCGATGGGTGCGGCGCCCATCACTGACCCGAGATTGACGATGCGGGCTGGATCGTCGTCGCTGGCCGCCGCCTCAAGCAAGGGCAGCAGTTGCTGGGTCAGCGTGAAGAGCCCCGCGACATTGACAGAGAACACACTCTCCCAGGCCTTATGCGGGAATTGCTCTAGCGACTCGCCCCAGGTCTTGCCCGCATTGTTGACGAGGATGTGGAGGTGCGGCGTGCGGGCCTTCACCTCGGAAGCCAGAATCATCACGCCGTCTTGCGTCCCCACGTTGCCGGCGAAACCTTCCGCCGTGCCGCCAGAATCGAGGGCATTGAGTTCCCGAGCCACAGCCTCGCACGCCTCGCCCTTTCGCGAGGCAATCAGCACCCGCGCCCCGGCCCGTACGAGAGCCTCGGCGATCATGCGGCCGATCCCTGTAGCGCCCCCGGTCACGAGTGCCGTCTTGCCCGCGACCGAGAACAATGAGCTGAGATATTCCTGTGCCATCGGCCGCTCACGCGGCCGTGGGAAGGACATAGTCCTTCAGGATCTTGCGCAGCTCCAGCTTGGAGATCTTGCCGGTCGCCGTGAGCGGAATGGTCTCGACGAAGAGCACGTCGTCGGGCACCTGCCAAGTCGCCACCCTGGTGGCGAGATAGGCGAGGATGTCTTCCTTGGCGGGCTTCGCATCGGGTTTCGGAACGACGACGAGGAGAGGGCGTTCGCCCCAGCGCGGATGCGGCATGGCGAGCACAGCGCAGTTGACAACACCCGGCGCACCCAAGGCGGCGTTCTCCAGATCGATGGAGGAGATCCACTCGCCGCCAGATTTCACTAGGTCCTTGGTGCGATCCACAATCTGCAGGAAGCCGTCAGGCGTGATCTTGGCGACGTCGCCGGTTCTGAACCAACCCTCCGGATCGAGGGCCTGCGCGGTTGCGGTCTCGTTATTGTAGTAGCCTGAGGCAATCGAAGGCCCGCGCACGCAGAGCTCGCCGAAGGCCACGCCGTCCTTCGGCAGTTCCTTGCCGTTCTCGTCCACGATCTTCATGTCGACCATGAACAGGCGTCGCCCCTGGCGAACTTTCAGGGCGATTTTTTCATCGAAGGGCAGATCTTCCATCTCGGGGCTGAGCATGCCGAAAGTGCCGATGGGGCTCATCTCGGTCATGCCCCAACCGTGGCAGACGCTGATGCCGTAATCGCGCTCGAAGGCTTCGATCATCGGCTGCGGGGCCGCCGAGCCACCGATGATCACATAATCGAGTCCTTCGGGCTTGCGGCCTCTCTGCTTCATCTCATGGAGAAGCCCGAGCCATACGGTCGGCACACCCCAGCTGCTGTCGACCTTCTCGGCCTCCATGAGGTTGAACAGGCTTGCCCCATCGAGCTTTGCCCCCGGGAAGATCAGGGAGGTGCCCGAGAGAGGCGCCGAATAGGGAAGCGCCCAGGCATTGACGTGGAAGAGCGGGACGACCGGGAGGATCTTCTTGCCCATGCCGAAATAGCGCGAGGCGCCGATCACCGACGTCATGGCATGGATCACCTGCGAGCGATGCGAATAGAGCACGCCCTTGGGCTCTCCTGTGGTGCCGGAGGTGTAGCTCAGCGCCGCGGCGGTGTTCTCGTCGAGATCGGGCCAAGTGATGGTGTCAGGCTGTCCGGTGAGCAGATCCTCATAGCACTGAAGGCCGTCGAGCCCCTCCTGCGCCGGCATGGTCTCGCGGCCGGTCATCGCCACGAAGGTGATGTTCTGGGGCAGCTTCGGCCGCAGGGCGGCGACAAGCGGCGCGAAGGTGAGGTCGAAGAAAAGCGCCGTGTCCTGCGCGTGATTGACGATGTAGACGAGCTGCTCGGGGAAAAGGCGCGGATTGATGGTGTGGCACACGGCGCCGATGCCTGAAATGGCATAATACAGCTCGAAATGCCGGTAGCCGTTCCAGGCAAGAGTCGCGACGCGGTCGCCCGGTTTGACGCCAAGCGCCCGCAGACCATGGGCCAGCTGAGCGACGCGCTTATGAATATTCTTGTAGGTGGTGCGGTGGATTCCGCCTTCGGTCGCGACCGAGACGATCTCGGTCTTGGCGTGCACCTCCGCGGCCAGATCAATGATTGCCGGGATCGACAGCTGCCGATCCATCATCATTCCCTTCAGCATGGTTTCTTCCCTCCGATTATTACTTATTGTCAGGAATTTATCGGCCGCTTGCGACTTGTCCAGCCTCCCGCAGGGGCGGCATCGAGGCTTGGTCCAGGACCGCAATGGTGGCGAGCGCCACCGCCGTCTGCTTCTCGCGTCCATCTTTTTGAGTGAACACGTCCGCCGCCACGATGATCATGCGGCTGCCGGGCTTGACCACCCGTTAGCGGCAGATGAGTCGGTCGCCATCGGCCGGCGAGAACAGGTTGAGCTTATATTCTGCTGTGAGGACGCCCAGGCCATGCCTGAGAACTGTCGCGGCGGCGATGGTCGTGCCGTTATCGATCAAGAAGGCTGTAACGCCGCCGTGAAACAGGCCATGTTGCTGAAGCAGATCATCGCGACGGTCGACGGAGATCGTCGCGGAGCCGGGCGCCAACTCGTCGATCTGCGCGCCGACAAGATGCATGAAGCCCTGGAGAGCCACTCGCTCCCGGATGCCGGCAGCGCGGCTTTCGAATGGGATTGCATCCATGCGCATCGCCTGCCTCTCCGCGAAAGAAACAGGACCGGCTCTAAAGCCGGCCCTGTTCATCAAGAGCCTTACTGACCGAGGCTTGCCGCTTCGACGGTCTCGACCTTGCCGCCCTTGACCACGCCCACGACGATGTTGGCATTGGTGCCGCCGCGATCATCGACGCTGGTGATGCGCGCTGGGTTCCGCTCCGGCGGCAGCTTGCCGTAGGCTTCGCTCAGCTTGGCATGGATCGCCTTAGGGTCGGAGACGCTGCCAGCAAGCTTCATAGCCTCGGCCACGGCATTAAGGGTCGAATAGTGGTAAGAGGCTTCCGTGCCCGGGTTGCGGTCATACAGCTTCTTGAACTTCGCGATGAAGTTTTCCGTGCCGGGGCGCTTGTCGTAGATCAGCGGCAGAACGCCGACAGAGCCTTCGAGCATGTCCATACCGCCCGTGACGGCCGCCATTTCATCGAGCTTGGCCTGATCCATCACGACGAAGCCGCCCTTGAAGCCGAGTTCACGCGCCTGCTTAGCAACGAGAGCCGTCGGCTCGGAAGCACCGCCGATGAACAGGACGTCGGGGCTCGCCGCCAGCACACGACTCACGCCGCTGTAGAAGTCCGTGTCCTTGTTGTAGGACATCGGGTTCTCGGCCACGATCTGGCCCCCGGCCTTCGTCCAGGCGGGTCCGAAAAGCTGGGCCCAGGCCTTGGCGTAGTCATGATCTCCGCCTGCCATGGCGAGCTTCTTGCCGAAGGTCTTCATCTCCACGCTGATGAAAGGCTGAACGTAGCCCGCGAAGGACGGCGGTATGCGCAGGGTGAGCTTGTTGCCGCGCTCCGTCATGGTCGGCACGCTGGTATAGGCGCCGAGAATGAAGTTGTCCTGCTCGTTGAAGGCCTGGATTGCGAAGGCGCCGCCGGAATGGGGCGTGAAAACCATCGGGGTGTTGTTCTGTGCCTTCAGGCGCTTGGCGTTTACGGCCGCCTCGCTGGGTGAGTACTTGTCGTCAAGCGCCACGATGTTGAACTTGTACTTCTTGCCGCCGACATCGAAGCCGCCGGCATCGTTGATCTCCTTCGCGGCCATCTCGAGGCCAACCAGGGTATTCTTGCCGTAGAGTGCGGCGCCGCCGCTGAGCGGGCCGGTATAGCCGATATTCACCGTCTCCTGAGCCGATGCAACGGACGCGAAACCTGCCGCAAGCGTCACTGCGCCTGCGGTGTGAACCAGGTGTTTCCAAAGAGCCATTTCTTTCCTCTCCTATTGTTCTTTCTTCAGGGTGCAGGAGTTCGACTATGATCGGCTCCCGTCTCTCTGTTGGCGAATCTTTTAGATTCGCAGGCTTCCACAACCGGCGCGGATCAGGCGCCGATATAGGCTTTCCGGACGCGCTCATCGTTGAGCAGGGTGTCGCGATCACCTTCCATGACGATCCGGCCGCTCTCGATGACGTAAGCGCGATGGGCGATTTGCAGGGCCGCATAGGCGTTCTGCTCGGCGAGCAGAACCGTCGTGCCCTTGTCATTGATCGCCTTGATGACGCCGAGCACCTGCTTGACCACAAGAGGCGCAAGGCCGAGCGATGGCTCATCCAGTAGCAGAACCTGCGGCCGCCCCATGAGGGCTCGGCCGATAGCCACCATTTGCTGCTGGCCGCCGCTCAAGGAGCCAGCCATGTCGTTCCGCTTCTCGTGCAGGATCGGGAACATCTCATAGACCTGATCGAGTATCTTCTCGGTTTCCTTCTTGTCCTGGCGATGGACATAAGCGCCGAGAAGCAGGTTCTTGCGGACGGACATCTCGGGGAAGAGCTTGCGCCCTTCCGGGCAATGCACGACGCCGGACTGGACGATCTGGGACGGCTTGCGCCCGGCGATGTTTTGATCCTTGAACCAAATATTGCCGCGGCTGAGCTTGCGCAGTCCGCTGATGGCAAGGAATAGGGAGCTCTTCCCAGCACCATTGGCACCCAGCATTACCACAAGTTCGCCGGGCTCCGCATGGATCGAGATTCCATCGAGCGCCCGAAAGCTGCCGTAGTTGAGCTGTGCTCCCTCAAGCCGCAGCATAGTCAGCTCCCAGATAGGCTTCGATGACGCGCTGATCGGACCGGATCTGCGCCGGTGTCCCTTGAGCGATCATCTCGCCATGGTCGAGCACCACGATCTTGTCGGCAAGGCTCATGATCATGTCCATCTTGTGCTCGATCAGGCACACGGTCAGTCCCTTGCGGATCATCTTCCGGATGAGTTCGGCCAAGCCCAGGGTTTCCTCCGGATTGACGCCGCCGGCGGGCTCGTCGAGCAGCACGATTTTCGGATCGGTGGCGAGCGCCAGAGCAAAAGCGACGCGCTTGCGCTCCTCCTGCGAGATGTCCGCCGCCAGATGATGCGCCACCGGGGAGAGGCCGACGAAGTCGAGCACCTCCTCGGCCTTGGCGCGGCAGCGATGCTCGTCCTCTTTCAGGCGGCGCGTGCCGAGAATCACGTCCCAGAAGGTGGAGGCGGTGCGAAGTCGATGCCCGACGATGAGGTTGTCGAGCACGGTCGCCTTGTCGAACAGGGTGGTCGACTGGAACGTGCGCGCGACACCCAGTTTTGCCACCTGATCGGGCCTGAGACCCGTCACGTCCTGCCCGTCGAAGATGATGCGCCCGGTAGTCGGCTTGTGATAGCCGCTCACCAGATTGAAGAACGTAGTCTTGCCGGCACCGTTCGGCCCGATGATCGCGTTGATGCGGTTCTTTTCGAAGGTGGTGGTGACATCGCGGACGGCTGTCAGACCGCCGAAGCGCTTGGTCAGCCCTTGGATCTCAAGCATTGGTGCTGACCTCCTGCTGCGAGCCGATCACGGAGCGCTGAAGGCGCCTGTCCTGCATGGAAGCTGCTGCCCGCCGGACCTGCCGTTCACGCCAATAGCCGATGAGACCCTGCGGGAAGAACATCACCAGGAGGATCAGCAGCGGACCGAATACGATCATCCGGAAGTCCTGCAGGAACTGCAGGGATTGCGTGAGCCAGGTCAGCAGGATGGCCCCGAGCAGCGGCCCGAACAGAGTACCGATGCCGCCGACCAGGATGAAGGCGATCATATCGAAGGTGTGGCTCTCCAGCGCCATGGCCGGGCCGATGAACCGTACGAAGCCTGCGTAGAGCGCACCGGCCATGCCGGCATAGAAGGTGGAGAGCACGAAGGCGAGAACCTTCGTTCGCATCAGGTTGATGCCCAGCGTCTCAGCCAAGTCCTCACCGTTGCGGATGGCCACGAAGGCGCGCCCCAGCAGGGAATGCACGATCCGACTCATCAGCCACAGGCTCACGACCAGGAAGAACAGCACAAGGTAGTATTGCGACCAAGTGTTGTCGAAGCGGATCGGGCCGATACCGGTGGGCGCCGGAATGTCGATGATGCCTACCGTTCCATGGGTCAGCGCATCCGACTTCTCGATGACGAGATAGATCATGAAGCCGACGCAGAGGGTGAAGATCGAGAAGAAGTGACCCTTCAGCCGCAGCGAGAGGAGACCGGCAAAGAAGCCGATGACGGCACTCACGATTCCTGCAACCACGAAGGCGATCCAATAAGGAACACCATAATCGACGGTCAGGATGCCGACCGTGTAGGCGCCGATGGCCATGAAGCCCGCATGCGCCAAGTTAAGCTGGCCCGTATAGCCCAGGATGAGGTTCAGGCCCACGGCCGCGATCGCCATGATGTAGGCGAGAGACATCACGTAGATGTAATAGTCGTTCGCGGCGACCATCGGGAAGACGATGGCCAGGACTAGCAGGATGGCGAGAAGAGGCTTTTGCAAGGTCTTCGACGTCATGCCCGGGCCCCGCTGGGAAAGAGGCCCTGGGGCCGGAAAGACAGGATCAGGACGAGCAGCGCGAACGCGATGATATCCTTGTAGTTCGTGGAGACGTAGAAGGCCCCGAAGCTTTCGGCAAACCCGATCACGAGACCGCCGACGATGGCACCCGGGATGCTGCCCATGCCGCCCAGGATGATGATCACGAAAGCCTTCATGATCACGAGATGGCCCATGGAGGGATAGATCAGGTTGATGGGTGCAAAGAGCGTCGCGGCCACAGCCGCAAGCGCACCGGAAATCGCGAAGGTGAGAACCGAAACCTTGGTGGCATCGATGCCGACCAGGGAGGCCCCCTCTCGGTTCTGGGCCATGGCGATGATCGTCGAACCGGTGAGCGTGCGCGTCAGGAAGAGATGGAGCACAAACATCAATCCGAATGCCGCCGCGATGATGATCAGGCGCTGCGCGGGAGCCACGAGATCGAAGAGGCGCACGATCTGCGGGTAAGGCGGCGCAAGGCGGTGGAATTCCGCACCCCAGATCGCCTGAATGCCGGCTTCGAGAAACAGAAGAAGGCCGATCGCCGCGATCATGTCATGTAGCGGCGGCGCATTTCTAAGCCGATGGAAGATAAGGCGATCCGACAGAACCGCGAGGGCGGCCACGACAATGGCCGCTCCGGCCATGGCGACCCAGTAATTCGCCCCGAGCGAGCCCACAAGGTAAAAGGCCGCATAGGCCCCCACCATGTAAAGCGCGCCATGGGCGAAGTTGGGGATGTGAAGAATCCCGTAGACGAGGGTCAGGCCAAGGGCCACGAGCGCGTAGACGCTCCCGAGCGTCAGCCCGTTCAGAACCTGCTGAAAGAAGATGTTCAAGGAGCCGCGTCCTCCTCCTGGGCTCCGGGCTCCCGTGCTCGACCGAAATTCCCGCCTGGCTGGGGCGGGACCAAGGGCCTGTGACTTGCGGCACCAGACCCTCAAACCGGACGAACCGGGCTCCTCGGATCGTTTCCTCTCGAATGAACGGTACGGTCCTTTTTTGGGCTCGCACCGTCGGCAGAGCTTCATTGGCCCTGTCCTGTGTATGAAGGAAGACTGGCACGAGACTAGGGCCTCGTCAACGCATGATGGAAGGAGAATCGCACCGACTTTCGACGGCCCGGAATTCGTGCTCGACTTCCTCTTAGAACAACCGGTACAGTCGAAGAGTTGCACGCGCGGCATCGCTCCCGGCATCAATTCGTGTTAGGAGCTCAACCATGGGCGGCCCTCGGCTAGCCCTCGGTCCAGGAGCCACAAGACTACCATGACGCCGACCTCCACCGCTCTCCCGCGCCAGACCAAGCGCTACGAGCAGAAGCGACAAGCCATCCTCGACGGGGCCGTCCAGCTCTTCAACCAGAAAGGATTGAAGGGGACGACCTTGGCCGATGTGGCCCAGAGCGTCGGGCTGATTACCAACAGCGTCACCTATTATTACCGCAAGAAGGAAGAGCTGGCGACGGCCTGCCTCCTGCGCTCCATCGAAGCGCTGGATGCGCTCATCGCCACTGCCCTGCAACGTGAGACCCCGGAGGAGCGCCTGCGGACGATCCTGCGGCTTTATTGCGAGAGGCTGGCAGAAAGCGCCTCGGGAGATCAGCCGCCGCTCATGAGCTTTAGCGACATGCGGTCGCTGACCAGCCCGCATGTGGAGCTGGTGTTCGATACCTATAACCAGATGTTCCGGCACCTGCGCAGTCTGTACGATCTCGATGGTGCACCGACTTTGAGCCGCGCCCAGAAAAATGCGCGCGTCCATCTGCTGATCTCCGTCATGCACGGCGTCCGGCACTGGATCGATCATTACGAGCCCCAGGACTACCGACGCGTCGCCGACAGGATCAGCGACATCCTCAATCACGGGATCGCCGCTCCGCAGGCGGCGTGGCGCCCGTCAGTTCTGCCGCAGATGACTTGGCCCTCGGTTGAGGAGGTTTCACCCGAGGCGTTCCTGCGTTCGGCCACCATCCTGATCAACGAACAGGGCTACCGGGGCGCCTCGGTGGAGAAGATCTCGGCCCGGCTGAACGTCACCAAGGGGTCGTTCTATCACCACAACGACAACAAGGACGATCTCGTGACCGCCTGCTTCGAGCGCACCTTCGCGGTGATGCGGCAGGTCCAGCAGGCCGCGGAAGCGGATGGAAAGACAGGTTGGGATCGTCTCTGCGCGGCAACGAACGAGCTGATCCGCTACCAGCTGTCAGATCAGGGACCGCTGCTGCGCATCTCCGCCTTCAGTGCCCTGCCGGAGGGTTTGAGGGGCCAGACCAAGCGTACCATGGACCGGCTGGCGCAGCGCTTCAGCAGCTTCGTCGTCGACGGCATGATGGACGGCTCGATCCGCCCGCTCGATCCCTTCGTGGCTGCCCATGTGGTCGACAGCGCCATCAACGCAGCGGCGGAGCTTGAGCGCTGGATTTCAGGCGTCACGCGGGACACGGCGGCGGATATCTACGCCAGACCGCTGTTCATCGGCGTGTTCTCACCGGAGGCGGAAGCCGAGGCCCAGCCGGCCAACACGGCGCGGAGCGCCGCGACCAACGCGAGAGGCTGATCGATCGGCACGTGGTGGTAGGCCTCGGGGATGTCGATTACCGGGGTGCCAAGCGGCAGGATCCTGCGCATCCGCGCGATGTCGCCCTCGTGCATCAGGGTGGAGCGGGCGCCCAGCAGAACCGCGAGAAGGCATTTGGGAGCCGAGAGGGCCGGTGCCGGATCCTCCCATTCGTAGTCGCGCCACAGATACGGGTCGAAGCGCCAAGTCCATCCAGAGCCTTCCGAAGTGTCGACCTGGGTCAACGAGGTTCGGGCGATGAAATCCGCGATGAAGAGGTTCTCGCAAGGCTGCGCGGGCACTAGCCTAAAACGCTGCAGGGCATCCTCCAACGTCGGATAGATCTTGTGAGGACGCATCTCCCAGGCCGACCCCTTCTCCCGACGCTCCTTGCGCCTTTCGGCTGAGAAGATCGGCGTGTCGATGATGATCCCGCCGCCCAGGCGCTCCCCGTGCCGTGCGGCGGCCTCAATGATGGGAAAGCCCCCGAAGGAATGGCCGATGAAGACGGGCTTGACCTTGCTCTCGAACAAGCCTGTCGTCTCCGCGACCGTCATCGCCTCCTCGACGAAGATGTCGAAGGAATAGCGCTCGCGCCGATCCGACCCGCCCATGCCCGACCAGGAGAGGGCCGTGCAGCGATACGCGTTTGAGAAGAACGGCGCGATGAAGCTCCACCAATCGGCATGAGCTCCGTTGCCATGAAGGAACAAGAGCCCCGGCTTGCCACGCTCGCCCCATGTGAGCGTCTCGATCCGGGCACCCGCTGCCTCGGTGAAGCCACGATCCGGCGCTTGCTCCAGAGCCTGCTGGAACCAAGCCGGCGCGCTTGGGCGCGCGCCGTCAAGCGATGCGAGCAGCGTCTGGCGCCGCGGGTTGGGAGCGGTATCGTTCATAGGGGGAGCGATCCGTTCAGAGATCGCGAAAACCCTTGCCCTCGGCAACGAGACGCTCAAGCAGCGCGGCCGGCTTGAAATCGGCCCCGAACTTGGCCTCGTAGGCGCGTAGCCGCTCGAGCACTTTGCCCAAGCCCACCTGCTCGGCATAGAACATCGGCCCGCCGCGATAGACCGGCCAGCCATAGCCGTTGATCCACACGATATCGATGTCAGAGGAGCGGATCGCGATGCCCTCCTCCAGGATCTTCGCGCCCTCGTTGATCATCGTGTAGACGCAGCGCTCCAGGATTTCCTGATCGGAAATTTCACGACGCGTGATGCCCTTCTTGTCCGAGAGATCGAGGATGATCTGCTCCACCAGCTCGGACGGCTTGGCGTTGCGGTTCTCGTCGTAATCGTAGAAGCCCGCGCCGGTCTTCTGGCCGCGACGATCCTGCTCGCACAGGATCTCGCGCGCGGTCTCGCCTTTCGAGGTCTCGCGCGACCAGCCGATGTCGAGACCGGCAAGATCGGCCATGGCGAAGGGCCCCATGGGGAAGCCGAACTCGTAGAGCACGCGGTCCACGTCCCAGGGCATCGCGCCTTCGAGAATCAGGCGGTTGGCCTCGCGCTGACGCGGCTCGAGCATGCGGTTGCCGACGAAGCCGTGGCAGACGCCCACCAGCACGGCGATCTTGCCGATCTGGCGGCCGAGCTGCATCGCAGTGGCGATCACCCGCTTGTCGGTCTTTTCGCCGCGCACGACCTCCAGAAGCCGCATGATGTTGGCCGGAGAGAAGAAGTGCATGCCGAGCACGTGCTCCGGCCGCTTCGTCATCGCGGCGATCTCGTTCACATTGAGATAGGACGTGTTGCTGGCGAGAATCGCGCCGGGCTTGGCAATGGCATCGAGCTTCGAAAAAATCTCCTTCTTGATCGCCATGTTCTCGAACACCGCCTCGATGATGAGGTCGCAATCGGCGAGGTCCTCCAGCCTGAGGCTGCCGGTGAGGAGCTCCATGCGGCGCTCCACATCCTCCATGCTCATGCGGCCCTTCTTGGCCGTGCTCTCGTAGTTGCGGCGGATCACGCCCAGGCCCCGCTCCAGCGCGTCGGGCTTCGCCTCGACGATGGTGACGGGCAGGCCAGCATTGGCGAAGTTCATCGAGATGCCGCCGCCCATGGTCCCGGCGCCGATGACGCCGACCTTCTTCACCGGCAGTGTCGGCGTATCATCGGAAATGTCCGGAATCTTCCAGACCTGGCGCTCGGCGAAGAACACGTGCCGCTGGGCCGCCGACTGCTCGCCGCTCACGAGTTCCTGGAACAGTTGGCGCTCCAGCTTGATGCCCTCGTCGAAAGGCAGATTCACCGCCGCCTCGACGCAGCGGATGTTGTATTCCGGTGCCTGGAAGCCACGGAACTTGCGGGCGTTCGCCTTGCGGAAAGCCTCGAAAATCTCCGGCTTGCCGCGGGCTGCCGCGATCTTGTCGTCGAGATCGCGCACCTTCTTGAGCGGCCGGTTCTCGGCAACCAACTTGCGTGCGAAGGCGATGGCGCTGGCCAGAAGATCAGTCTCGTCGACGATCTCATCGACAATGCCCATTTCCTTCGCGACCTTCGCCGAGACCGGGCTGCCGGAGGTGATCATGTCCATGGCCCGCTCCGGCCCTACAAGGCGCGGCAGGCGCTGTGTTCCGCCGGCACCTGGCAGCAACCCGAGCTTTACTTCCGGGAAGCCGCATTTCGCGGAAGGCACCGCCACGCGGTAATGGCAGGCGAGCGCCGTCTCCAGACCGCCGCCGAGCGCCGTGCCATGAAGGGCGGCGACCACCGGCTTCGACGAGGCTTCGATGAAGTCCACGACTTCGGGCAGCATCGGCTGCTTCGGCGGTTTGCCAAACTCGCTGATGTCGGCACCAGCGAAGAAGGTGCGGCCTTCGCAATGGAGCACCACGGCCTTGACGCGCGCGTCAGTGCCGGCTTGCCGGACGCCCTCCACGATGCCTTCGCGCACCTGCGCCGAGAGTGCGTTCACGGGGGGCGAGTTGATGGCGAGCACGGCGATCTCGCCGTCGCGTCTCAGCTCGACGACGGGGTTGATGCGGGTTGCGGAACTCGTCTCGGCCGCGCGGCTCATGCTTGTCTCTCCCCTGATTCGGTGCGCTTGTCTTGAAGACGTGTCTTAGTAGATCTCGAAAAGACCGGCAGCCCCCATGCCGCCGCCCACGCACATGGTGACGACGCCGTATTTGGCGCCGCGGCGTTTGCCCTCGATCAGGATATGCCCGGTCATGCGCGCGCCCGACATGCCATAGGGATGGCCGATGGAGATGGCGCCGCCGCTGACATTGAGCTTCTCGTTGGGAATGCCGAGCCGGTCGCGGCAATAGAGCACCTGGCAGGCGAAGGCTTCATTCAGCTCCCAGATGTCGATGTCGTCCATTGTCAGATCATGCTGCTTGAGCAGCTTCGGCACGGCAAAGACCGGCCCGATGCCCATCTCGTCCGGATCGCATCCGGCCACCGCCATGCCGCGATAGGCGCCGAGCGGCTGCAGGCCACGGCGCTCGGCTTCTTTCGCTTCCATCAGGACGGCCGCCGAGGCGCCGTCCGACAATTGCGAGGCATTGCCCGCCGTGATGAAGCGACCCTCCTTCACGCGCATCCCGTCCTTGAAGACCGGATTCAGCGCCTGGAGATCCTCGAGCCGCGTCTGCGGACGATTGCCCTCGTCCTGCGAGAGCGTGATCTCCCGCTGGGAGGTGGCGCCGCTCGCCTTGTCGACCACGACCATGCGGGTCGTCATGGGAACGATCTCGTCCGCGAAGCGCCCCTCGGCCTGGGCCTGGGCGGTACGCTGCTGCGACTGCAGGGCGTATTCGTCCTGCGCCTCGCGGGAGATCCCGTAGCGGTCGGCCACTGTCTCAGCGGTCTCAAGCATGGTCATGTAAAGCGCCGGAACCGTCTCCACGAGCGCGGGGTCCTTGGCGCGGTAGCGATTCGCATGCTCGTTCTGGACCAGGGAAATCGATTCGAGACCGCCGCCGACCGCGATGCCGATCCCGTCGACGACGATCTCCTTGGCGGCGGTCGCGATAGCCATGAGACCGGAAGCGCATTGCCGGTCCATGCTCATGCCGGCGACGCTCGTGGGCAGGCCCGCGCGCAAGGCTGCCTGACGGGCGATGTTGGATCCGGTCGAGCCCTGCTGCAATGCTGCGCCCATCACCACATCGCCGATCTCGCCCGGATCGATGCCGGCGCGCTTCACCGCTTCGGCGATGGCATGGCCGCCGAGAGCCTGGGCCTGGGTGTCGTTGAAGGCGCCGCGATAGGCCTTTCCGATGGGGGTGCGGGCCGTGGAAACGATGACAGCTTCACGCATTGTAGGATCCTCCCTGGATCGCTGGGGCGATTGCGGCCCCTTCATTCCAAGCCACCCGGCGCCGGCGGCGGCGAGCGCTCCTAACCTTGTCTGGTGCTATTAATGACAAAAGCGGTATGTTTTTGTCTAGCCCAAATCCTTTTGAAAATATGAGGAAAATTCACGTCCCTAAATTTTTTCGAAAAATCGGCTTGCATCTGGAGATGGCGGGGGTACCCTACCTTCCAATAAAGATTGTGCGCTTTCTGGGGAGGAAGCGAAGGATGCTGGCCCTACTCAGCAAACAGCCGGGCGGACCCGAGACGCTCGTGCAGGAATCCGTGGCCGAGCCGAGCCCGAAGCCGGGCGAAATCCTGCTGGCCGTCAAGGCCTGCGGGGTGAACTATCCCGATGCGCTGATCATTGAGGACCGCTATCAGTTCAAGCCCGAGCGCCCCTTCGCGCCCGGCAGCGAGGTCTCCGGGATTGTCGAGGCGGTGGGCGAAGGCGTGTCCTTCCTGAAAGCCGGCGACCGGGTGATTGGCTCCTGCGGCTGGGGCGGCATGGCCGAAAAGCTCGCCCTCTCGGCCGACCGCTGTATTCCTATGCCGGACGCCATGCCCTTCGACGAGGCAGCAGCCTTCGTGATGACCTATGGCACCTCCTATCACGCTCTCAAGGACCGAGCCGGGCTGAAGACCGGCGAGACCCTGCTGGTGCTGGGCGCGGCGGGAGGCGTTGGACTTGCCGCCGTGGAACTCGGCAAGGCGATGGGCGCGAAGGTGATCGCCGCCGTCTCCTCTGAAGAAAAGGCAGCGCTTGCGAAGCAGCATGGCGCCGACGAGAGCATCGTCTATGCGCCTGGCCCCTTCGACCGCGATGGCATCAAGGCCCTGGCCGAACAGTTCAAGACCGTGTGCGGCCCAAACGGTGCCGACGTGGTCTATGATCCGGTGGGTGGCGATTACTCGGAAGCGGCCCTGCGGGCTATCGCCTGGGAGGGGCGCTTCCTCGTGGTCGGCTTCCCGGCCGGGATCCCGAAGCTTCCCCTCAACCTGCCGCTCCTGAAATCTTGCCAGATCGTCGGCGTGTTCTGGGGGGCCTTCGCCAAACGCGACCCGAAGGCGAATGGGGCCAATCTGAGAGAACTCCTCGACCTCTATGCGGGCGGGACAATCAAGCCGGTGATTTCCGAGCGCGTGCCCCTGGCCCGAGCCGGCGAAGCCATCGCGGCATTGAGCGCACGCAAGGCCCTTGGCAAGATCGTCGTCACCATGGATGGAGCGGGCGCTGCATGAACAGGACGGCCTTTCCCTGGGAGCGTTCCTACCCGCCCGGCGTCCGGTGGGATGCTCCCATCGTGCCGTCGACGCTGCCCAGGCTCCTTGATGAGGCGGTGGCAGCTTATGGCGACAGGCCTGCCATCGAATACCGGGACCGGCCCATCAGCTACACCGAGATCGGCGGTCAGGCCGATGCATTCGCCGCCGCCCTCCTCCGGTCATCGATCAATCCGGAAGGGGCTGTCGCCCTTTATCTGCCCAATACACCTTATCATCCATTTGCATTCTTCGGTGCCGCGAAGGCCGGGATCCGCCTCGCTCATCTGAGCCCGCTCGATGCCGAACGAGAGCTGGCGCACAAGCTGCACGACAGCGGCGCGCGCATTCTCGTGACCACCAATCTCACCAGCATGCTGTCGATGGGGCTCAAGCTCCTGGATGCCGGGCATGTGGATCGGCTGATCGTCGGCGAGGATGCCGTGTGGGGACCGTGCCCAGCGCCGGTCATGCCAATCCCCGAGCGGTCTGATGTCACCACCTTCGAAGCCTTCACGCGTGATGCGGCCCCACCCGCGCAATGGCCCGCGATCATGCCGGACGACATCGCGCTGCTGCAATATACCGGCGGCACCACCGGCACGCCGAAAGGCGCCATCCTCACCCATGGCAATCTCACAGCGGCGGTCGCTATGTACGAGGCATGGTTCGGCCCGCAGCTGAACACGCGCCCCGGCGAGCAGAAGGTGATCTGCGCCCTACCGCTGTTCCACATCTTCGCGCTGACCACGATCCTGCTGCGGCAGATCAAGAACGGCAATGAGATCCTGCTTCGCCTGCGCTTCGACCCTGAGACCACGTTGCGCGACGTCGAGGTGAAGCGCGCCACCGCATTTCCCGGCGTTCCCACGATGTGGATTGCGCTTGCCAATCATCCGGGCATCGAGAAACGCGACTTCTCCTCCGTGATCCATCTCAGCTCCGGAGGGGCGCCGTTGCCGGTCGAGGTTGGGGAGCGTTTCCATCGCCTCACGGGACAGCGCCTTCTCGGCGGCTGGGGGATGACGGAGACCTCTCCCGCCGGAACGAACCTACCGCTGAAAGGACCGCCGAAGCCGGGATCCATCGGCATTCCCATGCCGGGCGTCGAGCTCGATATCGTGTCCCTCGATGAACCCCGCAGCGTGCTCGGGGTGAGTGAGACCGGTGAGCTTCGCGTCCGGGGTCTCAATGTCAGCCGCGGCTACTGGAACAAGCCGAAGGAGACGGCAGAGGCCTTCACCCTGGATGGCTTTCTGACCGGCGATATCGGGTACATGGACGAGGACGGCTACTTCTTCATCGTCGACCGCCGCAAGGACATGATCATCTCCGGCGGCTTCAACGTTTACCCGCAGATGATCGAGCAAGCGGTCTACGAGCACCCGCAGGTCGAGGAAGCTCTGGTGATCGGCATTCCGGATCCTTATCGGGGAGAAGCTGCTAAGGTGTTCGTCAAGTTGAAGAACGATGCGCCCGGTTTCACCCTGGAAGAGCTGCAGGCGTTTCTGGCCGACAAGATCGGCAAGCACGAGATGCCGGCCGCTCTCGAAATCCGGGAGGCACTTCCGCGCACATCGGTCGGCAAGCTGTCGAAGATCGAGCTGCGCGATGCCGAGCGTCGCAAGGCGGAGAGCGCCACGTCATGACCAGCCGCCCCCATTCCCTTCGTGTTTCTGCTTAGAGGTTATCGCCCATGGATCTGCGCTTCACCGACGAGGAACTCGCCTTCCGCGACGAGGTACGCGAATTCTTCCGCACCGCCCTGCCCGACTCGATCCGCCGCAAAATGATCGAAGGTCATCACCCGAGCAAGGACGACCTCGTCACCTGGAGCCGCATCCTCAATACCAAGGGCTGGGCCGTGCCGCATTGGCCGGTGGAATGGGGCGGCACCGGATGGAGCCCGGTGAAGCAGTACATCTTCCGTGACGAACTGCAGCAGGCGCCAGCCCCCGAGCCGCTGGCCTTCGGCGTCAGCATGGTCGGCCCGGTGATCTACACCTTCGGCAACGAAGACCAGAAGCGCCGCTTCCTGCCACGCATCGCCAATCTCGACGATTGGTGGTGCCAGGGCTTCTCCGAACCGGGCGCCGGCTCCGATCTCGCGTCGCTCAAGACCACGGCGAAACGAGACGGCGAGTACTACATCGTCAACGGCCAGAAGACCTGGACCACGCTCGCCCAGCACGCAGACTGGATCTTCTGCCTCGTGCGCACGGATTCCACCGTGAAGAAGCAGGAGGGCATCTCGTTCCTGCTCATAGATATGAAGACGTCGGGGATTACCGTGCGGCCGATTCAGACCATCGACGGCGGTCATGAGGTCAACGAGGTGTTCTTCGACGATGTGCGCGTGCCAGTCGAGAACCTCGTCGGCCAGGAGAACAAAGGCTGGGACTATGCCAAGTTCCTGCTCGGCAATGAGCGTGTGGGCATCGCCCGCATCGGCATCTCGAAGGCACGCCTGAAGCGTGTGCGCGAACTCGCAAGCCTGGAACGCATCGGCGACGTGCCGCTGATCGATATTCCGCGCTTCCGTGAGAAGCTCGCGGCCGTCGAGGTGGAGCTGAAGGCACTCGAGATGACGCAGCTGCGCGTGGTGGCCGCCGAGAGTCGGCGCGAAAAGGGAAAGCCCGATCCGGCCTCCTCGATCCTCAAGATCAAGGGCTCGGAGATTCAGCAGGCGACCACCGAGCTCTTGATGGAGGTCGTCGGCCCCTTCGCCATGCCCTACCACCCGGAGGAGGAAGGCCGCAACGAGCCGACCGACGGACCGGATTGGGCGAGCACCGCGGCGCCGACCTATTTCAACTGGCGCAAGATCTCGATCTACGGCGGCTCGAACGAAATCCAGAAGAATATCATCGCCAAGGCGATCCTGGGGTTCTGACCCCTCGTGTGACATGAGCTTTGAGGAAACGCGGATATGGACTTTGATCTCAGCGAAGAACAGCGCCTCTTGAAGGACAGCGTCGATCGCCTGATGGCGGACCGCTACGGCTTCGAGAACCGCCAGCGTTATGCCAAGGAGCCGGAAGGCTGGAGCCGGGACCTGTGGAGCGCCTATGCAGAGCTTGGCCTCCTTGCCCTTCCCTTCGACGAAGCTCATGGCGGTTTCGGCGGCGGGCCGGTGGAGACCATGACGATCATGGAGGCGTTCGGGCGCTCGCTGACGCTCGAACCGTATCTTGCGACCGTCATCCTCGGGGGCGGCCTGCTAAAGCAGGGCGGCAGTGAGGAGCAGAAGGCCACTTACCTGCCCCAGATCGCATCGGGCGATCTACGCCTCGCCTTCGGCCATACGGAGCGGCAGTCGCGCTACGATCTCTTCCATGTCGGCACGTCAGCGCAGCGCGACGGAGGCAGCTTCATCCTCAATGGGCAGAAGAGCGTCGTGCTGCATGGGGACAGTGCCGACAAGATTTTGGTGACTGCGCGTGTTGCAGGCTCCCGCCGCGACCGGGACGGCATCGGCCTCTTCCTCGTCGATGCGAATGCGCCCGGTGTCTCTCGCCGGGGCTACCCGACACAGGATGGGCAGCGCGCCGCCGAGGTGACGCTGGAATCCGTGCGCGTTGATTCCGGGAATGTTATCGGCAACCCGGAAGGCGCCCTGCCCGTCGTGGAGAAGGTGACCGACATCGCCATTGCGGCTCTCGCCGCCGAGGCCATCGGCGCCATGGACGAGATGCTCAAGCTCACGGTCGATTACCTCAAGACCCGGAAGCAGTTCAACACCACCATCGGTTCGTTCCAGGTGCTGCAGCACCGTTCCTCCGAGATGTTCATCGCC
The DNA here is from genome assembly GCF_015694425.1 of Microvirga terrestris. Classification (GTDB taxonomy): domain Bacteria; phylum Pseudomonadota; class Alphaproteobacteria; order Rhizobiales; family Beijerinckiaceae; genus Microvirga; species Microvirga terrestris. The sequence continues at coordinate 152,052 of NZ_JADQDN010000004.1, forward strand.
CTCGAACAGGGGCGCAGCATGGCGATGTTCGCCGCCATGATGGCGCAGGAGCAGAATCCGGAAGAGCGCCGCAAGGCGATCTCGGCCGCGAAGGTGCAGATCGGACGCTCCGGCCGTTTCGTCGGCCAGCAGGCGGTCCAGTTGCACGGCGGGGTCGGTATGACCATGGAATACAAGGTCGGCCATCTCTTCAAGCGCGTGACGATGATCGACACCCTGTTCGGCGACGCCGATCATCATCTCTCCAATCTTGCCGAAGCCGGTGGCCTCATGGCGGCTTAAAAGATTTTCAGGCGAAGTGGATCCGGTTCGCCGCTGGAAAATGCGGCATCATTATTCGCAGGAGACGTCGATGCTGTTTCCCATAAGCCCGCAGGCCGATGACTTGCGCCATCGCGTCACGGAATTCATGGAAGCCCATGTCTATCCGGCGGAAGAGATCTTCGAGCAGCAGCTCAATGCCATGCCCAACCGCTGGGGCGTGGTGCCGGTCATGGAAGACCTGAAAGACCGCGCCAAAGCGCAGGGCTTGTGGAACCTGTTTCTCCCTAAACGCCACTACCCGGATTCCCTGTCCAACCTCGAATACGCCATGGTGTGCGAGGTCATGGGACGCTCGCCCATCGGGGCCGAGCCGTTCAATTGCTCGGCACCCGATACGGGCAACATGGAAACGCTCATTCTCTATGGTACGGAGGAGCACAAGGAGCGCTGGCTCAAGCCCCTGATGGACGGCGAGATCCGCTCGTGCTTTGCCATGACCGAGCCGGAGGTAGCCTCGTCGGACGCCACCAACATCCGCACCGAGATCCGCCGCGAGGGCGACGAATACGTGATCAACGGGCGCAAATGGTGGACATCCGGCGCCATGGATCCGCGCTGCAAGATCGCCATCGTCATGGGCAAGACCAACCCGGATGCGCCCAAGCACCAGCAGCAATCGATGATCCTGGTGCCGATGGACACACCGGGTGTGACGGTGGCCCGCCCGCTTACCGTGTTCGGCTACGACGACGCGCCGCACGGCCATGCGGAGGTTCTGTTCGAAAACGTGCGTGTGCCCGCCTCCAACATCCTGCTCGGCGAAGGGCGGGGCTTCGAGATCGCCCAGGGACGTTTGGGTCCTGGCCGCATCCATCACTGCATGCGCTCCATCGGCTTGGCCGAGCGCGCCCTGGAGACCATGTGCAAGCGAGCCCTGTCGCGAAGCACCTTCGGTCGACCTGTGGCCGATCACGGCGTGACGCGTCACTGGATTGCCGAATCTCGCATGGAGATCGATCAGGCCCGGCTGCTGACGCTGCAAGCCGCGCGCATGATGGATGAGGTCGGCAACAAGGCGGCGCGTGCCGAGATCGCCATGATCAAGGTGGTGGCGCCGAACGTGGCGCAGAAGGTCGTCGATCGCGCAATCCAGGTCTGCGGAGGCGGCGGCGTCAGCCAGGATTTCCACTTGGCTTACGCCTATGCCCGCGCCCGCGTGCTGAGACTCGCGGATGGCCCCGACGAGGTGCACCGCGAGACTGTCGCCAAGATCGAGCTCGCCAAATACAATCCGGCCGACCGGCCGCATAATGCAGGGCCTACCGCATGACGAACCCATTCGATTTGTCCGGAAAAGTGGCTATCGTCACCGGCTCGAGCCGCGGCATCGGCCGCTCCATTGCGGAGACCATGGCCTCGCTCGGCGCGAAGGTGGTGGTGTCAAGCCGCAAGATCGAGGCTTGCGAGCCCGTGGTCGAGGGCATCCGCGCAAAAGGCGGCGAGGCCATTGCCATCCCTTGCAACATCTCGCGCAAAACCGAGGTCGAAGCGCTCGTTGCCGGCACGCGAGAGCGCCTCGGACCGGTGGACATCCTGGTCTGCAACGCCGCCGTCAATCCGGTCTACGGCCCTATGAGCAGCCTCAGCGACGAGGCCTTCGACAAGATCATGGGCGCCAACGTGAAGAGCAATCTCTGGCTCTGCAATCTCGTCATGCCGGAGATGGCCGAGCGCGGCGGCGGCGCAGTCGTGATCGTCTCGTCGATCGCGGGCCTGCGCGGCACGGGCGTGATCGGCGGCTATGGCATCTCGAAGGCGGCAGATTTTGCCCTTGCGCGCAATCTCGCGGTGGAATGGGGTCCTCAGAACGTGCGCATCAATTGCATCGCCCCGGGCCTGGTCAGAACGGATTTCGCGCGAGCGCTTTGGGAAGACCCGCAGGCGCTGGAGCAGCGCAACAGCCAGACGCCCCTGCGCCGGATTGGCACGCCTGACGAGATCGGCCCTGTGGCGGCCTTCCTGGCTTCGTCGGCGGCCAGCTTCATGACGGGCCAGACCGTGGTCGTGGATGGCGGCGTTACGATTGCATGACAGAAGTGGAACAGGAGAAGCGCGATCCCGTTCCACTCATGATCCTCATCAAGACCTGGGCCAAATGACCTGAACCTATGGGTAATCTGCTTCGCATCATCCTTGCCATCCTCCTGCCACCGGTCGGTGTGTTCTTCACCGTGGGCCTCGGCGGTCAGTTCTGGATCAACATCCTGCTGACGATCCTGGGCTACATCCCCGGCATCGTCCACGCGGTCTGGATCATCGCGCGGCGAAACCCTTCGTCTCATCGCTGAAGCCTACGCTCATCCTCGTGCTGGAGCGCACATTGCAGGATGCGTTATCCGAACAGAGTTGAGGTTCGGCCGTTTCTCTCATGCAGGCAGCGTAATCCTCGCCCCCTGACGAGAGCAGACCTTGATGACGATTTTCGATCCCATCTCCGGCCGTCAGATCACGATTGATCTTTCAGGAAAGCGATACCAGACGGTTATCAGGCAGGAATGCTTCACCGGTGGAGAGCAACAGGTTCGTTCAGACCAAGCGTCGGGCGCAGAAGGCTTGAAATCCCCCGGCCTGCCTTCTCGGAAGCCCACCCGTAAACGCTTCGAAGCATGAGGTGTTGAAATAAGGTCTTCACGGCTAGAATCTGAGAACGCTGTTTTAGTGTGAGGCACGGTGCCGCGACGCGGCTGTGGGTTGGAACTGCCTTGGTTATCGGACGTTAGGTCGCGATCAGCTAAGGAATTGAAACCATGAGAAAATTTGCTCTTTTGGCTGTCGCCGCCCTTGGTTCTGGTCTCTTCATCGGCACGCCTTCGATCGCTCAGCCGGCTATTCAGTTCGGCATCGGCCCCGATGGCCGCCCTCAGATCGGCGTTCGTGATCCGCAACAGGAGGAACGCGAGCGGCGCGAGCGCTGGCGTGAGCGCCGGGAAGCCGAGCGTGCATACGAGCAGGGGCGGCGCGATGCCCGACGCGATGAGCGGCGCTATGGTGCCTACGAGGAGACCTGCCGGAATGTCACCATTGTGGAGCAGGACCGCTGGGGTGGTTCTGTGACGCGGCGGGTTCGCCGTTGCGACTGATCGCATTCAGGCCCTCGCATGTCAGCGGATATTCCGGCGCATGCGGGGTCTTTATCCCCACAGTCATTTTTCCTGCCAAGGTTAGTCTGAGGTTAACCCTACCGTCTTTAGGATCGAGGCTTCAAGGTATAGGAGCCTCACGATGCGTACCCTCAAGAACTCGCTTGTCCTGCTTGTGTCGGCTTCCGTGCTCGGCCCGTTCTTCGTGATCTCAGCCTACGCCACGACGATCCTGGCATCCGCCTTCGTCGGTCGATAGGCTTATCGAAGAGATATGGATTATCCGGACGACCACGGATCCAGGCGACCTCTCAGTTGCTGATTGCGATGTCTGTGAGGACCAACTGACTGTCTGAGAGAGTAACCTGTTGCGCCTGACTTCCTGCTCTATGGGAAGTGGCGCACCCGACACGATTCGAACGTGTGACCTTTGCCTTCGGAGGGCAACGCTCTATCCAGCTGAGCTACGGGTGCTTGAGGCGATGGGCCTGGACTTTCCCTACCCGATTACGGGCTTAAGGGCAACCTCTCCGCTCATGAGGCTTGATGAGAGGCGGCTCCGGACGGCGGAAGGATCAGGACTAGGTCAGCCTCGCTCATGATCCGGAACTGTCCCGGTTCCAGATCCGTCGGCAGGTCGAGAGCGGCGATCCGGTTGCGGTGCAGGGCCGTCACGTGATTGCCCACGGCCGCGAACATGCGCCGGACCTGATGATAGCGTCCTTCCGTAATTGTGACGTGGACGCTTGTCGGAGAGAGCACCTCCAGCTGTGCCGGCAGGAGCGGCTTGTCCTCGCCTTCCAGCATCAGGGAGCCCGAGGCGAAGATCTCCGCCTCGTCCCCTTTCAGCGGCCGGTCGAGGGTCACGTGGTAGCGCTTGGAAATGTTCGCACGGGGCGAGATGATGCGGTGGAGCAGGTTGCCGTCGTCGGTCATGAGCAGCAGCCCCGACGTTTCCTTGTCGAGGCGTCCGACGGTCGAGAGGGCCGGATCGCGCCGGCGCCAGCGGTCGGGCAGCAGGCTATAGACCAGAGGGCCGGCTTCCTTGTGCGAGCAGGTGACGCCTAAGGGCTTGTGCAGCATCAGGATGAGGCCCGGCGGGGGATCAAGGGGCTTGCCCTGGATCTGCATCCTTGCCGAGAGATCGCGGGTCACGGCGATGCGCTGATCGGAATCCTCGATCACCTCGCCGTCGAGCGTCACCAACCCGGCCCAGACGAGCTGCTGCACCTCCCGGCGGGAGCCATAGCCGAGATTGGCCAGGAGCCGATCGAGGCGCAGATTCAGTGTCTTGCTCATTTCAGCCCCTCGTAAATCTTGTACCCGCCGGCCTCGACCTTCAAGGTCACGCGCCGGAAAAGAGGCTTCAGCACCCCCTCATAGGGCAGATGGCGGTTGGCGACGAGCCAGAGGACGCCGCCGGGCCGCAGGGCTTCGGCCGCCCGGCGGATGAAGCTCTGGCCCAAGCTCTGATCCTCGGCGCCGCCATCGTGGAACGGCGGGTTCATGACCACGAAATTGAGACCCTGGAGCCCGGTGCCGCTGCGGACATCCATCCAGCGCATCTCGGCACGCGGATCGGCGATGTTCCGGGCAGCCATCTCAATGGCGCGACGGTCGATGTCGAGCATCGCAAGATGCTCCACCGTCGCTGAGGCTAGGATCGTGCGGGCGAGAATGCCGATGCCGCTGCCGAAATCCGCGCCCCGGCCGCTGAACGCGGGCAGGCTCTGCTCCAGCAACACGCTGCCGGGATCGAGGCGGTTCCAGCTGAATACGCCGGGCCAGGTCCACAGGCCCAAATCCTTATCCAGACGCGGCCCGCCCTCAGTCAGTGCCTCATCGATCCCGGTCAGCAGCGAAGGCCGCTCACAGGTGCAGATGCGGTAGTGCCGCCGGGAGATCTCGGAGACGGCGCACCCGAAGGCCTTGAGCTCCTTGGCGATCCGCGAGCCGCCCTTGTCCTTGGGTGCAAGGATCGTCAGGGTGCCACCGGTAGCAAGTGCCCGTAGCGCCAACGCAGTGGTGTAGCGCCGCTCTACGGTGCCGGGCGGCGCCAGCACCAGCATATTGCTGAATGAGCCCTCCAGCTGCTCCTCCAGCTTTGCGGAGCCTGGGATCAGGGGCGAGAACTGGGTGGCGCCTTCCGGGGCTTCGGCCAATTCGGCCGGTGGCGTCCCGTAGACGCCGCTTCGTGTCGAGTCGTGCAATCTTTTGGCCTGCTGCTGAACCAGGGACTTCTAGTCCACCGTACTCTGCGCGGCAAACCTTTAGGCCATTCAGTATTTCAGCCGCAGGGCGCGGACCTCCTGCGTGCCGCCTGCGCAGCTGATGCGAGCCCGCGGGCAGGAGGAGACATAAACCGGCGTCGGGCAGTAGGTCTGCATGAAGCTCTCGTCGATGGCGCAGGTCACGTGCACGCGATAGCCCCGCTGCGGAACGCCCGGCACGTCATGCAGCACCGAATAGCCGAGCCCCTGATCGACGAGCCTCGCGATGGGGCGCGTCGTCTGGACCTGGCTGGAGCGAACCCCTACATCCGCGGCCAAAGCCGCCGGTCCCACCAGACCTGCGGCGAATCCCATCCCGACCAAAAGCTGCTTCATGCTGCGCCTCATTGCATTGTCTTGCCGCACCCCTGCTCGCACAGGGCGGATCATGCAGGATTAATGCAAAGCTCAGCTTCGGGATCCACCCTGCACGAAGGATTAACCACGCCTTGAATGCCCCGGAGCCATCCGGCCTGTTTTAAGCAACCGGTAGGATTTTTGGCCCGATAAACACCGCCCGACAGGACGTGAACTGACCAGGATCCCATGCACCACATCCATCTCGCTGAGGGTATGCGGCTTCGTTTTCCGGCACGCAGCGCCGATTTCGACCAAGGCGTCGAGATCGGGATCGTGGCGGCGCTCATGAGCCAGGATCTGACGGAATTCACCCGCAAGATCTCGCGCGACAATCTGGGCCAGGTGCGCGCGCTCGTAGAGCAGTTCGGCTACCGCCTCGTCGAAGGCTCCGAGGACGGGGATTTCATCGAGATCAACTTCCTCAGTCGGACCGCGCGCCCGCGCCTTCGCGTCGTCCATTCGGGAGCTTGAGGCCTCTTCGGGCTGCTGGCCTCAGGCCGAGAACTTCCTCTCCATTGCGCGCACGCGCTCACGATAGGCCGTGTAGAGGCCGCTCAGCGCAATGATCCCGGCACCGGTGGTCGTCCAGGCATCGGGAACCGTGCCGAACACCAGATAGCCCAGGCTGCCGGCCCAGATGAGCTGGACATAGGAAAACGGCGCAATCATCGATGCATTGCCATGCCGGTAGGCAAGGACGATGAACCAGTGTCCGATGGCGAACAGCACGCCCATGCTGAGGCCCAGGCCGATCTCTGTCGCATCCGGAGTGACCCAGTTGAACGGCATGAGCGCGCTCAGCACCACGGTGCCGACGAGGGCTGAATAGGCCAGTGTCGTGAAGGCATGGTCGCCGACGATCTTGCGGGTCACCACGGCGCCCACCGCCCAGCTCGACGCGGCGATCATCGGCAAGAGCGCCGCGAACTGGAAGGCTCCCGTTCCGGGTCGCACGACGATCATGACTCCCACGAAGCCAACCGCTGCCGCTGTCCAGCGCCGCCAGCCTACGGTTTCGCCGAGGAAGAGAACCGACAGGGCCATGATCAGGATAGGCGAGACGAAGAAGATGGCGGTCGCGTCGGCCACGGGCAGATAAGGCAGGCTCTCGATGAACAGGAGCGAGGAGCCCACCATGCTGAAGCCCCTCAACAACTGTAGCTTGGGACGCCGGGAGCGCAGGAGCGCGGGCCCTCCCTTGAGGAGAACAATCGGAACGATCACGAGCGCAAAGGTTGCATAGCGCATCCACGCCACTTCCGGTGGCGGCAGGGTGGAGGTCAGTTGCTTGGTGATCACGTCCGCCACCGAGAACACGACCGTGGAGGCGATCAGGAACAGAACGCCCCGCAGCGGCGAGGAGGCCGGTAGGGTCGCGGGCTCCACGGGAGAAGCGCTCGCCCGAGCGGCGGGAGAGGAGGTCATGACGCGCTCAAAAAATGAGGCTCGCGCGGGGGCCGCGACGAGCCTGAGGGTCTCGAGTCTGGATGGTATTGGCCTTCATACAAATACTGTTTTCGCCAGCGGAGAAGTGCAAACTCAGCACGTGCCGCATGCTTTGAGCGAATGGATCATGTGGTAGATATACCTACACTTGCGCCGAGAGCATAGGATAACGGAAGTTCAGGGTTGTTATGTCGAGCCAATTTGGCGGGCGCGGGAAGACCAGATGACGGATTACTCGCCGGAAAAACCGAGCCGCCTGGTAGGTGGAACACCGGCCTTTCGCCGCCTGAACCTCGCGCTGTTCGCCTCCGGCTTCTCGACATTTGCCATCCTCTATTGCGTCCAGCCCCTGCTGCCGGAATTCTCGCGCGAGTTTAATGTGAGCGCCGCCGCGAGCAGCCTGTCTCTCTCGCTCTCCACCGGCTTTCTCGCCGTGGCCATGCTGGTCGCCGGCTCCCTGTCGGAGGTGGCGGGGCGAAAGCCCATCATGGTGGCCTCCCTCCTGCTCTCGGCTCTGCTCACCATCCTGTCCGCCCTGGCGCCCAACTGGACCAGCCTGCTCATGGCCCGCATGCTGATCGGGATTACCTTGAGCGGGCTGCCGGCCGTGGCCATGGCCTATGTGAGCGAGGAGGTCGATCCGAAATCCATCGGTCTTGCCATGGGGTTGTTCATCGGCGGCAACGCGGTGGGCGGCATGTCCGGGCGCATCATCGGCGGCTTGCTGACGGATCTGGGCTCCTGGCGGCTCGCCATCGGGCTCATCGGCTGCATCGGTCTGGCATCGGCTTTCGCCGCCTGGAGAAGCCTGCCGGCCTCAGTGCACTTCCAGCCCCAACGGGCTCGTCCGGTGGATCTGGCGCGCTCCATGGGCGGGCACCTGCGGGATCCGGGCCTGCGCGCCCTGTTCGCCGAAGCCTTCCTGCTCATGGGCGGCTTCGTGACGCTCTACAACTATCTCGGCTACCGCCTGACGGAACCACCCTATGCCTTGAGCCAGAGCGCCATCGGGGCCGTCTTCGCGGCCTATCTGATCGGCACCTGGAGTTCGGCCTGGATCGGGGGCTTGGCCGACCGGCTTGGCCGTCAGCGGGTGTTCTGGGTCATGATCGTGATCATGCTGGCAGGCGTGGCCCTGACCCTCTTCGACCACCTTCTTCTGATCATCTTGGGGATCGTCACTGTGACGTTCGGGTTCTTCGGCGGCCATTCCATCGCCAGCAGCTGGGTCGGCAGCCGGGCAGCCGGCGCGAAGGCACAAGCCTCGGCCCTTTACCTGTTCTGCTACTATCTCGGCTCCAGCACGGTCGGCACCTTGGGCGGCGTGTTCTGGACCCGAGGTGGGTGGCCCGGTGTCGCAGCTCTTGTCGCGGTTCTGCTCGTTGCGGCTCTGGCGATTGCCATATGGCTGACGCGTCTTCCATCAAGCCACGTCAAGCCGAACTCAACGATGTCTTAGCGCTCAAACAATGTCGATATTCACTTGAAGTTCAGCAGATTTTCGAGGCTATATCTACAAAATGTTACAATATAATTCAAATTAGATTTATTCGCATCTAGCCACCTCAGGCTAAATTGATCGATGATCTATCTTGTTGATCGTCTTATTGTTGCCCCATTAACCATCATTTTGCACGCCCTGCATAACAAACAAGGGAATGCATCGTGGATCAACGCAAGGTATCGCTCACACTCGCAAGCTTCTTCATTGCCGGATCGGCTTTCCTCTCTACTTCTGTCGCGCAGGCCGAACCAGCCAGCACATCCGGCAAAGTCATTCAGAGCGGTCCCGCCTCCTGGTACGGACCCGGCTTTCACGGACGCAAGACGGCGAGTGGCGAAACCTTCAACACCAACGAGATGACCGCCGCCCACCGCACCCTGCCCTTCGGCACGAAGGTGAAAGTGGTGAACAAGAAAACCGGCAAGTCGGTGGTGGTGCGGATTAACGATCGTGGTCCCTACGCCCATGGCCGCGTGATCGACCTCTCGAAAGCCTCCGCGCAGGCGCTCGGCATTTCAGGCGTGGGATCCGTTACCCTCGCCCAGCTCTGATCAGACCTTTTTAGCCAAGTTCATTTTATCACCTAATCATTGCAAACCATCCTGGCCGGGGCTCCCGGCCAGGATATTCATGGAACCGGGACGCCTTTCACCCGCTTTTCCCCAGTCACCTTTTCCCGAGAAGAGGCCTTGGAAACGCATGCAGATCGGCTGGCCACTCGCAACGAAATCCGCTCTCCTGACCCTGCTGATGGCTGCGGGCTCCGTGGCTGCGGCACAGACAGGACGCCCTTGGGTCGACCCTCCCGGAGCGGGCTCGACGGCGCCGTCCCAGGCGCCTGAACCTCAAGCTCCTGAAGCCGTCAGGCCGGCTCCTGCCGCTCCGCCCCAGGCTGCGTCAGCGCCGCCCCCTGCACCCCCCACTGCACCACCGGCGCAAACGGCCCAACCGCAGACTCCTGTCCTCCGGCCCGACACGCCGGCGACCCGTCAGGCGCAGCAGCCCGAAGTCGCTCCCGCTCCTCCGACCCCGGCACCGGCCGCGCCGGCGCCTGTGACGACCGCTCGGCCCAAGCAGGATCCCACCGACGACAGGCGAGAGGCACGAGCCACTACGGCTAAGCGATTTGCCGTCGATTACCTCAACTCGTGGTCGGCCCCCAACGACACCGCTCTCGAATCGACAGCGGCCTTCTATGCGCCGCGCGTGCTCTTTCACGGGCGCGAGGTGACGATGAAGCGATTGTTCGATGAGAAGCGCCGCTTCGTAAAGCGTTGGCCCGAACGGGACTACCGCCCCCGCGAGGACGGAATCGGCACCGTCTGCAACCCGGCAGGCGAGATCTGCACGGTTCATGCGGTGTTCGACTACACGGCGTCACACCCCAGGCGCCGACGGGTCTCGCAGGGAACGGGCGCATTGCAACTCGTCGTCCAGTTCATCGGCGACAGGCCCGTCATTGTTGCAGAACACAGCACGCTGCTCGGTCAGGAGCGCAAGCGAAATCTTGCCCTGGAGGGTGTCTCGCATGATTGACGACACAACGACTCACGATCCGTCCACAGATCCGCGCCGCAACTGGAACCAAATGCGCGAGAGAATGCGCGAGACGATTCATGCGGAGCTCGACAGGATCAACCCAACCGATGATTCCCGCCGGGCCCTGGAACTCATTATTGAGTCATCGCTACGTCCATCAGAGGTGGACGGCGAGCTGAAGCTCACCGTCATTGACCATGACGGCAAGCCACGAATGATCGACAAGGACGGGCAGCAGAGGGAGTTTACCCTTCAGGACCTATTGGAGGAACTGCGCGTCAGGTATGGAGTGCTGTTCAGGTCGGCAAAGCCCGATGCGATCGCCCATGTGCAGACGGAGCAACGTCCGGAAAAGCGTGAGAAGCCGCAGCGGGACTGGCTTACACTCGACGCGGGAGCGCAGCAGCCCGAGGTCGACGCGTCCCCGTCACGGGCAGAACCTGCTCCTCTTCAAAATCCTCCGGTTGGGAAGCCGCGCATTCACGAATGGTCCCGCAACCCATTCAGCAGTTTGAAGACCTCCCTGGCGTCAAAGCTCAGCTCGCGAGATGAAACCGGCGACGAAGCTGCTCCGGTGACAGCCGAGCATGAGCAGACTGTTTTTGGCGGGATACGGACGCGCTCCTGGGCACGTCCCAGTCTAGCGTTGGGGGCTGTCGCGCTCCTGGCTCTGCTTGGCGTCGGCGCCTTCCTGTTCCAGGGTGAAGATCCAACCGCTCCGCAGGCCAGCGCGGCAGAGTCCACCGTGGCCAGCAATGACACGGCCACTCCGCTTCAGGACCCTGAGCCGTCGACCACCGGATCGACAGCATCGTCAGCGTCCCTTCGCGGTGTCCCGGACGTAATCGATACCGCCACACTGTCTCTGAAGGGCGAAGTGGTGCGCCTGTTCGGGGTCGAGTGGGCGCCCGGTGGCGGCAAGCCGGAGGATCTGGCCGGCTATCTCAACGGCCGCGAGGTCGCCTGCGAACCGGCAGGCTCGAACGATGTCTACCGGTGTCAGGTCGGCAATCAGGATCTGTCGCGGGTTGTGCTGTTCAATGGCGGCGGGCGCCCGACCAGCGATGCGACGCCGGAGCTGAAGGCCGCGGCCGACAAGGCCCGCGAGGCCAAGATCGGCGTCTGGGGCAAGCAGCAGCCATGAAAAAGCGGCCCCTGCACCGGCAGGAGCCGCTCATTCTTTATAGCACCGCATCTCAGGCGCGCGCGGCGACCGGAGCAGGGATCTCGATTTCGATCTCAAGGGTCGAGATGTCCGAATCGCGGTTCATCTTCACCTGAACGTTGTCCTGCTCCACCATCACGTGGCGGCGGACGACGGCCAGGATCTCCTCTCGCAGCTGCGCGACGAGGTCGGGCTTGCCCCCGACGATGCCGCGTTCGTGCGCCAGCAGGATCTGCAGGCGCTCGCGCGCCACGGGCGCGGAGGTGCGCCGGTTGAAGAAACTCAGGAGATTCATGCAGCCCTCCGTCCGAACAACTTGCCGAACAGGCCCTTCTTGTCGGTGGGGATCGTGAGTTCGACGGTTTCGCCCTTGAGCCGGCGCACGGCGTCGAAATAGGCCCGGCCCGGCGCGCTGGCAGGATTGTTGAGCGTCACCGGCGAGCCGACATTCGACGCCCGCAGAACCTCTTCGCTCTCAGGAATGATGCCGATGAGCGGGATGGAGAGGATCTCCAGGACGTCGTCGACTTTCAGCATCTCCCCACGCTCGGCGCGCACGGGGTCGTAGCGGGTGAGCAGCAGGTGCTTCTCGATGCGTCCGCCCTTCTCGGCCAGCTCGGTCTTGGAATCGAGGAGGCCGATGATGCGGTCGGAATCGCGCACGGAGGACACTTCCGGGTTCGTCACGACCACGGCCACATCCGCATGGCGCATGGCCATCGTGGCGCCGCGCTCGATGCCGGCCGGGCTGTCGCAGATGATCCAGTCGAACTTCTGACGCAGTTCGTCGAGAACCCGAGCGACACCCTCTTCCGTCAGCGCATCCTTGTCGCGGGTCTGCGAGGCGGGAAGCAGCGACAGGTTCTCGAGCCGCTTGTCGCGGATGAGCGCCTGATTGAGCTTCGCATCGCCCTGCACCACGTTGATGAGATCGAACACCACGCGGCGCTCGGCTCCCATCACGAGATCCAGATTCCGCAGGCCGACATCGAAGTCGATGACGACGACCTTCTCGCCGCCATGCGCCAGCGCCGCGCCCAGAGCTGCCGAAGACGTTGTCTTGCCAACGCCACCCTTGCCGGAAGTTACGACCAAGACTTTGGCCATTGTCGTCTCTCTTTCTGTCAATCCATTGTTTTCAGGATGATGGAGTCGCCATCCAGGTTCACTTGCACAGGCTGACCGAGGAACTTGCCCCCGAGATCGTCAGCGGTCTTGTAGAGGCCATCGATCGCAATCAGTTCGGCTTCAAACTTGCGGCAGAAGATGCGGGCCTTGCCGTTGCCGGTGCATCCGGCAATCGCCCGGCCGCGCAGGGAGCCGTAGACATGGATCGAACCGCCTGCGACGATCTCCGAGCCCGAGGCGACGGAGCCCAAAACCGTCACATCCCCCTCGGGATGCAGGATCGACTGGCCCGAGCGCACCGAGCCCTCGATGAGGAGCGACTTTTCCGGCACGGGAGCATCGGCGAAGGGCGAGCCCGCGGCCGCCATAGCCGCGTTGGCCGCATCCGGCACGTCGATCTCGCCCGTGGGCTTTCCGCCGCTGATCTGCGGTGGCATGTCGGCATCGACGTTCTCGGGCGCAGCGCCCTCAAGCCCGATGACGCGGATGTTGCGCATCTTGAAGGCCGCGAGCAGGAATTTCAGCTCAGACTTCGACGGCTTCAGGGACGATACGTCGGCAATGATGGGGCGCCCGGTGAAAAAACCGGGTGAGCGCTCGGAGACGGCATCGAGGTCCTCGAGCCAGTCCCTCAGCGGCACTTCCGGCGCGAGAACCAGGGCCATGAAGGACCTGCCGCGGAAGCGAAGAGATGGACGATTTCGAACGGCAATGGTCACGGGAGTTCAGCTTCCTTTAATGCCGTATGATTTCGACCGCTTATGGTTAACGGACGGTTAAAGGAGGTACCCGGGCGCTCATAAATTTCTTAATGTCGCGGCCAATCTACCGCGAAGTCCCCGTCCCCTAATCTAGACAGCAGGATAAGAAATTCAGCTTTCACAAGGAATATAAAGATAAAACCTATCTCTTTTTGATTATTCTCTATCACTTCATGAGTACTAATCAGGACGCAAAGCACGATTGACCATAGGTTTCACAAGCATACGATGGCCGTTCTTTCGTTTCGTTTCCTTTATCTCAAATTCAATTTATTCATAAATCCTGAAAACGAGACGATCGAAGCGACAACAGCCACAAGGCACCTCCGGGGAGGACAAGAATGTCGGGTCGGGTTTCCGTTTTCTCTTCCATCAGCCATCGTTTCGGTTCTTCCATTGCCAGAGCAGCCGCCGTGGCGGCCTTCCTCGTGTCCGGCTTGACCGCCGCATCGGCTCAGACGGCACCGGCCTTCAACCCGGCTCGTGCGAATGCAGGCACGCTCGGCGTGATCTCCGGCGGCGCGGACGGCACGTACATCCGCATCGCGGCAGACCTCGCCAACGTGCTTGACGGCGAGGAGCTGCGCGTGCTGCCGATGATCGGCCGCGGCTCGCTGCAGAACCTGCGTGACATCATGTTCCTGCGCGGCGTCGACATCGGTATCGTACAGATGGATGCCCGCGAGCAGCTCAAGGCAGAGAAGCTCCAGGACAGCGCGGTCCGCCGCCTGCGCTTCATCACCCGCCTCTACAATGAGGAGGTGCACATCATTGCCAGCAGGCAGATCACGGACATCCGGCAGCTCGACGGCCAGAAGGTCAATATCGACAAGGCGGGCAGCGGCACCAACCTGACCTCCCGCCTGATCTTCGAAAAGCTCGGCATCAAGCCCGAAGTCACGACCTTCGATCAGGCTTCGTCCTATGCGAAGCTCAAATCCGGCGAGATCCAGGCTGCTGTCTATGTGGCCGGGCGTCCGGTGCGCGCCATCGCGGAGTTCCAGACGGACGGGCGCTTCCATCTTCTGCCGATCCCGTTCGAAGGCGAGATCGCCGAAAGCTACTTCCCGGCGCGCTTTGCCAATGCCGACTATCCCCAACTCGTCGACGCAGCCAAGCCTGTGGAGACCCTGGCGGTCGGCAGCCTGCTCGCCGTATTCAATTGGCCCGAGAACTCCGACCGTTACAACCGGGTGAAGCGCTTCGTGGATGCGTTCTTCTCACGGTTCGATGAGTTCCTGCAGCCCGGACGGCACCCGAAATGGAAGGAAGTCAATCTCGCAGCCGACGTGCCCGGTTGGGAGCGCGTCAGACCCGCGCAGGATTGGCTGGATCGTGCCGTCGCCGCCCGCACATCCTCTCCCCAGGTTCAGAGCTTCGAGAGCTTCATAACCAACCGCGGGATCAACGTCTCGGCACAGGAACGCGAAGTTCTGTTCCGTGAGTTCCTGGCCTGGCAGGGGGATCGGGAGAAGTCGCTTCGGAAGGCAAACCGGCAGGATTGATATCGCTAGCAGGACCCTAGGCCGAAGACTGCTCCTCAAGCCTTCGGCGATCACAGAAGGAGGTCCGACGTGATTGAGTACAGATCATTTCGCTCGAAACATTTCATCACTGAATTGCTGATCACGACCTTTCTTGGCCTTTCGCTCATCACCCCTACAGCCGCACAGGTTTCTCCCCGCGTCGATCCCGGTACGGAGGCGGTGGCGGATTCACGCGACAGCGACCTTGTGCAGAAAGATCTGAAACAGCTTCTGCCGCTGCTGTTGACTTCCACGGATCGGCGTCAGCTTGCGGCCGATCTCGAAGCCTCGATCCGCAAGGGTGATATGAAGTCGGCCGAGAACAGCCTCAACACGGCCATCGAGGTCGGCACCCTTGCCATCGTTCTCTCCGACCATCTGAGCAATCCGAACCTGCTCAAGGCGCTGCAGGATCTCAACGTTCAAGCTTCTGCCCATTCAGCACCCCTGGTGCAGGCTCCTGCGATGAACGCATCGGGAGCTTGCACGACAGCAACTGAGCAAAGCAGTGCCAACTTGGCCGAACTCCAGGACGCTCTCGATCGGGAACGATCGCATGGTGGCATGATCTCGCAGACCTTGGCGACCTTGGAGCAGGAGCGCAATGCTCTTGCTGCCCGGCTCGAGGCCGACACAGCTTCTCACGACATCAAATCGGTCGAGTTGCAGAAGGCGCTGCGGCAGGAGCAGGAACGAAGCGAAACGTTCAGGCAGGACCTTCAAAGGCTCCGGGAGGGATACCAGACCTTGCAGGTCGCAAAAGAGCAGGCTGCCACTCAGGCGGACATCGCTGCATCCGACAATCGTGTGCAGCAGGAACGCGAACGACTTGATCTGACAGAGCGCCGGCTCGCGAGCACTCTCAAGGATCTGCGCGAGCTGCAGAGCCTCAAGGACGACATCGTGGCGTCGACGACATCCCGGATGGCCGAGCTGGAGAAGGCTCTGGCACGGGCGCAAACGCGAAGCGATGTGCTGGCGCAGGAACTGACGGCAACCAGCGATGAACTGCGCGCTGTCAAAGAGCCCCGGCAGCCGGGTCCCGCTCCTGTGATGTTCCGGCTTGCCTCAACAGGCGCGGAGCCTCCCTTGAGCTCACCACAACCGGAGCCTGTTCCTGCACCGGTCGCACAAGCAAATCTGCTGCCGCCCGAAAGCCCTCCGGCTGCTCAGGAAGCCAGGTCATCATTGCCCGTTAAGGCTCCTGCCCCAGTGGTCGTCGCGGCCTTGCCGGATAGCTTCTCACCTTTGCCCATAACAAGTGTGCCGCCGCTCGGAAGCGAAACCTCGATTAAGGCTGAATCGGCCAAGGCGGATGACCGGCTCGTCTCCCGCGGAGAGGAGCTTTTGAGCAGAGGGGACGTGAGCGGCGCACGGCTTGTTCTCGAACGCGCGCTGGCGAGCGGTCACGCCCGTGCGGCCTTCCTACTGGCCGAAACCTTCGATCCCAACGAGCTGTCAAAGCTCGGCACGCTGGGTCTCAAGGGCGATGCGGCGAAGGCGCGGGAACTCTACACGCAGGCACAGACCCTGGGCATGGCTCAGGCTCGGGAGCGGCTGGAGGCTTTACGATAGGTGAGTGAGGGTGGCGAACTGCATTAGAACGGCACCCACTCGCCGCCTTCGGTGAGCGAATCCACGGCGCGCTCGAGAGCGGTGCCAGCATCCAGCAGTTGCTGCGCCGTCTGCTGAATCTGCAAGGGAGGGCCGGGCAGGTCGGCCACGTGCTCCGTCAGCTCCCGAACCCGCTCGATCAGCTCGATCAGATCGGCCGCAAGCGCAGCCCTCTCCTCCGCATCCGCGTGAGCGGACCGGCCCGGCTTCAAGCGGGGAGCAAGAGGGATCACGTTCGACATGGGTTGAAAATCTTCTTTTGTTCTGCCGAGGGCAATGGACTGCCTGTGCGTGATCCACAGCAAACCGCAGCCATAAGGCCTGCCAAGCTACTTGGCGACCCCTTTTTCCTTAAGAACCGCCTCCCAAGAACCCTTGGCCTTACCGCTTGACTCCATTATTTTGGAATTCCATTCTAGTTTAATGGAGAATTCTTCGGCTCTTGGGATGCATCTTGCCGCGCGCCTCCGCGACCTCCGAACGGGAGCAGGCATGACGCTGGACGGTCTCTCGGAGCGCACCGGCGTCAGCCGCTCCATGATCTCCCTTATCGAACGGGGCGAGAGCAGCCCGACGGCGGCCGTGCTGGACAAGCTCGCTGCAGGCCTCGGGGTGACCTTGGCGTCCCTCTTCGCGGGACAGGAGGGGGCCGCCGCCTCTCCCCTGTCGCGACGCGAAGATCAACGGATCTGGCGCGACCCGGAGAGCGGCTATATCCGGCGCAACCTGTCCGCACCGGGCTTTCCCTCTCCCATCGAGCTCGTAGAGGTGGTGCTCCCGCCTGGTGCGCGGGTGGCCTATGACACGGGACACCGGGCCGCCGCCGTTCATCAGCAGATCTGGATCATCGAGGGCGCCCTCGCGCTCACGCTGGGCGAGGAGACCTATCACGTCGATACCGGCGACTGCCTCTCCATGCGGCTCGACCAGCCGATTGTTTTTCGCAACCTGACCGACACCCCTGCCCGCTACGTGGTGGCGCTCGCCACCGATCCGCACGCCACTTCCAACCCTTACCGATGAGACAGGTCCCATGAACGAACCCATCGCCATCCGCCAGCTCACCCCGCAGGAAGCCCGCGAGCAGATCGGCGCCCTGTCGGCGGTGCTGATCGATTGCGTCGAAGGCGGCGCCTCGGTCAGCTTCATGTCGCCCCTGACCCAGGACAGGGCCGATGCCTTCTGGCAGGGGATTGCAGAGGGCGTCGCCGCCGGAGAGCGGATCCTGCTCGTCGCTCAGGACCAATCCAGCCCCATGATCGTCGGCACCGTTCAGGTGATCCTCAAGCAGCCTGAGAACCAGCCTCACCGGGCCGACATCGCCAAGATGCTCGTTCACAACCAGGCCCGCCGGCGCGGTGTCGGCGCCGCTCTGATGCGGGCGGCCGAAGAGGCGGCGGCAAAGGCCGGCAAGACTGTGCTCGTGCTGGACACGGTGACGGGCAGTGACGGAGAGCGCCTGTATGAGCGGGCCGGCTGGGTGAAATCGGGTATCATCCCGAACTATGCCCTCTGGCCGAAGGGCGGGTTCTGCGACACGACCGTGTTCTACAAGCAGATTTCCGCCGCCTGAGCGAGGTTCGACGACAGCCTTTGTTGCGCTCACAGAGCGTCCGGCCTATGGCTGGCACCTCGATCCATCCTGCCCTGTCGTCATCACAAGACTGATCATCATGGAATTGTCCACTGCGGCGCTGCTCGCCGCCTCGGGCCTTGCGGCCGGCCTCGTCAACGCCATCGCGGGCGGCGGCACCTTCTTCACATTCTCGGCCCTGGTCGCCGCCGGCCTTCCGCCGGTCGTTGCCAATGCCACCAGCGCGGTCGCCGTCACGCCGGCCAATCTCTCCAGCGCCTGGGCCTACCGACGGGAACTCGCGGCCAATGCCAGGCGCTTCGCAGCATTGGGCATCGTAAGCCTCATCGGCGGCCTCGGCGGCGCCTATATTCTCACCGTCACCAACAATGATGCCTTCCGGCAGCTTGTGCCGTGGCTGCTGCTCTTCGCGACCCTGCTCTTCGCCGCAAGCCCGAAGATCGTCGCGCTCGCACGCGCCATCGGCAAACAGGAGGGCCATCATCCTTCCACGAAGGCTTGGGCGGCCGGCCTCGTGTTTCAGACGGGTGTCGCGGTCTATGGCGGCTTCTTCGGCGCGGGCATGGGTATCGTTATGCTGGCGGCGCTCGCCATCACCGAGGGGGACGACTTCCATCTGATCAACTCCGCCAAGCATCTCTGCTCCACGCTGATCCAGCTTGTCGCCGTCGTGCTGTTCGTCATCGCGGGCCTCGTGAGCTGGCCCGAAACGATCATCGTCGGGGCAGCATCCGTAATCGGCGGCTATCTCGGCGTGGTGTTCGGCCGGCGTCTGCCGGCGGGCATCATCCGCTGGCTCGTGATTGCCGTTGGCGCAGCACTGACACTGTATTTCTTTATCCGCTGAATTCGATAACCATATTCGAAATAGCGCGGTCTCAAACGGCTTTTTGCGGGCCGCTGCCCGATTCACGCCACAACCATGCTCCTTCCTGCACGTCTCGATTCTGAGCTTTCGCAAAAAGGAAATGACCGTGGCTGAATCCCCAAACATGTCAGGACTCGATGGAACGCAATCAGTGAGCGCCCTCGGCCTGCGGTGGGCTGCCTTGCGCGGCATGCTGAACTCGCCGCTGATCATGGTCGAGGAGCAGCGGCCGCTCCGGGATGAATTGTTGCGCGAGTTGACCACGATCGAGCAGGATTTCAGCGATCTGCCATCGCGCAACACCATGGAAGTCTCGGCGAAGCTCGACATCGCGAAATCCGCGTTGCGCGAACGCGTTCAAAACGGAGAGACTTGGCTCGTCGACCTCATCGACAGCATCCAGGCCGATCTTCATTCGCTTCATGCGAAGGCGCCGACGGCAGCAAGCCATTCGACAAGCCGCTCGCCCGCCAATCTGAGCCGCCCTCAGCAACAGCGCTCCGATGAAACGGCCAATACACCTTCAAACGCGGAGACGAGCACGTCCTCCGCTGCCTGACGAAGGAACGCCGCGCCAGAGTGGCTCTGGCGCGGCGCTGAATGCAGGTATGCAACGTTCCTGCGCTACACCAGTCCCGGATCGATGGTGCTCCTCGTCTCGAGCCATGGGGGAACGGGCAAGTTCTTGCCGCGTAGGAACTCGGGATTGAACAGCTTGGACTGATAGCGGGTACCGTAATCGCACAACACGGTGACGATGGTGTGCCCGGCCCCCAGTTGCATCGCGAGCCGGATCGCACCCGCAACGTTGATGCCCGACGATCCGCCGAGGCAGAGCCCCTCGTGCTCCAACAGGTCGAAGATGATCGGAAGGGCCTCCTCGTCCGGAATCTGGAACGCCACGTCGATGGATGCCCCTTCGAGATTCTTCGTCACCCGCCCCTGACCGATGCCTTCGGTAATCGACGTGCCGGTCGCCTTCAGCTCGCCAGTATGAACCCAGTTCGCGATGGCGGAGCCCATGGGATCCGCGAGCGCAATCGCAATCTTCGGGTTGTGCGCCTTCAACGCGATGCCGACGCCCGCGAGCGTTCCGCCGGTGCCGACCGCGCTGACGAAGCCGTCGACCTTGCCGTCCGTCTGATCCCAGATCTCAGGTCCCGTTGTCTCGATATGCGCCTGCCGGTTGGCCACGTTGTCGAACTGGTTGGCCCAGATGGCGCCGTTCGGTTCGCTCTGCGCAAGCCGCTCCGCCAAGCGGCCAGAGACCTTCACGTAGTTGTTAGGATTGGCATAAGGCACCGCCGGCACCTCGATCAGCTCGGCGCCCGCAAGCCGCAGCATGTCCTTCTTCTCTTGGCTTTGGGTCTCCGGAATCACGATTACCGTCCTGAATCCCATTGCGTTGGCGACGAGCGCCAAGCCAATTCCGGTATTGCCCGCCGTGCCTTCGACGATGACCCCGCCCGGACGGAGCGCGCCTCGCCTGACCGCATCCTGGATGATGAAGAGCGCTGCCCGGTCCTTCACGGACTGTCCGGGGTTCATGAACTCGGCCTTGCCGACGATGGTGCAGCCTGTGAGCTCCGAGGCGCGGCGGAGCTTGATGAGCGGCGTGTTGCCGATGGCGGCGGGAACGTCAGGCTGGATCGTCATTAGGTTATACCTCGTTGCAGGGCGGCAAGGCTCTTAGCCCTTCTTGAAAGATCGCGCGACGAAAGCCCTGCGATATAATCACATGAATTGTATGTAGATATCAAACTAATTACACATCTTGACGTTCTTTATATCGAACCTCATCTTGGTTGTGCAAGGCGCATGAGGCACCTGGCACTTTACTCCCACGCAGCTTCAGGAACCTCCATGTCCAGCTCCGCAGTGGCATCGCCTCTTTCCGCAGGAAACCGCGCGAGCCTGAACATCAACGCTCCGGCCACCTTCGCGGCTGCGGCCGGGATCATCGGCGGCGCAGCCCTGCTGGGCGCCATCATCAATCCGCGCCAAGCGGCCCTTTATATGCTTGGGGCAGCGCTCGGCCTCGTGCTTTACCATGCCGCCTTCGGCTTTACCTCGGCCTGGCGCGTCTTCATCGCCGACCGCCGCGGCGAGGGCCTGCGGGCCCAAATGGTGATGCTCGCCATTGCGTCCGTACTGTTCTTCCCCGTTCTTGCCGCCGGCACCCTGTTCGGCCAGCCGGTCGCGGGCAACGTGTCGCCCGCGGGTATCGGCGTGGTCTTCGGCGCTTTCATCTTCGGCATCGGCATGCAGCTCGGCGGCGGCTGCGCCTCCGGCACTCTCTACACGGTGGGCGGCGGCTCGACCCGCATGCTGATCACGCTGGCAGCCTTCATCGCCGGTTCCGCCATCGGCGCCGCGCACCTGCATTGGTGGGTTGCACTGCCGAGCCTGCCTGCCATCTCGATCATCAAGGCCTGGG
This sequence comes from Microvirga terrestris, assembly GCF_015694425.1. GTDB lineage: Bacteria > Pseudomonadota > Alphaproteobacteria > Rhizobiales > Beijerinckiaceae > Microvirga > Microvirga terrestris. The sequence goes on from NZ_JADQDN010000004.1 coordinate 173,668, forward strand.
GTCCCTGGACGGCGCTGGCATTCCAACTCATCGTCTTCGCTCTTATCGCGGCTGTCACAATCGTGTTCGAGAAACGTCGCCATGGCCGTCTGATCACGGCCGATCCGTCGCCGCGTCAGGGTCTCGCCCGTTTCCTGCGCGGCCCCTGGCCCATCGTGGCAGGCGCGGTGGCGCTGGCGCTTTTGAATTTCGTGACGCTCTACCTCGCCGGCCGTCCCTGGGGCGTGACATCGGCCTTCGCCCTGTGGGGCTCGAAGATCGCAGCCGCGATCGGCTTCGATGTGGCGAGCTGGCCCTACTGGTCGTCCCCGGCCCGTCAAGCCGAACTCACCGGCAGCATCTTCACCGACATCACGACGGTGATGGATTTCGGCATCATCGTCGGTGCCCTGCTGGCAGCCTCCCTCGCCGGACGCTTCGCTCCTGCCTGGAAGGTCCCCTTGCGCTCGGCCGCGGCTGCCATCGCGGGCGGCTTGCTTCTCGGCTATGGCGCGCGCCTTGCCTATGGCTGCAACATCGGCGCCTATTTCTCCGGCATCGCGTCTGGCAGTCTGCATGGCTGGGTCTGGCTCGTCGCGGCCTTTGCCGGCAACGTCCTCGGCACCCGCGTGCGCCCCCTCTTCGGTCTCGAAGTGGAGCGCGTGAAGCTCACCGGCTGCTGAACGCTTCACTGAGTTTGAAAGAGGTCTTCCGGCTAATACCGGAAGACTTTTTTCGTTTCTGAGCAGGGTGCGAATCCGGCTTCGTCCAAACTCCGTCTTCTCGACGCATCAGCGGTTCACAGACTGTCCTGTGTCCATCTCCTCGCGCCTGAGAGATTTGATCAGTTCGCCGAGCGCTATGAAGTCGCCTTTGCGTGCGGAACTGCGCCGCCAGGCGAGTCCGACGATGCGCATGGGCGGCTCCTTGGGAAACGGGATGAGCGCCACCCTCTGCCGGTCGACCTCAGTCTTGGCGCAGAGTTCGGGCAGCAGTGTGACCCCGTGACCTGCCGCCACCATCTGCATGATGGTCGTGAGCGAGGCGGCGCCCAGCGCCTTGCGGGCCTCCATGTTGGCGATCTGACAGAACTGAAGCGCCTGATCGCGCAGGCAATGCCCCTCCTCCAGCAGCAACAGACGCTCCTGCCCGATGCGGCTGCGCAGATCGCTCGCCATCCAATCCGGAGCCGCCTGGCTCTGAACGGCAATCAGGAAGCGATCCTTGAAGAGCGGCATGGTTTCGAGCTGAGGCTGCTGCATCGGCAGGGCAACCAGCACCGCATCCAGTCCGCCCCGGATCAACTCCTCCACGAGGGCGTTCGTCTGCGTCTCACGGATCTGAAGATCGAGCTGCGGATAATGCTTCGTGGTTTCAGTCAGAATGTCCGGCAGAAGGTAGGGCGCGATGGACGGAATGATCCCGAGACGTAAGGGGCCCGTGAGGACGCCGTGATGCTGGCGTGCGAAATCGGAGAGCTCCCGCACTTGGCTGAGGATCGCCTCAGCCCGCGCCGCAATCTCCTGTCCGGCCGGGGTGATCGCGATGGTGTTGCCCCGACGCTCGATCAGTTCTACGCCGAGTTCCCGTTCCAGCTCCTTGATCTGCATGGAGAGCGCCGGCTGCGTGACAGCGCATTGATCGGCCGCCATGCCGAAATGCATCGTCCGTGCCAATGTTTCGAAGTAGCGAAGCTGTCGCAGCGTGACCATGTGATAAGAATATCTGATCACTCTTTGTAATCAATACAATTGGACCTGATCGACTAGCTAAGCCATTGTCCGCCCCATTCATTGGGGAAGACCATGACAAAAACAATGACCACCACGGCTGGGGCGCCCATCGCGGACAACCAGAACAGCCTGTCTGCCGGCTCCCGCGGCCCGCTGCTGCTGCAGGACTACCAGCTCATCGAGAAGCTCGCGCACTAGAACCGCGAGCGCATTCCTGAGCGCGTGGTTCATGCCAAAGGCTCGGCTGCCTACGGCACGCTGACCATCACCAACGACATCACCCGATATTCCAAGGCGAAGGTCTTCTCCGAGATCGGCAAGCAGACAGAAGTGTTCCTGCGCTTCTCGACGGTGGCCGGCGAGCGCGGCGCGGCCGATGCTGAGCGCGACGTGCGCGGCTTCGCCCTGAAGGTCTACACGGAAGAGGGCAACTGGGATATCGTCGGCAACAACACGCCGGTGTTCTTCGTGCGCGACCCGGTGAAGTTCCCCGATTTCATCCGCACGCAGAAGCGTCACCCCGCCACGAATCTGCGCTTCCCGACCGCCATGTGGGACTTCTGGTCTCTCAGCCCCGAGACGCTGCACCAGGTGACGATCCTGTTCTCGGACCGGGGCCTGCCGCAGGGCTATCGCTTCATGCACGGCTTCGGCTCGCACACCTACTCGTTCATCAACGAGGCCGGTGAGCGCTTCTGGGTCAAATTCCACTTCAAGTCCATGCAGGGCATCAAGACCTGGACGAACCGCGAGGCCGAGGCGGTCGTCGCCAGGGACCGCGAGAGCGCCCAGCGTGACCTGTACCAAGCCATCGAAGACGGCGAGTTTCCGCGCTGGAAATTCTGCGTGCAGATCATGCCCGAGACGGACGCGGAAAAGACCTCCTACAACCCGTTCGACGTCACAAAAGTGTGGCCGCATGCGGAATACCCGCTGATCGAGGTCGGCACCCTCGAGCTCAACCGCAACGCCGCTCATTATTTCGCCGAAGTGGAACAGTCATCGTTCTCGCCGTCGAACATCGTGCCCGGCATCGGCTTCTCGCCGGACAAGATGCTGCAGGGTCGCATCTTCGCCTATGCCGACGCGCATCGCTATCGCGTCGGCACCCATTACGAAGCGCTGCCCGTGAACCGTCCGCGTTGCCCGGTGCATCACTATCATGCCGATGGCGGCATGCTGTTCGACGTGCCCAACCGGGGCGAGGCCTATTACGAGCCGAACTCCTTCAACGGCCCGGTGCAGACGCCCCGTGCTGCGGAGCCGCCGCTCAAGATCTCAGGGAACGCGGACCGCTACGATCACCGCGCCGGCAATGACGACTACAAGCAGCCGGGCGACCTGTTCCGCCTCATGACACCGGACGAGCAGAGCCGGCTCATGGACAACATCGCGGAAGCCATGCAGGGCGTGCCCGAGGCGATCGTGAAGCGCCAGATCGTGCACTTCTACCTCGCCGACAAGGCCTACGGCCTCGGCGTGGCGGACCGCATGGGCCTCAAGGGCGCCGTGATGATCCAGGCTGCGGAATAAGGAATAAGCTGTAGGGGCGAATTGGAGCGGCCCGGGAGAAGTCCTGGGCCGCTTTTGTCTTTCTCGTCCGCAACACTGTCATTCCGGGCTCGCACCATTGGTGCGCCCACGGAATGACAGTGCGGTTAGGTATTAGGCGTTTCTCAAATCATCCCATCGCCTTGCAGGAACGGATTTGTCTGCCGCTCTTGGCCGATGGTGCTCATGGGGCCGTGGCCACAGATGAAAGTGATGTCGTCGCCGAGCAGCAGGAGCTTGTCCTTGATCGAGCGGATCAGCGCCTTGCTGTCGCCGCCGGGAAGATCCGTGCGCCCGACGGAGCCCTGGAACAGCACGTCGCCCACGAGGGCAAAGCGCTGATCTTTCGACACGAGCACGACGCTGCCCGGCGAGTGACCGGGGCAATGCAGCACATCAAGGACAAGGTCACCGACAGTGACCGTGTCGCCCTCGTTGAGCCAGCGATCCGGCGTCACGGCGCGCGCCGGAAAGCCGTAGGCCTGCCCCTGTTCCGCAAGCCGGTCGAGCAGGAAGCGATCCGCCTCGTGAGGGCCTTCGATTTGGACGTCAAGGTCCTCCCGCAGTTCAGCCGCGCCGCCCGCGTGGTCGATATGGCCGTGGGTGAGGATGATCTTCTCGACGGTCACGCCGCTCTGCTTGATGGCTTGCTTAATTTGGTCGAGATCGCCGCCGGGATCGACCACGGCAGCCTTCTTGGTCTTCTCGCACCACAGCAGGGTGCAGTTCTGCTGGAACGGCGTCACGGGGATGATGGCGGCGCGAACGTCTGGCACTCTGGAATCCTTCCTGGGGTCACGTGAGACATAAGCGTCGTAGACAGCCTTGAGAAGCCTCAAGGCTTCGCGAGGGGTTTACTTGACCTTCCAACACCCGGGTTCACATAGTCCCTCCATCGAATCACAACCGAGGACACGAGCATGGAAACCAGGGCCGCCGTGGCGTGGGAGGCAGGCAAGCCGCTCACCATCGAGACCATCCGCCTAGAGGGCCCGAAAGCCGGCGAAGTGCTCGTGGAGGTGATGGCCACCGGCGTGTGCCACACGGATGCCTACACCCTCTCAGGGTTGGATTCCGAGGGCAAGTTCCCGGCCATCCTCGGCCATGAGGGCGCCGGCATCGTACGCGAAGTCGGCCCCGGCGTGACGACGCTCAAACCCGGCGACCACGTGATCCCGCTCTACACGCCCGAATGCCGCAACTGCAAATCATGCCTGTCCCGTCGCACCAATCTGTGCACGGCCATCCGCTCGACACAAGGCCAGGGTCTGATGCCCGACGGCACCTCCCGCTTCCGCTGCGATGGCGAGACGGTGTTCCACTACATGGGCTGCTCGACCTTTGCGAACTTCACCGTGCTGCCGGAGATCGCACTCGCCAAGGTGCGCGAGGACGCGCCTTTCGACAAGATCTGCTACATCGGCTGCGGCGTCACCACGGGCATCGGTGCAGTGATCTACACCGCGAAGGTGTGGCCCGGGGCGAACGTGGTGGTGTTTGGCCTCGGTGGCATCGGCCTTAACGTGATCCAGGGTGCCCGCATGGTGGGTGCAGACAAGATCATCGGCGTCGACATCAATCCGGCCAAGGTCGAGATGGCGAAGAAATTCGGCATGACCGATTTCATCAACCCGAAGGAGGTCGGCAACGACAAGGTCGTGCAGGCGATCGTCGATCTCACGGGCGGCGGCGCCGACTTCTCGTTCGACGCCACCGGCAACACGGATGTGATGCGCCAAGCGCTCGAATGCTGCCACCGCGGCTGGGGCGAGAGCATCATCATCGGCGTGGCCGAAGCCGGCAAGGAGATTGCCACCCGACCGTTCCAGCTTGTCACCGGCCGCGTCTGGAAAGGCACGGCCTTCGGCGGCGCGCGCGGACGCACGGACGTGCCCAAAATCGTGGACTGGTACATGGAGGGCAAGATCAACATCGACGATCTGATCACCCACACCATGCCGCTCGACGAGATCAACACCGCCTTCGATCTGATGCACGAGGGCAAATCGATCCGCTCGGTCATCGTCTACTGACCGGAGAGAGATGTTGAGCTTCGAGACCGTCTCGCAATCGCGCTGCTTCGGCGGCACACAATTCGTCTATCGCCATGTTTCCCGTGAAACATCCACGCCCATGCGGCTTGCGGTGTTCGTGCCGCCGCAGGCGAAGGACCGCAAGGTGCCGGTGGCATGGTTCCTCTCCGGACTGACCTGCACGGAGGAGAATTTCACCGTGAAGGCGGGCGCGCAGCGGGTCGCCTCGGAGCTCGGCCTGATGCTGGTCGCTCCCGATACCAGCCCCCGTGGCAAGAGCGTACCCGACGATCCGGAGGGTGCCTACGATTTCGGCCTCGGGGCCGGCTTCTACGTGGATGCGCTGCAGGAGCCTTGGGCGAAGAACTATCGCATGCGCTCCTACATCGAACGCGAGCTGCCGAAACTCATTGCGGAAAACCTGCCGGCGGACATGAGCCGGCAGGGCATCACCGGCCATTCCATGGGTGGCCATGGAGCGCTCACCATCGCGCTGCGCAACCCCGAGCGTTTCAAGGCTGTCTCGGCCTTCGCGCCCATTTCCTCGCCGATGAACTGCCCCTGGGGCGAGAAGGCCCTGTCGAACTATATCGGGCCCGACCGCTCGGCTTGGCGCGACTACGATGCCTGCGCGCTGATTGAGGGCGGGGCTCGCCTGCCCGACCTTCTGGTCGACCAGGGCACCGCCGACAGCTTTCTCGAAAGCCAGCTCAAGCCTCAGATGCTGGAGGAGGCCTGCGCCAGGGCCGGTCAACCTCTGACCCTGCGTCGCCAGGAAGGCTACGACCATTCCTACTTCTTCATCGCCAGCTTCATTGAGGATCACCTACGCTGGCATGCCAAGCGCCTTGGTGTTGCCTGAGAGACTAGACGGCGGTTTATCGCCGCCGTCATCACCAGCCTTGTGCCGGTGATCTCGATTGGAAAAGCGCTGCGCCTCACCGTATCGGGATGGCCGGGACAGGCCCGGCCATGACCTGGAAGACGTCGCTCTCGGCCCAACTCTGAACAACCGATATTTGCAGAAGCAGCTTTCAGCCCGCCCCGAACAGCTCGGGGTGCCGGAGTTGCAGAGCCTGGATCAGCACCAGGGTTTTCATGTCGGCGACGGCGCCCTGCTCCAGCATCACCATAAGCTCGTCGAGGCCGATCTCCAGCACCTCGATGTCTTCGTGCTCCTCGGCCAAGCCCCCTCCTTCCTCCACCCGGTCGGCACGTGTGTAGGGGGCCAGGAACAGGTGCAGACGTTCCGTGGTGATGCCGGGGGTCGACCATGCGGTGACCACCCTTTCCAGGATTTGGAGGCGCAGGCCCGCCTCCTCCATGGCCTCGCGCTTGGCGCAGGCCTCCGGCTCGTCCTCGTCGAGCAGTCCAGCCACGGCTTCCAGGAGGTCGGGTTTCCCCTCTACATGCATGACGGGCGCGCGGAACTGGCGGATGAGGATCACCTTACGGGCTTCCGGATCATAAGGAAGCACGGCCGCGGCATCGGCGCTGTTCAGGATTTCCCGCGCCATGGTGCGGCCATCCGGCATCTCAACCGTCAGCTTGAGAAGCTTACGCCAGCCCTCGTAGAGGGTTTCGACCTGGTTGATCTTGTAGCCTGCCACGTCCTGCTCTCTCCTGTTCGACACCACTCAACCTATGACAACACGCGAAACGCTCAAGTTATCCTTTGCTGCACGGTGAAGCTTGAGAGCGGGTTCGCGCGTTAAGGCCAGGGCAGTACAAGGAGAGCAGCGTGCTCAATGATCTGGTCGCAGCCATTAGGACAAAACAGGCGATCCTGTTCGCCGGCGCCGGCGTCTCCATGACCGTTGGCCTGCCCTCCTGGAGCACCCTGATCGAGCACATCGCCGATGAGCTCAAGATCGACCTGTCCGACTTCAAGGACATGGACCTCAACTACCTGACGCTGGCGGAATATTACCGGCTCAAGCAGGGCAGCATCGGGCCCCTGCGCAGCTGGATGGACCGGAACTGGACCATTCCCGAGGATACCCTGAAGAAGTCCCGCGTTCACGAGCTGATCTGCAAGCTCGACTTTCCAATCCTCTACACCACGAATTTCGACCGCAATCTCGAAACCGCCTACGACCTGCACGGCAAGGATTATGTGAAGATCGTCAATGCCAAGGACATCGCCCGCGTCCGGGAGGGTGTGCCGCAGATCGTGAAATATCATGGCGATTTCGACGATGACGGCTCCATCGTCATCGCTGAGACCGATTATCTGGAGCGCCTGTCCTTCGAATCGCCCCTCGACATCAAGTTCCGCTCGGATGCGCTGGGCAAGACCATCCTGTTCATCGGCTACAGCATGACGGATCTCAACATCCGCTTCCTGATGCACCGGCTCTGGAAGACCTGGGCCGGATCGGGCTACGAGCGCGACCGGCCGCAATCCTATGTGTTCATGCTGCGTGCCAACCCCGTCGAGCAGGCCGTTCTGGAGCAATGGGGCCTGCAGGTGCTGATGGAGAAGGAATGCCCGCCGGAAAAGGCGCTCGAAAAGTTCCTGACCAAGCTCAGCAAAGCCGTCGAGAAGGACGAGGGCGACGTCTGATTGGCACCGCCCCCACCCTGTGCCAAGGTGGCGGCCTTGCAAGCTCACAAGATGATTTCATGGCTGAAGCAGAAAAACGCCGCCTTTCGCTCCGCGATGTCCTGACCGACGGGCGCATCGCGCTCATGCTGCCCTTGGGGTTCTCCTCGGGCCTGCCCTTCCTGCTCGTTTTCAGCACCCTGTCGGCGTGGCTGCGGGAGGCCGGGATTTCCCTGACTGTCATCGGGCTGATGAGCTGGGTGGCCCTGGCTTATTCGTTCAAGTTCCTATGGGCCCCCATCGTCGACCGGTATGACGTGCCGGTCCTCTCCAACCTGCTCGGGCGCCGACGGGGCTGGATGGCCTTGGCACAGCTCGGAGTTGCTGCTGGGCTGATCGGCATGGCGGCGAGCAATCCGCAGAGCGGCCTGCCCCTCACAATTGCCTGCGCGGTTCTCGTTGCTTTCGCCTCGGCGACCCAGGACGTGGTCATTGACGGCTGGCGCATTGATGCAGCTCCGACGGAGCGTCAGGGCATGATGGCGGCGGGCCTGTTGCTGGGCTACCGGCTTGCACTCATCACAGCAGGAGCAGGAGCGCTGTACATCGCCGAATTCGTCAATTGGCCTAGCGCCTATCTCGCCATGGCGGCGCTCATGGGAGTCGGCCTGATCGGCACACTGCTTGCCCCGAAGATCGATGAAGGCCCGGCCCGGCAGCGTCTGCCTCTCGCCAAGGCCATTGTGGAGCCGCTATCCGACCTCTTCAGACGCAAGGGGATGATGCTGGTCCCGATCCTCGCGCTCATCGCGTGCTACCGAATCCCTGATTATGCGAGCGGCATCATGGCGAATCCGCTCTATATCGATCTTGGTTTCAGCAAAGCCGACATCGCCAATGTGTCGAAGCTTTATGGGGTCTGGATCGGCATCATTGGCGCCTTTGCCGGTGGCCTGGCGCTCACACGGATCGGCCTCTGGTGGCCCTTGCTCATCGGCGCGGTCATTGCCGCCGGATCGAACCTGATGTTCTCGTGGCTAGCGTCTGGAAATGCAACGCTTTGGAACCTCACGCTTTCGATCAGCGTCGACAATTTCGCCGGGGGTTTCGCAGGCGCGGCTCTCGTCGCCTACATGTCCGGCCTGACAGCGCCCGGATTTGCCGCCACACAGTACGCGCTTCTCAGCTCGCTCTATGCGCTGCCCGGCAAGCTCATCGGCGGCGCCTCCGGTGTTGTAGTCGAAGCCTACGGCTACCCGGCCCTCTTCACTAGCACGGCTGCCATCGCTATCCCGCTGGTGCTCCTGTGCCTCGTGGTGCGGCGGGATACGATGAAGACGGTTGAGAAGAAAGAAGACAGAGTTTTGATCGATGATAGCCCTCCGGTGGCAGCAGCACGGTAGAGCCAGCACCTTCGCGAAGGTTGTCTAGAAGCGCGACGTGTGCAACTTTGGAACGTCGACATTGATGATGACCAAGGTGGGTTATGCCCAAAGCTCTCCGAACAATAGTGCTCGCATCTCTTCTGACTTGGCCTTTGCACGCATTTTCCCAAGCCTTATCCGTTGATGAAAAGGTGAAGTATATTCTCGAAATTACGGACTTTCAGAGGGTTACGAATGCAGCGTTCGAAGGCTTCAAGCCGCTGATGGTAAACCAGCTTCGAAGGTCTTCGAACAAGATCACCCCTGAGCTTGCTGAACACATTGCTAATATCGCTGGGGACGAGATAAACAACATGAAACCTGAGTTCACCGCCTTCGTTGTTGATCTCTACAAGAAGGAGTTAACTGAAGAAGAGATTGGAGCTTTCTACGATTTTTATAGAACACCTGTAGGCTCCCGCGTTGGGAGGAAGATGACCAAGTTCACGGAGAACATGATCCCGCAGGTCCAAGCCTTCATGACTCGTCAATTTCTTCCGAAGTTCCAAGCTCGCCTAGTCAGGGATGAAAGGCTGCGGAACGCGCTTTCTCCCTGAGGTCAGAGATTTAGACATCGTCCCGCAACGTACTAGCCGGGCAGTGACATAGCGCCGACCACAGTGATCAAACCCAGCCGCCGTCCACGAGATAGGTCTGTGCCGACATGGCGCTGGAATCGTCGGAGCCTAAGAACAGCGTGAAATTGGCGATGTCCTGCGGGACGAGCTTGCGCTTCACGCATTGACGCTTGAGCAGCTCCGCCTCGCCCTCCGGTGTGAGCCAGAGATCGATCTGGCGCTGGGTCATGATCCAGCCCGGAACGAGGCAATTGACGCGAATGTTCTTCGGCCCGAGTTCCCGCGCCAGTGCACGGGTGAGCCCGACCGAAGCGGACTTCGCGGCCTTGTAGGCCGCAAAGGAGTCGTCGCTCACCATGTAGCTCGTGGAGCCCATGTTGATGATCGAGCCGCCGCCCGCCTTCTCCATGTCGGGCAGCACGGCCTGTGCTGCGAAGAACTGGTGGTCGAGATTGGTGGCGAAGCGCTCGCGCCAGTATTCTGGCGTCACCTGATCGATGGTGTGGCGGTCATCGCGCGCCGCGTTGTTGACGAGGATGGTGATCGGGCCGACCGCATCGCTCGCGCGCCGGATCGCAGCCTGGAAGGCGGGAATGTCGCGCACGTCGCTGTGCTCAAAATGCACACGCTCGCCGAGTTCTTTCTCCAGCGCCTGGCCGGCCTCGGCATTGTAGTCGAGGATGGCGACCTTGCTTCCTTGAGCATGGAACGAACGCGCAATGCTCTCGCCGATGCCGCTGGCGCCGCCGGTGATGAGAACGGTCTTGCCCTTCAGGGAGCCGTAAATGGTCTGGGTCATGAATCCTCACATACCTCAAAAGAAAAAGTCGTCATCTCGGGGCTGCGGAGCAGAACCCGAAACCGCATGACGAGTATGGCGCTCTGTCCTGTATACGATCCCGGATCGTCGCTCCGCTCCGTCCGGGATGATGCCAACTGTTAGCTCGCAGCCGGTCAACTCGCGCCCGGCCCCGGCGTTGCACCCGGAGGGCATTTGCCGAGGATGATCATGCCGAGCACCTCGTCCTGCGTCACGTCCTGCACATTGGCCGAACCGACGAGCTTGCCGTTCTTCATCACGCTTACCCGGTCGGCGAGGCCGAACACGTCGTGGATGTCGTGGCTGATGAGGAAGATGCCGATGCCTTCCTTCTTCAGCTGCAGCACGAGATCGGCCACCTGCTGGGTCTCGGCGGGTCCGAGAGCCGCGGTCGGCTCGTCCATGATGAGTACGCGGGCGTTGAAGTAGATCGCCCGCGCGATCGCCACCGATTGCCGCTGTCCGCCGGAGAGCGCCTTCACGGGCTCCTTGAAGCGGCGGAAATGCGGGTTGAGCCGCGCCATCACCTTGCGGGTCTCGGCCTCCATCGTCGCATCGTCGAGGGTGCCGTAGGGCGTGAGGACCTCGCGTCCGAGAAAGATGTTGCCGGCCGCATCGATGTTGTCGGCAAGCGCGAGGGTCTGGTAGATCGTCTCGATGCCATAGCGCTTGGCATCCCGCGGCGTCGCAATATCGGCATGCTCGCCGTTCACGTAGATCTCGCCGGCATCCGGCTTGTAGGCGCCGGACAGGATCTTGATGAGCGTCGACTTGCCGGCGCCATTGTGGCCGAGCAGACCCACCACCTCGCCGGGGCGGAGATCGACCGACACGCCATCCACGGCCTTGATGCCGCCGAATGCGATGGAGATGTTGCGCATTTCGACGAGAGGCGTCGTTCCATTCGTTTGCATGTTGCCTCTCCTTACTTGATGCGGCGGCGATAGAGGCTGTCGACCCACACGGCGAGCACAAGCACCGCGCCGACGACGATGTTCTGGAGCGGCGTGTCAACGCCGAGCAGCACCATGCCCGATTGCAGCGACTGCATGACGAGAGCGCCGAGCATCGCGCCCGCAATGGTGCCGACGCCGCCGGCCAGCGACGTGCCGCCGATGACCGCAGAAGCGATAACATAGAGTTCGTCGAGGGTGCCGGCCGCGTTCGTCGCCGCATTGAGGCGAGCGGTGGATATGCAGGCGGAGATGCCACAGAGGAGGCCCATAAGGCCGAACACCTTCATGAGCGTCCAGCGGGTGTTGATTCCCGACAGCTCCGCGGCTTCCGGGTTGCCACCGATGGCGAAGACGTAGCGACCGAAGCGCCGGCGCGTGGCAATGAAGGTCATCACCAGTCCGACCAGGATGGCGATCAGCACCGGCAGCGCGACCCCGTGCGGGATGAACAATCCGCCCTCAGGCCAGACGAGACCGTTGGCCTCCGCCCAGCGGCGCGCCGTGCCGGCGGGCAGCGGATAGGCATTGGCGATCGTCGCGGCCGCAAGAACGATGCCGCATGCCACAGCGGCGATCACCGCATCGGCCCAGCCTGGGCGCACCGGAAAACCGAAGCGCATGCGACGGCGACGCGATAAGCCGAGCGCAATGATGATGAGACCGCAGGCCACAGCCGCGATCACCCAGGTGGTGGTGGCGCCGAGCGCTCCTTCCACGCCGCCGCCGAAGGCCTTGAAGCGCGTGTCCATGGGCGCGACGGTCTGGCCGGTCGTGACCCACCAGGCCGCACCGCGCCACACCAGCAGGCCGCCGAGCGTGACGATGAAGGATGGAATGCTCATGTAAGCGATGAGCCAGCCTTGGAACAAGCCGATGGATCCGCCGATCACCATGGCCAGCACCACCGCGAGCGGCGCCGTCAGCGGGTGCTCGAGCCCAAGATAGGCCGGCAGCCACTGCACTTGGGCCACGCCGATGATCATGCCGACCACGCCGAGAATCGCCCCCACCGATAGGTCGATGTTGCGCGTTACGATCACGAGCACCATGCCGGTGGCCATGATCGCCACGGAGGCGGTCTGCACCGACAGATTCCAGAGATTGCGCGGGGTAAGAAAGACGCCGCCGGAGAGAAGATCGAACCCGATCCAGATCGCGGCAAGCGCCGCCAGCATGCCGAGCATGCGGGCATCGATCTCGAGCTTTGACAGGAATGAGCCGGACGCAGCGGTCGGCGGCGGGGCGGTACTGGCAGCGGGTGCGGTCATGACGTCACGCTCAAGAGGCGGATGAAGGATTTCAGTAAACGAATCATATCCCCGACAGCTTATCGCTGTCGGGGATGAGGTCAGTCAGACGATACGATCAGTTGCAGGCCTTGACCGTGCCGGCCTTCACGCCCTGGCAGACCACGTCCTTCGAGGCCCAGCCGGCGTCGATGACAACGTTGAGGTTGTCCTTCGTGACCGCGACCGGCGTGAGGAACAGGGCCGTCATGTTCTGCTTCTTCGGGCCGAGGTTCCAGGACTTCGCACCCTGGATCTCGGTGAGCTTCTTGCCGCCGGCGAGTTGCAGGGCGATCTCCGCGGCGTTGCGGCCGAGTTCGCGGGCATCCTTGAACACCGTCACGGTCTGGGTACCGAGCGCCACGCGGTTGAGCGCCGCCTTGTCGGCATCCTGGCCCGACACCGGCACGGTGCCCGCAAGACCCTGCGCAGCAAGAGCCGCGATGGCGCCGCCGGCGGTGCCGTCATTGGCGGCGATCACCGCATCGATCTTGTTGTTGTTCTTGGTGAGGAACTGCTCCATGTTCCGCTGCGCGTTAGCCGGGAGCCAGCCATCCGTGTAGGCCTCGCCGACATTCTTGATCTTGCCGGAATCGATGCCGGCCTTCAGCACTTCCATCGAACCCTGGAACAGGAAGTTGGCGTTGGGATCGGAGCCCGAGCCCTTGATGAAGGCATAGTTGCCCTCGGGCTTCACCTTCAGGACTTCGCGGGCCTGGAGACGGCCGACCTCGACATTGTCGAAGGTGAGATAGAAGGCCTGCGGGATCTCGATCAAGCGGTCATAGCCCACGACCGCGATGCCTTCGGCCACGGCCTTCTCGACGGCGGGACGGACGGCGTCGGCATCCTGCGCCAGCACGATCAGCGCCTTGGCGCCGCGGGAGATGAGGCTCTCGATGTCGGTGAGCTGCTTGGCGGGTGACGACTGGGCATCGGCCGACACATAGGTGCCGCCGGCCTTCTCGACTGCAGCCTTGATGGCGGCTTCGTCGGTCTTCCAGCGCTCTTCCTGGAAGTTCGACCAGCTGACGCCGACCACGGGGCCCTTGCCCTGGGCGAAGGCGGCACCGGCAGACAGGGCCAGAGCGGCAAGCGAGATGAGAGCGTGTTTCTTCGAAATCATCGGTGTTCCTCCTGGGCGGCGCCACCTTTGGAAAGCACCGCGCTCATGGCAGCTGTCGGCCCGCGGGACCGACGGACGTGGCTCAACCTGCCATGCGTTATTGTTCGAGCGCGGAAATAATTATACGAGCCATTGCAGCCTTCAAGCGCCCAGGAACTAATATTTTGGTCTGATATCCGCATCTCCCAGTTTTGATTTATTCAAGCTGTGAATAAAGTGCATCCATGACATCGCTGCCTCTCTCTCCCCGCGAAACCGCCCGCCGGCGCCTGCTCGATGCCTTGCGCCGGGAAGGCCCCATGGCGCGGGTCGAGATCGGCCAGCACCTCGGCATGAGCCCCGCCAGCGTCTCGGAACTCGCGGCAACCCTTCTCGACGAGGGCGTGCTGGTAGCGGAGGACAGCCCGGACCAGAGCCCCGGATTGCTCCGGGGCCGGCCCAAGACCCGCCTCTACTTCGCCGAGACCCTGGGCTCCGTCGTTGGCGTCTGGACCGGCTTCAACCGCATCGAGCTGCGGCTCGTGGACAGCGCCGGGCGCACCCGCGCGAGCCGCCACGTGGAACGCCCCCTGCGCAATCTTGGGGGCGAGGAGCTGATGGACGTGCTCGCCCACACCATCGCGGCCTTTGCCGAGGAGAGCGGCGCACGGGACGTGAAGGCGGTGGGCTTGGCCTGCCAGGGCTATGTGGACACCCGCGACGGAATCGTGGCCTGGAGCCCGGTGCTGGGCACCCGCGACCTGCCCCTGGCCGCAGGGCTGAGACAGCGCCTCGGCAAGCCGGTGCTGATGGAGAACGACGCCAGCGCTATGGCCTTCGCGATCGCGCAGCGCAACGCCGATCTGCGCTCCGGCCGCACTGCGTGCCTGATGGTGGGCGACGGCGTCGGCCTCGGTTTTCTCATCCAGGGCGAACTCTATCGCGGCGCCCGATTCGGCGGCTCCGAGTTCGGCCATGTGAGGTTGCGCCGAAGCGGCCCGCAATGCCGCTGCGGCGGGCGCGGCTGCATCGAGGCCTATCTCGCCGATTACGCCCTGCACCGGGACGCGCAGCTCATCGACCATCGCCCCGCCCCGACCCTGCTGCTGCCGGGCGAGGAGGCCATGGGGGCCATCGTCGAACAGGCGCGCGCCGGCGATCCTGCCCTGGTCAACCTGTTCCATGCCGCCGGCGAGGTGTTGGGCGATGCGGTCGGCATCCTGATCCAGACGCTGGAGCCCGACCACATCGTGATCTGTGGCCCCGGCACCCGCGCCATGGATCTCCTGCGCCCCTCCTTCGAGGCGGCGCTCGAATCCCAGACCATCCCGGAACTGCGTGCCCTTGCCACGATCCACGTGGTGGAATCCTCCATGGACCTGCTGACGGAAGGCGTGGTGATGCAGGCCCTGCGCGAGCTTGATCTCGATCTCGCGCGCTTGAAGGCCGCATAGGTTTATCGCAATCTCAGACGAAAAAGACCGCCCGACTTTCGCCGGGCGGCCCATGCTCGATCCATTCACGTCCGTTTAGATCACGTAGAAGTCGTGGTAGTAGAGCTTCGTCTTGTTGGAGATGGTAGCGATCTGGATCTGCGCCTTGGAGCCGGTGCCGTCCTGGTCGTAATACAGCTTGCCGGTATTCTTGTCGTAGACGATCCGGTCCTCGGCATCCTGTGCCTTCCGGCCCTCCACGAACATGTCCGCCTTGAACTTCTTCGGCTTCGACAACGAGCCGGAGCCCAGCTTGGTGAAGTACTTGTTGTCGAGATAGAAGCTGTCGTCCGCAGACCTGAAGTCGTAGACCCGATCTACGTTGGTGCTCTTGCTCAGCCGGGTGTCGAACACGAAGGTGTCCTTGCCCGAGCCGCCATACAGCCGGTCATTGCCAGTCCCGCTAAAGATCCGGTCGTTGCCAGCCTCACCATACAGCGTATCGTTGCCGGTGCTGCCGTAGATCGTGTCGTTGCCAGCCTCACCGCGCAGCGCATCCGCCCGTGAGGTGCCGCGGATCGTGAACGGCGTCGTCTCGCCCGTGAAGTTGGCCACGGAGATGTTCACGTTCAGGCTCGTGGTGCCGCCATAGGCGTCGCTGGCCACGATGGTCAACGAGTGCAGGGGCCTGGTCTCGAAGTCGAGCGGGCTGGCCACCACCAGGCTGTTGCCCTCGATGGCAAAGGCACCGCTCGAGCCGGCTGCGAGGCTGTAGGTGAGCACATCGCCATCGGCATCCGTGGCCGCCAGCGTGCCCACCACGGCCCGCACCGGCGCGTTCTCGACCATGACATTGTTCGACAGCGACAGCCCTGTGGGTGCTTCGTTGATGAACTGCTTCACGCCGCCGGCAAACTCAAGCTGGCGGACATTCGTCAGCGTATCGGTGTCGGTACCGCTCTTATGAGCGACCGTGACGGTATTGCCGGAGCGGGTGATCGTGTAATCCCCAAACGCGCCGGAGAACACGCCCGTGTTCATGCCGGCGCCGCCCACCAGCGTGTCGTTGCCGGCACCACCGATCAGCGTGTCGTTGCCGCCATCGCCCTGCAGGTGGTCATGGCCTCCGAGACCGGAGATGCGATCCGCACCGTCCTTGCCGTAGATTTCGTCATTCACCTCGCGGCCGGAGATTGTATCGGCGTAGTTCGAACCGTCCCAAGCGTCGATCCCGATATAGGTGTCGTTTCTCGCATCATCCGAGCTCAGGCTTGTGTTCGCGAGATTGATCTCAAGACCCTTACCAGAGGTGATGTAGCTGGCGACATCGTGACCTCCAAGGCCATCGAGACGGTCCGCCCCTGCGCCGCCAATCAGCACGTTCACTTCGCTCGTGTCACTGCCGATGAGCGTGTCGTTGCCTGCGCCGCCGATCAGCCCCTGGATGTTAACGTAAGTGTCACCTGAAGCTTGACCCGTACCAGCCCCGCCGGAAAGATCGGCCCTCACGCCGTTACCATGTGTCTCGTATGTCGCATAGTTGAAGCCGGCCCCGCCATCGAGGACGTCGCCGCCTTCGCCGCCATCCAGAGTGTCGTCCCCGTCCTCGCCATAGAGCTCATCGCTACCGACTCGTCCCAGAAGAATGTCCTGTCCCTTGCCGCCGTAGAAAATATCGCTCTTTTGATCTTCATAGGCAGACATCACGTCATTGAAAGCAGTGCCGACATAGATTTCGATCTCACTATAATCAAAGCGATCGCCGGCGGCATCGCCTTTGTTCTTGTCCCAATCGACGAGGTAAAGGGCAATGCCGGCTTTGGCATTCTCATAGCTGACGGTGTCGGTGCCCTGGCCTGCAAAGTAGCCATCGTCTCCCCCGCCACCGATCAGGATATCGTCGCCGTTACTTCCAATGAGGTCATCGTTCCCCGTGCCGCCGATCAGCGTATCAGCGCCCTCTCCACCGTTGAGAGCCGTGCCGACAGTGGCGTAGCCGGTCAGTTTGTCATCGAAATTCGAACCCTCCAGGGCATGAATGTTGATGTACTGATCACCGATAGCCTCGCTCCTGTTCTCGGATGTGTTATTGAGGTTGACCGTCACTCCTTCTGAAGTGCCAATCACCGCGGCAGTGCTGTAAGAAGCCCAATTGTAGCCTGTTCCACCATCGAGACGATCCGCCCCAGCGCCACCGTCCAGGAAGTCATCTCCGGCACCGCCATAAAGTGAATCCGTCCCGGCATACCCATTCAGGCGATCCACTTTGTCTACGATGTTCGTCCCATAATAGATATCGGCACCTTCCGTACCGTTGACCGTCACGCCCGCGATGCGCGGATCGACGATCTTTGAAGCGATAGCGCTGTTCCCCCGCGTCCAGTCCTGCCATGTCGCAACGAGGCGACCATCCGCCATTTCGCTGATCGTGGGAAAAGATTGGTCGTCTTTGGCGCTGAGGACAAAGGGAGCCGATACGGACCCATCGGCCTCCACAATTTTCAACATAATGAATTCATATTCTGACAGGCGGCCGTCGTCCGCCTTCGAGCCGGTATATGTTACGGCGAAGCGACCGCCACGCAGCGCCGTGACGTTCATGATATCTTCGGAGCCAGTAGCCCAATCAGTAATTTTGGTGGATTGGCGTTGAACAGTTCCATCTTCGTTGTGTGTGGTGAAGACGATCTTTTCCCAGTTCCCCGTCGGGGATGGGTGGCTCACAGTTGTGTAACTAACGACCGTGAACTTTCCGTTTGGAATCCCATTGGGATCCAAGATGGCAACGACCTCCCCTCTGAACCCCGCACCCGCAGTGCCCTCTGCCCCCTCGAAAACGGGGCTGCCGCTGGACGTATTGATGATACGGAAATGGATTTCGCCGGCTTCGCTATACGAGACGACGTATTTGTTAGGCCTGATCCGTGTCACTTCTGGGTTGACGCCCGTATCGACGGTCAACGTTCCGTTGGTCAGCTTCTGACCGTCCTCACCATGCATTGCAAAGACGATGCTCGATCCCTGCATGTAGGCGCTGACGAAGCCGCCCTCCGGCCGCGTTGCCAACGCTGCGTTGACGGTCTGCTCTGCCGTGCCATTTTCCGAGACTGTATGGATATTGCCTGGCGTGAATACACCAGCCGCGTTCGGCTTGAACACCCGCGCCTTGACGTCGTAACTGGTAGAGCCGCCAGAAGGAGTATCCACTTCCGTCCAGGTTACGACGAAACTGCCGTCGCTCCCGGCGGCTTGGATATTGAGGTAAGTCTGGTTGGCCGTCGAACCTGCATCGATCGGGAAGACCCCACCGGACGGGTTTCCCGCTCCGTCGAAGATCTGGAGCTTGATAATATTGCCCTCACGCCAGCCGATGACATAGCCACCATTTGCGAGAGACGTCACATTCGCCCTGTTTACGGAAGTGTCTACGGCACGAACCCAATGTTCTGGTTTCCAAACGTCGATAGCCATCAATCTCTCCCAAACTTGCTAATGTCGTGACCTGCCCAGCGATGGAATCACATGGCGGCCCTTGTGATGTTGTAATATGCAGTGGCCACACTTAATGCAAGGTTATAGCTTGTAAAGGGGTGCTCATGTGCGTTGACGCACAAGGTAAAGCTTGAGAGCACCTGCGAAAGATCGAGTCTCGTTACGTCATGGGGAAATAGTATCTGATTTCAAAGACTTTTCTGAAGAAAGACTCCTTATCCATCGCCACCTAAATCTACCGCTCCGGAGTGAGACGCGATCCGGCCTCAGCGGCACCCTGCCCCGGATCGGGTCTGACAGCTCACAGAGACGCTCGGTCCGCCGACGCCATAGCCATCCGCCCCCGGACCCGCTATTTCTTCCTCTGTAGAGCAGCCCCAAAGCCCCCGAGACCCGATGCCTTCGTCCTCCCGTCCTGTCCAAGCCGGCGATCATGTGTTTCTCGTCGACGGTTCGTCCTTCATCTTCCGGGCCTATTTCCAGTCCATGAACCAGGACCAGAAGTACAATTCCCGCTCCTCGGACGGGATGCCCACGGGGGCCGTGCGGCTTTTCGTGTCCAAGCTGCTCCAGTTCATGCGCGACGGGGCGGCGGGGTTGAAGCCCACGCATCTGGCCATCGTGCTCGACAAGTCCGAGGGCTCGTTCCGCAAGGAGCTCTACGAGGACTACAAGGGCCACCGGCCGGACGCGCCGGAGGACCTGAAGGTCCAGATGCCGATCATGCGCGAGGCGATCCGCGCCTTTGGGCTCGAGCCGGTGGAGCTGCAGCGCTACGAGGCGGACGATCTCATCGCGACCTATACCCAGCAGGCGAAGGCGCGCGGGGCGGACGTGCTCATCATCTCGTCCGACAAGGATCTGATGCAGCTCGTAGGGCCAAAGGTGTGCTTCTACGATTTCGAGTCCGGCTCCAAGGGCAAGCCGGGCTACCGGCCCGAGCGCAATCTGGACGAGGCCGCCGTGATCGAGAAGTGGGAGGGTATCCCGCCGGACAAGATCGGCGACGTGCTGGCGCTCATGGGCGACAGTTCGGACAACGTGCCGGGCGTGCCCGGCATCGGGCTGAAGACCGCAGCCCAGCTCATCAAGGAATACGGCGATCTCGAAACGCTGCTGGAGCGCGCGCCCGAGATCAAGCAGCCCAAGCGCCGCGAGAGCCTGATTGCCAACGCGGAGATCGCGCGCCTGTCCAAGAAGCTGGTGACGCTCGATTGCGAAGCGCCCGTGCCGGTGCCGCTCGACGAGCTGCGCGTGCCGGACCCCGATCCGAAGACGCTGGTGGGCTTCCTCAAGGCCATGGAGTTCAACACGATTACGCGCCGCGTGGCAGAGCTCTATGAGGCCGACCCCTCGGCGATCCCACCCGACCCGCGCCTGATGCCAGGCGGCGAGGCGATCCGCTGGACCGGCACCGGCGTGACGGCTCCCACCGACGATGCGGTGCCGTTCTTCGAGAAGGCCGATGCGTCCTCGGGCGAGGTCGATCCCTTTGCGGGCCTCGACCTGCCGGAGACCGCGACGCTCCGCAAACCCGTCGAGGGCCTCGGCACGCCGTCGCAACTAGCCGGAAAGCGCGCGACGGAAGCCTCTTCCGTGCCCATCGACGTGACGGCCTACGAGACCGTCACCAGCCTGGAGCGCCTGAAGGAATGGGTGGCGCTCGCCCGCGAGCAGGGCCATGTGGCGGTCGATACTGAGACGAGCGATCTCGACGCCAACCGCGCGGACATCGTTGGCTTCTCCCTGGCGCTGGCGCCGGGCAAGGCCTGCTACGTTCCGCTGCAGCACCGGGACGAATCCGATCTCTTCGGCGGCGGCCTCGTGAAGGGGCAGATCCCCGTCACCGACGCGCTCGATGCGATCCGCCCGATGCTGGAGGACTCGTCCGTTCTTAAAGTGGGCCAGAACATGAAATACGATTGGATCGTGTTCAAGCGCCACGGCATCGAGGTGCAGCCCTACGACGACACCATGCTGATTTCCTACGTGCTCGATGCGGGCAAGGGCTCGCACGGCATGGACGAGCTCTCGCGCCGGCATCTCGGCCACTCGCCGATCACCTTCTCGGATGTGGCCGGCACGGGCCGGAACAAGGTGACCTTCGACAAAGTCGAGATCGGCAAAGCCACGGCCTATGCGGCCGAGGATGCGGATGTCACGCTGCGGCTCTGGCACGTGCTTAAGCCCCGCCTCGTCGCCGAGCGCCGCGCCACCGTCTACGAGACGCTGGAGCGCCCGATGGTGGACGTGCTCGCCCGCATGGAGATGCGCGGCATCATGGTCGACCGGCAGATCCTCAGCCGCCTCTCGGGCGATTTCTCGCAGTCTCTCGCGCGCCTCGAAGACGAGATTCACGAGATGGCGGGCGAAAAATTCTCGCTCGGCTCACCGAAGCAAATCGGCGACATCCTGTTCGGCCGCATGGGCCTGCCCGGCGCAAAGAAGACGCCCTCTGGTCAGTGGGCTACACCCGCGACGCTTCTCGACGAATTGGCGCAGGCCGGCCACGAGCTGCCGGCCAAGATCCTCGAATGGCGCCAACTCTCCAAGCTGAAGTCCACTTATACGGACACACTGCAGGAGCACATGAACCCTGAGACCAAGCGGGTTCATACCTCGTTCTCGCTGGCCTCCACCACGACGGGGCGCCTGTCCTCGTCGGATCCGAACCTGCAGAACATCCCGATCCGCACGGAAGCGGGCCGCAAGATCCGCAAGGCCTTCGTGGCGCAGGAAGGCCACAAGATCATTTCGGCGGATTACAGCCAGATCGAGCTGCGCCTGCTCGCCCACATCGCCGACATTCCGCAATTGCAGGAGGCCTTCGCCAACGGCGTCGACATTCACGCGGCGACGGCGTCTGCCATGTTCGGCGTGCCGCTCGACCAGATGACGTCGGACCTGCGCCGTCAGGCCAAGACCATCAATTTCGGCATCATCTACGGCATCTCGGCCTTCGGCCTGGCCGTTCGTCTGGGCATCGGCAACCAGGAAGCCTCGGCTTTCATCAAGCAGTATTTCGAGCGTTTTCCGGGCATCCGCACCTATATCGACGACACGAAGAAATTCGTGCGCGAGAAGACTTACGTGACCACGCTGTTCGGGCGCATCTGCCACTACCCGCAGATCCGGTCCGGCAACCCGTCCGAGCGCGCGGGCGTGGAGCGTCAGGCGATCAACGCACCGATCCAGGGCACCGCTGCCGACATCATCCGCCGTGCCATGATCCGCATGGAGGATGCGCTCAAAGCCGAGCGCCTCTCCGCCCGCATGCTGCTGCAGGTGCATGACGAACTGGTGTTCGAGGTGCCCGACGACGAGGTCGAGGCCAGCCTGCCGGTGATCTCCCGCGTCATGACGGAAGCCCCCTTCCCGGCCGTGTCGCTGAAGGTGCCGCTCGCAGTGGACGCACGAGCCGCGCAGAACTGGGACGAGGCACATTAAGCTCGCCATGACAGCTTTGGAACTCAATATCCGAAAGGCTGTCATTGGCGACGCTGAAACCATCTTCCGCTTCATGGCCGGATTGGTCGACGATCATCTGCCCGGGCAGGCTCCATGGACATCCCCGGAGCGCCTTCGGAATGATGGTTTCGGACCCGACCCACTCTTCGAAGCCTTTATCGCCGAACGCGCGGAGAGGCCCATCGGGTTCGTCTCATTCTTTCGCGGTTATGCAGGCTGGCGTGGCAAGCCGATGGGAATCGTGCACGCACTTTATGTCTCCCCGCCGGAAAGACGGTCGGGTGCAGCGCGACGGCTGATGGCGGCTGTGGCGCAAACGGCTCGGGAGAGAGGCTGGGAGCGGATCGAACTCTTCGTTGAGGAAGATCGCCCGGCACTTCGCTTTTATGAGTCCATCGGCATGCGCGATCTTTCCCACCGGCACCTTCGTCTTGAGGGTGAAGCGCTGCTCGGTCTTGCAGCGCAAGACACGCCCGCACGAAATTAGATACCCTCCGTGCGAGAAGGCGCTAGAATGAGACTGTCTCGCCAAGAGCAGGCTCTATCAGGAGGCTCCCATGCGCGTTGCCGTGTTCAGCACCACCTCCTACGACCGCCGCTTTCTCGACGCGGCCAACGCTCATCGCCATGAGCTCGACTATTACGAGCCAAGCCTCTCTGCAGCGACTGCACCGCTGGCCGGAGAGGCCCAAGCAGTGTGCGCCTTCGTCAACGATACCCTCGATGCCCGCTGTCTTGCACACCTTGCCAAGAATGGAGTGCGCCTGATCGCTCTTCGCTGCGCCGGCTTCAACAATGTAGATCTCAAGGCAGCGAGCGCAAACGGAATCATGATCGCGCGAGTGCCGGCCTACTCGCCCCACGCGGTCGCCGAGCATACCCTTGCCCTCATCCTCACGCTGAACCGCAAGACTCACCGGGCCTATAACCGCGTGCGTGAGGGCAACTTCTCCCTCGAGGGGCTGCTCGGCTTCGATCTCCATGGCAAGACCGTCGGGGTGATCGGCACGGGCAAGATCGGCCAAGTCGTGCTGCGCATTCTCCAGGGTTTCGGCTGCCATTGTCTCGCCTTCGATCCTTACCCGAATCCCGATGTAGAGGCTCTGGGAGCCCGCTACGTTTCGAAGGCAGAGCTTCTGGGTCAATCCCACATTATCACGCTCCATTGCCCGCTGACCCCAGAGACTCATCATTTCATCGACAAGGCCGCGATCAGCACTTGTCGTCCTGGTGTGATGCTGGTGAATACCAGCCGCGGGAGCGTCATCGACACTCACGCAGTCATCGCCGGGTTGAAGAGCGGCGCGATCGGCAGCCTTGCTCTCGACGTTTACGAGGAAGAGAGCGAACTGTTCTTCCGTGACCATTCCGCTGAGATCATCCGAGACGACCTGTTCGCACGCCTCCTCACCTTTCCGAACGTGCTGTTAACCGGCCACCAAGCCTTCTTCACCCAGGAGGCGCTCACCAACATCTCCGAAATCACCCTGGCGAATATCGACTCTTTCGCACAGACGGGACGTCCTGTGCACCCGGTCACGATGGATTGAAGAAGGAACTCCTCGCGCAAGCCGGCTTTAATCGCTCATCCTTATGACCGATTCAGGAGCCATATGATGGCCTACGAACTCTACTATTGGCCCACGATCCAGGGGCGCGGCGAGTTCGTGCGACTGGCGCTTGAGGAAGCGGGCGCCGACTACACCGACGTAGCGCGGGAATCCGAGGGCCTTGCCGTTATGATGCGCATGATGGAGCGCGTGGATCATCCGCCCTTCGCGCCGCCTTTCCTGAAGGACGGCGAGACCGTCATCGGCCAGACGGCCGCGATCCTGCTCTATCTCGGCGCCCGCCACGGCCTCGCCCCGAAGGATCCGGCCGGAGGCCTGTGGACGCATCAGATCCAGCTCACGCTCAGTGATGTCGTGGCGGAGGCGCACGACACTCATCACCCGGTGGGTATCAGCCTGTATTACGAGGACCAGAAAGTGGAGGCGCTCCGACGGGCGCAGGAGTTCCGGGATGACCGCATTCCAAAATTCTTGAACTGGTTCGAAACGATCCTCGCCCGCAATCCGGCCGGATCCGCGCATCTCGTCGGCAAATCGCTCACCTATGTCGACCTGTCTCTCTTTCAGGCTGTCGAGGGCTTGTCTTACGCATTCCCCAAAGCCACGAAGCGTGCCTTGAAGAAAGCGCCCCGTGTCGCAGCCCTGCGTATCGCCGTAGCGGAAAGATCACGGATCAAATCTTACCTCGCAAGCCCACGGCGTATTCCCTTCAACGAGGAAGGCATCTTTCGGCGCTATCCTGAACTGGATGGTTAAGGCGGGAGTTCGGGACGGGCCTGGCCAATAACAATTCCGGAGGAGCCTCTTTCCTTCCTCTTCGGCAGGCGCTATATTGTAACATATAAACAACGGGGCCTCATCTTGCCGGGATGTAGGGGACCATCACAGCTTCGCTCTGAAGCCTTCATGCGCCGCAAAGGCCGCCCATGAAGCGGAAGGTGGCTGCCATTCTCGCTGCAGACATCGTGGGCTTCTCCCGGCTCATCGCGGAGGATGAGGACGGAACGCTGCAGCAGCTCGCATCCTATCGCAACGTCTTGGATGACTTTGTCACCCATCATGGTGGGCGCGTCTTCAACACGGCCGGGGACTCGATCATGTGCGAGTTCGACAGCGCCGTGGAGGCCACGCGTACGGCCATCGACATCCAGGATTACATGAGGGCCCAGAACCTTCCCTCTGCGCCGAACAAGCGGGTGAGGTTCCGCATCGGCATCTCGGTGGGCGAGGTGGTCGAGCGCCAGGACGATCTCCTCGGGATGGCCGTCAACATCGCGGCCCGGCTGGAGACTCTGGCTGCGCCGGGAGGCATCTGCCTCTCGCGAGCCGTGCATGAGGCCGTCTCCGGTCATATCGCCGTCCCCTTCGTCGACATCGGCGAGCGGCAGGTTAAGAACATCCCCTTCCCGGTCCATGCTTTTGCGATCCCCGGCCCGGATGCAGCTATCCCGTTGGATCCGCAGCGCTCTTCTCTGCGGACCCCGGCCATGTCCACCCTGGTTTTGGCAAGCGCCTGCCTCATCGTCCTCGTAGGCGCAGGCGGGCTTGTCTCCCAGGACCAGCCTTCAAGGCCGATGGACCTACTGACAGCCGAAGCCGGGATTCTGCGTCCGGTCCAGCAGAGTGCTCAGACGCTCCTGCTGCCCACCAATCCGATTGAGGCCTTCTCAGGGCTTGTGCAAAGAGGAGGACAGATCGACGATCCGCATTCCGCGCCCGGCCTGTATCACAACGCCCTGCTCCTTGAGGCGAAAGGCGAGTCCATCGGGGCACATCGCGCATATTACACTCTGGCCCGGATGGGCCTTGAATTCGTTGATCCGCATCTGCGCTATGCGGCACTGGTGCGGGCCCACGAAGGGCGGTTCATCGCCCGGCAGGTCTATGCCGAGTTGAATGAGGATGTTCCGACCCGCGCGACGGCCCTGGTCCATGCCCTGCAGTTCGACGGCGCGGAGCGCAAGGCGAGGCTCATTGCCTTCATCAAGGAACATCCCGGCTATGCTCCAGCCTATTTCTTCCTGGCCGAGGAGCACTCGGAGGATCGGGCCGAAAGCCTGCAGACCGCGCAGGACAGGCGGATCGAGCACGCAGCTCTGGCAGAGTTCCTGAAAGCTCATGACGAGGGCCGCCTGATACCCTTCTTTCTCAACCAGTCCATCGCGGCCGACTGGGTCGAGCAGGCCCATGAACGCCATGCAAGGCTGGCATTGTCGGGCGAGAGTGTCGCGGCCATCCCCGTTCTTGAGCCATAGCTCCCCATCCGGTCACCAACGATCGATTAAGACCTGGCCTCTAGGATCGCGCTTCCCAACGACCCGTCGATTCTGTGAGGAGCCGGCCATGAGTGATGAAGCAGGCAGTGTTGCCGCCCGCCTCTGGCGCGACCGCGCACAGCTGCGCGAGGAAGAGCGCAACGACGCGCAGGCCCGCCTTCGCATCGCTCAGGAAAAGGTGGCGATCCTCATGGCGGAAAACGAGCGGCTCGAGGCCGAGAACGCGCGCCTGCGGGCCCTTCACGCACCGGATGAAAGCGTTATTCAGGCAGAGACCGACCTGCAGATGGAAGCATTGAGAGGCGCGCTGCAGTCGCTGATTGCCCAGCCCATGAACAGGCTGAACGCCTGAGGCTGTCAGGCCGCCAGCCGGCCCATGGCCTCATTCAGACATTCCACCGCGATGCTGCCCCCTTTGGCCAGAAGGCTGCAGCCCTTGGGCACTTCGCGCCAGCCCTTTGTCTTGTCGTCGATGGGCTCTGACACGACCAGAAGGTTGCCGTTATCTTCGCGGAAATAGAGGGTCGGCGGCTTGGCATCGCAGGCCCAGCGGTAGGCCCAGAGGCTCTCGCCGTCCGTGAAGGCAGCGGTGAAGCGCAGGGCTTCCTCTATCCCAGCCTCGGTCATCAGGCCGCGCACGATTTTGAGCGTCCTGGCCATGGCGGTCACAGGCTCTTCGGCCAGCCCGTTGGCAAGGGCCGTGAGGAAGATCGCCTCCGAATCCGTCGTGCCGAGGCGCCGGTCGTAGAGTTCGTCCGGGATCAGAGATTCGAGGCGCCTCTTGATGCGCCCGTAACCGCCGATCTGGCCGTTATGCATGAACAGGTAGCGGCCATGGGTGAAGGGATGGCAGTTCGCCCGCGTGGTCGAGGTGCCGGTTGAGGCGCGTACATGAGCGAAGAAGAGCTTTGAACGCACCTGCTCGCACAGGCTGCGCAGGTTCTCGTCGGACCAGGCGGGGCGGACCTCCCGGTAGACGCCGGGCTCCGGGCGCTCGCCATACCAGCCGATGCCGAACCCGTCCCCGTTCGTGCCGGTCTTGGCCTCGACCGCGTGCAGCGACTGGTGCACCAGCGAATGGGCCGGGGCGCAGACGAGTTCGTCGAGGAAGATCGGCTCCCCCCGGTAGGCGAGAAAGCGGCACATCGGCTGGCAACCCCCTGGCACAGCAAGGCTTTGTAACGATGTTGTACTATCTTTGACTTATGGTGAATAGCCGGTTAACGGCCACGCCGTTGCAGCCTCAAATCCGTTCCCCTACAAGCTGTTCTCGATCTTTGAAGAACGAGCCGGCCACCGGCCGCTGGGGACCCTCCGCATGTTTCGCCCTCTGAGCTTGGCGCTCGCCGCCGCCCTGACCCTCCTGCCTCAGGTTGCCCTTGCGGCCGAGTTCGACGGCGCGAGCCTCGGGGTCGTCTGGGCCCTGCCCTTCGTGGGCATCTTGTTGTCCATCGCGCTGTTCCCGTTGCTGGCGCCTCATTTCTGGGAGCACCACCAGGGCAAGATCGCAGCCCTCTGGGGCCTGCTGGTGCTGGTTCCCATGGCTGTCGCTTTCGGACCGACGACGGCGATCCATGCGCTCGCCCATACGGCGCTTCTTGAATACATCCCGTTCATTCTGCTGCTGCTCGCCCTGTTCACGGTGGCGGGCGGCATTCTCGTGCGCGGCAACATCCATGGCGCGCCAGGCACCAACACGATCCTGCTCGGCATCGGCACGGTGCTGGCGAGCTTCATCGGCACCACCGGCGCCTCCATGGTGATGATCCGTCCGGTGATGCGCGCGAATGACGACCGGCGGCACAACGTGCACGTGATCGTGTTCTTCATCTTCCTGGTGTCGAATATCGGCGGCTCGCTGACGCCGCTGGGCGACCCGCCGCTCTTCCTCGGCTTCCTGCGCGGCGTCGACTTCTTCTGGACGACCACGCATCTCTTTCCCGAGACGCTCTTCGCCAGCGGTCTCCTGCTCGTCCTGTTCTTCGTGATCGATCTGGTGATCTACCGCCGGGAAGGCCACATACGGCCGGACCCGACGCCGGACAACCCGGTGCGCGTCGTAGGCGGCTTCAACTTCCTGCTGATCCTCATCATCATCGCGGCGATCCTCATGAGCGCCACGGTCGATCTGGGGCGCATGACGGTGCTCGGCACCGAGATCGAACTCGCCAATACGTTGCGCGATCTCATCATGATCGCCGTCACCATCGTTTCGCTGAAAGTCACCTCGGAGGCCAACCGGGCCGAGAACGGCTTCTCCTGGGGGCCGATCAAGGAGGTGGCGAAGCTCTTTGCCGGCATCTTCATCGCCATCATTCCCGTACTCGCCATGCTGCGGGCCGGCGCCAGCGGGGCCTTCGCCCCCCTCGTCGCCCTCGTGACGAACCCAGATGGCAGCGCCAACAACGCCGCCTATTTCTGGCTCTCAGGCGGCCTCTCGTCCTTCCTCGACAATGCGCCAACCTATCTCGTGTTCTTCGAGCTCGCCGGCGGCAACCCGCAGCAGCTGATGACGGCAGGCGCAATGACGCTGGCTGCAATCTCGGCCGGCGCCGTGTTCATGGGCGCTAACTCCTATATTGGCAATGCACCCAACTTCATGGTCTATGCGATCGCCCGCGAGGGCGGCGTGAAGATGCCGAGCTTCTTCGGCTACCTGCTCTGGTCGGGCGCCATTCTGATCCCGACATTCCTGCTGCTGACGCTGCTGTTCTTCAGGGCTTAAAACTCACTACTGTCATTCCGGGGCGGCTCGTGAGAGCTGAGCCGGGAATGACAGCAAAAATCCTAAGCACTCAACCTTTCCGCCACATCCTCGGCGATCGAGAGACACGACGTCAGTCCTGGGCTCTCGATGCCGAAGAGGTGAACGAGACCGTCCAGTCCATGCTCCGCTGGACTGTCGATCGTGAAATCGGCGGCCTTTTCGCCCGGCCCGGTGAGCTTGGGGCGGATGCCTGCATAGTCCGGCACCAATGCGCTGTTGGGCAAACCTGGCCAGTAGCGCCGAATGGAGGCGTAGAAGCTCTCAGCTCGGCGCGGATCGACTTCGTATTCCTCACGCTCGATCCATTCCACATCAGGCCCAAATCGCATGCGGCCGGCAAGATCCAGCGTCACATGGGTTCCGAGACCGCCGTCGACAGGGGCCGGATAGACCAGCCGCGAGAAGGCGGGCTTGCCGAGGCAGCCGAAATAATTGCCTTTGGCCAGCACGAGCGGCGGCACGCGCTCGGCCGGGTAGCCCTCCGTCACACGAGCAAGTGCCTGAGCCCCGAGGCCGGTTGCGTTGACCACGGCATCCACCGCAATCTCCGTTGCGTCAGCGCCACTCACCTGCACGTTCCAACCCTTGCCGCTGCGGGTGATGCGCTCAACCGGCGCATGGAAGGCAATGACGCCGCCGGCATCCTCCAGATCGCCCTGAAGCGCGAGCATCAGCGCGTGGCTGTCGATGATACCGGTCTCTCCCGAGAGCACCGCGCCGGTGCAGGAGAGGTTCGGCTCAAGCTGCCGCGCCTCTTCGCCGGTCAGGAAGGACAAGCCCTCGACGCCGTTCGCCAGCCCCTGCTCGTAGATGCCCTCGATCTTGGCCAGTTCGAGATCGTTGGTGGCCACGATAAGTTTGCCGCATTTCGCATGCGGCACGCCATGGCTTTCGCAGAAGGCATAGATCCTGCGCCGCCCTTCGACGCAGTGGCGGGCGCGCAGCGAGCCGGACGGATAATACATCCCCGCATGGATCACCTCGCTGTTGCGCGAGGACACGCCATTGCCAATGCCCCCCGTAGCTTCCACCACGATCACGCTGTGGCCGCGCAGGGCGAGGGCCCGAGCGGCAGCGAGGCCCACCACACCGGCGCCGATGACCAGAACGTCTATGATCGCCTCCTGCCGTGAATCAGAGGCGCTGGCCCGTCCGTTCGTCGAAGAGATGCACGAGCTTCGGATCAGGCGTGATGCGGATCTGCTGGCCGGGCTGGGCGTCGACTCGCTCGCGGAACACGCCCACCACATCGGTACCGGCGAGCCTGGCAAACACTTGAGTCTCCGATCCGGTCGGCTCGACGACGGCGACCTCCGCAGGCAGGCCATTGACTTCATCGAGGATGAAATGCTCCGGCCGGATGCCGTAGACGACAGCCTGCCCGTCGGAAGCCGCAGGTGGAACGGTGACCGGCAGGGCGGTGCCGTCCTGGGCGACGAAGCGGCCTCCCTGCAGGTGACCCTTGAGGAAGTTCATGGCGGGCGAGCCGATGAAACCTGCCACGAACAGGTTGGCCGGGCGGTCGTAGAGCTCAAGCGGCGCGCCGATCTGCTCGACAATGCCATCGTGCATCACCACGATCTTGTCGGCCATGGTCATGGCCTCGATCTGATCGTGGGTCACGTAGATCGTGGTGGTCTTGAGGCGCTGGTGCAGGGCCTTGATCTCCGTGCGCATGGCCACCCGCAGCTTGGCATCGAGGTTGGACAGAGGCTCGTCGAAGAGGAAGACCTGCGGATCGCGCACGATGGCGCGGCCCATGGCGACGCGCTGGCGCTGGCCGCCTGAGAGCTGGCGCGGATAACGGTCGAGAAGCTTGGTCAGCCCGAGGATATCGGCCGCGCGGTCGACCCGCTTCTTGATTTCGGCCTTCGACGCCCGTTTGAGCTTGAGGGAGAAGCCCATGTTGTCCGCGACCGTCATATGCGGATAGAGCGCGTAATTCTGGAACACCATGGCGATGTCGCGCTCTTTCGGCGGCACGTCATTGACCACCCGAGGTCCGATGCGCAGCTCGCCGCTGGAGATGTTCTCCAGCCCGGCGATCATGCGCAACAACGTGGACTTGCCGCAGCCGGACGGCCCGACGAGGGTGACGAACTCCCCGTCCTTGATATCGAAGGACACGCCCTGGATGACCGATACGGCCCCGAAGCTTTTCTGGATGTTGTGAATCTCGACTGAGGCCACGGGGCTTCCTTCCCTATCGTCGTTGGCCGGCACGCTTAAGCCCGGCTATGTCATCGTAGGCATGGGCATCAGCAGGTCAAGGCTGACACGCCGCTCATCCCAGGGAGCTATGAGTCGACAGGCAGAGCGGACGGCAGATCCGCCTCCAAGGCCAAGACCTTCCCAGGATTCAGGATGTTTTGGGGGTCGAGCGTTCTTTTCAGGGTCCGCATCAGGGCAAGGGCCACCGGGTCCTTGTAGAGCAAGAGCTCGTCGCGCTTGATGAGGCCCACCCCATGCTCGGCAGAGATCGAGCCGTTCATGCCATGCACGATGTCGTGGACGATGCGGTTGAATCGCTCCCACTGGGCGAGGAACGCGGCCTTCTCCATGGCGACGGGCTGGCTCAGGTTGAAGTGGATGTTGCCATCGCCGAAATGCCCGAAGGCGCAGACCCGCACGCCGGGCAGCGCCTCCTCGCAGGCTCGGGTGGCCGTGACGATGAAGTCCGCCACCCTCGACACGGGCACGGCAACATCGTGCTTGATCGATCCGCCCTCAAGCCTCTGCACATTGGACAGACTCTCGCGCAGATGCCAGAGCGCGTCGCCCTGGGCCTCGCTCGCGGCGATGACGGCATCCTCGATAGTGCCGATCTCCAGGGCCTCACCCAGAACAGCCTCGGCACGCTCGCGCAGGTCGATCGCGGGATCCGGTGATGACAGCTCGATCAGGGCATAGGCCTCGTGCTCGCCTGACAGCGGAGGAACGGCCCCGGCCGCATGTTTGAGGACGATCTCCAGCGCAAAGCGCGGCATGAACTCGAAAGCCGTGAGCTGATCGCCCGTGCGCCGGCGCAGGCGGTCGAAGAGGTCGAGCGCCGCATGGGGCGATGCGCAGCCAACGAGCGCCACCGTCCGGCTCTTCGGCCCCGGAAACAGCTTCAGCACTGCCGCCGTGACGATGCCGAGCGTTCCCTCCGACCCGACGAAGAGATTCTTCAGGTCGTAGCCCATGTTGTCCTTGCGCAGGCCTTTGAGCCCGTTCCAGATGCGCCCGTCGGCCAGCACGACCTCGAGCCCGAGCACGAGATCACGGGTGTTGCCGTAGCGCAGTACGTTCACGCCGCCCGCATTGGTGGCGATGTTGCCGCCGATCCGGCAAGAGCCTTCGGAGGCAAGCGACAGGGGAAACAGGCAATCCGCCCGCTCGGCCTCGTCCTGCACTGCCCTGAGGATGCAGCCGGCCTCGACCGTGATGGTGGCGTTGAACGGGTCGACCTCGCGGATGCGGTCGAGGCGCGCAAGCGACAGAACAATGCCATTGTGCGGCACGCCCCCGCCGACCAGCCCCGTATTGCCGCCTTGAGGCACGATGGCGATGCCCGCCTTCGCACATTCGCGCACAACGAGGGCTACCTCCTTCGTGCTGCCGGGACGGACGACCGCCAGGGCGGTGCCGCGATAGAGCGTCCGCTCCTCGACGAGATAGCTCTCCATGGAAGCGGCATCGCGGATGACATGCTGGCCGCCCAGGCGCGTGGACAGGATGTCCAGAAATTCGGATCGGGTTTCGGTCATCGGGTGCACCACATGAAAAAGGCGGCCGCTGGCCGCCTTCTACACGATTTCAGGGAAGAGATAACTTCTCTCAGGCCGCAATCGAGGTCTGCGGCCCTGCGGAGCGCACATCGGAATCCACGTGCCCCTCGAAGCGCTTGAAGTTCTCGTTGAACATGTCGATCAGGCGCTTGGCCGTTTCGGCGAACTCCGCCTTGTTCTGCCAGGTCTTGACCGGGTACAGGATGTGCGGCTCGACGCCTGGCACGGAGGTCGGAACGGCGAAGCCGAAATACGGGTCGCGGCGGAAATCGGCGCGGGAGAGCGAACCATCCAAAGCTGCGGTGAGCAGGCGGCGGGTGACGCGGATCGGCATGCGCCGGCCCACCCCGTACTTGCCGCCGGTCCAGCCCGTATTGACGAGCCAGCAATCCACATGGTGCTTGGCGATCAGATCGCGCAGCAGATTGCCGTAGACGGACGGGTGGCGCGGCATGAACGGCGCGCCGAAGCAGGTGGAGAAGGTGGCCTCCGGATCCTTCACGCCCTTCTCCGTGCCGGCCACTTTCGCCGTGTAGCCCGAGAGGAAGTGATACATGGCCTCGGCCGGCGTGAGCTTGGCGATCGGGGGCAGCACGCCGAACGCATCGCAGGTGAGCATCACGATGTTCTTCGGAATGCCCGCGCGGCCGGTCGCGCTCGCGTTCGGGATGAAGTCGAGCGGATAGGCGCAGCGCGTGTTCTCCGTGCGCGACGCATCGTCGAAGTCGGGGATCCGCGTCGTTGGGTCGACGATCACGTTCTCCAGCACCGTGCCGAAGCGCTCGGTGGTCGCGAAGATCTCGGGCTCAGCCTCGCGGGAGAGGCGGATGGTCTTGGCGTAGCAGCCGCCCTCGAAGTTGAACACGCCGTTCGGGGCCCAGCCGTGCTCGTCATCGCCGAGCAGGATGCGGTTCGGATCGTTGGATAGCGTGGTCTTGCCGGTGCCGGAGAGCCCGAAGAACACCGCCA
This sequence comes from Microvirga terrestris, assembly GCF_015694425.1. Taxonomy (GTDB): domain Bacteria; phylum Pseudomonadota; class Alphaproteobacteria; order Rhizobiales; family Beijerinckiaceae; genus Microvirga; species Microvirga terrestris. Next base: position 207,424 of record NZ_JADQDN010000004.1, read on the forward strand.
CATCACCTTCCTTGCCCACATTGGCGGAGCAGTGCATGGGCATGACGTTCTGCGAGGGCAGCACGTAGTTGAGATAGGTGAAGACCGACTTCTTCATCTCGCCCGCATAGGACGTGCCGCCGATGAGCACGATCTTGCGCTTGAAGTCGCAGGCGATCACCGTCTCCGTGCGGCAGCCGTGACGGGCCGGATCGGCCTTGAAGGACGGCAGGTCGATGATGGTGAGGCCCGGCACGTAATCGGCGAGCTCGCCCTGCTCGGGACGGATCAGGAGATTGCGGATGAAGAGCGAGTGCCAGGCGAATTCCGTGAAAACCCGCGCCTTGACCCGGTAGCTTGGGTCGGCGCCGCCGTAGAGGTCCTGCGCGAACAGCTCCTTGCCCTCGGCATGAGCGAGGAAATCGGCGAGCAGGGTGTCGAAATGGCCCGGGGTGATGGAGCCGTTGTTGTCCCACCAGACGGTGCTTTCCGTGGCGTCGTCGCGCACCACGAACTTATCCTTGGGCGACCGGCCCGTATGGACGCCGGTTTCGGCCAGGAGCGCGCCGCCCTTCACGAGCTTGGTCTCAGCCCGGGTCAGGGACTGCTCGTAGAGTGCGGGCGCCTCGAGATTCCAGTAGACCCGTTTGAGATTGCGGAGGCCAAAGACCTCAGCGCCCTGCGCGCTGTTGAAGACGCCGATATTTTCCACGGAAGATGTCTCCTGATTGCCAGTCGCCGCGCAGCCGGATGTGCCGCCGTCCGATGGCCGTCACATGGGATGGCTCAAACAATGCGGCGAAAACTTTGCCGCCTCGCTTGAACATAGAACCTTCTTTAGGTCAGCTGACGAGACCGTCAACTCAAGCCGTTTCATCGCATTCTATTTTTGCCAGAACCAGACGCCTGACAGCCCCATTTTCAAGGATTCTCGAGCTTTTAGGGAGTTCTTTCGTATGATTGACAGACTGCCCAAGCGGAAACGTGGGCTTTCCCAAGCCTCAAGGCAGCGCTCCGCACTGAGGCACCGGGTAAAACTGTGCGATCTGTAATGTGCCGTTCATCCACGGTTGAAGCGGCGATCCTTAGACCCCACTATGAAGACTGCCCCTGGTCCACACCCAGGGGAAAACCATATTTATGCCACGAGAAAGGCGCAGTTGGGGACGTTTTAGGGCCTTCTGCGTTGTCATACGAGGCAAAAAGCGGACATTCGTCCGTGCCAAGCTAAGGAAGAGTTCATGCCAACGATCGCCCTTGTCGATGACGATCGCAACATCCTGACCTCTGTTTCCATCGCCCTCGAGGCGGAGGGCTACCGCATCCAGACCTATACCGATGGGGCGTCCGCCCTGGACGGGCTCAAGCACGCGCCGCCGGATCTGGCCATCTTCGACATCAAGATGCCGCGCATGGACGGCATGGAGCTGCTGCGCCGCCTGCGGCAGAAATCCGACCTTCCCGTGATCTTCCTGACCTCGAAGGATGAAGAGATCGACGAGTTGTTCGGCCTCAAGATGGGCGCCGACGACTTCATCCGCAAACCCTTCTCCCAGCGTCTGCTGGTCGAGCGCGTGAAGGCGGTGCTGCGCCGCTTCGCTCCCAAGGACCAGAGCGCCCCCAAGGAAGCCGATCCGAAGGCCCTGGAGCGCGGGCAACTCAAGATGGATCCGGAGCGCCACGCCTGCACCTGGAAGAACGAGCCGGTCACCCTGACCGTGACCGAGTTCCTGATCCTGCAGGCGCTCGCCACGCGTCCCGGGGTGGTGAAAAGCCGCAATGCGCTCATGGATGCGGCCTATGACGATCAGGTCTATGTGGACGACAGGACCATCGACAGCCACATCAAGCGCCTGCGCAAGAAGTTCAAGTCGGTTGACCAGAGTTTCGAAATGATCGAGACCCTCTACGGCGTGGGCTACCGCTTCAAGGAAGCCTGACGCTGAAAGCGCGAGCAACCTGGAAAGACGGCATGATCCGGTTCATCCCATCGGGTTGTGCCTAAACGAGTGGCATGAAGGCTGACCCCATCCACGTCGAGGCGGGTTTCGACGATCCGCCTGCTCCACAGAGCACCCTAGAACGGCTGAAGCAGTTCGGCCGCATGCTCGTGCAGCGTGCCTCGTCCAGCCTGACGCGCCGGATCGTGGTGCTCAACTTGGCCGGGCTCGTGGCCCTTCTCGTTGGCTTCCTCTATCTCAATCAGTTCCGTGAGGGTCTCATCGAGGCCCGGGTGCAGAGCCTGCTCACCCAGGGTGAGATCATCGCCGGCGCCATTGCCGGCTCCGCCACGGTGGAGACCAACACCATCACCATTGATCCGGACCAACTGCTGCAGATGCAGGCCGGAGAAACGGAGCGCTTCAACGACGAATCGCTCTCGTCCCTCGAATTCTCCATCAACCCGGAACGCGTCGCGCCTCTCCTGAGGCGCTTGGTGACGCCAACCAAGACCCGCGCCCGCATCTTCGACCGCGAGGGCATGCTCCTGCTCGATTCCCGGTCGTTCTACTCCCGCGGCGACATCCTGCGCATGGACCTTCCTCCGGTGGCCACCGTGGAGGACACGATGACCGTCATGGAGCGCACCTGGAACAGCATCCGCAAGATGTTCCGGCGCACCAAACGGCCGGTGCAGGAAGAAGCTGGACCGGTGAACGGCAAGTCCTTGGCCGAAGTGCAGCAGGCCTATGCAGGCCAGCAGGCGAGCGAGGTGCGCGTCAACGCTCGCGGCGAAACCATCGTGTCGGTAGCCGTGCCGATCCAGCGCTTCCGCACCGTGCAAGGCGCTCTCCTGCTCTCGACCCAGGAAGGCGACATCGACGCCATCATCGCGTCCGAACGCTTCGCCCTGCTCCAGGTCTTCCTGGTGGCCGCAATCGTGATGATCGTGCTGTCGCTGTTCCTCGCCGGCGCGATCGCCGGCCCGGTCCGGCGCCTGGCGGAGGCCGCGGAACGGGTGCGGTGGGGCACGAAATCACGTCAGGAGATCCCCGACTTTACCGCCCGCGCCGACGAGATCGGCCACCTGTCCGGTGCCCTGCGCGACATGACCAAGGCCCTCTACAACCGCATCGATGCCATCGAGAGCTTCGCGGCGGACGTGGCGCATGAGCTGAAAAATCCCCTGACCTCCCTGCGCAGCGCAGTGGAGACTCTGCCGCTTGCCCGCAGCGACGATTCCCGCGAACGGCTTTTGTCGATCATCCAGCATGACGTGAAGCGCCTCGACCGGCTGATCAGCGACATCTCGGATGCTTCACGCCTCGATGCGGAACTCGCCCGCGCCGATGCGGAGCCCGTGGACATGACGCGCCTGCTCGAGGCTGTGGTGTCGGTTTCCAATGAGCGCCGCCAGGAGCACGATGCGCTCATCACGCTGAATATCGAGAACGCGGCCAAAAATCGCGATGCCTTCCTGGTGCTCGGCCACGACAGCCGCCTCGGCCAAGTGTTCAACAACCTGCTCGACAATGCCCGCTCCTTCTCCCCACCCGACGAGACCGTCAGGGTCTCCATGCGCCGGCGCCGGAACGATGTGGAGATCCTGGTGGAGGACGGCGGGCCCGGCATTGAGCCCGATGCGCTCGACCGCATCTTCGAGCGTTTCTACACCGACCGGCCCGAGCAGGGCTTCGGCCAGAACTCGGGACTTGGCTTGTCCATCTCCCGCCAGATCATAGAAGCGCACCGGGGCACGATCCGGGCCGAGAACCGGCTTGGGCCGCCCGATGAGAGCGGAGAGCCCCGGCGTCTCGGCGCCCGCTTCGTCATCCGCCTTCCCGTGGAGGGCGGCAGGGCCAGGAGGGACCAGGGAAAGAAGGACAAGGATCGCGACAGACGCGCGGCAGAGAAGGCCGGACCGTGAGCGATCCTCAGATCATCCATGCGGGCTGCGTGCTCATCGGGGAAGCCGGCCTCCTGATCCGGGGCGCGTCGGGCTCCGGCAAGTCGACGCTGGCCCGCGAAGTGGTGTCCCGGGCTCTCCAGACGGGCCGTTTCGGGCGCCTCGTCAGCGATGACCGGACCAGGATCGAAGCGCGGCATGGCCGGCTCGTCGCCGAGCCGGTCGAGCCGCTCAACGGGTGCATCGAGGTGTTCGGCCTCGGGATCGTCCGGCAGTCCCATGAGCCTGCGGCCGTCATTCGCCTCGTGATCGACCTCTGCGAAAGCCTGGCCCGCTACCCGGGCGAGCAGGACGGGCAGGTCACCCTCTGCGGCGTCATGGTCCCTCGCATTCGGATGCAGGCCGGAGCAGTCTCGGTGGACATTGCTGTGGCCTGCCTGAGTGGTGTTTGCGACACGGTCGTGACACTGTGATGAACTTTTGCTCTCATTGCTCTTGCGCTTGGCTTCGCGGTGCACAAAATAGCGGCTCCGCTCTCGGAGCGTTCGGACCTGTAACATTATGATTGGAATGGTGCTCGTCACCCACGGGCAGCTCGCGACCGAATTCAAGGCGGCGCTTGAGCATGTGGTGGGGCCTCAAGAGCAGCTTGAAACGATCACGATCGGCCCTGATGACGATATGGAGACACGGCGCAAGGACATCATGGATGCCGTGTGCCGAGTCAATTCGGGCCAGGGGGTTGTGGTTTTGACGGACATGTTCGGAGGCACCCCCTCCAATCTGGCCCTGTCCTGCATGAATGGCGGCTCCGTCGAGGTGGTGGCCGGCATCAACCTGCCCATGCTCATCAAGCTTGCCAGCGTGCGCGACGAGGAACCCCTGACCGACGCGGTATCCCATGCCCAGGAAGCGGGGCGCAAATATATCAACATCGCCTCGCGCGTCCTCTCGGGAAAGTAACCAGCATGGACCGGCTCAGCGATGAGGATTGCCCCCCTGCTCTTGTGCCTGACGGGGCCGAGGTCCGTGAACTGCCCATCATCAACCGCCGCGGCCTGCACGCCCGCGCTTCGGCCAAATTCGTCCAGACCGTCGAGCGCTTCGACGCCGACGTGACCGTCACCCGCTGCGGCGAGACCGTGGGCGGACGCTCCATCATGGGCCTGCTCACCCTCGCGGCCGCCCAGGGCACCACGATCACGGTCATGGCGAAGGGAGCGGATGCGCCGGCCTGCCTGCAGGCTATCGACGACCTCCTCGCCAACAGGTTCGGCGAAGACGAGTGAACTCAGAAAACATATAAAGACATCTTTATATCTTGATTGCCTCTGCCGCGGCTCTCTGGTAGAGACGGCGCCAATTCACCCGGAACTGCGCAGAAGAGAGGCCGTCATGGCACAGGATTACATCGTCAAAGACATCGGCTTGGCTGAGTTCGGCCGCAAGGAGATCTCGATCGCCGAGACCGAGATGCCGGGCCTCATGGCTGTCCGCGAGGAATACGGCCCGAAGCAGCCCCTCAAGGGCGCGCGCATCGCCGGTTCGCTTCACATGACCATCCAGACTGCGGTGCTGATCGAGACCCTGAAGGCTCTCGGCGCCGACATCCGCTGGGTCTCCTGCAACATCTATTCCACCCAGGACCACGCCGCCGCCGCCATCGCGGCCGCCGGCATCCCGGTCTTCGCCTATAAGGGCGAGACGCTGGAGGAGTACTGGGACTACACCGCCAAGCTGTTCGACTGGCACGGCGGCGGCGTTCCCAACATGATCCTGGACGACGGCGGCGACGCCACCATGCTCGTTCATCTCGGCCTGCGCGCCGAGCAGGGCGACGTGGCCTTCCTCGACAAGCCCGGGGCTGAAGAGGAAGAAGTCCTGTTCACGCTCATCAGGCGTCTCCTCAAGGAGAAGCCGAAGGGCTGGTTTGCCGAAGTCGCAGGCTCGATCAAGGGCGTGTCGGAAGAGACCACCACGGGCGTTCACCGCCTCTACATCATGGCCAAGGAGGGCAAGCTCCTCTTCCCGGCGATCAACGTCAACGACTCGGTCACCAAGTCGAAGTTCGACAACCTCTATGGCTGCCGCGAGTCGCTGGTCGACGGCATCCGCCGCGGCACGGACGTGATGATGGCCGGCAAGGTCGCCATGGTGGCGGGCTTCGGCGACGTGGGCAAGGGCTCGGCTGCCTCGTTGCGCCAAGCCGGCTGCCGCGTGCTGGTGTCGGAGGTCGACCCGATCTGCGCCCTTCAGGCTGCCATGGAAGGCTACGAGGTCACGACCATGGAGGACGCGGCTCCGCGCGCCGACATCTTCGTCACCGCCACCGGCAACAAGGATGTGATCACCCTCGACCACATGCGGGCCATGAAGGACCGGGCGATCGTCTGCAACATCGGCCACTTCGACAACGAGATCCAAGTTGCCGGCCTCAAGAACCTCAAGTGGAACAACATCAAGCCGCAGGTGGACGAGATCACCTTCGCGGACGGCCACCGCATCATCCTGCTGTCGGAAGGCCGCCTCGTGAACCTCGGCAACGCCATGGGTCACCCGTCCTTCGTCATGTCGGCCTCGTTCACCAACCAGACGCTCGCCCAGATCGAGCTCTGGAACAATGCCGGCAAGTACGAGAAGAAGGTCTACACCCTGCCGAAGCACCTGGACGAGAAGGTGGCCTCGCTGCACCTTGAAAAGATCGGTGTGAAGCTCACCAAGCTGCGCCCCGACCAGGCCTCCTATATTGGCGTGTCCGAGACAGGCCCGTTCAAGCCGGATCACTACCGCTACTGATCGGCCTGACCCTCATGAAGATCGAAAGCCCGGCTCTGCCGGGCTTTTTTCTTGGCCCGACTTTCGCCGAATCGACAACCTGTCGCACCGGCATGTGTGTGACCGGATTGCAATATGGTTCGACGAATTGCGCACAGGTTCTCCAAAGGAAGTTTAAGCCGGTGTTAACCCTCTTCCTGGCGGAGTCAGGGGTGGTCTAGAGTGAACACGAATCGACCGGCTGTGCTTCGGCATCGAACCTGCGCCGGCAGTTCCGTTCATGCGTAGACGGTTGACCTCTGCGGCGTCGAAAGGCGCGGCCGGGGATTGATCCAACTTGGCCTGATAGTCGGGCCGCCAACACGGGAAGGGCAGCAACGGCATGGCCGGGCTCGGGGAACGACACGAAAGCAGCGGAGACGGGAGAAACCTTCTCGTCGGACCCGCGCGGACGTCCCTGTCCTTGATCCTGCTCGCCGGGACCTCCCATGCTGCCTTGGCCGACGACCTGCTGGCGCCCCTGACCGAGAAGGCCACCGACCTTCTCGGCTTCCTGCACAGCTTCGATCTGCACAACGCGGTCTATTTCGGCCTCTTCATGGGCCTTGTGGCTTTCTCCACCACGACCTCACTGCTGCTGATGCGCGAGCAGAAGCGCGTGGTGCGGATCGAGCGCTCCTTGAGAAACGAGATTGCGGCCCTGCGCGGCGCCGACGACCTCGCGGCTCTCCTCATGGGCTCGGAGCGTCAGCTGCTGATCAGCTGGCACGGCCGCGACGGGGAGCCGCGATTCCAGGGCGATCCGTCCATCATCGGCGAGAATGCGCCGGCCCAGCGGGCTCTGGCCTTCGGCACCTGGCTCAGCCCGGCCGATGCGGCCGCCGTGGAAAGCGCTCTCGATCAGCTCAAGCTCCGGGGTCAGGCCTTCCGCCTCACGGCGCGCTGCGCCGGAACCCGGTTTATCGACGTGGAAGGCCGCACCATCGGCGGCCGGGCGATCCTACGCCTGCGCGACGTGACGGGCGACCGGGCCGAACTCCTGAAAATCCAGGGACAGCTGGCGACCGCGCGCAGCGACCTGCGTTCCATGACGATGTTGCTCGACGACGTCGCCTATCCTCTCTGGATCCGCGATGCGGACGATAAGCTGCTCTGGGCGAACCAAGCCTATCTGCGCTCCGTCGAGGCCAAGGATCTCGACGATGCCATCGGCCGCTCCCTCGAACTCCTCGGCGCGCCGACCCGCGAGGAGGCGCGCCGTCAGCGCCTCTCCGGCGCTACCTATTCCGGCCGCGTGACGGCCGTCGTTGCCGGACATCGGGCCGTGCTCGACGTGATCGAACGCCCCACCGCCGGCGGCAGCGCGGGCATTGCGGTCGACGTGTCGGAGCTGGAAGCCGTTCGCACCGATCTGCAGCGCCAGATGGACGCCCATGTGCGCACCCTCGATCAGCTGCCCACGGCGGTGGCGATCTTCGACGGCGCGCAGAACCTCATCTTCAGCAATTCCGCCTATCAGCGCCTCTGGGGACTCGACGCCGCCTTCCTTGCCCTGCGTCCTTCGGACAGCGAAGTCCTCGACCGCCTGCGCGCCGCGCGAAAGCTCCCCGAGCAGGCGGATTTTCGCGCCTGGAAGACCGATTTCCTGCAAGGCTACCGCTCCGTCGAGCAGCAGGAGACCTGGTGGCATCTGCCCGACCGGCGGACGCTGCGCGTGGTCGTCAATCCCAATCCGCAAGGCGGCGTGACCTATCTCTTCGACGATGTGAGCGAGCGCTTCGAGCTGGCCTCGCAGGTGCATTCGCTCACCCGCGTGCAGAGCGAGACCCTCGACACCCTGAAGGAAGGCGTTGCGGTGTTCGGCTCGGACGGACGCCTCAAGCTGCACAACCGCGCCTTCGCGGACATGTGGGGTCTCGCGGCCGAGATGACGGCCGCGAACCCGCATATCGACACGGTGATCAAGGCGTGCCGTCCGCTGGCAACCCGCGACGAGCCCTGGATCGACATTCGTGGCGCGGTGGCGGGTTTGGCCGACATGCGAATGGGTCTTTCCTGCCGCATCGAGCGGCATGACGGTTCGGCGCTCGACTGCACCGCGCAGCCCCTGCCGGACGGCGCGACTCTTCTGAGCTTCACCGACGTGACCGCGAGCGTGAACGTGGAGCGCGCGCTCACCGAGCGCAACGACGCTCTGCAACGCGCCTCGCGGCTTCGCGACGAATTCGTGCATCACGTGTCCTACGAGCTGCGCTCGCCGCTGACCAACATCATCGGCTTCACGCAGCTTCTCGGCGACGAGACGGTGGGCGCGCTCAATCCGCGCCAGCGCGATTATGCCGATCACATCATGCGCTCCTCGGCGGCGCTGCTGGCGATCCTCAACGACATTCTCGATCTCGCCTCCATCGACACGGGCTCGCTCGAGCTAACTCCTGAGATCGTCGACATCCGCTCCACCATCGAGGCCGCCATGCGCGGGCTGGAGGACCGGCTTGCCGAATCCTCACTCAACCTCGTCATCGACACGCCGGACGACATCGGCACGTTTGTCGCCGACGGCAAGCGCGTTCGCCAGATCCTGTTCAACCTGCTGTCCAATGCGGTCGGCTTCTCCTCCCCCGGCCAGACGATCCGCGTCTCGGCCCGCAAGCGCGGCGGCGAAGTGATCTTCGAGGTGAAGGACCAGGGCCGCGGTATTCCGCCGGAGGTCAAGGCCCGGGTCTTCGAGCGGTTCGAGAGTCACACATTGGGCACCCGCCACCGCGGCGTGGGCCTGGGGCTGTCCATCGTGCGCTCTTTCGTGGAGCTTCATGGCGGACGCATCGAGATCTCGTCCGCGCCGGGCATGGGCACCACCGTCACCTGCATCTTCCCGAACGAGCGGCACGAGACCCCGTCCGATGGCCGATCCGCGCAATCTGCGCTAACTCCCATCGCAGCCGAGTAGGAACAGCGATGGTGAATGGACCCGCCCTCATGCCCGAGCAGGATCTTTTGCAGGCCGCATGGATCGTGACGCTTCCCGACCACGAGGCGACGGAGGGCTTCGCCCGCATCCTGGCCGAGGAGCTCAAACCCGGCGACCTCGTCACCCTCTCGGGCGGTCTCGGCGCCGGCAAGACGACGCTCGCCCGCGCCCTCGTGCGCATTCTTGCGGGCGATCCGGAGCTCGAGGTCCCGAGCCCCACCTTCACCCTGATGCAGGTCTATGACGGCCCGCGCAGCCCCATCGTCCACGCGGATTTCTACCGCCTGTCCGGCGGCTACGAACTGGTGGAGCTGGGCTGGGACGAGACGACGGAGAACGCCGTCTCCCTCGTCGAGTGGCCGGAGCGCGCCGAGGATGCGCTGAAGCCCGAGCATCTCGACATCCGCCTCGATTTTGCTCCCGGCGGTCAGGGCAAGGGCCGGCTCGTCATGCTCACCGGCACCGGCGCCTTCGCGTCGCGCCTTCAGCGCATGAAGGCCTATCGCAATCTCGTGGAGCGCTGCGGCTGGGGCGATGCCAGGCGCCAGCCCATGACGGCTGACGCCTCCGTGATCCGTTCCTACGAGCGCCTCGTGAAGCCCGACGGCTCGACCGCGCTCCTGATGGTCTCGCCGCCGCGCCCGGTCGGGCCTGCCGTGCGGCGCGGCAAGCCGTACACGACGATCGCGAAGCTCGCCGAGACGGTTCATGCGTTCGTCGCCATGGACAAGGGCCTGCGGGCCTTAGGATTCAGCGCGCCTTACATCTATGGCGAGGATCTGGAGGCGGGCCTTCTCCTCATCGAGGATCTCGGCGCCGAGCCCGTGACCGACGAGAACGGCCCGATCCCTGAGCGCTACGGTGAGGCCACGCGGCTTCTCGCGCAGCTCCACGGCCAGACCCTGCCACAGGTGCTGCCTGTCGCCGAGGGCGTCGACCACGCGATTCCCGCCTACGATCTCGAAGCGCTTCTCATCGAGGTGGAGCTGCTGCTCGACTGGTATGTGCCGCACATCATCGGCACGCAGCTCTCGGGCTCGGTGCGGGCGGAGTTCGTCAATCTCTGGACCGAAACCCTGGGCGAGGTTCTCTCCGCGCCTGTCACCTGGACCCTGCGCGACTACCACTCGCCCAACCTGATCTGGCTGCCGAAACGCGAAGGCCTCCAGCGCGTCGGCATGATCGACTTCCAGGACGCGGTGCTGGGCTCGCCCGCCTATGACGTCGCCTCGCTCCTGCAGGATGCGCGCGTAACCGTGCCGCCGGATCTCGAACTCAAGCTCATCGGCCTCTATGCCCGCGACCGGAAGACCGCAGATTCAAGCTTCGACGTGTCGGCCTTCGCCCGTGCCTACGCCATCATGGCGGGCCAGCGCGCCACCAAGATCCTCGGCATCTTCGCTCGCCTCGACCGCCGGGACGGCAAGCCGCATTACCTGAAGCACCTGCCGCGGATCGAATCCTACCTCATTCGCAACCTCGCCCATCCGGCTCTGGGGAAGCTCAAAGGCTGGTATGAGACCCACCTGCCGCGGCTCATCCCGCCCGTGGATGAACCCCCTCCCGAATCCTGAGTCAGCAACTTGCCCCAGACCTCGCCGCGCGCACCCCACAGAGCCATCGTCCTCGCTGCAGGTCTGGGCAAACGCATGCTGCCGATTACGGCCACCATGCCGAAACCGCTGGTGAAGGTGGCGGGCCGGAGCCTGATCGACTTCGCCCTCGACAAGCTGCACGAGGCGGGCGTGGAGACGGCGGTGGTGAACGTGCACCATTTCGCCGACATGTTGGAAGCTCACCTGCGCGGCCGCGGAACACCCCGCATCGTGATCTCCGATGAGCGCAGCGAACTGCTCGAAACCGGCGGCGGCGTGAAGAAGGCCCTGCCGCTTTTGGGCGAAGAACCCTTCATCACCTTCAACTCCGACTCGCTCTGGATCGAGGGCAAGGAGCCGAATCTGCTACGCTTGGTGCAGGCCTGGGATCCGGACAGGATGGACATCCTGATGCTTGTCGCACCGTTATCCACAAGCATCGGATTCGAAGGCCGGGGTGATTTTCACCAGGATCCCGACGGCCGCCTGCGCCGTCGCGGAACCGACGACAACGCTCCTTTCGCCTATGCGGGCGTCGCTATCGTGAAGCCGGAACTGGTTCACGGCACGCCCGATGGAGCGTTCTCGGCCAACGCCTTCTACGACCGGGCCATCGCGAAGGACCGCCTCTACGGCTTGTGCCTGGAAGGGCAGTGGCTGCATGTTGGAGAGCCGCAGGCGATTGCCGAGGCCGAACGATGCCTCGCCGCCAGCAAGCGATGAGGTTTCTTCGTGCCGAGCGTACCGCGCGTGTTTTCCATTCCTCCAGGTTGCGCCTTCCTGCCGACTCTGGTGGACGCGCTGTTCGACGGCCGTCTCGTCGGCCCTCTGCCGGATGATCCCGCGGCTCTTGCCGACATCACGATCTATGTTCCCAACCGCCGCGCCACCCGCGCGCTGATCGCGCTGCTGGCCGAACGGGGCGACGGCCGGGCGCAGCTCCTGCCGCGCATCGTCCCCTTGGGCGAGACCGACGAGGCCGAGTTCGAGCTGACGGGGTTAGAGGGCACGCCCTTGCAGGAACCCGCGAGCCTGAAACCGCCGATCCCGCCCCTGGAGCGCCGGCTCATCCTCACGCGCCTCGTGCAGCGCTGGTCGGCGGAAGTCGACCGCGCGCTTTTGCAGATCGGCCCCGAGGTGCCCTTCATGGTCCCGGCCTCGCCGGCCGATGCGGTGAACCTCGCGGGCGATCTCGAGACTCTGATGGATGCTTTCACCACGGAAGGCATCGACTGGCATGCCCTCGAAGGGGCGGTGGATGCCGACTACTCGAAGTATTTCGAGATCACCCGCCACTTCGTGCAGATCGCCAGCGAGAACTGGCCCAACATCCTGGCCGAGCGGCAGGCGAGCGACCCGGCCCAGCGGCGCAACGCCCTGCTGGAGGCGGAAGCGAAGCGCCTCACTCGTGAAAATCCAGAGCATCCGATCATCGTCGCGGGCTCGACCGGCTCGGTGCCGGCGACCGCAAACCTCATGGGCGTGATCGCGCGGCTGCCCAAGGGCGCCATCGTGCTGCCCGGTCTCGACATGGATCTCGACGAGGAGAGCTGGTCGACCATCGGCGGGCATGGCGATGACGAGAGCGATCCGGTGCACAGCCATCCGCAGGCTTCGCTCCGCCGTCTCCTCGACAAGCACCTGCGCATTCCACGCCCCGCCGTCACCGTGCTCGGCGACACGCCGGAGACCGCGAGAGCGCGCAATCATCTCCTCTCCGAAGCCCTGCGCCCGGCCGACACCACGGATCGCTGGTCGCTGATCTCGTCGGAGGATCGCGTTGCCATGAGCCGCAGCGGCTGTGAGGGTCTCGCCATCATCGAGGCGGCGGACGAGCGCGAAGAGGCGTTGTCCATCGCCATCGCGTTGCGCGAAACCATCGCTCATCCCCACAAGACGGCCGCCCTCGTCACACCCGACCGCGCGCTTGCCGCGCGCGTAACGGCGGAACTCGCCCGCTGGGGCCTGAGCGTGGACGATTCCGCCGGCATTCCCCTCTCCGACACACCGGCCGGGCGCTTGGCGCGGCTTGCGGCGGAAGCGGCTGCCGACGACTTGCGACCCGTGCGGCTGCTCGCTCTGATCGCGCACCCGATGGTGCGTCTGGGCTTGTCGCGTGAAACCATTGAACATGCCGCCAGCGTGCTCGAGATCGGCGTGCTGCGCGGGCCTGCGCCTGCGCTCGGCATCGAGGGCATCCGTGCAGCGCTCGCCAGCCGTCGCGCCGAGAGGGACCGTCGCGCACCGCGTCCGGTGAAGCGCCTGACGGAGGCCGATTGGGATCTCGCGGACGAATTGCTGCAGCGCCTCGGCGTCGCCTTCGAGACCTTCACGCCGGCCGTTCACGGCGAGGGCAAGCTCGATCTCATGGCGCTGGTGGAGCACCATCGCCGGGCGGTCGAGGAGCTCTGGGCAGGACCCGACGATGCCCCAGAGGAGCCCGACGCCGATGCTTCGAAGGAAGCGCTCGCGGCGCTCTTCGACGATCTCGAACAGTCCGATATCCGCGCGGAGGAAGGCCACCCGCTCGCAGGCCGTTTCGTCGATTATCCCACCTTCTTCAACGCACTCGCCAAGCAGCGCAGTTTGAGCCCCTCGCCGCGCTCGACCCATCGCCGCCTGAAGATCCTCGGCCTGCTTGAAGCACGCTTGCTGTCTGTCGACCGCGTGGTGCTCGGCGGATTGGACGAAGGCACCTGGCCGCCGCGCACGGTGACGGACGCTTTCCTCAACCGGCCCATGCGCTCGCGCGTGGGCCTGATGCCGCCGGAGCGGCGCATCGGCCAGACCGCACACGATTTCGTGCAGGCGCTCGGCACGCACGACGTGGTGATCACCCGCGCTCACAAGCGCGACGGCTCGCCCATGGTCCCCTCACGCTTCCTCCAGCGGCTCAAGGCCTTCACCGGCAAGGACACGTGGGAGCAGATGACGAAGGTGGGCAACGTCTATCGCCGTCTGGCCCGTACCCTCGACACGCCCGAGCCCGCGCCGCCGCTGCCGCGCCCGAAACCCAAGCCCGACCCAGCGCTGTTCCCGCGCAGTTTGAGCGTTACGGAAATCGAGACGCTGGTGCGCGACCCTTACTCGATCTTTGCGCGCCACATCCTCAAGCTCGATGCGCTCGATGCGATTGCCGTGACGCCGAGCGCGGCGGATCGCGGCACGATCATCCACGAGGTGCTCGGCCAATTCGGCACGCAATACCCGAAGGCCATTCCTGCTCATGCCCTGGAAATCCTTCTGGGTCTCGGTCAAGTCGAGTTTGCAGACATTGCGGAAGCCTATCCCGAACTCTACGCCGAATGGTGGCCGCGCTTTACGCGGCTCGCCACCGAATTCGTCGTGTGGGAGCAGGCGCGCCGTCCCATGCTGGTCGATGTTTATGCGGAGCGATCAGGCTCCCTGTCGATCCCTCTGCCGGACGGCTCGCTCTTCAGCTTACGCGCCCGCGCGGACCGCATCGAGCATCGCCGCGACGGCGGCTTTGCCATCATCGACTTCAAGACGGGCCAGCCGCCCGGCATCAAGGAAGTCTATGCCGGCTTCTCGCCGCAGCTCACGCTCGAAGCGATGATGCTGATGAAGGGTGCCTTCAAGGGCCTGCCGAAGGCGAAGGAGACGCCGGATCTCATCTACATCCACACCACCGGCGGGCGCGAGCCGATCAAGCCGCGCGAGATCGGGCCATCCGGCAAGGAGACCCGTCCCGTCGCAGAGATCGTCGAAGAGCATCGCCGCCGCTTCGAGGGAATGATCGTGCGTTACGCCAAGGGCGAAGCGGCTTACCTCTCGCGGCCCTTCCCGAAATATGCGCGGCGCTTCTCGGAATACGATCACTTGGCGCGCGTGAAGGAATGGTCGCTTGCGAGTGCCGGCGGCGGTGAGGGCTTCGAATGAGCACCGATCTCGTCATCCCGCAATACACCAAGGATGCGCAGCGCCGCGCCGCGAACCCGCGCGCCTCCGCCTGGGTGTCGGCCAATGCGGGCGCCGGCAAGACCAAGGTGCTCACGGATCGTGTCGTGCGCCTGCTGCTGAGCGGTTCGCTGCCAGGCCGCATCCTGTGCCTCACCTTCACCAAGGCGGCTGCCGCCAACATGGCGATCCGCGTCTTCGAGCGCTTGGGGCGGTGGGTGACGCTGGACGAGGAAAGCCTCGTCGCGGAGCTGACGGAGTTGGAAGGCGAGAGGCCGACGCGTCGCCAAGTGAAGCTCGCGCGCACGCTCTTCGCCCGCGCGGTGGAAACGCCGGGCGGCCTGAAGATCGACACGATCCACGCCTTCTGCGAACGGCTTCTGCATCTCGTGCCGTTCGAGGCCAACGTGCCGGCGCGCTTTGCCGTGCTCGACGAGAGCCAGACCGACGAGATGCTGGCGCAGGCGACCTCCAACGTGATGGCCGATGCGGCAAGCGGCAACTATCCGGCACTCGCCGAAGCCCTCGACATCATTAGCGTCGATGCGGTGGGCGATGCGCTCGCCTCCGCCATCAACGCGGCCCTGAAATGCAAGACGTTCCTGCATGACCCGACAGGCCCCGCGCGGCTGCGCAGGGAGCTCGGGCTGGGGCCGGACGAGACGCTCGAATTCATCGAGCGCACCATGCTGGAAGGCGGCCTCAAGCCGGAGAACTGGCCTGCCATCGCCCAGGAACTGCTCGGCGGAAAAGCAACCGACCAGAAGCGGGCTGCCTCCCTCATTGCAGCCGCCGAGGCCAAGGATTTACCTGAGAAGCTGGAGAACTATCTCTCGGTTTTCCTTACGGATGGCGGCACGCCGCGCAAGGGCTCGGCCTTCCTCACCAAGGACGTGAGCGAGAGCCTGAAGGACGAGCTTTTGCGCGAGCAGGACCGCGTTTGCTCGCTCATCGACAAGCGCAAGGCCGCCCGCGCGGCAGAGCGCACGGGCGCATTGTTCACGCTTGCGGCCGAAATCCACGCGCGCGTCGAGCAGGCGAAGATGCGCCTCGGCGCCCTCGACTTCCAGGATCTCATCGACAAGACCCTGGCGCTGCTCTCGCGCGGCGACACGGCCTGGGTGCTCTACAAGCTTGATCGCGGCATCGATCATGTGCTCATCGACGAAGCACAGGATACGAACCCGGAGCAATGGGAGATCCTGCGCAAGATCACCGAGGATTTCACCGCAGGCGCGGGAGCGGCGGGCGGGCGCGTGCGCACGCTCTTTGCCGTGGGGGATCCCAAGCAGTCGATCTACGGCTTCCAGGGCGCAGCCCCGCAGGAATTCGAAACCACCCGCCGCAGCTGGTCGCAAAAGGTGCGCGAGGCGGAACTCGCCTTCGAGGACGTGTCGCTCACCATGTCGTTCCGCTCAGGCCGAGCGGTGCTCTCGGCCGTAGATGCGACGTTTGCGGTCGACCGGCACTTCAAGGGCTTGTCCTTCGAGGACAAGGCCGTCGGCACCGTTCACGAGAGCGCGCGTCCGCATGCGCCGGGCCTCGTGGAGCTGTGGCCCGTCGAGACACCGGCCGAGGAGGAAGAGCCCGAGGCCTGGGTGCTGCCGGTCGACGAGCCCGAGCAGCAATCGCCTCCCGTGGTGGTGGCGCGGCGCATCGCGCAGGCCGCGAAATGCTGGACCACCAAGGGCGACGAGATGGGCCGCGTGTGGAAGGCCGGCGACATTCTCGTGCTGGTGCGCAAGCGCGGCGCGGCGTTCGAGGCGGTGATCCGCGCCCTCAAGGAAGCGGGCGTACCGGTGGCGGGCGCAGATCGGCTCAACATCGGCGAGCACATCGCCGTGCTCGATCTCGTGGCCGCAGGCCGAGCGGCGCTGCTGCCGGATGACGACCTCACGCTCGCAACCGCGTTGAAATCGCCGCTCGTCGGCTTGAACGACGACGACCTCATCCGCATCGCCGCCAGCCGCTCGGAAGAGGAATCGCTGCACGCGGCGCTGACGCGTCACGCCGACAACGGCGATGCGAAGGCCAAGCGCGGATGCGAGGCGCTCAGTGCGTGGCGCGAGCTTGTCAGGATCCATGGCCCCTTCGGCTTCTTTGCCACCCTGCTCGGCCCCCGCGGCGGGCGCTCGCTCCTCGTGGCGCGGCTGGGCAGCGAGGCGGGCGATGCCATCGACGCCTTTCTGTGCTTCGCGCATCAGTTCGAGATGACGGAGACGCCGTCGCTCACCTACTTCCTGAGCCGGTTCGAATCCGCCGATCACACCATCAAGCGCGATCTCGATTCCGTGAACGACGAAGTGCGCGTGATGACCGTGCACGGCGCCAAGGGCCTGGAAGCGTCCGTGGTGGTGCTCATCGACGGCTGCGAGGTGCTCGGCCGCGATCCGCCACTGCTGCAGCTGCAAACGAAAACAGGTCATAAGATCCCTGTCTGGGCGCCGGGCAAAACCTCCGATTCCAGCGTGATGATGCAGGCCCGCGAGATCCTGCATGCGAAGGGCCACGAGGAGCACAACCGGCTGCTCTATGTGGCGATGACTCGCGCCAAGGACCGGCTGGTGATCGCGCCTTATCTCACGGGCAAGAAGGAATCGCCGCAGGAGGCCTGGTGCGAGATGATCCGTCATGGCCTCGTGACCAAGGCCGGCGGCCTGGAGCTCGACGAGGCCCCCTATGGCGCGATCTCAGTCTGGCGCGACGGCTCGCCACTCGCCCGCACGCTTGCGGCCGAATCGGATGTTCCGCCGCTCGATCCCATCGCCGTGCCGGACTGGCTGACCAGAGCGGTGGCGCCGGAACCCGAGGCCCTGCCCCCGATCCGTCCCTCCAGCGCGCTGGGCGCTGCCGACCGCATGACCCGGCCGGGCGACGGGCCCTATGCCCCCGAGGCTCGCTTACGCGGCACTCTGGTCCATGCCCTGCTGGAGCGCCTGCCCGCCCTGTCTCCGGAGCACCGGGCGAGCATGGCGCGATCCTACGTGAAGGCCCGCGCCCCGCGATTGGCTGCGGAGTTGCGCGAATCGATCCTGGCCCACGCGCTGGACGTTCTCGATCATCGGGACCTGAAGCCCCTGTTCGGCAACGGCTCGCGGGCGGAAGCCCCCATCGCCGGGCGTGTTCTGACGGGTGCGGGCGAACTCATGGTTTCGGGCCAGATCGACCGCCTCGCCGTGCTGGACGGCGAGGTCCTTGTGGCCGACTTCAAGACCACGGCCCGCCCGCCCCGCCCCGGCCAGCCGCCACCGCAATCTTACGTGGCGCAGCTTGCGCTCTACCGGAGGCTCTTGGCCGAGATCTATCCGGGGAGGCCAATCCGCACCTTCCTGATCTGGACCTCGGGCCCGGTGATCCACGAGCTCATGGAACCGGAGCTGGAATCGGCACTTACCCTCATCAAAGCGGCGTGAGGGCCGGTGCCCTCGCTTGATTCCAACAAGGCCGGTTCTTACCTTGGCCCTATAGCCGAGCGGCTCGTTATTGAGTCGCATTCAACGTCAAAGGTGATGGTATGGCGACCGTTAAGGTGACCGACGCAAACTTCGCGCAGGATGTCCTGCAATCCTCCGAGCCCGTCGTGGTCGATTTCTGGGCCGAGTGGTGCGGTCCCTGCCGCATGATCGGCCCGGCTCTGGAAGAGATTTCCGACGAGATGGCCGGCAAGGTGAAGATCGCCAAGCTCAACGTGGACGAGAATCCGCAGATCTCCTCCCAGCTCGGCATCCGGTCGATCCCGGCGCTCATGCTGTTCAAGGACGGCAAGGTCGTGGCCCAGAAGGTCGGCGCCGCCCCCAAGGGTGAGCTCTCCCGCTGGATCCAGGCTTCGGCCTGATTGGTTGAGACGATCTGAGATGAAGGAAGGGGCCGAAAGGCCCCTTTTCTTTTGATTATCGTCATCCCGGATAGCGAAACCGATCCGGGATGACCCTCTTGGGCTTATTCCGACAGCGTTCCGTTCTCATCAGCGCTTGCCCCACTCTTGCTACAATGTCTCCCGATAAGGCCAAGCTAGGCCATGGCGGGAGGGCGTTCTGGAACACGCGTCGTACACAAGAACCGTACGGCGTTGGACGACGTGTATCCCCCTGCCGCATGTCGGAACGTACGGAATCATTGTCTCGTCGGTCGTCCATGCTCTCCTGCTTCTGATCTTCGCACGGCCTTTCGATTATCCGCGCCCTCCCCTCCAGGAAGGTCTTGCGGTCGAGGTCTGGACGCCTGAGCAGGTCGAGGCCCTTACCAACCCCGCCGGGAGCAGCGATCAGACCCCTGCTCGGCTAGGCACCACGATCCGCGCAACTAGGATTCTATCGGGGGACGCTCTCGCTCACCCGCTCAGCCGAAAGATGCGGGGAATGCTGCCGCTGTTCGAGGAAGACACCCGGCTGGAGCAGCTTTGCGGCCTGGAGGCGATGGCTCAGATCGCGGCCTCACTCAAGCAGTTTCACCCGGACCGGATCGTCGCCTATGCGAAGGCGGATGTGAGGATCGACAACAACAGGCTCGTGGCCGAAGGAGCAGCGTTTCGCAGCGATCGACGATGGTATGGCCTGACCTTCAACTGTGGCTTCAGCAGGGACCGTCAGGCCGTGCAGGATTTCGCGTTCACTGTTACAAAGGCAATCCCGAAGCGCCTCTGGGAGCAGTACAACCTGCCTGATCCGATTTTGGATAATGATTAGCTGGATCCAGCCCTATTCCGGCAGTGTCCCGTTCGCCGCCAGCACCTCGCCGGCGAGATAGAGCGAGCCGCAGATCAGCACGCGGGGCGGGCGGTCCCAGACGTAGTTGTGGAGCGCCGCGAGGGCGGATTCGACGCTGGACGCAATCGATGTCGTGAGGCCCACGCTTGCCGCGATGGAGGCAACCTCCTCGGCTGGGCGCGCGGCGATCTGGCCGGAAATTGGCACGGCGATCACCTCCCGGGCCAGCCCCGAAAAGTTCTTGAAGAAGGCCTGGGCATCCTTGGTGCCGAGCATGCCGGCGATCAGCACGAGCGGCGCGTCGGAGCGTTCGCTCTGGTCGGCCATGGCGGCGGCGAGCACCCGGCCGCCATCCTGGTTATGTCCGCCGTCGAGCCAGATCTCGCAATCCTTGGGCGCGATCTCCGGCAGGCGGCCTCGATTGAGGCGCTGCAGGCGGCCGGGCCAGTCGGCGCGGGTGAGGCCCGCCTCGAAGGCCGCAGTCTCGAAGCCCTCGAAGCCGGCAGCGCGCAGGGCGGCAATGGCCGTGCCGGCATTGATGAACTGGTGGCGGCCGATGAGTTTCGGGCGCGGCAGGTCCAAGAGGCCCTTCTCGTCCTGATAGACGAGGCGGCCGCCCTCCTCATGCACGGAAAAATCCTGCTGGCCGACGAGGATTGGCGAGGCGCCGATGCGCTCGGCTGCATCGCGCAGGGTCCGGTCGGCCTCCTGGTAATCCTGCGGCGCGATCACCGCCGGACAGCCGCGCTTGAAGATGCCGGCCTTCTCTCCGGCAATCGCCGTCAGCGTCGTGCCGAGATAGTCCGCGTGGTCGTGGCCGATGGACGTCACGACGGCCGCGGCCGGCCTGTCGATGACGTTGGTGGCATCGAAGCGCCCCCCTAAGCCCACTTCGAGCAGCAGCACGTCGGCGGGCTCCTCGGAGAAGATCAGCAGGGCCGCGGCGGTCGTGATCTCGAACACGGTGATGGGCTCGCCCGCATTCACCGCCTCGCAGCGGCGGAAGGCTTCCACGAGCCGGTCCTCGGTGACGTACTGCCCACCGCCGATGCGCCCGATCCGGATGCGCTCATGGAAGCGCACGAGATGGGGCGAGGTATGGACATGGACGGCAAGCCCAGCGCTCTCCAGGATCGCCCGCATGAACGCGATGGTCGAGCCCTTGCCGTTGGTGCCCGCCACATGGATCACCGGCGGCATGCGGCGCTCAGGATGTCCGAGACGGGCGAGCAGCCGCTGGATGCGTCCGAGCGAGAGGTCGATGGCCTTGGGATGCAGGGCGAGAAAGCGCCCGATCAGCGCATCGGAGGATTCATACGCACCGCTCACACCCATGGCCAACTTCCTCGTTCCCTTCAGGACGCCGGGACTACCACTTGCTGCTGTCGAGGGAAAGAGAGCCTGGAAGGCGGTACATCCGCGCGCTCCCCGGCCCTTAAGGACATGGCCACGCCTGAATGAAGGAGATGGAGACTAGGATTGCACGGTCACCCGGACCTGCTAACGGCTTTGCGTTGTTCGTAGCTTCTGGCGCTGTTCGACATAGACCGCGCGATCATTGCTCGTATCAGTGTCATTTGAGGCTCGCCTGTAGATCAGAACCGCAACGGCGAGTGCGAGCAAGCTCCCTGCGAACGGCATGCTCAGAAGCGCAATGGCAACACCATAGGGCCACAGCAGGGCGCAGCTTATGAGACCGCCAATCAAAGCGGCTGCCGAGTAAGCGATTACCATGCCACAGGTCTTCCTAGGGATTGCCTCCATAGGAGTATAGCGCGATTTCCACGGCTTCCACCCAGCCGAACTGTCGCGGGGTCAGGGCATGCCGTCGGTCTTGCATGAACAGAGAACAGGGCGCTCGCGCATATCAGACCAAAAAAGAAGCGCCTCCCGAAGGCCGGCGCTTAGGTTCGATCCGTAGGGGCAACCTTGGATCGGGCCATCTGGATAGCCTGCCATCGTCGTTTCGGCCAGAACCTGGGAGCGGCTCTTTGGAGACGCGCCTGCTCCCGTCGGGGTAAGGCGCCAGAGTAACCTTGACCGTACTTCGGCTCACCGGCCGCTTAGAGAATGAAGTAGCCCTTGGAGAGGATGGAGACACCCTTCACATAGATTGCAAAATCCGCGCTTCCATCGCCATTCACATCCCCACTCACAACGGAACCGCCCGAGACCTTGTCGTAGCGCAGCTCGCCGGCTTTCTCTTGAAAGCCGTTCTTACCGATGAACGTGAAGGCTTGGTTGCCGCCCAGACCTGTCTTGGCATCGATGGCCTTCAGGTCGATCTTGTCCTTTTGCTTGGCAGAGAAGTCATAGATCGTGTCGCGGCCACTCGAGGCCACAGTGCTTTCTTTGACTTTTTTGAAGACGAAAGTATCGGCTCCGGTGCCACCATAAAGCCGGTCCGCTCCCACGCGTCCGTACAGCACATCATTGCCGCCAAAGCCTTCCAGCTTGTCCCCGACATACTTGTTCAACATGTAGAGGCCATTGCCGCCCGTGATCTTATCGTTCCCGGACAGGATTTTCTTCAAGAGATCGAAGTCATCGGATCTGATCGAGGTTTTGCCTGCCGCAACGAATGAAGCCGCCGGAACGCTGATCCCTTTCACCGTGAGGCTGGTTTTGCCGCTCTGGATTCCACCGAAGCTTTCCACGATTCCGCCGCTCAGGGTGCCGGATGCATCGTAGACGAAGCCCGTGCCTCTGAACTCATCACGGTACGTGGTGCCAGTCCCATAGGTCACTGAAAACAAGCTTGAGGTCTGCTGATAGGGATTGGCCTGCAGCATCCCCGAGAATCTGACATTCCTCAGGTCAAAGCCAAGAGCGCTGTAAGACGTAATCGTTGCCATCGATGCCCCCTTCTATGAGGACGCATCTATTAAGCCCCAGGGTCTGTGAGCAAGAGCACAGATGTCGCACGAAAGTATGACTATGAGTCCGCTGGCCTTCCTGCACTGCCGGCAGGTGCCGTATCGCCCCCCAAAGGGCCTGAGCAGTTCCTGGCCGGATCACGCGACCCGACCATTCTCAAGGTTTGGTGCCGCTTCGGACGGCTGTTCACGTCAGAGGCGTCGACTTCATGCGACAATAAAAACTTACTCGGCAGCGACCGCAATGGCCGTCGTGCCGGGTGACGCCACCGGGGCCTTGGTGAAGAGACGCGACAGGCGGGCCACGGTCGATTTCAGGTCGTGGCGATGCACGACCGCATCCACCATGCCGTGTTCCTTCAGGTACTCGGCGCGCTGGAAGCCGTCGGGAAGCTTTTCGCGGATGGTCTGCTCGATCACGCGCGGACCGGCAAAGCCGATGAGCGCGCCGGGCTCGGCGAGATGCACGTCGCCGAGCATGGCATAGGACGCCGTCACGCCGCCGGTGGTCGGGTTCGTGAGCACAACGATGTAGGGCAGCTTCGCATCGCGCAGGCGGCGGATCGCCACCGTGGTGCGGGGCATCTGCATGAGCGAGAGGATGCCCTCCTGCATGCGCGCGCCGCCGGAGCCGGCGAAGAGCACGTAAGAGGTCTTCTTCTCAAGCGCCGTCTCGGCGCCCTTGATGAAAGCCTCGCCGGCCGCCATGCCGAGCGAGCCCCCCATGAAGCCGAAATCCTGCACCGCGAGGGTCATCGGCAGGTCGTCGACCCGGCCGAAGCCGACCTTGAACGCATCCTGCTGGCCGGTCTTGGTGCGGGCGTCCTTAAGACGGTCGATGTACTTCTTCTCATCGCGGAACTTGAGGGGATCAACAGCCACTTCGGGCAGCGCCACGTCGAGCCAGGTCGCGCCGTCGAACATGAGCTGGAGCCGCTGGGTGGCGGAGATGCGCATGTGGTGGTTGGAGCCGGGGATCACCCACTGGTTCGCCTCCACGTCCTTGTGGAACACCACCTGGCCCGTCTCCGGGCACTTGATCCAGAGATTGTCCGGCGTCTCGCGCTTGTTGAAGAGCGTCTTGATCTTCGGACGGACGACTTCGGAAATCCAGTTCATCGCTTCAATCCTCTCGCCACGGACGGGGCTTGCCCGGCCATCCCTGCGAACCCCGCCGGAGGCGTGGCTGCCTGCACAACGGCAGGACGTGCTCAGTATGTATTAGGCTGCGGCGCGTTTTGCCACCGAGCGCACGCCCTCGCTCAATTCCTTCACCAGCTTCGTGACCGCCTCAATGGTGCCTGCCGTTGCGCCATCCTCGGCATCGAGAGTGCCCTTCAGGGCATCGATGAGGGCCGAGCCCACCACGACGCCATCGGCGCCTTGGGCCACTGCGGCTGCATGCGCGCCGCTCTTGACGCCGAAGCCCACCACCACCGGCAGGGGTGTGTGGCGCTTGATCCGCTCCACGGCCGAGGCGACCTTGCCGAAATCCGGGGTCGCGGCGCCTGTGATGCCGGTGATCGACACGTAATAGACGAAGCCCGCCGTGTTGGTGAGCACGGCCGGCAGGCGCTTGTCGTCCGTGGTCGGTGTGGCGAGGCGGATGAAGGCGAGACCGGCCTTGAGGGCCGGCAGGCACAGCTCATCGTCCTCTTCCGGCGGCAGGTCGACGACGATCAGGCCGTCGACGCCGGCCTCTTTCGCGTCGGTGAGGAAACGGTCGACGCCGTAGACATAGATCGGGTTGAAATAGCCCATGAGGATCACGGGCGTGTCCTGGTCATCCGCCCGGAAGCGGCGGATGAGATCCAGGGTCTTGACCGTATCCTGCCCGACTTTCAGCGCCCGCAGCCCCGCCGCCTGGATCGCCGGGCCGTCGGCCATCGGATCGGTGAACGGCAGTCCGAACTCGACGATGTCGGCCCCGGCCTTGGGCAGGCTCTTGAGGATCGCAAGCGAGGTCTCGGGATCTGGGTCGCCGGCCATCACATAGGTGACGAGAGCGGCGCGGCCTTCAGCGCGGCACTTCTGGAAACGGGCTTCGATGCGTTGGGTCATGGGCTGCGTCTTTAACATGAGACATTCAGAATGAACACGCGTGTCATTCCGGGCCGGAGCGGAGGGGAAGGGAATCCACTCACCCGCTCGGCATCATGGATCCCCTTCCCGGCCCTTGCGGGCCGCCGGGGATGACACGGGGGTCAGACGATCTTTTCCTGCAGATGCTCGGCGATCTGGAACAAGTCCTTGTCGCCACGGCCGCTGATGTTGACCACCATCAGGTGATCCTTGGGCTTTTTCGGTGCGAGTTCGACGACCTTGGCCAGCGCATGAGCCGGCTCCAGCGCCGGCAGGATGCCCTCGAGGCGCGAGCAGAGCTGGAAGGCGTCGAGCGCCTCGTCGTCGGTGGCGGAGATGTACTGCACCCGGCCCATCTCGTGCAGCCAGGCATGCTCCGGGCCAATGCCCGGATAATCGAGGCCGGCGGAAATGGAATGGGCGTCGGCGATCTGCCCGTCCTGGTTCATGAGCAGGTAGGTGCGGTTGCCGTGGAGCACGCCGGGCCGGCCGCCGGAGAGCGAGGCCGCGTGGAGATTCGACAGGCCGTGGCCCGCCGCCTCGACGCCGTAGATCTCCACGTCCTTGTCGTCGAGGAACGGGTGGAACAGCCCGATGGCGTTGGAGCCGCCGCCGATGCAGGCGACGAGGGAATCCGGCAGGCGGCCTTCCGCCTGCATCATCTGCTCGCGGGTCTCGTTGCCGATCACGCATTGGAAGTCGCGCACCATGGCCGGATAGGGATGCGGGCCCGCCACCGTGCCGATGCAGTAGAAGGTGTCGGCCACGTTGGTGACCCAGTCGCGCAGGGCCTCGTTCATGGCGTCCTTGAGCGTCCGGGTGCCGGACTGCACCGGCACCACCTTGGCGCCGAGCATGTTCATGCGGAACACGTTGGGCTTCTGCCGCTCCACGTCGACCGCGCCCATATAGACGATGCATTCGAGCCCGAAGCGCGCGCAGAGCGTCGCGGTGGCGACCCCGTGCTGGCCCGCGCCGGTCTCGGCGATGATGCGCTTCTTGCCCATGCGGCGGGCGAGAAGGATCTGGCCCAGCACGTTGTTCACCTTGTGGGCGCCGGTGTGGTTCAGCTCTTCACGCTTGAAGTAGATCTTTGCCCCACCGAGATGCTCGGTCATGCGCTCGGCGAAGTAGAGCGGGCTCGGGCGGCCGATGTAATGAGTCGAGTAGTTGGCCATGTCGGCATGGAAGGACGGATCGTTCCGGGCCGCCTCATAGGCTTTTTCCAGCTCGAGGATGTTCGGCATCAGGGTTTCGGCGACGAAACGTCCGCCGAACTGGCCGAAATGCCCGCGCTCGTCGGGACCGGTGCGATAGGAATTGGGTTGGGCTTGAGCTGACACGGCCTGTCCTGCCTTCAGATTGAAAGACACGCCCAGATGAGGACGCGCCACTGATGTTAGTGACGGGCAGCAGCGAATGCTGTCCGGGCGGCCCTGATGAAGGCCTCGATCCTGGCCGGATCCTTGAGACCCGGTCCGCTTTCCACCCCGGACGAGACATCGACGGCCTGCGGCTTCGTGAGCCGGATCGCCTCCGCCACATTGTCGGGGTTGAGGCCTCCTGACAGCATGAAGGAAACCTTGCGGTCAAGCCCGTTCAGCAGCTGCCAGTCGAAGGAGACGCCATTGCCGCCGGGGAGCGCGCCTGCGGTGCGGGGCGGCTTGGCATCGAGCAGGATGTGGTCGGCGCCGGCATAAGGGGAGAGAGCCTGGAGATCGGACGGCTCCGCAATGCCCAGCGCCTTCATCACCGGCCGCTTGAAAATCGAGCGGATCTCGGCGACGCGCTCGGGCGTCTCGCTTCCATGCAGCTGGATCAGGTCGGGATTGATGGCCTCGACAGCCTGGGCGAGTTCCTCATCGCTTGGATCGAGCAGAAGCACGACGCGCTGGGTGCGGCCCCGGGCCTGCAGGGAGAGCTTGTGGCCGAGGCTGAGGCTGACGTGGCGGGGGCTCTTGGGAATACGCACGAAGCCGACCATGTCCGCGCCTGCGCTCAGGGCGGCATCGAGGGTTTCGGGCGTGGAGAGCCCGCAGATTTTCACCAAGTTATCCATAGGAGGTAGTTTACAACGATTTTGCCAGCGAGCGCCACACCACCATCGCCGCAGCCAGGTCCTCCAGGGCGGTGCCCACGGATTTGAAGGCGGTGATCACCGCAGGATCCCGATGGGGCGCGTTGCGGCACAGGTCCGTCAGGGTGCCGCGGATATGATCCTCGGTGATGGCGCCCCGCTGCAGGGCCACCGCAACATCGCCGCCCTCTGACTTGGCCGCCGGGGTGTCGATATAGACCTGAGCCCGGCGCAGGGCCTCGTCGTCGGCCTCGCGCATCTTGAGATTAAACGCGCCCACGAGGTCGAGATGCGCCCCCTCTTTCAGCCAGGCGCCCTTGACGACGGGCGCGGTCGAGAGCGTCGCACAGGAGACGAGATCCGCCTCGCGCACGGCCGTCTCCAGGTCGGTCACGGCGGTGACGGGCAGGCCTTCGCGCGCCAGGTCAGCCGCGAGGCTTTCGGCCTTGTCGGACCGGTGGTTCCAGAGCGCCACCTCGCGGATCGGCCGCTGGCTAATATGAGCCCGGATCAGGAAGGGCGCCAGCGCGCCGGCCCCGACCATCACCATGCGGCTTGCATCCTCGCGGGCGAGATATCGGGCAGCCAATGCCGATGCGGCGGCGGTGCGCCAGACGGTGAGGCGCGCGCCGTCGAGCACGGAGACCGGCTCGCCCGTGCTGCCGTCCATCAGCAGGTAGGAGCCCATCACGCTTGGCAGGCTTCTGGTGCCGTTCTCGGGAAACACGGTGACGACCTTCACGCCGAGAAAGCCGTCCTGTATCGCGGGTCCGGTCCAGGACGGCATGAGCAGGAGCGTGCCATGGGCGCCCGGACGCTCGACCTCGTGGTGGTGGCGAACCGGCGTGACCATGCTGCCGCGAAAGGCCTCGGCCAGGGCGTCGATCAGGACAGGAAAGGTGAGAACCCGATCGATCTCGGCAGAGGTCACGACGCGCATGGGATAATCTTAGATGCTCCGGGCCTGGGACGGAACGGTGGCCGGCAGGTTCGTGTTCGAAGGGGTCTGCGCCTTCAGGCGCTCGGTCTCATAGCGCAGCTGACGCGTCTCGCGCCGAAGCTGCCGACGGGACTTGCGGTTTTTCCCCTGCGCGAACCAGGTGGCCGTGCCGCCGATCACTACGCCCAGCATCACGGCGGCGAAGATGACGGCAAAGAGGGGCAGCTGGAACGCAAATTCGGGCGCTTCCTGGGAGAACGGGTCAAGGGAAAGGGTCACCGGAGCCCGGTTCGCCACGGCGAGCAGGACGATCAGAATGGCGACCGGCAGGAGAATGAGCGCCTTCAGAAAGCGAATCACGAACACCTCTCGGGGTTATTGGGCAGCTGCCGCCTTCATGACCTTCGGAGCCGGGGCATTGAGACGCTGGCGCATTTCCTTGCCCGTCTTGAAGACCGGGACGACCTTTTCCGAGATGGAAACGGATTCGCCCGTGCGCGGGTTGCGGCCCGTGCGGGCATCCCGCTTTTTCACCGAAAAGGCCCCGAAGCCGCGCAGCTCGACCCGGTCGCCCCGGGCCAGCGCATCCCCGATGGTGTCGAGGATCGCGTTCACGATCTTCTCCACGTCGCGCTGGTAGAGATGCGGGTTCTGCTCAGCGATCTTGAGCACGAGTTCGGATTTTATCATGGATGAGCTATATCTTTGACGTTGCTTTATTTTTCCAAAGGTTGCCAGACAGCCAAGAGGCCGTCAAGCCGTGCGATCTCCGCCTGCGCGGATGTTTGGCGCATGGCCTCGGCCACCCGCTCGAACCCGAAGAGATCGGCCACGGTGGCGCTCATGGCGAAGATCGAGATGTCCCGGTCCGAGCTTGGCTTCCAATCGCGAATCGGCAGGTCCTTGGCTACGCCTCTCGTTTGCTCGAGCCAGGCCACGGCATCCCTCTCGCTGCCGATCTTGTCGATGAGCTTGAGGGGAACAGCCTGACGGCCACTGAAGACCTGGCCGGTGGACGCGGTGGAGAGTTCGCCCTCGTTCAGGCGGCGGCGCTCACGCACCAAGCTCTTGAACCAATCATAGGTGTCGTTGACCACCGCCTGCATGGCCGCACGGGCTTCCGGCGAGGTCGGCGTGAACGGATTCGGCTCTGCCTTGAGCGGGGCCGACTTCACCGCCTCCACCTTCACGCCGATTTGACCCATGAGGCCCGTGAGGTCGGGATACTGGAAGAGCACGCCGATGGAGCCCACGATGGAGGTCTCTCGGGCCACGATGTAGTCGGTGGCCATCGCCGTGATGTAGCCGCCGGAGGCTGCGGTGCCGTCCACGAAGGTGACGACCGGCTTCTTCTCGGCCAAGCGGCGGATGTTGCGGAAGAGCTCCTCCGACCCCGTCGTGGTGCCGCCGGGGCTGTTGATGGAGATCACCACGCCGGAGACCGCGCTCGAATCGCCCACCCGGCGCATCAGGTCGGCCAGACGCTGGTTGCCGGTGATCACCCCGTCGATGGATACGCGGGCGATCTGGTTCTGGATCGCCCCATAGCCGGCCCGGTCGGCGGCGGCATAGCCGATGGCTGCAACGGCTGCGATCAGGCCCGAAAATCCAGCCACCCGCCAGAAGGACAACTTGCGGCGCAGACGGCGGCGGTCGGCAATGGCTTCGGCATCGATGGACATCTGCTCGTCTCTAATTCGGTTCACGGATGTGTGGAGGCAGCAAACTAGCGCCTTGGACGGAAAAGTGGATCAATTTTTCGCATGGCGCATGTGCAGTCCATGTAGAGGGCACCCGAGTAATGTCCACGGACGACACCTGGACCCAGGCTTTTCACATTCCTAATTGACTCAAACATAACTCGCTGGTTATTGATCAAACCGATAGCCAACGAGTTATATGTCATGACGGCCAAGAACCACGATGTGCTCTTCAGGACGCTCGCCGATCCATCGCGACGGGCCATTTTCGAGCGCCTGTGCCGTGAAGGCGAGCAGACGGTCGCGGCTCTCACGGCTCGCGCCGAAATCTCGCAACCGGCCGTCTCAAAGCATCTCGGCGTTCTGAAGCAGGCCGGATTGGTGCGCGGCCGCCACGAAGGCCGCCAGACCCACTACAGCGCGCAGCTCAGCGCCCTGGCACCGCTGATCGACTGGACAAGCCAAATGGCCGGCTTCTGGGAAAGCCGGTTCGACGACCTCGAAGACCTGCTGAAAAGGATGGACCAATGACCGAAACCTTGACTGAAACGCGCTCCGTCGTTGTCGAGCGTGAAATACCGCATCCGCCGGAAAAGATCTGGCGCGCGCTCACCCAACCGCACCTGATCGACGAGTGGCTGATGAAGAACGACTTCAAGCCGGTCGTGGACCACAGCTTCAGCCTTCGTGCGGGTTGGGGCTCCGTGGATTGCCGGGTCCTGGAAGTCGAGCCGAACAAGATTCTGTCCTACACGTGGGCGGCCTATGGCCTCGAGACAGTGGTCACCTGGACGCTCACGCCGACGGGCACCGGGACCTCCCTGCGCATGGTGCAGTCGGGCCTCCGGCCGGACCAGCAACAGGCCTATGAGGGTGCCCGGCACGGCTGGCCGCGCTTTCTCGCAAGTCTCGAGCAGGTTCTGGCGCGGATGGAATGAACCCTGCCGGCACGGTTCAAAGCCGGCCTTCCTCCAGAGCCTCGCAGCGGAGGCTGGCGGAAAGGCGCCGGCCGAGCAAAAGCCAGCGCGACGGCGCGGATCGCTTTCCCGACATAAAAAAATCCCCGGGCTTTCGGCCCGGGGATCCATCAAACCCTGACGTGCAGCGTTCGATTACTTCTTGCCGGCCTTGTTCAGGGCGGCGCCGAGGATGTCGCCGAGCGACGCACCCGAATCGGCCGAGCCGTACTGAGCCATGGCTTCCTTCTCCTCAGCGACCTCGAGGGCCTTGATGGAGACGGTCACGCGGCGGGCCTTGCGGTCGAACTGCGTGACGCGGGCATCGAGCTTCTCGCCGGCGGCGAAGCGCTCGGGGCGCTGGTCGGCGCGGTCACGAGCGAGCTCGTTGCGCTTGATGAAGGTGGAGAGGTCGGTGTCGACGATCTTCACTTCCAGGCCGCCATCCTTCACCTCGAGAACCTCGCAGGTGACGATCTGGCCCTTCTTGATCTCGCCGGCCTCGGCGAAGGGGTCGCCGGCCAGCTGCTTGATGCCGAGCGAGATGCGCTCCTTCTCGACGTCCACGTCGAGAACCTGAGCGCGCACGACGTCGCCCTTCTTGAAGTCGTCGATGACCTGCTCGCCCGGACGGTTCCAGTCGAGGTCCGAGAGGTGGACCATGCCGTCGACGTCGTTCTCGAGGCCGATGAACAGACCGAACTCGGTCTTGTTCTTCACCTCGCCCTCGACCTCGGTGCCGACAGGGTGCTTCTCGGCGAAGGCCTCCCACGGGTTCTGGAGCGTCTGCTTCAGGCCCAGCGAGATGCGGCGCTTCACCTGGTCGACCTCGAGGATCACGACCTCAACCTCCTGCGAGGTGGAGATGATCTTGCCCGGGTGGACGTTCTTCTTCGTCCAGGACATCTCGGAGACGTGGATCAGGCCTTCGATGCCGGGCTCCAGCTCGACGAACGCACCGTAATCGGTGATGTTCGTGACGCGGCCCTTCAGCTTCGCCTGGACCGGGTAGCGGGCTGCGATGCCCTCCCACGGATCCGCCAGCAGCTGCTTGATGCCCAGCGAGATGCGGTGCGTCTCGTGGTTGATCTTGATGATCTTCACCTTCACCGTCTGGCCGATGGTTACGACCTCGGACGGATGGTTGACGCGGCGCCATGCCATGTCGGTGACGTGCAGCAGGCCGTCGATGCCGCCGAGATCAACGAACGCACCGTACTCGGTGATGTTCTTGACCACGCCGTCGATGACCTGACCCTCTTCGAGGTTCGCCACGAGCTCGGAACGCTGCTCGGCGCGGCTCTCTTCGAGGACCGTGCGGCGCGACACGACGATATTGCCGCGGCGGCGATCCATCTTGAGGATCTGGAACGGCTGGGACACGCCCATGAGCGGGGTGACGTCGCGCACCGGGCGGATGTCGACCTGGGAGCGCGGCAGGAACGCCACTGCGCCGTCGAGATCGACGGTGTAGCCGCCCTTCACCTGGTTGAAGATGGTGCCGTTGACGCGCTCCTGGGCCTCGAAGGCCTTCTCGAGCTTCACCCACGACTCTTCGCGGCGGGCCTTGTCACGGGAGATGACGGCCTCGCCCAGGGCATTCTCGATGCGCTCGACATAGACCTCGACCTCGTCGCCGACGACCACGGTCTGGTCGCGGTTCGGGCCGGCAAATTCTTTCAGGGCGACGCGACCTTCGGTCTTGGCGCCGATATCGATGACCGCGACGTCTTTCTCGATCGCGACCACCTTGCCCTTCACGACCGAGCCTTCGCTGATCTCGTTCGTGCGGAAGGATTCTTCGAGCAGGGCCGCGAAATCTTCACGGCTCGGCTGTTGCAAAGCTGCAGACATAGGTTCTCCTGAATGGCCCTCGTTCAAGGGGCAACGCCGGCGGCTCGTGTTAACGGGCCGTTTCCAGCCGCCGCTGCCTGGGACGCCCCTTCAGGGCCATGTCCCGGGCATGCTGCTCAGTCGAGCAGGCCGGCGTATCATCAGCGGATGGAAACGCTTGGTCCGACAGGGTTTTCCGGAACAACGCGAGGGCGCGGAACACGCACCCTGACAATCGAAACCGTCACTGTCCTATCGGATTGGGGGTTGTCTTAACCCAATTGGCCCCGGATCACAAGGGTTTCAAGCCTGACGTCCGGAAGCAGCGGCATGCTCGTCCCTGGGCCCTGCCGAGACGGAAAGCGGGCATCGGCCCCCTTATCACTCCCCGTTAGAAATCCAATCGAATGTTATTTCATAAAATTTAATGCGAATTTATGTTGTTATGGCTTTCCCTTGAAGAAATTCACTTCGCGGCTATCAAACAAAAAATCCAATATATTCCCAAAAGGAATGCATATTAACCAATAAGAAATTCTTCAAATCTACTTTTTAAGGTGCCTGAAATTACTTGTGCCATAGGGGCACGAGCCTCCCGCGGCGATGCGAGCAGGCCAACAATGAAATAATGTCCAGACGCCTCAATCTCTCCATTCGCAGCACCTTCATCGCCCTGATGGGGCTCAATGCCCTTGCCACTGGCGGTGTCGCGGTGACGTGGCACCAGCAGGGCAAAGCTGCACAAGACCTGACCCAGGCATATCAGACGCAATACAAGTCTTATCTCCTCGCCGATGAGTTCAGGCAGAGTTCCGACGACCTGACCCGTCTCGCCAGAACCTATGCGGTCGGCGGCGATGCGCACTACGAAGCGCAATACCTCGATGTGATCGCGATGCGCAGCGGCGAAAAGCCGAGGCCCCAATTGGCCCACCGCATCTATTGGGATCTCGTCGGCGAAGACGGCAAGCGACCGCGCCCGAACGGCGAAACCAAGCCGCTTCTCACGTCGATGAAGGAGGCTGGCTTCACGGATCAGGAATTCCAGAAGCTGCAACAGGCCGCTGCGAAATCCGACGGTCTGGTGGCGCTCGAAGTCCAGGCGATGAACGCTGTCAAAGGAACATTCGCCGATGGATCGGGCAAGTATACGATCAAGAAGGAGCCCGACCTCAAGCTCGCCCGGGATCTGCTGCATTCGGCTGAATATCATCGCTTCAAGGCGGAGATCATGCGCCCGGTCGACGAGTTCTTCCAGTTGGTGGAGGATCGGACAGCGAAGGCGGTCGCCGATGCGACGGCATCAGCCGGTGCGTGGGAGCGCTGGCTGACGGTCTGTCTCGGGATGCTCAGCTTTGCCCTTGTTGCCTCCGGTCTCGTTCTTCTCTGGCGAGTCCTGTCGCCGATCAGGGCCCTGCAGGGGATCATGACATCGCTGTCTTCCGGACATATCGATGTTTCGGTACCTCAAGCTTCGCGGACCGACGAGATCGGCGCCATGGCCAAGGCCGTGCTCGTCTTCAAGGAGAACGCGGTCGAGCGTCTCCGTCTGGAGGAAGATAGCCAAGCCCAGGCCGCCCGGGCCGCAGTCGAGAAACGCCGCGCCATGATGGAGTTGGCCAGCACGTTCGAGAGCAAGGTCGGCCATCTCGTGCAATCCCTGTCGGCCTCCGCCACGGAAATGGAAGCGACCGCCCAATCGATGACGGCCGTTGCCAACCAGACCAATAGTCAATCCGTCACGGTGGCCGCCGCGGCCGAGCAGACTTCGGCCAACGTTCAGACGGTGGCGGCCGCCACCGAGGAGCTGTCGATCTCGATCCGCGAGATTACCTCTCAAGTCAGCCAGTCCTCGCAGATCGCCGAGCGCGCCGTGGCCGATGCCCAACGCACCAACGAAACGGTCCAGACCCTGGCGACCTCGGCCGAGAAGATCAGCAACGTGGTTCAGCTCATTCACACCATTGCCGGCCAGACCAACCTGCTCGCCCTCAACGCCACCATCGAGGCGGCGCGGGCGGGCGAGGCCGGCAAGGGTTTCGCGGTGGTGGCCTCCGAAGTGAAGGAGCTTGCCAACCAAACGTCGAAGGCAACCGGCGAGATCTCGACACAGATCGGCTCCGTGCAACAGGCGACCACCGAAGCGGTGCAGGCGATCCAGCAGATTGCCAGGACGATTGCGGAGATGTCGCAGATCTCGGTCTCGATCGCCGCCGCCATGGAAGAGCAGGGTGCTGCAACGAACGAAATCGCCCGCAACGTGCAGGAAGCTGCACGCGGCACGGAAGCGGTCACCGGCAGCGTCAGCGACGTGCGCCAGGGTGCCGGTGACACCGGAGCGGCGGCCTCTCAAGTGCTCTCCGCAGCCCAGGAACTTGCCCGCAACTCCACCAACCTGGGACGCGAGGTCGATATCTTCCTCTCGGGCGTCAAGGCGGCATAGGTCGTGCGTTCAGGGGCACCGGACTCCGGTGCCCCATCCTGCAAGTGACTTTCTGAATGCAAGTGCCTTCCTGATCAATCCGGCCGTAAGGCAGCGACGGGTCTTTGCCCCGTCCGATGTTTCCAATTTTGATGGGCCAGGACGGTTCAGCCCGGCCATTCAGCCCGCCGCGCCTGGGTCACGGCCCAGTCGAGGGCCTGCTCCAAGCGGTCGTTGCCCCAGAACATCTCGCCGTCCTCGGCAAAGAAAGTGGGCGCGCCGAAGAGGCCGCGCGACTGTACCTCCTCGCCCATCCGGCGCAGGCGCATCTTGTTGGTTTCAGCCCCCGCCTCGGCGATGATGGCCTCGGGGTCCAAGCCCAAGCCTGTCAGGATATCCGTGACGGTCTGCGGATCGGCGATGTCGCGGCATTCCGCGAACTGGGCCGTGTAGACGGCCCGGGTGAAGGACGGCGTCCAGCCCCGGTCGGAGCCCAAAAGCGCGACCCGGGCGGCCAGGAGCCCGTTCTGCGGGAAGGTTTTGGGCCGGTAGAAGGGCAGCCCGAGGCGCGCCGCCTCCCGCTCCATGTCCCGCCACATGTAGCGGCCCTTGGCCGGGTAGAGGCTGAAGGGCGAATTGTCCCAGCCTTGCGCCTTGAAGATCGGCCCCAGCAGGAACGGCCGCCACACGAGCCCGACCCCAGCTGTCTGCGCCGCCGCCTCGATGCGCATGGCGGCGAGATAGGAATAGGTCGAGGCGAATTCGTACCAGAATTCGAGAACCGGTCGACGGTGCATGGGCGTCCTTCGCGATCAGAAAACCCGGACGGAACCAGGCCAACTCCCGAAGCGGGCCTTTCGCTCCACGGGAGAGACTAGGATATTCCGCTGGGTTACGACAGCTTCCGGCCTTCCAGGCAGGAATGCAGGGGAAGCATGCCGGCGGGAGAATTGCCCGTTGCGTGGATTATGGTTCCGTTCTAAGCCGCCAGCACCCTTTCTCTTTCGGAACCTTTGCCATGGCCGACAAGCGCGTGAACAAGGTCGTGCTCGCCTATTCGGGCGGCCTCGACACCTCCATCATCCTCAAGTGGCTGCAGACCACCTATGGCTGCGAGGTGGTGACCTTCACCGCCGATCTCGGCCAGGGCGAGGAACTGGAGCCCGCCCGCAAGAAGGCCGAACTTCTCGGCATCAAGCCGGAGAACATCTTCATCGAGGACCTGCGCGACGAGTTCGTGCGCGACTACGTGTTCCCGATGTTCCGCGCCAATGCCCAGTACGAGGGCCTCTATCTGCTCGGCACCTCCATCGCCCGCCCGCTGATCGCCAAGAAGCAGATCGAGATCGCCGAGAAGGTGGGGGCCGATGCGGTCTCCCACGGGGCCACCGGCAAGGGCAACGACCAGGTGCGCTTCGAGCTCGGCTACTACGCCTTGAAGCCCGACGTGACCGTGATTGCCCCCTGGCGCGAATGGGACCTGCGCTCCCGCGAGCAGCTCATCGCTTTTGCCGAGCAGCATCAGATCCCGATCGCCAAGGACAAGCGCGGCGAAGCGCCGTTCTCCGTCGACGCCAACCTCCTGCACGCCTCCTCCGAGGGCAAGGTGCTGGAGGACCCGGCCATGGAAGTGCCGGACTACGTCTACTCGCGCACCGACGGTCCCGAATCCGCCCCCGACAAGCCGACGGTGATCAAGATCGAGTTCCAGAAGGGCGATCCGGTCGCCATCGATGGCCAAAAGATGGGTCCGGCCGATCTCCTCGCCAAGCTCAACGAGCTGGGCCGGATCAACGGCATCGGCCGCCTCGACCTCGTCGAGAACCGCTTCGTCGGCATGAAGAGCCGCGGCATGTACGAGACCCCGGGCGGCACGATCCTGCATCTCGCCCATCGCGGCATCGAGTCGATCACGCTCGACCGGGGTGCTGCGCACCTGAAGGACGAGCTCATGCCGAAATATGCCGAGCTCATCTATAACGGCTTCTGGTTCGCGCCGGAGCGCGAGATGCTCCAGGCCCTGATCGACAAGTCCCAGGAATTCGTCACCGGCGAAGTGACGCTGAAGCTCTACAAGGGCGGCGTCCACCTCATCGGCCGCCAGAGCCCCTACACCCTCTACGACCAAGACCTCGTGACCTTCGAGGAAGGCGCCGTCGCCTACGACCACCGCGACGCCGCCGGCTTCATCAAGCTCAACGCGTTGAGGCTGCGGACATTGGCGCAGCGGAAGAAGAAGCTGGGGCTCTAAGAAACACCGATGATCGCAGCGCGGCCGGGCTCGTCCCGGCCGTTCTTGTTCATGCTGCAGAACCGTCACCTGTTGTCGAAAACGTCATCCGGCAACGCGTTCCCCTGCAAGGCTCCGCACAGTTCGTAGACCGGAACGGTCGCTTCGAATCCCTTCGGCCTGATAGTATCGACGGCGCGGAACGCGAAGCGGTCGGACACCTGGCGTTGGACAGCGTCGCTGACGAGGATCTCGGTGCCGTAATCCTTGTTGAGCGGCTCGAGCCGTGCCGCCAGGTTCACGGTCGCGCCGAGCACCGTGTAGGCCATCCGGTCGTCCGACCCGACGGTCCCGACGACCGCCTCGCCCGTATGAAGCCCGAACCGTGTCCTGTAGGCCGGCCATCCTTCACGTTCGAATTCCGCGTTGAGCGTGCGATTGGCCTCCCGGCAGGCCAGCACAGCCGCACAGGCATGGGCGACATGATCGGGATCGTCGGCCGGTGCGTTCCAGATCGCCATGATGGCGTCCCCGACGAATTTATCGACCGTACCGCCGTGCTCCATGATGACGGCGGAGAGCACGGCGAGATAACGCGAGGTGCGAAGCATCACCTGTTCGGGATCCGCCCTCTCGGCGATGACGGTAAAGTCCGCGATGTCGGTGAACAGGATCGTCACCTCGCGACGCGACCCCCCGGGCTGGAGGGCATCACCTGTCGCGACGAGCTGCTGGACGAGGCGCTTCGGCACGAAGCTGGCGAAGTTCCGCACCACCGTCTGCATCGTGGCAACCGATTGTCCGAGGTCGTCGATCTCCCGGATCATCGAGCGGATCCGCCGTGTTGGCCCGCCGGTCTCAAATTTCTGGATTCTGTCCGTCTCGAGCGCCAGCGCCTTCATGGACCGCGACAGCATCGATCCGATCCACCACACGATCGGGAGTGCTGCAAGGACGAAGCCCAGCGCCAGGAGAACGAGCTGGCGCCGTCCCGCCTCGACCTCGGCGAAAAACTCGTCGAGCGGCGCCACAACGGCGAGCTTAAGACCTGACGATCCGGCCGACTTGATCGAACGAAAGGCTGCCACGTAAGTCCGCCCGTCCGCCGTGTCGAAGATCTGATGCGTCGCACCGCCCTGTTGCCAGAGGGCTAGAGGACGAGCGATGTCGACCGCCACGAGTTGATTGAGACGCGGCAATTCAAGCGCCGCATCGGGACCTTGCGCATGGAGGAATTCCGACATGCGGGAATGGGCCACGATCCGGCTACGGTCGTCGAAGAGAAAAACGGCTCCCGAAGCTCCGAGCTTCTGAGCGCGCATAAAAGCATCGGTCTCGGCGAGAAGAATGTCCCCAGCCACGATGCCGCGCCGTCCTTGCGTGAACGGCGCACGCACCGTGTACCCGATCAGGGACGCAACCTTGAACACGTAAGGGTCGGTGATCGCGCCGGCATCGGGCTCGAAGGCTCCCCGGTACCATGGCCGCTCGCGTGGGTCGTAATCGGCCTCGCGATGGTCCTGGGCGAGCACGGTCAGGTCGGACGAGAGATAGGACGTGAAGCGGATCCGGGTTACTTCTCCTGGCGGTCGCTCCATGACAGAGAGCCTGAAGGCGGCGTCCGGCGGCGCTTGGAGCTGCTCGCGGATCGCCGGCCCTGCCCGATCCAGCATGTCGAGTTCGATGAACCCACCATCTTCATACCCGACATAGAGGTTGTAGAGTTGTCCATGCCGACGCAAGAGCGCTGCTAGCGTGGCATAGAGGGGCGGATTGCCCAGGATCGTGCCGGACTCGACGGGCTGAAGCTGCCGCAGCACCTCCAGGATGTCGAGCACGTCCTTGAACTGTCCGTTCACGCGGTCGGCCGTGTGGTCGGCGACCCGGTCGATGAAACTCAAAGCCGCAGATCGGGTGATCGAGCGGGCGCGGTCAAAGCTGAGGAAGACAAGGGCCAGACCGACGGCAAG
This sequence comes from Microvirga terrestris, assembly GCF_015694425.1. Taxonomy (GTDB): domain Bacteria; phylum Pseudomonadota; class Alphaproteobacteria; order Rhizobiales; family Beijerinckiaceae; genus Microvirga; species Microvirga terrestris. The sequence goes on from NZ_JADQDN010000004.1 coordinate 246,301, forward strand.
CACCACCGCCACGAACAGCGCCGTGACGGAGAGTTGAAAGCCAAGCCGAACACGCATGATCCTCATCCGATCTCCGGAGAAGAAGGGATCGCCGTTGCTGCCCAGGGCTGAAGCGGCCCCCCATACTCTCAGTCAAGCCGCTTGCCTTGTCGATCAGGAAACTCGGCGGACTTGGCGGCTCGAGGTTCGACGGCGCCGCTCCCTGTCCTCCTCACAACATGCCCGCGGGCCGGTCCCGACAGGTGCTTTCATCGCCGCAGGTCGAGAGAGCGAGCCTCGTGACAAGCCTTCGTCTGCAGGGATCCCCAGGAGACGATGGTCCGGACTTTCCTTACGGCCGCGCAGAGGGCTCCAGCACCCCACCTTCATCCCTCAGCGGAACATCCATCACGCACACCACCCCGGCAGGCTCATAAGTCAGCCGGACGTTGCCGCCCACGTCGGTTGCGAGGCTTCGCTCGATCAGGCGCGTGCCGAAACCTCTTCGCGTCGGCAGTGAAACCGGCGGGCCGTCCCGCTCCTGCCAGCGCAGCTCTAGGTGCGGATTCTCATTCGTCGTGACCGTCCAGGTGATGAAGACGCATCCGGAGGAAACGGAGAGCGCGCCGTATTTGGCAGCATTGGTCGCCAACTCGTGAATCGCCATGGCAATGGCGAGCGCCGTTCTCGGGATCAGGCGAAGATGGGGTCCGTCGATCTCGAAATGCTTCGTCTTCTGCCGCAGATAGGGCTCGACCACCTCGTTGATGATCTCGCGAAGCTCGGCCCCCTCCCAATTCTCGCGGGTGAGCACGTCATGGGCGCGGGCCAGGGCGAACAGGCGATCCTCGAAGGCCTGGACCTTGGGACGGTTCTCCTCGCTCATCTGCTTCAGGCTCTGCGACGCCATCGACTGGACGATGGTGAGCGTGTTCTTCACCCGGTGGTTCAGCTCGTTAATGAGAAGCTCGCGATGCTCCTCCACCTGCTTTCGGTCGGTGATGTCGAGCACCGAGCCCACATAGCCGAGGAAGGTGCCGTCCTCGCCAAAGCGGGGTGCTGCGGCATCGATGGCCCAGCGATAGGTGCCGTCGGCCCGACGCAGCCGGTACTCCAAGCGGAAAGGCTCCTTCTGTGCATTGGCCGTGCGAAACACCTCGCTCGACCAGCCGCTGTCGTCCGGATGAACGGCGTCGAGCCAGCCGAAGCCCAATCCGGTTTCCGGCGTCTGGCCGGTGAACTCGTACCAGCTCCGTGACAAATAGATGCAGGTGCCGTCCGCTTCCGTCACCCAGACCATGACGGGTGCGTTGTCGGCGAGATTGCGGAATCGGGCCTCGCTCTCGCGCAGGCTCTCCTCGGCCTGCATGCGCTCGGTGACGTCGTAGCCTTCGGCGAAGATGCCGGTGACCCTGCTCTCCCGGTCGGTGATCGGTTGATAGATAACATCGACGAAGCGCTCTTCGGGCGCACTCTCCGGTTTTCTTTGCAGCCCGACCCGGAGGTTTCGCCCGATAAACGGCTGACCCGTGGTGTAGACGTTGTCGAGCAGTTCGAAGAGTCCCTGACCTTCGACCTCCGGCAGGGCCTCGCGCACGGTCTTGCCGACGATGTCACGGCGATGCCCCACGAGCTGAAGGTAGGCATCGTTCACCAGCTCGAACACGTGCTCCCGGCCGCGCAGCATCGCCATGAAGCCCGGAGCCTGCTTGAAGAGTTCGCGCAGCCGGTCCTGCTCGGCCTTCAGGGTCGCGCGCAGCTTGACCTCCTGCGTGGTCTCCGTGCAGGCGCAGAACATGCCGGCGATCCCGCCCGTCTCGTCGCGGACTGGTGAGTAAGAGAAGGTGTACCACGTGTCTTCCGGGTAGCCGTGGCGCTCCATCACGAGGTGCAAGTCCTCATGATAGGTCGCCTCTCCGGCCAGCGCCTTGATCACCAGCGGTTCGATATCGGACCAGATATCCGACCAAACGTTACGGAACGGCAGACCGAGGGCATGCGGGTGCTTGGCACCGAAAATCGGCACGTAGCCGTCATTGTACAGGAACGCGAGTTTTGGCCCCCAGGCGACGAACATGGGGAATTTCGACGTGAGCATAAGGCTCACCACGGCCCGAAGACTCTGCGGCCAGTATTCCGGCGGGCCGAGGGGAGAGGAGGACCAGTCATGAGCTCGCATGAGCGCACCCATCTCACCACCTCCGGTGAGAAAATCCGGGCTGGGAACGAGCCTATCGTGCATCGAGCCGGCACCTCCCGACGGGAGGCTGATGCGTCGGATGTCCGATGTCGCGCGCGCTGCGACAGGGACGGGCCTGCGTTACGGCTGCGGCGAGAGCTTCAAGCCCAAGCATGCGAGGAGCGTTCGATGATGTTCGTGCAGACATGCTGAGCTTTGGATTGGCCGGGGCTTTCAGCCATTTAGGACTTCACCGAATGACTTCAATCTGTGTGTAGAGCATATCGCAGCAGCAGGCGATGGCCTTCTGTCGCGGGGCACGGCGCAACGGTGGTAAGCCCGCCATCGTCATCCCGGAGTCATCCGTGGCCCCCACGCCGTCATCCCGAACGGCGCAGCCGATCCGGGATCGCGTGCAGGATGAGACGCGTGTTCCCTTCCCCTCTGCGGGGGAGGGTGGCGAGCGGAGCGAGCCGGGAGAGGGGAATTGCTCGACGTCTAACGGCCCCTCTCCCGACCTGCTTGCGCAGGCCACCCTCTCCCGCACAGGGGAGAGGGAGTACAGCGGCTATGTTCCTATTTTGTTCTTGACAAATGCTGTCACCTTAGCTATAACATCACCTATCCTTTCCCGACGAGGGGCGCGCTCGCGAGGCGTCGCAAGTGTGGGGCAAGGAGCGGTCCTGCCGCAGGCCTCGCACGCCTGTGATCGCAGGTGGCCGATCCTGGCTCTGACCAGGTCCGCTGAAACAAACCGCGCGTGACGAGCAGCCAGGCTCTCACCTTTCACCCCAACCATCGAGCCGGGCTGCCCGCCATGCCACCCTCGATTGACCTGAAAGGCTCGCAGCTCACGCTGCGGGCCCCAAGGTGCTGGCTGTTCTTTGAGCACTAGAGACAAGCTGCCCTATTGCCGCCGCTCTCTTATCGCTATATTGCAGCGCATCAGAATTTCCGCCCGGTTCGAGCCAGGGGCGCGGCACCGCTTGCCGCGAACCGGGCCATTTTGTTTTGAAAGACTAGCCTCATGAAGCTGCGCAATATCGCCATCATCGCCCACGTCGACCATGGCAAGACCACCCTCGTCGACAAGCTCCTCCAGCAATCGGGCAGCTTCCGCGAGAACCAGCGTGTGGAAGAGCGCGCCATGGACTCGAACGACCTCGAGAAGGAGCGCGGCATCACCATCCTGGCCAAGGCGACCTCGGTCGTCTGGAAGGACACCCGCATCAACATCGTCGACACCCCCGGCCACGCCGATTTCGGCGGCGAGGTGGAGCGCATCCTGAGCATGGTGGACGGCGCCATCGTCCTCGTGGACGCAGCCGAAGGCCCGATGCCGCAGACCAAGTTCGTGGTCTCCAAGGCCCTCAAGATCGGCCTGCGCCCGATCGTCGCCATCAACAAGATCGACCGTCCCGACGCCCGCCACGTCGAGGTGGTCAACGAGGTGTTCGACCTCTTCGCGGCCCTCGACGCCACCGACGAGCAGCTCGACTTCCCGATCCTCTACGGCTCAGGCCGCAACGGCTGGATGGCCAAGGCTCCTGAAGGTCCGAGCGATGAGGGCCTGGCGCCGCTCTTCGACCTCGTGCTCGAGCACGTGCCCCCGGCGAAGACCGAGGAAGGCCCGTTCCGCATGCTTGGGACGCTGCTCGAGGCCAACCCCTTCCTGGGCCGCATCGTCACCGGCCGCATCTCCTCCGGCACCGTGAAGCCGAACCAGTCGATCAAGGTGCTCGACCGCGAGGGCAAGGTGGTCGAGACCGGCCGCGTGTCCAAGATCCTGGCCTTCCGTGGCCTGGAGCGCCAGCCCATCGAGCTCGGCGAGGCCGGCGACATCGTGTCCATCGCGGGCCTCGTGAAGGGCTCGGTGGCCGACACCTTCTGCGCGCCCGAGAACGACATTCCGATCCAGGCCCAGCCCATCGATCCGCCGACCGTAACCATGTCGTTCATCGTGAACGACTCGCCGCTCGCCGGTACCGAGGGCGACAAGGTCACGAGCCGCATGATCCGCGACCGCCTGTTCAAGGAAGCGGAAGGCAACGTGACCCTCAAGATCGAGGAAGCGTCCGACAAGGATAGCTTCTACGTCTCGGGCCGTGGCGAATTGCAGCTCGCGATCCTGATCGAGACAATGCGCCGCGAGGGCTTCGAGCTCGCCGTGTCGCGTCCTCGCGTCGTCTTCGAGAAGGACGAAGCCGGCCAGCTTCTCGAGCCTATCGAGGAAGTGGTCATCGACGTGGACGAGGAGCATTCCGGCGTCGTCGTGCAGAAGATGTCCGAGCGCCGCGCCGACATGGTCGAGATGCGCCCGTCCGGCGGTAACCGCCAGCGCCTCGTGTTCTACGCTCCCACCCGCGGCCTCATCGGCTACCAGGGCGAGCTGATGACCGACACCCGCGGCACCGCGATCATGAACCGCCTGTTCCACGCCTACGAGCCTTATCGCGGCGAGATCGCCGGCCGCCGCAACGGCGTGCTGATCTCGAACGACAACGGCGAGGCCGTGGCCTACGCCCTGTGGAACCTCGAGGATCGCGGCCCGATGATGATCGAGCCCGGCTGGAAGGTCTATCAGGGCATGATCATCGGCGAGCACAACCGCGAGAACGACCTCGAGGTCAACGTGCTGAAGGGCAAGAAGCTCACCAACATCCGCACGACCTCCAAGGACGAAGCGGTGCGCCTGACGCCGCCGATCCGCATGACGCTGGAGAAGTCGCTGGCCTGGATCCAGGACGACGAGCTCGTCGAGGTGACGCCGAAGTCGATCCGCATCCGCAAGGCGATCCTCGACCCGAACGACCGCAAGCGCGCCGAGCGCTCGAAGGAAGCCCTGAGCGCCTAAAGGCAGCGCCTTAGGCAACAGTTGAAAGGCCGCTCTTCGGAGCGGCCTTTTTCATGAACGGAGATCGGGAGGGGACATATTGAAGATTCATGGATACGCAGGATCCATCAATGTCCGGAAGGTGCTGTGGACCTGCATGGAGCTTGGCCTCCCCTTCGAGCGCATCGATTGGGGCGGCGGGACGCGGTCTGTCACCGATCCTGATTTTCTGAAGCTCAATCCTGTCGGCATGATCCCGGTGCTGGAGGATGCAGGGCAGCTCTTCTGGGAATCGAACAGCATCGTCCGATACCTGGCGGCGCGCGAAGGCCGTGACGATCTGCTGCCTTTCGCTCCTGCCGAGCGGGCGCAGGTCGAGAAGTGGATGGACTGGCAGGTCTCCGACTTCAACAACACCTGGCGCTATGTCTTTCAGGCGACAGTGCGCAAGAATCCGAACTTCCAGGATGAACAGCAGATCGCTGTGTCCTGGAACGCGTTCTGCTCCGCCGTTCAGGTGCTCGACCGGGAGTTCGCCCGCACCGGCGCCTATATCGCCGGGCCAGCCTTCACCTGCGCAGACATCGTCATCGGCCTCTCGGTCCATCGCTGGAGGAGCATTCCGCTCGAACGCCCTCATCTGCAAGCAATCGAGCGTTACTACGACCGCCTCTGCGAGCGGGAAGGCTTTCGGGTCTACGGAAGGGACGGAGGATTGTAGAGAGGAGCTGTACGGCTCCTCCTTCGATTGATACGACGGGCCTGCGCTCAGCCCTCGGCCTTGTCGCTCTGTCCCTTTTTGGCACCCTCGCCCATCGGGTTCGTCGAATCCTCACCCGAGGCCTCGGGGTTCTCGCGGCCCTGCGGGGTCAGGCGCGGAGCGCTGATATCCTCCTCGGTCGCTTGACTGGGCTTGTTATCGGGCTTTGCCATCGCTGGTTGTTCCTTATGAACTGGTCGAGTCGGTCGCATCCCGGTCGCCTGCATCGGGCAGAGCGCCCGTGCCGGGAGTCGAATCCGGGTTCGTCAGCTCCGGCTTGCTGTGCGGGCCTGCCGCCGGCTGCTTGCCACCGGGTTGCTTGTCGGACGGAGCCTTCTGATCGCTCTGCGGATCGAGCCGCTTGGACTCGACGTCCTGCTTCGTGTCGTCGGTGTGGTTGCCGTAGCCTGCATTGCCCATAGTGCTCTCCTGTCAGCCCTCGTCCTTGCCGTTGACCGCTGTCATCCGCTCGATGGCCTCGGCAGTCGCATCCTTGTCGTCCGGCGACAGGGTAGCGTCGCTCAGGTGCTTGGTGGCCTCGGGAGTTTCAGCAGCCGTGAGTTCGTCATGGCCGTCTTGTCCGGCCTTGCTGGTCTGACCGGTCTGGCCCTGACGATAGGCATAGGCCTCGCCGCCCGGCTGGCTCCACACACGTCGCAGCGTGGCATTGCCCTCGACGCCGCCGTCCCGGTTGGGATCGACGGGGCTGTCGATGCCGCCGCGCTGCTCGTTGCGGATCTGGTCCGCGTCTTGATCCTTTAACGAATGGGGAGCCTTGCGTTCCGCCATGATGAACTCCATCAAATTCTCTTGAAAACATCGTTCAAATTTTGTGCGTGCAAGGAGAACCCGGCGGGCGGAGCGAAGTTCTGGCTACGCTTGTGCCCAGCGCAAACAAAAAGGGCGGCCGAGAAGCCGCCCTTGAGTCTTGTCACTGACTAAAAGAACTCATAGCCCTTCGAAGAGCGCGCTCGAGATGTAGCGCTCGGCAAAGGAGCACGCGACCGTGACGATGCGCTTGCCCTTGAACTCGGGACGAGCGGCGACTTCAAGCGCCGCAGCCACATTGGCGCCCGTCGAGATGCCGCCGGGGATGCCTTCGAGCTTGGAGAGCTTGCGCGCCATGTCGAAGGCGGTCTGGTTGCCCACGGTGACCACCTCGTCGATCACGGAGCGGTCGAGCACGTCCGGCACGAAGCCTGCGCCGATGCCTTGGATCTTATGCGGACCCGGTTGGCCGCCGGAGAGCACCGGCGAATCCTCCGGCTCCACGGCGATGACCCTGAGGCTCGGCAGGCGCGGCTTGATCACCTGGCCGACGCCGGTGATCGTGCCGCCGGTGCCTACCGCCGACACGAAGGCATCGAGCTGGCCTCCTGTGTCGTTCCAGATCTCCTCGGCCGTCGTCTTGCGATGGATCTCCGGATTGGCCGGGTTCTTGAACTGCTGCGGGATGACCGAACCCGGAATCTCGCGCAGCAGCTCCTCGGCGCGTGCAATCGCGCCCTTCATGCCCTGGGGACCGGGGGTGAGTTCGAGCTCCGCTCCGAGAAAGGCGAGCATCTTGCGCCGCTCAAGCGACATGGTCTCGGGCATCACCAGGATCAGGCGATAGCCGCGGGCTGCTGCCACGAAGGCCAGCGCAATGCCGGTATTGCCGGAGGTCGGCTCGATCAGGGTCGCGCCAGGCCCGATATGACCGGCGGCTTCCATGGATTCGATCATGTTGACGCCGATGCGGTCCTTCACGCTCGAAAGCGGGTTGAAGAACTCGAGCTTGAGGAGAATCTCGGCATCCACACCGTGTTCCTGAGGCAGCCGGTTCAGGCGTACGAGCGGGGTATTGCCGATGGTTTCCGTAATCGAGCCGTAGATGCGGCCGCGCCCGGGCTTCGTGCGGGCGCTCGATGCATTGACAGTGTCAGCCATGGGATCCTCCTTCAGATTGGAGGAAGCTTATCTTTTTCCGCAGCAGGTGTCGATATTTGGAATATTTCACATGTCAAATCGTGAAATCTACTGCTGAAGCATTCTCAACGGCCGATTCCGCCTGAGCTTTCTGGCATAGATCTTCGACGGTCACTTGGTCGAGTTCGCTCAGAAAAGCCTCAGTGCCGCGCTGGACCAGGGGGCTGACCACAGCCTCGGCCAGACGCGATTCGGGGATTGGCGACGCGGCGTCCTCCTCCAGGGCCGCCATGGCGATGCGCACGATGTCGCCCGCCGTGATCCGCCGCCGTTCGCGGGCGAGTTCATAGCCGCCCCGCGGACCGCGCACGCCCTTGAGGATGCCCTGGCGCACCAGAGCTTGCAGCACCGGCTCCAGATAGCGCGGCGGCAGGTTGTGCCGGGCGGCCAGCGCCTTGGCGGAGACCGGCATGGGCCGGGCATGGAGCGCGATGTCCGTGACAGCCGCGATGGCAAGAAGCGAGCGGCGTGAGAGAAAGTTCATGGCGATGCTCCCTTAAAGCATCGGACCCAAAAGTGGACTTGCACTTTTGGGGTCCATCCGATGCTTTCTTCTTGAATGAGAGCATCGTTCGGAGCGGACCCAGCGGGCCACGCAGTGAAAACCGGGTCCACTTTTCCGCACGATGCTCTACCCCAATCCCGTGGAGCCGAAGCCGCCGCCAGCGCGAGGCGTCTCGTCGACCTGCTCCACTTCCCAAGGCTCCACCTGGATAACGGGCGCGACGATCACTTGAGCAATCCGCATGCCGCGCGTGACGGTGAAGGGCACGGCCCCCAGATTGACGAGCAGCACCTGCACCTCGCCGCGGTAATCCGCATCGATGGTGCCCGGCGCATTGAGCACCGTGACGCCGTGCTTGAAGGCCAGCCCCGAGCGAGGCCGCACCTGCGCTTCGAAACCGGTCTCGAGCTGAAACACAAGGCCCGTCGGAACGAGCACACGCTGCAGTGGCTGCAGGACAATCGGCGTATCAGCAGGATTGGCTGCGATGAGGTCCATGCCTGCGGCACCGGCGGTCTCATAGCGCGGCAGCGGCAGATCGGCGGCATGGGCGAGGCGCTGGATGCGCAAGCGATGGCTCATGGCTTTGCACCTCCGACCATCGCGCTCAGACGCTCGACGAGCTTCTTCGCCACATCGGTTTTCGACAGGGTCGGCCAGGTCTCCACATCCGAGGCTGAGACCAGATGCACGGTGTTGCTGTCACCGCCCATCACACCCGTTTCAGCCGAGACATCGTTGGCGACGATGAGGTCGCAGCCCTTCCTCGCGAGCTTCTGCTTCGCATGCTCAATCACGTTCTCGGTTTCCGCCGCAAAGCCCACCATGAGTGGCGGGCGGCCCTCCGTGCGGCGTGCGATGGTACCGAGGATGTCCGGGTTCTCGGTGAGCGACAGGTTCGGCAGGGCGCCGTCCTTCTTCTTGATCTTCTGCTCGCCCGCATTGGCCACGCGCCAGTCGGCCACGGCGGCGGCGAAGATGCCGATATCGGCGGGCAGCGCCTGCTCCACGGCTTCCAGCATGGCCCGGGCGCTCTCCACATGCACGACCGTCACGCCCGCAGGATCCGGCAGGGTCACGGGACCGGCGATCAGGGTCACGCGCGCACCGGCCTCCGCAGCAGCCTTTGCAATGGCGTGCCCCTGCTTGCCGGAGGAGCGGTTGGCGATGTAGCGCACCGGATCGATGGGCTCGTGCGTCGGGCCGGAGGTGATGATCACGTGCTTGCCGGCAAGCGGGCCCGAGGGCGCGAGCAGTTGCTCGACGGCCGCTGCGATCTCAAGAGGCTCGGCCATGCGGCCGGGACCGAACTCGGCCTCCGCCATGGCGCCCTCATTGGGCCCGACCATGTGAATGCCATCGGCCAGCAGGGTTTTCAGATTGCGCTGTGTCGCCGGGTGCAGCCACATGCGCACGTTCATGGCCGGCGCAATCAGGATCGGCAGGGTGGTGGCGAGCAGCACCGTGGAGGCGAGGTCATCCGCATGCCCTCCCGCCATCTTGGCCATGAGATTGGCAGTGGTTGGCGCCACGACGATAAGGTCAGCATCGCGGGCGAGCTTGATGTGCCCGATATCGGCTTCGTCCTCGCGGTCGAAAAGATCCGTGTGTGAGCGCTGGCCCGTCAGGGCAGAAGCCGCAAGCGGTGTGATGAACTGCTGCGCGCCATTGGTCAGGATGCAGCGAACGGAGGCGCCGCGTTCGCGCAGGCGGCGGATGAGGTCGAGGGACTTGTAGGCCGCGATGCCGCCGCCGATGACGAGGAGGATGCGTTTGCCTGTAAGCGTCGTCATGCGAAGCCTCTGAACAGCATGATCATCAGCGAGGCCGCGATAATCCACAAGGCCGCCACGCCCCAGCGGTTGCCCCGCGCCTCGGCACGCCCGATGGCCGCGACGCTGTCCTGGTTCAAGGACACCCCCCGGGCCGTTACGTCCTCGAGCTGGTTGAGCACCCGCTCGGCGCGCAGCGCCAATTCCGGCAGGTCGCCGATGACGCCAGCGAGCGTCCACAGGCCCCGGCCCGCCTGCTCGGCGCGGCCCAGGGGCCCGAGATTCCGCTCGATCCAGTCGCGCACCACGGGCTCCGAGGTAGTCCACATGTCGAGCTTCGGATCGAGGTTGCGGGCAACGCCCTCCACGACGACCATGGTCTTCTGCAGCATGACGAGTTCGATGCGCGTCGCCATGTCGAACAGCGCGGTGATCTCGAACAGAAGCGTCAGCAGCTTCGCCATGGAGATCTCGTCGGCCCGCCGGTCATGGATCGGCTCGCCGATGGCCCGGATGGCCTGGGCAAAGTCCTCCACCGAATGGTGCGGCGGCACGTAGCCGGCCTCGAAATGCACCTGCGCCACCCGCAAGTAATCGCGGCGGATGAAGCCGAGGAGGATCTCGGCGAGGAACCGCCGCTCCTTCATGCCGAGCCGGCCCATGATGCCGAAATCGACCGCAACGAGGCGCCCTTCCGCATCGATGAACAGGTTCCCCGGATGCATATCGGCGTGGAAGTAGCCGTCGCGAATGGCGTGGCGCAGGAAGGACTGGATCACCGTGCGGCCGAGCGCCACCCGGTCGAAGCCCGCCGCCTCGATGGCTGCGAGATCGTTGAGGCGGATGCCGTCGATCCAGGTGGTGGTGAGAACGTCGCGGGCGGTGAGATCCCATTCGGGCTTCGGCACACGGAAATCCGGATCGTCCTTGGTATTCTCGGCAAGCTCCGAGACGGCGGCGGCTTCCAGACGCAGATCCATCTCGACGGCCACGGAACGGGCCAGAGCCTCCACGATCTCCAGCGGCTTGAGGCGCTTGGCATCGGGCACCACGCGCTCGAACAGGCGAGCGGCGGCGCGCATGGCCTGCAGGTCGCGGGCGAAGCCCTCGCGCACGCCGGGCCGCACCACCTTCACGGCGACCGTTTCCTCACCCTCCGCTGTGCGGAGACGAGCCTTGTGAACCTGTGCGATGGAAGCGGCGGCAATCGGCTCGCTGAATTCAAGAAAGAGTTCGTCGATCGGCCGCCCGAGCGCGATTTCGACCATGCGCACGGCTTCCGCCCGGGGGAAGGGCGGCATGCGGTCCTGCAGGCGCTCGAGGTCGCGGGCGGCCGCCACACCGACGATATCGGGGCGGGTCGCCAGGAACTGGCCGAACTTCACGTAAGAGGGCCCGAGCCTGGTCAGCGCCTTGGACAGCCGCGCCGCGCTGTCCCCAGCCTGTGGCCGTTCGACGAGACGGGCCATCTTCAAGCCGAACCGGGCGGCCGGCGGCAGCGCGCTCGGATCGACGAGCGCCAATGCGCCTTCGCGCGCCAGGACAAAGCCGGCGCGCAGATTACGGGCGAGGTGGAAGAGGCTGCCGATCACGCGCTTAGATCTTCCAGCCGGAATGGATGGCCACGATACCGGCCGTCAGCGTGCGATGGGTGACGCGCTTGAAGCCCGCCTCCTCGATCATCCGCGCGAAAGCTGCCGGCGGCGGGAAGCGGCGGATCGACTCGACGAGATACTGGTAGGACTCCGCATCGCCCGTCACCATCTGGCCCAGCCGTGGGATGACGTTGAAGGAATAGGCATCGTAGATTTTGTCGAGCACCGGCACGTCGACCTTGGAGAATTCCAGGCACAGGAAGCGCCCGCCGGGTTTCAACACCCGATGTGCCTCCCGCAGAGCCGCATCGATGCGCGGCACGTTCCGGATCCCGAACGCGATGGTGTAGGCGTCATAGGTCTTGGATTCGAGCGGCAGCACTTCCGCATTGGCCTCGACGAAGTCGATGCGGCCCTCATAGCGGTGACCGGCCCGCTCGGCGCCGACTTTCAGCATTTCGCCGTTGATGTCGAGCACCGTCACGCGGGTCTGCGGCCCACCCGCATCCAGGATCCGGAAGGCAACGTCGCCCGTGCCGCCGGCGACATCCAGATGGCGAACCGGCCGGTCGCGCGGCGGTCGCAAAGTGGAGATGAGGGCGTCCTTCCAGAGGCGGTGAAGGCCTGCGGACATGAGGTCGTTCATCAGGTCGTAGCGGCCGGCCACCGAGCGGAAGACCTCGTTGACCTTGCCCTGCTTCTCACCCAGGGGCACGGACTGGAACCCGAAATGGGTGTTCTCGTCGGTCATGATGGGGCGCACCTCTTGTACCTGTTGTCGCGATCCATAGCGGAAGCGGGGCCTAAAGGCTATGTAAGAGGCCTCAAGAAGCCGAGAGATGGTTGATGCCTGAACTGCCCGAAGTCGAGACCGTGCGCCGCGGCCTGGAGCCCGCCATGGTGGGAGCCCGCTTCACCAAGGTGACCCAGCGCCGGCCCGACCTGCGCTTCCCATTCCCTGAGCGGTTTTCTGAGCGCCTGGAGGGGCAGGAGGTCAAGGCGCTCGGGCGGCGGGCCAAGTATCTCCTGGCCGATCTCTCGTCCGGCGAGGTCCTGGTCATGCATCTGGGCATGTCGGGCCGCTTCCTCGTGACGAAGGACGGCGCCACCCGGATGCCCGGCGAGTTCCATCACGAGCATGGGGGCCTGGGGGCTCACGACCACGTGGTGTTCGGGCTCTCCAACGGCGCGACCGTCACTTATAATGACGCCCGCCGCTTCGGCTTCATGGATCTGGTGCCCAGCCAGGAGATCGAGACCTCGAAGCATTTCGCCGGCATGGGCATCGAGCCCCTCGGCAACGAGCTCTCGGGCGAGACCATCGCCCGGTTGTTCGCGGGCAAGCGCACGCCCCTGAAGGCCGCCCTTCTCGACCAGCGCCTGATCTCCGGCCTCGGCAACATCTATGTGTGCGAGGCCCTGTTCCGCACCGGCCTTCATCCGGAGGCTCCGGCAGGCTCGCTCGTGACGACGAAAGGCGAGCCGACCGACAAGGCGCACCAACTCGCTGATGTCATTCGCGACGTGCTGGCCGAGGCGGTGGAAGCCGGAGGCTCGACCCTGCGTGACCATGCGCAGGTAGATGGCTCTCTGGGCTACTTCCAGCATTCCTTCCGGGTCTATGACCGAGAGAACGAGCCCTGCGTCACGCCCGATTGCACCGGGACGGTCACCCGACTCGTGCAGTCCGGTCGCTCCACCTTCTACTGCCCGCAATGCCAGAAGCACGCCTGATCTTATAGACAGAGCTTCCGGATTTTCACTTGCCGGGTCATGCGCCCTCGCCTACCGGTGTCCCATCATCGAGCAGGAGATGTCACATGGCTTTTGAGACGATTCTCACGGAGACGCGCGGCAAGGTGGGGCTGATCACCCTCAACCGGCCCCAGGCCCTGAACGCCCTCAATTCCGCGCTCCTGGGCGAGGTGAACCAAGCCCTCGACGCCTTCGAGGCGGACGCGAATATCGGCTGCATCGTCATCACCGGCTCGGAAAAGGCCTTCGCCGCGGGCGCCGACATCAAGGAGATGTCAGAGCTGAATTATCCGCACACCTATATGGCCGACTTCTTCTCCGGCTGGGAGAAGGTGTCGGGCCGGCGCAAGCCCATGATCGCCGCAGTGGCGGGTTTTGCCCTGGGCGGCGGCTGCGAGTTCGCCATGATGTGCGACTTCATCATCGCGGCCGACAACGCCAAGTTCGGCCAGCCGGAGATCAAGCTCGGGGTGATGCCCGGCATGGGCGGCACGCAGCGCCTCACGCGCCTCATCGGCCGGGCCAAGGCCATGGAGATGTGCCTGACGGGCCGCATGATGGGCGCGGAGGAAGCCGAGCGCTCCGGTCTCGTCGCCCGCGTGGTGCCGGCAGCCGATCTCCTCAACGAGGCCTTGAAGACGGCAGACACCATCGCGTCCATGTCGCTGCCCATCGCCATGATGACCAAGGAGACGATAAACCGCGCCGACGAGGTCACGCTGTCCGAGGGCATCCGCTTCGAGCGGCGCCTGTTCCACGCCATGTTCGCCACTGCCGACCAGAAGGAAGGCATGGCTGCCTTCGTGGGCAAGCGCCCCCCTGAATTCAAGAACGGGTAGATCGTGCCTGACATTGGCGTCGACATGATCGCGGCACTCGCCGCGATCTCTTTTTTGGCGGGCTTCGTAGATTCCATTGCCGGGGGCGGCGGGCTTCTCACCGTGCCGGCCCTCCTGCTCGCCGGTCTCGATCCGGCGCAGGCGATCGCCACCAACAAGGTGCAGGGCTCGGTCGCTGCGGCCTCCGCCACCTATACCTTCGGGCGCAAGGGACTGATCGAGTGGCGCAAGGCCCGGGGCTTTACCCTGATGGCGTTCGTGAGCAGCGTTGCCGGAGCCTTGTGCGTGCAGTTCCTGCCCCGCGCCGTGCTCGAGGTTCTGATCCCGGTCATGCTGATTGCGATGGCGATCTACTTTGCCCTCTCGCGCAAGATGAAGGACGAGGACGCCCATGCCCGCATGACGGCTCTCGCCTTCGCCCTCACGGCGCCGGTCGCCATTGGGTTTTACGACGGCATCTTCGGGCCGGGCGCCGGCTCCTTCTATATGCTCGCCTTCGTGACGCTGTTGGGCTACGGGGTGATCAAGGCGACGGCCCATACGAAGCTCGTCAATTTCGCGAGCAATTTCGGCAGTCTCCTTCTTTATGCGGCGACAGGCGCGGTGGTGTGGCCTTTAGGGATCGTCATGGCCGGAGCTTCGCTGCTGGGGGCCCAAGTCGGATCGCGGCTTGCCATGAGGCTGGGCTCTCGGCTCATCCGCCCGCTCCTGGTTGTGGTGTCGAGCCTGATGGCCCTGCGGCTCCTGCTCGACCCTGCCAACCCCTGGCGGCAGGCCCTTCAGAAGGCTTTCCTGGCGCTTTTTTGACGCGCAAAGGCCTATGGTCGTTGACGTTCGCGAGCATCACGTCTATAAGCCGCCTCACATGAGCCCGCGCGTCCCGCGGGCTCTTCGGTTTCCATGCAATCAACCGATCGCTGCCGGAGCTCTCCCATGGGCTTGAGCTTGGCCATCGGGATTTTAAAAGAACGAGGATGGGCCATGGCCAACACCGTGTCCGCCAAGAAGATGACCCGCAAGATCGCGAAGCGCACCGCGGTCAACAAGTCGCGTCGCAGCCGCATGCGGACCTTCGTCCGCAAGGTTGAAGAGGCCATCGCTTCCGGCAACCAGACCGAGGCAGCAGCCGCTCTGCGCGCTGCCGAGCCGGAGATGATGCGCGCGGCCCAGAAGGGCATCGTGCACAAGAACACCGCGTCGCGGAAGGTTTCGCGTCTCGCGAGCCGCATCAAGACGCTGAGCGCCTAAAAGTCAGTCTCTCGAAGCTGCCTTTTCACGACTGATTGGACCCGGCCGAAAGGCCGGGTTTTTTCGTGCTCGACTTCGGATTCTATGTCCAAATTTTATCCACACGGGAGCTTGACTTTATCCCCGTATGACAGGGTGAAGGGTCCACAACCCGGAATCAAAATGCACATAAAAGATCGAGGCCCTGCAATAGCTTAGCAGGCAAAGCTTCGCGAAGCATCAGAATCACCCTCCGATTCGAGCCGAATCGGTTCTGAATCAAGGTTGCGTAAAAACTCTTTTTCAGGCCTGCGCACAGGCTGTGATGACACAGTGAATCAGTTGAAGAGTCAGCGCTTTACAGCTCAGATTCAAAACCTGTGGACGAGCCTGTGAACGCAATCGGATGCTCCCGAGAGCTGGAGACTCGACTCAGCCGTATTGCACGCCCTCCCGCACCCTGTGTAAGGTCAATTTGCTTCAACGGCTCGCCGTTAAGTCATTCACTCAAAGCCTGAACTAAAGACACCATGCGCGGGGATCAGCTGTTGTTTCACTCTCTCAAGAAGCAAGCGCAGACTCATCCTTTATCGCGAGGTAAACTTGCCAGACCTTGAGTGAAGACCAAGGAGATGACAGACGACGATCGTCTCCACTTAAAACCGAACAAATAATCTTTAGTACAATTGGGGGCGCCACGTTCTGAATAACCTGTGAGGCATCTGTGCCTTGGTGTTCAGAACGGGACATGCGTAGAGGTTTCCGACCTTAACAGGAGGATGCCTCGTGGAGGGACATTGATGTATCGCAGCGAAGACCATCGCACCTTTGCCGCTCCGAATGAGAACGGCATGGATGTTCCAGGCGAGCAATCGGCGTCTGAAGTCTGGACGCGGGTCAAGCGCCGCCTTCGGGCCGAACTGGGCGAAGACATCTTCGCCAGCTGGTTTGGGCGCCTGGAGCTGGACTCGGTGATCGAGGGCTGCGCTTATCTGACCGTCCCCACCCGCTTCCTGAAGAGCTGGATCGAGTCCCACTACGCCGATCGCGTTCTGGCGGTTTACCGCTCTGAGGCCGGTGATGTGGAGCGGGTGTCGATCGGCGTGCGCAGCACCCTCGGGCGTGATCCTGCAGCCCAGCGCCGGGCGAGCGAAGCGCCGCGTCCATCGTCCGCTCCGTCCATGGCCATGCCGAGCATGAATCATGAGATCAAGGCTCCTTCTGCACCTTCCTCAAACGAGGAGCGCGGCGAAGGCGGCGAACTCGGCGGCGCTCCGCTCGATCCCCGTCTCACCTTCGAGAGCTTCATCGTCGGCCGCTCCAACGCCCTTGCCCATGCGGCGGCGGATCGGGTCGCTCATGCGCAGAACGGACAGGCCATCTACAACCCGCTCTACCTTCATGCGGGCGTGGGCCTCGGCAAGACGCATCTTCTGCACGGCATCGGCCATGCGGTGCGCGCCCAAGGGCGCCGGGTGATCTATCTCACGGCCGACCGCTTCATGTACGGCTTCGTCGCCTCCCTGAAGGCCCAGACATCGCTCGCCTTCAAGGAGCGCCTGCGGGGCATCGACCTGCTCATCATCGACGATGTGCAGTTCATCCAGGGCAAGCAGATCCAGCAGGAGTTCGGTCACACCCTGAACGCCCTCATCGATGCGGGCCGCCAGATTGTCATCGCGGCCGACCGTCCGCCGGCGGATCTGGAGAATCTCGACGAGCGCGTGCGGTCGCGCCTTGCCGGCGGCCTCGTGGTCGAGGTCAGCGCCCTCGACGAGGCGCTGCGCACCTCGATCCTCACCACCCGCATCGAGGCCCTGAAGACGATCCATCCCACTTTCGAAGTGGGGCCGAACGTGATCGCTTTCGTGGCCCGCTCCATCACGGCCAATGGCCGCGATCTCGAAGGCGCCGTAAACCGCCTGCTCGCCCATGCGACGCTCACGAATTCCGCCATTACCTTGGAGACGGCCGAGACCGCCATCCGCGATCTCGTGCGCAACCGGGAGCCCAAGCGGGTCAAGATCGAGGATATCCAGAAGCTGGTGGCCTCGCGCTACAACGTCTCCCGCTCCGATATCCTCTCGGAGCGCCGCACCGCCGCCGTGGTGAAACCGCGCCAGATCGCCATGTACCTGTCCAAGGTGCTGACGCTTCGCTCCCTGCCCGAGATCGGACGCCGCTTTGGCGGGCGCGATCACACCACGGTGCTCCACGCTGTGCGCAAGATCGAGAAGGCCTTGGGCGAGGACCACGCCCTCTCGGACGAGGTCGAACTCCTCAAGCGCATGCTGCAGGAATAGGGGCAATCGAGGCTGGAACAGCCTCAGTGCCGGGACCGGAAGGGTCCCGGCCTTGCTTTCTCTGCCGACAAAAGCCAATCTTGCTGCCCTGCTTGTCCCGCTCAAGGTTGACCTTGTGGGGGCATGAGCCAAGAATTTCACCGAAACCGGGTGTCGAAGGTTATGAGAGTTACTGTTGAGCGCGCCGCTCTGCTGAAGGCGCTGGGGCATGTGCACCGCGTCGTCGAGCGCCGCAACACCATTCCGATCCTCTCCAATATCCTGCTGCGGGCCGGAGAGGGCTCCTTGCGTCTGAAGGCCACGGACCTCGACATCGAGGTGACCGAGACGATTCCGGCCGACATCACGGAGGCCGGCTCCACCACCGTCCCGGCCTACATGATCTACGATATCGTGCGAAAGCTCCCGGATGGGGCGCAGGTCTCCCTCGAGATGACGCCCGATATGGGCCAGATGCAGATCCGCTCCGGCCGGTCGCGCTTCATGCTGCAGGCATTGCCCGAAAGCGACTTCCCGGATCTTGCCGCCGGCGACCTGCCGCACCGCTTCACGCTTCCCGCCGCGGACCTGAAGCGCCTGATCGAGAAGACCCAGTTCGCGATCTCGACGGAAGAAACGCGCTATTACCTCAACGGCATCTATCTCCATACGCTCGATGCGGGGGGCTCAGTGGTCATGCGCGCGGTTGCGACCGACGGCCATCGCCTTGCCCGCGTCGAAATCCCGGCGCCGAACGGCTCCGAGGGCATGCCCGGCGTCATCATTCCGCGCAAGGCCGTGGCCGAGATCGTCAAGCTTGTCGAAGATGGCTCGGAAAACATCACCATCGAACTGTCCTCCGCCAAGGTGCGGCTGACCTTTGACGGCGTAGTGCTGACCTCCAAGCTCATCGACGGCACCTTCCCCGACTACCAGCGGGTTATCCCGGCCGGGAACGACAAGGTCCTCGTGGTCGAGCGCGCCGATTTCTCGAAGGCCGTGGACCGCGTTTCCACCATCTCGTCCGAGCGCGGCCGCGCCGTGAAGCTGGCGCTGGGCGACGGACGTCTCACACTCACCGTCAACAATCCGGATTCGGGCAGCGCGACGGAGGAGTTGGAGGTCGATTACGATGCCGCGTCGATCGATATCGGCTTCAACGCCCGCTATCTCCTCGACATCGCATCCCAGCTGGACGGTGACACCGCCGTGTTCAAGCTCGCCGATCCGGGCTCTCCCACCATCATCCAGGACCGCGACGGCGCCGCTGCGCTCTACGTCCTGATGCCGATGCGGGTGTGACGTTCCGAGCCTGGTTCCGGACGAAGCCTAGCAGGTCGTCCGGAACTATCGGGTGTTCACTAGTGGCTCCTCTCCATGACCGACGAAGGTCAACTCGAACCCGAACACCAAACTCTTTTAACGCGTGCTACCCTCCGCCTCTCGCGCTGCGTAAGGTATGAGCCGGAGCGCTCACTTCTGCAGAAGCATGGAGCTTCCAAGCGGGATGCATTCTCAGAATGAGTATCGGTATAAATTCCTGTCACTTCGGTGCAGCGCGGAAATCAACTGATCAGATCATATTGTAGCGTGTGTGATTTTTGGGTACACGGCTGATACTTCTCGCAGAGTATCATTTATGTATTCAGGCAAGCTTCACGGCAGCAAGAAGGTTGCGGTTGTCATTCCTTGCTTCCGTGTAAGAAGACATATCGCATCCGTCATCAGCGAAATTGGTCCGGAGGTCGGTTCCATCTATGTTGTTGATGACTGCTGCCCTGAGGAGACCGGCAAATTCGTCTGTGAGACGATCAGCGATCCACGGGTCAAGGTCATCTTCAACGAAAAAAACCTTGGGGTCGGCGGAGCGACACTGGCAGGCATGGTTCAGGCGGCCGAGGAAGATGCCGACGTCATCGTGAAGATCGACGGGGACGGCCAGATGGATCCGCATCTCATCCCTGCCTTCACTGCCGTCATTCTGTCGTCCGAGGCAGACTTCACTAAGGGCAACCGATTCTTCGAGCCCGAAGGCGTAATGACCATGCCGCGCGCTCGCCTGATCGGCAATGCCGGCCTCTCGTTCATGGCAAAGTTCTCGACGGGCTATTGGCACAGCTTCGATCCGACAAATGGCTTCTTTGCCATTCATGCAAGTCTCATGAACCTTTTACCCGTAGAGAAGATCAGTAAGCGCTACTTTTTCGAGTCGGACTTGCTGTTCCGGCTGAACGTGATCGAAGCCAGGGTTGTGGACATTCCCATGCACGCTCACTATGCCGACGAACAGAGCAGCATGCAGCCTTACAAGGAGATCTGGCGGTTCGCAAAGGGCCATATGAAGAACTTCACCAAGCGCATCTTCTACAGATACTTCCTGCGTGACTTCAGTGTCGCATCTATCGAGCTTCTGCTAGGCTTGGCCCTTCTTGCCTTCGGAACGATCTTTGGCTTGGCAAACTGGCAGTCCGATGCTTATGCAAGCGCCGGAACCGTAATGCTGGCAGCCATGCCGATCATCATCGGAACGCAACTCCTGCTCGCCTTTCTTAACTACGATATCCAATCTGCCCCGAGTACGGCTCTTCATCCGCGGCTTGAGAAATCCAAGCGTCCCAATAAGGCATTGCGACATCGCGAGAGTGCATCATGAGCGTGAGTATCAACGCCTACGCTCTCGCCTTGTTTTCCGTCATCGTCATTGCCATTGGGCAATCGATCTTCAAATACTCCGCGTTGCGTCTTGACTTTGTTCCCGGCGAGTCTCTTGTCGAATTGATCCGCCGCAACTTTACGCCCCTTGCTGCCGTAGCAGGCGCACTCTCCCTCTACATGATATCGACAGTAGCATGGATCACGGCGCTGAGGACGATCCCGCTCTCTGTCGCCTTCATGTTCAATGCGCTGGCTTTCGCATTCATTCCGATCGTCAGCACCATTTTCTTCGGAGAGCAGCTGCCACGCTTCCTCATTCCGGGATTAGGGGCCATTGCGCTCGGAATATATCTCATCACGATCAAGTAGCTCCTGGATTATGGCCTCGCGAACACATGAACAGACCCCTGCTTGGCAGCAGCTAGTCTCTTGGAAAAATCGTATTATCCATACCCTGGATGCCTATTTCGCAAGTAATTTGGTGGGTCGGATCTATTCTCCTCGTTTTCTGCCTCTCATATACTTAGCCATCTGCATCCCTGTAGTATTATTTCTCGTCTTCTTCCGGCAGCCTCTCGGCAATCCGGATGAATTGTCTCACGTTGCGCGGGCCTACCAGATCTCAAGGGGTGTCCTTCTGACTGAGGAAGCCTCCCCGGGCCTTCACCCCAAAGGAATGGTCGACAAGGCCTGGTTCCAGCTTGGTTCACAAGTCAGCAGAAGACGCTTCGAAAATTTGCAGACGTCGCTTCCCATTTTCAAAAGATATGACTGGGCAGGCACCGAGGAACTGAAGCGTTTCAATTCATCCGTTTATTTCCCTGCGGCTTTCATTCCTCAAGCCATAGGCCTCAAGATCGCCCAAAAGCTACATCTTCACTTGGTTCAGTCTCTTCAGCTAGCAAGCCTGCTGAATGCCGTTGTCAGCCTTCTGGTGATTGCTCTGGCGATCCATCTCGCCGCAGGTGGAAAGTATATCATCGCCTTGGTTGGCGCTTTACCGATGACTCTGCATCAAATCGCATCTGCATCGCCGGACGGACTCATTGCTGCTGGAGCGCTGCTGATGTGCTCTTTGACGATCTCGGCATTGATTAGATCAAAGGTCAGCCGCTCCACGCTTGTCGGAGTGGTCATTCTTGGAGCAATTACGGCAGCAACAAAGCTGCCCTATGCCGCTGTGGCCGTGGCTGCCTTGATAGCGCTCTGGTGGGTGGAACCGCGATCCGCCAAGGTCAATATAAGGTACGTCATTGCTTGCATGGCAATGATCACCATTCCCCTCATCTGGACGATGATCAGTAATGCCAGTGCCGTGAAGCACAGCATGGTGATTCAGACGACTCCCAGCGATCAACTCGCCTTTCTCCTCTCTCACCCGCTCGAGATACCCGGCATCGCGTTCTCGACGCTCTACAGGCTGTCGTATGCCTACTTGAAGCAGATGATCGGTGTTCTGGGTTGGCTGGATGCACCACTTCCTCAAGGCGTTTATCTGATCTTATATTTCGGACTCGCAACGACATTGGCCATGGAGGGACTTTCCCTCAAACCGCTTTTGCGCTGGACCTTCCTCGTCGGGCTTGCTGCATCGGCAGCCATGATCTTTGTGAGTTTGTACCTGATCTGGACTCCTCTGGGCTCGCTCGGGCCGATTGAAGGGGTTCAAGGGCGCTACTTTCTGCCCCTCTTGCCATTCCTTGTATTCCTGGTTCCAAAACCAAAGCACTTGGCCTCGGAAGGTCTCAAGATATCGGTGTTCACGATCTGCGGACTTGTCGGCGGCTTGGCGACGGTGGCGACAATCATCAAGCGGTACTATGGCGTCGCAATGTTCTGAGGCTTGATATTTCGCCCCCGCTCCTGAATGAAAGGGGCGCATGTCCTCCGCCCCCGTTGCCGCTTCCCGAATCGCCCGTCTGATCCTTCAGGATTTTCGCACCTATGCGAGCCTGGACCTCAGCGTCTCGCGCCCGCTCGTGGCGCTGGTGGGCGAGAACGGGGCCGGCAAGACCAACGTGCTGGAGGCGATCTCGCTCTTCATGCCTGGACGGGGCCTGCGGCGCGCGGAACTTGCCGAGATGGCGCGCAACGAAGGGCCGGGCTCCTTCGCCGTGTCCGTCACACTCGATGCGCCTTACGGCGAGCATCGTCTCGGCACAGGGATCGAGCCTCAGAATGAAGGCTCCCGTGCTTCACGGATCTGCCGTATCGATGGCATGCCGGCTTCCTCACCGACCGCCTTTGCCGAGTACCTGCGCATCGTCTGGCTCACCCCCGATCTCGACGCGCTGTTTCGCGGCCCGGCCGGCGACCGGCGCCGCTTTCTCGACCGGCTCGTGCTCGCTGTCGATGCGGAGCACGGCACGCGGGTGAATGCCCTCGAGCGGGCTCTGCGGTCGCGCAACCGCGTATTGGAGGAAAACCCCGACGACCGGCTCTGGCTCGATGCCCTCGAACGCGAGGTCGCGGAACTCGCCATTGCGGTTGCGGCCGCCCGCCGCGAGACGGTCGAGCGCCTAGCAAGCCTGATTCTGGAAACCCGCGCAGAAGACTCACCTTTTCCCTTCGCCACCATGGGCTTGGAGGGCGACCTCGACACCCTGGTGGCCACTCTGCCGGCCGTCGATGCCGAGGATCGCTACCGGGCCATCCTGCGCGAGTACCGGCCCCGCGACCGGGCTGCCGGCCGCACCCTCGTCGGACCACAGGCCTCCGACCTGCTCGTTCGCCACGGCCCCAAGGACATTCCGGCCAACACCGCCTCCACCGGCGAGCAGAAAGCGCTCCTCATCGGTCTCGTGATCGCCCATGCGCAGCTCGTGGCCAGCATGAGCGGCATCGCACCCTTCGTGCTGCTGGACGAGGTGGCAGCCCATCTCGACCCCCGGCGCCGGGCCGGCCTCTTCGCGGCGCTGGAATCCCTTGGCGGTCAGGTCTGGATGACCGGGGCGGATCCGAGCCTCTTTGCCGAGCTGGAAGGCCGGGCCGATGTGCTGCAGGTCTTGCCGGGCCGGATCCTTCCCTCAGAACTCTTATCATAAAGGGGCGAGCCATGAAGATGTCAGACATTCCCTTCGGCATGACGGATTGGTCCGACATCGAGCCGACCTTTCACTCCGGCGAAACCGGTCATGCCCTATGGCGCACCCGCAGCTTCGGAAGCATCCGCGTCCGCATGGTCGAGTATACGCCCGGCTATCTCGCCGACCACTGGTGCAGCAAAGGCCATATCCTGCTGGTGCTGGAAGGCGAGCTTCTCACCGAACTCGACGATGGCCGCGTCTTCACCCTCAAGGCGGGCCAGAGCTACCAGGTTGCCGACGGTGCGGAGCCGCACCGCTCGAAGACTATTCAAGGTGCCAAGCTCTTCATCGTGGATTAAAGTGACGTCCTGAATACCTTTCCAGGAACCCGCCATGGATCTCGCAGGCCTTCTGCTCTTCTCCTCTGCCCTCTTCATCGCCGCGGCGTCGCCTGGGCCGGGGATCGCCGCGATCGTGGCACGGGTTCTGGGGCGCGGCCCGGAGGGAGCGATGGCTTTCAGCATCGGCGTCGCTTTGGGAGATGTGGTGTGGCTGTCTTTCGCCATCCTGGGACTCGCCGCTCTCGCGCAGACCTTCCATGAGGTGTTTCTGGTCATCAAATATTTGGGCGCAGCCTATCTCTTGTACATCGCCTACAAGCTCTGGACGGCGCCTGCGGCTAGTCAGGAAGTGGAAGCGAACGTAAAGGCGGAACATCCGGCGAAGCTCTTCATGGCAGGTCTCGCCGTGACCATGGGCAATCCGAAGGTCATGGTGTTTTACCTGGCGCTCCTGCCCACCTTTCTCGACCTGACCCGGATCACAATGTTAGGCTTCGCTGAACTCGTGGTCGCGACCCTGACGATTCTGGGCGTGGTTTTTGCCGGCTACATTGCCCTGGCCACCCGGGCCCGCCAGCTCTTCACCAGCCCTCGGGCCATCAGGTTCCTCAACCGGACCACCGGCACGGTCATGGCAGGGGCCGCGGCTGCCGTTGCGGCGCGCTGAGCATAATTGGCACCTAAGGTCGAGGATCCCCTCAGAAACGTCCTGATTCGGCAGTTTTTCGTGGATTTTCGGCCCCTTTTCACGCGCGCGTATGCGCGTGGGGGTGAAATTTCAACCATTCATCCCTAAATAACTGATCTGACGAATCAAAACTCGAGCGCATGCCTCCCCCTTTGCTGCGCTCCGAAGGATCCCAAATGGCCGAACCTGCTATCAACGTGAATGCTGACGCCTATGGCGCTGAATCCATCAAGGTGCTCAAGGGCCTTGATGCGGTGCGCAAGCGGCCGGGCATGTATATCGGCGATACGGACGACGGCTCGGGCCTCCACCATATGGTCTATGAGGTGGTGGACAACGCCATCGACGAGGCCCTCGCCGGTCACGCAACGGAAGTCACCGTCACGCTCAACGCCGACGGCTCGGTGACCGTCACCGACAACGGCCGCGGCATTCCCACCGACATCCACAAGGGCGAAGGCATCTCGGCCGCCGAGGTCATCATGACCCAGCTGCATGCGGGCGGGAAGTTCGACCAAAACTCCTACAAGGTGTCCGGCGGCCTGCACGGCGTGGGCGTCTCGGTGGTGAACGCGCTCTCGAGCTGGCTCAAACTGCGCATCTACCGCAACGGCAAGGCTCACGAGATCGAGTTCAAGCACGGCGTTGCGGTCGCGCCTCTCGCGGTCGTCGGCGATGCTGAAGGCAAGCGCGGCACGGAAGTGACCTTCCTGGCCTCCACGGAAACCTTCACCATGGTGGAGTACGACTACGCCACCCTGGAGCACCGTCTGCGCGAACTGGCGTTCCTGAACTCAGGCGTGCACATCATCCTGACCGACAAGCGCCATGCGGAGCACAAGCGCGAGGACCTGATGTACGAGGGCGGCGTCGAGGCCTTCGTGCGCTACCTCGACCGCGCCAAGACCCCGCTGATCCAGCAGCCGATCATGATCCGCTCCGAGAAGGACGGCATCGGTGTCGAGGTGGCCCTGTGGTGGAACGACTCCTACCATGAGAATGTGCTCTGCTTCACCAACAACATCCCGCAGCGGGATGGCGGCACGCATCTCGCGGGCTTCCGCGCGTCGCTCACCCGCCAGGTGAACGGCTATGCGGAATCCTCCGGCATGACGAAGAAGGAAAAGGTTTCGCTCACCGGCGACGATTGCCGTGAGGGCCTTACCGCCGTCGTGTCCGTGAAGGTGCCGGATCCCAAGTTCTCGTCGCAGACGAAGGACAAACTCGTCTCGTCCGAGGTGCGCCCAGCCGTCGAGAACGTGGTCAACGAGGCCCTCAACAACTGGCTCGAGGAGCATCCGCAGGAAGCCCGTACTCTCGTCGGCAAGGTGGTGGAAGCCGCCGCTGCCCGCGAGGCCGCCCGCAAGGCGCGCGAGCTCACCCGCCGCAAGGGCGCGCTCGACATCGCGTCGCTCCCCGGCAAGCTCGCCGATTGTCAGGAGCGCGATCCGTCCAAGTGCGAACTTCTGCTCGTCGAGGGCGACTCGGCCGGCGGCTCCGCCAAGCAGGGCCGCAACCGCGCCTTCCAGGCCGTTCTGCCCCTGCGCGGAAAGATCCTCAACGTGGAGCGCGCGCGCTTCGACAAGATGTTGGGCAGCCAGGAGATCGGCACGCTGATCACCGCGCTCGGCACCGGCATCGGCCGCGAGGAATTCAACCTCGACAAGCTGCGCTATCACCGCATCATCATCATGACCGACGCGGACGTGGACGGCTCGCACATCCGCACTCTGCTGCTCACCTTCTTCTTCCGGCAGATGCCGGAGCTGATCGACCGCGGTTATCTCTATATCGCGCAGCCGCCGCTCTATAAGGCGGCCCGCGGCAAGACCTCGATCTATCTGAAGGATGAACGCGCACTGGAAGATTATCTCATCGGCGAAGGAATCGAGAATGCCTCGTTGCGGCTCGAAACCGGCGTCGAGTTCCAGGGCGACCAGCTGAGGGGCCTGATCGACGAGGCCCGTCTCGTGCGCCAGGTCCTGAACAGCCTGCACACGCGCTATAACCGCAAGGCCGTGGAGCAGGCGGCGATTGCCGGCGCCCTGCGCCCTGATGTGGTGGACGATCCGGTCCGCGGCCCTGCCGCTGCGGTCTACATCGCCCAGCGTCTCGATGCCATTTCGGAAGAACTCGAGCGCGGGTGGACCGGCGAGGTTCGCGAGGGCGGCTATGTCTTCTCGCGTACTGTCCGCGGCGTGACGCAGACCGCCGTTCTCGATCAGGCACTGATCGCCAGCCAGGAAGCCAAGAAGCTCGACGAGCGCGCCACCTCCCTGCAGGACGTTTATGCCAAGCCAGCAAAGCTGGTGCGCAAGAACGACGAGATGCAGATCGACGGCCCGCTCTCGCTGTTCAATGCCGTGCTTGCAGCCGGCCGCAAGGGCTTGCAGCTCCAGCGCTACAAAGGTCTTGGCGAAATGACCGCCCAGCAGCTTTGGGAGACCACTCTCGACGCCGATGTGCGCTCGCTGCTGCAGGTGAAGGTGAAGGATACCACCGACGCCGACGACCTCTTCGTCAAGCTCATGGGCGACGTGGTGGAGCCGCGCCGCGAGTTCATCCAGGAAAACGCACTCTCGGTGGCGAACCTGGACGTCTGATCAGAGCCATTCTCACAGTCTCTTGAAGGCGGAGCAGTCGCAAGCTGCTCCGCCTTTTTCGTTCGGCGCCTAAGAAGACGCAACGAATTCTGCTTTAACTTCAACATAAATGCCGTTGCGGAAGGAATCCCTTAACTGATCTGTTCGAAAGATGGCGAGGGATAGGCAGGATAGGGTAAGGCTCGACGCCCATGATGTATGTTCGGCGGACAGCCGCGATGTTGGCCATGCGCCATCGATCGCTTCGGCAGCAGGTGACCCTGCTGGTCGGTGTCCTGTGCTTCGCGCTCGTGTGCATCGTTGCAGTCGGGGCAGCCTATATCGCCCAGAGCCGCGTTCGCGGCATCGTCATGGCCCATGAGGCGCAGCAGGCTGCCGTCATCGCCAAGATCCTGGACCGCGGCATGTTCGAGCGATATCGGGAAGCCCGCAACCTCGCCGCGATGCCGGCCCTCAAGGCGATCTGGACCGGAGAGCCAGCGAACATCCGCCAGACGCTCGAGCAGATCCAGGCTTCGTACCCGGATTATGCCTGGATCGGATATGTCACACCGGATGGGACGGTGCAGGCTGCCACGCAGGGCATGCTGGAAGGTCAATCCGTGCAGGCCCGCCCCTGGTTTCAGGATGGGCTGAAGGGGCCCGCCGTCGGTGACGTGCACGAGGCGAAACTCCTGGCCAAGCTCCTCGGCCCTGCGCCGAACAACGAGCCTTTCAGGTTCGTCGATGTGGCCGCTCCGGTTCGCGACGACGCGGGTCGTATCGTCGGGGTGATCGGTGTCCATCTGAGCTGGATATGGGCTGATGAGACACGCCAGTCCATCCTCGGCAACCGGTATCATGAGGACGGACGCTCCATCTGGATCTTGTCCGCCGATGGAACAATGCTCCTGGGACCGCAGATCGGCAGCAGGCCTTTCCCGGACGAACATCTGCTGTCGATGCGCCAGGCGAAGGCCGGCGCATTCGAGGATGTGTCAGGTCCCGAGGCCATGCTCACGGGCTTTGCCGTCGCCGAGGGCTACAGGGATTATCCGGGTCTCGGCTGGATCGTCGTCTCACGCCAACCGGACAGCATCGCGTTTGCGGCGACGAGAGGCATCGTGTGGATGATCTTGGGGCTGGGCTGCGCCATCGCGGCCATCGGTCTGGTCTGCGCCCTCATCATTGCCAGAGGTGTGGTTCGTCCTCTGCAGACGATCATCGAAGCGGCCAACCGGATCGGCCGCGACCCGGCCATCACCCAGCTGCCGCGCGTGACGGGATCGCTGGAGATCGTGCAGCTTTCCTCGGCACTCCGCTCCCTCCTGCGCAGAGCCGGCGCGGCGGAACAGCAGGTGATCGCGACATCATCCCAGCATGCGAAGGACGTCTCCACCCTCCGCCATCTGGCCGAAACGGATGCGCTGTCCGGATTGCTCAACCGTCGGGGCTTCAGCCTTCTCGCCGATGATGCGTTCAGCCTCTACCGGCGCTATGAGCGTCCTCTCGCCGTGCTGATCCTCGACATCGATCACTTCAAGACCGTCAACGACACCTATGGCCATGTGGCAGGAGATACGGTGATCCGGTCGGTGGGAGCCGCTTTGACCAAAGCTCTGCGCACTTCCGACAAGGTGGCACGGTTCGGCGGCGAGGAGTTCGTGGTTCTCGTTCATGAGGTGGATTCGGGCGGGATTATCACCGTCGCCCAAAACCTGCGCCGCGCCGTTGAGGCCCTGACCATCGAGCATCAGGACCAACGGATTACGGTGACGATCAGCGTTGGAGGCGCTATGGCCCGCCGCAGCGACGAGGACGTTCAGGAGGTGATCGAACGCGCGGACTCGGCCCTCTACCGGGCCAAAGCGGCAGGCCGCAACCGCGTGGTCATCGATGGCATGCAGATCCAGCTCGCGAGTGCTGTTGCCTAAAGTATCGGACCCAAAAGTGGATTTGCACTTTTGGGATCCAAATGATCCTTCAGTGCGATTAGTGACGCGGTCGAGCGCTAGCGCAGTAGCGCCCGGATGCGTGGATCGCGCAACCAGAGCCCGGCCCACAGGGCGATACCCACATAGACACCGAACAGGCTGTGGCTGAAGAGGGGAGAACCGACCCGCACATGGGTGGCGACGGCGCCGCCGAGGTAGGCGGTGAGCAGGATCGCACCCAGAAGTGCCGTTCGCGGATAGGCATAGAGAAGGGCGGAGGCGATGAGCACGATGCCGAGAGCGCGCCAAGTCACAGGATCGGCTGGCCAGCCGAGCGGGGCCACCGTATCGAGCACCACCTGAAGCGGCACCAGCTTGATGGCGCCGTCGAACAGGAAAAAGAGAACGACGAGCCCACTTAAGATCCTGCCTGTCCGAACAAGTCCGCTGCTCGTGGGAGCGGCCTCTGCCGTCGCTGTGTGTGGCATTGTGGTCATTCGTTCCTTCCCTTCCTCTTTAACCGGCAGCAGCCGACGAGATTTCAGCGGCTGGCCAGCTTTTCGCTTGTCCGCTCGTGCAGTTCGGAGACCTCGGGCGTCATGACCTCTGCAAAATCCGCCATCTCATAGATCGGGCGAATTTCGATCTCGCTCGGACCGGGCATGGGGTTAGGGCAGCGCTTCACCCACTCGACCGCCTCGGCCATATCCTTGACCTCCCAGAGCCAGTATCCGGCAACCAGCTCATGGGTCTGGGCAAACGGCCCGTCGATGACGGTGCGGCTCGGACCGTCGAAGGCTACGCGCTTGCCTTGAGACGAAGGCTTCAGCCCCTCGCCAGCCTGCATGATGCCGGCGTTGACCAATTCCTCGTTGAACTTGCCCATGGCCTCGAAGAGCTCGGTCGAGGGCATGATGCCCGCCTCGCTGTCCTTCGTCGCCTTCACCAGAACCATCACGCGCATCGTCTTCCCCCCTGTGTTCTAAAATCCCCTTGTCCAATCGACCATCAGGCCGAAGCCATCTCGCCCATGCTTTCCTTGGCAGCCTCAAGGTCCATCCACATCACCTCCCAGATGTGGCCATCCGGATCCTCGAAGCTGCGGCCATACATGAAGCCGTAATCCTGCTCCGGGCCGATATCGATCGTGCCTCCGGCTCCACCAGCGCGGGCAACCATATCGTCGACGGCGTCACGGCTCTCCGCCGACATGCAGATCAGCACCTCGCTTGTCTCCCGCGCATTGGCGATTGTCTTGGGCGTAAACTGGCGGAATTTGTCGTGTGTCAGGAGCATCACATGGATGGTCTCGGAAAAGACCATGCAGGCGGCGGTGTGGTCGGTGAACTGCTCGTTCTTCAAGGCGCCAACAGCCTCGTAAAAAGCAATTGAGTTAGGCAGGTCGGCGACAGGCAGGTTGACGAAGATCAGTTTGGACATTTGGTCTCTCCCTCTGGCTTGGTTTTGACATTGATTCCACGTTCAGTTATAAATATCAACTATGAAGTTAGAAAAAATAACTGACAATCCGAATGCTCGCTCTAAGCGCCATTACGAGGACGCCTGTGCGGCGGCTCATGCCCTCGACCTCTTGGGCGAGCGCTGGGCGCTTCTGGTGATGCGCGAGCTCATGATGGGTCCGAAGCGCTTCAGCGACCTGCGGGAGAGCCTCCCGGGGATCAGCGCCAATGTGCTCACCCAGCGGCTCGAAGGTCTGGAGGCGGCCGGCGTCCTGGTGCGGCGCAAGTTGCCGCCGCCTGCGGCCGTCCACGTCTATGAGCTCACAGAATGGGGCTACGAGAGCGAGCCGATCTTCCAGGCCCTCGGCCGCTGGGCGGCGCGTTCGCCCCAGCATGACCCGACCCTGCCGTTCAGCACCGCATCCTTCCTGCTGTCGCTGCGAACGATGCTCGATTGCGATCGAGCGAAGGGTCTGGAGGCGCGGGTCGGCTTCCACCTCGGCGAAGAAACGTTCCTCGCGCATCTGGCAGATGGAAAAATCGAGATCTCCCGAAGCACTCTTGAAGGCGCCAACCTGATTTTCACGGGCACGCCACCAGTGCTGGCAGGCGCGATCTATGGCGGCCAGCCGCTGGAGGATTTGGAGCAGGCAGGGGCTTTGCAAATCGACGGCAACCGCACCCTCGCCCAGCGCTTCATCAGCCTGTTTCCCCTGCCACCGAAGGCCGCAAAACCGGCCTAGCGCAGGGTCTCGTCGAAGAAGGTCAGCAGCCGCCTCCAGTGCCGCTCGGCGCCACGCTCGTCATAAACCCTACTATCGGGAACGGCCCACCCGTGGCCCATGCCGACATAGTTCTCGATCACGTGGTCGATCTCGGCCAAGCGCAGGGCTTCGGCCAAGCGCGCGGACTGCTCGGGCGGGAAGCTCTCGTCAACCCCAGCGCTACCCACATAGACATGGCCTTTGATCGTCGCCACGTTCAGGTGCGGGCTGTCGGGCGCGTCATTGGCGAGACGCCCGCCATGGAAGCTTGCAGCCGCGGCGATGCGGTCCGGATAGGCCGCCGCTGCGTTGATGGCGCGGCTGCCGCCCATGCAATAGCCGACGGTGCCGATCCGGCCCGTAGCCCCCGCTTGAGTGAGTGCTTCAAGGAAGGCTGCGCTGTCGCGCCGGGTCATTTCCTGGGTCGTATCGCTGATCATGCTCCGCAGCTTGGTGCGGGTCGGCTCCTCGCTGAAGGCCGTCTTGGCATCGAGGGGTCCATAATCGCCGTAGCGGTAGAAGAGATCGGGCACAAGAACCACATAGCCCTCGCCTGCTAGGCGCTCGGCCATGATATCGAGCGCGGGACGGGGTCCGAAGGCATCCATGTAGAGGATCACGCCGGGGACTTTGGCGGCAGGCTGGTGGCTCGGGTGAAACACCCCGGCCCTGGCGATTCCGTCCTGGGTCTTGATCGTAATGTCTTGTTTAGCCACGTCTGTCTCCTTGCGCCGTTTAATATCCTACGAGCATGCTTGGGGGATCAGCAGCTCATAGGATGAGCATTTTTCATCCTGTCATAAGAATCCTCTGATGAGGCTGTGAAGGCGCATTCAAATGTGGTGTCGCCCCGCCCTTCAAGGCCCGCCGGCGAGGGATCCCACCACAGCCATGGTGAGTTCGTCGAGATTGACCCGGCCTTCGATGGTGATCATCTCGGCTTCGCTCGCCCTGACGCGCAGGCCTTGCTCGTTGGCCTCAGACTGACGCTTCAGCTCCGCAATGATGGCCTTGCGCACTTGATCCTCGATGTTCATCGCTGTCTCCGTTCGAATGACAATGTCTCGCTGTCGAACGTCGGCACGGATAACCCCGTTCCACATCGGCCACCAAGTGCTCAGGCCGTCGGCTTGCTCGTCTTGGACGCCCTGAACGTCTCGACCGCCATGGTGCCGCGCTCGTTGTTGCAGGCGGAGCAGGCCAGGACGAGGTTGTCACGGGTGAGCGGGCCGCCGAGGGATCTCGGATGCACATGGTCGAGGGTTGCAAGATCGGGACCGCGCTTCACACCGTGCCCAGGACGGCGCGCCGGGATCCCACAATAGACGCAGCACCCTCCGTCGCGGGCATAGACATCCTCAAAGAGCTTGATGCGCTGCGCGGCTTTCATAAGTCTGGGATGCTCTTCGTTATGTTGCAATCGTCGTGTGGAACCACGGGCAAGCCGGATGGTTGCTCCTGCAATCACAGGAGCAACCGCCATGGTAGACACCCGCCGCAGGAACCGAAAGCCCTTCGACGACGACAACGGCTACGGTGACGTGCCCCAGGGCGCCGTGGGTTTCCGCGGCGAGGGTCGGGAATATCCTGGCGGCTACGGCAGCGATGCCAACGAATTTTCCGGAGGCGTGATCGACGACGGGCGGGGCGGCCCGCGCGACGACGAAGGCTTCGATCCAGGCTACAGCCGGCCCCGCTCGGGCTACGGCGCCTTCGGAGACCGCGATCCGAATGATGCCAATGTGCGCTCCGGTCGGGATGATGGACGACCCAGCGCAGGCCAGCATCGTGGCCGTGGTCCCAAGGGCTATAGGCGGTCGGACGAACGCATTCATGAGGATGTATGCGAGCGCCTGACGGAGGATCCTTTGATCGATGCCTCGAACATCGAAGTTCTTGTGAAGGACGGCGAGATCACCCTCAACGGGACCGTGACGAGCCGCGGCCTCAAGCGCCGCGCCGAGGATCTGGCGGAACTCGCCTCCGGCGTCTCTCACGTTCAGAACAATCTGCGCGTTCAGGGTGTCTGAACGCTGAGGCAGCCCTGATGAAGCAAGGCTGCCTTTCCTATGTCACGACGCAAGCGGCGAGCTGTCGTAGTTACGCAGCAGGTCCTCGACATCGCGATAAACCGCGATGCAGCCGGCATCCTTCAAGGACTGTTCGGTAAAGCCGCCGGACAGCACGCCGATGGATTTCATCTGCGCCTTGCGCGCAGCCTCCGCATCATAGGGCGTATCGCCGATCACCACGGCCTCATGCGACGCGAGCGGTGCAAGCTTCGCCAGCGCGGCCTCGAAGATATCGGGGAAGGGCTTCGAGCGCTCTGCATCGTCCGACGATGTCGCCGAGTCGATGAGGTCCGCGATGCCTGCGATCCCCTTGTAGGTCTCGACCTCGTCCGCGTTGCCGGAGGATGCCAGCACCGCATTCTGCCCTGCCGCGCGGATGCGCTCGAAGAGGTTGCGGACAGTAGGAAACGCACGCGCCCGCTGCAGGTACTCGCGCTTGAAAAGATCCGAGCGAAAATCCTTGATGGCGTCGCCCCGCTTCTCGATCACATCGGGCGGTAAGAGCCCGTGCAGGATCTGGTCGCCGCCCTTGCCGATCTGCGAACGCAGATCCTGGAACGCGATCTCGAATCCAAAATGTTCGAGCGCCTTCACCCAGGCTTCGGCGTGAAGGTCGACGGTATCGATGAGC
Organism: Microvirga terrestris; assembly: GCF_015694425.1. Classification (GTDB taxonomy): domain Bacteria; phylum Pseudomonadota; class Alphaproteobacteria; order Rhizobiales; family Beijerinckiaceae; genus Microvirga; species Microvirga terrestris. The sequence continues at coordinate 280,148 of NZ_JADQDN010000004.1, forward strand.
GTGCCGTCGATGTCGAAGATAGCTGCTTTGATCATGATGGATTTCAACGATGGGGAACGGCATTGCACACGGGGTGGCCTCGGCCGTCCTCTCACGGCACCTCGGGTTGAGGCATCGGATGAACGACAGGCCTGTCCGGCTCGGGCGGCTGCTCCGGAAGGGACGAGGGAACGCCGGGCGGAGCCGATGGTGCTGGCGTCTCCGGCGGGATCGGCATGACGGGCACAGGCTCCGTTGGAGGCGGCTTGGGATAGAACTCATCCGGCTGCGGACGGCTGCTGACGCGGTGCGGGGTCAAGAGGCTCTCCCTGGATCTGCCCCTGACAACCTTTCAGCTCGGACAAAGGTTCTCCTGCAGCCCCACTCGATTTCCGCATGACCGGTCAGACTCGCGAAACCATAGGCAAACCCTTGGCTTGACCTTACGTCCATTTGAGGTCACGACGACAGGCTGGAACAACGAGCCGGAAGAATCATGCGCACAGCCCGATCCCTTGCCCTCCTCGCCTTCCTCGCCACCGGGTCGTCGCTGGCTCAGGCAGCCGACCCCGTGTTCTCGCCCGAACCCATCCAAAGTTCCCCGGGCTGGATCGTCACCGTGAAGGGCAACCTGCGGGTGGGGCCGTCTTATCCCGGTTCGGACGATTTCAGCTTCATCGGCTATCCGTCCCTGAGCTTCCGCCGTGCGGGAACGGTCGAGCGCTTCAGCGCTCCCGACGATGGCCTGAGCTTTTCGTTGCTGGATGACTCGGCCTTCCGCGTTGGCGTGGTGGGTCGCTTCGTGGGCGGACGCTATTACGAGGGCAACCGGGAACTCGTCGGCCTCGACAAGATCGATTGGGCGGTGGAGCCCGGCGTGTTTGTGGAATACTGGCCCCTGGACTTCCTGCGCGCCCGCGCCGAGATCCGCCGCGGCTTCGGCGGGCATGAGGGCTTCGTGGCCGATTTCGGTCTCGATGCGGTGCAGCGGTTCGGCGCCGTCACCTTGTCGCTGGGCCCGAGGCTGTCCCTCGGCGACAGCGAATTTACCCGCACCTATTTCGGTGTGACGCCCGAGGAGGCGGCGCTCAACGGCCAGGTGACGGCTTATCGTCCCTCCGGCGGCATCACCTCGGTGGGTGCAACCGGCGCCGTCAGCTACGACTGGTCGCAGCAATGGTCGACCACGGCTTTCGTCACCTACAAGCATCTGGTGAGCGATGCCGCCGACAGCCCGATCGTCGAGCGTTTCGGCTCCGAGCATCAGTTCGGTCTGGGGCTCACCGTATCCTATTCTTTCGGCTACACGCCCTGACACGAGCCATCGAGGCCCAAACAAAAGAGCCGCCTCACAGGGCGGCTCTTTTGTTTTCAGGAACGTGACCCTTCTCAGGCTGCGAGGCTCCTGCCCGCTGCACCATCGTCTCCGCGATAGATGCAGCCTTCCTGCGAGCCGGACATGCCACGCTTGAGTTCCACTTCCTCAAGACCGGGGAAGCGATCCTTCACCAGCTTCCAGACATACTTGGTGACGTTCTCCAGCGAGGCGACGCCAATGGCGGGGTTGAGATCGAGATTGCCGTGATCGAGGCCCGACCCATGCTTGCCCTTGATCTCCTCGATGTAGTTCTCGACGTCATAGAGATTGACTGGCCAGCCATAGACCTCGTCCACGGGCCCGCCGAAGGTCAGCTTGACGATGAAGGTGTGCCCATGCAGCCCGGAATAGGGAGCTACCGAGTGAGCGGCATCGAACGTGAACTCGCAATAGGTCTTCATGGCCCCTGCTCCCACAACAATCGCCAAAATCGTCCTGCCGGTTGACGCTTCGACAGGTGATCCTGCGTAACATAGGTGGTCAGGATCGGCAAAGAGCGTAGAGGTATTTTCTCTTAAACCCATACGCTCATGCGGCATTTGGCTATGTAGCGCAGTAGGGGCCTATCCCTCACGCCAGAAGCGATGGAGTCCTGCAATGTCCGACCCGCACATGAACGCCATCGCATCCCTGATGCGCTCGAGCGGCCAGTCCCACCAGGCCATCTCCAGCAGCATGGCGATCTCCTCGTCGGAGAACCGCTTGCGGACCGCTCGCGCAGGATTGCCGGCCACGATGGTGTAGGGCTCCACGTCGCGGGTCACGACGGCCCGGCTCCCAATCACGGCCCCATGACCGATCCGGACACCCGGCATGATCATGGCCTCCGCGCCGATCCAGACATCGCTGCCCACCACCGTATCGCCCGCAGGCAGGAATGGATCCTGCGGCTCGCCGAAGGTGCCGTCCTTGTTCATGTAGAAGAACGGAAAGGTCGAGATCCAATCCCGGCGATGGCCCTGGTTGCCATGCATCATGAACGTCGCGCCGGTTGCGATGGAGCAGAAGCTGCCGATGATGAGCTTGTCGGTCTCCGGCTCGTCGGGCAGCAGGTAGCGTGCGCAATCGTCGAAGGAATGTCCGTGATAATAACCGGAGTAGTAGCTGTAGCGCCCGACGACGATGTGCGGGTTAGTGACCTGCTCCGACAGGGGAATGCCCTTCAAGGCGCTCTCGAAGATGTTTTTCATAAGGGTCTTCTTATGGAAGGAAATCTGTCAGCGCCAAGATGGTGTGTGGACTCGTTTGCGCGTGACCGTCAGGCCACACGGGCCGTCTGCCTGAGGGCTTCAAGCGTATGCACGAGTTCACGTGCCGGCCGTGGGCGACCGAAATAGTAGCCTTGCGCATCGGTGCATCCTGCCGCCTGGATCTGGCGCAGCTGCTCCTCCGTCTCAACGCCTTCGGCAACGGTCGGCATGCCGAGGCTGCTGCCCAGATTGGCCACGGACTGCACGATGGCAAGACAATCCGACCGCTGGGACATTTCCCGCACGAACGACTGGTCGATCTTGATCTTGTCGAACGGGAAGCTGCGCAGGTAGCTCAATGACGAATAGCCGGTGCCGAAATCGTCCATGGCGATGCGCACGCCGAGACGGCGCAGCTGGTGCAGCATCGAGACGGTCGCCTCGTTGTCCTGCAGAAGCACCGATTCGGTAATCTCCAGCTCCAGCCGGTTCGGAGCGAGCCCCGATGCTACCAGAGCGCGGCTGACGCTCTGCACCAATCCACGATTGCGGAACTGAACGGGCGAGAGATTGACGGCCACATGGATGTTGCGCGGCCATTTTGCCGCTTCCTTGCAGGACTGATCGAGAATCCACTCGCCCAAGGTCACGATGAGGCCCGTATCCTCGATGACCGGGATGAATTCGGCGGGCGGGACGAGCCCGCGCTCCGGATGGTGCCAGCGCAGGAGAGCCTCGTAGCCGCTGATCTCGTTGAGGTTGATGTTGATCTGCGGCTGGTAGAACAGCTCAAACTCGCCATTGGCTGCGGCCTTGCGCAGATCGACCTCGAGCGCGCGCCGCGCCTGAAGCTGAACGTCCATGTGCGGCTCGAAGAAGCGGAACGTGCCTCGTCCGTCTGCCTTGGCGTGATAGAGCGCCATGTCGGCATGCTTCAGGATCTGGCTTGGGGTGACATAGCCCTGAGGCAGCGCGATCCCGATGCTTGTGCCGATGAAGATTTCCTGACCGTTCACGGTGAAAGGCGCCCGCAGGGCCTCGACGATTTTCGACGCCAGAGCCGCGCTTTCGCTGGCTTTACGAATTCCGGTCTGGAGAATCGCGAATTCGTCGCCGCCGAACCGGGAAATCAGGTTGCGAACTTGGCCCTCGCTCGCGGGAATGCAGCTCCGGAGACGTTCGGCCACTGCCTTGAGCAATTCGTCGCCCGTCTCGTGGCCGAAGGAATCGTTGACGTCCTTGAAGTGGTCGAGATCCAGATAAGACACGGCGATCGTGCGGCCGTTCGGTTTGAGACCGGCCAGCGCATGCTCCAGCTGGTTGCGGAGCACGACGCGGTTGGGCAGGCCCGTGAGGGCATCCTGATGCGCCAGGACATGCAGCTCCTGATGTGCCCGCCCCAGCAGCCGGTTGTGCCTGTCGAGAAGAACGATGAGCGCAACGCCGATCAGAACGAGGCTGGCCGCGATGCCTGAGAAGAGCCAATGCAGGCGGATCAGCTCCTGCTGATCCTTCTGAACGGTCTCGGACCCATAGATGAGCACGGTCGATGCGATCTGGGCCAGAGCGCCGTCGAATGGTTTCAGGCCGTCGACCACCTTCTGGAGATTGCCCGGCTGGTCCAGGTTCTGGATGAGCGGATCCATGCCCTCGAGCGCCAGCTCGAGCCGCCGCAGCATGGCCTGATGATCAGGCTCCCGCTGGAGCAGAGAATGGAAGTCACCTTCGTTCAGCTGCTTCACCCGGCCGGCGAGGATATCGTAGCGAAGCGCCACCTCATCCTTGTCGACGCCGCTTCCAGGTCTCTCGAATTCGGAGAGACGGTGCTCCAGCCGGATGAATTCGGACGAGGCCTGACTGGCCTCCCAGGCTGGATTGTAGACAGCGATCTGCCGCAACGCACCCTGGCGCTGGACGACCAGCACCGAGATGTAGATGGCGGCGATCAGGAACCCACCGATCACGAGGGCGATCACCGTTTTGAATGTGCGCAGCGACAATGGGAGGCCTCCGCCCCTGCCTTAATCTCGGCTACCGGACCTCGATCTTGGCAACCTGCCAAGCCGACCGTGCATAATAGGTCTGGCTCTTCAGGTCCGGGCTGCTGTCATAGGGATAGATGACGAACAGCGGCCCCTTGTCGCGTACGGACATGTATTCGCCATCGCGTTTAATGGCGAGGATCACATTGAACTTCGCGAAGTCGTCGAGCGGGATCTCAGTCGTATAGTCGTTCAACGCGACCACGACGACCCGCTGGCCGGAAGCGCCGACCTGCTTCATCAGCTTGTCGAGCGAGACCCCCTCGAACTTGACCTTGCCCTCATGCCAGGGAGTCGTGGTCTCCACAGTCACCAAGCCCATGGATTCCAGCATCTTCCGATCGAACTGGGCCGTGTTGTCCTTGTTGGTCACGGAGATCTTGCCGGAGATCGTCAGGATGGGCTTTTCACTCGGCATGGCCAGCGAGGCCGCGTATGCCGCGCCCACGAAGGTGGTCAGCGCAAGCAGCGCTCCCACCAGGCCGCTCTTCACCTTGGCGCTAAACATGGAAATCCCCTGAACAGGAAGTAATGAGAACACATGAACCAATTAACTTAAGCAAAGTCTTACATAACTCTGCAGAGGAAGCAAAAAAGTGAATACAACAGTGTTACGGTTGATGAAACCTTACTTCCGGGAGATCTGAACCTTCTACACGGATCGGCGATCCACCGCTTGAGACGCAATGCCGCAAAAGGCGACTCGCTTCCTAAAAAAGAGAGCCGCCCTGCTTCTTCAGGGCGGCTCGCGGCAATCGTCGAAATACAGGGAATCAAGGACTTATAGAGGCTTGAGACCCTCCTCGATCTCGGCCCGGCGCGGCTCCAGGAAGGGCGGCAGGGCGAGGCGCTCGCCGAGCCTGTCCATGGGCTCGTCGGTGGCGAAGCCCGGACCGTCGGTGGCGATCTCAAACAGGATCCCGTTAGGCTCGCGGAAGTAGAGGCTCTGGAAGTAGTAGCGGTCCACCGGCCCGCTGGACGGCGCCCTCAAGGCTTGCAGGCGCTCCCAGCACTCCCGGTAGGTGCGCTCGTCCGGCGTGCGGAAGGCCACGTGGTGCACGCCCCCCGCACCCTGACGGGCCGGCGCAAGACCCGGCTCCACGGCCACATGCAGCTCCGCCCCGGCACCACCTTCACCCATCTCGAACACGTGAACCGGGGTATCGCCAACGCGATACTCCCGGACTGCCCGCATATCCATGGCTTCAGTTAGGACACGGGCCGTGCGCTCCAGCTTCGGCACGCTGATCCGGATCGGCCCCAGGCCACGGATCTGGTGCTCTGCAGGCACGGGGCTGCGCTCCCAGGGGTGAGCCTCTCCCTGCCCGCCGTCGTCGACGAGGCTCAGGCGCTGGCCTTCGAAATCCTCGAAATCGAGGGAGAGGCGGCCGTCACGCTCGACGATTTCGTCGCTGCGGACGTTGAGGCTGTCGAAGCGATCCTTCCACCAAGCGAGAGCCTTCTCGCCGTTCACCCGCAAGGCCGTCTGGGCAATGCTGTGGGTGCCGCGCCGCTCGCGGTCTACAGGCCAGTCAAAGAAGGTGATGTCCGTCCCGGGAGAGGCCTTCGCGTCCGCATAGAACAGGTGGTAGGCGCTCACATCGTCCTGGTTGACCGTCTTCTTCACGAGCCGCAGGCCGAGCGTCTGGGTGTAGAAGGCGTGATTGCCCCTCGCATCCGCCGTGACGGCGGTGAGATGATGAATTCCGGTCAGCTTCATGACGCTCTCCATTCGTATGAATCGTAGATAGGCCGCCATTCCTGCCGCGACGAGTCCGGCGGCTGCCAAGCTGACATTGCTCAAATGCAAGCGTGAGGACTCAACCTGCGCTCGCTCCAAGGTCAGACATCAAACCCGATACGTCATGGCTGGGCTTGTCCCAGCCATCCCGATGCTGGATAGGCGCAGCGCCTCACCATATCGGGATCACTGGCACAAGGCCGGTGATGACGGAAAGAGTGTTCAGGCCGCCTTGGCGCGCAGATCATCCGGCGTTACCTCGTCTGGAATCGGGCAGCGATAGGCCCGGCCGCCGGTGCGCTCCCGCAGCTCCGCCTTGGCACGGACGACGAGGTCGGGATTGCGCAGGCAATCGGCGGCGGTAGCCGCCATGGCCTTGGCGGCGAGCACCATGCCCTTGTGGGCTGCCGGCAGGTTGCCTTGCGTGACGAGCTGCCAGGTGTGGAACGGGGTGCCGATGGCGAAACAGGCCGTGTGGCACTGCACCGTCGGCACGATCCAGCTGACATCCCCCACATCGGTGGTGCCCATCATCACCTCCTCGCGGGTCGGCATGGCCAGAACGCCGTCGTGCAGCACTTTCGTTTTCAGGGACATGTCATGCGGCTTCACACTCGCGAGAATCTCCTCCTCCGTCAGCGCTGATTTCTGAAGCTTCTCAGCGAATGCGAAATCAGTCTTGTCGAACTCGGGCGGGCCAAGGCGGCGCATGTTCTCATACATGGCCTCCTGCAGCGCCTTGTTGGGCACGACATTCGAGGTCGCATCCGTGATCTGCACGGACACTGAGGTTTCCGTCATCAGCGCCGCACCCTCGGCGATCTTCTTCACGCGCTCGAACAGCCGCTCCGCGTCGGGTAGGTGCGGCGAGCGCACCAGATAGAGCGATTCCGCGTAGGCCTGCACCACATTGGGCGCGTCGCCGCCGGTGTTGGTGATGGCGTAATGGACGCGCGCATCGGAGGGCATATGCTCGCGCATGTAGTTCACGCCGACATTCATCAACTCCACCGCATCGAGCGCCGAGCGGCCTACATGAGGCGCCGCGGCTGCGTGCGCCGCCCGGCCCCTGAAGCGGAAATAGGCCTGGATGCAGGCGAGCGACGAGGTGGTCTGCACTTCGTTGACTACGCTCGGGTGCCAGCAGAAGGCCGCATCGAGATCGTCGAACAGGCCGGCACGGGCCATGAAGGTTTTTCCGGATCCGCTCTCCTCGGCCGGGCAGCCGTAATAGCGCACTCTGCCGGCGATGCCTTCCGCCTCCAGCGCATCCTTGAGAGCCACGGCGGCAAGAGCCGATCCGGCTCCGAGCAGGTTATGGCCGCAGCCATGGCCGGGCGCCCCTCGCACCGTCGGCTTGTGCTCGGCGAGGCCGGAGACCTGCGCCAGATCGGGCAGGGCATCGAATTCGCCAAGGATCCCGACGACAGGACCGTCCGAACCCCACTCAGCCACGAAGGCCGTTGCCATGCTCCCGACATTCGGTGTGATGCGAAAGCCCTCGCGCTCCAGCATGGCGATCTGCTCGGCAACCGAACGATGCTCCTCGAAGGCGAGCTCGGGTGTTGCCCAGATGCGGTCGCTCAGGGCGCAGTAATCCTCGGCCTTGGCATCGACATGACGGGCGACGGAATCAAGGCTCAGTCGGTCGTTGTGCATGATGTGATGGATTCTCGAGATGATGGTAATGGCGCGACCTTACCCAGGATTGGGCTGGCGCGAAAGACCTCTACCGCAGCCCTCATCCTGAGGAAGTCACGTCCGTGACCGTCTCGAAGGACGAGGCGTCTCCAGTGCTCTCTGAACCCTCCCTCGAGACGCCGCTTTCAGCGGCTCCTCATGATGAGGTTTGTGTTTACCGAACTTTTCTAGATCGCCTCGTCCCGCACATTCTTGCGCGGCGCGAGAAAACCGCCGGATTGGCGCGACCAGAGGCCGGCATAGAGGCCGCCATTCTCGAGAAGCTCCTCGTGGGTGCCCTCTTCGACGATGCGCGCCTCGTCCATGACGATCAGGCGGTCCATGAGTTGCAGGGTCGAGAGGCGGTGCGCGATGGCGATCACCGTCTTGCCCTCCATCAGCGTCGCGAGCGATTCCTGGATTGCGGCCTCGACCTCGGAATCGAGCGCCGAAGTGGCTTCGTCCAGCACCAGGATCGGCGCATCCTTCAGGATCACGCGGGCGATGGCGATGCGCTGGCGCTGGCCGCCGGAGAGTTTCACGCCACGTTCGCCCACATGGGCATCGAAGCCGCGCCGTCCGCGTCCGTCCACGAGGCGCTCGATGAAGTCGGTGGCGTGAGCCTGGCGCGCGGCCTCGCGCATCGCCTCCTCACTGGCATCGGGCCGACCGTAGAGGATGTTTTCGCGGATGGAGCGGTGCAACAGCGAGGTGTCCTGCGTCACCACAGAGATCTGCGCGCGCAGGCTCTCCTCCTGCGCGTCGGCGATGTCCTGCCCGTCGATCAGGATGTGGCCGCCTTGAGGCTCGAAGAAGCGCAGCAGAAGATTGACCAACGTCGTCTTGCCGACGCCAGAGCGGCCCACGAGCCCGATCTTCTCGCCGGGCCTTAAGGTCAGATCGAGCCGGTCGATCACCGTGTCGCCCTCGCCGTAGGAGAAGCTGACATTCTCGAAGCGGATTTCGCCGCGCGGCACGTGCAGGGGCTTGGCGGTCGGCTTGTCCTGCATGGTGAGCGGGCGCGAGATAGTTTTCATGCCCTCCTGCACCGTGCCCACGTTCTCGAAGATACCCATCACCTCGAAGGCCACCCAGCCGGACATGGAGACGATCTGCGTGGAGAGCAGCAGCGCCGTGGTCATGGTGCCGGCATCGACCCGGTTTTCGCTGAACAGCCAGACCGCAACGGCGCCGGTGGCGACCAGGAAGATCGCGTTCAGGAAGGTCAGCCCAGCCACGTAGAGCGTGTTGATGCGCTGCTGGCTCATGAAGGCGTCGTTGAGCCGGCTGTAGCCCTCGCTGATGTATTCGTCCTCGTCCTTGCGGCGCCCGAACAGTTTTACCGTCATGATGTTGGTGAAGCTGTCCACCACCTTGCCGGTGACGGCGGAGCGTGCCTCGCTTGAGAGACGCGAGCGCTTCTGGATGCGCGGCACGGACAAGCCGAGCAGCGTGGCATAGAGCACGAACCATCCGGTCATGGGGATGGCGAGGCGCCAATCCTGCGTGCCGAGGAGACCGATGGAGGCCGCCCCGAAGATCAGGATCTGCCAGACCGCGCGGGCGACGGAGAGAACCGTCTCGCGCAAGGGACGGCCCGTCTGCAGCACCCGGTTGGCGATGCGCCCGGCAAAATCCTCCTGGAAGAAGCCGAGGGGCTGGCGCACCACGTGCCAGTAATTCTGCCAATGCACCATGGCGGTGAAGGAGACCGCGAGCGAATGGTTAACCAGCAGCCGGAACAGGATCGTGCCCACAGGCCGCACGAGCAGGATGATCGCCGCCATGGCGATCAGCAGCGGTCCGGCCTCGTCGAAAATGCCCTCAGGCGAGGTATGCGAGAGCGCATTCACCAGGCGGCCAATGAGCCAGGGAATCAGCGCTTCGAATACGGCCAGCACGAAGCCCAGCGCGAAGAGCGCGATGAACAGGCCCTTCGCCTGCCGGATGAAGTGCCAGTAGAAGCCCCACAAGGTATCCGGAGGCGATTCCTCCGGCGGCTTCTTCCTGAAATCGATGCGGGTTTCGAAAAAGCGGAACATCAGGGCCTGCATACGTTTCAACCCGAATCAACGGGCGAAGGGGCGCAATGATGCAACACTCTTTGTCGAAGGGGTGACGAGCGCTCTACAAATTAATTGATGGAAGCTATCAATCATCTTCTGGCGCTTGAAAAGCCTGTATGGGTGAGGATCCAGTTCACTTCAAACGTTCGTGACCGACACTCCTACCCCACCGCAAACAGATCCCGCGGCTCGGGCCCTTGCGGCTCTTCGAAAGCGTTCGGGTCGCCGGGGGCGGTTTCCCAGCCGAGATCGGGCAGCGCGATAATGCGAAGCCCCCGCGGGTCGTTGCGGGTCACCACGATGTTCCGGGTTTCCATATAGGCGATGAGGCGCCGCGCGCGGCCGGGCGAGCGGCTGCCGCAGGCCCGCGCAATCTCGCCGTCGGGCGGGCAGGGCGAGGCCTCCATGGCCGCGCGGGCGATGAGCAGGTAGATGCCCTGGATGTCCTCCGTGAGATCGGCCGCAAACGTCACGGCGCGGTCCCATTCGGTGCCCTCGGCAGTGGCCATGTTGACGCCGGCGCGGGCCACCGCGAGGCGGCGGCGGAAGGCGTTGAGGTTCAACGGCTCGCCGGCGATGCGACGGATGCGGCAGCGGACGAGAAAATCCTGATACAGAACAGCCACGGAGCGGAAGGCGGCCTCCCGGTCGTCGAGGATCTCGCGCAGGATCGCGTCGAGGGCGGCCTCGCGCTCGGCCTTGGACTGCTCGGTTTCTTCCGCTTGAGGCTCCGGCGCAGCGGCAGGCCGGGTGCGGGCGAGCTGGGCGAGAAGATCGTTGGTGGAGGGAGCGGGCGGGGGTGGAGGCGCACGGCGCGGCATCACCGGACGGGCCGCCACCTCGTCCTCGCCCGCCTTGAAGATGAGGTCGCGGGCATCTTCCTTGGGCTGCTCAGGCAGCGGCATGAGCTGGAAGGTGCCCGTGCGGGTGGAGGTTTTCACCGCGCCGATGCGGATCGGCAGCGGACGGCGCGACAGGGCAGGACCCAAAGCCACGAAATGCCCGCGCTCGAGGTCGCGGAACATCTCGGCCTGCCGACGCTCCATGCCCAACAGGTCGGCGGCACGCGCCATGTCGATGTCGAGGAAGGTGCGGCCCATGAGAAAGTTGGAGGCTTCGGCCGCCACGTTCTTGGCGAGCTTGGCGAGGCGTTGCGTGGCGATGATGCCGGCCAACCCCCTCTTGCGGCCGCGGCACATGAGGTTGGTCATGGCCCCGAGAGAGACTTTTCTCGCCTCGTCCGACACCTCGCCGGCTGCGGCGGGCGCAAAGAGCTGCGCTTCGTCCACCACCACCAGCATCGGGTACCAGTAGTCGCGCTCCGCATCGAAGAGTCCGCCGAGGAAGGCGGCCGCGCAGCGCATCTGCGCCTCCGTGTCGAGGCCCTCTAGGCTCAGCACCACGGAGACCCGGTGCTGGCGCACGCGGGCGGCGATCCGCTGCAGGTCGCCCTCACTGCGCGAGGCATCCACCACCACATGGCCGAACTTGTCGGCGAGCGTGACGAAATCGCCCTCGGGGTCGATGATGGCCTGCTGGACGAGATTGGCGCTCTGCTCGAGAAGACGGCGCAGGAGATGCGACTTGCCGGAGCCCGAATTGCCCTGGACGAGCAGACGCGTCGCCAGGAGCTCCTCGAGATCGAGCAAGGCCGATTGTCCCCCGGGGGCGGAGGACGCCACTCCCATGTCGATGCCAGCCTTCATCAGCCTCCCTCGTGCGATGCTCGAAAATGATCCGGCTCGGTCCTAACACGGCAAGGCTTAAGGAAGTGCCGGGCGAGTGGCAGCTCTCCACAGGCGAGATGCCCTATCCCCAGCCACGACGCCGCAGGATCAAGGAAACACTTGGGCTCAAGGATCATTAATCCGGGCCACAGCTCCACCAAGGATGGACGATGCCGATCCCTACCCATACCTACCGAATCACGAATGACACCAAGGTGATCCGGGTCCAGAGCACGACCCCTGGCACGGAGACGCCAGGATCGCAGACCACGCCGCCAGGCGCGGCGGAGACGGAGGGGGCGTTCGGCGTCCTCGGGATGATGATCTCGGGGCTGATCATCATCTTCGCCATCGTGCTGCTCTACCTGCGTTCGCGAAACCGCCGCTGATCAATCGGCGATTGCGGCTTCTGCGGCCTTGGCGGCGCTGCCGCGCAAGGGCCGCTCCTCCAGGGCAAGCAGGAAGGCGAGTGCCAGCCCGAAGCCCACCATGGCGGCCAGGAACACATAGCTGAACACATCGGAGAGATTGACCCCGCTCTTAGCCGCGACGTCGCCAAGGGCTTCGAAGCTCGCAGCCCCCGTCACCCCTGAGCCGCTGAGCACGATGGCCCCGAAGATCGCCACGATGAAGGCGCCACCAAGCGAGCGGAAGAAATTGGCCGTGCCCGTGGCGGTTCCCATTTGGTGCGGCGCTACGGCGTTCTGGGTTGTCACCATAGTGACGGGCAGGAGCGTGCCCAGCCCGATGCTGATGATGCCGAGCAGGATCTCGACCAGCAAGACCGATAGGGCCTCGCCGTAAAGAACGAGAACGCCCGTGGCGGCCATGGCCACCAGGAGGCCAATCGTAGGCAGCCGCTTGTAATGCTTGACCTTCGCCATCGTGCGCCCGGAGAGCGTGGCACCGACGACTGTGCCGGCCATGAGGGGAATAAGGGCCAGCCCCGACAGACTCGCCGAGAGGCCCCGCACGGCCTCGAAATAGACCGGCAGGTAGATGGTCAGTCCGATATAGGTGCCCATGCCGAAGCAGGCCGCAAGCACGCTCATCCGCACCACGGGATTGTGCAGCACTCCGGAGGGAATCAGGGGCTCGGGAGCCATGCGCATGCGCAATGCGAAAAGGCCCCAGAGAAGGAGGGAGCCGGCGAAGAGCCCGAGGACCGGGAACGAGTTCCAGGGGAAGCGGATGCCGCCCCAACTCAGGGCCAGAAGCAACGCGACCGTGGCCGAGACCAGAAGGATTGCGCCGAGCAGGTCGAGCCGATGCGGGCGCTCGAACCGGGGTAGCTTTCTGAGGCTTCGGAACGCGATGATGAAGGCCACAAAGCCCAAGGGCAGGTTGATCCAGAAGATCGCCGACCAGTGCAGGTGATCGGCGAAGAAGCCTCCCAGAATGGGCCCCAGCAGACTCGAGGTCATGAAGACGCTGGCGAAATAGACCTGATAGCGCCCCCGCTCCTTCGGCGGCACGATGTCGGCGATGATGGTCTGCGCCACGGCGATCAGCCCGCCGCCGCCGATGCCCTGCAGGCCACGGGCCAGGATGAGGAAGAGCATGCTAGGCGCCAACGCGCAGGCAATGGAGCCGATGATGAAGACGACGATGCCGATCAGCATGATGGTGCGCCGGCCGTAAGAGTCGCTGAGCTTGCCGTAGAGCGGCGTCACGGCCGTTGAGGTCAGGAGATAGACCGTCACGATCCAGGACAGGTGCTCCAGGTCGCCGAGTTCGCGGCCGATGGTCGGCAGGGCCGTTGCGATGATGGTCTGGTCGAGCGCCGCCAGGAACATGGCCAGCATGACACCCATGATGATGGTACGAATTTCAGCCTGGCTCAGAGCCTTGCTCGGGCCGCCGTGAATCTGTGCAGGGGTTGATTGGTCCATCGTGTCCATCGTGTTCCGGCAGGCTCATCTAGGGGACAAGCCGGGGCTGTGTCGAACCCCTACCTGCAGGGCTGGTATGCGTTCCGGCTCAAGACTGGGCTAAGTGGCAGCTCCATCCACAAGTTCCGACTTTTCGCTGACGGATTTCGGAGTCCTGCCTCTGGCAGGGAACGATCATGTTCCTCTATTGTTCGCGCCATGCCGTCCCGCACCCATATTACCCTCGCCCAGGCCCGGCGGATCGCGCTGGCCGCCCAGGGTTTTCACGAGGGCCGTCCAGCCGGCGTCACCAGGCGCCATATGAGCCGCGCGCTGCAGCGCGCGCACGTGCTCCAGATCGATTCGGTCAACGTGCTGGTGCGCGCCCATTACATGCCGCTGTTTTCGCGGCTCGGCGCCTATGATCGAGGCCTGCTCGAAACGATGGGCTACCACCCTAAGAAGCGCGAAACCTTCGAGTATTGGGGCCATGAGGCCTCGCTGATCCGGCTCGACCTGCAGCCGCTGTTCCGTTGGCGCATGGAGCGCGCCGCACGGGGCGAGGGCACCTATGGCGGCCTTGCCCGGTTCGGGCGCGAGAAGCGCACCTTCATCGAGGAGGTCCGCCGCGAGATCGAAACGCGCGGGCCGATCGGTGCGGGCGAGCTTTCGATCGGCGGCAAGGGCCAGGGCTCCTGGTGGGGCTGGAGCGACGGCAAGCGGGCGCTCGAGTGGCTGTTCTGGGCCGGCCGAGTCACCACCGCGACGCGGCGCGGCTTCGAGCGGGTCTACGACCTGCCTGAGCGGGTGCTCCCCTCTGACATCCTGAATGTGCCGACACCCTCGGCCGAGGAGGCGCAGCGGGAGCTCCTGCGGCTATCCATCCGGGCGCTCGGCATCGCCTCGGAACGCTGCCTGCGCGACTATTTCCGCCTGGAGCCAAAGGATGCCAAGGCGCGCATCCCCGAACTGGTGGAAGCCGGCGACCTCATCCCCGTCACCGTGGAAGGCTGGGGCCTAGTCTATCTCGACCCGCAGGCCAAAATTCCGCGCCGGATCGAAGCGCGGGCGCTCGTGTCGCCCTTCGACCCCATCGTCTGGGAGCGCACGCGCACGGAGCGGCTGTTCGACTTCCACTATCGCATCGAGATCTACACCCCGGCCGAGAAGCGGGAATTCGGCTATTACTGCCTGCCCTTCGTGCTGGGAGAAAAAATCGTTGCCCGCGTCGACCTCAAGGCCGACCGCGCCGCGGGCAATCTCATCGTCCACTCCGTCCACCCGGAAGCGTCTGTTCCGGCGGAGGAAATCGCCCCCGCCCTGGGGGACGAGCTGCGCCTCATGGCCGAGTGGCTCAATCTCGGCTCCATCACCGCGCCGAAGGCGTGGCGGAAGCGGCTTGAGGTGTAGGACCAATCAGGCCCCTTGCCGAAGCAAGGGGCCAAGATCGTGCGTCAGCGTTTCATCATGCCGTCGCTGTTCACGGAACCGGTTGCCTCCATGCCGGTGACCGGCGTGACGGTGATGCGGGCCACGGGCTTGGACGGATCGAACTTCCAGTCCGCCGGCGCATCGGCATCGCCCCGGATGCCTGTATGCATTTGGACCTTGCCGTTTTCCGGATCGCGGTCGGTGCCCATCATGGCGATCAGCGCCGACTTGCGCTCGTTGTTCTTCTCTGTGCCGGCGTCATAGGCCATTGCCTCGATGCGGCGTGGTGACGACAGTTCGTAGGCGTTCAGGCCGTTGATTCCCGTGAAGCCGTCATTGGTCATGACGAGCATGGCTGCGCCGGACACCATCGGAAACTCGCGGGTGACCTCCAGTTCCACCACGCGGCTCTGGCCGGGCAGGATCGAGGTTGCGGATCCGACGGCGCCGAACTCCTCGCCAATGTTCTTCGTCACCACGGCCGAGAGCAACGGTCCCGCATTGCCTTCCTCGGCAATGCGCATCAGGCCGAAAGAAGCCTCCTCACCTACTTTGAACAGCGGTGGAGCCTTGGAATTATGGCTGACGAAGACCGGCGGCGACAGGGTCTGGCTGGTTGTCAGATTCTCGATGGTGAGGCGGATGCGCTTGCCTTCGCCCTTAGCATTCATGGAATCCGATGTGGGCCGCGACTGTGCGAAAGCAGCCGATGTGGAAACGAGGCCGAGGGCGAGAGCGGCCACGAGAGTATAGGAGCGATACATGCTGAGATCCTTTGTCCTTAAGGTGAAGGTCCAGCCCCGCGTTGTTTTGGATCTTTTCGCCGTCCGAAGCCCTGCCCCGAACCGCCGTCCAACACCTTATTCGCCCCGTATTCGCTGACGTTACTTCATTCACATTCTTGTGAAGTGAAATGTTATAGATATCGGGACCGTAACAATCGGACCGTCCGCCGCGAATGAGCCGGAAAGGGGATCGTGTGACGGAACACGAAGAAGCCTGGGCGAGCGCCATGCGGTCGGCAAACCGCGGCGACGCAGATGCTTATGCGCGCCTGCTGAGCGATGTCGCGCGCGTGCTTCGTCGTGTCATCGCCTCCGATTCCGTCCGGTTGAATTTGGGCAGCAGCGACGTGGAGGATGTCTTGCAGGATGCCTTGCTGGCGATCCATCTGAAGCGGCACACCTGGGACGAGGCCCGGCCCATCGTGCCCTGGCTGCGGGCGATCGCCCATTACAAGGTTCTCGATCACGCCCGCAGGAGCAGGCGCCGGGTCACTGTTCCTGTGGAGAGCGTGGCCGAGATCATCCCGACGCCACAGCCGGAGCCTGGTCTTCCGGCGTCGACAGGACGATTTCTTGAGATGCTCCCTCGCCGGCAGCGGGAGGTTGTGGAGGCGCTGGCGCTTGATGGTGCCAGTATCCGCGAGGCCGCCCAGCGGCTTAAGATGAGCGAGGGAGCCGTGCGCGTTGCCTTGCATCGAGGTCTTGCGGCCCTGGCCGCAAAATTTGGAGGATCGGAGTGAAGACGGACCATCTCATTCACGCCCTTACCAAGGACCTGCCGGACGGACCTCAGACCGAAGGCCGGCTGTCGGCGGCACGGCTCGTGGCGGCGCTCCTGTTGTCCGGCCTGTTTGTGACTGCGATGATTCTTTTCTTCCTCGCTCCAAGTCCTCATCTCGCCCATGGCCCCAATCTCACCACTGCCGTGACTTTGATGGCGGCTCTGGCCCTCACGATCTGCGCGTTCCGCCTGTCACTTCTGATGCAGCGGCCCGACGCCCGGATCAGGTTAGGCATCCTTGCATGGCCTATTCTGTTGCTCTTGGTGGGGGTCGCTATCGAATTGACGCTGCACCCCGCATCGACCTGGACAGGACGCCTGATCGGCGAGAATCCCTTGGGCTGCTTCCTGCTGGTTTCGGGTCTGTCCGTCCCGATTCTGATCGCGGCTCTCGGAGTGCTGAGGCAGGGTGCCCCGGTGGAGCCCGGCCTTCAGGGTGCCATGGCAGGGCTGCTCTCCGGCGGCGTCACCTCCATGCTGTACGTGCTGCACTGCCCAGAACCCTCTCTTCTTTACATTGCGGCATGGCACGTGCCGGCGGTTCTGGTGGTAAGTTTCATTGGCGCAAAACTGGGAGGTCGCTGGCTGCGCTGGTAGCTGACCCTCGTCAGACGCCTCAAACTTTCCTATTTCATGAGGCCATGAAGACGTTTCTCACCTCTGCCACACGCCTGTTGTCCCGCCTGCGGCTCAACGAGATTGGCCCGCTACTGTCGCTCTCCGCCTGTGGTTTCTTTGCCTGGGCCTTCATCGAACTCGCCGGCGAGGTGCAGGAGGGGGATACTCATGCGCTCGACAGCCGGCTTCTGCTGGCCCTGCGCGATCCGCAGAATCCAGCCAATCCCCTCGGTCCCTCCTGGCTCGAGGAATCTGCCAGGGACATCACAGGGCTCGGCGGCTACGCCATCCTGACCATCATCACCCTGGCCACATGGGTCTATCTGATGATGACCCGACGGCATGGCGCGGCGCTTCTCGTGATCGTCGCGATCGTCGGCGGCACGTTGATCTCCACCGGCCTCAAGATGGGCTTCGAGCGGCCCCGGCCGGACCTGGTGCCTCATGCCACCCGGATTTACACTGCAAGCTTCCCCAGCGGCCATGCCATGATGTCGGCTAT
The DNA here is from genome assembly GCF_015694425.1 of Microvirga terrestris. Classification (GTDB taxonomy): domain Bacteria; phylum Pseudomonadota; class Alphaproteobacteria; order Rhizobiales; family Beijerinckiaceae; genus Microvirga; species Microvirga terrestris. The sequence goes on from NZ_JADQDN010000004.1 coordinate 297,939, forward strand.
CACCTACCTGACGCTCGGCGCCCTGCTTGCTCGTGTGGAGAAGAGTCGGCGCGCCAGCGCCTTCATCATGGGGCTTGCCATCATCATGACCGTGCTGGTCGGCGTGAGCCGCGTCTATCTCGGCGTCCACTGGCCAAGCGACGTGGTCGCGGGCTGGTCGGTGGGCGCGGCCTGGGCGGCCCTGTGCTGGTTCGTGGCTATCCAGCTGCAGCGGCGCGGGCAGGTGGAGAAGCCGGGCGAAACCTCGCGCTCATCCGACGACAAGCCGGAATGACGGACGAGACCGGAAAGCCCGTCCGCAAGCCGCCGCGCAAGGTGACGGAGGCCTACCTGCAGCGGGCGGCCATGTCCTATCTCGAACGCTATGCCTCCTCGGCCGAGAACCTGCGCCGGGTGCTGCGGCGCAAGGTCGACAAGCGCTGCCGCCTGCGCGGCGAGAATCCGGCGGAGTTTCACGACATGATCGACGAGGTGGTGGCAAAAAGCCTGAAGATCGGCCTCATCGACGACACCCGCTATGCGGAGGCACGCGTCGCATCCTTACGCCGCCGGGGCGGCTCGGCCAGGGCCATTCAGGCGAAGCTCTCCGCCAAGGGGGTCGACCGCAGCACCATCGCGGCGGCACTTGAGGGAGAAGACGGCGACGAGGAGCAGGCGGCCCGCGCCTTCGCTCGCCGGCGCAAGCTCGGACCCTTTCGCCCCGGCGAGCGGGTGCCCTACCGCGACAAGGATCTTGCCGCCATGGCCCGTGCCGGTTTTCGCTTCGACGTGGCGCGGACCATCATCGAAGGCGAGCGGGACGAGGAGCAGGACAGGCTTTAGCATCCATCCAATTTTGTCCGGGTATAATTGACATCATGATTTAACCCGGATAAAAACCTGCCATGCTTGTTACTGCAGGGGATGATCATGGCTCACGACAACCAAACATATACGGCCTTCGCGGGGTCTCACCGGGTCGCCATGGGCGATCTCGCAACCGTTGCGACAAAGGCCAAAGCCTTCCTCGACCAAGGCGAGTCAGCATCCATCCTGATCCTCGACGACGAGACCTGCCGTGTCGTCGAGGTCGATTTCCGTGGAACGGCTGACGATGTGGTGCAGCGGCTGGAGCTGGCCGCAACCAAGCCGGAGCCGCGAGGCCCAGGCCGACCCAAGCTCGGTGTGGTGGCCCGCGAGGTCACGCTGCTCCCGCGGCACTGGGAATGGCTCAACGCGCAACCGGGCGGTGCCTCCGTGGCCCTGCGCAAGCTGGTCGAGGAGGCGCGGCGCAGCAACGAGTCCAAAGACCGCGTGCGGCAGGCCCAGGAGACGCTCTACCGTTTTATGTCGACGCTCGCCGGCGACGAGGCGGGGTTCGAGGAAGCGTCGCGCGCGCTCTTTGCCGGAGACCGAAAGCTGTTCATGGCTCTGACCCGGCTATGGCCCAAGGATATTCGCGACCATGCCGAGCGACTGGCCATCTCCGCCTTCACACCTGAGTCGTGAGGCCGCGCACTAGCGCACGAACATGATCGTCGGCTTGTCCTTGTAGGTGGTGCGGCAGAGCTCGCGGTAGCCGCATTTCCCCGCAACACGGATCGACGGCTCGTTATCGGGGGCGATGATGCAGGCCGTGCGCCGGGATCCGAAATGCGCGTCGCCCCACGCGATGGCGGCGCGGGCGGCTTCCGTCGCATAGCCTTTGCCATGGGCATGAGGCGCAAGCGCCCAGCCAATCTCCGGCATATGGTCGATGGAGGGCTCGATCTCGCGCCGGAAGTCCGCGAATCCGACCTCTCCGAGGAAGCGCCCCGTCTCCTTCTCGACGATGACCCAGTAGCCGAACCCAAGAGCCGCCCAATGCCCGACATTGCGCAACAGCCGTCCCCACACCTCTTCGCGAGTCGAAGGCCTGCCGCCAATGAAGCGCGTTACCTCCGGGTCGGTCCATAAAGCGAGATAGTCGTTGAAGTCATCGACGCGATGGCCGCGCAAGGCAAGGCGCTCCGTTTCGATGATGGGAACGGCGATGGAAATGGGAGATGATGGGGCAGAAGGCATCGGTTTCGTCTTGCGGTTCGAATCACATGTCTTGAACGATGCCATCAGGCATGACGAACTCTGTTCCGCATAGTGTGCAGCGGGCGCCGACCCCGACAATTTCTGCATAGGCATCATGGTCGTGCAGGGCGCGGAGGCATTTCGGGCAGCGGTATCCCTCCCCGTCTTCGAAATCGTAATCCGGTCCCACATAGGCACAGATCAGGTGGTGGACGATGTCGTGAGTCTCGGCCTCCTCGGCCTGGCAGACCGGACATGAGACATGGCGCTTCATCAACACCTCTCAACCGAGATCGAAGGAGCGGATAAACGCCTCCGCGATCCAGCTCGCGAGATCCGTGTAATACATGTAGACTCTGACCGTCGAATTGAGGGCAGGGACGGCCACATCGGGATCGAGGCGGATGCGCGCGACCTGACCGCGTTGCGGTTCCCGCAGGATCGAGTTCCGACGCCCCTCGAACGTCTCGGAGATCGGCAGGATCTCACTCACGGTTCCCAGAACCCTCGTGCGGCCGATGCCGACCACGACCCTGTAGCCCGGCTGCGGGTCGGCAAGCCGGAAATCCGGAATGTACCAATCGATATGAACATCCCTGTCCTGGAAGATCTCCGCGATCGATGAACCCGCCAGAATGGTCTCGCCTGCCCGGGCCGGCTGCGCAGCAACGATGCCGGTCACGGGCGAGAACACGCGGCCGCCGTCGAACTCCCGTCCGGTGCGCTCCAGCTGGCTCTCGATCAGCTCCCGAGTCTCGGCCAGGCGCAGAAGCTGGGTGGAGGCCTCTTCGGCCGCAGCTTCGAGTTCCACCACGTTCTGCACGGCTTCCGCACGCTCGCGATAAACCGTAGTGCGGTAGGCGAGGCTGGCGCTGTTCGCGTTGCCCTCAAGCCGGCGCAGACTCTCATCGGCGATGCGCAGGCGCGAGCGGGCGGAACCGAGGGAATCGCGGGCAAGGCGCGCCTTGACGCGCAGCTCCGCCTCGCGGCTCGTTACATCGGCCAGCGCCCGGGTGAGGTTCGACAGGGTTTCACTGACCTGAGGGGAGCGGATGAGGGCAATCAGCTGGCCCGCCTGAACCTTGGCGCCGGGTGTCACATCCATTCTATGCACCTGGACGATGTAGGGCAGCGAGACGATCTCTCGGGGCGCCGAGACGATGCCGGGACCGCTCAGGAACACGAGGGGCATGCTGAAGCGCAACACGAAAAAGCTGAGCACGCCGATCACCCCCACGGCATAGATCAGGCGCACGAGGCGCCCCGTCGCCGAGCGGCGGCTCTCGACGGGATCGGGCACGTTGGGATCGAGGCGACGGAGTTGGATGTTCATGCATGATCCTTCAGGCACGTTGACCGGTCACGGCTCGCCGGACGCGAGGCGGAACGTAGTCGTCGTGGTGCGAGGCGGAGAACAGGATCTCGCACGAGAACGCCACAAAACGCGCCACCTTCATCACGACGCCCTGATAGAGCGGGAAGATCAGGGCGGCGGCGAGGCTGAAGAGCGTGGGGGAGCGGACGAACAGGAGGCTGGCGAGCGCAATGTTGAACAACGCGATGCCGAGCAGGAACAGATAGACGGCCGTGAGAAAAAGCAGGGTCTGCGGTCCGAAAAGCAGCGTGCAATAGACGAGGTAGAACGGAAACGAGAGAGTCGGCACGAGGTCGAAGACGATAAAGTCGAGACGCTGCAGCGTGTCTGCCAGCCGCTCGGGCTTGAAGATTTCCATCTCACGGTATTCGATGAGCCTGATGCGTAAGGAATCCCTGTCCCAGCGCTGTCGCTGGCGAATGAGGCTAGCGGGATTGTCGGGCACCGCCGTTTCACCCCAGGCTTCCGGTACGAAGCGTACGCGGTAGCCGTAGCGGCGCAGGCGCAGGGTCATCTCGAGATCCTCGCCTGGACCTGGATCGAGACCGCCGCGCTCGAGAAAGATATCGCGCCGGTACATGGAGCACGCGCCCGAGCAGCAGGAGATCGCGTTGATCATATTGAGAAAGGATTTTCCGGCGCTGATCGACATCAGGTACTCGATTGCCTGAAGGGCCGTGGTGAGCGAAGCATCCTCGTTGCTGACGCCGAGATTGCAGCAGGCCGCCGCTACGCGCGGGTCGCGGAAAGCGGCAGTGAGTCGCGCCAGCGTCGTGGGTGTGAAAACGGTGTCGGGATCCATGGCCAGGATCAGATCGCCGCGGGCGTAGCGGGCGCCCTCGTTCACCGCCGGGCTCCTCCCGCAGCGGGTTCCGTGATGGATCACCATACGGACGACGCCGGCGGCGCGCGCTTCTTCCGCAATTGCGAGCGTCCCGTCAGTGGAACCATCGTCCACCACGATGATCTCCAGGGGCTTCAGCGTCTGCTCGTGTAGTGACCGAAGGGAATGAAGAAGACCCTCACCGCCGTTGAAGGCCGGCAGGATGATGCTGATCGTCAGGCCTCCCGTAGCCTCAACGATCGCAGGTCTTCGCAACCAGCGCAGGGCAACGAGCGAAACGAGGGAAATCGTATAGCGGGGGATGTCGAGGACGAAGACCGCAAGAACCAGCAGAACCCAGTCCGCCTGACCCAATAAGAGAAACATGTCACTCAATACGGAAGCCCGCTTCTCTTCGTGCCGTTTCGGTGATGCCGTGCCATCACCACTCTTCACCCCACATTCCGACAACCACTTCGCTTCGCGGGCTCTGGTTAATTCCAAACGGCCAAGAATTGTTCCGCGATAACATTGCAACTCACAAGAACTGTCCTGTGATCCTCGACAACCAATGGGCGAGTCGAGCTTTCAAATGGCTACAGAAGCCCTGCCCCAACATTCACGGCCAGCGCCAGAACCGTGGTGTTGAAGAGAAAGGATAGGATCGTGTGTGCGAGCGCCAGGCGGCGCATGCGCCGGGAGACGATGGCCACGTCGGAGGTCTGCGCCGCGGCACCGAGGTTGAATGAGAAGTAGAGAAAGTCCCAATAATCGGGTCGGCTTTCATGCGGGAACACCAGACCACGACGCTCGCCGCCATCGCGGTAATATTCGTGAGCGTAATGGATGGCGTAGATGGTGTGCACGAAGAACCAGGAGCAGAGAATGGTGACGGCGGCCATTCCGAGGCTGAAGGCTTGATGCCCGGTCTGGTCGTCATGAATACCGGTCAGCTCGACGGCAATCGCGGCAAGGCTCGCGACCGAAGCACCCAATGTCAGGACGAGGACCACGACGGCACTCTCGTCCTCCTGCTCCGCCCGTTCCTGCATCTTGGCCGTGGAGGAGCGCAAGGCCATCATCCAGGTAAGCCCCAAGTAACATGCAACACCGATGTCCCAGGCGACAAGCAGGCGCGAATTTACCGCCCAGGACGACGGCAGAGCCGCGAAGGCCAGGCAGGCCACGACAGCCGAGCCGAGGAGCCGCGGACGCAGGCGGGCCTTTACGGGGACGATCATCAAAAACTCGCAAACCGGAACGGATGATGGCCTCTGGAGGCCGACGCCTCCTGTCCTAGATCACCACCCTCACGCACAAAGGAGAGATCAGGATGAACCGCAAGGCAAGAGCCGTCTGGCAGGGCACGGGCAAGGAAGGCACCGGCCACCTCACCTCGGATTCCGGCGTTCTGTCGTCGACGCCGTACTCATTCAAAACCCGCTTCGAGAACGAGAAGGGCACGAACCCGGAAGAGCTGATCGCCGCTGCTCATGCGGGTTGCTTCACCATGGCGCTCGCTTTCCAGCTTCAGGGCGCGGGCTTCACACCGACCGAGCTCACCACGGAAGCGGTGGTCTCCCTCGAACAGGAAGGCAGCGGATTTGCGATCAAGAAATCGGCCCTGACGCTGAACGCCAACGTGCCCGGCATCGACCGCGCCAAGTTCGAGGAACTCGCCCGCGCGGCGGAGAAGAACTGCCCGGTTTCGAAGGTGCTCAACGCCGAGATCACGATGGATTTCACGCTGGCGTAAGTCTCACGTAGTCATCACCGGCCTTGTGCCGGTGATCCCGATTGCATGAGGCGTGACGTTCCTCAGAATCGAGATGGCCGGGACAAGCCCGGCCATGACGTGGTGGGTGTCATCCCCGGCGGCCGCAGGCCGGGAAGGGGATCCATGATCACGCTCAGCGCTATGGATTCCCTTCCCCTCCGCTGGCGCTCCGGCCGGGAATGACACGGAGCGTCTTTAGTTCTACGATCCCGCCTTCTTGTAGGCATCGACGATGGCCTGCCCGTCGGGGCCGGCCTTCTTCAGCCAATCCTGCGTCAGCTGCTCACCGACCTTCAGCAGGCCTGCCTTCAGCTCGGGACCTGGAGGCTGCACCTTCATGCCCTTCGCGGTCATCTGCTCCACGTACCATTTCGTCTTCTCCTGCGCGGTTTTCCAGCCGCGCTCCTCGGCCGTCTTGGCGGATTTCAGCACAGCCTCCTGGGTCGGCTTGTCGAGGGCGTCGAAAGCCGCCTTGTTGACGAAGGTGATGTTCTTCGGGATCCAGGCCTGCGTGTCGTAGAAGTGCGTGAGCGATTCCCACACCTTCGAATCGTAGCCTGTCGCGCCCGAGGTCATGAAGGTGTTGACCACGCCGGTGGCGAGCGCCTGCGGCAGGTCGGCGGCCTGCACCGTCACCGGCTGCGCGCCGACGATTTCCGCGATGCGGGCGGTGCCGGGATTGTAGGAGCGCCACTTCACGCCCTTCAGATCCTCGACGGTGTTGATGTCCTTCTTGGCGAAGATGCCCTGCGGCGGCCACGGCACCGCGAACAGCAGCATCAGGCCCTGGCTGGACAGCTTCTTCTCGAGCGCCGGGCGCTGCACGTCCCAGAGTTTCTTCGCCTGGTCGAACGAGGTGGCGAGGAAAGGCACCACGTCGAGGCCGTAGACCGGATCCTCGTTCTCGTGCAGCGACATCAGAACCTCGCCGGCCTGGGCCTGGCCGGTCTGCACCGCGCGCTTGATCTCCGGCGCCTTGAAGAGCGAGGCATTGCCATGGACCGTGATCTGCAGCTTGCCCCCGGTGGCGTCAGCCACGTCCTTGGAGAAGGCGTTCAGGTTCTCGGTGTGGAAGTTGTCCGGCGGATAAGCGGCGGGCAGGTTCCATTTGGTCTGCGCCAGCGCGGGCGCTGCCATCAGCAGCACACCGGCGAGGCTTAAAGAGAAGCGCGTCATGTGTTTCATTATCTGTCTTCCTCTGGTGTTGTGAACGAGCTTAATCCGGAAAGGCCATCTGGGGCAGCAGCATGACGATGCTCGGGAACACCGTGATGATGGCCACCGCCACGACGAGCAGGAAGAAGAACGGCAGCGAGGCGAGCGCCACCGTGTTCGAATCCTTGCCTGACATGGTCTGGAGCACGAAGAGGTTGAAGCCGACCGGCGGCGAGACCTCCGCCATCTCGACCACGAGAATGAGGAAGATGCCGAACCAGATCAGGTCGAAGCCCGCGGTCTTCACCATGGGGATCACCACCGCGGTGGTGAGCACGATCATGGAGATGCCGTCGAGCGCAGTGCCGAGCAGGATATACATGATCGTGAGCGCCGCGATGAGCGCATAAGGAGACAGGTGCAGGCTATCCACCCAGGCGGCGAGCGCCTGCGGAATGCCCGTATAGGCCATCGATGTCGACATGAAGGAGGCACCGGCCAGGATCAGCATGATCATGCAGGTGATCCGCGTCGTGCCCATGACGCTCTTCCAGAACGAGTCCCACGACAGGGAGCCTGACCACCAGGCGATGGCCAGAGAGCCGAGCACGCCCCAGGCGGCACATTCGGTGGCCGTGGCCCAGCCCAGCAGAAGCGTGAGGAAGACCAACGCGATCAGAAGCGCAACCGGGATGAGGTTGGTCGATTCCCGCAGCTTCTCGCGGAAGCTCATGGCCGGTTCGGGCGGCGGCGACTTCGCCGGGTTGAGCAGCGACCACACGGCGATGTAGCCGGAATAGAGCGCCATCACCAGAAGACCCGGCAGGAAACCGGCGAGGAAGATCTGGATGATCGAAACGTTTGCCGCCACCGCATAGACCACCATGGTGATCGAGGGCGGGATGAGAATGCCCAGCGTCCCGGCGCCGGCCAGCGAACCGAGGCTCACCATGTCGTCGTAGCCGCGCTTTTTCAGCTCCGGCAGGGCGATCTTGGCCACCGTCGCGCAGGTGGCGGCCGACGAGCCGGAGACGGAGCCGAAGATGCCGCAGGCCAGCACGTTGACGTGCATCAGCCGGCCGGGGAGCCAGTTGAGCCAGGGGGCAAGGCCGCGGAACATCTCCTCCGACAGCCGCGTGCGGAACAGGATCTCGCCCATCCAGATGAAGAGCGGGAGCGCCGCGAGCGTCCAGGAGGCGGAATTGCCCCAGATCGTAGTGGCGAGCACCGAGCCCGCCGGAATGCCCCCGCCCACGAACTGCATGCCGACCCAGCCGCAGGCCATGAGCGCGATGGCGATCCACACGCCGCCGGCGAGAAGCACCGCCAGCAGCAGGAGCAGCAGGCCGGAAATCTCGATGAGTTCCATGGCGCCTTACACTCCGCTCTGGATTGCGCGCTCCACCACCTCTTCGGCCGTGGTGGCGGGCGGCTTCTCGTAGCGCGGGTCGCCGCCGCGCAGCACGTGGATGAACTCGTCCAGAAAGGCGATGAACAGGATCACGAGGCCGGTGGCATAGCCGATCTGCGGGATCCAGAGCGGGATCGCGAGCACGCCTTGGGCCATGTCGTCGAAGCGCCAGCTGTCGTAGGTGAGCACCACCGCATGCCAGGCGAAGAAGCCGACGAAGCCAAGACCGATCACCAGGGAGAACATCTCGAACCACCAGCGGGTCCGTCCCCGCAGGCGATCCGTCACGAGGCCGACCCGGATCATCTCGCCGGACCGGAAAGTATGGGCCAGCCCCAGGAACGCCATCGCGGCCATGGACCAGGAGGCGAGATCGTCGCCGGCCGGAATGTTGACCCCGATGCCCCGCCCTAGTGAGAGACCCATCATGAGCAGGAAGATGACGATGAGAAACAGGCCTGCGAGGTAACCCGCGAAGAGATAGAGGCCATCGAGGAAGGTGCGGATCATGCGGTCCGTTTCGGGCGTTCGACGGGAAAGCTTAACCGAGTTTAGGGGCATTCACGACGGGAGCAAGCGCTTCCTTGGCCTCGATTGCACAGGCATGAGGCCTATCCTGCGCGCGGATGCCTAATCCTTGGCCAGAACCAACTGCATAACCTCACCGTTGAATCGCGAGACGTACTTCGCGTCTTACAGACCCAGGAGGAATATATGCATTCCAAGCATCTTGCGGTGGCGCTTCTCGGCACGGCTTTGGTTACAATGCCCGCCCTCGCCCAGACGCAGCCCTCTGGTTCATCCGCGAGCCCGAGCGCCTCTTCTTCGTCCATGCCTTCGGGCAACTGGATGACCCAGGAGCAGCCGGGACAATGGCGTGCGTCCAAGCTCGAAGGGCTGGACGTCTATAATAACAACAATGAGAAGATCGGCGACATCAGCGAACTGCTCGTGGATCAGAGCGGCAAGATCCAAGCCGTGGTCATCGGCGTCGGGGGCTTCCTCGGCATGGGCGAGCATGACGTCGCCGTCCCATTCGACCAGATCAAGCTGATGACCGAGCCCCGTGCGGGTGCGACGGCCGCGAATACCACCACGACCGGCACGGCTGGCATGAGCGGCGCCGGTACAACCGGAACGACGGCAGGCAACACTGGAGCGGCCCCGGTCACGACCGGCTCGACGAACCCAACTACGTCGTCGAACACCACGGCCCGCTCGGCCCCTGATCATGCTCTGTTGAACATGACCAAGGATCAGCTGAAGGCCGCGCCTGAGTTCAAGTACAGCCGCTAGGCCGGTGCTTTGAAGAGAAAGGGGCCGATGAAGGCCCCTTTCTTTTTACGGATCTACGATTTCTGGTGCGCGATGATGCGATCCTTGATCGCGTCATAGGCATTCTGCGGGATAATATGCTTATCCACGAGCTCGTTCTTGGCCTTGTAGGGGCGTCCTTTGATGATGGCATCGGCCCGGGCTTCCCCGATCTGGGGCAGCTTATCGAGTTGGTCCTTGGGCGCCGTGTTGATATCGATCAGGGCGCTCGTGGAGGATGTCGTGCCGGGTGCGGCCTTGGCCGCCGGCATCGCCGGAGCCGTGGTGGTCATCGGCGGCTTCGCCGCCGGGGCGGGAGAGGTGGCCGGAGCCGCCGTCTGGGCGAAAGCCGGCGAGGCGAGCAGCGAACCAAGAGCGACTAGCGCTTCAAGATGGGACAGGCGCATCGTAACCTCCTTCGATCGCCGGGCCTGGAATGAACGTCTCCGGCCCGACTTCATGGCAGATTACACGATCAACGCCGTTTGAGCCCTGAACGATCCGTTTTCTTGCATTCAGCTTTTGGGGCAGCGGATCAAGACGGATCCATATTCGCACCAGGCGATATATGACGATGCGACCTCCCGCCCTCCCCTGAAGCCCTCGCCAACACCCTATCTCCATGCTAGAACAAAACACGAACAATTCGGCGAAAGATCCATGGACGAGAAGCTTTCGAAGAAGCTGCGCATCCTTGCGGACGCGGCCAAGTATGACGCCTCCTGCTCCTCCTCTGGGGCGCCCAAGCGCAAGTCGGACCCCGATGGCCTGGGCTCCACGGTGGGAACCGGCATCTGCCACGCCTATACGCCGGACGGGCGCTGCGTGTCGCTGCTCAAGATCCTGCTGACGAACTACTGCCTGTTCAACTGCGCCTATTGCGTGAACCGGCGCTCGTCCAACGTGAAGCGGGCCAAGTTCTCGGTCGACGAGGTGGTGACGCTCACGGTCGAGTTCTACAAGCGCAACTATATCGAGGGCCTGTTCCTGTCCTCCGGCATCATCCGCTCGCCCGACTACACCATGGAGCAGATGATCCTGGTGGCGAAGAAGCTGCGGCGCGACCACGGCTTTCGCGGCTATATCCATCTGAAGACCATCCCCGAGGCGAGCCCGTGGCTCATCGAGGAGGCGGGATTGTGGGCCGACCGCCTGTCGATCAACCTCGAACTGCCGACGGAGCAGAGTCTCGAGCAGCTGGCGCCCGAGAAGGACGGCGCCTCCATCGAGACCGCCATGGCGCAGATGTTCGAGCGCATCGAGGAGGCGCGAGAGGAGCGGCGCCACTTCTCGCCCGCTGGCCAAACCACGCAGATGATCGTCGGCGCCGACGAGACGACGGATACGGATGTCTTGCGCAAATCGGCCACGCTCTACGGGCATTACGCCATGAAACGCGTGTACTATTCCGCCTTCAGCCCGATTCCGGATTCGAGCGCGATCCTGCCGCTTAAATCGCCGCCGCTCATGCGCGAGAACAGGCTCTACCAGGCCGATTGGCTGCTGCGCTATTACGGCTTCGACGTGGACGAGATCGCCTCATCGTCTGAGAAGGGCATGCTCGATCTCGACATCGACCCCAAGCTTGCCTGGGCGCTCAAGAACCGCCACCGCTTCCCCGTCGACGTGAACCGGGCCGATCGCGAGATGCTCCTGCGCGTGCCGGGCCTCGGCGCACGGGCCGTCGACAAGATCGTGGTGGCGCGCAAGCACACGACGCTGCGCCTGGAGGACGTCGCACGCCTCACCTCCGGGCTAAAACGCGCCAAGCCCTTCCTCATCACGGCCGATCATCACCCGAAGGCGAGGCTCGACAAGCTCGACCTGCGCGAGCGGCTGATCGAGAAGCCGGAACAGCTGAGCTTGTTCGTATGAGCAGAAACACAGCGTGTCATCCCCGGCGGTCCGCAGGACCGGCAAGGGGATCCACCCGCACGCACAGCGCTATGGATCCCCTTCCCCTCCGCTGCGCTCCGGCCGGGAATGACACGGGAGACCAGTCATGACCCTCCACCGCATCACCCTCGAGACCGGCGCGGATCTGCACACCTTCCGCAAGGCAGTGCGCTGGCTGATCGCCGAGGAGTTGGCGCCGCAGCATGTGATGTTCGCCATCGACGATGCGCCGGGCCTCTTCGGCGACGAGACAGTCAGTGAAGCGCCGCCGGTCGCGATCCCGAAAGGCGTGTCGCGGCTGATCGAGCAGGTGGTCTGCCACAGCGATCCCGAGCGCTACGCCCTGCTCTACGGGCTCGTCTGGCGCGTGCTGAACGGCGAGCGGGATCTGTTGGAGGTCGCGAGCGATCCGCTGGTGCACCGCATCGACCTAATGGCCCGCTCCGTGCGCCGCGACCTGCACAAGATGCACGCTTTCGTGCGCTTTCGCCGAATGCCAGGAGAGCTTGAACGCTTCGCCGCCTGGTTCGAGCCGGAGCATTTCATTCTTGAGGCGGCAGCGCCCTTCTTCGTCGACCGCTTCCGCTCGATGGACTGGACCATTCTCACACCCATTGGCTCCGCAAGATGGGACCGGCATGAGCTGACCTTCGGCCCACCCGCCTCCCGCGAGGATGCACCCGACGAGGACAGCTTCGAGGAGGGCTGGCGCGGCTATTACGAGAGCGTGTTCAACCCGGCGCGAGTGAACCCTACCGCCATGCGGGCGGAGATGCCCAAAAAATACTGGCGCAACATGCCGGAGACCGCCGCCATCCCCGGACTGATCCAAACCGCCGCCCAGCGCGTTGAACGGATGATCGAACAGGAGGCGACGATGCCCGCCAAACGCACGCCCGAACGCGCGATTCAAGCCATGTGGGATCAGGAACCGAAGACCCTGGAAGAGCTCAATGCCATCATCGCGAAGGCAGGCCCGCTGGTGCCCGGCGCCACGCAGGCAGTGTTCGGCGAAGGCCCGCATCATGCCGAGATCGTCTTCGTCGGCGAGCAGCCGGGCGACCAGGAGGACCTGCAAGGGCGGCCCTTCGTCGGCCCGGCCGGCAAGCTCCTGACCAAGGCCATGAGAGAGGCCGGGATCGAGCGCGAACAGGCCTATCTCACCAATGCGGTCAAGCACTTCAAGTTCGAGCAGCGCGGCCACCGGCGCATCCACTCGAAGCCCACCGCCGGCGAGGTGAAACACTACCGGCCCTGGCTGATGAAGGAACTGGAGCTGATGCGGCCCAAGCTCGTGGTGGCTTTGGGCGCCACGGCCGTTCTCGCGCTCTCCGGCAAGGCGACGCCGATCACGCGCTCGCGCGGACGCGCGACCTTCGGCCCTTACCAGGGCTACATCACCGTGCATCCGAGTTACCTGCTGCGCCTGCCGGACGAGGCGACGAAGCGCGAGGCTTACCAGGCGTTTCTCAGCGACCTGCACCGCATTCACGATCTGGCTCAAGCCAATCTGGAGACGGGCGAGCTGCCGCTTGCGGCGGAGTAGGTGCGGCATCGCACAGGAGCAAACCGCTCCCCCGTTTGAGGCATTGCCAGCTCGCCAGGATGAGCAGACCTTGACCGACGCCGGAGCTGATTTGGCCCGGCGAAGGAGGCGCCGGGCCACCGGCGACAGGCCATGCCAGAATTCGTGATCGAGCGGAACATGACGGGTGTCGGCAATTCATCTGCCGCAGACATGCAGCAGGCCTCACAGAACTCATGCAATGTCCTGCGTGAACTCGGGCCCGAAATCCAATGGGTTCACAGCTATGTCACCGACGACAAGATCTACTGCGTCTACCGGGCACCGGATGAAGGCATGATCCGCGAACATGCCCAGAAGGCTGGGCTTCCGGCGAACAGCATTGCGAAGGTGAGAAGAGTCATCGACCCGACGACGGCCGAGATGGACGGTACATCCATGTACCCATGACGGTCACGCTGTGATGCTGCGAGGGCCTGGAGCATCGGACCCAAAAGTGGATTTGCACTTTTGGGATCCATCCGATGCTCAACATTTTAAACAGCGCATCTTTCGAAGCGGAAAACCGGGACCACTTTTCGCTGACGCGGCCCTCCGAGTCCGCAGGATGCGCTAGGCTCTCGCAGCGAGCTTTCGGCGTTGATCGAGGTGCCGCATGGCCGGCGTCACCGTGATGCCATGCAATACGATGGATACGAGGATGATGAAGCCGGCCGTGCTCCAGAGAAGGTCGGCATTGTCGAACTTCGCGTGGTGCAGGGCATAGGCGAGATAATAGATCGAACCGAGCCCGCGGATGCCGAAGAAGCTGATCGCCGCTTTCTCGCCCAATGGTGGATCGGTGCCGATCAACCCGATCCATCCGGCGAGCGGCCTAACCACGAACAGCGCCAGCAAGCCGAAGACGGCAGCCTGCCATGTGAGGGCATTGAACAAGTCCCCGCCCGTCATGGCGCCGCCGAGCAGGACGAGGAGCACCATCATCATGAGGCGCTCGAGCTCTTCCGCGAAGTCGTGCAGCTTGGTGTGATAATCATGTTCGGGCTTGGTCGCCCGCAGGGCCAGAGCCGCCACGAAGACGGCGAGAAATCCGTAGCCTCTGACCATCTCGGTCAGGCCATAGGCGATGCAAGTGATGCCGAGAACCACGAATCCGGCACCGGTGCGCGAAAGCTTTGCCCGGTTCGGCAGATGGAAGGTCAGCCAGCCGAGAGCCCGCCCGATCCCATAGCCCATGCCGATGCCGGCTGCGATCTTCCAGACGACCGCATAGGCAAACCATTCGGTCACATTGGCGAGGCTCCCCTCTTGGGCGAACGCGATGGCCAGCAGAACGAACGGGAAGGCGAGGCCGTCGTTGAGGCCTGCCTCGGAGGTGAGGGTGAAGCGCACCTCGTCCTCCTCGCTGTCGCCCGGCGGCCCCACCTGCACGTCGCTGGCGAGCACCGGATCCGTCGGAGCCAGCGCGGCTCCGAGCAGCAGGGCTGCCGCGAGGCTTAAACCTAAAAGGCTGGTCCCAAGCCAAGCGAGACCGAAGATCGTGAGCGGCATGACGATGCCGAGGAGCCGCCAGGTGAGCCGCCACCGCTTCCAGCCGAAGGGCCGGTCAATCTTCAGGCCTGCCCCCATGAGCGAGATGATGACTACGAACTCGCTCAGGCGTTCGACGATGGCGAGTTCCTCGTTGGGATGAGGCATCACGCCGGGCAGATCGGGAAACGCGAAAACGAGCGCGCCCAAGGCCACGCAGAAGATCGGCAGGGACAGGGGCAGTTCCTTCAGGACCATGGGAAGCCAGGCGGTCAAAAGGACCACCACCCCGAAGCCTGCCAGCACGACGATGTAAGCGCTCATAAGGCAGCGAACGCGCGCCAGACTCGGCAGTTCCGGCCGGGAAGCCGTTAATCCCTGTTAACCGCCCCTTAAACCGCCACAATTAGGGTGCCTCAGAGCATGAAAGGCCGGGTCCCACCGGCTCTATGAATGCGGGGTCATTAAAGACGTGGCGAACGGACGTGATCGGCGCGAGCCGGTGTTCGATGCGCCCGCTGGGCAGGCGGGGGAGCTGGATTTTCACCTCTCGCCCGAGGATCGGGCAGGGGGAACGATGACGCGCAGGCGAGCATCTCGACAGGGCGGCGGACCTTCGCGCCCCAGGAAGACCAAGCGCCGCGGCGGCCGCTCCCTCTTCAGCAAGCTGATCTATGCCGGGCTCGTGCTGTGCCTGTGGGGCGTGATCGGCGTCGGCGGCATCGTCGCCTATTATGCCTCGCAGCTTCCGCCCATCGACCAGCTTGCGGTGCCCAAGCGCCCGCCGAACATCGCCATCCTGGCGAGCGACGGCTCGTTTCTCGCCAATCGCGGCGAGACGGGCGGGCGAACGATGACTCTGAAGGAGCTGCCACCCTATCTGCCGAAGGCGTTCATCGCCATCGAGGACCGGCGCTTCTACGACCATTACGGCATCGACCCGATCGGCATCGCCCGCGCGGTCTACCGCAATCTCGCCAATAGCGGTGGCCTGCAGGGCGGCTCGACCCTGACGCAGCAGCTCGCCAAGAACCTCTTCCTGACCCAGGAGCGCACCGCGTCGCGCAAGATCCAGGAGGCGATCCTGGCGCTCTGGCTCGAGCGTAACTACTCGAAGGACCAGCTCCTCGAGCTCTATCTCAACCGAGTCTATTTCGGCGCCGGCGCCTATGGCGTCGAGGCCGCCGCCCAGCGCTATTACGGCAAGTCGGCCCGCAGCGTATCGCTCTCGGAGGCCGCCGTGCTGGCAGGCCTTGTTCAGTCGCCGTCGCGTCTGGCCCCCAACCGCTATCCGGAGCGGGCACAGGCCCGGGCGCAGCTCGTGATTGCGGCCATGAACGACCTCGGTTTCATCACGCCGGGCATGACCAAGACGGCTCTGGGCGATCCGGCCGAGCCCGTGCGCGCGAACGGCGCGGGATCGGCCAATTACGCGGCCGATTACGTGATGGATGTGCTCGACGATTTCGTCGGCACGGTCGAATCCGACATCGTGGTCTCGACCACCGTCGAGCCCGCACTGCAATCCGCGGCCGAGCGCGTACTGGTGGAAGAGCTCAACGCCAAGGGCCAGAAGTTCAACGTGAGCCAGGGCGCCGTCGTGGCCATGCAGCCGGACGGGGCCGTCAAAGCCCTGGTCGGCGGCCGCAACTATGAGACGAGCCAGTTCAACCGGGCTATCGCGGCCCGTCGGCAGCCGGGCTCGTCCTTCAAGCCCTTCGTCTATCTCGCCGCCATGGAGCGGGGCTACACCCCCGACATGGTCGTGGACGATGCGCCCGTGGCCTACAAGGGCTGGGCGCCCAAGAACTACGACCGCAAATATCGCGGTCCGATCACGATCCGCGATGCGCTGGCGCTTTCGCTCAACACCATCGCGGTGAAGCTCAACATGGAGGTCGGGCCCAAGGCCGTGGCGCAGACTGCGCAGCGCCTCGGCATCTCCTCTCCGCTTCAGGCCAACGGCTCGCTGGCGCTTGGCACCTCGGAGGTGACGCCGCTGGAACTGGTGAGTGCCTACGCGGCCTTCGCCAATGGTGGCATGGGTGTGACGCCCTACGTGATTACCCAGGTGAAGACCACCGACGGCAAACTCATCTACAAGCGCCCGAGCTCGGGCGGCCTCGGGCGCGTGATCGATCCGGGCGTCGTGGCCCAGATGAACGACATGATGCACAACGTCTTCGTCGTCGGCACCGCCCAGAAGGCGCAGATTCCGGGCTGGACTCTTGCCGGCAAGACCGGAACCACCGACGACTACAAGGATGCCTGGTTCGTGGGCTTCTCCGGCAATCTCGTGGCCGGTGTGTGGCTCGGCAACGACGACGGCGCGCTCACCAAGCGCGTGACTGGTGGCAACCTGCCCACGGAAGTCTGGCACAACTTCATGACGGCTGCCCTAAAAGATCAGCAGCCCGTGCCTCTGCCCGGTCTCGAGCGCATGCGCGCGCCGTCGGATGTTCCCGTCGCCGGCGTCGGAGGCACGCCGCGCTACGCCAATGCGGACGGCGAGAGCAGCTGGGTTGCGCCCGCGCCCCAGCGGCGCGCAAGCCGCGAGAAGAACTTCTTCGAGAAGCTGTTCGGGCTTTGAGACGGCAGTATACATAGTTCTGACACTGTCATTCCGGCGCCGCGTAAGCGGAGCCCGGAATCCATCACCGCTAGCAATGCAGAAAGAAGCGTGACGCGGCTCGCACTTTCTGAAGCGTCGTGTTTGTGGGTTCCGGGCTCTCGCTAACGCTTGCCCCGGAATGGCAGCGTGTGCGTTCAGACAAACCTTCAAACCATTACCTCGCACGTAATCGCCAGCGCTCTCTCCACGCGGCATGTTCCCTTCATCACAAGAAGGAGCCTGTCATGCCTGCTTATGCTGTCGGTCATCTGCACGATGTGAATGTCGGTCACGACATCGTCGAGTATCTCAAGCGCATCGATGCAACGCTTAAACCTTTCGGTGGCCGGTTCATCATTCACGGAGGGCCGGTGGCTCTTCTCGAAGGGTCCTGGTCGGGAGACCTGATCGTGATTGCGTTCCCGGACCGGGACAGCGCCCGCGCATGGTACGCATCTCCCGCCTATCAGCAGATCCTGCCCCTGCGTACCGGGAACTCGCGAGGCGACGTCTTCCTCATTGAGGGCGTCGATGCCGACCACAAGGCCGCGGACGTCCTCGCCGGAGTGGCGGCGGATCAGCCCTTAGGCTGATGCCCGCGTGCGCGGCTCGTCATGAGGAACAGCACAAGGGCCAGCATGCCGGTTGTGGCGATGGTCGCGGGCAGCGGAATCGCCGAGGCGTCGAGGTTGCGCCCGAGGGCGATGCCCACGATGGCCGCGAAGGTCATCTGGCAGATGCCGAGCAGCGACGAGGCCGCGCCGGCCCGCTCCGGGAAAGGCATCAGGGCCGAGGCCATGGATTGCGGCATGGTGAGGCCGACGCCGATGCCGTAGATCGCCATCGGGGCGCTGATGCTCAGCGACGAGGGCACGCTTAACAGAACCAGGGCCAGCATGGTGGCACCACCAATGGCAAGGCACATCACGCCGAGCTGGATGGTGCCGTCGAGCCCGCGCCGTCCCACGAGATGCTGCGCGAGAAAGGTGCCGCTCATGAAGCCCACCACCACGAAGGTGAAGGAAAAGGCAAAAGCCAGCTCGTCCAGCCCGTAGATCTTCTGCAGCACGAAGGACGAGCCGGAGATGAAGGCGAAGAGCCCGCCATAGGTGAGCATGGAGAGGCCCACATAAGTGCGATAGCCGGCGTGTCCAAGCAGCAGCTTGAAGCCGCGCAGGATTGCCCCGAAGGAGATCGGCACGTCCGATTTCTTCCGAATGCTCTCAGGCATGCGCAGGCTGATGATGGCCGCCATGGCGATGCCGAACAGGATCATGAACCCGAACGTCACGCGCCAGCCCGAGACGCGCTCGATGACCCCACCGAGGATCGGGGCCGCAGCGGGCACGACGCCCATGATCGTGCCCATGCGCGACAATTCGCGGCCCGCGCGCGGTCCCTCGTAAAAATCGCGCACGATGGCGCGCCCGAGCACGATGGGACCCGACGCGCCCAAAGCCTGGAGGAAGCGCGCGCCGATCAGCGTCTCGATATTGGGCGCGAAGGCGCAGATCAGGCTCGCCAGCGTGAACAGCGCGAGCCCGAAGAGCAGCACGGGCTTCCTGCCGATCCGGTCGGAGATTGGCCCGTAGAAGAACTGGCCGGCGGCAAAGCCGAGGAGGAAGGCGGACAGCGTCAGCTGCGTCTGGCCCGTGGTTGCATTGAGCCCTGCCGCAATTGCTGGCAGCGACGGAAGATACATGTCCGTCGAGAGCGGCCCGAGCGCGGTGAGCAGCGCCAGGATGACGGTAAGGGCCAGGGTGTCGGGCTTGAGCATTGTTTTGGGACGCAGCGGTGACGGGAGGCTCCGACTAAGACGAAACGGAAGACCTGTCACTCACTAAGAGACCTTCCATGTCATCACCGGCCTCGTGCCGGTGATCCCGATGCGAGAGGCGCGGCATTTCTCCTTAAAGAGTTGGCCGGGACAAGCCCGGCCATGACGATGTGGAATATCACCCGATTCGATGCAGGGCGCTGCCGTAGGTCTTGAGCCAGGCCTCCGCCTCGTCGGTGCGGGGGCAGAGCTGGTGCGTGATCTTCCAGAAGCGGTGGGAATGGTTGAGCTCGCGCAGGTGCGCCACTTCGTGGGCTGCGAGGTAGTCGAGCACGAAGGGCGGGGCCATAATCAGCCGCCAGGAGAAATTGAGCGCCCCATTGGCCGAGCAGGAGCCCCAGCGGCTCTTGGTGTCGCGCACGGTGATGCGCTTGGCCGAAACCCCGAGCTGGGCTGTATGCTTCCTCACGGCGGCGGTAAAATCCTTCTTGGCCTCCGCCTCGAGGAAATCCCGCACCCGGCGGGCCACGTGGGCCGCCTCCCCGGCCACCGCGATGATCGGCTCGCCAGCACCGCTCTTCGCGACTTGGGTCACGCCCCGGATCGAGGACCAATGGACGATCCGGTGGAGGACGCCGCGAACGGGCACCAGCGCGCCAGGCTCGAAGACCACCCGCTCGGGCACCTTGGCGAGGCGGGTGGCGATCCACTGGCTGTGGCTGTCGGCGAATTTCTGGGCGAGGCCCACCTCGGTGCGCTCAGGGATCGACAGCACGACCTCGCCGGTCGCGGTGGAGACGCGCAGCGTGATGCGTTTGGCCGTGGGACGGCGCTTGAGGGCCACCTTGAAGGCTTGGCCCTCATGCAGAACCTTGAGGTGAGGCGGGTCCGCTGGGACGCGGCGGAACAGGGCGGATTTCATGTCCGCAATCTGCCCTGTCACGCCGATTCTGTCAGCGCAGCCGTTTGCCGCTCCTAAGAACGCATCAGGAACAGGTTCAGGCCCTTGACGCCTTCTTCCGGGCTGGCTCTCGGGAGTGAGTCTCAGTGAATTTAGCGATTCGAGGAGCGATCTGAGACCGGAACCGAGAACCGTTGAAGACGCCATAGTGACCGACCCCGGCCTGCAGATGATAGAGTTTCTTGTCGGAGGACAGGTTTGGGGTCAGCTCGAGGGCGGCCAGGGTCTGGCCGACGCCCGAGATGTCGTCCCGCTCGCCTTCGACCGCCATGATGGCGCAGCGCCGGATGTCCATGAGGTCCACCGGCTGGTCCCGGTGCATCATCTCGCCCTTGGGCAGCTCGTGGTTCACGAACACCTTTTCGACCGTCTGAAGGTAGAACTCGGCGGTCAGGTCCATGACGGCGAGGTACTCGTCGTAGAACTCCCGGTGCTTCTCGGCCGAATCGCCGTCGCCCTCCACCAGGTGGTTGAACATGTCGTAATGGGCGGTCAGGTGCCGGTCGATATTCATGGCCATGAAGCCGGAGAGCTGCTGGAAGCCCGGATAGACATCGCGCCAGAAGCCCGGATGGGACGGCGGCACCTTGGTGATGCAATGGCGCTCGAACCAGTCGATGCCGCGCTCTTCAGCGAGCCGGTTCACGGCCGTGGGGGAGCGGCGGGTGTCGATGGGGCCGCCCATGAGGGTCATGGACCGGGGGATGCAGGGATCGTTCTCGGCCTCGAGGCGGGCCACTGCGGCGATCACTGGCACGGCCGGCTGGCACACGGCCATCAGGTGGAGATCGGGGCCGAACTCCCGGCACAGGTCCTTGATGTAGTCGATGTAGTCGTCGAGATCGAACCGCCCTTCGGCCAGGGGTACCATGCGGGCATCGATCCAGTCGGTGATCATGACTTGGTGCGTGGGCAGGAAGGTCTCGACGGTACCGCGCAGGAGCGTGGCGTAGTGGCCGGACATGGGCGCCACGATCAGGAGCTTCGGCTGGCTTTTGGCCGCGGGGTGATCCCGCTCGAAGGAGATGATTCGGCAGAACGGGCGCTCCCACACGATCCGCTCCATGACCCCCACCTCTGCGCCGTCGATCACGGTGGTGGGCAGGTCGAAGGCGGGCTTGCCGTAGCGGCGGGTGGTGCGTTCGAACAATTCGCAGGCGGCGGAAACGGTGCGGCCGTAAGGAGTATTGTTGAGCGGATTACCAGGAAAATCGAAAAAATGCTTCGTCAAATCGGAGGCCGCACGGGCGGGGCTCAAGAGCCAATGCGCCGTGTCGTACCAAACATAAGAAAAGTTCATCTGTATCCCCAAAGGCCGGGTGCCTGGTTCTCGCCCAATGCGGTAGGCTTTATCCTCAACCGTAATTTTAAGATTAAAGTTCCTTGAGACTATTGCAACAACCTTGTCCATCCACTGCAAAAACGGGCACCATACTTTGGTTTCAGGGCATTGCCCGGGGCTTGCAGGCCATATCCCAAGTCATGGGTAGGAAAATAGGCTAAAGCCTGCTGCTTGGCGAACAGGGGGGCGGCCCTATTCTGTTCGGTGATGTTCAAAATCGAGCCGAAGAACCTGACGCACCATGCCCGGCACCTGCGCCTGGACACCTTGGTCCGCCTGCGCTGGCTCGCGGTCGCAGGGCAATCCGCGGCGGTGATCGGGGTCCGCTTCGGCCTCGGATTCCCCCTGCCCTTCGCCCTGTGCCTTCTGGTGATCGTCGCCTCGGTCTGGGTCAACCTGCTGCTGCGCATCCAGTACCCGGCGAGCCACCGGCTCAGCGACAACGTGGCCACGGCGCTGCTCGCCTTCGACATCCTGCAGCTCGCCGGCCTCCTGTATCTGACCGGCGGGCTGGAAAACCCCTTCGCCATGCTGTTCCTAGCGCCCGTGCTCATCTCGGCCACGGCGCTCACGCCGGAGCGGACCTTGGGGCTGGGCCTCCTGGCCGTGGGCTGCGCGACCTTTCTGGTGCTCGCCCACCGGCCCCTGCCTTGGTTTCCCGGGCAGACATTCTCGCTCCCCTTTCTCTATGTGACAGGGATCTGGACCGCGATCCTGCTTGGCACGGCGTTTACCGGCATCTATGCTTGGCGCGTGGCCGAGGAGGCCCGCCAGCTCTCCCAGGCGCTCGCCGCCACCGAGCTGGTGCTCGCCCGCGAGCAGCACCTGTCCCAGCTCGACGGACTGGCGGCAGCGGCGGCCCACGAACTCGGCACACCGCTCGCCACCATCGCGCTGGTCACCAAGGAGCTCAGCCATGCCATGCCCAAGGACGGTCCGGTGGGCGAGGACCTGCGGCTCCTGCAGGAGCAGGTGGAGCGCTGCCGCACGATCCTGACGAAGCTCACCTCCATGGACGAGGACGACGGGGGAGAGTTCCTGGAGACCGTCACGCTCAGCCATCTGGTGGAGGACATCGTCGAGCCGCAGCGGGCGGTCGGCTTCGACGTGAAGGTGATCACCAAAGGCGACGGACCCGAACCCATGTGCCGCCGCAATCCGGGGGTGGTCTACGGCTTGTCCAACATCCTCGACAACGCCACGGACTTTGCCGAAAGCCAGGTGACAATCGAAGCCTGCTGGTCTCCTCACGAGGTTTTCATCGAGATCCGGGATGACGGCCCCGGTTACGCGCCCGATATCCTGCTCAGGGTCGGCGAGCCCTATGTCACGACCCGCAGCGCCGCCGAGCGTTCGGAGGACAGCGAGGAGGGCGGAGGACTGGGGTTAGGATTGTTCATCGCTAAGACCCTGGTCGAGAGATCGGGGGCCGAACTGACCCTGACGAACGCCGCCCCGCCAGCCTCGGGCGCCATGGCGCGGATCGTTTGGCCGCGTCAGGCGTTTGAACGAGGTGCGGCAATTTCGCCGCAGGGAGGTTCCCTGGAGCCTCTCAAAGATTAGGGGATGAATTCCCATATGAGAAAGGAGCTGATCAAGCTCGCCTCATGAAGGAATACCCTTAAGATGCAAGGAGATAGTCTGATGGCCGATGCGCCTGCCGCATTCGAGGATCGCGCCGACAAGAGTCTCTTGATCGTCGACGACGACCGGCCGTTCTCGACCCGTCTGGCCCGCGCCATGGAAGGCCGCGGCTACCAGGTTCGCGTGGCCGAGAGCGTGGCGGATGGCATTGCGGCTGTCGAAAGCGAACCGCCGGCCTTTGCGGTGATCGACATGCGCCTCGGCGACGGCAACGGACTCGACGTGATCGAGCGCCTGAAGCACCGCCGCCCGGACGCCCGTGGCGTCGTCCTCACCGGCTACGGCAACATCGCCACGGCCGTGACGGCGGTGAAGATGGGGGCCTTCGACTATCTCGCGAAGCCCGCCGACGCGGACGAGATCCACGCGGCCCTCATGGCCCAGCCGGGCGAGCGGGCGCTTCCGCCGGAAAACCCCATGTCGGCCGACCGGGTGCGCTGGGAGCACATCCAGCGCGTCTACGAGCTGTGCGGCCGCAACGTCTCGGAGACGGCCCGCCGCCTCAACATGCACCGCCGGACCCTGCAACGCATCCTCGCCAAGCGCGCGCCGCGCTAAGCCGTTCTCAAAGCCGTCCGTCCGCAATCCTGTCGGGATCAGCCAGCGTGTGCAGCAGGGATGCGGCCGCGTGCGCGAAGCGCAGGGTCACGGCCTTGCGGCGCGCGCCTGCCAGCGGGTGATGCGACGCCTCGCGCAGGATCGCCGCCCCGAAGCTGTCGGCGATGATCAGGCCGCGATCCTCCGGCAGGATGTCGAACGGCACCGTCTCCGGCACGGCGAAATAGAACCGATCGCAGAAATCCTCGTAGTCGGGCCATTTCTGGTCGGCCCGGAAATCCGCCACGCTCGACTTGATCTCGATGATGGTGAGCGCCCCGTCGGGTGCGAGCGCGATGAGATCGGCGCGGCGTCCATTGGCGAGGGTGAATTCCGGCAGGGTCACGTGCCCGAGCTGTGAGAACAGGCGGCGCACGCCGCGCTGGATTCCGGCCGCCACGGGCGACTGGCGCCCGTCGACAGGCAGGATGATGGGACGGGACATGAGTGCAGGCGAATCGGACATGGGGCCTAAGGTATCATTCCCTCGCCGCCGTCCTGCAACGGCCCCGTTGTCGCGCTTGCTCCGGAAAAATTCCGGCCGCTACCGAAAGCGCCCTCGCAGCACCGAGGTCAGCCGCATGAGGTGGTTGCGCCTGAGCACGATGATCAGCACGCCGCACAGGGCAAGCCCCGTCCCGACGGCCATTCGTGCGTCGAACCGGTCGCCCGTGACGAGAATGCCCAAAGCCACCGTCAGCAGAGGGTTCATGATCAGCAGAGGGGCAATGATGTTGGCGGGGTATTTGCGGATCAGGCCATAGTAGATCGTGTGAGCGATCAGCGACACGACAAGGGCCGAAAACAACAGGGCTGCCACGAAATTCCAGCCGCCCGCCATCACCTTGTCCGCCTGCCCCGACTCGAGCGTCGTTGTCAGGAGGATCATGGGCATCACCGAGGCGAGCCCGATCCAGGCCTGAAACTGCAGCGGCTTCACGCCCTCGATCTGCTTCATCATCACGGCGGCCAGCGACCCGACGGCCGTGGAGGCCAGAACCAGGAGAAGGCCCGCGGAGAGCGGAAAGCCGCCGTCCGGATCCCACATCACGAGCACACCGCCGGCGAAGGTCAGCACGATGCCGAGCGCCCGCCTGCCATCGATCCGCTCTCTGAGCACCAAAAGAGAGAGAAGCGCCGTGATCGGGATTCCGAGCTGACTGACCACCGCGGCACTCGACGGGCTCGCGCTTCTGATGCCGAGGAAGAACAACGCGAAGCCACCGCCACCCATCAGGAACCCGACCAGGAGGATGCGCCATCGCGGCCGCGGTGCCGGCAGCAGCCACGGAAGAGCGAGCACCGCCACGATGCCGAAGCGCACGGCCGCATAGAACAGGGGCGGGATTTCCATGCCCGACACGACGATCTTGCTGACGATGGTATGGGCCGCCCACAGGAAGCAGACGAGAAACATCAGGAAGAGATCGCGAAGGGCCATGGTGTTGGATAGCTCGGCCGTCTTGCCGGGTGCAAATGTTGAGAGCGGGGGGCTGGCATGATCGTGGGGAGGACTGTGCCTCGCACCGACAATTCTGCGGCAGGATCGCAAAGAGGAATGAAGAATTCCTAATGCAGCATGAGGTGATGCGGCGACAGATTCTCCAGCATGTCGCGCAGGTCCTCCATGTGCGGATTGATGCCGAGCGCGATCTGGAAAGCGGCGCGCGCTTCGTTGAGATGGCCGTGGCGCAGGCAGATATTGCCGAACCCGGCAATCGCACCGAAATGGCGCGGCTCGAGGCGCAGGGTCTGGGCGATGTCGAGCAGGCTGTCCGCATCGCGCTTCTCGATGGAGGCAAGCGTCGCGCGCTTGTTCCAGGCCTCCGGCCAGTCCGGATACAGGGCGACCAGATGGTCGAGCAGCGGCCCGGCCTTCTTCAGCGATCCCGAGCCCATGGCCTCGACGGCCGCCGCCATGGTCTCTTCGGCGAGGCGGTCCTCGTGCGAGCTCCAGAGAGCCCAGATCTGATCCTCGATCTCCTCCACCGGCCGGGGCGGATCCTCCATGGCGAGTTCCTGGAAGAGGGCGGTCAGGCGGCGCGGCAGATCGGGGCATGGGGTGTGCGCCGGAACCTCGAGAACGAGCTGGAAAACCGGATCAATCGGCAGGGGGGACGGCAAAGGGGACGTCATGGGCGGGCTCACCGATCCTCCATGGCAGGCAGTCAGCCAAGGCAGGTGACATAGAGTCGAAGTGCGGCACGGCGAGAGGGCAAATGGCTGCCGCTGCCGAAACAAGCAACGGCCCGATTGTATCCAGACGCATTTCTGGCCGCGGTTCCCCACTATTGAGGCGAAGAAGGCTTCGCGCATCGCGTGAAAACCGGCCCTGGTTTCAGGCTCAACACGATGCAGTCATTATCGAATTGAGCATCGGCGGATCCCAAAAGTGGTTTCCACTTTTCGGCCCGATGCTCTAGGCTCTGCTAACGTCACTGAACCTGAATAATCATTGGAGCTGCCCTTGGGAGCCGTCATCGAGCGCGACCCGTTGCGCCTGGCCTGGAAAACCTCGCCCGTCCGGCATCTGGCCGGTTTCGGCCTGCTCTTGCTGGCGGGCTTCCTGATCCTGATCGGCTTCGATCTGGTCCGGCAGATGGTCGACCGGGCGACCGGAGGCGCTGAGGCCTGGAATGCGCCCGCCAGCTTCCTGCGGATCGCCCTCACGCCGCCGGCCAACCTGTGGCCGGGGTCCCTGGTGCTGTTTCATGGCTTTGCCCTCGATCCCGAGACCTTTGCGCTTGCAGCCGTCATCGGCGTGCTGGCTATCCCTATCCTTATCGGGCTGATCCTGGTGGCGCTCGAATGGGTGGCGGTCGGGATCGGCGTGCGCATGCTCATGCGGGCCCAGTCGGCGGCCCTCGACATCATCCTGAAAGTGCCCTCCGCGTCGCATGACGAGATCGCCATGATCTCGACGCTCGCCGCCCGGGGGCTGGCCCGCGAGAACGGCGTGCTGGGAGCGAGCCTCCTGATTCCGGTGAAGCTCGGTGGCATGATCGGGCTGGCCTGTGCCTATGTGTTCGTCATGGATTGGCATCTGGGTGCCGTTCTGGCTGTGGTCCTCGCTCTCGCCATGGTCGTGAGCGCGCGCCGGGCGCTCCTGCGTTTCGACGCCGCCGCGGCCCGCCACCGGGAGGGCGACGAGGCCGAAGGGGTGTTCGCGGACCTCGAGCAGCGCCTGCCGGCCCTGCGCGCCCATGGCACCGCGCCTTTCGAGCGCGACCGGGTGCAGCGCACTCTCATGAGCGGCCATCGCCCGGTGATGCGGGAGGAATACCGTCTGGCCGTCATGGAGGCGGCTTCCGCGGCCGTACTCATGATCGCCCCCCTGGCGGTCCTGGCCCTCGGGGCCTGGTTCTCGCAGTCTCGCCCGCTGACGGCCGGAACGGTTGCGGCCAGCGTGCTGGCCGCGGCCCTCGCCGCCTACGGCACCCGCGAGGTGGTGCAGTGGCACCGGCTGATCATGCGGGCCAGGGCGCTGCTCGTCGATCTCGGTAAGGGCCTGGCGCCGCTGAAGCTGCGCGCCGCGCTCAAAGGCAAGGCGAGCCTGCCGGAGAACGGCGCCCTCGTGGCACAAGGTGTTTCGGCCTACGATCCTGCAAGCGGCGCGCGCGTTGCGTCCGTCAACCTCTCCCTCGCCTTCCCGTCCCATGTGGCCCTGGTGGGCGACGGCGATGCGGGCCCGAGGCTTCTCGCCGCCCTGATGAGCGGCCAGCTGCCGCCGTCCATGGGCCGCCTGACTTATGGCGGGGTGGACCTTGCCGCCGCCAGCCCCGTTGAGCGCAGCCAGCGCATCGCGTTTACGGGGCAGACGGTGCTGATCGAGGGCAGCCTGAAGGACAACCTGCTCTATGGCTGCTCGGCACCGGCGGGCGAACTCGGCCACCGCCTGTCCGAGGCCATCGCCATCGCCGGTCTCGACCGCCTGACCCATGCCCGCGGCCTGTCCGGCACCATCGATCCGGCCCGGGAGCCGAAATTTGCCGATGCCGTGGTGGAGGCGCGCCGTTTCGTCGAGGCGGCGCTCACGGCCGAGAACCTCGACCGCTTCGTCGATCCGTTCAGCGCCACGCGCTACAACCGCTATGCCACGATCGGCGAGAACCTGCTTTTCGGAAAGCCCATCGGCGACGCCTTCCGGGAGGATAGCCTGTCCGGTCACCCCTTCGTGCGGGCGATCCTGGAGGCCAACGAGCTGACCAAGCCGCTCGCCCGCATGGGATTGTCGATCGCCACCAGCATGATCGAGATCTTTTCGGAGATCCCGGACGGCTCTCCGCTGTTCGACCGCTTCTCCTTCTTCTCGGCGGCGGACCGGCCCTACTTCCAGGATCTCGTCGACCGCCGCAACGAGCAGCGCCGCAGCGACAAGACCTCCCGCGATCAGGAGCGCCTGATCGGTCTCGCGCTTCGCTACAACGAGAGCCGGCACCGCTTAGGGTTGCTCGAACCGGGCCTGGAGGAGCGCATCCTGGTCGCCCGCGCCGATTTCGCCCGCATGCTGCCGGTGAGCCTGAAATCCGCCATCGAGTTCTACGACGAGGCGCGGTTCTGCGCGGCGGCGAGCATCCAGGACAACCTGCTCTTCGGCCGGATCGCGGCCGACCAGGCGGGCGCCCTCGACGCGGTGCAGGAGGTGACCCGCCGGGTGCTGACCCAGCGCGGCCTCGACGGCGAGGTGTCGCGCATCGGGCTCGACACGCCGATCGATCCGCAAGGGGACGACCTAACCCTCACCGAGTTGGCGGCGGTCGATCTCGTGCGCGGTCTCGTGCGCCGACCGAGCGTCCTGGTGGTTCAGCGGGCGCTCGATGGCCTGCCGGGACCGGCGGCCGACAAGCTGGTGATGAACCTGCGTCGGGCCCTCGTCGGCCGCGGCCTGATCCTCGTGACGCCCGAGATCTCGCCGGCCATGGATCAACCGCCCTTCGATGCTGTTATCCATTTCGAGCGGGGCGAGCCCGTGATGGAGCGCCGCACCCGGCGTCTGGAGGCGTTAAGTGCGTGACATCTTTCGCCCTGTGCAACCTCTGGACAAGCCATCCGCTTGTCCAGAGGTTGCACCAGCCAAGATCAGGAGCATCGAATGCATCCCAAAAGTGGCTTCCACTTTTAGGTCCGGTGCTCTTGACCCATCGTCCGTCTCGGGGGCAGCTTACCGCAGTCCATGTGCGCCAGCGCACATAAGAGGGGTTTTCGTTACATCATGATCCTGCCATGGTAAGGCGTGTTGCATCCTCTGACGCATTGCAGGTCCGGTTCTGGGGCACACGCGGCTCCACCTGCGCATCCGGGCCTCAGTTCGTCGAGTTCGGATCGCATACCCCCTGCGTCGAGGTCCGATGCGGCGAGCGTCTCTTCATCCTCGATGCGGGCACCGGCCTCTCGGCACTGGGCATGGAACTCGGCCAGACCGCTCCCGAGAAGATTGACATCCTCCTCAGCCACCTCCACCTCGACCACATCAGCGGCCTGCCCTTCTTCAAGCCGGCCCTGCTCGCGAAGGAGCGCGTGATCCGCACCTATTGCGGACATCTGGAGGGCGAGAGCGCCATGGAGCCCCTCGGCCGTCTCTTCGCCCCGCCCCTGTTCCCGGTCCGCCTCGGCCAGCTTCCGGCCCGGTTCGAGTATCACGGCTTCAGGGCCGGCGAGCCAATTACCTTCGACGACGGAACCCGGATCGAAACCCACCTTCTCAACCATCCCGGCGGCGCCACCGGCTACCGCCTCAGTCATAGCGGCCGCAGCGTCTGCTACATCAGCGACGTGGAGCACAGCGATCCCTGGCCCGATCCGGATCTCGCCGCCTTCGTGCGCGATACCGACCTGATGATCTTCGACGGCATGTTCTCGGATGCCGAATACTCTTATTGCCGAGGCTGGGGCCATTCCACTTGGCAGAAGGGCGTCGAGCTCTCGAAGGCCGCCGGCGTCAAGGCGCTCGCCATCTTCCACCTCTATCCCGGCCACGACGACGCCTTCCTGAAGAACGCCGAGGCCGAGATGCAGGCCGTGATGCCCACCGCCTTCATGGCGCGCGAGCGGCAGAGCCTGACGTTTGAGCCGGTGAATGAAGAGCTGGAGACTGATTGTTCCGAGCCTGCTTTGGCTCAAGCTGGGCAGGATTGACTCGAGGTCATCAAAAATGCCTGCCTGTGCCAGCATCTGTGCATTGAAGTGCTGAGCATTTCTACCATCCCACACCCCGCGGAGATGAGCGAATAGCAGAGCATCGCGCCCTGCTGTCGTTAAATTTAATGAAGATGCCGGATCGGGGGAGCCATCTAGAAGTTTCAATATGCTCTTATTTATGATATGTTATTACATAATATATGACTGCATCCGGGCCCCCCTCGAGTAAAGAGAGGTTTGCATGAGCATTGTCACGCATTTCGGCGAAACCCGCGTCAACACCACGACCAGTGGCAGACAAGAGTGGTCCTCAGTCGCGTCGCTCAAGGATGGAGGGTGGATTGTTACGTGGGAATCCAATGTAGCCGGAGACACCTTCCAGAGAATCTACCAACAGCGTTACGATGCCACGGGCGTGGCGGTCGGAGCCGAAGTCAGGGTCAGTCAGTCACCGTTCA
Organism: Microvirga terrestris; assembly: GCF_015694425.1. Lineage (GTDB taxonomy): Bacteria > Pseudomonadota > Alphaproteobacteria > Rhizobiales > Beijerinckiaceae > Microvirga > Microvirga terrestris. The sequence continues at coordinate 328,316 of NZ_JADQDN010000004.1, forward strand.
ACAAACAAAGCGAAGTATCTACCACGGGCCTCTCCGATGGCGGCTGGGTGGTCACCTGGATAGGGCAGGATGGGAATAGCGACGGCATCTTTCAGCAGCGTTTCAACGCTTACGGCCTGAGAGTTGGACATGAAACCAGAGTCAACACGACGACGGACAGTCTCCAAGCTGAGCCAACCATAACGGCTCTCGTAGGCGGAGGATGGGTTGTCACCTGGACCTCCAACACAGCCGGATACGGCACCGCCATTCATCAGCAACGGTATGGGGCCAACGGCTTTCCGATCGGCACTGAAACGATGGTCGATAGTTGGCGTTATGGCGCTTACCGCCCGTCCGTTACGGCACTCGCCGACGGAGGATGGATTGTCACCTATCGGGGACAAGATCCCGGATCCACAGGTGATGAGTACATCTATCAACAGCGCTATGATGCCGATGGATGGACGGTTGATTATCCGATCCAAGTCAACGCTGTCATGGAAAACACATGGCAAACACTGCCGACAGTCACTGCACTGAAGGATGGCGGATGGGTCGTGACATGGACCTCAAGAACTGGGGATGAGTCCACTACCAGTGTTCGCCAACAACGCTTTGCCACCAATGGCGAGAAGATCGGTCCGGAAGTCCAGGTGAACGCCATCGCAGCCAGCGACCAGTTCGATTCTTCAGTTACAGCTTTGCCAGATGGTGGTTGGCTGATCACCTGGGCATCGGGTCCCGCAGTTCAAGATGCGAACCGGGATATCTACCAGCAGCGCTATGCCGCAAACGGCCAGAAGGTTGGTGGTGAAAACAGGGTGAACACCTTTACCGAGGGAGACCAATGGTTGGCCTCAGTCACGACGCTAGCGGACGGAGGCTGGGTCGTATCCTGGGGTTCGTCCGGCCAGGATGGTGACAGCTACGGGATTTACCAGCAGCGTTACACGGCAGATGGACAACAGGTCGGGCCGACAACCCCTACCGGTCTCAGCCTGGTCGGTAATCCCTTCACGGAGGGTGTGTCCGGTGGCTCTCAGACAGCCCAGGTTCTCGTTAAGGCGTTTGCCACCGATCAGCCCTTCACCTTCACCCTGCTTGACGATGCGGATGGTCGCTTCGCGCTGAGTTCGAGCGGAATATTGACGGTCAAAGATGGTGCGAAGCTCGACTACGAGCAGGCCCGGTCGCACCAAATTCTCGTCGCGGTAAAGGACACGCTCGGCGCTGAATATCGGTCTTGGATCAGGGTCGACGTCGGCGATGTTGCCTCTGAAACCGTAACCGGGAGCACCAACTCCGATGTTATCAAGGGAAACATGGGCAAGGACACGTTCAAGGGCGGCTCTGGTGATGACAAATTTTGGGGTGGTCTGGGTAACGACATTCTCACCGGTGACACAGGCAAGGACATCTTCGTGTTCGACACCAAGCCGAACAAGAAGAGCAATCTCGACAGGATCACCGACTTCTCCGTGAAGGATGATGCGATCTGGCTCGACAATAAGGTCTTCGCCAAGCTCGGCAAGGCCGGCTCGGAGGCAAAGCCCGTGCAGATGAAGAAGGACTTCTTCACCATCGGCTCCAAAGCCAAGGACAAGAACGACTACATCGTCTACGATAAGACGAAGGGCGTGCTCTACTACGATGCCGACGGCTCGGGCAAAGGCAAGCAGGTGGAGATTGCCACCGTCTCCAAGAAACTCAGCCTTACCTACAAAGATCTATTCGTCATTTAAGCCAGAGGATTGAACAGACGGCATTGGCAGCTCTCTTACATCGAAGCTCTCCCATTTACGGGAAAATCCACTATGGTGCCTGTCAATTCATCAGGCGGGCCCATCATGACCTCTCCTATTCTTGTGACCGGTGCGGCCGGGTTCATTGGCTTTCATGTGGTGCAGCGGCTTCTGGCTGATGGCCATCATGTGGTGGGCGTCGACAGCTTCACGCCTTACTACGACATCAGCCTCAAAGAGGCCCGCTTCGCTCGGCTCGCCCCGCATAACACCTTTCTGGGCGAGCGCCTGGATCTCGCCGACCCGCAGGCCACCCGCGACCTGTTCCAGCACCACCGCTTCGAGCGGGTCATCCATCTGGCCGCGCAGCCGGGCGTACGCTTTGTCGATCCGCAGCCCTACACGGCCTCCAACCTCATGGGCTTCATGAGCATGCTCGAGGCCTGCCGTCATGGAGCGGTCCAGCACCTCGTCTATGCCTCGTCGAGCTCGGTCTACGGCGCCAACCGCAAGCTGCCGTTTTCCGAGCACGACACCACGGATCATCCGATCAGCCTCTATGCCGCCACCAAAAAGGCGAACGAGATGATGGCCCATTCCTACGCGTCCCTGTTCGGCCTTCCCTCAACGGGCCTGCGCTTCTTCACCGTCTACGGTCCCTGGGGCCGGCCCGACATGGCGGTGTACAAGTTCACCCATGCCATCGCGCAAGAGCGCGAGATCCTGGTGGCCCATGCCGGCAAGGTTTGGCGCGACTTCACGTATGTGGACGACATCGTGGAGGGCATCGTGCGCCTGGTCGAGCGCGCGCCCTCGGGCGATCCGGCTTGGGACGCGGAAAATCCCGATCCGGCCACGAGTGCTGCGCCGCACCGGGTCTACAACATCGGCAACGATAGCCCTGAGGAGGTCAACCGGCTGATCGCCCTCATCGAGGAAGCTCTCGGCAAGAAAGCGAACCGCGTCGACGTGCCCCTACCGCCGGGCGACGTGCTGGAGACCCGCGCGGATGTGACGGACCTGCGCCGCGACGTGGGCTTTGCGCCCGCGACGTCATTGGAGGAAGGCATCCGGCGCTTCGTTGCGTGGTACCGTGAATATCATAAGGCCTGACATGATTGGTCCTTCCTGGATGATTGTGTCCTTTGCTTTTCTCGGCGTCCTGATCGGGACCGCTCTCGTGTCCTCCTTTTTGATCCTTGGCCTGAAGCCCTTGCTCATCCGCTATGCATTGGCACGCCCCAATGCTCGGTCGAGCCACAAAGTGCCGACACCGCAAGGCGGCGGCATCGCCGTCGTCGGTGCGGGCCTCATTATGGCATGCGCAATTCTTCTGAACACGGACGTGCCTGCCGGGACATTTCTCGGTGTTGCTGCAGCGGCCGTGATGCTTGCGATCGTCGGAGCCGTGGACGACATCCGGCCGCTGCACCCTGCGCCTCGTCTGCTGTTGCAGGTCATGGCCGTAATGGCAGTGGTGTTGATCAGCAATGTGCGGGTATTTCCAGACACAGTTCCATTGATCGTCGAGCGGATCGTTCTGGTGATCGGCGGCGTCTGGTTCGTAAACCTCGTCAACTTCATGGATGGCATCGACTGGATCACTGTGGCGGAGATGATCCCGATTACCGCGTTTTTTCCGTTGGTCGCTCTTGTGGCAACGGCTCTCGCGCCATCGGATCATTGGTTCTATCAACTATTCAATCCGCTGGTCGTTTGGACCTCTCTTGCCCTCTGCGGCGCCCTCCTCGGCTTCGCGCCCTTCAACAAGCCCGTCGCCCGCCTCTTCCTCGGCGATGTGGGCTCGCTTCCCATCGGCCTCCTCGTCGGCTGGATGCTGCTGGAGCTTGCCGGAACCGGCGCGCTCACGGCCGCTCTCCTGCTGCCGCTCTATTATCTCATGGACGCCACCATCACCCTGCTGCGCCGCTTACGCCGCCGTGAAAAGGTGTGGGAGGCGCATCGCAGCCATTTCTACCAGCAGGCCACCGACAACGGCTTCTCGGCGCTCGACGTCAGCGCCCATGTGTTCGGGCTCAACCTTGTCCTCGCCGGCCTCGCCGCTATGACATTGGTCTGGCCCTCGGGCGCCGTGCAGATCGTGGCGCTTGTCTTAGGCGCCGTCCTCGTCGGCCTGGTCCTCAGGCGCTTTTCCACCCCACGCCAGACAATTCCCTTGGAGGTTTCCCGATGAACGCACCCCTGATTGCCCTCACCGGCGCAACGGGCTTCATCGGACGACACCTCCTCACTGAGCTGCCCAAGCGCGGCTATCGGGTCCGGGTGCTGCTGCGCCGCCCGTCCGAGGTGCCGGCGGGAGCCGCAAGCGCCGTGATCGGCGACATCGCCTCGCCGCACAACATGGCCGCGGCCTTGCGCGACGTGGACATGGTGATCCACTCGGCCGGCCTGGCGCATGCCATGTCGGGACGGCCCGAGGACGATTACCGCAGCATCAACACGGACGCGACGGTGAAGCTCGCCCAATCGGCCGAGCGCGCCGGCGTGAAGCGCTTCGTCTTCCTCTCCTCGATCCGGGCGCAGAGCGGTCCTTCCACTGATCGCGTGCTGACGGAGGAGATGGAGCCTCACCCCACGGACGCCTATGGCCGCTCGAAGCTCGACGCCGAGCGCGGCTTGGCTGAACTTAAATTAGACTGGGTGGCCCTGCGCCCAGTCCTCGTCTATGGCCCCGGCGTGAAGGGCAACATGGCCGCCCTGCTCGGCCTCGCACAATCGCCCTGGCCCCTGCCGCTCGGCGGCCTCAAGGCCAAGCGGTCCGTTGTCTCCCTCGACAACCTGACGGCGGCCGTGGACACGGTCCTGAAGGCGGACGGGCCTCTGAGGCGCCCGTTCATCGTGGCCGATCCTGATCCGGTCACGATCCCCGAGATGGTGAGTGCCCTGCGTGAGGGTTTTGGACACGGGCCGGGACTGATTCCGGTTCCGTCCTTCGTCCTCAAAGGGGCGGCGGCTCTGGCGGGAAAAGGCGAGGCCTATCAGCGGCTGGCGGGCTCGCTGGTGGCGAGCCCGGAGGCCTTGCGGCGCTTAGGGTGGCAGCCGGTCAGTTCGACGCGAGACGCGCTTGCGGCGCTGGCGCGGCAAGCGGGGGCGCCGGCGCCCGGCGCTTGAATTCCGGGATCGCTTCCTCGAACACCCGCTCGGCCAGCCCCCGGTCGCCATCGACAAGGGCACGGTCCAGAATCTTGAGCCATTGCTCGACCCGCTCGCGATCGGCGAAGATGGGCTTTGCCGCCATGACGCCGTCGATGCCGATTTCCGCGCGGGGCTCCTCGCGGGCGAACAGGATTTCGTGCAGGCGCTCGCCCGCACGGGCTCCGGTGACGGCGATCTCGATATCTTCGCCCGGCTCGTAGCCGGCGAGCCGGATCATGCGCTCGGCGAGCTCGTAGATGCGAACCGGCTGGCCCATCTTCAGCACATAGACCGAGGCGCGCTCGTCGCCGTTGGAGCGCTCGGTCAGGGACCGGCTTTCCTCCGCATGGGACGCGGAGGTGAGCACCAGGTCGGCCGCCTCGCGGGTGGTCATGAAGTAGCGCACCATGTCCGGATGGGTGACCGTGACGGGCCCGCCGCGGGCGATCTGCGCCTTGAACTTCGGCACCACGGAGCCGACCGAGCCCAGCACGTTGCCGAAGCGCACCGCGATGGTGCGGGTGGCACCGTTGCGGCCCATGAACTCGGCATCGAGCGCCTGCCCGTACATCTCGGCGAAGCGCTTGGTGGCGCCGAGCATGGAGACCGGATCGATGGCCTTGTCGGTGGAGATCATCACGATGGTATCGGCGCCGGCCTCGACCGCCGCATCGGCCACGTTCACCGAGCCGAAGACATTGGTCTTGATGCCTTCCGTCCAGTTCTTCTCGAGATAGGGCACATGCTTGAGGGCGGCCGCGTGGAAGACCACCTCCGGCTTGAATTCGTTCATGACCTCGCGCACCCGCTCCCGGTCGCGCACGTCGGCGATCACGCCGTCCACATTGGTGTCGCTCGACAGGAGCGTCGGGTTTTCGAGAATGTGGTGCAGAGACGGCTCGGAACTCTCCAGGATCAGAAGATCGCTCGCCCCGAAGGCGACTGCGCGGGTGCAGATCTCGGACCCGATGGAGCCGCCGCCTCCGGTGACGAGCACGCGCTTGCCGCGGATGAAATTTTCCAGCCGCTGCCGGTCGATCTGCACGGTGGGGCGCAGGAGCAGGTCCTCGATTTCGAGCGGCGCGAGCTCGGCATTGCGCATGCCCTCGCCCAGGCTCGTCACCCGCACCAGAGGAAGGCCGAGACGGCGCGCGCGGGCGAGCAGCATGTCCGGGTTCGCTTCCGGCGTCAGGGCGCTCGGGGTCGCGACCAGCCGGCGGATCGGCACGCCCCGCTCCTGGAAGTCCTGCACCACCTGGTCCATGTCCGCGAATGTGCCCAGCACCGGGACGCCGCGCATGGACTGGCCGAGATCGTCGCTGCGGTAGGAGAGAATGCCCCGGGGCTGAATCTTCCCGACCGTGCCCGCTTCGATGGCCCGCAGGATCACCTCCACATCTGCGACACGCCCGAGCAGCAGGGTCGGCGTGCTGGAATCCCGCTGCAGGCTGTTCCGGGACCGGGCGTATTTCAGGTATCGGAAGGCGAGCCGCGGGCCGCCCAGCAGGAACATCTGGATCAGCCAGTAGAGGGCAATCGTGATCTTGCCGAAATAGAACGTTCCCAGGAATTGCGGCGAGACGAGGATGTAGTCGACCACCAGCAGGGTCAGGGCCAGGATGGTGGAAGCCCGGAAGATGTTGAACAGGTCCGGCAGGGAGGCGAAGCGCCACTTGGAGCGGTAGAGCTGGGAGAACCAGTAGACCACGCCGGCGAAGGCGATGAAGGGCGGCAGGAAAAGCGGCAGATGAACGAGACGCTCGTTCAAAAGCGGCCCCTCGAAGCGCACGAAGAACGTCGCGAGGACGGCCACGCCCGTCATCACGAGATCATGCATAACGATGAGAGTTTTCTTGAAGTCCTGCCGATTCATGGCCCTGCCGTCTGCTGCCCCGGGGTATCGGATGGGCTCACCTCTTTGTCAATGTAACGTTGTCCTTCCAAAGATGCCTCGAACGCAGGCCTCTCACGGATCGGGCAGAGGGCCCTGGGCCAGCACCAGAAGGCCTGCCTCCTCCCGGGTGACCCGTGCCCGAATGCCGAAGCTGGAGCCAAGATGGGCTTCGGTCAGAACCGTTTCCGGTAGGCCGGAAACCTCGACTTTTCCTTGATCCAGCAGGACGATCCGGTCGGCGAACCGGGCCGCGAGGTTCAGATCGTGCAGGATCGCCACCACGGTAGCGCCGGCTCGGGCACGGGCCTTGAGGACTTCGAGCACGATGAGCTGATGGCGCGGATCGAGCGCCGCGACGGGCTCGTCGGCCAGGAGAACCGGCGCCTGCGTCGCGAGAGCGCGGGCCAGCAGCATCCGGGCGCGCTCACCGCCTGACAGGGAGGTGGCGGGACGGCTCTCGAAGCCCTCAAGCGCGACGGCCCGGAGCGCCGCCTCAACGGCCTCCCGGCCTTTTGCCGGAAGCTCCTCCGGCCTCTCCCCGAAAGGCAGGCGGCCGAGCGCGACGACTTTCGCGACCGGCAGGGGCCAGGCCACCCCACCGCCCTGCGGCAGGTAGGCAATGGCCCGCGCCCGCTCGGAGGCCGGCATCCGGGCGATGGGTGTTCCGTTCAAGGCAACCTCTCCGGCCGAGGGCCGCACCAGCCCGGCCATGGCGCGCAGCAGGGTCGTCTTTCCGGCGCCGTTGGGGCCGATCAGCGCCGTCAGGCACCCGGGCTCCAGGGACAGGTCGATGCCCTGGAGCGCGCGGCTTGGCCCGAGATCGACCGCAAGGGAGCGGACCTCAAGGCGCTTCATGCGGGCGTCTCCACCAGCTCCGCCTTGCGGCGGGCGATCACCCAGAGAAAGAACGGCACGCCGATCAGCGCCGTGAGCACGCCGACCTTGACCTCGGCCCCGGACGGGATGAGGCGCACCGTGCAGTCTGCGGCCAGCAGCAGGGCTGCTCCCGCAAGGCCTGCGGGCACAAGCGTGCGGGCGGGATCGTAACCCACGAATGGCCGCACCAGATGGGGCGCCACGAGGCCCACGAAGCCGATGGACCCGGCGACCGCCACCGAGGCGCCCGTGCCGATGGCGGCACCCGCAACGATCAGCCCCCGGAGCCGGGCCACGTCGGTCCCGAGGCTGCGCGCCGTTTCCTCTCCGAGCGCCAGGGCGCGCAGGCCCGAAGAGGCTTTCAGGATCAGGAGCGAGGCGAAGAGAATGAACGGGGCGGCCAACAGCACATGGACCATGGACCGATCCTCGAAGGAGCCCAGCAGCCAGAACACGATCTCCGTGACCGCGAAGGGATTGGGCGACAGGCTGATGGCGAGCGAGGTGCCGGCGCCCGCGAGGCTCCCGACTGCAAGGCCGGCGAGAACCAGCACCACGATGGTGGCGTTTTTCCCCGCAACCGCCACCACGAGGGCGATCGAGAGCAGCGCCCCGGCGATGGCCGCGAAGGGCAGGGCCCAGGACAGGGTGCCGATGAGGCCGGAATAGATCACGAGCACCGCCCCGAAGGCCGCCGCCTGCGGCGCGCCGAACACCGCCGTGTCGGCAAGCGGATTGCGCAGCAAACCCTGCAACCCCGCGCCGGACAGGCCGAAGACCCAGCCGATCATGAGGGCAAGCAGCGTGCGCGGCAGGCGGATCTCCCGCACGACGATGCTGGCCGCGCCCTGATCCGACACGAGGGCTTTCAGCGCTGTGAGGATCGCGATCGGCGCCGGGCCGACCACCAGAGAGGCGAGGCACAAGCCTGCGACGAGGACGATGAGGCCTGGGATGAGGGGCGACCGGGCGAGGGACATGAGAGGCGTTTTCGTTGCTCCCTCGATAGAGCATGAAACGCGGCGAGGACAAAGCGCACCCGTCATTACCGGCCTCATGCCGGAGATTTCGGTCGCGGCTTCCTCCTTGCGTAATCCTGGGAGTCGAGCATTTCGAGATGCCTCCGTGTCATCCCCGGCGAGCGTCAGCGAGGGAAGGGCATCCACTCACGCGCGCTTCGGCTGATGAGTTCTCCTCCGCTACGCACCCTTCCGGGAATGACACGTCACCCGTCACGCTTCACTCATCCCCATCTGGTCATCCCGGACGGAGCACAGCGCAGATCCGGGATCGTCGGCAGGATGAAAGGCGGGTCCCCCTCTCCCTGAGTGAGAGGGCTGGGGTGAGGGGTTACAGGCTTATCCGGACAGGACACTAACCCCTCACCCCGACCTCCGGTCCGACCTCTCCCATAAGGAGAGGTAAACCAGCGCTATACTCGTCCAACGATCACGGGTTCTGCTTCGCAGCCCCAGGATGACACCCTCCAGTGAAGACCCTTCCGGTTCCTACATCCTCTCCGTCATGGCCGGGCCTGTCCCGGCCATCCCGATGCGGTGAGGCGCTGCGCTTCAAGCCATCGGGATCACCGGCACAAGGCCGGTGATGACGAGGTGCGGTGTCATCCCCGGCGCACGAAGTGCGGGAAGGGGATCCACGAGCAGGCGTGGCGTTATGGGTTTCCTACCCCTTCGCTACACGTCTTTCCGGGAACGACCGTCAGCAGGGTCAATGTTCTTACTTTGTTCTTGACAGGTGCTGCAAGCTAAGCTATACAGTTTCCTTAGACCTGCCTCTATCGAGGGGCGCGCTCGCGAGGCGTCGCAGTGTGGAGGCAGGCACGGTCTCGCAGGCTCGCCTCGCAAGTGGGTCTGGCGGGAGGCCCAGGTTGTGGGCCGGTGGTCGGAATCGGTTCAAGGCCCCCGTCGAGCAGACGGGCCACGCCTTGAGCGGTCACCGGGCTGGCCTCACCTGTCCGCCTAAAGAAGCCGTGCGCGAAGAGGCATCCTGGCTCTTCCTTCTCACCACCCATCATCGAGCCGGGCTGCCATTCGCGCCACCCTCGATCACCGCACAGGCTCGCAGCTCACGCTGCGGGCCCCAAGGCGCTGGCTGTGACGGTCATGAGAATGCGGGTTCGATCTCCCGCATCTCCATGCTACGAAACAGGTCAGCACCTCAGGAAACACTTATCGAGAGAGCGGCATGAACCGACTGTTCGCCAACCTGCCCACCACAATCTTCGAAGTGATGTCGAGCCTCGCCCGGGAGACCGGCGCCATCAATCTCGGCCAGGGCTTTCCGGACGATCCGGGGCCGGAGGACGTGCGGCGGGCAGCGGCGGATGCGGTGCTCAACGGCTACAACCAATACCCCTCGATGATGGGCATTCCGGAGCTGCGCTCCGCGATTGCCGCTCATTACAAGCATTGGCAGGGCGTCGATCTCGATGCGAACACCGAAGTCATGGTGACCTCGGGCGCCACGGAGGCGCTCGCGGGCGCGATCCTCGGCATCGTGGAGCCGGGCGACGAGGTGGTGCTGTTCGAGCCCATGTACGACGCCTATCTGCCCCTCGTGCGCCTTGCCGGCGGCGTGCCGAAATTCGTCACCCTGCAGCCGCCGCATTTCCGCCTGACGGAGGAAGCGCTGGCGCAGGCCTTCTCGCCAAAGACCAAGGCGGTTGTGTTCAACAACCCGCTCAACCCAACAGCCACAACGTTCTCCGACGAGGACCTGAACCTGCTGGCCGATTTCTGCCGCCGCTTCGATGCGATTGCGATCTCGGACGAGGTCTGGGAGCACGTGGTGTTCGACGGCCGGCAGCACCGGCCGATCCTGGCGCTTGACGGCCTGCGCGAGCGCTCGGTGAAGATCGGCTCGGCGGGAAAGATCTTCAGCCTCACGGGCTGGAAGGTCGGCTTCGTGTGCGCGGCGCCCCCCATCATGAAGGTGCTGGCGAAATCGCACCAGTTCCTCACCTTCACCACGGCGCCGAACCTGCAGCACGCCGTGGCCTACGGGCTCGCCAAGGACGATGCCTATTTCGAGGACATGCGCAAAAACTTCGCCCGCAGCCGCGACCGTTTCACGGACGGCCTGAGGACGCTGGGCTTCGACGTGATCCCGAGCCAGGGCACCTATTTCGTCAACATCGACATCGCCCCCTTAGGCGAGACCGACGACGTCGCGTTCTGCCGCCGGCTCGTCATGGAGCACGGCGTCGCGGCGATTCCGGTCTCGGCCTTTTACGCGGAGGGCGCCGTGAAAAACGTGGTGCGCTTCTGCTTCGCCAAGAAGGACTCGACGCTGGATGCCGGCCTGGAGCGGCTGGCGAAGGCGATCAAGCGGGCTGCCTGAAAACCGGCGGCCCCGCCAGCAACTTGGACATTGTTTCTTTGCTCAGAATTTCCTAGCCTGCTCCGGTCGTCACTCTCATCTTGAGGAGTTCCCACCCCTGATGTTCCGTCTTCTCGCTTCCGTTGCCCTCACCTTAGGGCTTGTGACCGGCGCCGCTGCGCAGCAGCAGCGTGTGGTCAACGTCTACAACTGGTCCGACTACGTGGATCCGAAGGCGCTGGACGAGTTCACGAAGCAGACCGGCATCAAGGTGGTCTACGACACCTACGACAACAACGAGATCGTCGAGACCAAACTCTTGGCCGGCAAGTCCGGCTACGACATCGTCGTGCCGTCGGGCCCCTTCGTGCAGCGCCTGATCGGCGCCAAAGTGTTCCAGAAGCTCGACAAGGCGAAGCTGCCGAACCTCGCCAACCAATGGCCCGAGGTGACGCAGCGCCTGGCCGTGTTCGATCCCGGCAACCAGTTTGCCGTCAACTACATGTGGGGCACCACGGGCATCGGCGTGAATGTCAAGAAGGTGAAGGAGATTCTTGGGGACGTGCCGCTCAACACCTGGGACCTCGTGCTGAAGCCGGAGATTTCGGCGAAGCTGAAGGCCTGCGGCATCTACATGCTGGACTCACCCGAGGACCTCTTTCCCGGCGTGCTCGCCTATCTCGGTCTCAATCCCGATTCCAAGCGCGTCGAGGACCTGAACAAGGCGGGCGATGCCCTGTTCCGCGTGCGCGGCAACATCCAGAAGTTCCACTCCTCCGAGTACATCAACGCGCTCGCCAATGGCGACATCTGCGTCGCGGTGGGCTATTCGGGCGACATGATCCAGGCCAAGAGCCGCGCCGAGGAAGCCAAGAATGGCGTCGAGGTCGGCTATGTCATTCCGCGCGAGGGCGCGCTGATGTGGTTCGACAGCTTCGTGATCCCGGCGGACGCGAAGAACGTTACGGAAGCGCATGAGTTCATCAACTTCATGCTCCGCCCCGAGATCGCCGCCATGAACACGAACTTCGTGTCCTATGCCTCCGGCAACCTTGCCGCGAAGCAGAACATCGACAAGGCGATCCTCGACAATCCGGGCATCTATCCGGACGACGCCACCATGAAGCGGCTCTTCACCAACACGGCCTATGACGAGCGCTCCCAGCGCACCGTCACGCGGCTCTGGACCCGCGTGAAGACCGGCCGTTAATCCGGCGCTCAGGTTCGTTTGTGCATCGTCCCGGTGCCCGCAAAGCTCCGCCCAAGCGCATCGTGCGGAAAAGTGGACCCGGTTTTCAGCTCAAACGATGCGCTCCTTGAAAACGAAGCATCGGAGTAGGCCCAAAAGTGGAAGCCACTTTTGGGTCCGATGCTTTAGGCGGAGCTTTTCTTTTGAAGAGGACTTATCCGTCATGCGTTCCGTCGCCGTCGTACTCCTCGCCCTGAGTCTCGCCACTCCGGCCCTGGCTCAAACTTCCGCGCCGCGCCAGCCCACGATCAGCGTCATGGGCACCGGCGAGGCGGAGCTGAAGCCCGATTTCGCGCGCATCCACGTGACGGTGGCGACGCAGGCCGACACGGTGGCGCAGGCGAGCACCGCCAACAATACGGCCACGGAGCGGGTGCTCGCCCGCATCCAGGGGCTCGGCATCAAGCGGGAGGACATCCGCACCGCGAACTTCCAGGTCTTCCAGACGCCGCAGCAGGTCGGCCCGGATGGCAAGGAAATGAAGACGCCGAAATTCTCGGCTCATCACAGGCTCCAGATCACCACCCGCGATCTCGACGGCGTCGGGCGCCTGGCCGGCGAGATCCTGGCGAGCGGCGACATGACGTTCCAGTCGGTCTCCTTCGGCCTCGACCGGCAGGAGCAGGGCGCGGATAAGGCGCGCGAAGCCGCCGTGCGCGACGCCAAGCGGCAGGCCGATGTCTATGCCGCCGCCGCGGGCGTCTCGCTCGGCCGCTTGCTGGAGATCCGGGACGGCTCCGCCCAGCCCTTCGAGCCGCAGCCCGACATGCGCATGTCCATGGCGATGGCCAAGGGAGCCGAATCGGTGCCGATCGTGCCGCCGGCGACGATCCGCTACACGGCCAATGTCCAGCTCGTCTGGGAAATGGCCGGGCAGCCTTAAGGCGCCCCCGGCCGACAGGTCGCTAGGCAGCCTTGACGCTGTTGAGGAACTGGCCGATCTCCGCCCCCAGTCGCTTCGCCTGGTGCTCCAGGGCCACCGAGAGGTCCGCCACGGTGCGGGCCGCCTCGAGAGACTGCACGGCGACACCCTGCGTGGTCTCGATGGCGGAGGTGCCGGCCTGTGCCTCGCTGGAGACCTGAGCCACCGACTGGGCGATCTCCGACACCGCAGCCGTCTGCTGGCTCACGGTTCCGGCCACCGTTGATACCACACCTGCCAGATCCTCCACGGAGGCCTGCACGGTGCCGAGCGCCACCAGGGTCTCCCGTGAGGCGGCCTGCACCGCCTCGATCTGCCGGGCGATCTCCTCGGTGGCCTTGGCGGTCTGGCCGGCCAGGTCCTTTACCTCATTGGCCACGACGGCAAAGCCCTTGCCGGCCTCGCCGGCGCGGGCCGCCTCGATGGTGGCATTGAGCGCCAGCAGGTTGGTCTGCGCGGCAATGGTGCGGATGAGGCCCGCCACTTCGCCGATTTGGGACGTCGCAGCGGACAAGGTCGTCATGCTGCTCGAAGCGCCCCGGGCCTCGGCCACGGCGCGCTCGGAGGCTTTTGCCGAGGCATTCGTCTGAGCGGCGACCTCGGACAGGGAAGCATCGAGCTCTTCGGCGGCGCTCGCCACCGCCGACATATTGTGCGCCGTCCGTAAGGAAGCGCTGCCTGCGATCTGCGCCTGCTGGGTCACGTGGTTCGCCGAACCCTCCAGCTGGCCCGAGGCCTTGGCGAGATCGCCCGTGACCTCGCGAACCTCCGCCAGGATCTGCTCGACCGTGGCGTCGAACGCCATGATCGCATTGGAGATCGCATGAGCGCGCTCCGCGTCGAGCGCCGCCATGCCCTCGCGCTCGTGGGTAAGCCGCTCGCGCTCGCGGGCATTGTCGCGGAAGACCAGAACGGTGCGGGCCATGGCGCCGATCTCGTCGGTCCCCTTGGTGGAGGGGATCTCGACGGAGGCATCGCCGTCGGCGAGCCGGCGCATGGCCTGCTGCAGGCGGGTGAGCGGCAGGGAGATCGAGCGCCCGACAATGAAATTCAGGATAAGGCCGAACAGAAGCGTCGCGCCCATGGCCCAGAGGATCAGAGTGAAGGTGCGATGCTGCGAGGCGGTGAGCTGCGCTTCGGTCTTGTGGGCTTCGGTGCGGACCTTGGCGAGCAGCTGATCGAGCACCGGCACGAGCAGGTCGAACTGCCCCATCAGCTTCTCGCTCTGGCCCGAGACCTCCCGCTCCAGCTCGCCCCAGGCAGTGAAAGCCTCCTGGAACGACACGCCAGCGCTCTCGATGGCGGCCTTTTCCTTGGCAAGATCACCCGAAAGCTGGGCCAGGGCGCGGGTAAAACGTCCCTGCTCGACCTCGAAGGCTCCCAGGATGCTCTCCTCGAGCAGGATCCGGGCGCGGGCCTCCTGGTTGAACATGCCGAGCATGGCGGCCCACAGGCGCCAGGCAATAGTCTCGCCGCTGCTCGTCAGGGGCCGTACCAACTTCTCCAAGTTCGCTTCGGCCTTGAGCAGGCGCCCCTGCGCGCCCTCGTCCGGCTTGGTGCCGATGCCGGTATAGAGCTTATCGAGAGACTTGCCCTGGCCCAGCAGGGCTGACGCGTGCTGCTTCAGGGCGGCGATCTCGGGCTCGATCAGGCCTGAGCCCGGTGCCGCGCTCATCTCGTCGAGTTGGGCCGCCAGAGCCTTGTGTTGCTCGATGAAGGACTGGCCGTGATGGCTGAGGCGGCTCGTGGTCCACTCCCCGGCCACGACCTTCAGGCCATCGGCCCGGCCGCGGAACCCGTTGGCCTTCTCGGCGAGCGCCGAGTAGGTCTGCTGCGCCGAGAGCGCCTGCTCCACCTCGGACCGACCCGTCTGGAATACCGCACCGATAACCGCAAAGCCAAGTACCATCACGCCGCTCAATGTCGCGACGCGCATCCGCACAGACGGCTGCTTCAACCGAGCCAGAAATGCCATTGCCCCCGAATCCTTCTTGTACCGTTGCGGCAAGATTGCGGAGGACGTCTTAAAGATATCTTTACGTTAGGTCAGAAGCCGGCTCCTGCCAGTTTCAGGCGGCCTTCGGCAGCTCGGTCATGATGGCGTAGAGGGCGGCGGCATCCCGGGTGGCGCGCACCCGCTCGATCAGGCCAGGCTCGCGCAGCACACGGGCAACCCGCGCCAGGGCCTTCAGGTGATCCGCCCCGGCACCCTCGGGGGCCAGGAGCAGAAAAAGAACATCCACCGGCTGGCTGTCGAGAGCCTCGAAGTTCACCGGCTTGTCGAGGCGCGCGACGAGGCCGAAGATCCGGGTCAGGCCCGGCAGCTTGCCATGGGGAATGGCGATGCCCTCGCCGATTCCGGTCGAGCCAAGGCGCTCGCGCTGCAGGAGCGCCTCATAGATGGCCGTCTCGGGAAGGCCGGTGAGCCGGGCCGCCTGGGAAGCCAGTTCCTGAAGAGCCTGCTTCTTGCCGTTGACGCGCAAGGCGGGCAGGACGGCCTGAGGGTCTAGAAAGTCCAGCAAGGGCATCGATCACGCTGCATTCTGGATGTGAAGCCTGGAAGGCCTCTCACCGTTCCACGCAAGAACCGGGCCAAAAGGGGTAGATCCCTCAAGCCTGTGCAAGGGGCGGATCAACCCAACCGATTGCTCCGTCGCCGCGGCGATATACGACGTTCAAGCGTCCGGTGCTAGCGTGGATGAACACAAGAGCGGCCGCTCCCGTGAGGTCGAGCTGCATCACGGCGTCGCTGACGGAGAGCGTGTGAAGCGGCTTGGTGGTCTCGGCTACGACGATAGGATGATAGCCCTCTTCCTCGACGGCTTCATCGCTCGGCGCCTCGAACACCGCATAGGGCACCTCGATGCCGCCGGTGCGCGCACCGGAACCTGACTTGCCCTTGAGCCGCTGCTTGTAGCGGCGCAGGCGGTTTTCGATCCGGCCGGCAGTCTGGTCGAAGCTGGCATAGGCATCGCCGGCGGCGCCGGAGGCCTCCAATGTCATTCCGGAGGTGAGGTGCAGCACGCACTCGGTGCGAAACCCGCCGCCGTCGCGGGTGACGGTCACATGGCCGGAATAGCCGCCATCGAAGTACTTCGCCAATGCGCCGGCCATTCGGGCCTGGACCTGAGACCTGAGAGCTTCGCCGATATCGAGATTCTTCCCCGACACTCTCAATGTCATCGCATTCTCCTCCGCTTGCGCCTTCGCTTTGCCGCGATCCTTCAGGGATGACGCTTGGAGATGATGATCCGAATAGAGGCCAATGCAAGTCTTGAAATCTTGAGGCCAACCGGTCAAGCTTTGCGACTGTGTCGGCGGCGCTCGGATGAAGACGGGATCCGCAGAGCCTCCCGGTATTTCGCCACCGTGCGGCGGGCGACCTGAATTCCTTCGAGTTTCAATTTCTGGGCAATTGCCTCATCCGAGAGCACATCGTCCGGCCTCTCCGCGCTGATCAACTGACCGATGCGATGGCGGACCGCCTTGGCGGCATGCTCGCCCTCGCCCGTGGCGGCGCCGAAGAAGAACTTCATGGAATAGGTGCCGCGCTCGCTGCCGATGGCCTTGTTCGCCGCCACCCGGGAGATCGTGGATTCGTGCATGCCGATGGCCTCCGCCACGCTTTTCAGGGTCATGGGGCGCAGCCCCGCGATTCCTTCGTGGAAGAAGTCCTCCTGCTGGCGGGCGATCTCGGTGGCGACCTTCAGGATGGTCCCGGCGCGCTGCTCCAGGCTGCGGGTGAGCCAACTCGCCGTCTGGACGCAGTCGGACAGGAAAGTCTTATCCTCGTCGGTGCGCAGAACCTTGGCCACTTCGGCATAATAGGTGCGGTTGAGCAGGACGCGGGGCAGGGTCTCGGGATTGAGCTCCACCGCCAGGCTGCCATCCGGCAAGGTACGGACCAGCACGTCCGGCACGAGCACGTCGATCCTGGCGGGCGTGAAGGCAAGCCCCGGTTTCGGCTCCAGGCGGCGGATCTCGGCCAGCATGTCGGCGAGATCTTGCCCGTCGACGCCGCACAGCTTGCGCAGGGCGGCAAAATCCTGCCGGGCCACGAGATGGAGATTGTGGAGCAGTGTCTGCATGGCCGGATCGAGCCGACCCCGCTCCTTGAGTTGGATCGCGAGGCATTCGGCAAGATCGCGCGCTCCGACGCCAGCCGGCTCGAAGGTCTGGATCAGCTGCAGGGCCGTTTCCACATCGGCGGGCATCACACTCAGATGTGCGGCGATCTCCGCCGGGTCGTCCCTGAGATAGCCGGCTTCGTCGAGGCTGTGGATCAAGTGCTCGCCGATGGCGCGCAAGGGGGCATCGGAAGTGGCGAGATCGAGCTGCGCCTCCAGGTGTTCGGTCAGGCTGGCCGTGCGGGCCAGCGTCTCTTCCAGCTCGGGCCTGATCTCCCCGTGAGCCGCGCCGGCCGGGCCAGCCACTCCCGAGGCGGCTTGGCCACGCAAGGGCGGCGGACCGGGAACGATCCTGGCACCTGAGACTTGCGCCTTCTGCTTGGCGCGCAGGAACTCGGCGAGGCTCAGGCTCGGCGCATTGGCCCGGATCTCTCCTTCCTGCAGGAGGGGATTGCGCTCGAGCTCGGCTGCCACATAGGTGGCGAGTTCCGCATGGGAGAGCTGCAGCAGCTTGATGGATTGAACCAGCTGGGGCGTCAGGGTCAGGGACTGGCCCTGACGCAGCTCCAGCCGTTGCATCGCACTCATGACCGCACCCGAAACGGCATGCTCCTTGCATGCCGTTCAGTTTTTAAAGGTATCGGGGGCGATCCGTCAAAACGGATACGTCTTAGTAGAGACGGAAATCCTCGCCGAGATACAGGCGACGCACTTCCTCGTTCGCCACGATGGCGTCCGGCGTGCCCTCTGTGAGCACGCGGCCGGAATGGATGATGTAGGCGCGGTCGATGAGGCCCAGTGTCTCGCGGACGTTATGGTCCGTAATGAGCACGCCGATCCCGCGGCGGGTCAGGTGCCGGACGAGGTTCTGGATGTCGCCCACTGCAATGGGGTCGATGCCCGCGAAGGGCTCGTCGAGGAGCATGAAGGTCGGCTCGCCGGCCAGCGCACGGGCGATCTCGCATCGGCGGCGCTCGCCGCCCGAGAGCGCGATGGAAGGCGACTTGCGCAGGCGCGTGATGTTGAACTCCTCGAGGAGCGCGTCGAGCTTGCGCTCGCGCTCCTTGCGGCTGGGCTCCACGATCTCGAGAACGGCGCGGATGTTGTCTTCCACGTTGAGGCCGCGGAAGATCGAGGCTTCCTGCGGAAGATAGCCGATACCCAGCCGGGCCCGGCGATACATAGGCAGGCCCGTCACGTCATGGCCGTCGAGGCTGATGACCCCGCGATCCGCCCCGACGAGACCGGTAATCATGTAGAAGATCGTGGTCTTGCCTGCGCCGTTGGGACCGAGCAGTCCGACGGCCTCGCCCGCCCGCACCTGAAGGCCCGCGTCCTGCACCACGGTGCGGCCGCGATAGCTCTTCTGCAGGCCTTTCACAGCCAGAATGCCTGCGCCGCCGAAGGCGCCCTCACCCTCGATCCGGGAAGAGCCATGCGGAACCGGCCCGGCCGCATAGGGTTCCATGAGGCTCACGTCCGAAGGACCGGTTTGAGAACGGTTGAAAAGCGGTTTCACAGGATCATCGCTGGTAGTGAAAGGGATATGTCGGGAAGGTTTCCTCCCGCCTTAGTTCGTGGCCGGCCTTTGCTGGGGCTTCGGCTTGGCGTTGCCCGGCGCATTCGCTCCGCCAGCTCCCGTTGGAGCCGGGCCGCCGTTGCCGGGCACGAACAGTGCCCTGACGCGGCCGCCGGGGGTCGTTTCGATATTCGCCACGCCGGTATTGATGTCGTATAGCACCCGCTCGCCCTTCGTGACGTTCGGCCCGTCGCTCAAGGTGGCATTGCCGGTGAGCATGATCTTGTTGGAACCGCGGTCGAAGGTGGCGTTCTCGCCGGTCGCAACCTGGGTTCGGGACACGATGGTGACCGGGCCCTTGCAGTCGATCTTCTTGATCGCGCTGTCGTCGGCGCCCTGCGCGGCAGGTGTCGCCTGCCCGCCGTTCTGGTCCCGCTGCTCGTAGAACACGGTCATGATGGTGCACTTCATGGTGCTCTCGCCCTGAACCGCCACCACCTCTCCGGTGAAGACGGCGCGTCCCTCCTTGTCGAAGACATCGAGCTTGTTGGCATCGATCTTGATCGGCTCCTTGCTGGAGCCGAAATTGCCGAAGCCGACCGCGCGCTCCTTGCCGGCCTGGGCCCAGGCGGCCTGCATCGGGACGGAGGCGAGAAGCGCGACGGTGAAGGCGGCGCGTGAGAGACACATCATGGACGGGTACTTGTCTGTTGGGACGCGGGGGACGACGCAGGCATCGTGGAGCTTGTGCCGGCAGCGTCCTTGGACGATGGGGCGGAGCGGGACGGGTCGAGAACGGTGCGCACGCGGCCCTCGAAGCTCATGACCTTGCCGTTATCCGTGACCTTGAGCTTCTCGGCCTCAATCGAGCCATTGCCGAACGAGACTTCGACGGGTTCGTTGGACGTTACGTTGCCGGACTTGAACTGGACGAAGGCCGACCGGAGCTTGACCTCGTGGCCTGCATCCGTGGTGACCACGATGTTGTCGCGCAGCCGCATCTGCTCTCGCTTGGTATCCAGGGTGCCGCTCGCAGCCTGGAGCAGCGCGACGCTGCCGCGATCATCCGTGACGATGCGCGCCTTGAGACCCTTGAGTTGCACCAGGTCGGGCTTGCGCACATCCTGCGTGGCTTCGGTGGCGGTTACCTCGTAGGGGCGGTTGTCGTTCTTGAAGCCGGTCAGCTTCGGGCTCGCCATGGTGACGTTGCTGCCGCTCACCCCGATGGAGCCGAAACTCAGGTTTTCGATGTTCCGGAACGGATCGTAATAGGCCACGAAGCCCACGGCGGCCATGCCGATCAGAGATCCGAGAGGAATGGCGATCTTGGCGAAGCGCACCCAATGGGAATGGCGGCGGGCCTTGGTATAGGCGCGCGTCGACCGGCCGGCCGACCTCAAGGCCGGGCCGTCACGCATCGTGGTGCCCTGGATTACCGCCACTTTTTGAACCCCTTCCGCCTCACAATCGGCCCCGCGCCATGCCGGACGGACATGGCGATGTTATGACGGATATGGGTTTTATGCGGGAAAGTTTAAGCGCCCGTCAAGAATGGGCGAAAATATCGGTCTCGGACCACCCGAGAAGGTCCAGCTGCGCCCGGGTCGGCAGGAAGCCGAAGCATTGGTGGGCAATGCCGAGCCGGTTCTCCCGCTCCAGCATGCGGTCGAGCTTCTCCTTCAAGGCATGCAGGTGAAGCACGTCGGAGGCCGCATAGTCGAGCTGGGCGGGGGTGAGCGTGTCGGCGCCCCAATCGGAGGATTGCTGCTGCTTCGACAGCTCCACGCCAAGCTGCTCCCGCGCCAAATCCTTCAGGCCGTGGCGGTCCGTATAAGTGCGCACGAGCCGCGAGGCCACCTTGGTGCAGTAGACCGGCCGCGGCATGACCCCGAAGGTATGGAAGAGCACGGCAAGATCGAAGCGGGCGTAATGGAAGATCTTGAGCACGCTCTCGTCGGACAGCACGCGGATTAGGTTCTCAGGCAGAGGGCCGTCCTTGAGGATCTGCACCACGTCCGCCGTGCCGTCCCCGGTGGAGATCTGCACCACGCAGAGCCTGTCCCGGTGCGGGTTGAGGCCCAGGGTCTCCGTATCGATGGCGATGGCAGAGCCGGGGGTGTAATTCGCGGGCAGATCGCCGCGATGAAAGCGTACGGTCATGGAGCATCCAAAATTTGATGAGACGGGCTGTAACGCGTCTGGCCGGCAGCTTCAACGGATGAGAAAAGCTCCGCTTCTGCGGAGCTTCTGTCGTCTGTGACGATGCCAGCCCTCAATAGCAGATCTGGATCCGGTGCACGACCATTCGTGATTTGCTCTGCGCCGACGATCCGCCGGCGCCGACGATGCAACGCATCGAGGTCATGCGGCCTTGCCGTGCTCGATCTGCACAGACTTCTTGTCCTGCCCCAGATTTTTCATGCCGTTGCTGGAATTGATCTCGATCCGGCGCGGCTTCAGGGCCTCGGGCACCTCGCGCTTGAGCTCGACCGTCAGCAGGCCGTTCTCGAGATTTGCACCCGTCACTTTCACATGATCCGCGAGGTTGAAGATCTGCTTGAAGGCGCGGGTCGCGATGCCGCGGTGCAGATACTGCTTGCCTTCGTCGGAGCACTTCTTCTGGCCGATCACGAGAAGTTGGCCCTCCTTCTGCGTGAGCTCAATCTCCTCAGGAGAAAAGCCCGCAACGGCCATAGTGATGAGGTATTGGTCCTCACCCAGCTTCTCGATGTTGTAGGGCGGCCAGTTGGCCATGGACTCGAGCTGTGTAGACTGGTCGAGCATGTCGAATAGCCGGTCGAAGCCGACCGTCGAGCGGTACAGGGGAGAGAAGTCGAAAGCTGATCTCATAGCCATATCCTCCGTTGAGCAACATGGGTCCGAGAGCGCCGGACACCCGCCGGCGCCCGTATGGCCAAGCCTTTGAAAGGCCTTGGCAATCATGATTCTAGGAACGGTTTTTACAGTTTTCAAGAGGGGGAAATCGGTTCAATCACTTCCCCATGAAACAGGCTGGCCATCAGGTCTTTCAGGCCCTAGCATCAGGCTGCTTCGACCAGGGAACGACTGATATGCTTCGCATCTTCTCCCTTGCCTTGCTGACGATCTTGGCCGCTCCTTCCTTCGCAATGGAGACGCCCAGCGAGAACACCGTAATCGCCCAGGATCAGCGCCCTCCGCAGCAGACTCCAAAGCGGGATTGCGAGAAGAAGCAGGACGAGGGTGTGAGCTAGGCCTGAGCCGCACCAGCAGGCTCGGCCTCCACGATTGCTGAGACTCGATCGTCGGCCGGATTTGCCTGGCGCCGCAGGGCGGCGTTGAGCTCGGCGCCGAAGATGAAGATCGCGGCAGACAGCTGCAGAAAGATCAGCGCCGTCAAGATCCCGGCAAGGCCCGCGTAGGTCGCCTTCAGGTGAGTCACGTTCGCCAGGAACTCGCCGTAGAGGCCGGCTCCCGCAAGCCAAAGGATCAGGGTCGCGGCGATGCCGGGCAGCACGTTCCGTGCGCGGGGCCGGGCATCCGGCAGCCAGAGATGGGTGGCGACGAGGCCCATCACCAGGACGACCGACGCCAGCCCGTAGCGAACCACGTCGTAGGTGAGGCCCAGGGTCTTCAGGTCTGGCATCGACAATACGGCGGCACGCCAAAAGGACGGCCACAGCACTACCAGAACCGCGGAGGCAACCAGCGCACCCGCCCCGATCACGACAAAACCTACGCCGATCAGCCGGGCCTGCCACCAGGGCCGGAACCTTTCGACCCCATAGGCCCGGCACAGGGCGATCCGCAGGCTCTCCACCCCGTTGGTCGCGACCAGCAGCGTCAGCACGACGCTGATCGTCAGCACATTCCGGCGCGGGATGAGAACCTTGTCGGCCTCCCGCGCCAGCGGACCCGCGACGCCCTCGGGCCAGAAGTCGAAGAGCAGATGGATGATATGGGTGGAGATGCGCCCGGCACCGAGAAGGGCAGCCAGCGCCGCAACGCAGATCAGGAAGGGAAAGAGCGCGATCACCAGGGAAAGCGCCACGTGGCTTGCCATGGCAAGGCCGTCGTTACGCGAGAAGCGCACGCCCGCATCGGCGATGGCCGCGAGGATTAAGCGGGCGTGGGGAAGAACGAAGGAGAGGCGCATCTCGACGGAGGAATCCTGGACTGGCAGATCGACCATGATGGTGCGCGACCCAGCCTCTTGATGCGATCCCTAAGCGCTCAAGGCAAGATCCATTCTGCCACAGGCCTGCCGGGCTGCCTTATGCAATCCGGCCTCGCGCCTCGTTCGCCAGCCGGATGAGCATCGGCCGCACCTCGTGCGGGCCGGTAAGCGCTCTCGGGAAGGCTAGGCGCAGGATCTCGTCACCCAGGGCCATTTGAACCCCCTCAGGATCGATGCCGATCAGGCGCCAAGCGCCCTCACGGGCGCCGCAGAGCTGGGTGGCGTAAAGCGCCACTGCATCGGCATGATCCTCGTTCATGTGCTCCACGGCCTGAGCCTCGAAATCGTAGAAGTCGAAGAATTCGGAGAGATCCGCCAGCAGATCCCCCTTGGCCATGCGATAGGCTCGGCCGAAGCCACCATTGAGGCTCCCTGACACGACCGCCAGACGCCAGAAGGCGAAATCGGGAAAGTCCACGTAGAGCTCAGCCTTGGGATGCTGCAGCAGGTAGCGGCGGCGAATGTGCTGTGTCTCGGAATTGTCCCGTTCGAGCCTGTAAGCCTTGGCCAGCAAGGTGAGTCGCGGATGAGCCAGCGGGTCGCCCTTGCCCACAGACGACAGGAGCAACGAGCAGCGTGGGTCGGCCTCCAGCAGCCGAGTATGGACTGAGAGCTGGGAGGTGAGGATGACGGGCGAGCCGTCCAGATCCGTTCCAACCTGCACGAGGCTTGCGAACGGCATGCCGCTCTCCGCGTCGTTGGTGGCGAGCGCACCCGACCGCACCGTGCGCATGAGCTTCTTCGCAAGCCCGCGGGCCTCGTCGTCGACAGGCAGGATTGGATCCTTTGCCATTGGCCTTACTGCTCCCTGCATGGCCGCTCACGGCGTCTGTTGGTATCGCGTGCGCAGCGCCTCGAACCGGGTAACCTGCTCCGGCCTGAGAGCGCGATCCTCGTGGCGGCCCACAAAGATCTTGAACATCACGCCGCCCTCCTCGTTGACGAACTGCACCGAGCAGGACCTCTTCCCAAAAAAGGGCCGGTCGATGAAATAGATGGACCGGCAGCGCTCCATCCTCAAGTGCCCGCCGATGGGCGTCTCCCCGTGGATATTGAAATAGCCGTGGCCCAGGGTTCCGTCCGGGATGCTTCCCTCGCATTCGAACACGCCGTCGCGGGTATGCACCACAAGGGTGATCACGCCCCACTCGGTCAGATCCTGCCAGATCTCCTGGTAGAGGTTGCCAGGCACGCGCATCGCAGCCTCGGGCGGGAGACAATCGAGCACCACCTGCATGGGCACGCCGTGCTTGTCCGCAACCTGCTCGAGGATGCCATCCGGTTTGGCTGCGAGATCCTGGCGGATCAATTCGTTCACGGGCACAGTCATTCGCCTATTCCGCCGATTTCGCCGTCAGACCGATGGTTTGAATCACGTCGAAACCTTCGAATTCCGGGTGACCCAGGGTCAGCGGCTTGTTGGAGCCTGTGCTGGCGCGTGTATGCGAGGTGCGGAACTGCTCGGAGCGTGTCCAGGCTTCGAACTGCGCCTTCGAGGCCCAGACAGTGTGCGAGGAATAGAGCACATGATCCTCGCGTTCGGGGCCGCGCAGCATATGGAACTCGATGAAGCCGTCGAGCTCATGCAGGTAGCTCTCCCGCGTGAGCCAGCGCTGCTCGAATTCCTGCGTGGCGTCCTTCAAAACCTTGAAGCGGTTCATGGCGATGAACATGGGTGTCTCCGTTGTCAGCAAAGCGGACGCCCGGGGGACCTGCGATCTCCCGGGCGCTTAAAAATCACCAGCGAATCGTCGCGTTGAGCGCGAAGGTGCGGCCCGATGCACGCAACAGGTCGAGGTTGCGGTTGGAGGCCAGTACGCCAACCACATCCTGGGTGTTGTGGTACTCGGCATCCAGAAGGTTGTAGGCGCTCAGGTTGAGCGAGAGGTTCGGCGTCGGGTCGTAGAAGACCAGGGCATCCATGGTCACATAGGAAACCGGCCGGAAGTAGGTCGAGTCGCTGACCCGGTTTTTCCCTGCCGCACCGCGCGCCCTGACCTCTGCACCCCAGCCAGCCTCGTTCTGGTAGCGGATGCCCGCATGACCCATGAACGGGTCGACGGAATCGATCGGAAGCCCCGTCTCCTCGTCCTCACCCTGCGCATAGGCGAGCGCTCCGAAGATCGACCAGTTCGGCGTGAGGCGCCAATCGGCCTTGGCCTCGATGCCCCAGATCCGCACGTTCGACAGGTTCTGATACTGGAACTGGGTGAGGCCCGCCGGGGACGTTCCGACGGTCACCGTCTCGATGAAGTCGTTATAGAGATTGTAGAAGCCTGACACCTGGAAGCTGGAGCCGTTGTCGAAGCGCCCGCGCAAACCGACCTCGAAGCCGTCGCTGGTCTCCGGCTTGAGATTGCCGTTCGGCAGGATCTCATAGAAGAAGATCGGATTCGAGAAGCCGAAATTCGCCGTGTCGTAGGGCGGCGCGCGGAAGCCGCGCGAATATTGACCGAACAGGCGCAGTTGATCCGTGAGATCATAGGTGACGCCGAACTTGGGCGAGACGGCGAACTCGTGCTGCTCCTCGACGGCAAAGTCGCGCTGGTTCGAGCGGTCGAAATCCGCATCCGGGTTCGGATCGAGATGGTAGGTGTCGAAGCGGATGGCGGGAATGATCCGGAGCCTTCCATAGCGCGCGGTGTCCTGCACATAGAGGCCGGCCTGCACCGTCTCCGTGTCAGGAAAATTCTTGTTGGGGAAGGTCTCGCCGGAGATCGTGGGTGTTTCGACGCCCGTGTCGAGATTCCGCTCGATCCTGTTGCGCGGGCGCGAGGTGGAGGTCGCATCGATGGACGCGCCGTAGATGAAGCTGTGCTCCCACTCGCCCCATTGGCGGGTGCCCGAGAACTGGATTTCGGCGCCGTAGATCTCCTGGTTGAAGCCGAAATCCGAGAAGCGGATCCGGTTGGGCTCGGCCGGTGGGCCCGTGAACGATGTGCCGCGCTGCTGCAGCGTCTTCTCCTCGCGGTTCACCTTCGTCCAGTACACGCTGGTGCGCACCGTGTCGGCGACGGACCAGGTCACGGGCAGCGTCCAGTCGAAGCTCAGGCGCGGCCGGGTGGTGGTGTCGTCCGCGTCAGAGTCGAACACGCGGCTGAACGGCATGCCGCCACCGCCGGGAGTGTTCGAACGGTCGCTGAGAAGCTCCGTGCCGACCTCCTTGCGCAGGAACTCGCCGGTGAGCTTGACCTGCCCCCAATCGCCTGCATTGTAGAGCAGCTTGGCGAGGACGTTGTCGGCGGAAAAGTCCTGCGGGTTGGGCCGCAGCGTCGAGTTGTCGTCGAGGTTCGGCTTCACCTCATGGCCTTGGCGATGGGTGTAGAGGATGAGCGACTCCCACGGCCCGAAACGCCAGGCTCCGGTATAGGTCTGCAGGAAGCTCCTGTCCTCGGTGTCGTAACCTGTCTTGGCCGCGAGGTACCAATCCTTGCCGACGAGATTGAGATAATCGGATGGATCCTTGGTGACATAGGAGACCACGCCGCCGATGGCGTCGCTGCCATAGAGGGCCGAGGACGGACCGCGGATGATCTCGACCTGCTTCAGGCTGTCGAAATCGACGAAGTCGCGGGTATAGGTGCCCGCCCCGATATTGGTCTCGGGAAAGTCCGGTATCTTGACGCCGTCGATCTGCACGCGCACGCGGTTCTCGCCGATGCCGCGGATCACGTAATTGGTGGCGCCGCCGCGCGAGGGCTGGTTGCCGACCGAGACGCCGGGCTCCTCGCGGGCGAGATCGCGCGGAGAGTTGATGTTCCTCTGATCGATCTCCTGCTGCGGCGTGACGCTCACCGTGGAGGGACTGTCATAGACGGTTGTGGGCACGCGCTCGGCCGTGACCGTGATGGCGTCGAGCGTGGTGAACAGAGGTGCTTCCGGCGTCGGGGCTTGCACTTGCGCCTGCGCGCCGGTGGCCAGCGCCGCACCCGTGAGAGGGGCGAGAACGAGAAGGGCGAGGGGTGAAGTGGACGCGCGAAGGCCTTCGCGCAGGAAGGTAATCATCCTGACGATTCCAGTCTTTCATAGTGCTTTTCTTGCGGACTGGCTGGCTCGCGCAGAAATCGAATTCACGCTGGCTGGCTACTGGCCCATATCCTGCCGGATAAGGGTTTACATCCGATAGCCAAATCAAATAACTGCGTCAATATGGACTCTCATATTCGTAGTTTTACATATTTCTAAACTGCGAATACATGATTGAAGTGTCTGTATGCAGTTTAGAGCAAGTAAAATCTGGGGATCAACGTGCACAACCCGCCTTCACCGTCGGACATCAAACCTGACAGGGCTCCTCCGGCGAAAGAGATCGATGTGGCGAGCCTGATCGGGGCGGCGCGCGAGGTGGTGCTCCTCCACCGGGGCGAACGCTACCGCCTGCGCGTCACCGCCAGCGGCAAGCTGATCCTCACCAAGTAGAAGGCTGTCCTCGATGCTGTCACGTCGCATGCTGCTTCTTGCATCGCCGCTCCTGTTCTGTACGCCACCCTTGCGCGCCGAAACCACGCGCCGGATCGTCAGCGTCGGCGGCGCGGTGACGGAGATCCTCTACCGGCTTGGTCGTGCCGACGAGATCGTCGGTGTGGATTCCACGAGCCTGTATCCCGCTGACGCGCTCAAGACGAAAGCCAATGTGGGCTATGTCCGCGCCCTCGGCGCAGAAGGCGTGCTCTCGCTCAACCCGAGCCTCGTGCTCGCATCGGAGGGAGCAGGCCCACCCGATGCCCTGAAGCTGATCGAGCAAGCGGGCGTTCCCATTGTCCGTGTCCCGGACCAGCCGAGCCCGGCCGGCATCGTGAAGCGTGTCGAGACGATCGCGCAGGCTGTCGGTGCAACAGAACGGGGCTCCGCACTCGTGAAGGAAATCGAGGCTGGCTTTACACGGCTTGCCGAGGCCAGAGCCGGGGTCGGGCGCGCGACTCGCACGCTCTTCGTCCTCTCGCTCCAGAACGGGAGGCCGCTCGTCGGCGGGCAGGGCACCACGGCCGATGCCATGCTGTCGCTCGCGGGCGCCACCAACGTGGCATCGTCGCTAAACGGCTGGAAGCCCCTGTCGGACGAAGGCCTGATCGCGGCGGCCCCCGAGGCCATCGTCATGATGAACCACGGTCCCGGCGGCGCGGCCTCCGACCCTTTCGCTTACCCGGCCTTCGCGGCGACGCCTGCCGCCAAAAGCAAGCGCCTCGTGGTGATGGATTCGCTCTATCTCCTCGGCTTCGGTCCGCGCACGCCCGATGCGGCGCGTGACCTGATGGCAGCGCTTCATCCCGATCAGGTCGGGCAAGCGAAGCGATGACGTCGGTTGCGCTTCAACAAGGTCGCGCCCGCACAGGGTTTCGTGAGTCCAGGGCTTTGCTGCTGACCGCACTTGCAGGGCTGGTGCTGCTGGTGAGCCTCGTGGCGCTTGGTCTCGGTGCCACGGGCGTTCCGCTGTCGCGGACGCTGTCCATCGTCACGGATGCCGCTATGGGCCGCACAGGAGCGCTCGGAGGCGATGGGCTCATCATTCTGCAGGTGCGCCTGCCGCGCCTGCTGCTCGGTCTTCTCATCGGCGCGGCGCTCGCCTCATCCGGGGCCCTGATGCAGGGTCTTTTTCGCAATCCGCTCGCCGATCCGGGCCTCATCGGCGTCTCGGCAGGAGCGGCCCTGGCGGCAGCCACGACCATCGTGCTCGGGGACGCGCTGCTGGTGCCCCTGATCGGCCCCCTGCCCTTCACGGCCCTGCCCATCGGCGCCTTCGCCGGCGGGTTGCTGACGACGCTGGCGCTCTATCTCGTGGCGACGCGCAGCGGCCGCACCTCGATTGCCACCATGCTGCTCGCCGGCGTCGCCTTCGGTGCGCTGTCCGGCGCGGTCATGGGCCTGTTCTCGTATCTGAGCGACGACCGGCAGCTGCGCGATCTCTCCTTCTGGTCCCTCGGCTCATTGAGCGGCGCAACCTGGTCGAAGACCATGACGGTCGCGCCCTTCATCCTGCCCACGCTTCTCGCCACACCCTTTCTGGCGCGCGGCTTGAACGCCCTCGCGCTCGGCGAAGCGGAGGCATTCCATCTCGGTGTGCCGGTGCAGCGGGTCAAAGCCCTGGCGATCCTGCTCGTGGCGGTTGCCGTCGGCGCTTCGGTTGCCGCTGCCGGCATGATCGGTTTCGTCGGCATTGTCGTACCGCATGTGCTGCGCCTATTGGCGGGAGCCGACCACCGGATGCTGCTGCCCGCTTCCGCGCTGCTGGGCGCGGCTCTGCTTGTGGCCGCCGACACAGTGGCACGCACCATGGTGGCGCCGGCAGAGCTGCCGATCGGCATCCTCACCGCAGCCATCGGCGCGCCGTTCTTCCTGTGGCTCTTGCTGCGCCGCCCGGGAGGCATGGCCCTATGAGCGCGTTCTTGGAAGCCACGGATCTCACCTATCACAGCGGAGGCAGGGCGCTGGTCGACTGCATCGATCTCTCATTTGCCAGCGGCTCCTTCACAATCATCATCGGCCCCAACGGCGCCGGCAAGTCAACGCTGCTGCGTCTCCTGTGCGGCGAGCTTGCGCCTGCGCGCGGCGCAGTGCGCTGGGACGGGGAAAAACTGCACATGATCCCGGCTTGGCGTCTGGCCCATCGCAGGGCGGTGATGCCGCAGGCCTCGGACCTCAATTTCCCCTTCACGGTCTTCGAGGTGGCAAGCCTCGGCACGCAAGGGATCGGCCGCGGCCTGTCCCGGAGCGATCGGCAGCGCCTGGCGCTCGAAGCCTTGGAACAGGCGGACGTCGCCCATCTCGCGCCGCGCAACTACCAGACCCTCTCGGGCGGAGAGCGGCAGCGGGTTCATTTCGCCCGCGTGCTGGCGCAACTCGCCGCGGGCCGAACACTGGAAACGCAGCAGGCCCTGTTCCTCGACGAGCCCATCGCGAGTCTCGACCTCAAACACCAGCTCGCTCTGCTTGAAACCACGCGAGATCTCGCACGCAAGGGGCTCGCCGTCATCGCCGTTCTGCACGACCTGCAACTGGCGTCAAACCTCGCCGACAACCTGATTCTTCTGCACCAGGGCCGCCTCGTAACCCGTGGAACACCAGAGGCTGTGCTCACTCCCGTCACCCTCATCGAGGTTTTCGGCGTAACCTTACGATCAAACGCGCTCCCAACGAGCCCCTGGACACTTGCCACAGCCCAAGAGCACCCTGCAGCCTGAGGTGAGACTGGCGCAGAAAGCAACATCATCGTTATTGGGGATGGAAAAGAAGAGAACCAGAGCCCCTCAGCACATTGCAACCATCTCGGACGAAGCGAGATGGTCTCAAATTATGTTCGGGGACTTTGACATGGATCCCTTAGAGGCTGACTCAAAAAGACTTGTGGTCTATCAGGGTCTTGCGAGCCGTCTTGTCAGCATCCGGATATGAGCGATGAAGACCCAGGCCACCGCACTCTCAATGGAGGCTTCGAAGTCCTTGGCCAGGCGGCGGCAGCGTCCAAGCCAACCGAAGGTTCGCTCTACGACCCAGCGGCGCTTGAGGACCGCAAAGCCTTTGGCCGCATCCGAGCGCTTGGTGATCTCGATCGTCCAGTGCCCGAGAGCGGCGATGGCGTCGCGCAACTTGTCGCCCGCATAGCCCCATCGGCAACCACATGGCGCAACCAGGGATAAAGGGCCCGGATCGAGGTCGGCACCTCCACGATCCTGGATGTCGGCGGTGTGAACGCGCAGCCCGACGAGATGGCTCTGCGTCTCAGTGATGATGTGGCGCTTGCGCCCCTTGATCTTCTTGCCAGCATCAAAGCCGCGCGGGCCGCCGCTTTCCATTGTCTTCACCGATTGGCTGTCGATCACGCCGGCAAAGGGGTCGCCTCGCGCCCGGCCCTCGCGCGCGAGGCGGCCACGAGAGCATGGTTGATCCGCTCAAAGGTGCCATCCCGTGACCACGCATAGAAGTAACTCTGCACAGTCGAATAGGTCGGAAACTCCTTTGGCAGTTGGCGCCATTGGCACCCGGTCGAGGCCAGATACAGGATCGCCTCAACCCCGGCTCGATCAATGCCCATTCGGCATCCGTGAGATTGCTTGCATAGCGCAGTCCATCTCGCCGATACTGTCGGCGAGTGGCCTCGGTCCAAACCATCGTGACCTCCATCGAATCTTCGCAAATCCGACGGAATCAAAGGGGCTTGAGGCCACTCAACCTTTTTCAGTCAGCCTCTTAGAGAGGGATGGTGCCCAGGAGAGGACTCGAACCTCCACGGTGTTACCCGCTGCTACCTGAAAGCAGTGCGTCTACCAATTCCGCCACCTGGGCATGCCTGTCCGGCAAGGCTTCGTTTACGGTGGTTCGGGCGGCACGTCAATCGCTGAAAATGCGCCAGATGTGCTTTCTTCTCGATGCACCTCTTCACAGGGCAGCGGCGTTTGACTAGAGACATTCCAAATTTCACACCCAAGCTCTGGACCCACGGTATTGTCCGGGCAGGAGAGTTTCATGATCGGTGCCCTTCGCACGCCTGAGCAGCAAATCGTCACCGTCTTCGGCGGCTCGGGCTTCCTGGGCCGCTATGTGGTGAGCCTTCTCGCCCAGCGCGGCTATCGGGTGCTCGTGCCGACCCGGCAGCCGAACATGGCGAACTTCCTTCCTTTGGGAAAGGTGGGGCAGATCCACCCGATCCATGCCAACTTGCGCAACGAGGATTCGATCATCCACGCAGTGGCCCGGGCCGATCACGTGATCAACCTAGTGGGCATCCTGCAGGAGACGAGCCGCCAGCGCTTCGACACGCTGCAGGCCCAGGCGCCGGCCATGATCGCCCGGCTGGCCAAGAAGGCGGTCTCCATTACCCATATCTCGGCCATCGGGGCCGATGCGAACTCGGAATCGGTCTATGCCCGCTCCAAGGCCGAGGGTGAGGCCGCCCTGCTCCGGGAGCGGCCCGATGCGGTGATCCTGCGCCCCTCCCTGTTGTTCGGGCCGGGCGACGGTTCCTTCAGCCGCTTCGCGACCCTGGCCCGCATGCTGCCCGTTCTGCCCCTGCCCGGCGCCGACACCCGCTTCCAGCCGATCTATGCGGGCGATGTGGCGGCGGCCATCGTGGCGGCGGTGGACGGCCGGGTGCCGACCGGGCGCATTTATGAGCTCGGCGGGCCCGAGATCCGCACCTTGCGACAGATGATGGAACTCGTCTTCGAGGTCACCGAGCGCAAGCGGGCCATCGTGCCGGTACCGGCGAAGGCCGCCCGGGCCATGGGTAGCATCATGGGCACGCTCGACTGGCTGACCCTCGGCCTGATCCCGAACGAGCTCGTCACCACCCGCGACCAGGCAATCCTGCTCGAGAGCGACAACGTGGTCTCGGACAGCGCCACTGCCGAGGGCCGTACGCTCGAGGGCTTGGGGATCACGCCCACCACCATCGAGGCGATCGTGCCGAGCTATCTGGTGCGCTTCCGCAAGACCGGCCAGTTCGACCTCAAGCGCAACGCGACGCAGACGATGCCGGATCTGCTCGCGCCCCGCTCAGGAGGAGCTTCGTCCGACTTCCACCCGGAGCGGGCCTCCGGTCCGGCCGTCGGCCAGCAGGCGAGCCGCTGAGAAGCTTGCCCTAGCGGTTCCCAAGAGAGGCCTGGCCCTCGCGGCGGTCCGGGATCGCGGCCCGGCTGCGGGTGAGCCGCTTGTGCAGGTGAACCATCATCACAGCGCCGAAGACTGGCGTGATGAGGTTCACCACCGGCACCAGCACCAGGCCGGCCAGCACGGCACCGGCGGCGAGCACGGTGCCCCGGTGTTCCGTCCGCAGGTGCGCCACGTCCTCCGCCGGCCAGAATCGGCCCGCCGCCAGCTCGAAATATTCGCGCCCCAACAGGTAGGCATTGGCGACGAAGAACGCCCCGATATTGATGCCGGGGATGAAGAACAGCAGCAGGGCGACGAGGTTCACCAGCAGCGACAGGCCGGCGAAGCGGATGCCGTAGAGAATGGCCTTGCCGAAGGGCAGAGCCCGGCCTGGCGGATCGGCCGGATAATCCTTGTGCTCGACCACTTCGGCGACGTCGTCGAGAAAATAGCCCGCCACAATGGCCGAGACTGCAGGCAGCAGATAGATCAGCGCCACGAACAGCCCGAAGCCCGCGAGGAAGAACGCGAAGCTGTCGATGATTGGGTAGCTGGCACTGAGATCGTGATTGGTGAGAAAGATGTCGAACAGCTTCGTCAGGCCGAGCCAGACCAGGACGAGCAGCGCCAGGGTCAATCCGATCGACTTCCAGAGGATGCGCCGCAGTGGGGCTGAGAACACCTCGCGGGCCGCCGCGATAACCGATTGGATGAGCATCTGTCCTTCGTCCCCTCGAAACTTTAGGGCCACGCTTGATGCGCGGTGCGGAGCTTACTTATGAACGACGATGCTGCAAAGCGAGGGGTGGGGGAGCCTGTGCCGTTGAAAACCGGATCGTCGATCGCCCCTGCGGCGGATCCAGACGTGATCATCGTCGGCGCGGGCAGCGCCGGCATCGCGGCAGCGCGCCACCTCATTGCCCAGGGGCTGACGGTCACGATCCTGGAGGCCCGAGCCCGCATCGGCGGGCGGGCGCTCACGCGCAGCTTCAAGGGACATCCGCTCGATCTCGGCGCCCACTGGCTTCATGCGGGTCCGATCAACCCGCTGGTGAAGCTCGGGTTCGAGCGTCGTGAACCCCTGCGCCGGGCCCCCGTGGACGGGCACTTTTTCGTGCGGGGCCGGCCGGGAAGCCGGGCCGAGAGCGCGGCGCTCGACCGCGCCTTCGCCATGGCGGACCGGGCCATGACTCAAGCTGCAAAAGCTCACGAGGACCAGGCGGCCGCGAAGGTTCTGCCCCCTATGGGGCCGCAGGGGCGGCGGGTGGCAGCCATCCATGGGCTGGTCTCAGGCCGGCCCCTCGAGGAGGTCAGCCTGCATGATTTCCCGAGCATGGAATATGCCGACAACCTCTTCATCGCCGGGGGGCTCGGCGCCTATGTGGCAAGGCTCGGGAAGGACTTGCCAATTCAGCTGGAAGCTCCCGTCCGCGCCATCGACTGGTCGGGATTGGGCGTGCGGGTCGAGACCGCCGCCGGAACGCTGCGAGGGAAAGCCGTCATCGTGACCACCCCGATGGCCGTGCTGCAGCAGGATATGATCCGATTTATGCCCGCCTTGCCGAACGCCGTCCAAGAAGCGATCCACGGCTTCACGCAGGGCGTTTACGAGCATGTGGCGCTGCACTGGCCGGATTCGCCATTCCGTGGTGCGGATCGGCTGGCGAGCCTCACCGGAACGCACCGGGCGCCGCCAGGGCTTCTCACCTGCATCGACAACACGCCGTTCCATTTCTTCGAACTCGACCGGCCCGCCGCCGCTGGCTTCGACGGTCGGGACGCTCATGCGCCACATCGCTATGCCCGCGCGGTGCTGGCCGAGCATTTCGGCCACCGGGCGATCCGCAACCTCACCGCGCTGCACAGCACCGCCTGGCGCAACGATCCCTGGTCTCGCGCCTCCTGGGCGGTGGTGCCGCCGGGGCTCTATCCCATCCGCGACACCCTGAAGGCGCCCGTCGGCGAGCGGATCTGGTTTGCCGGCGAGGCGCTGTCGCGAGCGCAATGGGGCACGGCGGGAGGCGCCTGGGAGGAAGGCGAGCGGGCCGCCGGCGAGATCGTCCGATCCCTCGCCCGATAAAAGTCAGTGTGCGGAAAGTCCGGCATCCAGCCGGTTGCGGACCCACATGATCGCCTCTTCCACATCGACAAAGACCGGTGGGCTGACGCTCATCACGGGGCCGCAGGGACCAAAACCAGCTTCCAGAAACCAGCCTTCGGCCTGTCCGCGCCCACCGGCTGTTTCCTGCGACGTCACACGAGACAGAACAGCCACCAAGTGCCCGTCGGAGAGAACAAGCTGCCCGTCATGGGCGCCGCCATCGATCATAACGGAGATGGATTGCAAGGTGATGTCAGGCATGTCTCGTCCGCGGATCAGGGTCACCGGTCCTCGTTCTGCAGGCTGAGATAGGTGGAGGTGAATTCGCCCACCTTCTTCAGCCGCTCCCAATCGAGGATGGTCAATACATCGCCCTGGAAACGGATCAGTCCCTCCTTGCGCAGTTCCTGCAGCACGCGGTTCACATGGACCGTCGACAGCCCCAGCGTATCGCCGAGCTCCGCCTGAGTGATCGGAAGCTGAACCGTGTCGCTCTCGGCACGGCCGACGACCTTGAGACGCAGGTAGAGCTCGCAGATCAGATGCGCCATATGGGCGGCCGCCGAAAGGCGCCCCATGGCGGTGAGCCACTCCCGGTGAATTGCGCCATCGATCAGGGTATCGAGCCACAGCATCCGGGTCAGATGAGGATACTCGTCGGTAATCTTCTCAAGCGTCGCGTGCGGGACGCTGGCAATGCGGCAGGTTGTGAGTGCCAGAACCCCGTGATCCATCGTCTTCAGCAGAAAGCTGTGCAGATCAATGAAGTCACCGGCCACGTGAAGGGCCGAGATCTGCCGCCGTCCATTCGAGACGATCTTGTAGCGGGCGGCAAACCCGTCCAGGAGCAAGGAGCTTTCGCCAGGGCGGTCGCCTTCCCGCACGATGTCCTCATCGGCTTCGACGACCCGAACGCGTGATATCGCGTTTTCCAGCGCCCTCTTCTCCTCGTCGGAGAGGTGGTCGCGCTGTTCGAGCTTGAGGATCAGAGGGTTGGTCATACGGGTCATTGCAGAAGGTAGGAACAGCCCTGTTCTGGCCAAACTCCATTCTTAGCCGCACTTACATATGTTTACGCTGCAGGTGGTTTTCGGTTGCATAAGGACGCAGCCCACAAATCCGTGAGCGAAGCGACCGGGCAAGACACGCAGATCAATTCAGGCGCGAGGTTTGAACGCCGTCAGGCCGTCAGCTCAGCAGAGCCTGAATCAGATTGATTGGCGCCTGCTCGCCATAGGGCTTGGCGATGAAGACAGCATCGTCCGGCAAGAGGATGCTGCCCGCATCCAAATGGCCCGATGTGACAACCACGAGAATGTGAGGCCATCGACGGCGCACGAGGTCTGCGAGTGCGAGCCCATCCATGGTCCCCGGCATTTTCACGTCGGTGAACAGCACCCGAATGTCGTCCCGATACTGGAGGGCCTCCAGCGCCGCCTGGGCATGGGCGGTCTCGATCACATCGAACCCCGCATCCGTAAGGGCATCGGCCGTCGCCATGCGAACGAGAAGTTCATCCTCCACGAGAAGGACAACAGGTCGCGAGGGAATCGAATGGCCGTTCATCGGAGAGACGGGCTCGCGACAGGAGGAAGGTCGGAGATCACGAGGGTCGGCCCACGCGAATCATGCGCATTAACATATGTTAGAGAGGCTTTGGATCAAGGGCTGTCCGCCCGAGCGCCTCATCACCACGCTGATTGAGAGCTGATCTTGTCGGTTTGATCTTGTCGCTTGGCGTGCTCAGAGCATGCTGGGCAGCACCCGGTCCGGTGGCTTGTGGCCATCCACGAAGGCGCGGATGTTGACGATCACCTTCTCGCCCATGGCCACACGCCCCTCATGCGTGGCCGAGCCCATATGCGGCAGGAGCACCACCTTGCCCTGCTTCGCCAGTCGCACGAGGCGCGGATTGACGGCAGGCTCCTCCTCGAACACGTCCAAGCCCGCACCCGCGATGGCGCCCGCCTCGATGAGTTTGGTGAGCGCCCCCTCGTCGATGATCTCGCCGCGGGCGGTGTTCACCAGGATCGCGTCGGGCTTCATGAGCTTCAGGCGCCGCGCCGAGAGAAGATGATAGGTGGCCGGCGTATGCGGGCAATTCACGGACACGATGTCCATGCGGGCCAGCATCTGGTCGAGGGATTCCCAATAGGTCGCCTCAAGCTCCGCCTCGATCTTCGGCGGCACGTGGCGGCGGTTGTGGTAGTGGATCGACAGGCCAAAAGCTTTCGCCCGCCGGGCCAGCGCCTGGCCGATGCGGCCCATGCCGACGATGCCGAGGCGTTTGCCCGTGATGCGCCGCCCCAGCATCCAGGTGGGCGACCAGCCGGCCCAGTCCCCGTCCGGGATCACGCGGGCGCCCTCCGGGAGGCGACGGGCCACCGCCAGGATCAGCGCCATGGTCATGTCGGCCGTGTCCTCGGTGAGCACGCCGGGGGTGTTGGTCACGGTGATGCCCTTGGCCACCGCCGCCGACACATCGATGTTGTCGACGCCGTTGCCGAAATTGGCGATGAGCTTCAGGTTCGGCCCGGCCTGCTCGATGATGCCCGCATCGATCTCGTCGGTGATGGTGGGAACCAACACGTCGGCGGTCTTGACCGCTTCCGCGAGCTCTTCGGCTGAGAGCGGCTTGTCCTCGAGGTTGAGGCGTGTGTCGAACAATTCGCGCAGGCGCGTCTCGATCACGTCGGGCAGGCGGCGGGTGACGACGACCAAAGGTCTTTTTTTCATCGGCCTAAATGCCCTCAGCACTGAAAAAACCGCGAATTGGAAAGAGTTTCACGCTCTCTTAACCCTGGTTCGGCGATCAAAGGTGACGACCCGCCGCGTGGCGGCATCCGTCAAGCTTCTCTACCAGAGCCTGCCATCCAAGACAAAGTCATGATCGGGGAAACCATGCGCAAGACCGTTCTTGCCCTTGCTGTCGTGAGCCTGAGCACCGGAGCGGCCCTTGCGCAGCAATCTCCAGGCGGACGCCTCGGCACCGGCCTGCCCGTGCCCCGCTATGTCAGCCTCAAGACCGACCGGGTCAACCTGCGCGAGGGCCCCTCCAAGGACCACCGGACCGCCTGGGTGTTCCAGCGCGCGGGGCTGCCCGTGGAGATCATCGCCGAATACGAGACCTGGCGGCGCATCCGCGATTCGGAAGGCACTGAAGGCTGGGTTCTCCATTCGCTCCTGTCGGGGCGCCGCACGGCGCTTGCCATGCCCTGGGCCAAGGGCCACCAGCCGCCGATCAGCCTGTTCGAGCGCGCCGATGAGAAGAGTGGCGTGGCGGCTCATCTCCAGCCGGGGGTGATCACCAATATCAAGGGCTGCGACGGCCGGTGGTGCCGAGTGATGATCACCATGGACGGCGCCCGCGACGTGGACGGCTACATCCAGCAGGAGAAGCTGTGGGGCGTCTATCCCAACGAGACGGTCGAGTAGGCCTTTACCGATTTATCAAGCTTTTGGGTTCTAGAACGAAGTAACACGTTCCTGCACCTGAAGGCCTGCTGTATGACGCTTTCGCTCAGCCTCAAGAATATTCTCCCGATCCTGGCTCTGGTTCTCGGGATCGCCTCGATCGTAGCGCCGCGCTTCCTCAACATCTTCGTGGCGATTTTTCTCATCGCCTATGCCCTGGTCGGTTTCGGGCTGCTGCGCTAGCACGGCAGCCCGAGCTTGCTTTTACGCCGTCGCCAAGGGAGCATGCCATGGGAATGGCCAAGGTAAGGGTAAGCCTTCGAAGTCTTTGTCCGGGGCTCCTTTGGGCCGCTTGAACGTAGCCTCCTCTTTATTCGTCGAGCTGTGAATTCGAACGCCGCGCACCCAGTACGGGACAGGGAGGGCGAAGCAGACACAGATCGGGGAAATAACGTAGAGAGCATAGCCAGTCGGAGCCGTTGCGATAAAATCGAGATCCAGAATCCCGTCCTCAGGCGGCGCGATATAGATCCAAGGGCTCAGTCGTGGATTGGTCCAGCCCGTCGAGTTGACCTTCCCACGAGCCATGACGCTGATGGCCAAAGGAGCCTTAGGGACAAGATCGAAGCTTGCGACGTGTACTTCATCGACGCTGTAAATTCGTGAGTCCATGATTGGCCTCCTCGTTCACCCCCCGATCAAGTGCGTAGCATGAGTTTCTCCAACTTTAGATTGCGAATAATTGCCTTTACTCAACCATAGAGTTACCAGTGAAGGATAAAATGGGCCTCGTCGGTCTTATAGGACCTTTCGAACTGCCTTCTTCAGCCGCGGTCCAAAGACGTTAAAGGCGAGGCCCAGCACAATCACGGCGCCGCCGACAGCCTCGATCGGGTGCACCGCCTCGCCCAGGATGAGGACCGAGCCCAGGATCCCGGCGACCGGCACGAAGAGCGCGAAGGGCGTCACCGTGGCGGCCGGGTGGCGGGAGAGCAGATAGGCCCAGATCCCGAAGGCGAAGATCGTGGTCGGGTAGGCGAGATAGGCCACCGCCGCGAGCGTCCCGCCGTCCATGCGGGTCAGCGCGGCGATCACCGCTTCAGGGCCGTCGAGCCAGAGCGAGAGGCCGAAAAGCGGCAGCGGCGCGACCAGGCTCGACCAGACGATGAAGCCCAGCATGTCGACCCGGCCGGCCCGCTTGGACACGATGTTGGCCACGCCCCAGGCGGCGGCCGCGATTACCGTCATGACGAACGGCCCGGCGCCCCCGCCGGTCATGCGCGGCCAAGCGATGAGCACGAGGCCCAGGCCGGCCACGAGTCCGCCTGCGATCTGATGCGGCCCGGGCCGTTCGTTCATCAGGAGGGCGGCGAAGAGGATCGTGAAGAAGACCTGCGCCTGCATCACCACGGAGGCGAGGCTCGCCGGCATGCCGAACGCGATGGCGGCAAAGAGCAGCCCGAACTGGGCGACACCCAGGAAGAAGCCGTAAGCCACGATGATCGTCCAGCTCGTCTTCGGACGCGGAACGAAGAAGACCGCTGGGATTGCGGCGAAGAGGAAGCGAAGGGCTGCCAGGAGCAGGGGCGGCGTGGTGCCGACCCCGAGCTTGATGACGACGAAGCTCAGGCCCCAGATCACCGTGACGAGAAGAGCGAAAAGGCTATGGCTGAGCGGCATCTGGAGCATCGGACCCAAAAGTGGAAGGCACTTTTGGGATTGATCCGATGGTCAATCCCTTAAGCGGCGCATCGTTGAGGGCAGAAAACCGGGGCCACTTTTCACTGGCGTGGCCCGCTGGGTCCGCCCGATGCGCTGAGTCCGGACGCCGCTCTCAACGAGGGAAGTTTAAGCGCCCTTGCGGCGCAGGCGCACGATCACCTCGACGCCCGCCACTTCCATGCCGTCGGGCGGTTGGGGCAGGTCGGCGACGCTCAGGCCTGAGATAGGCATGTCCACGAGCTCGCCCTCTTCCTCCAGGAAGAAGTGGTGGTGCTCGGTGGGGTTTGTGTCGAAATAGGCCTTGGCGCCGTCCACAGCGAGCTGGCGCAGGAGGCCGGCCTCGGTGAACTGGTGCAGGGTGTTGTAGACGGTCGCCAGCGACACCGGCACGCGGGCGCGGGACGCCTCGTCGAAGAGCATTTCGGCCGTGATGTGCCGGTCGCCCTTGCCGAACAGAAGCCAGCCCAGGGACACGCGCTGACGGGTCGGACGCAGGCCCACGCGCCGCAGCTTGTCCCGCAATTCGGACACGGGGCAGCCCTTCCGGTGAGCCGGAGCGGTGGTGGATGCGATATAGGCGGACAAAGGATCGGTCATGTCACGGAACTGAATGGACGAATGCGCGCTTCTAACATCACGATAATAAGAAAGCGAGAGGGTTGCCGCAAGGCTGCCCCCGGATGGCTCATGGGAGCATGGTTCTTGGCAGGGTCCTTGGGATGATGGTTGAGGCTGGAAAGAATCCCGGCTCGGGTCCCTTTGATGGACGGCCAAGCCTGTGCTACCAGAGCCGCACCATGGCCCCGAGGCTTTCTTGAGGCCCCTTGTTGAGACCCTAGGGAAAGGATCGGCACCCGGCATGGCCCGCCAGTCCAGCTTTAATTATGAAGAGCTCCTTGCCTGCGGGCGCGGAGAGTTGTTCGGCCCCGGCAACGCGCAATTGCCGCTTCCACCCATGCTGATGTTCGACCGCATCACCTCCATCGGCGAGGATGGCGGCGCCTACGGCAAGGGTCATGTGGTGGCGGAACTCGACGTGCGGCCGGACCTCTGGTTCTTCCCCTGCCACTTCAAGGGCGACCCGGTGATGCCGGGCTGCCTCGGTCTCGACGCCCTCTGGCAGATGACCGGCTTCTTCCTCGGCTGGGGCGGCTCCCCGGGCCGCGGCCGGGCGCTCGGCGTCGGCGAAGTGAAGTTCTCCGATCAGGTGCTGCCCACCGTCAAGAAGGTGGTCTACGGCGTCGATCTCAAGCGCGTGTTCCGCTCGAAGCTGGTGCTCGGCATCGCCGACGGCTGGCTCGAGGCCGACGGTCGCCGGATCTACGAGGCCAAGGATATGCGCGTCGGGCTGTTCCAGGCCGAAGCTCCGGTCGGCGGGTAGTTCCGATCCAAACTGTTGACAAAGCGCAATCTTTTTTAAAGAACCGGCCCTGTCGTTCCACGGCAGGGCCTTCGTTCTTGGGATCACGCTTTATCCCATTCGCATGGCTCACTGTTGAGAATGCGCATCGTCGGCCTTACGTGTTGAAGCGTTAAGATCGGCCGTGAAGGTCCTGAGAAGAGGTAGGCTATGAGGCGCGTCGTCGTCACCGGAATGGGCATCGTGTCGTCCATCGGCAACAACACGCAGGAGGTGCTGGCCTCCCTGCGCGAAGCGAAGTCCGGCATCACCAAGGCCGAGGATTTCGCGAAATACGGCTTCCGCTGCCAGGTGCAGGGCGCCCCGACCCTCAACCCGGAGGAGCTCGTCGACCGGCGCGCCATGCGCTTTCACGCCAAGGGCACTGCCTGGAATCATGTGGCCATGGACCAGGCGATCCGGGACTCCGGCCTCGAGGAGAGCGAGATCTCCAACGAGCGCACCGGCATCATCATGGGCTCGGGCGGTCCCTCCACCCGCATCATCGTGGAAGCCGCCGACATCACCCGTGAGAAGGGACCCAAGCGCATCGGACCGTTCGCTGTGCCCAAGGCCATGTCGTCCACGGCCTCGGCGACGCTCGCCACCTGGTTCAAGATCAAGGGCGTGAACTATTCGATCTCGTCGGCCTGCGCGACCTCCAACCATTGCGTCGGCAATGCCTACGAGATGATCCAGTACGGCAAGCAGGACGTGATGTTCGCCGGCGGCTGCGAAGACCTGGACTGGAGCATGTCCAACCTCTTCGACGCCATGGGCGCTATGTCCACCAAATACAACGACACTCCGTCGAAAGCCTCCCGCGCCTATGACGTCAACCGCGACGGCTTCGTCATCGCCGGCGGGGCGGGCGTGCTGGTGCTGGAGGAGCTGGAGCATGCCAAGGCCCGCGGCGCCAAGATCTACGGCGAGATCGTCGGCTACGGCATGACCTCGGACGGCTACGACATGGTGGCGCCGTCCGGCGAAGGCGCGATCCGCTGCATGCGCATGGCGCTTGCGGGCGTGCACAACCCGATCGACTACATCAACCCGCACGCCACCTCGACTCCCGTGGGCGACCAGAAGGAGATCGAGGCGATCCGCACGGTCTTCGGCTCGGGCGACAAGTGCCCGCCGATCTCCGCGACCAAATCCCTCACCGGCCACTCGCTGGGCGCGACCGGCGTGCAGGAGGCGATCTATTCGCTCTTGATGATGAAGAACGGCTTTATCTGCGAGAGCGCCCATATCGACGAGATCGATCCGGAATTCGCCGACATGAACATCGTGCGCAAGCGGATCGACGATGCGAAGATCGACACGGTCCTGTCGAACTCCTTCGGCTTCGGCGGCACCAATGCCACACTCGTCTTCAGCCGTCACAACGGGTAAGACTGACGTCATCAACCTGAGACAGGTCCATGCGATGCGCCACTCATTCCAAGAGGGTCACGCATGGACATGCTCACCGACACCATAATTCCGGCTCGCGATGCACACTTTCATAACAATTGGCGTCGCACCCTGGAGCCGATGCAGAGGGGAACCCACGTGACCGGTCTGATGCAAGGAAAGCGCGGCCTCATCATGGGCGTCGCGAACGACCACTCCATTGCCTGGGGCATCGCCAAGGCCCTGGCGCAGCATGAGGCGGAGCTCGCCTTCACCTATCAGGGCGAGGCGCTCGGCAAGCGCGTGGCTCCGCTGGCGCAGTCGCTCGGCTCCAACCTCGTGATCGCCTGCGACGTGGAGGATCTCGCCTCGGTGGATGCGGTGTTCGACACCCTCGACAAGGCCTGGGACGGCCTCGACTTCGTGGTCCATGCCATCGGCTTTTCCGACAAGTCGCAGCTCAAGGGCCCCTACGTAGACGTCACCACCCGGGAGAACTTTTCCCGCACCATGGTGATCTCCTGCTTCTCCTTCACGGAGATCGCCCAACGGGCCGCCAAGCGCATGCGGAACGGCGGCTCGCTCCTGACGCTGACCTATGGCGGCTCGACCCGGGTCATGCCGAACTACAACGTGATGGGCGTGGCGAAGGCGGCCCTTGAGGCATCCGTGCGCTACATCGCCAATGATCTCGGCCCGGACGGCATCCGCTGCAATGCCATCTCGGCCGGTCCCGTGCGGACGCTCGCCGGCGCGGGCATCGCCGATGCGCGCCTGATGTTCACCTACCAGAAGGCCCATTCTCCCTTACGCCAGAACATCACCATCGAGGATGTGGGGGGTGCGGCCCTCTACATGCTGTCGGATCTGTCCCGCGGTGTGACCGGCGAGATCCACTACGTGGATTCCGGCTACAACATCATTTCCATGCCGCGCCCCGAGGTACTGAAGGCCCAGGATGCCGCCGGCGTGACGGGCGAGGAAGACTGAAGCGAGATCGTTCGCGCCGATCCCGGATCGGTGCCTGACTATGCGGAGGCCGGTCGTTGCGAGACGAGCGGCCTTTTTGCGTTCGACCCACCGATATCCTTAACAGAGCAGCGCCCTGGCAGGCGGCATCGGGGTTCCCTCTGCCAGCAACGGCTCTCAGCCCTCGAATT
The DNA here is from genome assembly GCF_015694425.1 of Microvirga terrestris. Classification (GTDB taxonomy): domain Bacteria; phylum Pseudomonadota; class Alphaproteobacteria; order Rhizobiales; family Beijerinckiaceae; genus Microvirga; species Microvirga terrestris. The sequence continues at coordinate 372,114 of NZ_JADQDN010000004.1, forward strand.
CCCTAAAGGAAAAACCCGTTATCGATTTAATTAACCCTTGCAATCGCAAGGTGCCTTTTGTCGGATAGACAGAAGGAGCCATGTCGGCCAAGATTTTTTCCCTGACATTTTAGTATTCTCAAGTCTGTCAAATGCATCGCAGCCAGTCCACCGCTCCCTTTCAAGGAGATAGTCTTTATCGTGAGACGGTATTCGATGCTGCTTACAATGCTTTCTCTGAAAAAGAGAGCTTATACCGTTACGCCATCGAACTGAGCCACCAAATCCCATGGGTTTCGGATAAAGAAGGCCGTATCCTCCATATCGGGCCTGGCTGGGCGGAGATGCTTGGCTACTCCCTCGAAGACCTGCTGGGGTATGGCTGGATTCAGTTCGTGCATCCGGATGACGCGGCGCGTCTCAAGCAGGCCCGGCGCGAGACCCTGACATCCGGTGCATCCTACGAGTGCGAGTACCGGATCAGAACGGCCGACGGCAGCTACCGGTGGTTCCGCTCCAGCGCTGGCGCACACCGGGACGAGGCCGGTGCCGTCATCCTCTGGTACGGCACCACCCAGGACATCCAGGACCGCAAGCTCGCCGAGCTGACCCATCTGGGCCATACCAGGGTGCTCGAGATGATCGTGGCCGGGCACCCCCTCGGCGATGTTCTGACCGCGCTCTGCGGTCTGGCCGAGGACCAGATTGCCGGAGCGCGCTGCTCGGTCCTCCTCTTCGACCCGGCGGGCCAGATGCTCCGCCATGGAGCGGCCCCCAATCTTCCTCCGACCTACAACGCGGCGATCGACCCCCTTCCGATCGGACCGGACATCGGCTCGTGCGGCACCGCTGCCTACCGGCGCAGCACCGTGATCGTGTCGGATATCGCGAGCGATCCGCTCTGGGCCCCATGGCGTGACCTCGCCGCGCAGCACGACCTGCGGGCCTGCTGGTCGAAGCCGATCCTTTCGCAGACCGGCGATGTGCTCGGCACCTTCGGCTTCTATTATGCCGAGCCACGATCCCCGACCCGGAGCGAGATGGCGAGCATCGATGTCGTGTCGCATCTGGCGGCGCTCGCCATCGAGCGGCAGCGGAGCGAGGCGGCCTTGCGCGAGAGCGAGGAACATTACCGCCATTCGGTCGAGCTGAATCCTCAGATCCCCTGGACGGCGGACAGCCAGGGCAACATCCTCAGCACCTCCACGCGCTGGAACCAGCTGATGGGAGTTTCACCCGACGATACGGTAGGCTCCGGTTGGGCCAGGGTGGTGCATCCCGACGATCTGCCCCTGGTTCGACAGAAATGGATCGACGCCATCCACACGAATCAGCCGCTCGACGTGGAATGCCGCGGGGGCCTTGCGGATGGAAGCTACCGCTGGTTCCGGAGCAGGGCGATCCCGCGCTTTGCCGAGAACGGCACGGTGGTTCGCTGGTACGGGACGGTCGAGGATATTCATGACCGCAAGCTCGCCCAGGAACAGCTGCATCGGGCCGCCTACCACGACGATCTCACCGGTCTCGCCAACCGGCGGTTCTTCCGCGAACGCCTCAAGCAGGTTTTGGACGAGACCCCCGACGCATCCCATGCCGTCGGCCTCCTGGTCATGGATCTCGACCATCTCAAGCAAATCAACGACCGGTTCGGTCACGATGCCGGCGACGATCTTCTGAAAGAGTTTGCCCAGCGCCTGCGGCAGGCGGTGAAAGCCACCGATATGGTGGCCCGCTTGGGCGGCGATGAGTTCGCCGTGATCCTGCCCGATATTACCGGCGAAGCGGACGTTGCCGAGGCCGCGCGGGCGATCCTGTGCCGGATGCAGGAGCCGCTCAAGCGCAGCGGGAAGGCGCTGGACTGCCGCACCAGCATCGGCGGCGCGATCACGGTCGGGCCCGAGACAAGCCCCGAGGATCTTCAGAAACAGGCGGATCTCGCGCTCTATCACAGCAAGAGTTCCGGGCGCGGCGCGTTCAAGATGTTCGTCCCGGCCCTGCGCCAGGAAGCGCAGAGGACGGCCTCGGCCCTGGAGGTGGCGGCGAAAGCGTTGCAATCCGGCTGGATCATGCCGTTCTACCAGCCCAAGGTGGTGCTGGCTTCAGGAGCGATCGGCGGCTTCGAGGCTCTCCTGCGCTGGCAGCATCCGCGCGGTGGCATCCAATCGCCTGAAAAGATCGCTCCAGCCTTCAACGATACCGAACTCGGCACCGCTATCGGCGACCGCATGCGCGCCTGCGTCTTGTCCGACATGCGGCGCTGGCTCGATGCCGGGCTCTCCATCGGGCGCATCGCCGTCAATGCGTCGGCCGCCGAATTCCGGCGCGGCGATTACGCCGAGCGCGTGCTCGACGAACTGAGGCGCGCGGACGTGCCGGCCCGATGCCTGGAGGTGGAGGTGACCGAGAGCGTGTTCCTCGGTTCCGGCGCCGAGTTCGTGGAGCGGGCCCTGCGGACCTTAAGCGCCGAAGGCGTCACCATCGCGCTCGACGATTTCGGCACGGGCTATGCCTCCCTGTCGCATCTCAAGCGCTTTCCGGTGAACACGCTCAAGATCGACCGCACCTTCGTGAGCGGCCTGGAAGCGGATGCCGGAGATGCGGCCATCGTGAAGGCCGTGCTGGGCCTCGGGCACAGTCTCGGAATCGAGATCGTCGCCGAAGGCGTCGAGACGGCGTTCCAGTCGTCTCTCCTGCAGCGCATGAGCTGCGATCTGGTCCAGGGCTACCATTTCGGGCGCCCGATGCCGGCCGGCGACGTGCCGTCCTTCCTCGCCTCATGGCAGGGCATGTAGCCTAAAGCATCGGATGGAACCCAAAAGTGGATTTGCACTTTTGGGTTCCATCCGATGCTCTCGATCATTCCGGCACCGCGTCATAGGACAGAGCCCAGCCCGCTCCAGTGAAGCAGCATCGTCCGGGCGAGGCACTCTCCCGCCAGACCATGCTGCGCACGAATTCCATCCCGCCGCTCTCGAAGGCAGCTTGCAATTCCCGTCTATCCTCACCTGGCTGGGACAGACGGCCCTCCGCACAGACGAAGGATACGTGGCCGAGCCATCGCACTGCAAAGCCGGCCTTCTTGCGTGTCACGTACAAGCCTGCGCCATAAAGCGAATGCGTCCCGCCCAGCGGGCTCGGCTTTGGTCGCGGAACGCCGAGGGGAAAGATGAGCCTGCCATTGGGCTTCAGACGCTCGATCCAGGCCTCGGCCGGGCGCTCGACGGCGAAATTCACGTAAACCGCATCCACATCCTCCTGCGGCCATTCTGCGCCGTCGCCCTGGACGACGGTGACATTGGATCGATCCGCCAGATTGTCCCGGGCGCGCTCGGCCAGAACGGGATCGAACTCGACGGCGAGCACATGCCCTTTCGTGCCGACGAGATGGGCCAGCAGCGCCGTGTAGTAGCCCGTTCCCGCGCCGATATGGGCCACGCGCTCGCCTTCGCGCAGGGACAGGGCGTGCAAGCAGCGGGCATGAAGGGACGGACTGCCGTTGTTGACGCCGTTTTCCGACGCGAGAGCGAAGAGCGCGTCCTGGTAGAGCACGGTGGGATCGTGCGACGCGACGGCCTCGTAGCCCCTTGTGGCGCGCGACATCAGCCAGGGCGGCGCGCCGAGAAAGCGCTCGCGCGGAACGGTGCCGAACGCGTCCTCGAGTCTGGAATCATCGGCAACGCTCGACAGCGTGAGAATCTGCTTGGCATAGGCGCGTCGGATCACGGCCAGTTCGTCCTGGCTGAAAACGGAACTCATCGGGATTTCCTCACAGGTTGGACCGATTGTCCGCAAGAACGAGGCTGAATTCAACGGACTCTCTGATCAGCTCGGATCTTTCACGAGTGTGAGAGACTGCCAACCTTGGCCTTGCCATCGCCATGATCGGGCGGCACGAGGAGCTTCCCTACCGTCGAGTCGCTTTGTCATGATCCTGTCCCGCCGCACCCTCCTGGCCGGTCTTGCCGCATCCGGCACCGGCATTCCCGCCTTCGCGCAATCCGCCCCGGAGCCGCAGCTCGTCCCTATCGAGCTGGTGGAGGATACGCTGGCCCTGCCATCCGCCGTGCGCCTCGGTCACCAGCATGGCGACGTGATCATGATTGAATATTTCGACTACAACTGCCCCTGGTGCAAACGCTCGGCCGGGGACCTGCCACAGCTTCTGAAGGCGGAGCCGGATCTCTCCTACGTGCTGGTGAATTTCGCCGTGCTCGGCATCCCGTCGGTGACGGCGACCAAGGCGGCGCTTGCCTATCTCCAGCTCCATGGCCCCGAGCGCTACCTCGACCTGCACCTCGCTCTGTTCCGCCTGCGCGGCACGGTGGATGGCAGCCGGGCGCTCGCGGAGGCCGAACGCCTCGGCGGCGACCGCCCGCGCCTGGAACAAGCCGCCGATGCCGAGCGCACGACGCAGTGGATGAAGGACACGCTCAAACTCGGCGACTCCCTCGGCTTCGTCGCCACACCGTCCTTCCTGGTCGCCACGCAATCCTATGCGGGCGGCATGACGCTGGCCCAGAAGCGCGAGGCCATCGCACAGGCGAGGGGCTGATTAATTGTTTCGCGAACACGCGCTCCGGTGTCATCCCCGACCGGAGCGTCAGCGGAGGGGAAGGGAATCCATAGCACCGGGCCGTGTGAGTGGATCCCCTTCCCGGCCTGCGGCCGCCGGGGATGAAACAGCGCAGCACTTTCTCCGTAAGGGACAAGAGGAAGTTGCACGAGGCGAACCGAACCGGCTAAGCCTCAGGGCGCATGTCGCTCATCCGCTCCTCCCTTCTCGTCGGCCTCGGCTCGGTCGCGTCGCGCGTTCTCGGCTTCGCGCGCGACGTGCTGTTCGCGCAGGCCTTGGGCGCCGGTCCGGCGGCGGATGCGTTTCTCGCCGCTTTGCGCCTGCCGAACCTCGTGCGCCGCATCCTCGGCGAGGGTGGGCTCAATCCGGCGCTCGTACCGGCCTTGAGCCGATTGGCGCCGAACGAGGCAGCCGAGATGGCGGGCGATACGCTCAGCATCGTCGCCCTTGTTCTTCTGGCGCTCACCGGCCTCGTGGAAATTGGCGCTGGCCTCATCGCCTTTCTCCTCGCGCCGGGCCTGCATGACGACGGCGGGACGCTGGCGCTGGTCGCGCTCTATACCCGCCTGTCCTTCCCGATCGTGATCTGCGTGACGCTCGCCTCCGTGGCGGCTGCCGTTCTCAACTGGCGCGGATTCTTCACCGCAACGGCGCTCGCGCCCCTGGCGGTGAACGGCGGGCTGATTCTGACGCTCGTCGTGCTGGAGAGCGCATTTGATCTGCCTCTCGCCCGCAAGGCTGCGTGGCTTGCCGCCGCCTCGAGCCTCGCCGGTCTGATCCAGCTTGCCATCGTGGCCGCAGCGATCCTGCGGGACGGTGGAAGCCTCGTTCGTTTTCGCCGCCCGCGTTGGTCGCCTCTCCTGAAGAGCCTGCTGCTGGCAGGGTTTCCCGTGCTGGTGGCGAGTGGCGCGGTGCAGATCTACTTTCTCGCCGCCACCCAGATCGCGTCCTTCTGGCCGTCGGGCGTGTCCTGGCTCTACTACGCCGAGCGGGTGATGCAGCTGCCGCTGGGCCTGATAGCGGGCCTGAGCGCGAGCCTGCTCCTGCCGGAGCTTGCCCGGCGCCATCAGGCCGGCGAGCGCCAAGCGCTCGTGACGGCGCAGAACCGGGCCCTGGAGGTAGCGGTGCTCCTCGCCCTGCCGGCCGGCACCGCCCTGTTCATCTTGGCCCGCCCCATCAGCACGGTTCTGTTCGAGCGCGGCGCCTTCGTGTCCACCGATGCCGAAGGCACCGCCCTGGTGCTCATGGCCCTGAGCCTGGGGCTGCCCTTCGCCACCTTGGCGAAGGTCCTGAGCCAGACCCTCTTCGCCCTGAACTCCGTGCGAACGGCGCTTGCAGCCTTCGGCCTGGGCCTCGCCATGACCGTGACCGCCTCCCTCCTCCTCGCCTGGCCGTTCGGCCCGACCGGGATTGCCGTGGGGTTGAGCCTCGGCTGCCTTGCCCATACGGCTGCGGTGATCCTGGGACTGCACCGATTCGGCCTCTGGTCGCTCGACCGCCGAAGCCTGGGCCGCCTGACGCGAACGGGGGTGTCCGTCCTCATCATGAGCCTGGGGCTCCTGGGTGCCAGAAGCCTGTTTCCCGACCCGGAGCCACCCATGCTGGCGGCTATGTGCCTCGGCGGCTTGGCACTCTATGCGCTTGCTGCCCTCGCGACCGGCGCCCTCACCCGCGACGATTGGGCCTCTCTCACGAAAAAATCGTCAGAACCCTTGCGTCCCGACGCGGGCCTGTCGTAACCCCGCCGCAGAGAAGCATGTTCCGGGAGGGCGTTTCTTTCGCCTTCCGTCAGGACGATGCATTGGAAAAGAGTTCGGGGCAGCTCGCGGGTTATCTGGCTCGCATACGCGTCCCGCGGGAGTTCAAGGCGATGGCGCAGTTCAAGGAACTGGTGTTCTCGGGCGTTCAGCCCACGGGAAACCTTCATCTCGGGAATTATCTCGGGGCCATCAAGCGCTTCGTGGCCATGCAGGAGAACTACGACTGCATCTATTGCGTCGTGGACATGCACGCGATCACGGTGCCGCAGAACCCCGCCGACCTCACCCGGCAGATCCGGGAGGTGACCGCCGCGTTCCTCGCCGCCGGCATCGACCCGAAGCGCCACATCGTCTTCAACCAGTCCCAGGTGCCCCAGCATGCGGAGCTCGCCTGGGTGTTCAACTGCGTCGCCCGTCTCGGCTGGCTCAACCGCATGACCCAGTTCAAGGACAAGGCCGGTAAGGACCGCGAGAACGCTTCCGTCGGCCTCTACGCCTATCCGAGCCTGATGGCGGCCGACATCCTGGTCTACCGCGCCACCCATGTGCCGGTGGGCGAGGACCAGAAGCAGCACCTGGAGCTCACCCGCGACATCGCCCAGAAGTTCAACAACGACTGGGCCGAGTCGATCGCAGCCCACGGCTTCGGCGAAGCCTTCTTCCCGTTGACCGAGCCTATGATCCAGGGTCCGGCCACCCGGGTGATGTCGCTCCGCGACGGCTCGAAGAAGATGTCGAAGTCGGACCCGTCCGACTACTCGCGCATCAACCTCACGGACGATGCGGACACCATCGCCCAGAAGGTGCGCAAGGCGAAGACCGACCCCGAGCCCCTGCCCTCCGAGGTCGAAGGCCTGAAGACCCGTCCCGAGGCCGAGAACCTCGTGGCGATCTACGCGGCGCTCATGGACACCACGCCGGAAGAGGTGCTGCGCCAGCACGGCGGCGCGCAGTTCTCCGGCTTCAAGGCGTCGCTGGTCGACGTGGCGGTGACGAAGCTCTCGCCGGTCGCCGACGAGATGCGCCGCCTCATGGGCGATCCCGGCCATATCGACGCGGTGCTGGCGGACGGCTCCGCGCGGGCGCGGGCGCTCGCCTCCGTGACCATGGATGCGGTCAAGGACATCGTGGGATTCGTGCGCGCCCGCTGACGCTATGCGCTGCTTAAAAGAGCGGCAGGCGAGCCGCTTGCCCTTGCCCCAAAGGCAGGGCAGCATCCGGGTTCATCAGGAGAGCGTTCCGTGAGCGACAAGCGCCGATCCTACGAATCGGGCCACAGGCCGAAATTCATGGTGGTGGTCGACAAGACCCCGGAATGCGCCCGGGCCGTGCACTTCGCCTCGCGCCGCGCGGCCCGCACCGGCGCCAGCATGGTGATGCTCGCGGTCGTGGATCCGCCCGACAATTTCGAATGGATCGGTGTGGGCGAGGCCATGATCGAGGAGGCGAGCGAGGAAGCCCAGAAGCTCCTCGACACGGCGGCCCGCGAGGCGCGCAACGCTGCGGGCGTCGAACCCGAGCAGATCATCCGCGTCGGCACCCGGGCGGACGAGATCATGAAGCTGATCCAGGAAGACGAGGACATCTCCTTCCTGGTGCTCGGCGCCGGCAGCAGCAAGGAAGGCCCCGGTCCTCTGGTTTCGACCCTGGGCGGCCGCGCCGCCGCTTCCTTCCCGGTCCCCATCGTGATCGTGCCAGGCGGCCTGTCGGACGAGGAGATCGACGCGCTGGCGGGGTGATGGTTCTGTCGTCCCGGACGAAGCGCAGCGAAGATCCGGGACCACTCACAGAACAAAGCTCTGTTCTCATCCCACGTTCCCGGGTTCTGCTGTGCAGCCCCGGGATGACCGCGAAGTATGGCTTCTCCCCTTGGAATCCGACTCGATTCGATCCACATTGGGAGAGGAATCTGTTAGAACAATTCTAAATCCACCACTCGGCCGGCCTTGAACCGGCGCAGAGGACGAAGCGACGATGTTTATCCAGACCGAAGCAACTCCGAATCCCGCCACCCTGAAGTTCCTGCCCGGCCGCGTCGTGATGCCGGAAGGCACCTTCGAGGCCAAGAATCCCGACCAGGGCGAAGTGTCCCCTCTCGCCCAGCGCCTCTTCGCCGTGCCGGGCGTGACCGGCGTGTTCTTCGGCTACGACTTCGTCACCGTGACGAAGGCCGATGGCGAGTGGCAGCACCTGAAGCCGGCGATCCTCGGCGCGATCATGGAGCATTTCATGACCGGCGCGCCGCTCTTCGCCAACGGCTACGGCGTTAGCCAAGAAGATGGCGAGGAGTTCTTCGACGAACAGGATGCTGCGACCGTCGAGACCATCAAGGAGCTGCTCGAAACCCGCATCCGCCCGGCGGTGGCGGGCGACGGCGGCGACATCACCTTCCGGGGCTTCAAGGACGGCACGGTCTATCTCGTCATGAAGGGTGCCTGCTCCGGCTGCCCGTCTTCGACCGCTACGCTCCGCCACGGCATCCAGAACCTGCTGCGCCACTTCCTGCCGGACGTACGCGAGGTTCAGGCTGTCTAATCCAAGCTTTCAGAACTCAATGCATGAAGCGCGGCGACAGGAGCCGCGCTTTTTGTTTGATCCGAGCCACAGCTGCCCGCTTCAAAATTCCCGGGAGACGACAAATCGGGTTCCCTCCCGTCCCGGTCATGCTCTAAAGGAACGGCACGATCCCACGGAGACGAGTCTTGCGCGTCCTTGCCATCGATACCGCCCTCGGCGCCTGCTCGGCCTGCATCATCCAGGCGGGGGAGACCGTGCCGCTGGCCGCCGACACCATCCCGATGGAACGCGGCCACGCGGAGGCCCTGATGCCGCTTCTCGACCGGCTCTCCGCCCAGGTGGACGGCGGGTTCGAGAGCCTCGATCGGGTCGCCGTGACGGTCGGGCCCGGCAGCTATACGGGCCTGAGGGTCGGCATCAGCGCGGCCCGCGGCATCGGCTTGGCGGCCGGCATTCCCGTCGTGGGGGTCGCCACCCTGTCGGCCTTCCTGGCGCCGCTCATGGTGGGCGACAAGCGAGGGCTTTATACCGCCGCCATCGATGCCAAGCACGGCCATCTCTACATCCAGGCCATCGCGCCCGGTGGGCGCACCATCATCCCGCCGGGTCTGATGACCTATCGCGACGCGATCCGGCTTCTCGGCTCGGGACCGATCGTCGTGGCAGGGTCGGCCGCCGTCATGCTGGCGGCCGAGGCCCGGATGCAGGGCGTCGATGTCCATGTCAGCGACGTGTCCACCTTTCCCGACATCGGCTGGGTGGCGCGCCTCGGAGCGCTGGCCGACCCGGCCCAGGCCCTGCCGAAACCGCTTTATCTGCGCGACCCCGATGCCAAGCCGCAGGACGGGGCGCGGATCGCCAGGCAATAGACGTCTGGCAATGAGCATTCTCGATCGCTTTCTTCATCCGCCTGCGCCCCATGTGGAGCCTGTCGGCACCGGTGCCGCCGCGCGGCTGGCGGCGATCCACGCCTCGGCCTTCCCGCGGCCGTGGAGCACCCTCGAGTTCGAGCGCATGCTCGGCGAACGCGGCGTCATGGCGGACGGGCTGTTTCTCGGCCGCACCACCAAGCCCTCCGGCTTCGTCCTGTCGCGGATCGTGCTCGACGAGGCGGAGATCATCACGGTGGCCATCGCGGCCGAGGCGCGTGGAAAGGGCCATGCGCGTGCCCTGCTCGCGCACCATCTCGACGCGCTCTCCCGCCGCGGCGTCGCCCGTGTGCATCTGGAGGTCGAGGAGGGGAACGGGCCGGCCATCGCCCTCTACAGCCGGGCCGGGTTTCGCGAAACCGGGCGGCGGCAGGGTTATTACCACAAGGCCGACGGCACGAAGGCTTCGGCGCTGACCATGGCACTCGACCTATAGCCCGCTTCATTCACCTATCCTATAAGGCTGCCAAGGAGTCGTTTGACCTTGGCCACACGCAACAGCACATCCGCCAGAACGCGCCGGTCGGACGCCATCGAGCGCGCCTGCCGGAACAAGGGCCTGCGCATGACGGGCCAGCGCAAGATCATCGCGCAGGTTCTCGATGCGGCCGAGGATCATCCCGATGTGGTGGAGCTGCATCGCCGTGCGGCGCGAGTGGACGACCGCATCTCCCTCTCCACCGTCTATCGCACGGTGAAGCTGTTCGAGACGGAGGGCATTCTCGAGCGGCTCGATTTCCGTGACGGACGCTCGCGCTACGAGCAAGCCGCCCGCGAGCATCACGACCACCTGATCAATCTCGAAACCGGCGACGTGATCGAGTTCCGCTCCGAGGAGATCGAGGCGCTGCAGAACGAGATCGCCCGGCGGCTCGGCTACAAGGTGGTGTATCACCGGCTCGAACTCTACGCGGTGCCGCTGGACAAGGACGACGCGTGACGACACTCGCGGTCGCCTTCAGGCTGCTGCTGCTCGGCCTGTGCAGCCTCGTGCTCGTGCCATTGCAGATGCTGGCCCTGCGACTCGGCTGGTCGGCCACCCTGCACGTGCTGCCCCTCTGGTTTCACCGGGCGCTCCTGAAAATCTTCAACGTGCGCGTGATCGAGCGCGGCACCCCGCCCGGCAAGGCGCCCACCATCGTGGTGTCGAACCACGTGTCCTGGCTCGATATTCCGGTGATCGGATCCCTGCACCCGCTCTCCTTCATCGCGAAATCCGAGATCGAGGGCTGGCCCGTGGTGGGCTTCATGGCGACGCTCCAGCGCTCCGTCTTCATCGACCGCCAGCGCCGCAAGGCGACGGCCGAGGTCAACGACGCGCTGGCCCACCGGCTGGTGAAGGGCGAGGTGGTCGTGCTGTTTGCCGAAGGCACCACGAGCGACGGCAACCGCCTCCTGCCCTTCCGCTCCTCCCTGGTGGGTGCGGCCCAGACGGCGCTCATGCATGACAGCGTCGAGCGCGTGCTCCTGCAGCCGCTTGCCATCACCTATACCCGCCGCCACGGCCTGCCCGTGACCCGGCGCGACCGCCCCTTCATCGCCTGGTACGGCGACATGGATCTGGCACCTCATCTCAAGCTGTTCATCCAGGGCATTCCCCTCGACGTGGTGGTGACCTGGGGCGAGCCGATGCCCTTCAACGGCAGCCGCAAACAGGCGACCGCTTTCGCCGAGGCCGAGGTGCGGCGGGCGCTGAGGGCGGCCTAAACGCTATCATTCCTGCACCGCCTCCGCCGCCTGCGCCCTCGCTTCATCGAGCAGCCAGGCGCGGAAGGCTGCCAGCGCGGGCCGATCCGCCGTCGCCTCGGGGCAGACGATATAATACTGATAGGCTCCCTTCACCTGATGCGGGAAGGGGCGGACCAGACGGCCGGCCTTCAGGTAATCACCGATGAGCACGTTGGTGGCGAGCGCCACTCCCTGCCCCGAGGCGGCGGCCTGCAGGCATAGATAGGTATGGGTGAAGCGGGGGCTGCGCGAGGTGTCGATCCCTGAGACTCCGACCTCTGCCAGCCACCGGTCCCAGGTGGTGTAGTCCGGAACGCCATCGACGGCTTCGTAGATCAGGGTGTGACGCATGAGATCGGCGGGCTCGCGCAAAGGGCGCTCCGGATTGTTGACGAGGGCCGCGCTGCACACGGCGAAGAAGAACTCCTCCATCAGCAGGTCCGTGCGCAGGCCCGGATAGTGGCCGCGCCCGAAGCGGATCGCGATGTCCACATCCTCGCGATCGAAGTCGGTGAGGTTCCCTGACACGGAGACCCGGACATCCAGCTCCGGGTGACGCTCCCGAAAGGCGCCGAGCCGCGGGATGAGCCAGTTTGAGGCAAGGCTCGGCATGGCGCTGACGGTGATGACATTGGACGCCTCCGGCCTTAAGGCGCGCGCGGTCGCCTCGTCCAGCCGATTGAGCGCCTCGGTGACGGACACCGCATAGCGCTCGCCCAAGGGAGTCAGCACCACGCCCCGGCTCGGCTGGCGCAGGAAGAGCGGTCGCCCGAGCCAGGCCTCGAGCGCTTTCACCTGCTGGCCCACGGCGCTGGCCGTCACGGCGATCTCGTCCCCGGCCTTCTCGAAACTGAGATGACGGGCGGCGGCCTCGAAGGCGCGCAGGGCATTGAGGGGCGGAAGACGACGGCGAGACATGACGGGGCCTTACGGTACTCTGCCCAAATTTTGCTTGGGCTGAACTGAAGAACTTCTCGTTTGCTTATAGCCTATCGCAGGAGCAAATTTATATCCACAGAAACGCCATCGAAGGAGAACCGTCATGGCGACCGGATATGCCGCAGCAAATCTTGGGTTCCACACCAGTCACCGCAACCATGGGAACACGCTCATGAACCTGCTTTTGCGCTATGAAGCCTGGCTCGACCGCCGCAGAACCTCGAAGATCCTGTATGAGCTCGACGATCACGCGCTGCATGATATCGGGTTGTCGCGGGCCGACGTGGAGGGCTTGAATGAAGCCTCCTGGCAGGATCACCTGCCGCCGTCGATCAGCCGCTAGCCTCCACCCGAAAGGCCCCCGATGAAGCTCTATTCCGGTCCCGTCAGCCTCTTCTCCCGTAAAGTGGAGATCGCCCTTTACGAGAAGGGGCTCGCCTTCGAGCGCATCGGCGTCACTTTCAGCCAGACGAAGGGCTATGCCCCCAAGCACCCGGACGTGCTGGCGCTCAACCCCAAGGGACAGGTCCCGGTCTTCGTCGACGGGGACCTGTCCCTATACGATTCCACCGTGATCATCGAGTATCTGGAAGACGCCTATCCCGAGCCCGCGCTCTACCCTGGCGATCCGCGCGAGCGCGCCCGCTGCCGCCTGCTCGACGTCTTCGCCGACGAGATCATGCTGGCGCCCTTGCGCTTTCTCATGCACCGGACCGAGCCGAAGCCGGAGGATCTGGAGCGCTGGGAGGCCAAGGAGCTGAAGGCCCGGGAGGCCGAGCCTGCGCTGGCCGGCCATTTCGCCACCCTGGATTGTCAGCTCCAGGGCCGGGATTATCTCTGTGGAGCGTTTTCGGCGGCGGACATCGCCGTGTTCATGACGGTGTTCTGGACGCGGCGCCTTGCTGGGCCTTCCTTGAAGGGGCACGAGAATCTGGCAGCTTGGTATGCACGGCTCAGCGCGCGCCCGGCCTTCGCGAAGGTCGTGTCCGAGATCCTTGCGGAGGACGCGCAATTATCGGCTCCGGTCGAGGGCGCATTCCGGGAGTAAAGGCTCAGTGTCATTCCCAGCCGAAGCGTAGCGGAGGGGAAGGGGAATCATAGCGCTGAGCATGATCGTGGATCCCCTTCCCTCGCTGCGCTCGCCGGGGATGACACAGGGCAATAAATCATTGAGCCAAACAGCCGCTATTCTCTTGCACGCATAAAAGGCTTAAAAGGCGCTCATCTTCGCCCGCCCGATTGCAAGCAGAACAGGCCGACCTCGTGAAAAAAGTCTTCGTCAAATCCTATGGCTGCCAGATGAACGTCTATGACGCCGAGCGCATGGCCGACATGCTGGCGTCCGAGGGCTACAGCGAAACCAAGGCCATGGAGGAAGCGGACCTCGTCATCCTCAACACCTGCCATATCCGCGAGAAGGCCGCCGAGAAGGTCTATTCCGAGCTCGGCCGCGTGCGCGAGCTGAAGAACGAGCGTGAGGCGGCAGGCTACGAGACAAAGGTCGTGGTGGCCGGCTGCGTTGCCCAGGCCGAGGGCAAAGAAATCCTGCGCCGGGCGCCCGCCGTCGACGTGGTGGTGGGACCCCAGAATTACCACAACCTGCCGAGCCTGCTGAAGAAGCCGCGCTCCGAGCGCGTCGTCGATACGGAATTCCCGGTCGAGGACAAGTTCGACCATCTGCCGAAGCCCTCGAAGGCGGCGATCCGGAACCGGGGCGTGTCGGCCTTCCTCACCATCCAGGAAGGATGCGACAAGTTCTGTACCTTCTGCGTGGTGCCCTATACCCGCGGCGCCGAGGTCTCCCGTCCGGTGGCCAAGATCCTCGATGAAGCCCTGCGTCTTGCTGATGCGGGCGTGCGCGAGCTGACCCTGATCGGCCAGAACGTGAATGCCTATCATGGCGAGGGGCCAGACGGCGCCGTCTGGTCGCTCGGCCGGCTGCTGCATCGCCTCGCCGAGATCCCCGGCATCGCGCGGCTGCGCTACATGACGAGCCACCCGCGCGACATGGACGATGAACTGATCGCCGCCCATCGCGATCTGCCTGCCGTGATGCCCTACCTGCACCTGCCGGTTCAGTCGGGTTCCGACCGCATTCTCGACGCCATGAACCGCCGGCATACGGGCGACGAGTATCGCCGCCTGATCGAGCGCATCCGCAAGGCCCAGCCAAACCTGGCGCTCTCGTCCGATTTCATCGTCGGCTTTCCCGGCGAGACGGATGCGGAGTTCGAGGACACCATGCGGCTCGTGTCGGACGTGGGCTTTGCCAGCTCGTTCTCGTTCAAGTACAGCCCCCGCCCCGGCACGCCTGCGGCGGACATCGAAACCCAGGTCTCCGAGGCCGTGAAGGCTGAGCGTCTGGCGCGGCTGCAGAACCTGCTCGAGATGCAGCGGCAGGCCTTCAATCACGGAACCGTCGGGCAGACCCTCGACGTTCTCTTGGAGAAGCCGGGTCGTCACCCGGGCCAGATGGCCGGCAAGTCGCCTTATCTGCAGCCCGTGCAGTTCGAGAGCGACCGCCATGCCGTCGGCGAGATCGTGACGGTGCGGATTATTGGCGCAGGATCGAACAGCCTGTTCGGGGAAATATCCGAGCCCGGCAACCAAGCCGCGGCCTAGATCCTTTCCCCTCAAGACCCCATATCCGTCTGCCGCAATGCCTGCGGCGAACATTCAGAGGAGAGGCATTTGAGCCCAGCGGACAACGCGACCGCACGTGCACAAAAGGGACGGAACCCCGGCGGCTTGCATCCGGGCGTCGTCGAAGAGGCCGAAATCATCCTCACCTTCGACGACAACCGCCTCGCCAGCCTCGTTTTCGGACAATACGACCAGAACCTCGCCCATCTGGAGCGCCGTCTCAACGTGACCGCCATCGCCAACGGCAACCGGGTCACCGTGAAGGGCACGCCGGAAGCCTCCGAGATGGCCCGGCGCGTGCTGGAGGGCCTCTACGAGCGCGCCCGCCAGGGCGGAGCCCTCGGAACCGGCGATGTGGACGGCGCCATCGAGGAGAGCACCCTCCAGGGCAGCCTCTTCCCGGCCGCCGAGGAGCAGCCGGCTGCGGGGCTGACCGCCTTCGACCAGATCTCCACCCGCCGGCGCGGGGCTGTGCGCGCCCGCAACGCCGCGCAGAACACCTACATCAAGGCGCTGAAAACCAACGAGCTCGTCTTCGCCGAGGGCCCGGCTGGCACCGGCAAGACCTGGCTTGCAGTTGGCTACGCGGTCTCTCTGCTGGAGGCCGGACAGGTGGACCGCCTGATCATCTCCCGTCCGGCCGTGGAAGCGGGCGAGCGCCTCGGCTTCCTGCCGGGCGACATGCGCGAGAAGGTCGATCCGTATCTGCGCCCCATCTACGACGCGCTCTACGACTTCATGGAGGCCCGGCACGTGGACCGGGGCCTGCAGACCGGCATGATCGAGATCGCGCCGCTGGCCTTCATGCGCGGCCGCACGCTGACCAATGCCCTGGTGCTGCTGGACGAGGCCCAGAACACCACGACGATGCAGATGAAGATGTTTTTGACCCGTCTCGGCGAGGGCTCGCGGATGATCATCACCGGAGACCCGTCGCAGATCGACCTGCCGCCGGGCCAGAAGTCGGGCCTTGTCGAGGCCGTGCGCATCCTCGACGGCGTGGAAGGCATCACCCGCGTGACCTTCAAGGAAGCGGACGTGGTCCGCCACGACCTCGTGCGCCGCATCGTGACCGCCTACGACAAGGCGGCCCGCGAGGCGCCGCCGGAACCGCCGCGCCAGGATTACCGGGACCGCAGGCCGTGATCACCCTCGACATCATGATCGAGGCGGGTGATTGGGGCCGCCTCGAGGACGTAGAGGCCCTGGCCCAGAAGGCCGCTGAGGCAGCCTTGGCTGTCACCTATGAGGCGGACGGCGCGTTCGAGGCGAGCGTCATGCTCACGGACGATGCCCAGATCCGGGAGTTGAACCGCACCTGGCGCAACAAGGACAAGCCCACGAACGTGCTGTCCTTCCCGGCGCCGGAGCAGCCAGGCGTAGAGGGCCCTCGCCATTTGGGAGATATTGCTCTAGCGTACGAAACGCTGGTGCGTGAATCCGAGGAGGAATCCAAGGAGCTTGCGCATCATTTCGCCCATTTGATCGTTCATGGCGTTCTTCATCTCCTCGGCTACGACCACGAGGTCGAGGCGGAGGCGGACATCATGGAAGCTCTCGAGGTCAAGGCGCTCGCCACCCTTGGCATCGCCGACCCCTATCGCGATATGGCAGCTTGAAGCGCTGACAACCCACGGCAATGAACGAAGATCGAAGTCGTAGCGAACGCCCTGTCCGAACCCTCACCGAGACAGACGATACACGCGACCACTGGTACGACCGGGTTCTGACCCGTCTCGGCCTGAAACCCCGCGAATCCATCCGCCACGATCTGGAGGACGTTCTCGCGGAAACCGTTGAAGACACGGACTTTTCGCCCCAGGAGCGGGCGATGCTCAAGAACGTGCTCTCCTTCCACCGCATTCGGGTGGAGGACGTGATGGTGCCGCGCGCGGATATCGTGGCGGTAGCGGCCGAGACCAATCTCGGCGAGCTCCTGAACCTCTTCCGCACCGCCGGCCACTCCCGTCTGCCGGTCTATGGCGAGACGCTGGACGATCCAAAAGGCATGGTCCACATCCGGGACTTCCTCGACTTCATCGCCATGCGGGCCGATGGCGGCGCTTCCGAAGCAGGCGCTGGCGACGAGACGTCTCCGCCAAGCCTCGGCCAGATCGACCTGTCGATGACTCTGGCCTCTGCCAATATCCTGCGCCCCGTCCTGTTCGTGCCGCGCTCCATGCCGGCCATCGACCTTCTGGTGCGGATGCAGGCGACGCGCACCCACATGGCCCTGGTGATCGACGAATACGGCGGCACCGACGGCCTCGTGTCCATCGAGGATCTCGTCGAGATGGTGGTGGGCGACATCGAAGACGAGCACGACGAAGACGCGACCCTCACGGTCACGCAGGCGGCCGACGGCACGTATATCGCCGATGCCCGCGCGAGCCTCGACGAGGTGAAGGAGATGCTCGGCGTCGACCTGACCGAGGAGGAGGGCGCCGAGGACATCGACACGATCGGCGGCTTCATCGTAACCCTTGCCGGCCGGGTGCCGTCCCGCAGCGAGGTCATCGTCGGTCCGGCCGGCCTTGAATTCGAGGTTCTGGACGCCGATCCCCGGCGCGTGAAGCGGCTTCGCATCCATCGCCGAACCGTGGCCTCGACAGAAGTGGAAATCACGGAAGGCCAACCGGCCGCCCCGCGGCCCGAAAGCGCTGCCGCCGAATGATCCTTCTGGCAAAGCGCACCAGCCTCCTGCGAGGCTGGCGCCGCTGGCTTGCGGCGTTCATGGCCGGGTCCGTCGGCGCCCTCGCTATGCCGCCTTTCGGGTTTCTGCCGGCGCTCGTCGTATCCCTGGTACCGGCGATCTGGCTTCTCGACGGCACGACTGGGGCTGGCGCCTCACGCTGGGCGCCTCTAAAAACCGCTGCCTTTCTCGGCTGGTTCTGGGGCTTCGGCTATTTCGTCGCTGGGCTATGGTGGCTTGGCGCCGCTTTCCTGGTGGAAGCCGATCAGTTCGCCTGGGCCATGCCGTTCGGGGTTCTGGGCCTGCCGGCGCTCCTTGCCTTCTTCCCGGCCTTCGGCTTTGCGCTCGCCCGCCTGCTCTGGCTCCCTGACGCCCGGCGTATCCTCGCTTTCACGTTTGCGCTCACCATCGCCGAGTGGTTGCGGGGCCACCTTTTCACTGGTTTTCCCTGGAACAGCCCCGGCATGGCGCTCGGCCAGAATCTCTGGCTGATGCAGTCCGCCTCGCTGGTCGGTCTCTACGGCCTGACATTCTTGAGCCTCTGCATCGGCGCCGCACCGGCCGTCCTGCTCACCGGGCGGTCGACTCGCGCCCGTTGGACCGCGCCGGCTCTAGCGGCGGCGGCACTTGTTGGTCTCGCGGGCTTCGGCTTCTGGCGCGTGCCGGCGGAAGCATCCGCCACGGTTCCCGACGTGCGCCTGCGCATCATGCAGCCCAATCTGCCCCAGGATGCCAAGTTCAACCCGCGCAACCGCGACGCCATCATGCGGCGCTATCTGTCTCTGAGCGCCAGACCGAATCAGAACGGGGCTGCACCGACGCACATCATCTGGCCCGAATCGGCCTTTCCGTTCCTGCTGCACCGGGATGCGGGATCGCTGGCGCAGATCGCAGCCTTGCTGGAGCCCGGCTCCGTCCTGGTCACGGGCGCGGCCCGCATGGACGAACCGCTGCCCGGCGAGGCTGTCGGCAAGTTCTACAACGCCATCCAGGTCATCGACGACCGGGGCACGATCCTCGGCTCCTACGACAAGGTTCATCTGGTGCCGTTCGGCGAATTCGTGCCGAAACTTTTCGATGCCCTGATCCGTGCGGTGGGCTTGCGCCAGTTCGTGCATATCCCCGGCGGTTTCGAGCCGGCCGAGAGTCGTATGGCCCTTGCCATTCCGGGCCTGCCGCCGGTTGCGGCGACGATCTGCTACGAGGCCATCTTTCCAGGCGAGATCGTGGGCGACGGCCCCCGGCCCAATCTCATCCTGAATGTGACCAACGATGCGTGGTTCGGTGAGACTCCGGGCCCCTATCAGCATTTCGCGCAGGCGCGGCTGCGTGCCGTCGAAGAAGGCCTGCCGCTGGTGCGGGCCGCTAATACTGGGATCTCCGCGGTTGTCGATCCTTTCGGCCGTATAGTGGAGAGGGCTCCACTCTCAGTTGAGACTATTATTGATGCAACTCTTCCAGTTGCGGAACCTGATTCCCTCTACAGCAAATGGGGCAAGTTTTCTTTGACGGTTACGCTTGTAATCTGCTTAATGCTCTTGGTTGTACGTCGTGGGCAACACTCAACTTTTCCTTAAGTAATCCATGACCTTGCGTTACAATAAATCCTGTAAGGAAGTGGGGCCATATGAAGAAGTCGACGGGCTCTATCGATAAGGAAGTCGGAAGCCGCGTGCGCATGCGTCGCATGTCCATCGGCATGAGCCAGGAGAAGCTTGGCGACATGCTCGGGCTGACCTTTCAGCAGGTTCAGAAATACGAAAAGGGCATGAACCGGATCAGCGTGGCTCGCCTGATCGAGATCACCAAGATCCTCGGCGTCGACGTTCACTTCTTTCTCGATGGCGTCACCAGCGCCAAAGCCGCTCCTGGTTTTGCGGAAGAGAAACCGCCCACTTACGTGGCCGACATGATGTCCACTCCGGAAGGTCTGCAGCTCGTCCGGAACTTCACCGGCATCAAGAATCCCAAGGTCCGCAAAAGCATCGTCCAGCTTGTCGCCTCGCTTGCCTCCCAAGAAGAGGTAGAGCGTTCGTCATAACGAACACGTTCGCTTGACCTTTCCGCAAGCCTGCGGCATGAGCATGGTTTCAAGCCTGCGGGGAATCCGCAGGCCCCGCTTTTCCATTGCCTGAAGGAATTCCGTCGTGCGGCGTTCGAGCTATCTTTTCACCAGTGAATCTGTGTCCGAGGGGCATCCGGACAAGGTTTGCGACCGGATCTCCGATGCCGTCGTCGATGCCTATCTGTCCGCCGAGCCCGAGGCCCGCGTGGCCTGCGAGACGCTCGCGACCACGAACCGCGTCGTTATCGCCGGCGAAGTGCGCGGCCCCGATTCCATCACCAAGGATACGGTGATCGGCCTCGCCCGCGATGCCATCAAGGATATCGGCTACGAGCAGGACGGCTTCCACTGGAGGAATGCCGAGATCGACGTTTACCTGCACGCCCAGTCGGCCCACATCGCCCAAGGCGTCGATGCCTCCGGCAACAAGGACGAAGGCGCGGGCGACCAGGGCATCATGTTCGGTTATGCCTGCACCGAAACGCCCGACCTCATGCCGGCGCCGATCTACTACGCCCACAAAATTCTCGAGAACCTGACGGCTGCCCGCAAGGGCAAGGTTGGCGACGCCGCCAAGCTCGGCCCCGATGCCAAGAGCCAAGTCACTCTGCGTTACGAGAACGGCAAGCCGGTTACGGCCACGCAGATCGTTCTTTCGACCCAGCACCTCGATGAGAATCTCTCCTCCGAGGACGTGCGCGCCATCGTCGAGCCGCATATCCGCCAGACCCTGCCCGAGGGCTGGATCTCGCCCGATACCATCTGGCACGTGAACCCCACCGGCAAGTTCGTGATCGGCGGCCCAGACGGCGATTGCGGTCTCACCGGCCGCAAGATCATCGTCGACACCTATGGCGGTGCGGCCCCGCACGGCGGCGGCGCCTTCTCCGGCAAGGACCCGACCAAGGTGGACCGTTCGGCCGCTTACGCTGCCCGCTATCTCGCCAAGAACGTGGTCGCTGCAGGTCTTGCCGATAACTGCACCCTGCAGCTCTCCTACGCCATCGGCGTGGCCAAGCCCCTGTCGATCTATGTGGATCTGCACGGCACCGGCAAGGTAGACGAAGGCAAGCTCGAGGCGGTGCTCATGGACGCCATGGACCTCTCGCCCCGCGGCATTCGTACGCATCTCGGCCTGAACCGGCCGATCTATGCCCGCACCTCGGCCTATGGCCATTTTGGCCGCAAGCCGGATGCCGACGGCGGCTTCTCCTGGGAGCGCACGGACCTCGCCGACCGGCTCAAGGCGGCGTTCCGCTAACAGCTGTTCCGGCAGGCCGAAGCCCTTCGGCCCCATTGAGCCTCACCATACAGAGCCGGTTCCCCGCGAGGAGAGCCGGCTCTAAATGCATCACCCGACGCGATGAGCACCGGCTCTTCGAGCCAGTCATGCCCACTTCAGGAGCATCTGTCCCATGAGCGAAGCCTCCGAACGCGCCGGTGCCTTCTTCGGACGCCGGAAAGGCAAGAAGCTTCGTGCCGGACAGGATGACCTCGTCCAGAACATGCTGCCTGCGATCCGTATGATTCCGGGAAGCGATATTCCCGGCCATTTCCCGAACCGCCAGGCACGCGAAACCTGGCTCGAGATCGGCTTCGGCGGCGGCGAACATCTCGCAGCTCAAGCCCGCACCCATCGCGACGTCAACATCGTCGGCTGCGAGCCCTTCGTGAACGGCATGGCCAAGCTTTTGGCCGTGATCGAACAAGAGCATCTCGACAATGTCCGGGTCTGGGACGACGACGTCACCGACCTGCTTCCGACCCTGCCGGATGCCACTTTCGACCGGGTCTACATCCTTTACCCCGATCCCTGGCCCAAGCGCCGGCAGCGCAAGCGCCGCCTCGTTTCGGACGAGAATCTGGAGATGCTCGCGCGCGTGATGAAGCCGGGCGCCGAGCTGCGCTTTGCCAGCGACATCGACGATTACATCGGCTGGGTGCTTGCCCGCGCGCTGCGCTCTCAGGCCTTCC
Source organism: Microvirga terrestris (assembly GCF_015694425.1). GTDB lineage: Bacteria > Pseudomonadota > Alphaproteobacteria > Rhizobiales > Beijerinckiaceae > Microvirga > Microvirga terrestris. The sequence continues at coordinate 393,913 of NZ_JADQDN010000004.1, forward strand.
GCTGGACGGCCACCCGCGCCCACGATTGGCGCAAACCCTATGACGGCTGGCCGGGCACCCGCTACGAGGCCAAGGCCATCCGCGAAGGCCGCGTGCCGAGCTATCTCACCTTCGTGCGGGTCTGACGTCAGGCCACCGGCTGAGTCACACGCTCGTCGCTCACCACCGCGCCATCCACGAGATGAATGCGACGGTCGACACGGCCTGCGATGTCCATGTCGTGCGTGACGGCGATCACCGTCTTGCCGCGCTTCTTCACCAGATCCTGCAGGATCTGAAAAACCTGTTCCGAGCTCTTGCTGTCGAGGCTGCCGGTCGGCTCGTCGGCGAGCACCACACTGGGATCGTTGGCAAGCGCCCGTGCCACGGCCACGCGCTGGCGCTGGCCGCCCGAGAGCTGATCGGGCCGCTTGTCGAGATGCCCCGCGAGGCCGAGCTCCTCCAGCAGGCTTGCAGCCCGCCCGCGCATCTCTGTCGATGACAGACGCCCGGCCTTGCGCATCGGCAGCTTCACGTTTTCCAGCACCGTGAATTCCGGCAGCAGAAAGTGGAACTGGAACACGAAGCCCAGCATCTCGAGCCGCAGGCGGGCAAGAGCATCGTCGTTCAGCGACGACGTATCCTGACCGGCAATCCGCAAAGTCCCGCTTGTCGGCCGGTCGAGGAGACCGAGAAGATACAAAAGCGATGACTTGCCGGAGCCGGAAGGTCCGGTAATGGCGATGAACTCATGCTCGCCCACGGTGAGCGACACATCGCGGACCAAAGTTATCGGTACGGTGGCGGGCAGGATGCGGGTGAGATGGTCGGCTTCGATAAGAAGGTTCATGTGGCCCCCCGGATGATGTCGACCGGATTGAGCCGCGCCGCCTGGCGGGCCGGGAGATAGCCCGCCACGCCGGACGAGATGAGGGCGAAGGCCGACGCGATGGCATAGTGCCAGGGGCTCCAGAACAGCGGTAGGCGCGTCATCTCGCGCCCGATGGCGGCACCCGAAACCTTGAAATCCACCTGGGAAAGGGCAAGGCACAGGAGAAAGCCGATGAGCCAGCCCACCAGCGAGCCCGCCATCCCTAAAGCCAGTCCCTCGATCAGGAACAGCCGGCGCATGTTTCCTTGCGTGAAGCCGAGCGATTTGAGGATGGCGATGTCGCGCGCCTTCTCGTGGGTGATGGTGGAGATGATGTTGAAGATGCCGAAGCCCGCTACCAGCAGGATCGCGCCCACCACCGTGTACATGACCACGTTCCGCACCACGAGGGCCTCCAGAAGCGACTCGTTCGCCTCCTGCCAGGGCACGGCCTTGTAGCCGAGCTCGGCCTCCGCCTGACGGGCAACGCGGGGCGCTGCCTCCGGGTCGTCGAGACGCAGGCGGATATCGTTGATGGCGTTGGGCCGCTCGGACAGGATCTGGGCGCTTTTCAAGAGCACATAGGTCTCGCCCTCGTCCCTGGCATTGTTACCGGTGTGGAAGAGCCCGACGATGCGAAAGCCGCGGGACTGCCCAGTGGGCGCGACCACCTGGATCGTGGTGCCCGTCGAGGCGCCGATCCGGCGCGCGAGGCTGTCGCCGACCACGATGTTGTTGCCCCCGGCGCGCAGGGAATCGAAGCTGCCCTCGACGAAGTCGCCGGCCACCGACGAGACCCGAGCCTCCGTCTCCGGCTCGATGCCGATGACGGCCACACCCACGTCGCGTCCTGCATAACGGACCACGCCCTGCGTGCGCAGGCTCTGAGCCATGCGGCCCGGCACCCAGGACCGCAACGAGGCGAAAGCGGCGGCCGGGTTGAGGATGCCGCGCCGGTCCTCCTTCGGCCGCAGGCCCTCGAACTGGGCGGCGGAGAACAGGTCTTCCGCGGGCTGCCGGCGCGCCGTGCGGCGCTCGTCGGTAATCTGCACATGCGGCATGGTGTCGACGAGCTGGGCGATGAAATCCTTCTCGGTACCCTGCATCAGGGCCGCCATGGCGATGGAGAAGCCGACGCCCAGCGCCACGCCGAGGATCGCCACGACGGTCTGGCGGCCGCGTCCGGCAATGTGGGTGAGGGCGAGCTCAAGGATGAGGCGCATGTCTCACCTCTTCTCCGCAATCTTAGCCCCATCCGTGAGATCGTCCGGGAAGGGAGCAATGACCCGGTCGCTCTCGCTCACCCCCTCCAGAATTTGCGTGTTGCCGGTTCCACGGATGCCCACCTTCACGTCGCGACGTCGCGCCACATCGCCCTCCGTCACGAAGAGGCTGCCGCCGCGAAGGGCGTTGGTCGGGACGAGGAGAGCGTCGGATGCCACGCGGGCGATCACGTTCACCTCCACGGTCATGCCGATCCGCAAGGGGGTATTCTCCGGGAGGACCAGATGGATCCGGTAGGTCTTGGCCACCGGATCGCCCTTCGGGGTGATCGAATCCACCTTCGCCTCCAGCACCTGATCGGGAAAGGCGTCGGCCTTGAGGACGGCGCGCTGACCGACCGAGACGCGGGGAATATCCTCCTCGTTCACCTCGGCCTCCACCTGCAGGGGCTTGGGCTCGCCGACCCAGAAGAGGACTGTTCCGGGCTCGGCCACCTCGCCGACCTCCCCGTCCTGGCGCAGGACGACGCCGCTCACCGGCGCCCTCAAGGCATAGGATTCGAGCCGTGTCTCCTGGCCGGCGATGAGAGCCTGGATCTGCCCGAGTTCGCTGCGGGCCCGGTCGAGGGCTTGATCGCTGGCGACGCGGCGCTCCACAAGAGCGGCAATCCGCTCGTAATCGGCGGAATGCAGCTTCTGGCGCGCCCGCAGCTCGGCCAGAGTCGCCTCAGGCTGCCGGCTGTCGAGGCGTGCCAGCACGGCCCCGCGCTCCACCGCCTCGCCCTCGCAATTGCACAGCTCGACGATCCGCTCCCGCAACAGGGGCGTCACCTTGGCCCAGGTGCGGGGCTCGACGATGCCCGTGGCATAGACGATCTCGGCGGCCTCGCCGCGCTTAGGCTGCACGAGAGCGACCTCCTGCGGCCGGCTGAAGCGCCAATAAGCCGCTCCCGCTGCAACGAGCAACGCCAGGACGATAAGGAGGCGGGACAGCTTCACGGCATGGCTCCCAGAATACCGATCCCCTTATCATAAGCGAAGCTGGGCGGCGATTGAGGGCCTTTCCGGAGCTGCTTTGCCCCGATCACACGGGGTGTCTTTTCAGGCTCCCTGGAGGACCCTTGCTTTTTTGGGCTTGAATCGCTATAAGTCGCCCGTCAGCTCTGGTTGCAGCGTCAAGCTGCTGGTCAAGAGTGGGCCCCGCCGGGTCCGCTCTTTTTTATTGCCTGAATGCCGGAGCGTGCGGAGAGCCATGACAAACGAACGCGACAAGCGGCTGATTACTGAAAAAGGCGTGGCCGCCCGAGTGGCGACGATCGTCGAGCCCGTGATCGAGGATCTGGGCTTCAACCTCGTGCGGGTGCGCGTCACCCCCACGAACGGATGCACCGTGCAGATCATGGCCGAGAGGCCGGACGGCACCATGTCGGTGAGCGATTGCGAGACCGTGAGCCGAGCGATTTCGCCGGTGCTCGACCTCGAGGATCCGATCGACACGGCCTATTACCTTGAGATCTCCTCTCCGGGGATCGATCGTCCCCTTGTGCGTGAGAGCGATTTCGTGCGCTGGACCGGCTACGATGCGAAGATCGAGATGGCCATACCGCTCGAAGGCCGCAAGCGTTTCCGGGGTTTTCTCCGGGGCGTCGAGAACGGAAAGCTCGTTGTCGAGTTGCCGGACGTGAAGGAAGGCCTCGATCCCATCGCGCGCCTGCCCCTGACGGATCTGGGCGAGGCTCACCTCGTTTTGACCGACGACCTCATCCGTGAATCGCTGCGCCGGGGAACGGCACCGACCACGGACGACCTTGATGAAGACACGGATGTGGTGGATGCGCCCGACGAGGCGCAGGACCCGTCCAACGACGCATGATCCGGTGAAGTGGACCCCGGTTCACCGAAAAGATCATGCGTAAACCAAAGAAATTTGAGCAGGATGCCTTCATGGCATCCTGCTCTTAAGACGAAACCGAACTAAGGAGCGACCTCGATGGCTATCAGTGCCAACAGGCTTGAACTCTTGCAGATCGCCGATGCGGTCGCCCGCGAGAAGGTGATCGACAAGCAGATCGTCCTTGACGCCATGGCGGATGCCATCGCCAAGGCGGCCCGGTCGCGCTACGGCGCCGAGACCGACATTCATGCCGAGATCAACTCGAAGACCGGCGAGCTGCGCCTGGCCCGGCACCTGCTGGTGGTCGAGGACGGCGCGGTGGAGAACGACTCCCGCGAGATCACCCTTGCTGAGGCACGCACCCGCCACAACCCGGCGGCTCAGGTGGGCGACGTGATCGCCGACACCCTGCCGCCCTTCGATTTCGGCCGCATCGCGGCGCAGTCGGCCAAGCAGGTGATCGTCCAGAAGGTGCGCGACGCCGAACGCGACCGTCAGTACCAGGAATACAAGGACCGCATCGGCGAGATCGTGAACGGCGCGGTCAAGCGCGTCGAGTACGGCAACGTGATCGTCGACCTCGGCCGCGGCGAGGCGATCATCCGCCGCGACGAACTCATTCCCCGCGAAACCTTCCGTCCGGGCGATCGTGTCCGCGCCTATCTCTTCGACGTGCGCCGCGAGGCCCGTGGGCCGCAGATCTTCCTGTCGCGCACCCATCCGCAATTCATGTCGAAGCTCTTCGCGTCCGAAGTGCCGGAGATCTATGACGGCATCGTCACGGTTCAGGCCGTCGCCCGCGATCCGGGCTCTCGCGCCAAGATCGCCGTGATCTCGCGCGATTCCTCCATCGATCCGGTCGGCGCCTGCGTCGGCATGCGCGGCTCCCGCGTCCAGGCGGTTGTGGGCGAGCTTCAGGGCGAGAAGATCGACATCATCCCGTGGTCGCCCGATCAGGCGACCTTCATCGTCAACGCGCTCCAGCCGGCCGAAGTGGTCAAGGTGGTGCTCGACGAGGAGGCCGACCGCATCGAGGTGGTGGTGCCCGACGACCAGCTCTCGCTCGCCATCGGCCGCCGCGGCCAGAACGTGCGTCTGGCCTCGCAGCTCACCGGCTGGGACATCGACATCCTGACCGAGGCTGAGGAATCCGAGCGCCGTCAGAAGGAATTCGCCGAGCGCACCGAGCTGTTCATGAACGCGCTCGACGTGGACGAGGTCGTGGGCCAGCTGCTGGCCTCGGAAGGTTTCCGCTCTGTCGAGGAAATCGCCTATGTGGATTCCGGTGAAGTGGCCGCCATCGAGGGATTCGACGAGGACACGGCCGCCGAGATTCAGAGCCGCGCGCAGGAATATCTCGCTCGCATTGAGGCCGAGAACGACGCCCGCCGCCAGGAACTGGGCGTCTCCGACGACCTGAAGGAGATCGACGGCGTCACGAGTGCCATGATGGTGGCGCTCGGCGAGAACGACATCAAGAATGTCGAGGATCTGGCCGGCTGCGCCACCGACGATCTCGTCGGTTGGACGGAAGGCCGCGGCCCCGAGGCCACCCGCTACAAGGGAGCGCTGGACGGCTTCGACATATCTCGTGCCGATGCCGAGAACATGATCATGGCCGCTCGCGTGAAGGCGGGCTGGATCGAGCAGCCGGAAGAGACAGTTGAGACTGGGGAATCGGCCGAAGAAGCCGAGACCGAAGCTCAGCCGTCCTGACGGCAATGGCAAAGCGAGGTCAGCATTCGTGCCGCGGCATGAACCGGAGCGCACCTGCATCGTCACCCGCGAGGCGAACAGCCCCGCGGGACTGATCCGCTTTGTCCTCGGGCCCGACCACCAGGTTGTGCCCGATCTCAAGAACAAGCTGCCGGGCCGGGGTGCCTGGGTTACGGCCCGTTCCGACATGGTGGAGGAGGCGGCCAAACGTCGCCTCTTCGCCCGCGCCTTCAAGGCTGAGGTCAAGGTTCCGGAGACCCTGGCCCAAGACATCGAGCGTCTTCTCCGGGACGATCTGCGCCAGGGTCTGGCGCTCGCCAACAAGGCCGGATCGGTGATCACCGGCTTCCATAAGGTCGAGTCGACCATCACGGATAAGCCCATCGTTGCCCTTATTCATGCCGCAGAAGCGGCCGAAGATGGGCGAAGAAAATTAGCGAACCAGTTGCGAAAACGCTTCGGCGAGGCGATATCTAGCTTTCCGGTCATCCAAGAATTGTCGAATGACGAATTGGATTTGGCATTAGGCCGGTCAAATGTGATACATGCTGCCCTCGTCGCGGGCGCTGGGAGCGACGGCTTTCTGAACCGCTGGCATCGTTACCGCGTCTTTCGCGGCATCGACGCCGATCAATCTGGCCTCGGAAACGAGACCGGCGAACCCAAGACTATGAAACCCGCAGGAACTGAGGCGGAATGACCGATACGAAAAACCAGGGCGACAAGACTCTTCATGTGTCGTCCAAGACGCTTTCTCTGAAGCGCCCCGTCGAACAGGGCGTGGTGCGCCAAAGCTTCTCCCATGGCCGATCCAAGTCGGTTGTGGTCGAGACGGTCAAGCGTCGCCCTGCTGTCGGCCCCACCGGGGGCAAGGAAGACAGACCCGCGCCGCAACAGGCAGCGGCCCCCGCGGCTGCGCCCAAGCCGGCCGCACCGGCTCCGGCAGCTCCAAAGCCGGCAGCGCCGGCCCAAGGCGGGCGCCCGCAACGGTCTGCCCCCAATACACCCCGGTCCGGCGGCATGGTGCTGCAGACCCTGTCCGAGCAGGAGCGTGATGCGCGCATGAACGCGCTCGTCGATGCGCGCCGCCGTGACGAGGAAGACCGCAAGAGACAGGCCGAAGAGGCAGCCCGCCGCGCCGAGCGCGACGCCGCCGAGGCCCAGGAGCGTGAAGCGGCCGAAGCGCGCAAGCGCGAGGAAGACGAGCGCCGCCGCCAGGATGAGGAGCGCAAGCGCCGCGCCGAGGACGAGGCCCGTCGCCGTCTCGGCGAGGAAGCACCGCGTCAGGCCTCCGCACCGGCTCCACGTTCCGATGCTCCGCGTTCCGACCGGCCCCGCCAGGACGGACCTCGCCCTGCCGGTCGTTTCGACGGCCCGCGTCCATCCGGTCCGCGCCAGGACGGTCCCCGTACGGGTGGTTTCGGTGGTCCCCGCAGCGGTGGCGGCACCATGGGTGGCCGTCCGCCGAGCCTGAACCATATGGCCCGTCCGGCCGCTCCCGTCGTGCCCGATCCGGAAACCGCGAAGCCGAATGTCCGTTCGGCTCCTCCGGTGGCCGCCCGCGCTGCCCTGGTGGATGACGAGGAGGGTGCACGCACCATCCGCCGTCCCGGCGTTGCGGCGAAGCCCGCAGCCTTGCCAAAGACCCCCAAGGCCGCTCCCGGCGAAGAAAAGCGCCGCGGCCGCCTGACGCTCGCCAACGCGACCTCGGGCGAGGACGAGCGCACCCGCTCGCTCGCCGCCTTCCGTCGCCGCAACCAGCGTCTCATGGGCCACCGTCAGGTGGAGCAGAAGGAAAAGATCGCCCGCGAGGTGATCATTCCCGAGACGATCACCATCCAGGAGCTCGCCAACCGCATGTCGGAGCGCGCCGTGGACGTGATCAAGATGCTGATGAAGCAAGGCCAGATGCACAAGATCACCGACGTGATCGATTCCGACTCGGCCCAGCTGATCGCGGAAGAGCTCGGCCACACGGTGAAGCGCGTTGCGGAATCGGACGTCGAGGAAGGCCTGTTCGACACCCCGGACGTGGACGACAACCTCGTCACCCGTCCGCCGGTCGTGACCATCATGGGCCACGTGGACCACGGCAAGACCTCGCTGCTCGACGCGATCCGCAAGACCAACGTGGTGTCCGGCGAAGCCGGCGGCATCACCCAGCATATCGGCGCCTATCAGGTGACGTCGCCGCTCGGCGGCAAGATCACCTTCATCGACACGCCCGGCCACGCGGCCTTCACGGCCATGCGCGCCCGCGGCGCCAAGGTGACGGATATCGTCGTGCTGGTGGTGGCGGCGGATGATGGCGTCATGCCGCAGACCGTCGAGGCGATCAACCACGCGCAGGCGGCCGGCGTGCCGCTGATCGTGGCGATCAACAAGATCGACAAGCCCGACGCCAACCCGCAGCGGGTGCGCACCGAGCTTCTGCAGCACTCCATCGTGGTCGAGTCCATGGGCGGCGAGACCCTCGAGTTCGAGGTCTCCGCCAAGACCGGCGACGGTCTCGAGACCCTTCTCGAAGGTCTCCAGCTGCAGGCCGAAATTCTGGAGCTCAAGGCCAATGCCGAGCGCTCTGCGGAAGGCACCGTCATTGAGGCGAAGCTCGATCGCGGCCGGGGTCCCGTGGCGACCGTGCTCGTGCAGCGCGGAACGCTCCGCACCGGCGACATCGTGGTGGCCGGCGCCGAATGGGGCCGCGTGCGTGCCCTGATCAACGACCTCGGCGCCAACGTGAAGGAGGCCGGCCCCTCGGTTCCGGTCGAGGTTCTGGGCTTCAACGGCACCCCTGAGGCCGGCGACCGCGTGGCGGTGGTCGAGTCCGAGGCCCGTGCCCGTGAGGTCACCGAGTACCGCACCCGCCAGAAGCGCGAGCGTCAGGCAGCCCGCATGGGTTCGGCCGGGCGCACGCTCGCCGACATGATGCACGACCTCAAGGCCGGAGCGGGCCGCAAGGAATTCCCGCTCGTGGTTCGCGCAGACGTGCAGGGTTCGGCGGAAGCCATCGTCGGCGCTCTGGAAAAGGTCGGCAACGAGGAAGTGGCGGCCCGCATCATCCAGGCCGGCGTCGGCGGCATCTCGGAATCGGACGTCACCCTGGCGGAAGCCTCGAACGCCATCATCCTGGCCTTCAACGTGCGTGCTCACAAGGAAGCGCGCGAGGCGGCCGAGCGTGCCGGCATCGAGATCCGCTACTACAACATCATCTACGACCTCGTGGATGACGTGAAGGCGGCGATGTCCGGTCTGCTCGCTCCGACGCTGCGCGAAGAGCGGCTCGGCGAGGCGCAGATCCTCGAGGTCTTCAACGTGTCGAAGGTCGGCAAGATCGCCGGCTGCCGCGTCCTCGACGGCGTGGTCCAGCGCGGCGCCCATGTGCGCCTGATCCGCGACAACGTGGTGATCCACGAAGGCCGCCTGAGCCAGCTCAAGCGCTTCAAGGACGACGCCCGCGAGGTCACCTCGGGTCAGGAATGCGGTATGTCCTTCGAGAACTACCAGGACATGCGCGTCGGCGACTTCATCGAGTGCTACCGCGTGGAAGAGGTGAAGCGGTCGCTCTAAGCCGCTTCCGATCTTTTCACTGTCTGGAACATCTCTCATGGCCGGGTCATTCCCGGCCATGATCCCTTTTGAACGATCCGGTCCAACCCCGGAGATATAAAAATGGCCAAACGTTTCGAACAAACCACCGGACCCTCCCAGCGCCAGCAGCGCGTCGCCGAGCTCGTGCGCCATGCGCTGGCCGAGGTCCTCTCCCGCGGCGACCTGCAGGACGACGTGCTGACGAAGAACGTCATCACGATCCCGGAAGTGCGCATGTCCCCGGACCTCAAGCTCGCCACGGCTTATGTCATGCCGCTCGGCGGCCGCGACGAGGCTGCCGTGATCAAGGCGCTGGACAAGAACAAGAAGATCCTGCGCCAGGAGGTCGCCCGCCGGGTCAACCTGAAATTCGCCCCCGACCTGCGCTTCCTGCGCGACGAGAGCTTCGACGAAGCCGCTCGCATCGACGCGCTCCTGCGCACCGAGCGCGTGGCCCGCGACACGGGCAGACCCGGCCCAGCCATTACCGACGACAGCGACGAGCAGGATTCATGAGCGACGAACGCCCGCAGCGGAGGCCCCACGGGGACCGACCGAAAAAGCGTGACGTCAACGGATGGATCATTCTCGACAAGGGTGTGGGCATGACGTCGACCCATGCGGTCGCCGTGGTCAAGCGCGGCCTCTCGGCCAAGAAGGCCGGACACGCCGGCACCCTCGATCCACTGGCCTCCGGCATTTTACCGATTGCACTCGGCGAGGCGACCAAGACGGTGCCCTTCGTCATGGATGGCCGCAAATCCTACGTGTTCACCGTCGCCTGGGGCGAGGAAACCACCACCGACGATACCGAGGGCGAGGTTGTCGAGCGTACCGACAGGTTGCCTGAGGCGTCCGATATCGAGGCGTTCCTGCCCCGTTTCACCGGTCAGGTGCAGCAGGTGCCGCCGCGCTTTTCCGCCATCAAGATTGCCGGCGAGCGTGCCTACGATCTCGCCCGCGACGGCGAGGTGGTGGAGCTGCAGCCGCGCACGGTCGAGATCGATCGTCTTGCCCTCATTCACCACGATGGCAACCGTTCGGTGATCGAGGCTGATTGCGGCAAGGGCACCTATGTGCGGGCGATTGCCCGCGACCTCGGCCGGTCGCTCGGCTGCCTCGGGCACATCGCAGCGCTCCGGCGGACCCGCGTCGGCCCCTTCACGGAGCATGACGCCGTCACGGTCGATGACGTCGCCACCGATCCGGCGGCCCTGCGCCCGGTGGAGACGGCGCTCAACGAGATTCCTTCGATCGCTGTCAGCCGCGACATGGCCGGCCGCCTCATGCGCGGCCAATCGATCATTCTGCGCGGACGCGAGGCGCCTCTGTCCGGCAAGGTCTATGCCACGTGCAACGGCGTGCTCATCGCCGTAGGCGACGTGGAGCGCGGCGAGCTCGTGCCGCACCGGGTGTTCAATCTAGGCGTCTAAAACACGTCATCCCGGGGCCGCGTTAGCGGCACCCGGGATCAATGGATAGACAGGCGCTGGTAGCCCTCCTCCCCCTTGTGGGGAGGAGTTGGAGGTGGGGGTGTGAGCGCCACGCTGGTCCAGTTCAGCGCCGGCACCCCCACCCCGGCCGCTGCCGCGGCCACCCCTCCCCACAAGGGGGAGGGAAGCCCGTGCTTGTCCTGCACTCGATCCCGGATCGGCTGACGCCGTCCGGGATGACGGCATCGGACTTTACCGGTCAGCCTTCAGCCCTTGCGCCGAGCGCGTCAGGAACTTCTGGGTGATCGGCACGATCATGTCGTAAACCGCCTGGGCAGTCCTTTCCTCTTCGCGCAGCGATTCCTGGAGAGCCGGGATGAACTTCTGGTTCCCGGAGGCTTCGGCCATGGCGATCAGGGACTTGTAGGACGCGATCTCGAAATTCTCGAAGGCGTGGTTGGCGAAGGTGTTCTTCAGAACCTCGTCGGCCATCGGCATGTGGCCGGCCGCCGCCAGGTTGGCCATGAACTGGGTGGCCATGTCCTTCAAGATCGAGCGATCCGCCCCGAAGCTATGCAGGGCCTCGTCGAGGCGGCGGATCTGGCCTTCCGTCTCCGTGATATGTCGGCGCAGGAGGTCGGACATTTCCGGATAGTTCTCGAACCGCTCGACCTGCCGCTCCATGAGCTGAATGGCTTGTTTCTCAAGGGCGTGAGCGTTTTCGAGGCCGGTGATGAAGATATTGCGGATGTCTTCCGAGGACGTAAGGTCGGCCATGCCTGTCGTGGCAGTCATAATGTCGGTTTCCTATCTTGGGGGTCTCTGGTTCACCAACCGTGACCCGGAAAACTTGTTCCGCAGACTTTGTCTCAAACCGGCGCATCCTATTGCTCCGCTTGAGAAAAATGATTTCTCTGGCACTCCGGCGCAATTCGTGTATGGTGCGCCATCTTTTCGAGGGTCATGCCCCGAAAGACGCGTCCGAGTTCGGACCGCGCTGGACGACATCCCGGCCCGGCCCTTCCGGATGCCCCGGACCCGAAGCCCTGAAGGCCAAGGTCTCCTTATAAAACCAACCTGAAAGGACACACGATGTCGATTACGGCTGAGCGCAAGAACGCGCTTGTAAAGGAGTTCGCCCAGAAGGCTGGCGACACCGGCTCCCCCGAGGTGCAGGTCGCCATTCTGACCGAGCGGATCAACAACCTGACCGGTCACTTCAAGAGCCACAACAAGGACAACCACTCCCGTCGTGGCCTCCTGAAGATGGTGTCGTCGCGCCGTTCGCTTCTCGACTACCTGAAGAAGAAGGACGAGAGCCGCTACCGCACGCTGATCGAGAAGCTCGGCATCCGCCGCTAAGCTTCCTATTTAAGACTTCCGTCCGGAGCCCGGCTCCGGACGGCTTCTACACCGGTCAAGACCACGAGGTCCCGGTGTCCTCTGAGGAGACGGCCGACACGATGACCATGGCAGGATCGCAAGAGGCTTATGAGGTGGGCTTGCCCGCCGGCACGAGCCTCTTGCCGTCTTGCTCATGGCATCGAGCCCCCGCTCCTGCTGTCATGAAAGACGAAAAAGCATGTTCGATACTCAACGCGAAGAACTGATCTGGGCCGGCCGCAAGCTCGTGCTCGAAACGGGCAAGATGGCCCGCCAAGCCGACGGCGCCGTCGTCGCCACCTACGGTGAGACCACCGTTCTCGCCACCGTCGTTTCGGCCAAGGAGCCGAAGCCCGGTTTCGATTTCTTCCCGCTCACGGTGAACTACCAGGAGCGCACCTACGCCGCCGGCCGCATTCCGGGCGGCTACTTCAAGCGCGAAGGCCGCCCGACCGAGAAGGAGACCCTGGTCTCCCGCCTCATCGACCGCCCGATCCGCCCCCTCTTCGTCGAAGGCTACAAGAACGACACCCAGGTGGTCGTGACCGTGCTCTCGCACGATCTTGAGAACGATCCGGATATCGTCGGCATGGTGGCGGCTTCCGCCGCTCTGACCCTCTCGGGCGTGCCCTTCATGGGTCCCGTGGGCGCCGCCCGCGTCGGCTACATCGGCGGCCAGTACAAGCTGAACCCGCCGCTGCAGGAGATGGACCAGACCTCCCTCGACCTCGTGGTCGCCGGCACGGCCGACGCCGTGCTCATGGTCGAGTCGGAAGCCAAGGAACTGGCCGAGGACGTGATGCTCGGCGCCGTGATGTTCGGCCACAAGCACTTCCAGCCGGTAATCGAGGCGATCATCCGCCTCGCCGAGAAGGCCGCCAAGGAGCCGCGCGACTACCAGCCGGCCGATATGTCCGAGGTCGAGCAAGCCGTTCTGGCGATTGCCGAGACCGACCTGCGCGAAGCCTACAAGATCACCAAGAAGCAGGACCGTTACACCGCCGTCGACGCCGTGAAGGCGAAGGTGATGGCCGAGCTGCTTCCCGCCGACGGCGAGCCCAAGTTCGAGCCCGAGAAGGTCAAGGCTGCCTTCAAGGAAGTGCAGGCCAAGGTCGTGCGCTGGAACATCCTCGACACCGGCTCCCGCATCGACGGCCGCGATCTCAAGACCGTTCGCCAGATCGTCTCCGAGGTCGGCGTTCTGCCCCGCACCCACGGCTCGGCCGTGTTCACCCGCGGCGAGACGCAGGCGCTCGTGGTTGCGACGCTCGGCACCGGCGAGGACGAGCAGTTCATCGACCAGCTCGAGGGCACCCGCAAGGAAACCTTCCTGCTGCACTACAACTTCCCGCCCTATTCCGTCGGTGAGACGGGCCGCATGGGCTCGCCCGGCCGCCGCGAAATCGGCCACGGCAAGCTCGCCTGGCGCGCCATCCACCCGATGCTGCCGGCGGCTCATGACTTCCCCTACACGATCCGCGTCGTCAGCGAGATCACCGAGTCGAACGGCTCCTCGTCCATGGCCTCCGTCTGCGGCGCTTCGCTCGCCCTGATGGATGCGGGCGTGCCGCTGCGCCGTCCGGTGGCGGGCATCGCCATGGGTCTCATCCTCGAAGGTGAGCGCTATGCGGTCCTGTCCGACATTCTCGGCGACGAGGATCATCTCGGCGACATGGACTTCAAGGTGGCCGGCACGGAGCAGGGCATCACCTCGCTCCAGATGGACATCAAGATCGCCGGCATCACGGAAGAGATCATGCGCGTGGCGCTGGATCAGGCTCAGGCCGGCCGCACGCACATCCTCGCCGAGATGAACAAGGCGCTCACCGCACCGCGCGCCGAGCTCGGCGAGCATGCCCCGCGCATCGAGACCATGCAGATCCCGGTCGACAAGATCCGCGAAGTCATCGGTTCGGGCGGCAAGGTCATCCGGGAGATCGTGGAGAAGACCGGCGCGAAGATCGACATCAACGACGACGGCCTGATCAAGATCGCGTCGGCCGACGGCAAGTCGATCAAGGCGGCCTATAACTGGATCCGCTCCATCGTGGCCGAGCCCGAGATCAACACGATCTACGAGGGTACGGTCGTGAAGGTGATGGAGTTCGGCGCCTTCGTGAACTTCTTCGGTTCGCGCGACGGCCTCGTGCACATCTCGGAGCTCGCCAAGAACCGCGTCGGCAAGGTCACCGATGTGGTCAAGGAAGGCGACAAGGTGAAGGTGAAGTTCCTCGGCATGGACGAGCGCGGCAAGGTCCGTCTCTCCATGAAGGTGGTCAACCAGGAAACCGGCGAAGACATCACCGAGCAGCTCAAGGCCGAGCGCGACGCCGAGCGCGCCCAGCGCGACCAGCAGAAGGCTGCCGGCGAGTAATTGTACTAAGCCTGGTTAAGAACAGAAAAGGCGCGGCTTTGGCCGCGCCTTTTTCTTTGGCTGCTTGGCGGCCTTAATTCAACGGCAGATAGATATCCGTCCGGAGCTCGGTCGGCGGCGTGTCGCGCGGGCTGTTGAGATACTCCTCGAAGACCGGCGCGTCGGCGACGTCGCGTCCCGACGAGGGAAGCCACTGGCCGTAGAGCCAGTCATAGGCTGCGCGCATGTCGCCGTAGGGTCCCTTGTATTTCAGGACAGCATAATCACCGCCTTGGATCGAGGTCGTAAAAAGCGGTGCGTCGACCCTCGCCGGCTCCGCCACGACGACGGCGGCGTGCGATCTCAAATCGGCTTCCGGAACGCTGGTCGGATCGTCGAGATAGACACCCACCATGCTGAGGTCAGGCCGGATCAGACCGCGCTGCGCCAACGTGGTGAAGAGCAGATCATAGCTCTTGCCGATGGCCATGTAGGAGCCGTGATGCTCCACGGCGATCAGGCTTTTCGGGGAAACATGCGTGATGCCGACCTCATACATGGCGTGAACTCCTTGGTGGCTGGGGGCTTTGAAGACGGAATGGCTGCCGACCTCGCGATAGGTGGCGGGCGGCAAGCCGAAGGCGGCGCTGAAGGCGCGGGTGAACGAGGCCTGGCTGTCGTAGCCCGCCCGTTCCGCCACTTTCGGGATCGGCATGTTTGTATGGGCCAGGTGAGCAGCCGCCCGCTGCAACCTCAAACGCCGGACGGTCGCCGCGACAGTCTCGCCGAAATGGGCATGGTAGATGCGATGCCAGTGATAGGGCGACAGGCACGCGATTCCGGCCAGCACATCGAGGCTGAGTTCCTCGTCCAGGTGATCGTGGATGTAGGAGGAGACGCGGGTGAGGCGGCTGGCATAGGTGTCTGCAGTGGCTTGTTCCATCGTGGCATCCGTCTTTGAAGGCTGTTGATCCAACCTTAAGCGGGGTGCCTTTGACAAATCCTGCGATTCTTTACGAGCGTCCCAAGCTCTCCGCCTCCGGGATGATCCAGCTTCCCAAGGGTGCCGCCCGGCCGCGGATAGAGACGATCTGCCGGTTGCGGTCGGAGAGGTCGAGGCCGGCGCGGGTGGCGAGGTCCTCGGAGATCACCAGCTCCACGTCGAGTTCCTTGGCGAGCCCCTCTAGGCGGCTGGCCGCATTGATAGTGTCGCCCACCGCCGTGAGGCTGGTGGCCTGGCCGTAGCCCATCTGGCCGACAATGGCCGGACCCGCATGGAGGCTCATGGCGATGCGCAAGGGATGCTCGAACTCGCTGGCGTAATCCTCGTTGAGGCGGGCGAGCCCCGCCTTGATCCTCAGCGCCGCATCGAGCGCCTGGCGGGCGGCTTCCTGCGGAGGCGTGCTGAGGCCGAAGAGGGCCAGAACCCCGTCACCGATGAACTTGTCGATATGGCCGCCCGCATCCTCCACGGCCTCGCCTACCGCTTCGAAATAGCGGTTGAGGATGAACACAGTGTCGAAGGGCAGGCGCTTCTCGGTGAGGCCCGTGAAGCCGCGCAGGTCGCAGAACAGCACCGCCACCTCCCTCTCCTGCCCCTGGGCCCGGCCGGCATGCACCAGGGCCGTCACGCCGTTGCGTCCAGTGGACAGGATCGGCACGACGGCGATCTCCCCGACCGGCCTGAACTGGCAGGCGAGCCTGACATTGGGACCGGCCTTGATGCGCGCCAGCGTGCCTCGCTCCTGGGCGGCGGGCGGCGGCTGGTCCTGCAATCCTTCAAGCACCCGCACCCGGCAGGTGGAGCAGCGGCCGCGCCCGCCGCAGACCGAGATGTGCGGGATCCCGGCCGTGCGGCTCGCCTCCAGCACGCTGAACCCCGCCGGCACGGTGACGACCTGATCGTTGGGGTAGCGGATGCGGACCCGCCGGGACCACAGATTGGCGCTGCGGATGATGCGGCCGGCAATGGTCAGGACCAGGAGACCGCCGAAGAAGGCATAGAGGGCGGGCCCGATCAGGGGCAGGAGATCGGACGCGGGAGCCTCGGGAATGGGAAACCGCTCCGGCGTCTCGGCGATCTCCCGGCCGGCCTCGGCGAAACCCAGCAGCGCGAAGATCGGAATGAGAATGGCACCCGTGTAGAGCAGTAGCGCCCAGGCAGGAAACCAGGGCTTCGGACGCAGCCAGAAATAGATGCCAAGACACCCATGCAGCCACGCGATCACCAGGACCACCGCTTGGCGGATGCCGAAGTCAGGATTCAGCAGCCAGAGATTACGGACCACCTCCGGGTAGCCTGAATCCTGCCCCGTTACGGCCCATTCGACCCGCGTTCCCATCACATGCCCGATCAACAGGAAGGGCAGGCTCAAGCCCAAGGCCAGCTGCGCCGCTTCGCGGACGGGCATTCGCAGGGTCCGGCGGCGATAGAGGGCCTGAAGCGCCAGAAGGAAATGCAGAAGAAGGGAGCCGTAGAGGAGGATCGTGCCGACCGGGTTGCGCCACAGGCTGTTGAACCAAGCACGTCCGGCTTCCATCGCCTCGATGGAGACGAGCCCCAGGGCATGATTGCTGAAATGGGTAAGGAGAAAGGCCGCGAGCACCAAGCCGGAAGCCAACCGGATTTCCCGCCAGGGAATGCGACGCCTCAGCAGAGCCGCCTCGGCGGCAGGTCTTGTCTCGGTTTGCTTCATAGGCGAATGACCGGTCTCGCTTCCTGCACCAGGGGCTTGGTTCAGGCTATGCAGGTGCAGCCGCACGCGCCAATGTCAAATCACAGCTGCTGGACCGAGGCGGCGAACCGTATATTCCTAGGCGCCGCACAGGCAGAACACGAATCATGGCTCACACCATCACCAGCCTCTCCGAGCTCGAAGCCCTCTATGGCGAGGTCAGCAAGGCCTCGATCTTGAAAGAGGCGGACCGGCTCGTGCCGGAATACCGCGCCCTGATCGAGGCTTCGCCCTTCGCAGCGTTGGCCACACGCGGGCCGGAGGGGCTCGACTGCTCGCCCCGCGGCGACGGGCCGGGCTTCGTGCGCATTTGGGACGACAAGACCCTGCTCCTGCCCGACCGGCGCGGCAACAACCGGATCGATTCGCTGCGCAACATCGTGCAGAACCCGAGCGTCGCCCTGCTCTTTCTGATCCCCGGCATCGGCGAGACCCTGCGCGTGAATGGGCGCGCAGTGATTTCCGTCGAGCCGAGCCTGCTGGAGAGTTTTTCCGTCGACGGCAAGCCGCCGAAATCGGTTGTGGTGATCGCCGTTGAGACGGTGTTCTTCCAATGCGCCCGCGCGATTCTGCGCTCGGAGCTGTGGAACCCGGCCCGTCACGTGCCGCGCGAGAGCCTGCCGAGCGCCGGCCAGATCCTCGCGGCGCTCACCAACAACGAGGCGGGCGGTGAGGCTTATGACAAGGCTTTGCCGGAGAGGCAGCGCAGCACGCTCTATTGATGTTCTCTTTGTTGAGCGCATCGTCGGGAGCGCAAAACTCGGACCACTTTTGCGCACGATGCGCTTGACCTTCGGCCCCCTGCCCTCGAAAAGGCAGTTCTCGTTTCCACCAGTGAGGCTCAAGGACAATCCATGACGATCCAGCGCATCAAGCCCGGCCCCCGCATGAGCGGCGCCGTCGTTCACGGCAATACGGTTTATCTCGCAGGTCAGGTCGCTCAGGAGAGCGCAGGCAAGAGCGTCACCGAGCAGACGAAGGAAATCCTCTCGATCATCGACAGCCTCCTGGCGGAGGCCGGCAGCGACAAGTCGAAGATCCTGATGGCCAATATCTGGATCACCGACATGGGCACGTTCCAGGAGATGAACGCCGTGTGGGATGCCTGGGTGTCCCCCGGCAACACGCCTGCCCGCGCCACCGTCGAGGCCAAGCTCGCAACGCCGGCCTTCAAGGTCGAGATCGCGGTCATCGCGGCGAAGTAAGCAAAGAAAAGCGGGCCCAAAGGCCCGCTTTTCTTTTCTAAACGTCGTGACGATTACTGGCAGGGATGGCGCAGGCCATCATAGCCGAGATAGGTGCCCGAACGCGGATCGTAGGACTTGTAGCGCTGGGCGCAGTAAGCCGCATTGCCGCCATAGACCGGAGCGGCCTGAGCCTGCGACTGGGCGATGGCGCCGCCGATGATCGCACCGGTGGCAAGACCGATGGCGCCGGCAGCCGCAGCCGAGCCGTAGTCACGGCGATAGTAACCGCGGTCACCGTAATAGCGACGGTCCCCATAGTAACGTCGATCGCCATAATAGCGCCGCTCCACGTAACGCGGGCTGCCGCCGTAATAACGGCGATACTGCACGTAGTCGGTGTTCAGATCGCCCGCCTTGAGGGCTGCAGCGAGTTCGTTGATCGGCGCCGTCCGCGTCTCGGCGGCGGAAGCCGGTGCGGCAAGGCCGAGGGTGCCGAGAGCAGCCGTGGCGGCCACAGCCATGAAGAATTTACGCATAGGATCTCCTCCGATATTGGGAGGCGAACGCGGAAAGGCGCAAAGTCGTTCCGATTCTTGGGAATTTCAGGCTATCTCTCGCGGGAACGTGAGGTGCGAAGCTCGTCAGATGCAGCCTCCGATCTGACCGACGAAACCCGCTTTCCTTCCACCCTCCCCTGCCCGGTCGGACACAGATCCAGGATCGCGCAGCGGTGGCAGGCCGGGTTCTTATAGAAGCAGCAGCGCTGGCCGTGCAGCATCATGACTTCGTGGTTGTCATAGACCCGTTGCGCGTCCCAGTCCTCCGGCAGAAGGCTGGCAAGCACCGCATGGGACGGCCCGACGGCTGTCGATTGCGGAATGAGAGCCGTGCGTTGAGCCACGCGGTGATGATGGCTGTCCACGGGAAGGGCTGCCTTGCGCAGCACCGAGAAGGACAGCACGGCCGCACTCGTCTTCGGGCCGACTCCCGGAATGCTCTCGAGCCAGGCCCGCGCCTCCTCGACCGGCATGTTTTTCAGGAAATCGAGCGACAGGCTGCCGTGCCGCTCCTCGATGGCGTGTAGCACAGCCTGCAGGCGCGGCGCCTTCTGCTCCGGCCAGGTCACGCCTTCAATCGTCGCCTCCACCTCCTCGGTCGGCGCGTTCATCATCGCGGGCCAATCCGCGTATCGCGCACGCAGCGCCTTGAAGGCGCGGCCGGAATCCGCATTGCGGGTGCGGTGGGACAGGAGCGAGGAAATCAGCTCGCTCACCGGATCGAGAGTATGGAAGTAGGGAATCGGACAGCCATAGACCGTACAGAGGCGCTCATGGATGACGAGCGCCTTTGCTTTCAGATCCTGCAGGTCCGGATTCATCCCGAGGCAAGTCGCGAATCGGCGGGGTGGTTCCATACCCCGCTTCACCGTCATTCCTGACTCCGCTGCGCGGCCCCGGAATGACTGTTGAGGTTGATCAAAGGGTCACAAAATAAACCGGCTCAGATCCGTGTTCTTCGCCAGCTCCTCCACCTCGCCGCGCACGTAACCGGAGTCGATTTTCACCGTTTCGCCGGAGCGGTCGGGCGCCGTGTAGGACACGTCGTCGAGCACGCGCTCCAGCACCGTCTGCAGGCGGCGCGCGCCGATGTTCTCGACCGTGTTGTTCACCTCCACGGCCACTTCCGCCAGCGCGTCGATGGCGTCATCCGTGAAGACGAGATCGACGCCTTCCGTCTTCATCAGCGCGACGGATTGCTTGATGAGGCTCGCCTCCGTCTCGGTGAGGATGCGGCGGAAATCCTCGACGGTGAGCGGCGAGAGCTCCACGCGGATCGGCAGGCGGCCCTGCAATTCGGGTAGCAGGTCGGACGGCTTCGACACATGAAACGCGCCGGACGCGATGAAGAGAATGTGATCCGTCTTCACCGATCCGTATTTCGTCGACACGGTGATGCCCTCGATCAATGGCAGCAGATCGCGCTGCACGCCTTCGCGGGACACATCCGCCCCGGTGCGGCCCTCGCGACCGGCGATCTTGTCGATCTCGTCGAGGAACACGATGCCGTTGTTCTCCACCTGACGCAGGGCCTCCTGCACGATGGCATCCTGGTCGAGCATCTTGTCGGCCTCTTCCGTCACAAGCGGCTCATAGGCCTCGCGCACGGTGGTGCGGCGCGTCTTGCGCTGGCCGCCGAAGGCCTTGCCGAACATGTCGGAGAGGTTGATCGCGCCCACCGACGCGCCGGGCATGCCGGGAATCTCGAACATCGGCATCCCCTGCCCTCCGCCCGATTGCAGCTCGATCTCGATTTCCTTGTCGTCGAGCTCGTTGGCGCGCAGCTTGCGGCGGAAGGAATCGCGCGTGACGGCGCTCGCGGTATTGCCCACCAGCGCATCGAGTACGCGCTCCTCGGCGGCGATATGGGCCTTCGCCTGCACCTGCCGACGGCGCTCCTCCTTCACGAGGCCGATGCCGATCTCCATGAGATCGCGCACGATCTGCTCCACGTCGCGACCCACATAGCCCACTTCCGTGAACTTGGTGGCCTCGACCTTGAGGAAGGGCGCACCCGCGAGCTTGGCAAGACGGCGCGAGATCTCGGTCTTGCCGCAGCCTGTGGGGCCGATCATCAGGATGTTCTTCGGCGCCACCTCTTCACGCAGTGAGCCTTCGAGCTGCTGCCGGCGCCAGCGATTGCGCAAGGCAATGGCGACCGCACGCTTGGCGTCGTTCTGGCCGACGATGTAGCGGTCGAGTTCGGAAACGATTTCGCGGGGAGAAAAGGTGGTCATGACTTTTGTCTTCCGGTGTCATCCCCGACTGGCAGCGGCGGAAGCCGCTGGAGGGGAAGGGGATCCACAATCAAGATGCTTCGTGTCTGGATCCCCTTCCCGGCCGCTTCACGGCCGCCGGGGATGACACGGTGGGTTTTACGCAGCGTCCAAAGTTTCAATGACGATATTCGCGTTCGTATAAACGCAGATCTCGGCCGCAATGCCGAGGGACCGGCGCACGATGGCCTCAGGGTCCGTCTCGTACTCAGTCAAGGCTCGCGCGGCGGCGAGCGCGTAATTGCCGCCGGACCCGATGGCCATGATGCCGTTTTCCGGCTCCAGCACATCACCGGCACCGGAGAGCAGCAGGCCCACCTCCTTGTCGGCCACCAGCATCATGGCCTCCAGGCGGCGCAGATAGCGGTCGGTGCGCCAGTCCTTGGTAAGCTCGACGCAGGCGCGGGTGAGCTGGCCGGGATATTGCTCGAGCTTGGCCTCGAGGCGCTCGAACAGGGTGAAGGCATCGGCGGTCGAGCCGGCAAAGCCGCCGATCACCCCTCCCTTGGCGAGGCGCCGGACCTTTTTCGCATTGCCCTTCACCACCGTCTGGCCGAGGCTCACCTGCCCGTCACCGCCAATGACGACGCGACCGCCTTTTCGGACCATGAGGATGGTAGTGGCATGCATGCGGGGGGTGGCGTCTTCGGACAAGGCAGGGCTCCGGCGGGCGGGAAAGTACTGGGCGGCCATGGGCCGTTATCCGGCTGACTTAATCATTGATCGGCCAAAAGCAACGCGGGTGGCAATTCTGCGCGCGGCTTGCTAGAACGCCTCGTCTCTTGTTCCGCAAAGGATTGTGATGATGCGCTCCGCGAGCGTCAGCCGTCGTACTGCCGAGACCGATGTCGCACTGTCGATTGCCCTCGATGGCACCGGCAAGGTCGAGATCTCTACGGGGGTCGGCTTCCTCGACCACATGCTCGAACTGTTCGCCCGACACGGTCACTTCGACTTGACCGTGAAGGTGACCGGCGACCTGCATGTGGACCAGCATCATACCACTGAGGACACCGGGATTGCGCTGGGTCAGGCCACCCTGAAGGCGCTTGGCGATAAAAAGGGCATCACGCGCTATGCCGACATCCATCTGCCGATGGACGAGACCTTGACGCGCGTTGCCCTCGACATTTCCGGCCGCCCCTTCCTGGTGTTCCGAACCGCCTTCCCGACGGAGAAGATCGGCGTGTTCGACACCGAGCTGGTGCGCGAGTTCTTCCAGGCGTTTGCCATCCAGGCGGGGCTGACGCTCCACGTGGAGACGCTCTACGGCGAGAACAGCCACCATATCGCCGAGAGCTGCTTCAAGGGCTTGGCACGGACCTTGCGTCAGGCCGTGGCACTGGACCCAAGGGAAGAGGGCCGCGTTCCCTCCACCAAGGGTACGCTCTAGATCCATCAAGAGACGCCTTGCCTGGCGAGATCATCGTCGTCACTTCATCGGGCAAGGCCTGAGGAAACGTCGCCATGACCACCTATACCCTGCACCTCCCGCGCGATGCGCGGCCGGGTGATCCGAGCGTTTTGGATGAGTCCGAACTCGTGAAGGATGCCTTCTCCTGGGGCGCCTTCTTCTTCACCTTCCTGTGGTTCTTCGTCCATCGCCTGTGGCTCGCAGGCCTTGGCGTTCTGCTGATCGTCCTCGCCTTCGGTGGCCTTATGGCCGTGCTGGACGTGCATCCCCTTGCGGGCGCCATTGCTCAGCTTCTGCTGCAGAGCCTGATCGGGCTCGAGGCCAACAGCCTCAAGCGCTGGACCCTCACCCGTCACGGCCGGCCGGCCGTCGATACCGTCACGGCCTCCGACCAGGACGAGGCGGAGGCCAAGGCCTTCGCCCGCTGGCTCGATGCCAAGCCGGGCCCCCTACCCCGCAGCACGGCACCGTCGCCGATCCTGTCCACCCCGAGGCGGTCCGAGCCGGTGATCGGCCTCTTTCCCGATGCGGAGCGTCCCCGGTGAGCGTCGTCATCATCGATTACGGGTCCGGCAACCTGCACTCCGCCGCCAAGGCCTTCGAGCGGGCGGCCAGGGAGGCGGAGCTCGACCTCGCCATCGCGGTCTCGTCCGACCCGAACCTCGTCGCCAAGGCCGACCGGATCGTCCTGCCGGGCGTCGGCGCCTTTGCCGATTGCCGCCGTGGCCTCGACTCCGTGCCCGGCATGGTGGAGGTGCTGCAGCGGCGCGTGCATGAGGACAAGCGGCCCTTCTTCGGCATCTGTGTGGGCATGCAGCTCATGGCCACGCGCGGCCTCGAGCATACGACCAGCTATGGCCTCGACTGGATCCACGGCGACGTGAAAGCCATCAAGCCCAGCGATCCTAGCCTGAAGATCCCGCATATGGGCTGGAACACGCTTCAGCAGGTCAAACCGCATCCGCTCCTCGACGGCATTCCCACCGGGCCGGACGGGCTGCACGCCTATTTCGTGCACTCCTATGCCCTGACGCCGGCAGACCCTGCCGACGTAGTCGCCACCACGGATTACGGCGGGCCGGTGACGGCCATCGTCGGGCGCGACAACCTGGTCGGCGCACAATTTCATCCTGAAAAGAGCCAGGCCCTCGGCCTCAAGCTCATCGCCAATTTTTTAAGGTGGCGCCCGTGATCCTCTATCCTGCCATCGACCTCAAAGAGGGCCTCTGCGTCCGCCTGATCCAGGGCGACATGGACCAGGCGACCGTGTTCAACGACGACCCCGCCGACCAGGCCGCCACCTTCGAGGCTCAGGGCTTCGAATGGCTGCACGTGGTCGATCTCGACGGGGCATTCGCCGGCAAGCCGATGAATGCGGCGGCGGTCGAGAACATCCTCAAGCGCGTCAAAATTCCGGTGCAGCTCGGCGGCGGCATCCGCGACATGAAAACCGTGGAGGGCTGGCTCGCCAAGGGCGTGTCCCGGGTGATCATCGGCACAGCGGCCGTGCGCGACCCGGACTTCGTGCGCGAGGCGGCGCGGCTTCATCCGGGCAAGATCGCCGTCGGCATCGACGCCAAGGACGGGCTCGTCGCCGTGGAGGGCTGGGCCCAGACCTCGACCCTCTCGGCCGAAGAACTCGGGCGCCGCTTCGAGGATGCGGGCGTTGCCGCTATCATCTACACGGACATCGCCCGCGACGGCATCCTCAAGGGCCTCAACTTCCCGATGACATTGGGCCTCGCCCGCGCCGTCTCGATCCCGGTGATCGCCTCCGGGGGCCTCGCCTCCATGGCCGATATCGAGCGTCTCACCCAACCCGACTGCGCCGTGCTCAACGGCGCCATTTCCGGCCGCGCCCTCTATGACGGTCGCATCGACCCGGTTGAGGCGCTGACGCTGCTGAAAACGATTCGACGGACTCACGCAGAAGGTTTTGTCAAGTCTTCCTCTTGACAGTTCGCATTTTGTTCACATATAGTGATTCGCAAATGGACTGGGGGATGTTCTCGGTCGGCGTCTGGCCTCGGCTTTGTCCGGGGCTTTTCGCTTTTTAGGGGAAGATTTTCAGACCCCATCCCGAAGTCTTACCAGTTGGGCTTCGGCGAAACTTCTCAGAAATTATTTCTCGTGTTCGGTTAGGTTGCCCAGACCTCAAAACACCCAGACCGATAGGCCTTGCAAACAGATCTGCCAATTGCAGACCCGATGAGTTCGCTCTCTTGTCTGCAAAGCAGATATCAAGTTCTTCCATATTGATCCGGTTGTAGTTTCCTCGATCTTTTATGCGCCTGAACTCAAGCTCTAGGATATTGTCTTCCTTTGCTCCTCTCCTCTCGAACATACAATGAGCTATCTTCCCGCCCTGGCCTTGCTCAAGCAAGAAGGAATGGGTTCGCTCCATGCAGAACTGTAGCCCGATGTGGTAAGGATTATCAGGAGAAGCATACCGGCGTGTAAGGCTCCTTTTATCGATTACGCTGGCGATGAGGGTAACGTTTGCCCCTTGGATGATCGCTGATAATTCATCCATGAATTTCTGCCTGTTCTCTTGGTTCTGCAGAAATTTGAAAGGTGTCTGTTGCTTCCTGATTTCCCGTTCATGGAGAATGACCATGTCATGTCCAAACCACCGAAATTTGAATTCTTGGATGGCTGGCACGATCTCTCGAACGTAATCTGATTTCTTGAAGATACAGAATGCCAGGACGAAGAGAGGGAAATCCTCGTTGATCGAAGTGAGATCATGGTCACCGCTCTCATCAACGTAGATGACATAGTCGGAAAACAATGGCATTCGATTCCCATTCACGGGCAGGTTGTTATGTTATGTTGAAAGTTCGCCTCATTCCTTGCTTGGATGTCAAGGACGGACGCGTCGTGAAGGGTGTGCAGTTCGTCGATCTGGTTGACGCAGGTGATCCCGTCGAAGCCGCCAAGGCCTATGATGCGGCAGGTGCCGACGAGCTCTGCTTTCTCGACATCACCGCGAGCCACGAGGCGAGGGGGATCCTGCTCGACGTGGTGCGGCGCACGGCCGAGGCCTGCTTCATGCCGCTCACCGTCGGCGGCGGCGTGCGGACCGTCGAGGATATCCGCAACCTGCTGCTTGCCGGCGCCGACAAGGTGTCGATCAACACCGCTGCGGTGAAGAACCCGGATTTCGTGCGCGAGGCTTCCGAAAAGTTCGGCAACCAATGCATCGTCGTGGCCATCGACGCCAAGAATGTCTCAGGGGAAGGCGAGGAGCCTCGCTGGGAGATCTTCACCCATGGTGGCCGCACCGCCACCGGCATCGATGCCATCGCGTTCGCCAAGCAGGTGGCAGAACTCGGGGCAGGGGAGTTGCTCGTCACCTCCATGGACCGGGACGGCACCAAGGGCGGCTATGATCTGGCGCTGGTGCGCGCCATCGCGGATGCGGTCTCGGTGCCGGTCATCGCGTCCGGCGGCGTCGGCAACCTCGACCACCTCGTTGATGGCGTCGAGAAAGGCCATGCCAGCGCGGTGCTAGCGGCTTCCATCTTCCACTTCGGCACGCATACGATCAGCGAGGCGAAGGGCTACATGGCCGAGGCCGGGCTGAATATGCGGCTCGACGAGCCGGTGCACAGCGCTGCAAACCGGACAGCATGAAAGAAATCAGCCCATGACGGTCTCCAACGAAGATGATCTGAACAAGCTCGAGGAGATCGGCAGGATCGTCGCCAACACCCTTGAGGCCATGGCGGCAGCGCTCGAGCCTGGGATGACGACGGCGGAGCTCGACCTGATCGGGCGCAAGCTTCTCGAGAAGGCCGGCGCCCGGTCCGGCCCGGAGCTTGTCTACGATTTTCCCGGCGCCACCTGCATCAGCGTGAACGAGGAGGTCGCCCACGGCATCCCCGGATCGCGCCGGATCGAGGCCGGCGACCTCGTCAACATCGACATCTCGGCGGAAAAGAACGGCCTGTTCGCCGACACCGGCGCCTCCTTCGCGGTTCCGCCGGTCACGAACG
Organism: Microvirga terrestris; assembly: GCF_015694425.1. Taxonomy (GTDB): domain Bacteria; phylum Pseudomonadota; class Alphaproteobacteria; order Rhizobiales; family Beijerinckiaceae; genus Microvirga; species Microvirga terrestris. The sequence continues at coordinate 420,520 of NZ_JADQDN010000004.1, forward strand.
CCACCAAGCGCCTGTGCCGGGACGGCAAGCGCGCGATGTGGATAGGCCTGCGCCAGGTCGGGGCCAACAAGCCCTTGGCCGGCATCGGCCAAGCCATAGGCACCTTCGCCGAGAAGAACGGCTACACCCTCGTGCGCAATCTCGCGAGCCATGGCATCGGCCATTCCCTGCACGAGGAGCCGAAGGAAATTTCGACCTGGCCGGACCGCTCGGAGCGCCGGATCATGAACGAAGGCCTCGTCTTCACCGTCGAGCCGTTCCTGTCCCTGGGGGCGGAATGGGCCGAGGACGGCGACGATCCCTGGACCCTGTTCAGTGAGCCGCGTGCACCCACGGTCCAGTATGAACACACCGTCGTTGCCACCCGCAACGGTCCCCTCGTCGTCACCCTGCCGGGCTAGTTCACCCATGACATCCTTCACCCTCGACGACCTTGCCCGCATCATCACTGAGCGCGCCGCGGCTCCTGAAACCGAGTCCTATACGGCCAAGCTCATCGGCGGAGGTCCGGCGAAAGCCGCCAAGAAGCTTGGCGAGGAGGCGGTGGAAGCGGCGATCGCGGCCGTGCAGGGCGACCGCCAGAATCTCACGGCGGAGGCCGCCGACGTGCTGTATCATCTTTTGGTCGTGTTGCAGGGCGCCGATATTCCTCTAAGTGACGTCATGGCCGAACTGGAGCGCCGCACGGCGCAGTCGGGGCTTGCGGAGAAGGCCGCGCGCAAGCCCTAAAACGAGAGGTGGTTCGCATGGACCAGCCCAACGTGGTTTCCGCCGTCGAGGATGATGACGGGCTGTCGCCCTACCGGGTCTTTTCCCGCGACGAATGGGCGAAGCTGCGTGCCGATGCGCCCATGACGCTCACGGCCGACGAGGTGGTGCAGCTGCAATCCCTCAACGATCCGATCTCGCTCGATGAGGTGGCGGCGATCTACCTGCCGCTCTCGCGCCTGCTCTCCCTCTACGTTGCGGCAACCCAAGGCCTGTTCAAGGCGACCCAGCGCTTCCTGCTCGCCGAGAAGGACGCCAAGGTGCCCTACATCATCGGCGTGGCGGGATCGGTGGCTGTGGGCAAGTCCACCACGGCCCGCGTGCTGAAGGCGCTGCTCGCCCGCTGGCCCAACACCCCGAAGGTGGACCTCGTCACCACGGACGGCTTTCTCCTGCCCAACGCGGAGCTGACACGGCTCGGGCTCATGGAGCGAAAAGGCTTCCCGGAGAGCTACGACACCGGAAAACTCCTGCACTTCCTGGCCGACATCAAGGCCGGCAAGCGCAACGTGAAGGCGCCGCTCTACTCCCACCTCGTTTATGACGTGGTGCCCGGCGAGGAAACCACGGTGGACCGGCCGGACATTCTCATCGTCGAGGGGCTTAACGTGCTCCAGCCGGCGCGCATGCCCAAGGACGGCACGGCCATTCCCTTCGTGTCCGATTTCTTCGACTTCTCGGTCTATATCGACGCCGACGAGGCGGACCTGCACCGCTGGTACGTGAACCGGTTCCTGCGGCTGCGCCACACCGCCTTCCGCGATCCGCTCTCCTACTTCCGCCGCTATGCGGAACTACCGGAGGCTGAGGCGATCAATATCGCCGAGGGCCTGTGGAACCGCATCAACCTCCTGAACCTGCAGGAAAACATCGTGCCGACCCGCCAGCGCGCGAGCCTGATCCTCAAGAAAGGCGCAAGCCACCGGATCGAGACGGTGGCGCTGAGACGGCTCTGATCACGCCGACTTTTTTCAATCTTGAGCGTTGTTCCTCCGGATGATCGGAGGATGCATGGCCACGCAGCCCGTCGACGATAAACTGAAAGTGAGCGCCGAGCACGCGCGGGAAGCGGCCGAGCAGACCCAGGAGGCCGCCGAGAGCACGCAGGAAGCGGCGGAGCACACGCAAGCCGCGGCCAAGACGACCGCTGTCGCCAGCGTTCAGATGAAGGACAGCGCCGACCGGCGCACGGAGCTCGCCGCCAATCGCACGGTCTTTGCCGCCGAGCGCACCTACGCGGCCTGGGTGAGGACGGGACTGGCCTCACTCGCCTCCGGGATCGGCGCGCAGAAGCTGCTCGCGGGCGTGGTGCCGGATTGGATGATCCTCGCCACCGGCTCGGTTCTCATCCTGTTCAGCGCTTTCTGCTTCGCCGCCGCCGTCTGGCGTCAGGTTTTTACCGGCTCACAGCCGCCACATCCGGACGTGCAGCGCCTTCCGCCGTTCATGCTCGTGCTGTTCAACGGTTTTTTGGCGCTCGTGTCTCTCGCAGCCCTGTTCGGGCTGTGGTTCGGGCAGACGGGCGGAAGTTGAGCACCACGTTGTCATCACCGGCCTTGTCCCGGCCATGACGAGGAGGGTGGTTCCTTACCCCAACAGACCCTGCTGCTCAGCCAGCTCCTTGAGGCTTGTCTGCGGGCGGGCGCCGAGATGGCTGATGATCTCGGCGGCGGCGAGGCCCCCGAGGCGGGCGCAGTCGGTCAGATCCAGGTTCTTCACGAGACCGGCCAGGAAGCCTGAGGCGAAAAGGTCGCCCGCGCCGGTGGTGTCGACCACGCGCTCCACGGGAAAGGCCGGCACGGCCTTCGTTTCGCCGCGGCTCACGATCAGCGCCCCCTCGGCCGAGCGGGTGATGGCGCCGAGCACATTCTCTTCACGGAAAGCCGCGAGCGCAGTGTCGGCATCCGCCGTGCCGTAGAGGCTCTGCAGCTCATGGATGTTGGCGAAGAGGATGTCGAGGCTCCCATCCCGCATGAGGCCGAGGAACTCGTCGCGGTAACGGTCGACGCAGAAGGCGTCGGACAGGGTGAGCGCCACCTTGTTGCCGGCCTCGTGGGCGATCTTGACCGCCTTGCGGAAGGCCTCCTTCGCGGCTGGCGGATCCCACAGATAGCCTTCGAGATAGACGATGCTGGAGGCGCGCACCGTGTCCGGGTTCACGTCGTCCGGGGTGAGGTTCTGGCAGGCGCCGAGATAGGTGTTCATGGTGCGCTCGCCGTCCGGCGTCACCAGGATGAAGCTGCGTGCCGTGGCCGGACCCTCTTTCGCCGGCGTCACGTCGTAGTGCACGTCGATGGCCTTGAGATCGTGGGCGAAGAGCCGGCCCGTCTCGTCGTTCTTCACCTTGCCGATGAAGCCGGCCTTGACGCCGAAGGAGGCCGCGCCCGCGGCCGTGTTGGCACCCGAGCCGCCGGACACGATGATGGCCGGACCCATATCGCCGTAGAGTTCTTCGGCTCGCGCCTCGTCGATGAGCTGCATGGCACCCTTGTGGACCTTCTTCTGCAGCAGAAAGGCCTCGTCCGTATGGGCGAGCACGTCAACGATGGCGTTGCCGAGGGTGAGAACGTCGATACGGGTCTGGGACATAGGCCACCGGGTTTAGGAAAAGATCGGGCGCTTTCGCATCCGGGGCAGGGGAGGTCAAGGGCTGGCGTACTCAACCGGCTTCGTGTCATTCCCGGCCGGAGCGCAGCGGAGAGGAAGGGAATCCATCAGCCGTAGCGCGTGTGAGCGGATCCCCTTCCCGCACTTCGTGCGCCGGGGATGACACCTTGTGGACTGTGATCGTCCGCCGTTCCTGCGCCGCGTCGAGCAGCGCGATCATCCCGTCGAGCTCCTCCGGTGTGAGGCCGCGGATCTCCCGCGCTAGGCGGTTGGCGAGCAGCGTCGCCTTGGGGTCCGTGTTCGCCGTGTCGATCTTCACCCGGGGATCGGAGAGGTCCGCAAGGCGCGTGAGTTCGTCGGCCTCGTCCCAGATGATGTGGAAGTACTGCAGGACACCCTGGATGAGGGTCCACGTCGGCTTGCCGCGCTCGCCGCGCTCGAGGGCCGAGAGATAGGCACTCGACACGCCGAGATGCGCCGCCATGTCCTTCAACATGCGCCCGCGTTCCTGGCGCAGCTGCCGCACCCGTTCACCGAAGGGAGTCATCGCTTCACCCCGCACTCCGCCGTCGGCGGAGCCTGACATAGAGTGCACCGGATCCGCCATGCTGGGGAGAGGCCTCCTCGAAGCCAATTACCAAGTGGCGCAGGTCGGGCAGGCGCAGCCAGTGCGGCACCATGCGGCGCAGCACGCCGCGTTCCTCGAACAGACCATTGCTGACGGAGGCACCGCCCTTGCCGGTAATCACGAGAACGAGCGCGTGGCCGGAGCCCTGCGCGCGATGCAGGAAGCTCAGGAGGGCGAAATGCGCCTCTTCCTGGCGCATCCCGTGCAGGTCGATGACGCTGTCCACGTCCTTGCGGCCCCGGCGCAGGGCCTGGAGCGTCTTGCGCTCCACGGGGGCCATCGGGGGAAGGGCAGGTTTCGAGGGCGGGAGAGGGGGCAGGGCAGGCGGGAGCTTCGTCACCACCGGGGCAGGGGCTGTGGCGGGCTTATCTTCGGGCTCTGGCTCTGGCGGCAGGGCCTTGCCCTGCATGGGCTTCACGTGCCGGGCCACATGGGACCAGAGCCGCTTCTCCTCGGGGCTGAGCTGGCGGGTGCGGCTTTTGCGGGTCATGAATGGGGTTTGGGCTGCAGGACCACGAAGCGCACGGGATGGCGCAGGAGCCCGGCGCGGCGGCCCGCCTCCTCGCCGCTGCCGAAGAAGAAATCGCCCCGGGCCGGGCCGACGATGGCCGAGCCCGTATCTTGGGCGATCATGAGGCGCCGGAGCGGCTCGGCCATGTCGAGGGTCAGGGGCAGCTGCCCGTCGAGCCAGACCGGCAGGCCATAGGCCCAGAGGGAGCGGTCGACGGCAAGGCTTCGGCCGGGCACGAGCGGGTGGCCCGCCCCGCCGATCGGTCCGTCCTCGGGCGCCAGCTCCGTGGCCTCGCGGAAGAAGATGTAGGATTGGTTCTGCCGCATCAGAGCCTTGGCGGGATCGGGATGGTCTCTTAGCCAACCCATGAGCTTTTCAAGCGTCATGGATTCCAGGTCCATCTCGCCCTGCTGCACCAGGACCCGGCCGATGGACGTGTAGGGCCGGCCGTTGCGTCCGGCATAGGCGACCCGCATCACCGAGCCGTCCGCGAGGCGGATGCGGGCCGAGCCCTGCACATGGATGATGAAGGCCTCGCCCGGCTCGCTAAGGTAGACGATGGGCTTGGCGAGGTCTCCCAAGGCACCGTCCTCGATGGCGGCGCGGTCCGGATAGGGCTCGTGGCCGTTCGCCGTTCGCCGTGCCGCCTGAAGACCCTTCTCGATCCCCGACAGGGTCCCGCCTTGCGGAATGGTGACGAGGTCCTGGGGCCGGTCGAGGAGGGGAACCCGGTAAGTGGCGTCCGGCGTGCGCGAGCCCTGGAACTCCGGCTCGTAATAGCCGGTCAGAAAGCCTCCGCCCGTATTGGGAATGACAGCACGGGGCCGGAAATGCGTCTCGAAGAAACGTTTCGCCTCTTCCTTGCCGGCCTCGGGGGTTTTCAGGGCCTCGCGGCAGATCGCGAGAAGATCCGCTTGAGGCATCTGCGCCGGCCGCAACTCGGCGGACGCAGCTTCAAGCGCCCGGCAGGAGCGCAGGTAGGCCCGAAAGGCGGCCGCGTGATCGTCCGCCTCCCAGCCGGGGAGATCCTGGAAGGCGAGGGGCTCCAGGCGCGCGAGATCCTTCAGGGACGATCCGGCCGCGGCGTCGGACATGCTCAATGTCCAGGTAAGGAGGCAGGCGCAGAGAACCCGCCCTGCATCTCTCATTGCCCCGCTTCGGTCGCCACGAGCTGCCAGTTGGGATCGCGGCTGCCGAGGGTACGGGCGAAGGTCCACACATCGGTGACGTCGGCCACAGTCTCGAGGCTTCCATCCACCACAGCCCCGGAGGTGTCGCGGGTGGCCGTAATCAGCTTGGACAGGAAGCGCACCACGATCTGGGCGTTCTTGCCCTGGAGCTCGGCTCCGGCCATTTCGGCCTTGTCGATGGACACGAAGGTGGTTTCCACCGTCTCGCCCCGGCGCTCGCGCTCGGTGATGGCCCGCTCGAAGCCCTCATAGACCTCACGGGAGAGAAGATCCTTGAGGGTGCTGCGATCGCCCTGGGCGAAAGCCGTGACGATCATCTCGTAGGCGGACTTGGCGCCCTCGAGAAACCCAGCGGCATCGAAATTCGGCTCAAGACGGGCGATGCCATCGAGCGCCTGAGCCGTGGGCGTACCCGGCTCGGCGATCCCCTTCCAGCGCTCGGCCGGAGGAACCTCGGCGGCGGGACGGGGCCCGTTGGCCCCGGGAAGGCGCACCACATTGTGATCGGGCTCGGCCGGGGCATTGCCCGGGCGTAAAGGGGCATCCCGGCGTGACATCGGATCGAAGGGCGGCTGTTCGCTTCCGGTTTTCTGCCCCAGGACCGAGCGGAGGCGCCAGATGACGAAGACGGCGAGTACAATGAAAATGAGGGTCGTGATGTCGAAGGAATCCTGCATCGTCGATCCGTTGTGAGCCTGCCCGCGCCCGGTTGCTGCCGGGCGTTGTGTCGAGGAGGTGAAGGTGTCATCCTTCGCATATGGGGTCATGAGGTCGTAACATCCACCTCGGCCCCCGACAAGCGAATGAGTTGGCTCAAAATCTTGCTTCCCGCATGAGAAGCATGGTAGCGCGAAGATCCATGGCCCGCCGCCGCAGACGTTCCGCTTGGCGAGGCGTTCCGCCCGGGCTCGACGAGACACCCCCTTAGGGAGCAAGACACCATGGCCGAGAATGCGGCAAACAACGCAGCGCCTTCGCTGAACGCCCTTGCGCAATACTGCAAGGACTTCTCCTTCGAGAACCCCAACGCGCCCCGCTCCCTGCAGCAGCAGACGGAAGGCCCGCAGATCAACCTGCAGGTCAACGTGAATGCCAAGCAGCTCGCCGAGGCCGATTTCGAGATCGACCTGACCCTCGAGGGCGATGCCAAGATCGGCGGCAAGGATGTGCTGTTCGCCTTCGAGCTCACCTATTCGGGCGTGTTCCGGATCCAGAACATTCCGCAGGAGCAGCTGCACCCGGTGGTGATGATCGAGTGCCCGCGCCTGCTCTTCCCGTTCGCCCGCCAGATCGTGGCCGACGCCGTGCGTAACGGCGGCTTCCCGCCCCTCTACATCGACCCGATCGACTTCGTGGCCCTCTACCGCCAGCGCGCCGCCGAGGTGCAGGGGCAGGAGAACGGCGCCGGTCAGACGCTGTCGTGAGCGGTCGCTAGAGCATTGGTTTTCCAGATCGGGCGAGGCAAAAGCTTCGCCCGATTTTTTGTGACTTCACACCGGGAGGTTTTTTATCCTCTTAGGAGGAAGCCTCGGGCTTCGTCTCACCGAGATACTCATGCCAGATTGCACTCGGCCCGATGGACTGGATGAAGGCCTCATGGGCCGCGCGCTCGGCGTCGGTCAGGCGTGAGATCAGGGTACGGGGCTTGGCATCGCGGGCGGCGCGTTCCGCCGCCGCGGCACTGCGGCGGGCTGAGGGCTGCAGCGACAGGTCGAAGCCCACCTGGCGGCCGCCGATCAGCTCGATATAGACCTCGGCCAGGATCTCGGCGTCGAGAAGCGCCCCGTGCTTGGTGCGGCGGGAATTGTCGATGCCGTAGCGGGTGCAGAGGGCATCGAGGTTGTTGGCCGCACCCGGATGCCTGCGGCGGGCCATGTTGAGCGTATCGACCGCGTCGGCCAGGTTGAACTGCGGATGCCCGGTGCGGGCGAATTCGGCGTTCAGGAAGCCGATATCGAAGGCCGCATTGTGGATGACAAGCCGCGCATCGGCCACGAAGGCGGCAAACTCGTCCGCAATGGCCGCAAAGACCGGCTTGTCGGCCAGGAACTCGTCCGAGAGGCCGTGCACCGCGAAGGCGCCGGCCGAGACCGGCCGCTCCGGGTTGATGTAGACGTGATAGCTCTTGCCTGTCGGGATGTGGTTGAGCATCTCGACGCAGCCGATTTCGATCACCCGGTCGCCGCTTGCATGACTGGTGCCGGTGGTTTCGGTATCGAGAACGATTTCACGCAACATCACAAACACTCTTCATCAAAAACGGTGACGCCGTCCGGGACGGCCGGCGAGGCAAACGAGGATGGAGCGCACCTGCGCCTCGGCTGAAGAAAAGCCGCGGCTGGTGTCGACCAGGAAATGAGCCCGGACGCGCTTGTCGGCGTCGGGCATCTGCTTGGCCAGGATGGCAGAAAATTTCTCCGGCGTCATGCCGGGCCGGGCGAGCACGCGCTCACGCTGCACGGTGTGTGGCGCCGTGACCACGAGGGTCGCGTCGCAGCGCGTCTCGCCTCCGGTCTCGAACAGCAGGGGGATGTCCAGCACGGCGATGGGCGCGAGAGCGGAGACGCGGGCGAGAAAAGCCTCCTCCTCTTCCCGCACCAGCGGATGCACGATGGCTTCGAGCTGCTGCATGCGCTCCGGGCTGTTGAGAACCGCCGCTCCGAGCTTCGCGCGGTCGACAGCGTCGTCCGCCACGGTGCCGGGAAAGGCCTTTTCGATCAGCGGTGCGGCGCGGCCGCGATAGAGGCGGTGCACCGTGGCGTCGG
>NZ_JADQDN010000005.1 GCF_015694425.1 Microvirga terrestris
GCCCTCCGAAAAAGCGACAGGAGAATGGAATCACGCCAACCCAGCCCAATCAATGCCCGACTAAATCAACACTATCTGGCTGATTACTGACGTTTTCTGATTCTGGCAGTAGGGTTCGACCTGCGGGTGAAACTGATGCGATAGCAGGGGAAAAGCTCACTCAGTCGAGCTTGCTTCCCATCCGCTTCCCAATCCGGTTTTCTGGGAAGCATGACCAAACCCATTCAGCAGCTAAGTGCTTGATAAAGTTTGGTGAGCGCGCTGGGACTCGAACCCAGGACCCTCTGATTAAAAGTCAGATGCTCTACCGGCTGAGCTACGCGCTCCCAGGGGTGAGCCCGAGATAGGGGGTCTTAGGTCCTAGGTCAATCGAAAAGCCCTGCCTTGCAGTCGTATTCCTCAGGCGCAGAGCCCTAAAGGGCTAAGGCCCGGACACTCTTTCGCGAGGAAACAGCTTGGTGTCGGCCTAAGCTTAGTCTTCCGCCGCCATGGCCGTATTATCGGCGTGCTGACCTACTTCCGCTTTACTGTCCCGCTCACCCTTGGCCCAGCCTTCCTTGACCTCGCCGATATAGCTTTCGAGGCGGCCATCGGTGATGGCCTTGCGCAGGCCGGCCATCAGTTCCTGGTAATAGGCCAGATTGTTCCAGGTCAGCAGCATCATCCCTAAGATCTCGTTGGAGCGGACGAGATGGTGAAGATAGGCCCTGGAATAGGTGTTGGAGGCCGTGCACTTCGATTCCGGATCGAGCGGGCTCGTATCCTCGGCGAAACGGGCGTTGCGCAGGTTCATGCGCCCGTGGCGCGTGAAGACCTGGCCGTGGCGGCCGGCGCGGGTGGGCATGACGCAGTCGAACATGTCGACGCCACGGCGCACCGCCTCGACGATGTCATCCGGCGTTCCCACGCCCATAAGGTAGCGGGGCTTCTCCCTGGGCATATGCGGCTCGACCGTTTCGATCATCCGCAACATGACTTCCTGCGGCTCGCCCACGGCAAGGCCGCCGATGGCATAGCCCTTGAGGTCGAGATCAGCGAGTTCCCGGGCGCTCTCAATGCGCAGCCGCGCCACTGCCCCGCCCTGGACGATGCCGAACATAGCCTTACCGGGCTGCTCGCCGAACGCGACCCGGCAGCGCTCCGCCCAGCGCAGAGACAGGCGCATCGCCTTCTCGGCCACGTCGTCGGGGCACGGCAGCTTCACGCACTCGTCGAGTTGCATCTGGATATCGGAGCCGAGTAGGCCCTGAATCTCGATGGAGCGCTCGGGCGTCAGCGCATGGGTCGAGCCATCGATATGCGACTGGAAGGTTACCCCCGTCTCGTCGATCTTGCGCAGAGCCGACAGGGACATGACCTGGAATCCGCCGGAATCCGTCAGGATCGGGTAAGGCCAGTTCATGAAGTGGTGCAGCCCACCGAGCCGGGCGACCCGCTCCGCGCCGGGACGCAGCATGAGGTGATAGGTATTGCCGAGCACCACGTCGGCGCCAAGCGCTTTCACCTGGTCGGGATACATGGCCTTCACGGTCGCGGCCGTGCCGACCGGCATGAAGGCCGGCGTGCGGATGACGCCGCGGGGCATCCGGATTTCTCCGGTGCGGGCCGTTCCGTCGGTTTTGTTGACGTTGAAGGTGAAGGTCTCGGTGGTCATTCAGAAGCTCGGTCTAAGAGTGGATCCCCTTCCGCACGCCGGGGACAGAGATGGAACATCAACGCCGGAACAGAAGACTCGCATCGCCATAGGAGTAGAAGCGATAGCCTGCCTCAATTGCATGTGCATAGGCCGCCCCCATGCAATCGAGCCCTGCAAACGCCGAAACCAGCATGAACAGGGTCGAGCGCGGGAGGTGGAAATTGGTCATCAGGACATCCACAGCCTTGAAACGGTAGCCGGGGGTGATGAAGATCGCCGTATCGCCCGAAAACGGCGCGATGGTTCCGTCCTCCTGGGCTGCGCTTTCCAGCAGGCGAAGGGACGTGGTGCCCACCGCAACGACGCGCCCTCCCCTGGCCCTTGCCTCGTTGAGCGCGTGGGCAGTCTCCTCCGAGACGGAGCCCCATTCCGCATGCATCCGGTGCTCTTCCGTGTCCTCGGCCTTCACGGGCAGGAAGGTCCCTGCTCCCACGTGGAGCGTCACGAAATGCCGAGTGACGCCGCGATTGTCGAGGCGACGGAAGAGATCGTCGGTGAAATGCAGGCCGGCCGTGGGAGCCGCAACGGCGCCTTCGTCCTTGGCATAGACGGTCTGGTAATCCGCAAGGTCCTTGTCGTCGGTCGGTCGCTTTCCTGCAATGTAGGGCGGCAGCGGCAGTTCTCCGAGCCGGGCGATCGCCTCGTCGAGAAAAGCTCCAGCGAAGGAGAAGCGCAAAGCCACGTCGCCCCCCTCGCCTTTCTCCTCCACTTCCGCATCGAGCCGCACGAGCTCGCAGGCAGTGCTCTCGGAATCCTCGCCGAAGCGGATCCGGTCGCCCACATTCAATTTTTTTGCCGGCCGCGCGAAGGCACGCCAGCGGTCGGCGCCCTCGCGCTTGTGCAGCATGATCTCGACACGAGCGGCGGTCTCTTCGCGCACCCGAAGACCGTAGAGCCTGGACGGGATGACCTTGGTGTCGTTGAGCACCAGCACGTCGCCTGGCTGCAGCAGATCCGGCAGGTCGCGGACGATACGGTCCTCAAGACCGGATGCCGGCCGGACGACGAGCATGCGCGCAGCATCGCGCGGCTCCACGGGGCGGAGCGCGATGCTGGTTTCAGGAAGGTCGAAATCGAATAGGTCGACGCGCATTAGCGGCTTTTCTCCTCGTCATGGCCGCACTTGATGCGGCCATCCACGTCTTAAAGCGACAAAACGTGGATGCCCGGGACAAGCCCGGGCATGACGGATGAAGGTTGACTAGGTCTCAAGCCGCGTCCGCCGCGACCTTCATGGAGACGATGCGATCCGGATCGCGCACGGGCTCGCCGCGCTTGATCTTGTCCACGTTCTCCATGCCTTCGGTCACCTTGCCCCAGACGGTGTACTGCTTGTCGAGGAAGCGGGCATCGTCGAAGCAGATGAAGAACTGCGAGTTCGCGGAATGCGGGGCGTTCGTGCGGGCCATCGAGCAGGTACCGCGCACATGCGGCTCGGCATTGAACTCGGCCTTCAGGTCAGGCAGGTCGGAGCCGCCACTACCTGTACCGGTCGGATCGCCCGTCTGAGCCATGAAGCCGTCAATCACCCGGTGAAAGACCACACCGTCGTAAAAGCCCTTGCGGGCGAGCGTCTTGATGCGCTCCACATGCCCTGGAGCGAGATCGGGGCGCAGTTCGATAACCACGCGGCCCTTGCTGGTCTCCATGATGAGAGTGTTCTCGGGATCTGCCATGTAAATCTCCTTGGAATGGCTTGTATTTAGGGGATGCGGCCGCCGGTCTCCAGAGCATCGGACCAAAAGTGAGTTCCGCTTCTCGGTAACGCAGACCTTCGGCTCCGCAGGTTGCGTTAAAGGGGCTGGAATCTTTCCGTGGCTGGGGAATCGACGAAGCGGAAGGTGAACGGGCGACCAGCCACCGCCGCTCCGAGCTTGTCCGTGAACGGCATTGGCGAGCAACGTACCAGGGCCTCCCGCACGGCTCGCGTGAAGGCGTCCCGGTTGGCCGAATCCGGTTCGCCCTCCCGATAATGGGTGATCATGGGTTTGCCGAGCACCTCGCCGTTTCGCTTGAAGCTGATGCGGATCGTCACTGATTGGCCGGTATAGCCTACGCTCGTCGGCCGCCAGCAGGCCTGCATCGCACGCACGATGTCGCTGAGGGTGTCGACCCGCGTCGGGACTTCCTCGCCATTCGGGGGATAGATAATGCCGTTGAAGCTCTGCGGCAGGGACGGAGGCAGCTCGCGCCGGTCGTCGGGATCGCCGAACAACCCCTGGGCAAGCGCCGGCGGAGCCGGGCTCAGGCCCAGGAGAAATACGGCGATCCACGCTCCGTATGATCGCAGGTCGCGCATCACTTCGCGTCGGCGGCGAGCTGCATCTTCACGATCTTGTCCGGGTTCGACACCATGCCGTTGGCGGCCTGATTGCCCTTCTTGATTTTGTCGACCACGTCCATGCCGGACACGACCTCGCCGAACAGCGTGTACTGGCCGGTCAGCGGGCCGCAACCATCATAGCAGATGAAGAACTGGCTGTTGGCCGAATCCGGACTCTGGGACCGGGCCATACCAACCGAACCGCGCTTGTACTGGGTCTGGGAGAACTCGGCCGGGATGTTGGGCAGGTCGGACTTGCCGGTGCCGGTACCGGTCGGATCGCCCGTCTGGGCCATGAAGCCGTCGATCACCCGGTGAAAGACCACGCCGTTATAGAAGCCGCGCTTGGTCAGAGCCTTGATCTGCTCAACATGCTTGGGAGCAAGATCCGGGCGCAGGCGGATGGTGATGCGGCCGTCCTTGGTGTCGAGAAAGACCGTATTCTGCGGGTCGGCGGCCTGCTGGGCGGCAACTGGTACGAGGCCGGCGAGCACGAGCGCTCCGGCTGCGAGCAAACGCTTCATGGATGGATGTCTCCCTGTGGATGATGAAACTTATGGCCGCTTGAATCTGGCCGCCAGGCGCTCGGCGACAAGCCCCGGCACGAAGGCCGAGACATCGCCGCCCATCCCGGCGATCTGCCGCACAAGCGTGGCGGTGATGGGGCGCACAGCGGGCGAAGCCGGGAAGAAGAGGGTCTGGACCTCCGGCGCCATGGTGGCATTCATGGAGGCCATCTGGATCTCGTAATCGAAATCCGTGCCGTCCCGCAGGCCCCGCACGATGAGGCTTGCGCCGTGCCGGCGGGCGGCCTCGACGGCCAGATCGTTGAAGGTAACGACCTCGAGCGCGACGCCCCTCGCCTGCAGCATCGGCCCGCAGACGGCCTGGAGCATCTCGGCCCGCTCCTCGGCCGGGAAGACGGGCGCCTTCGAGGAATGGACTCCAATGGCGATCACGATCCTGTCCGCCACGCTGCAGGCCTGGCGGAGAACGTCCAGGTGGCCGTTGGTGACGGGATCAAAGCTGCCGGTATAGAGGGCGGTGCGTGTCATGAGGCCAAGGCGTAGCCGGATTGGGGCCGCCCTGCAAGCCGTGCGGTGGCACACTGCGGGCCGGACGGGAGCGTGGAATATTCCAGCTAACCTAAAGTCAAGGTTTCAGGAGAGCACCATGATCTTCCGCCTCTGCATCGTATTTGCCACCGCCGTAGCCGTACTGAGCCCGGCTGCCCTGGCGAGCCTGAGTTAAGCGCAAGCAACGAAAAGCCAGCCTTCAAGAATACTCAAAGGCTGGCTCAATCCATATCTCCGTCTAATCTTCAATGATCAAATCACGAAGAAATCCTTGTAGGTCATGGTGAGCTTCTTGGAGAGCGTGGCGATCTCCACCGCCTTGCCCTTCCCCGAGCCGTCGGCATCGTAGTAGAGTACGCCCTTGGTCTTGTCGTAGACGATGTAGTCGTTCTTGTCCTTGGCCTTTGACCCAATGGTGAAGAAGTCTTTCTTCATCTGTGAAGGCTTCTGCTCCGAACCGCTCTTGCCGAGCTTGGCGAAGACCTTGTTGTCGAGCCAGATCGAATCGTCCTTCACCTTGAAGTCGACGAGTTTGTCCCGGTTCGTGTTCTTGTTAGCCTTGGTGTCGAACACGAAGATGTCGCGGCCCGCATCACCCCTGAGCGTATCGATGCCCGACCCGCCCCAGATCCGGTCGTTGCCCGCACCGCCATCGAGGTCGTCGTTACCTGCCAAACCTTTCAGGATGTCGTCGCCAAGCAGCCCTTTGAGGATGTCCTTGCCTCCCGAGCCATTCAAGGTATCGTTCCCATCCGTACCGGAGACGGGGTCCGGCTGCGGAGTAGGCTCAGGGCCGAAGCTGATGCTTGAGGTGGCCTTGGCAACACGTCCTCCGGCATCCTGCAGGGTGAACTCCACCTTGAGCGAGCCTGACGATGGAGGGGTAAGATCATATGAATAACTGATCGATCTGATAACTTCCTGGACATGTCCGACCGTGGCATGTCCGTTGAAGCTGAAGTGCAGGCTTCCTTCGAATGTTTCACGAAAGACGCTGCCGATCTCAACATTATCGTAGAAAAGCCTGTTCTCGCCCGCGGAATTCGTCCCCCCGATCTTCAGGTGCGAACTCAATTCCATGTCGAGAATATCGAAGATGCCGTGCTTTCCGACGAGCTTGACGACCAAGCTTTTCAGATGGCCCTGAGACGTGAGAGCGGCATTGGATCCCACATCGACGATCGCTTCGCCGCCCTTGTAGGAGATCGCGTCACCATCGAGCGCCGTCAGGACCGGCCCCGATGCCGTCGAAACCCCCGCGGCATCGGTGATGATATCAATGCCCTGGTCATAGAGAGCAACGCGCTGCTCTGGCGTCAGCGTGCCGTTTTGAATGCGGACATGGGTTCCGCGTACCGCAGGCTTGATCAAGCTCGCGGTGGCGAAGTCGGAGACATCGATTTCCGCATTGGCCGTCTCCGGCTGGATGACGAGATTGCCGATGAAGCTCTTCCCGAGCAGATTGATCTTCGATCCCACGATCATCACTTGATCGAGGTGCTCGGAACCATCGCTGTCGATGGTGGTCACGTCCGCCAGCTGATCCGCGCGGATGCGTATCTTCGCTACCTCGATAACGCCTTTGATGATTTCAATGTTCTTGAATGTCGTCAAAGTGGTGAAGTCGAAGGTCTGCGGGTAGAGAAGGTCTCTCAACTCCAAAGTGTCAATTCCACCACCACCATCGATCGAACCGCTGCTAAGCTCAGCTCCCCGCACCGAAAAGATCTGGGATTGATCGGTTCCTACAATATTGACCGGCATGTTACGCCCTTATAAAAAACAAGCTGCCCATGAAATGCTACACTGTTTCTTATAACGCAACCTTTATCGCTCCTCAAAGGTTGTGGCGCGGCATCGCATCACAAAAAACCCGCCGGCTTACGCCAGCGGGTTTCACAGTCTTGAACGAGTAGAAGATCTTACTCTTCCGCAGCCTCACCACCCTCGGTCGCGGCGTCATCGACGCCTTCGACCTCCTCGGCGTCCTCGCCCTCGATGTGCTCCACCGAGACCACCTTTTCCTTGTCGCGAGTGGAGAAGACAGTGACGCCCTGCGAGTTGCGGCCGACGACGCGGATGCCTTCGACTGGCACGCGGATCAGTTGGCCGCCGTCGGTGACGAGCATGATCTGGTCCGAGCTCTCCACCGGGAACGACGCCACCAGCTTGCCGTTGCGGCTGTTGACCGCCATGGCCGTGATGCCTTTGCCGCCGCGGCCGGTGATGCGGTACTCATAGGACAGCGTCCGCTTGCCGTAGCCCTTCTCAGACAGGGTCAGGATGCACTGCTCCAGCGCGCTCATCTCGGCATAGCGCTCCTGCGAGAGCGAGACGTTCTCGGCTGAAGCTTCCTCTGCCTCATCCGAGGCATCGGCATCCGAGCCCATCTGCTCGCCGGTGACCGCGCGGCGCATCTTGAGATAGGCCGCCCGCTCCTCGCCGGTCGCTTCCACGTGGCGCAGGATCGCCATGGAGATGATGTCGTCGCCCTGGGCCAGATTGATGCCGCGCACGCCCATGGAGTCACGGCCCTTGAAGACACGCACGTCCGTGACCGGGAAGCGGATGCACTGACCCTTGGCCGTGGTAAGCAGCACGTCGTCGTTCTCCGAGCAGATCTGCACATCGACGATATGCTCGCCTTCATCCAGCTTCATGGCGATCTTGCCGCCGCGATTGACCTGGACGAAGTCCGACAGCTTGTTGCGGCGAACCGTGCCGCGGGACGTGGCGAACATCACGTCGAGCTTGTCCCAGGACGCCTCTTCCTCGGGCAGCGGCATGATGGTGGTGATGCGCTCGCCCTGCTTGATGGGCAGCATGTTCACCAGGGCCTTGCCCTTGGCGTTCGGAGCCGCCAGCGGCAGGCGCCACACTTTCTCCTTGTAGGCCTGGCCCTCGGACGAGAAGAAGATCACGGGCGTGTGGGTATTGGCCACGAACAGGCGCGTAACGAAATCCTCGTCGCGCGTGGTCATGGCGGAACGGCCCTTGCCGCCGCGGCGCTGCGCCCGGTAGGTCGAGAGCGGCACGCGCTTGATGTAGCCGGCATGGGACACGGTGACGACCATGTCCTCGCGGGCGATCAGGTCCTCATCGTCGAGATCGGAATCCCAATCGACGATCTGCGTCTTGCGCGGCGTCGCGAAGGTGTTGCGGACATCCGTCAGCTCGCCCTTGATGATGCCCATGATGCGCTCGCGCGAGCGCAGGATGTCGAGATAATCCGAGATTTCGGCAGCAAGCTTCGACAGTTCGTCGCCGACCTCGTCCCGGCCCAGAGCGGTCAGGCGCTGCAGGCGCAGGTCGAGAATGGCACGGGCCTGGGTCTCGGAGAGACGGTAGGTGCCGTCCTCATTGATCCGGTGGCGCGGATCGTCCACCAGCGCGATCAGCGGCGCAATGTCGTGCGCCGGCCAGTCGCGGCCCATGAGGGCTTCGCGGGCGGCGTTCGGATCCGGCGCGGTGCGGATGAGGCGGATGACCTCGTCGATATTGGCGACCGCGATCGCCAGACCGCACAGCACGTGGGCACGCTCGCGGGCCTTGTTGAGCAGGAACTTGGTCCGGCGCGACACGACTTCTTCGCGGAAGTCGACAAAGGCCTGGATCAGGTCCTTCAGCGTCATCAGCTCGGGACGGCCGCCGTTGAGCGCCACCATGTTGCAGCCGAAGCTCGTCTGCAGCGGCGTGTAGCGATAGAGCTGGTTGAGCACAACGTCGGCCATGGCGTCGCGCTTGATCTCAATCACGATGCGCATGCCATCGCGGTCCGACTCGTCGCGCAGGTCCGAGATTCCCTCGATCTTCTTCTCGCGCACCAGCTCGGCGATCTTCTCGATCAGCGAGGCCTTGTTCACCTGATACGGGATCTCGGTGAAGATGATCGCCTCGCGGTCCTTACGGACCTCCTCGATCTCGGACTTGGCCCGCATGATGACAGAGCCGCGGCCCGTGGTGTAGGCCGAGCGCGCGCCGGCGCGGCCGAGGATCAGAGCGCCGGTCGGGAAGTCCGGTCCGGGAATGATCTCGATCAGCTCTTCCGCCGAGATGCCGGGATTATCGATGAACGCCAAGCAGCCGTCGATCACCTCGCCCAGATTGTGAGGCGGCATGTTGGTGGCCATGCCGACCGCGATGCCGCCGGCGCCGTTGACGAGCAGGTTCGGGAAGCGCGCCGGCAGAACCGACGGCTCGTCCTTCGACTCGTCGTAGTTGGGCGTGAAGTCGACCGTGTCCTTGTCGATATCGTCGAGAAGCGGCATCGCCGCCTTGGCCAGACGGGACTCGGTGTAGCGCATGGCCGCCGGCGGATCGCCGTCCACGGAGCCGAAATTGCCCTGCCCGTCCACGAGCATCAGGCGCAGCGAGAAGTCCTGCGCCATGCGCACCAAAGCGTCATAGATCGCGCTGTCGCCGTGCGGGTGGTACTGACCCATCACGTCGCCGACGATGCGGGCGGACTTCACGTATTTCTTGTCGGGCGTGTAGCCGTTCTCGTGCATCGAGTAGAGGATGCGCCGGTGCACGGGCTTGAGGCCGTCGCGCGCATCGGGCAGAGCGCGGCTCACGATCACGCTCATGGCGTAATCGAGATAGGAGCGCTTCATCTCATCGACGATGGAAATGAGCTTGATGTCGCTCGCCGGCTGGTCCCCGCCGGGGCCGCCGGGGCGGATATCGTTCGGATCGGTCAAGGTTGGTCTTTCTTAAAACGGTCTGCCCTTTCGCGAGAGGCGGCTTATCGATGCCGCTTCGTCAAGCCATTCGGCAGGCCCGCGAATCCAATTGAAATCAGGCTCTTACATGGGGGAGAACGCCGCGTTTTTCAAGCTTTTTGACGGGTTTTCCAGAGGCAACGGGAGGGCGAAAATCCGTTTACGTTTCAGCAACTTATTGTCTGACGACGCACTACTGAGCGCCAGCATGCGCCTGTGACCATTTCGCAGAGCTGCAGATGGGCTGAAAACCTGTCTGAGACGTTCCACTTAAATCATTGTTTTAATTGAGATCTGCCATACCGTCTGCCGGACGGCGCGAGCCGATCCGAGGTTGAGAATAGGATCAAGTGCCGGACCCTCCCGCTGTGATCTCTGCAAAGGCGGGGATCCAGAACCACGCCGTCTCAAGAGAGGGCGAGCAGCGTCGCGCCTGTGCCGCATCGTCAGTGGCTATGGATCCCGGACTCGGCTGTGCCGCCCTGGGATGGCGTGCTTTGCTGGGCTTGCGCTCCCGGATCGGCTTTGCCGTCCGGAGTGACGCGGGTGGTTGGGGTGTCAAACAGCCAGCACCTTTTGGCCCGCAGCCTAAGCTGCGAGCCTGAAGGTTGGTCGAGGGTGGCGCTCAGGGCAGCCCGGCTCGCTTTGGATGGAAGATGTAAGAGCCGAACTGCTCTTCGCGCACGGTTTGTTTCAGCGGACCTGGATCAAGCCAGGATCGGCCACCCGCGATCACAGGGGTGCGAGCCCTGCGGCGGGACCGTGTCTGCTCCCACACTGCGACGCCTCGCGAGCGCGCCCCTCACAGGAACAGATCTAAGCAACCTTATAGCCGAGCTTAGGACAACTGTCAAGAACAAATAGAGAACAAAATTTCGCCGTCATGGCCTGGCTTGTCTTGGCCATGATCGTCTCTAGGACCGTGGCGTCTCAAAGACATAGATCATCGGAACAAGACTTGGCCGACATTTATGATGCTCTTCTGAATGCCTTAAGCTGAAAAATGGGATTTGCCCTTACTTCTCGTTCTCACCGATGCGCCAAGTGACATTGACTGATGCTGAAAATTCCAAGGTAGCAGGCGGGACGATCTGGACCGTGTAAGGGCCATCCGCCCGTCTCAAAGGGAGATCAGCCATCCCGTCGATAGGCCGCGCCTCACCATCGGTGATGGCTATGATTTGTCCAAGCTTCAGATTCACAGGCTCCGCATAGGCTTGGGCCTGCTCACGAGCGTCCAGCATAGCAGCCCGACGCGCCTGATTGAGAGCGGCACGCTCGTTGCGTACATAAAACTGAACACTCGAAATCTCGAATAGACCGGTTTCCGCAAGCTTCGATATACTCTGGTTGAGTTTATCGAGTGACGACATGCCGACGGAAAAGGTGGTTACTGCTGTATAGCCCTCGACAAGCGACTCTGGACGTCTTCCTTGTGTGACTTCTGCTGGTGTCAACTGGCGCGGGACTCGCCGCTCATTGACCCTGAAATTACTTTTCTCGATGGTCAGGCCATCGGCCTGCAAGCCCTGCAACGCCTTTAAAGCGCGTGAGGCACGCTCCTCATGCTGCTTGGTTGCTGCGTCAAGCGTGCGTCCATCTGTCGAAACGGTTGCTCGGAAACCAGCTTCCTCGGGCCTGGCTTCATAAGTTCCTTTGCCGAGCACAGTTAGGACGGGCTGCGTCTCAGATTGCGCAAAACTCGGGATAGCAAGGGTGAGGACGGCAAGAACAGCAAGGCAGATTGTGCGAACCACGAGATTCATCCGATGAACAGCAGCATAGGTCGAGAGCTTTCAGTCATCTCAACTTATATGTAATTGGATTACACAACAACCGCTGTCATGCCTTGGTAGCCACAAGGCAAAATAACCCTAGAAGGATCTAAACCTTCAGCAGGATTGCCGTCGTATCGTCGCTAACCTTGAAGCGCGGGTAGAGCTTTCCATCCGGGTCGCGCTGGGTCTCGACCTCTCGCGCCAGCTTTGCCAAAGGCTCAAGGCCGGACGTGAGCGCTGCTTCTATCAGCGCCTTGGCATCCATAGCCCGATAGAGATCGACCAGGGCTGAGAAGCCATCTGACGCAAGCAGGATCACCGCGCCGTCCCCACAGGGCGCCGTCTCGTGTCGCAGGCGGTCGACGGCGTCCGGGTTGAGGCTCAGCAAGGCCTGCAGATTGCCGCCTTTCCGCTGCCGCTCGCGGCGCTCCCCGAGCCAGGCGAGGAAGACGGGCTCGGCGAGGATGGCCGTGGGCCGGGAGCCTGCCTGCCGCATCAGCTCGGCCGCCTTGGCGGCCTCCGCCTCGCGCAGGCCGGAGGCATCGCCAAGAACCTGCAAGGACCCGTCAGGCTGGCGGACATAAGCCGTGGTGTCGCCGAAGGTCCAGGCATCGAGCACGCTCCCTCTGCGGCGCACCAGCGTCATGGCCCCGAGCGGCCAGGCGACGAAATCCTCATGCCGCTCAGCAGGCGCGATGGCCCGATAGATCGTCCGGGCTTCCTCCATGACATGGCGCAGAAGGGTCACGCCGTCCTCCGCATGAGGCGCGAGGTCCGAGAGCCGCTCGTCCGCGAAGGTTGCGAGCCATGTGGCATCGCTGGCCCCGTGCATGACAGGCGTCGTCCCGGGAAAGATCGACGTGTCGATCACCCAGGCCCAATCGCCTGAGACGCCGCAGATGTCCTCATTGGGCTTGTCCGGATGACCCGGCCAGCTGATCCGATCCAAAACCGTGAACATTATCGCTCCGCCCCTCGCCAAACATCCTCGAGAACGCCATAACGCAAAGCTTGAAGGAAGGTCCAGCCGATGCTCCTCGACTATATCTCCGCCGCCCTGGTGACCATGCTCGTCACCCTCGACCCGCCAGCGCTTGCGCCGATCTTCGTCTCGCTGACCCGGGGGATGAACGCGGCGGAGCGGCGCCGGGTGGCCGTGCGGGCGAGCCTGATCGCCTTCGGCATCCTGGCCTTCTTCGGCCTCGGGGGCGAGGTTCTGCTGCGCCTGCTCGGCGTCGGCATTCCGGCCTTCCGCATCTCGGGCGGCCTGCTGCTGTTCTGGATCGCCTTCGAGATGGTGTTCGAGCGCCGCAACGAACGCAAGCAGCACACGGCCGACATCGCCATCACCGAGGACCACATCCGCAATGTCGCGGCCTTCCCGCTCGCCATCCCGCTCATGGCCGGGCCCGGCGCCATCACGGCCGTGATCCTGCTCGCCGGCCGCGCCAACGGCAACGTGGCCTATCTCTCGGCCCTACTCATCCTCATCGCGTTAGGGATTTTGATCTGCCTCGTGGTGTTCTCTGCCGCCGACCGCGTCTCCCGCTGGCTCGGCGTCACCGGCAACGTGGTCCTGACCCGGCTGCTGGGCGTGATCCTCGCTGGGCTCGCCGTTCAGTTCATCATCGACGGCGTGCTGGCGCTGATCCGCGACTGGGCGACTTAAGCCTGTCGCGCGGGGGCGTCCCTGGTCAGGATCGACATCCCATCGTCGATCACTTCGAGCATGGACCAGCCCAGCCGCTCGTAGAATGAGCGCCGGTGCGGTCCTGACAGGAGGTAGACCCGCCCTGCCCCGGAGCGGAACACGAATTCGGCAGCCCTTTCGACGAGTGCCGCGCCTATTCCCCGTCGCCGGTCTTCCGGCTCGACCCAGAGCGCCGCAACCCATGGGGTGTATTGCGGCCTCGTGTCCTCGTCAGAGGCAATGATCGAGACGGTGCCGACGAACCGATCCCCTTCATGAGCCACCAGGGCCGTGGGGATCGGGCCCGGTCCGAGGTTTTCCTGCACGAGACCCGTGAGCAGGCTCAATGGGTGACCCTTGTCTTTCCAGAAGGCACGCCAGACGCGATCCGCGACCGCCTTGGCGAAGTCCGGCCGGTCACGCAGATCGCTGATCGCGATGCTGCTCAGCGCAGGGTCTCCAGCAGGCGTGTCATGAGCCTTTGGCGCGGGGCAATGGAGGAGATGAGGCCGTACTCCTGGAGGGTGTGGGCGCCGTCTCCGTCGATGCCGAGGCCGTCGAGGGTCGGGATGCCGAGCGCTGCCGTGAAGTTGCCGTCCGATCCACCGCCGACCCGGGGCGCGGAGACGAGATCGAAGCCGATCTCGGCGGCCAGCGACTTGGCGTGGTCGAAGAGTTTGGACGTCGCCTCATTGCGCTCATAGGGCGGCCGGTTCATGCCGCCGGTGATAGTGATCTTGAAGTCTGGATTCTGGGGCTTCAGTCCCAGGATCGCCGCCGTCACAGACTCACCGTCCGCCACGGTCTCGACCCTCAGGTCCACCGGGAAGCGGCAATGCTGCGGAATGGTGTTCATCGCCGTGCCGCCGGATACCATGCCCACCGTTGTGGTGATGCCGCGCGCGTAATCGGTCATGGCCTCGATGGCCAGAATCTGGCGCGCCGCCTCGTAGATGGCATTGCGGCCGTCCTTGTGGCGCGAGCCTGCATGGGCAGGCCGGCCTTCCACATGCACGTCGAAGCGCCCGACGCCCTTGCGGGCCGTGACGATCTGGCCGCCGTCGCGGGCAGGCTCGGTCACGAGGGCATAGGCCGAGCGGCGCCCGAGTTCCTCGATCATCGGCCGGGTGATCGGCGAGCCGATCTCCTCATCCGGCGTCACCAGGAAGGTGATGGGCCGCGCTGCGGTACCCCGGCGCGCCACATCCTTGAACGCCTCGAGGCAGAACCAGGCCCCGCCCTTCATGTCGTAGATGCCGGGCCCATAGAGCCGATCACCCTCGACCCGCATCGGCAGATCGTGCTCGATGGTGCCGACCGGATGAACCGTGTCGAGATGCGACATGACCAAGATACCTGGCTCGCTCGTCTGAGGGCCAGCCCGCAGCATCAGCACATCGCCCAGGCCATCCGTGCCCGGAATGCGCTCGACCGCCACCGGCGCGTCCTGCATCTGCGCGACAACGAGGTCCATCATCAAATTGACGCCGGCCCGGTCGCTGGTCGGGCTCTCGGTG
Organism: Microvirga terrestris; assembly: GCF_015694425.1. GTDB lineage: Bacteria > Pseudomonadota > Alphaproteobacteria > Rhizobiales > Beijerinckiaceae > Microvirga > Microvirga terrestris. The sequence continues at coordinate 14,802 of NZ_JADQDN010000005.1, forward strand.
CGGATCCAGGTGAAAAGCGTGTCGAGGGATGGGGAGGAGCGGCTCATGATCTCTTCGTTCCGATCGGTCATTACCCTGGCTAATCTTCCCTGGCGGGAACATCAAGCCCGCGAACGGATCATGGTGGGCATGCATGTTAGGAAAGTACGTCCATATGACGCAGCTGTGCTTTCCCGCTACCTTATTACGCTAAGGTGAAGTAAAGGACGAAGCATAGCAGCCTCACAAGGTTTCAAGAAAAATGGCACGCAAGATTGGTTCTCTCAGCAGAAATTTTCTCGAAGGAACAAGTGTTTCCGACACGATCTACGGCGACAGCAGCGGCACCCGCAGTTCAGGCACTACCGCAGGCGATTCGCTTCATGGCTATCATGGTGCAGATTATCTTTACGGCGATGCAAGAACGCTCCGGCTGACGGCGCGAGCAGGCGGCGATTCGATTTGGGGTGGCTTCGACGGCGACACTGCCTATGGCGACGCGTATACCATGAGCTATTCGGCCAGGGGCGGTTCGGACAGGATCTGGGGCGAGTACGGCTACGACAAGCTCTATGGCGATGCCCGCACGATGTCCGGTTCCACACGGGGCGGCGCCGACAAGCTCTATGGCGGTTACGACAACGACATTCTGTTCGGCGATGCCTATACCATGTCGTCAACGGCGGTCGGAGGTTCGGACAGCCTTTATGGGGAGAACGACAATGACTCCCTCTACGGCGATGCACACAAGCTGACCGGCTCCGCCCGGGGTGGCGCAGACCTCCTGTCCGGCGGAAACCACGAGGACAGGCTCTATGGCGACGCCTATACTCTGGCAAGCCGCGCCATCGGCGGAGCGGACACGCTGAACGGCGACAGCGGAAAGGACGTTCTCTACGGAGATGCCCGCTCGCTCATCAACTCTGCCACAGGCGGAGCCGATACTCTCAAGGGCGGCAGCTCGGAAGACGACCTCTATGGTGACGGCTCTTCCATGCGCGAGTTCGCCATCGGCGGCAGCGACAGGCTCTATGGCGGCTCCAGTAACGACCGCCTTTATGGCGATGCCTATACGATGTCCGAGTATGCGATCGGCGGTTCCGACTATCTTTCCGGCGAGAGCGGCAACAACCTGCTTTATGGCGATTCCTACAGCATGATCGGCGCGTCGGCCGGCGGGAACGACTCACTCTATGGGAGCACAGGCAAGGATACGCTCTATGGCGATGCCGTGTCCCTGAATGACCAAAGCCGCGGCGGCCACGACTACCTCAATGGCGGCTCGGGCGACGATGTGCTCTACGGGGACGCTCAGGTCACGGGCGCTTATGCTGGATACGGAAACGATTCAATGTATGGCGGCGCTGGAAACGACCGCCTCATTGGCGACTCGTCCTACGGAGGGACGGGTGCGGATTACCTGAACGGCGGCAGCGGCAACGACACCATGGATGGCGGCGGTGGCCGCGATCTCTTCGGGTTCGACCTCTCGTCCGGCAGGGATACGATCCAGTACTTCCGGCCAGGAGAGGATCAGATCGACCTGCGAGCCTGGCGCTTCGCCTCCTTCGAGGCGCTGAGCATTGCTCAAAAAACGGACTATTCTGTCGTCTACCTGTCTGGGACAAGTCACTACATCAAGCTCGAGAAGGTCTTGAAAGCACAGCTTACAGCCGTCGATTTCATCCTCTGAACGAAAAGGCCCGGATACTCTCCGGGCCTTTTGCATATCTGCACGACGCAAGCGCCGGTCTATTCACTAGACCACGAAGAAGTCGTGGTAGTACAGTTTGGTCTTGTTGGTGATGGTGGCGATCTTTATCTGCGCCTTTGCGCCGGTGCCGTCCTGGTCGTAGTACAAGGCACCGGTCTTCTTGTCGTAGACGATGCGATCCTCGGCATCCTGGGCCTTCTTGCTCTCAGTGAACATGTCCGACTTGAACTTCTTCGGCTTGGAGAACGTGCCGGAACCCAGCTTGGTGAAAACCTTGTTGTCAAGGTAGATGCTGTCGTCCTGGTAACGGAAATCCATCACCTTATCGACATTGCTGCTCTTGTTGAGCCGGCTGTCGAAAACGAACACATCCTTGCCGCGATTGCCGGTGAGTTGATCGTTACCACCACTGCCGTAGATGGTGTCGTGGCCATTCTCGCCGCTGAGCACATCCGCGCGGGCGGTACCGCGGATGGTGAACGGGGTGGTCTCGCCCGTGTCATTGGTCACGGTGATGTTCATGTTCAGGCTCGTCACCCCGCCAAAGCCGTCGCTGGCCTGGATCGTCACCTGGTGCACGGGCTTGGTCTCGAAGTCGAGCGGACCATTGACCACGAGCTTGTTGCCGTTGATGGCGAACGAGCCGCTCGATCCAGGAACTAGGCTGTAGGTGAGCCTGTCACCGTCTGCGTCTGAGGCGGCCAGCGTACCCACTTCCACATTCCTAGGTGCGTTCTCCACGATGCTAGCCTGCGACAGGGACAAACTGGTCGGCGCAGCGTTTTTGAAAGCCTCAACACTATCCTGGAACTGAAGCACGCGCACGTTCTTCAGAACATCAATGCCATCCGCCCCAGTGACAGTCACATCGAGACTGCCGTCTGTCTTACGGTTGATCTGATATTGTGAGCGATTGCCGGAGAACACGGCCGTGTCCGACCCTCCTCCCCCGTCCAGGGTGTCGTTGCCGGCTCCGCCGATGAGAGTGTCGTTGCCGTCGCCGCCATGGAGGTCGTCATTCCCACCCGCGCCATTGAGAAGGTCCATGCCTTCCAAACCCGATAAGGCATTGCCCTGTCCATTGCCGGTCAGGGAGTCGCCGTAATTCGAACCCTGTAAGCCGCTGATCTCGATATAGACGTCACCCGCAGCAGCCTCGCCCCTGTTGAGCGCGCTGTTCGACAGGTTGGCCGTCACACCCGAGGTCGCATCCATGTAAGAGGCCCAATCGAGGCCGTCGTCGACCTCTTCACCACCAATCAGGGTATCGGCCCCACTACCGCCACGCAGGATGTCATCGCCTGCCCCGCCATGGATATGATCGTTGCCGCCGCCTCCATGCAGCACGTCGTTGCCGCCGAGACCAGATAGGGAATTGGCCTGTCCATTGCCGGTCAAAGAGTCTCCATGGTTTGACCCCTGCAAGTTACTGATCTCGATGTAGATGTCGCCTCTAGCTTCATTGTTGTCACCGACGTTATTATTGCGATCCGATAGATCCGCCACTACACCTGAGGCTGCATGTATATACGAGGCCCAGTCGAGACCGTCGTTCACTTCATCGCCACCGATCAGGGTGTCTGCCCCAAGACCGCCAATCAGAATGTCATCGCCACCGCCGCCGAGCAGCGTGTCGCTTCCGCCAGCGCCATTGATGATGTCATTCTCACTTGAGCCAATATAATGCTCTTCCAATCCAGAGCCCGTCCAGTTCATTCCGTCGCGGGAATCCAGGATTTGCGCGCGCAGGCTCGTTGATGCACCAGCGCCCTCATTATTCCATCCAACGATGAATCGCCCATCGATCAGCACCGTGATCGTCGGCTCGGTCTGCTTGTCCTCTACATCATTGTGAACCAGAAGCGGCTGCCCATCGGGCACGCCGTCGGACTTATATGTCCGGGCCCAGATATCGTTGTTCTGTCTGTAGGCAAGCGCAAAACCGCCGTTGGGCAGGGCAGCAATCACTGGGTCACGGATTTCAGAATTTGCCGCGACCAGATCATAGGCAGCCTGTGAATTGCCATTGGATCCGTAAACTATCGCCCTGACTTTGTGGATACTATTTTCTTGGATTTCTTTCCAGGCAACCATGAAGCGTCCACCCGGCAGAGCCGCCACAGATACACTATCCGTGAGCGGAGCTATATCGATCGAGCGATAAGTTACGCCTCCACCGGCTGAGTGAATCTGAACGAGAATTTGATCCAGTGCCGTGTCCAGGGCAGCCGTAATGAACTTGCCTTCAAGGGTCGATCCTGCCGGCGCGCCAACGATGGTAGCGCCCCCATACGATTGAAAGTTCGTACCGGGAAGGTTAAAATTCCGGGGCTCACCCTGTCCATCGAAGAATTGCGCGCCGACGCCCTCGCCGGCGCCGCCATGCTTAGCCATGACCACGAAGCTGTCGCCAAAGGATTCGATATGGGCCGCGATGTAGCCCCCCTCGGGAGGGCGCGAAACATCGTGGATCGCAATGCGCTCCGCAGACGTAGGGTTCCCATCCGCATCTAAGGTTCGCACCCTAATGTCGGAGTTACCCCCGTTTTCGAAGTCGAGCCAAGCAACGGCAAACCCACCATTTTTCAGAGCGGTGACAGCCGGAAACATTTGATTCGAGGGTGTTTCATCAACATCGTTAATTTTGAAACTTGGCCCTCTACCGGAGCCATCGGCATTGTAGAGCTGCGCATATACATCGAACTCGCCGTCGTTGAATTCGCTCCAAACCGCAACGAAGGTCCCATTCGCGAGTGCAGCCACTTGCAGATTGTACTTTTCGCCACCGCCGACATCTATGCGATCTCCCCACTTTGAGAGCGTAGCCATTACAAGTTCCTCCAGCTATCCCGACAGGGTCATAAATCTATATAACATTGCGTCAATCGTTCATTCTCAGATTTCTGAGAGTGCCGATGTGCGACGTCGCACAACCCTATGTCGTCGGAATATTCTACCCTAGATGGAAAGAATGAAGGGTTGGATGGCTTAGAACTGGAGTTCATATAGGGATATGAACTCGATACTACACGCGCTCAATGCTGTGCCGCATCCAGCGGGATCGACAGCAGGACCCTGCCCGCTTCATCGACGACCTCCAGCTGCCAGCCATGCCAGTCGACATCGTCGACTTCGCCTTCCTGCTTTAATTCCTGGATAGCTTTCAGAGCTTGGTAATGGGCTGCTTCGAGATCCGAGACCTCGATGCCGGTCTCGTCGAGGATCCGTTCGTGCGTGTGCACAAGATGAAAATAACAGTGCACGCCAGAGCAACCTCAGCGATGTTCACTCAACCTATGAACTACTCATAAATGAGCAGTTTCCATGCATTGACGCAAGGTAAGTTTTCAGTTTCGCATCGAGCTAGTTATCGGATCGAAGAGTTTCGTCCTGAAACACCGTCTCACCGATACAGCGCCCAAGCTTAACAATGAGCGTATCTTCACATCAAGCTTACAAATATTTTTTTCCTGAAGTTGGCGGGCTGAACATTATGGCTCACCATCCTGACCCGCCAATGAACCTTCCATGGGCAACATTACGGTGAAAGTCGAGCCTCTTCCCTCCTGGCTCACGACATGGATTTTCCCGCTATGAGCATTCACAATCTGATTGGCCAGGGCTAATCCCAGTCCCACGCCATTGACAGAGGTTGTGCGTCTTGAGCGAAAGAACGGTCGGAACAGGAGTGGCAAGTCCTCCTCAGGAATGCCAACGCCATGATCCTTAATAGCAATCGCGAAATTACCGCCGACGACAAACCCTTCAATTTCGATGGCGCTTTCGAGAGGGGAATACTTCGCCGCATTGCCGATCAGAAGCTCGAACACCTGCTCCAAGAGGAGAGGATCGCATCGGACGGATGCGCTCTTTCCCTTCTTGATCTTGAAGCGTCGTTCCGGCTGATGAGTGCGAACCTGCTCACATGCGATTGAAACCAGTTCGGTCCAGTCGCATTCACGCTGTTGAAGCTTGGTGCGTCCGTCCAGCTGAACCCGGCGGATCAAGGATTGAACCAATGCAGACAGTTGAGCCACAGCCTGTCTCATGCGGGTCGCCCGGACTATGATCTCGTCGGGTGTCATCTGACCAGCACTGTGAATCATCCGTTGCGCGGAGGAATCAACCTGGGTCAGCGGAGCAATGAACTGATGGGCGAGGAGCGACAGAAGATCCGGCAAAGGCACATCATGAGTATGGGTCGAAGGCTCCAGCTGGCGGGCCGCACCTCCTGGAATGCAGCTGACCTCTGGCATTGCATCTTCGAACTCAAACGAAGACGAACACCTAGGTCTTCTGACTATCGGTTCCGATTGAAGCCCCTCTGCCACGGCAGCACCTTCTCCCATCCGAGCCGGTTGAAATGGTTACCTTATGGGACAGGACACCACATCACCCATTCGGGTGAAATTCCCCTCTTTTCAGAGAGGCAAGTGCGATGAGAGAGGCAAGTGCGACAAGAGCGGCCTTCGAGGTTTTCTTTGCTGTTTGATCGCCAGTTCAGTCAGCAGATCGCAAGCGAAGCATGGTCTGACTGAGGGCCAACCTGATGAGTTCGGCTTGCCGCGATGTGTTGGTTTTGCTGAAGAGGCTACTCATTTGAGTTTTGACTGTATTGCGGCTCAAACCTGTCCGATTGCAGTAGTCGGCGACACTTTCGCCTTCACAGAGAGCTCGTAGAAGGCGCTCTTCGGCAGCCGTGAGTTTGTAAGCTGTCCGGAGACGCTGGAGCGAGGCTAAATCGTCAGCAACACGGCTCTGAACGACCAGGACTGCCCCAGGCGAACTTGACCAGAGCACATTTGAGGAAAGAGGATTAAGGAAAGCCTGGACCATCGTCCCATCACTCTGGTGGATCATGAAACTCGTGCCGGTACGGCTGTCGAGCACCTTTCGCACGAGGTCCGTGAAGTTTTGTCCTTGATTCAACTGAAGATGGAGCCGGCCCGCGTGAAGGCGAAAAGTCCCTTGATTACGCATTAGCCTGAGCGCTGCTGCATTCGTCTCAAGAACGACGCCTTGGCGGCTAACCAAGAAAACCGCTGCTTCGAGGTGTTCGAGAGCAATGCGCCCAGCGGATGCGGCAGCTTTGCCAAGTTCCAGCTTCTGCGTAAGTCGGGCTGCCCTGCCGACATGCGGCAGCAAACTTTGAACGAAGGCCACTTCCTCAGGCGTGAAGCGCCCCAGGCGCGACGACCGGTTGTAGCCTGCAACGATGCGTGCGTTTTCGTCTATCGGGATCCAAACACCACAAGCATGGTGGAAATCCTGTGGAGCCGCCCAGTCGTTATAGTACTCGCTCCTATGCAACTCATCCTTATCGACCATATTGACGTCCAAGACCACTTGAGCCGGCGGCACCTTCCCGATCAGCCGCGGGTAGAGAACACTGACCTTGTAATAGTAATCCTGATAGATCGAGAAATACCGCTCATCGAGACTATGGCTCAGGAAGAGCTTGGATTGCGGCGGCGGCAGACCAGAAACATACAAGCCATGGGCACTGTGGAGCAGAGCTCCGGTTCGGCGCCCAAAAAGATCCCAGCTACCAGGCTCCAGGGAGTAAATGATTTCGAGCAATTCGTTGTAAGCGTCATTGAGGTTCATGGGAGCCACCAGAACGAATGACGCAATTTGAGCGAAGGCGCGTTGAAAGAACAAGTCAGAACTGAAATTCTGACAGTGGAGAGATGCGCTGACGCTCTTACTTTTTGGTTCCTTCAACCTACAGTTTTGCTATCGAGGATAAGTCGACCTCCGGAACTGGGCGGATATCTCTTCTCCATCAGGATGCTTTCCGAGCAACGCGACCTCAAGAACTGTGCAATTCTGCAGCATATCGATCGTAAGTCACTGCAAAGGCTGCCCCAGAGGGCAGCCTTTGTATCAGAGCAGGACAACTAGAACGGGATGTCGTCGTCGAGATCGTTGTAGCGCGAACCGCCGCCGCCACCGCCGCTGCCACCGCTGCCACCGGCAGACGGAGCCGGACGCCGGTCCTGCGAGGGCGAGGATCGTCCGAAGTCGCCGCCACTTCTGATCTGGCCCGGCTCCTCGTCGCCGAACTCGGACCCGCCACCACCGCGGCTGTCCAGGATCGTCAGTTCACCGCGGAAGCGCTGCAGCACCACCTCGGTGGAGTACTTCTCCACCCCCTGCTGGTCGGTCCACTTGCGCGTCTGCAGCTGGCCCTCCAGGTACACCTTCGAACCCTTCTTCAGGTACTGCTCGGCCACACGGGCCAGGTTCTCGTTGAAGATCACCACCGAGTGCCACTCGGTCTTCTCCTTGCGCTCGCCGGATGCCTTGTCCTTCCACGTCTCGGAGGTGGCAATCCGCAGGTTAACCACCGGATCCCCGCTGCCCAGCCGGCGAACCTCCGGGTCGCGCCCCAGATTGCCTACCAATATCACCTTGTTCACGCTGCCCGCCATCGGAGCCACTCCTCATTCACATGGGGCTGTTGTGGGGCCGGAGGGAGCACGGAGCAAGCCGGCGCCTGAGTTCTGCACAGGCCTGTCCCCAGCTTAGGGATGCCGTTCCTTTCTGCGTCGTTAAAGGCCGCCAAACAATGCAAGCACCGGTTGATTTTAACATGATAACGTGTCAATTTTTCTCGGTTATGGAGGAATATATGACCACTTATCGCATTACGACGAAGAAAAAGGCTCTCAAGGGGACGACTACGGACGACTTCTTCTTCGGCTCGAAGTTCAAGGATATTTTAGACGGCCGCGCCGGCGACGACTACATCGTCGGGGACGACGGTATCGACAGCCTGACCGGCGGCGACGGCGACGACACCATCTATGGCGGCCTCGGCTCGGACAAGGCGCTCGGCGGGCTGGGCAGAGACAACCTGAATGGAGGCCTCGGCAACGACAAGCTCTATGGTGGCGAGCGCAGAGACTCTCTCAATGGTAACGAGGGCAACGACAGCCTTTATGGCGACGCCGGGAGGGATAACCTCACTGGGGCGGAAGGAAATGACAAGCTCTACGGTGGCGACGACGATGACCAATTGGTTGGAGACGATGGCAACGACCGCCTCGACGGCGGGAAGGGCGATGACGGCCTATACGGCGGGGCCGGTAATGACTTTCTGTCCGGCGGCGCTGGCGACGACTTCCTCGACGGCACCGACCCAACCCCCAGCACGGATCCCGAAAATCCGGTTGCCCCGAGCAAGGACAAGCTGCTGGGCGGCGACGGCAATGACAGGGTCGTCGTTGATGGTGGCGATAATGCCCTGGGGGGCAAGGGCATGGATACGCTTGTCCTCCAAGCCTTTGGGGGAGACACCGAGTATACAGTTTATTCCCTTAACTTCTCGAAGGTGACCGGTAAGTCTGCCGCCAAAATCGGCTATCTCGATATCAAGGCCGGCCAGTTTGAGAAGGTCGACGCCGATATCTACGATATGGATGTGGGAAGCATTATTACGGGTTCGAAGGGGCACGACTCGATCAGTGGATACGGCAGGTCCGGTATGATCAACGGCGGCTCGGGCAACGACAGCCTTTACGCTTATGGCTTCAATAGTGAGAACCCGGCCAATGGGATCGCCGTCAATGGTGGTGCGGGCGATGACATGCTGAGCGGCAGAGGCGATGTGACCCTCATCGGTGGCAAAGGCGACGACCAGTTCGCCCTGAATCAGTATTCGGACTGCAACATTGCGGACTTTACGGGGAAAGACGACTTCTTCGTCATCAACGCCAACAGCTTCACCCGACAGGATCCCATCCTGAAAAAAGAGGTCCCTCTCGTCTTCGATAGGGCCAATCTACTCCTCGTCGGAGCCGACCCGAAGGCTACCTCGGCCCTGGCGCAGTTCCTCTACGACACGGACGACGGCAAACTCTACTACGATCGCGATGGGATCGGGACGGAATCCGATCTTGATCTCGTGATGACCCTGGCCAATAAAGCCGCTCTCAAGGCTTCCGACTTCATCTTTGTGATCTGAGGCTCGCACCGACCCGAAGGCCCGCCATCGGCGGGCCTTTTTCCTTTCAAGGGAAATACTCTAGGCTCCGCTTGCCCTTCGTACCCCCTTTGTTCTAGGATCCTGCTCCTGGAATCATCCGCCGCATTGCGCTGGCGGCTGGGGCATCACATATGCGGTGGCCGGCCTGACGAGGCCGGAACTCCTCAAAAGGCTTAAGCTCGGCAATGGCTAAACTCGACGACCTGTTCAACCGCGCCAAGGCGGGCGATCCTAATGCGCGCGTGATCTCCGTGCGCGGGGCCCGGGAGCACAACCTCAAGAATGTCGACCTCATGGTCCCGCGGGACCAGCTCGTGGTGTTCACAGGGCTGTCCGGCTCCGGCAAGTCGTCGCTGGCCTTCGACACGATCTATGCCGAGGGGCAGCGCCGCTATGTCGAGTCACTCTCGGCCTATGCCCGCCAGTTCCTGGAGATGATGCAGAAGCCGGATGTGGACCAGATCGACGGGCTGTCGCCCGCCATCTCCATCGAGCAGAAGACCACCTCCAAGAACCCGCGCTCGACGGTGGGCACCGTCACCGAGATCTACGACTACATGCGCCTGCTCTGGGCGCGCGTCGGCATCCCCTATTCGCCCGCCACCGGCCTGCCCATCGAGAGCCAGACGGTCTCTCAGATGGTTGACCGGGTGCTCGAGCTACCGGAGAAGACGCGGCTGTTCCTGCTGGCCCCCGTGGTGCGCGGCCGCAAGGGCGAGTACCGTAAGGAGATCGCCGAGTTCCAGAAGAAGGGCTTCCAGCGCCTGAAGATCGACGGCGAGTACTACGCCATCGATGAGGCGCCTGCCCTCGACAAGAAGTTCAAGCACGACATCGACGTGGTGGTGGACCGCATCGTGGTGCGGGCGGACATCGCCGCGCGCCTGGCGGATTCCTTCGAGACCGCGCTCGAGCTGACCGACGGCATCGCGGTCGTCGAATATGCCGACGAAAAGGATGAGAAAGGCAAGCCCAAGCGCATCGTCTTCTCATCCAGGTTCGCCTGCCCGGTCTCCGGCTTCACGATCCCCGAGATCGAGCCGCGCCTGTTCTCGTTCAACAACCCCTTCGGCGCCTGCCCCACCTGCGGCGGCATCGGCCACGAGATGCGCATCGACGAGGCGCTCGTGGTGGATGAGACCCTGTCGCTCAAGCGCGGCGCCATCATGCCCTGGGCGAAGTCCTCCTCGCCCTATTACGGCCAGACGCTCGAGGCGATCACCAAGCACTTCAAGGCGTCCATGACGAAGCCTTGGGAGGAGTTGCCCGAGAAGGTGCGCGAGGTCATCCTCTATGGCTCGGATGGTGAAAACATCCGTATGGCCTATGACGACGGCATGCGGGCCTATGAGGTGAGGAAGCCGTTCGAGGGCGTGATCCCCAATCTCGAGCGCCGCTATAAGGAAACCGAGAGCGACTGGGCGCGCGAGGAAATCGGCCGCTTCATGAGCGAAACGCCCTGCGAATCCTGCGGCGGCAAGCGCCTGAAGCCGGAAGCGCTGGCGGTGAAGATCGCAGGCTCCGATATCGGCGACGCCACGGCGTTGTCCGTGAAGGACGCGCATGAATGGTTCAGTGCGCTGTCGAAGAAGCTCACCAAGAAGCAGAATGAGATCGCCGGCCGCATTCTCAAGGAGATCCGCGAGCGCCTGACCTTCCTGGTCGATGTGGGCCTGGAATATCTGACGCTCGCCCGCGCGTCCGGCACCCTGTCGGGCGGCGAGAGCCAGCGCATCCGTCTCGCGTCTCAGATCGGCTCCGGCCTCACGGGCGTGCTTTATGTGCTCGACGAGCCGTCCATCGGCCTGCACCAGCGCGACAACGAGCGCCTGCTCGGCACGCTCAAGCGCCTGCGTGATCTCGGCAATACCGTGATCGTGGTGGAGCACGACGAGGACGCCATCCTCCAGGCCGATTACGTGTTCGACATCGGTCCGGGTGCTGGCATCCATGGCGGGCAGATCATTGCCGAGGGCACGCCCGACGAGGTCATGGCGAACCCGAAGTCGCTCACGGGCAAGTATCTCACAGGCGAGATGTCCGTGAAGGTGCCGGGAAAGCGCCGCAAGCGCGATCCCAAGCGCATGCTGAAGGTCGTGGGTGCCAAGGGCAACAACCTTAAAGATGTGACGGCGGAGATCCCGCTCGGCACGTTCACCTGCATCACCGGCGTGTCCGGCGGCGGCAAGTCCACGCTCGTGATCGATACGCTCTACAAGGCAGTCGCGCGCAAGCTCAACAACGCGCTCGAACACCCCGCCCCGCACGAGCGCATCGACGGTCTGGAGCATCTCGACAAGGTCATCGACATCGACCAGTCGCCCATCGGACGTACACCGCGCTCTAACCCGGCCACTTACGTCGGCGCCTTCACGCCGATCCGCGAATGGTTCGCAGGGCTTCCCGAGGCGAAGGCGCGCGGCTATCAGGCCGGACGCTTCTCGTTCAACGTGAAGGGCGGGCGCTGCGAAGCCTGCTCGGGCGATGGTGTGATCAAGATCGAGATGCACTTCCTGCCTGACGTCTACGTCACCTGCGACGTGTGCAAGGGCAAGCGCTACGACCGTGAGACGCTGGAGGTGAAGTATCGCGAGAAGTCCATCGCCGACGTGCTCGACATGACGGTGGAGGAAGCCCGCGAGCTGTTCAAGGCCGTGCCATCGATCCGCGAGAAGATGCAGACGCTCGCCCGCGTCGGCCTCGACTACGTGCATGTGGGCCAGCAGGCCACGACGCTGTCGGGGGGCGAGGCGCAGCGCGTGAAGCTCTCCAAGGAACTCTCCAAGCGCGCCACCGGCCGCACCCTCTACATCCTCGATGAGCCCACCACGGGCCTGCACTTCCACGACGTCGCGAAGCTTTTGGAAGTGCTCCACGAGCTCGTGGATCAAGGCAACAGTGTGGTGGTGATCGAGCACAACCTCGAGGTCATCAAGACCGCCGACTGGGTGATCGACATGGGCCCCGAAGGCGGCAACGGCGGCGGGCGCATCGTTGCCCAAGGCACGCCCGAGGACATCGCCGAATCCAAGGAAAGCCACACTGGCCGCTTCCTCAAGGAGGTGCTGGAGCGCAGGCCTTTGAAGAAGGAGACTGCTTCGAAGGAAATCGCCAAGAAAGCTGCGGTGAAGAATGAGGCGCCGAAGAAAGACAAGAAGGTGACGCGTCAGGCGGCGGAGTAAGGCGGCTCAGCCGCCCGGCCTCAGACACATCGTTATCTGAGCTTGCTCAACGCCTCCTGGGCCAACGCCTTTGTCAGCTCTCCAGCGGGAAGCTCGCGGGCGAGGCGTGCTGCCTGGCCGGACCAGAGAGACATGAAATCGCTCGAGCCGAGAGGTTCCGTCTTCTGACGCAAGGGTACCAGAGCGCCACCTGCGAGAGGGAATTGCGGCGCGATCGGTGACATCGGACCGACCTCGCGCATGATCCGGTTGACGATGCCCCGCGCGGGACGTCCGGTGAAAACATTTGTAAGCGCCGTCTGGTCGTCCTTCGCACTCTTGAGCGCCTGCCTGTGGGGCGACGCAATCGTCGCTTCCGGCGTGAACAGATAGGCCGTTCCGATCTGCACCGCCGATGCGCCAAGGGCGAAAGCCGCCACGATGCCACGGGCATCGGCAATGCCGCCCGCTGCGATCACCGGGACCTTCACTGCATCGACGACCTGCGGCACCAAGGCCATGGTGCCGACCTGGGATGAGATGTCATCCGAGAGGAAGATGCCGCGATGACCCCCGGCCTCGAAACCTTGCGCGATGATCGCGTCAGATCCGCCGTCCTCCAGCCAACGCGCCTCATCGACGGTGGTCGCGGAGGACAGGACCTTGGCGCCCGTGTCCTTCACGCGTTTCAACAAGCCCGGCTGGGGCAGTCCGAAATGAAAGCTCACGACGTCAGGCCTGAACTCCTCCACGAGGCTCAGGTAGCCCTCGTCGAAGGGTGCGCGTGTCGATGGCGGGGTCGGCATTTCGGGATCGAGGCCGAATTCGAGATAATAGTCCTTGAGGCGGTCCTTCCATGCGGCGTCCTGGCCGGCATCGCCAACAGGCGCACGATGGCAGAAGAAATTGACATTGATGGGCTTGCTCGTGTTCTTCCGGATCCGGGTCAGTTCCTCCCTCGCCTTGTCGAGGCTCAGCAACGCACAGGGGAGAGATCCTAGTCCGCCAGCCTCAGAGACGGCAATCACCATGTCGGAGAGGTTGGCCCCGGCCATGGGAGCCTGGATGATGGGAAGTTCGATGCCCAGAAGATCTAGAATGCGTCGGTCTTTCCACATGACTGCCACCTTCTTTGCGCTGTGAGAATGCGGTGCTCCAGTGCTAGGCCCGATGCAAACCCCACACAAGGGCACAACCTTCACACTCTGACCGGCATTCCGCCATCAGTTGACGCTGAAGACAGGGAGCCTCGCGTCGGGAGCGGGCGATAGGGACAATGGGTGAGGCTTTGACTGCCCTCAATCATCCGCCCGCACATCAAACAGATTCGGGAATTGCCGCGGCTGCGAACGCAGGTACTGGTTGGGGGCTTTTACGGCGGCGCCGAAGTGCGCAGCGGCGTGCCAAGGCCAGCGCGGGTCGTAGAGGATGGCGCGGGCCAAGGCGATGAGATCGGCGTCGCCCGTGCTAAGAATGGCCTCGGCCTGCACGAAATCGGTAATAAGACCCACAGTGATAACCGGCATCGACGTCGCTGCCTTGACCGCACGGGCGAGCGGGACTTGGTAGCTCGGTCCGACCGCAATCCGCTGCACAGGTGTAACCCCGCCGCTCGACACGTGGATGGCGCTGCATCCGCGCGCTTCGAGCGCCTTGGCGAATTCCACCGTCTCCTCGATGGTCCAGCCGCCCTCGGCCCAATCCGTGCCCGACACGCGCACCGTCACGGGGCGATCCGCAGTGAACGCGGCGCGGACGGCATCGAAGACCTCGAGCGGAAAGCGCATGCGGTTCTCGAGCGAACCGCCGTATTCGTCCTCGCGCCGATTGGACAGAGGCGAGAGGAACTGGTGCAGCAGGTAGCCGTGCGCCGCATGAACCTGTACGGCATCTAGGCCAAGCCTCGCGGCGCGCCGGGCTGCATCGGCAAAGGCATTCCGCACCCGTACGAGCCCCTCTTTGTCCAACGCCGTCGGAGGAGACTCACCGTCGGAATGGGGAAGGGCTGAAGGCGCCTCCGTCTGCCACCCCTGGGGATGATCAGGCGGAAGCTGCGTCCCGCCTTTCCAGGGCACTTCCGTGGAAGCTTTGCGCCCCGCATGGGCGAGCTGAATGGCCACCGGCATGTCGGACCAGCGGCGGATCCCGTCCAGCACGCGCCGCATGGCGGCTTCGCATTCGTCCGAATACAGGCCGACATCCGCATAGGTGATGCGGCCTTCAGGGGTCACGCCCGTAGCCTCGATCGTCAGGAGCGCAGCGCCCGAGAGCGCGAGCTGGCCCAGATGGATCATATGCCAATCGGTCATGCAGCCGTTTTCGGCGGAATACTGGCACATGGGCGCGATCACGATGCGGTTGACGAGTTCCGTCTGCCCGATCCGAAACGGCGTGAAGAGTATTGCCTGAGTCATCGATTGTCTCCGGGACCGGGTCGCTGCCGCCATGTATGAGCCGCCCTCCCTCAAACGCACGACAGGTCCAAAAGGTCGGTAGCGCGAGGCGGGATCCGGCAGTGAAGGAGAAGACCAAACAAGGCCGGACGAACCTTCTCACCGGGGCGAGGCATTATAACCGTGAAACGCTTGAAAGGCTCGCAGATGGCCAGTGAAGACGTCACCTACCCTCCCCTCGACGTGCTCAAGCCCGTCGCCGAGAACCTCTGGATCGTCGATAGCGGACCACAGGAGGCGATGGGGCTGAGCCTGCCGGTGCGGATGACGGTGATCCGATTGGGCAATGGCGATGTCTGGCTCCATTCGTCCACGCGCTACAACGCGGAACTGCGGCGCGAGATCGAGACGTTGGGGCCCATCCGACATCTCGTCGCGCCCAACGTTGCACACTGGACCCACCTCAAGGGTTGGCAGGGCGGCTGCCCGGCCGCCAAGACATCGGCTGCGCCTAACCTCCGGCACAGGCCACAGGTGCGGAAAGCAGGTGTCCGGTTTGATCGCGACCTGACGGATTCTGCGCCGGATGACTGGGGTGGCGATATTGAGCAGGCCGTCATCCCGGGCGGCGCGGGCTTTCGGGAGGTCGCATTCCTGCACCGGCCCACGCGAACCCTCATCCTGACGGACCTGATCCAGAACCTGGAGCCAGAGAAGCTGCGGCTGGGAACCCGCCTCTTCGCGAGGCTCACCGGCGTCGATGCACCCGACGGCAAGGCCCCGGCCTATCTGCGCTTTATCGTTCGCCTGCGCCGGAAGGAGGCGCAGGAGGCGGTCGCCCGGATTGTCGCGTGGAACCCGGAGCGGGTCATCTTCAGCCACGGCCGGTGGTTCGACCGCGATGGAACGGCAAACCTGAAGCGTGCCTTCGCCTGGCTGCTGGAATAACCCTCTGCCCCTTCTGCGCCATTGCCCCTCCGCATCCAAGGGACGATCATCCCGGCTTTCCAGGGGAGGAGGCGATGAGCGCCACCGATGCAGCCTTCAAAGGCTCCATTCCGACGATCTATGAACAATATCTCGGTCCGCTGCTCTTCCAGCCCTTCGCTCGGGATCTGGCAGGACGTCTGGCGGACATCACGCAGGGCCGCATCCTGGAGACGGCGGCCGGAACCGGCATTGTGACCCGTGCCCTGGCCAAGACCCTGCCGCCGCAGGTCGAGATCACTGCGACCGATCTCAACCAGGCCATGCTCGACCTCGCCCAGTCCAGGCTCCAGGCTCCGAACGTGCGCTGGCTCCAGGCCGACGCTCAAACCCTGCCTTTCGAGGATGGCAGCTTCGATGCGGTCGTGTGCCAGTTCGGCGTGATGTTCTTCCCCGACAAGCTGGCCGCCTATCGCGAAGTCCTGCGCGTACTGAAACCCGCCGGCCGCTTTCTGTTCAACGTCTGGAACTCCCTCGACCTCAACCCTGTCAGCCGCATCGTGTCCGAGACTGTTGCGAAAGCCTTTCCCGACGACCCACCCCGGTTCTTCGAGCGGGTGCCGTTCGGCTATTTCGACCCTGATCGCATCCGCGGCGAGGTTCAGCAGGCGGGCTTCGAGAATGTGGAGATCGATGTGGTCGACAAGGTCAGTCAGGCGCCTTCCCCACGGGAGCCTGCCATCGGGCTCTGCCAGGGCACGCCCCTGCGGTCCGAGATCGAAGCCCGCGCCCCTGGTCGGCTTGAGGACATCACGACCAAGGCCACGGAAGCGCTCGTCGGCCATTTCGGCTCGTCGCCGGTCGACAACCGCATGAGCGCGCTTGTCGTAAAGGCTTGGCGATAGAGGGGCGCATCCTGCTTCGGGCGGTAACATTGACCCGCACCCTTGACACTTCTTTGCACTACTATATCTGCCGGGCCTGACGGACGCTCAAGTTCGAGAGACTCTCGCAAAGCCATGCAAGGAAGGTCTTCGTTTGTGGGTCGCGTAACGCCGAAGAGCCGCACCGTTTTATGGCCTTTGCAGTTGCTGCTGGTTGCGAGCTTGCTCGGCCCTGCCCTGTTTTTCGCCTATACTGCCTGGGAGGATTACCGCCGCATCCGCGAACACGCGGACGAGCGGATTGAGCGTGCTCTGGACGTGGTTCAGGAGCACAGCCTCAAGGCGTTTCAGACCATCGAGCGCACGATGGCCGAGACGAACGAGGTGCTGCGCGGCCTCACGCCAGAGCAGATCCTGGCCGAGGAGGTCCGCCTCCAGGGCCGCCTGCGGCGCACTCAGGATGCCCTCCCGCACATCGAGGCGATCTGGGTCTTCGACAAGGCCGGACACCCGCTCGTGTCGAGCACCATCCTGCCCGTGCCCCGCGACCTCGACAACTCGGAACGCGACTACTTCAAGGTGCAGGCCGAACAGGACGCGGGCACCTATATCGGCAGGACGATCACGTCCAAGGTTGGCAACATCCGGTTCTTCGTGGTGAGCCAGCGCCGCCCGACCCAGGACGGTAGCTTCGACGGGATCGTGGCGGTTTCCGTGCGTCCCGAGTATTTCCGTGATTATTACGGACGGATCTCCCGGGCCCTTGCCGATTCCATCAGCCTGATCAGATCCGACGGGGAGTTCCTTGCGCGCTACCCGTCGCGGGGCAACGAGCCCCTCCAGCTCACCCCTGGCAACATTCTCCTGCCGGCCATTCAAAGCAGCGCGCAATCGGGATTCATCACAGCTGTCTCTCAAATCGACACCATCGAGCGCCGCATCGGCTATCGCAAGATCCCGGATTATCCAGTCTATGTAACCACCGGCATCGAAACCGCCAGCGTGTGGCGTGAGCTCTGGTCAGAGATGGGCCAGCTCCTGGCCTTTGGCCTGCCGGCGACCCTAGGCCTGTTTGCCATTAGCCTGCTCGCCCTGCAGCGCACCCGCAGCTTTCATGCGGAGGTGGAGCGGCGCGAGATGGCGGAGGCTGCTCTCAAGCAGGCACAAAGGCTTGAAGCTGTGGGCCATCTCACCGGGGGCGTCGCCCATGACTTCAACAATCTGCTGATGGTTGTCAAAGGGAGCGTCGACCGGCTGCGGCGCTACCCCATGGAGGAGCGGCAGAAGCGATCCCTCGACGCCATCGACACGGCAGCTGGCCGCGGGGC
The DNA here is from genome assembly GCF_015694425.1 of Microvirga terrestris. Lineage (GTDB taxonomy): Bacteria > Pseudomonadota > Alphaproteobacteria > Rhizobiales > Beijerinckiaceae > Microvirga > Microvirga terrestris. The sequence goes on from NZ_JADQDN010000005.1 coordinate 33,178, forward strand.
AAGCCTCGTGCGTCAACTCCTGTCTTTCTCACGGCAGCAGACGCATGAGCCCGAGGTCGTCGATCTGTCGCAATATCTGCTCGACCTGCGGGACATGCTGCGCTCGTCTCTGCGCGGCGACATCGCCATCGACATGCGGTTGCCACCCGATCTGTGGAACACCAAGGTCGACCTCAACGAACTCGAACTCGCCATCCTTAACATCGCCGTCAATGCGCGCGATGCCATGCCCGATGGCGGACGGCTGCTGATCGAGGCCTGGAACCTGACCCTGCGCGACCCGGATGTTTTGGGCCTTCAGGGCGAATTCATCGCGCTCAGCCTCACGGACACGGGCAGCGGCATCCCGGAAGACGTGCTGCCCCATGTGTTCGAGCCGTTCTACACGACCAAAGCCGTCGGCAAAGGAACCGGCCTCGGGTTGAGTCAGGTCTATGGCTTTGCCAAACAATCGGGAGGAACGGCAACCGCCCTTGCCGAGGCCGGGCGCGGCACCACGATCACGCTCTATCTGCCGCGCACCATCGAGGCTGCGACCGACGCGAGCGCACCGATTCCGGAACCTCCGGTTCGAAGCGGCAATGGCCACATTCTCCTGGTGGAGGACAACCCTGACATTGCCGAGGTCACCCGCCTCAGCCTTGAGGAGATCGGGTTTCGGGTCACGCATGCGGCCGATGCCCGTGCTGCCCTGATGGTCTTCCGGTCCGGCACGCGAATCGACCTTGTGTTCAGCGATATCGTCATGCCAGGGGATCTCAATGGCGTCGATCTGGCACGGATCATCCGCAGCGAGCAGCCTTCCCTGCCGGTCCTTCTCGCCACTGGCTACAGCAATGTCGCTCAAGCGGCCATGGATGACGGGTTCACTATCCTTCGCAAGCCCTATGACACGGCAGAACTGTGGGCATCCATCGACAAGATTCTGGGTTTGGTGGCGCTTAAGGCCATAGCCTAGGGTATCTTTTGGCGAAGTGGACCTGGTTCGCCGTCAAGAATGCGGCAAGATCTCCAGCTCTAATCTTTAAGGCAAAGCTGCAGTGATCCGGCAGGTCAATGCACCGTTTCCATGAGCTGCACGGAGTGGAGAAGGGTTCCAAGGGGGCAGACGATGTCGAGCCGCCACCCTGACCAATCGTCCACCTCGGGGCCGATCTCCGCCCTCAATTCCTTGATGGCGAGCAGTGCCTGGGCCTTGGCGCTCTCAAGGTCATGGACCTCGATTCCGGCATTATCGACGATCTCGTCATGACGGCTCACGAGGTGGAAGAAGCAACGCATGTCAGATCATCCACCCACGCGGAAAGGATGCAAACTGCTAGCGGGTTTTGCCGGCGAAGTGAAGAGACCTTTCAGTCCTTCCCCTTATTCGCCTTTCGCTGCAGCCTCTCCTTCAATGGGGTGAAGGTTCTCCAAAGACACCCAGCCGATATCCGGACGGGGTACGGGCACCAGATAGGCACGGCCCGCCTCGATCCGCTCGATCCGGCACGTGATGGCCCTCTGATCGCCCGGGGGACGGTAAACCACGGTCGCTCCAACTTCGATCTTGTCAGGATGAGGCGAGGCATTTGCGGCATGCGGCGGTCGTGCCTCCGGAGCAGGATCATGCCCTGCCCTCACCCGCTCGAGCGCTGCAATGGCAAGCTTTGCCCGGTCCCGGTACCGTTCGCTGACCGGCCTTAGGAGCGCGCCGCGTGTCCGTCCCGGATACCATGAGACGCCGCCCGCCTTGGCCAGTTCCTCTGCAACGGCTTCAATTTCTTCGTCTGTCACACGTACCCCCGTGATGGTCAGCCCAACAAACCGTCTCACAATTTGAACGAAAAGACATTAACGCAGAGTAATAAACAAGTTCTATTTCTCCAGCTAAGATCTTATTCGATCACATCTTCGCTTTTGAAGAACCACAGCGCCCGATTACCTCGGCGCATACCAGCCGACAGCCAGGCGGATCGATGGACCTTTCGGCGCGAAGAGCAGCAGGTTTCCGAATTCATGTGAGCGATTAGTGCGGAGGACAGGCAAGGCCACCCGAACCGAGGCTAAGTGCCAAGGAATGCTGGAGTAGTTACAGCACAATGCACACGGCAGGATCCGAACGACACACTTCTAGTGTGATTCAATCCTTGTTACTGGACATGATGGTTACCCCCAAATCCATCACATGCTCAAGAATATCCTCTGAAAAGCGCCACAAACACATTTAAGCATGCTGGCTCGGTTTCCAGATGAAGGATGTTCAGCATGGCTCCCGTCATCGACGCGTCAACTTTCGGTGCCTTTGCCAACGATGGCATTGATGATACCGCCGCCATCAATGCCGCCGTGAAGAAAGCGCATGCGGATTATGTCAATAATCCGTCCGCAGGTCGAGTGACAGTCATGCTGCCGGCAGGCACGCTGCTCGTCAAGGGAAGCAGCGATAAGAGCGATGGTGCCGTCTCCATGCTCAGCGGAACGGCGCTTCAGGGCGCCGGCATGGGCCAAACGATCCTCAAGGTGGCCGATGGGTGGTCAGGCGACATCACGGGTGTGGTGCGAACCCCATTCAACGAAGTCACCTACGATGTCGGTGTCTTCGATCTCTCGATCGACGGCAATCGCGATGCGACTCAGGGCAAGATCGACGGCTTCTATACGGGCGTGAGGCCCGGAAGCACGCAGCAGGACCGCGACATCCATGTATCGCGCGTGGAGATCCTGGATTGCTCAGGCTATGGTTTCGACCCGCACGAGCAGACCCTGCGCTTGACCATCGAGAACAGCGTGTCCCACGGCAACGGGCTCGACGGGTTCGTGGCGGACTTCATCGTCAACGGCACCTACCGGAACAACGTCGCCTACAACAACGACCGGCACGGCTTCAACGTCACGACCACGACCACCGAGCTGCTACTCCAGAACAACATCGCCTATGGCAATGGATCCACCGGGGTGGTGGTGCAGAGGGGATCGGAGAATATCCCGTGGCCCAGCGATATTCGAATTGTCGGCGGCCAATATTACGGCAATCAGAAGGAGGGCGTCCTTCTCAACATGGCCGATAACGTCACCATCAACGGGGCCACGATCTACGGCAATGTGAGCAGCGGCGTGAGGATCGAGGGCTCCACCGACACAATCGTTCAGAACAGCCGCATCTTCAACAACGCTCAGGGCGCCGACAACCAGTTCGACGAAATCAGCATCCGCATGCGGGTGGATGCGAAAACCGGGAACACCTATTACTCCGTGAACACTCAGATCCTCAACAACACGATCTATTCCGACGGCGCCATCGATGCCCGCTACGGAATCCGGGAGGAGCGCACGAACACGGCCGGGGGGCCCACCCATATCACCCTCTTCGGCAACACCATCTACGGCATGGACTCGGGAGCGATCTACACGTTGGTCCAGAAGTGGATCGGCACGGCTGGGGCCAATGTATTCCGCGGCACTTCATTTGACGAAGACCTGAGCGGACGGTCCGGCAACGACATCATCCGGGGCATGGGCGGCAACGATTACGTCTTGGGCGATGGAGGCCATGACCGGCTCTATGGCGACAATGGCCGGGACTGGCTCTTCGGCGGCAACGGCAACGACCGGCTCAATGGCGGGCTTGGAAACGATACCTTGATCGGCAATGCGGGTCGCGACGTTTTCGTCTTCAACACAAGGCTGGGGTCGTCCACCACGGACCGTAAGGTCAATTTCGATACCATCAATCTGTATAGGGCGAAGGACGACTCGATCTGGCTCGATAATGCCATCTTCCGGAAGCTCGGGTCCGGCAGCGCCAGCAAACCGCAGAAGCTGGATGCCGACTTCTTCAATGCGGGCAACAGACCCAAAGACGCAGACGACTATATCAACTACAACAAGAAAACAGGCATCCTGTCGTACGATCCTGACGGGTCCGGATCCCGCAAGCCCTTGGAGTTCGCGCAGTTCAAGAAAGGGCTCGTCCTGAGCCACCATGAGTTCTTTGTGATCTGAGGCTAGGCGAGAGAGTCAGCTTACGCCACCACGACCACGTTCCGACCATTCTCCTTGGCACGGTAAAGCGCACGGTCCGCATGCCGCAGAAGATCCTCGGGCGTGGCTTTGTGGATAGTCGCGCAGCCGATGCTCACGGTCACCTCCTCGGCTTTTCCGAGGGCAGCCCTCCCAGCTTCGGAAAAGGCATGGCGGATCCTCTCTGCCAGAGCGGCAGCGTCCTGGGCTCCGACCGGAAGGATAGCCGCGAATTCCTCTCCCCCAAGTCTGCCGAAGGTCTCCTTGGGCAGGTTGTCGGCAATCGTGCGCGCGAAGACGCTGAGAATGCGGTCGCCGACCGCATGGCCGTAGCGATCGTTGATGGCTTTGAAATTGTCGAGGTCGAACAGCAGGCAGCTGGCTGGTCGGCCGTTCAGGCGGTTGAGCAGCCGGGACGCGGTCTGAAGGAAAGCGCGCCGGTTGGGAATTCCCGTCAGATCGTCGACGAGAGCCGCCTGCTTGTACTCAAACTTCAAGCGCTCCTTCGCCATAGACAGAAACATGAAGGCGAGGGTTGGTCCGATCACCACCAGGAAGAGGGCCATTTCCGAGGACCAGCGCCGGGCAAATGTATCGATCCAGGGGACCGATGTGAGGGAAACGCCGAGCATCCCGCGAAAGAGGTTGAACACGGCAAGCCCGGAAAGGAGAACGACCGCGACCCGCTGCGAGGCGAGCGTCTGCAGCGGGTGACGCATCAGCTCCCAGGCGCACAGGGCCGAATAGGCAGCTGTCAGCGCGGATGTCAGGATCAGGCGATAGCCCTGCGAGTCGTGGATGAACGGGAACGCGCACACCCAGATGGCAACACCTGCCCCGCCGTGAAGCAGAATGCCCGGGCGCTCGTTGAAGACCCTGCATCCAACATAGAGAGCGCCGTAAGATAGGATGCCGAGCGCGTTCGCCAACAGGAGAACCCAATAACCCGGTGGTTTCTCCCCCAGGTTAGCCCAGCCGATTCCGATTGCGATCAGCCAGAAGGCCGCTCCCCACCAGGCCTGGGCGCTCAGCCTGCGGCTCAAGGTCCATGAGAAGATCAGCAGCGTGCCGAGGACGCACGACAGCAGGATGAAGGCGACGGTAAGGGTAGCGGGGTCAAGAACCATCGGAGCAGCTGTCCTGCGATTGGTCAGGAGGCCGCAGAGATGAGTCCCGCAGGACATTTCCCCACGGAATGCGGGGCTACGCTATCCATGATCGTTGCCCGAATGTCCAGCCGCAACGGGTGTGACGTATGAACCGGAACGAAGGATTGGCCCGGGCATTTTTCTTCAAGCCAAGCATGAACAGGAGCGGTGTCATGGGTCGGTATCATCGTCATGGGGTGCAGAGCACGGCAGCCATCGCGGGACATCCGCTTCACCACATGCTGATCGTCTTCCCGGTCGCCTTTCTGATCGGAGCACTAGGGACCGACATCGTTTTCATGGCAACTCAAGACCAGTTCTGGGCTCAATGCTCCTACTGGCTGCTCATTGCCGGCATTGTCACCGCCCTCGTGGCCGCGGTTCCCGGCATGATCGATTTTGTAACCATCGACCGGGTCCGCAATATCTGGATTTCATGGGCTCATATGGTAGACAACCTGGTCGTCGTTGCCCTTGCCCTAATCAATGTGGGGGTGCGCTCGGGCGATCCTGCCGCAGGCGTTCAGGGCTGGGGCATCTGGCTATCGAGCATTCAGACCGCCCTGCTGCTCTTCAGCGGCTGGCTCGGCGGTGAGATGGCCTACCGTTATGGCATTGGCGCCATTCAGGATTACAGCCCCAAGGTCGAGCAGTTTCATGTGGAGGTAGACCGCGCGGACGTGGCGGAGCATTACGGCCGCCGGAGCGGGTCGGGCGGGCTCTGAGGACTGCCGTCATTCATCACTTGTTTCCCGGAGCGGAGCCGCTAAGCTCCGTTTCATGAAGCCCGTTTCCACCCTTGTTCTGATCGGCGTAGCGCTGACGAGCCAAGCGCAGGCCTCTTCTCCCTGTCCTCCTGGTTTTTCCATGCTCCAAGCCTCGGATACGTGCGTGCGGATCAGCGGCACCGTCCGAGCCGATGCCCTTGTCGGGTCAGGGCGACAGTTCGGATCCAGCTCGTATCGGACCCAGTCAGGCGCCCACTTGCAGATGGATGTGAGAAAGCAGACCGAATACGGCCCCTTGCGAGCCGTGATCGCCGTTGGAAATCTGCATCGCGACAGGGGCCAAGAATAAGGGCGCCCAAGGCGCCCTTATGTCGACAGGTTAGTAGTCGTAATTATCGTAGTATTCTTCCCGGTAGTAAGTCCGCCTCGGAGCTTCGTAAGTCCGATAGGCAGGCCGCTCATAAGTGCGGTAAGCAGGGCGGGCCGTTGCGGCAAGCGCGCCGCCCAGGATGGCGCCCGTCACGCCGGCTGCGATGGCAGCGTTGTTATTGTTGCGGCGCTGCACGACATAGCGCTCAGCCTTGTGGTTCTTGGCATGTCCGTAAGCATGACCCCTGCCCTTACCTGGGCGGGCGTCGACGGAACCGCTGAAAGAAGTTACGGCCAGAAGGGCTGCGCTGATGACAACAAGAGCTTTCTTCATGGATCTACTCCTGAACAGTTTCGTATATAAAATTCATTCTAGGGAAACGGTTCCAAAAATCGCACTCGGGTGCAAGCCTGAAAAATTTTACCTATCCATAATACAGCGCATATCTTCCTAGTAACCGCATGTTTTTCTACTCTATTCTTCCTAAATCATAAGCATTCTGCTCTGAATAACTCCTACTTCTCAGATCGACTATAAGAACACTAAAAGAGGGCCGGCGGTCCGGCCCTCTTTCCTAAATCCTGGCGACCTAGTTACTCGCTGGTGCTCGTGCTGCTCCCCGACGAGGAACCGCCCTGCTGCGGACGAACGGTCGTGGAGGAATTGGTCGAACCGGACATATTGTTACCCGAGCTGCTGTTCACATCCGTACGGCTACGGGTCGAGACGGTGCCGGTCGTCTCCGGAGCGCTCGAACGGGTCCGGCTGGTGGAGACATTCACATCGTTGGGACGGCGCTGCTCGATGGATACGCCAACGCTCGGCGAGGTGTCCTGCGTCCGGCGGATGGTCGTGCGGCGATTGACCGAGACGCTTGGCTCATTGACCTCTTCGTAGCGGCGCACGGTCCGGCGACGGACCTCCACCGGCTCGTCGACAACCTGATAACGCCGCTTCTTGGACACGACCTTGTTGGTCTTCTTCGTCTTCTTCACTGCCACTTTCTTGGTGGGCTTCTTCTTGACCACAGTGCGGTGCACCTCGGTATCCGGCTCATCGATCGTCGTCACGCTGCGGCGGCGGGTGACGGAGACGCTCGGCTCCTCGACTTCACGCACCGTGCGAGAGCGAACGGATACGCCAGAGCGCTCGCGGGTCTCGATGCCGACCCCGACCCGGGTGCTACCCTCTTCGCGGGTGCGGACATTAGTCTGCGTGCCGGAAGAATCGCTGCGGGTCGCGCCGGTCGTCTCCGTCCGGCTGCTGGTTCCCGACTTGTTGCGCAGCAGGTTGTTCGAATCCGAGGACTGCGACTGGGATGTCGTGCTGGTGCTGGTATTGGTCTGAGTCGATGTCTGGGCATAGGCCGCGCTACTCAACAAGAGAAGGGCGGCTCCTAGTGCGATTTTCTTCACTGGACCATCTCCATTACTGTAAAGGTGCGTGGTGAACGCAGACCTACGGAGACTGTTCCAAGGAGGGCGCAAGCAACTTCGGTTACCTACGAAGTCGTTCCGCAAGATGAACATTTGTTCAAAATGCTACATAGGCGCATGATTGCTTATAGGACCATCAGATAAGAAATTTGGACTCCAATACATTCATGAAGACTGTGGAGAGCCTCATCGGGCCATTTCGAGAGGCAGGCAACACGGCCAAGCTCTGAACCGCGCCGCGCCAAACACACGCTCATCGACGACGAGTCATGCTTGATGAGCACTGCCGTTAACCTGGCATTAGCTCGCTATGCTACTAAAGCATAACTGCCCTACATTATTACCACTCCTCTTCGGCGCTGCACACACTTATATCGGCACTGCACACGCAAGAACAAAAGCCACCGACCACAGGGGTCGGTCACTGATCAGGAGATTTTCATGTTCGTGTCCTACATTCTCTCTAAGTTCCGCGCCTATATGCGTTATCGCGATACTGTCCGCGAGCTCTCGCTCCTGTCGGACCGTGAACTCGACGATCTCGGCATCTCGCGCTTCCAGATCGAGAACATCGCTCGCGAGCACGCAGTCGCGTAAATTTTTGCTGCATGGCAGCACGAGGCCCTCGCCCGCCCTTTGGCGGGCGTTTGCTTGTCTGGAACCCGTCAGCGCCCGCCCGAGACCGGGATATTCGCGCCCGTGATGTAGGACGCGGCATCCGACATCAGGAACAGCACCGCCTCGGCAACTTCTCCTGTTTCGCCGATCCGGTTCATCGGAATATTCGGACGCAGCCGCTCCAGCCGGCCAGCGTCCTGGGTGCTGCGCTCGTGGATCTCGGTCTTGGTCATGCCGGGCGAGACCGCGTTGACCCGGATGCCCTCCGGTGCCAGCTCCTTGGCCATTCCGATCGTGAGCGAGTCGATGGCCCCCTTCGAGGCGGCGTACCAGACATATTCGTTGGGGCTGCCGAGAGAGGCCGCCACCGACGAGATGTTGACGATGGTCCTGGTACTGTCGCCCGGGCTCTGCGGCAGGCGCCGAGCCGCCTCTCGTGCCACCCACAGGGCGCCCAGGACATTGATGTCGATGCAGTCCCGGATCGTCTCGGCGGAGGTCTGCGCCAGCTTGCCGGATTTGCCCGTGATCCCCGCGTTGTTGACCACATGCGAGATCGGCCCCAAGGCCGCCTCGGCCTCGTCGAACAGGCGAACCACGTCGGCTTCAACGGCCACATCGCCCTGACAAGCGACTGCTCTTGCCCCGGCAGAACGGCAGGCGGCAAGAACCTGCTCGGCAGCCTCACGCTCTGAGCGGTAGGTGATGGCGACATCGTAGCCGCGCTCAGCCGCAAGCTGCGCCACCGCAGCCCCTATGCCGCGGCTTCCGCCTGTAATAAGGACGACCGGACGCCTGGATTGCATGCGTTGAATGCCTTTCCAAAAGTAAACCAGCTCAGCTTGACCAGGGCTCTCGAGGGAGTCAACAAAGCCGCTCGGGAGATTGACCATGAGCACCATCGAACCCATCCACGTCATCGGCGGCGGCCTCGCCGGTTCGGAAGCTGCCTGGCAGATCGCCCAAGCCGGTGTCCCCGTCGTGCTGCACGAGATGCGTCCCGTCCGCGGCACCGATGCGCACAAGACGGACGGCCTAGCCGAACTCGTGTGCTCCAACTCCTTCCGCTCGGACGATCCCGAGGCCAATGCGGTCGGCCTCCTGCACCAGGAGATGCGCTCCCTCGGCTCGCTGATCATGGCCAAGGGCGATGCCAACCAGGTGCCCGCCGGCGGCGCCTTGGCCGTCGATCGCGAGGGTTTTTCGGCGGCCGTCACGGCCGCGCTCGAGGCGCATCCCCTCATCACCATCGAGAGGGGCGAGATCGCGGGCCTGCCGCCGGAAGAATGGTCCTCGGTGATCGTCGCCACCGGCCCTCTCACCTCGCCGGCTTTGGCGCAGGCGGTCCTCGATCTCACGGGCGAGACATCGCTCGCCTTCTTCGACGCCATCGCGCCCATCGTCTATCGCGAGTCCATCAACATGGACATTGCCTGGTTCCAATCGCGCTACGACAAGGTCGGACCGGGCGGCACGGGCAAGGACTACATCAACTGCCCCATGACCAAGGAGCAGTACGACGCGTTCATCGACGCACTGATCGCCGGCGACAAGACCGAGTTCAAGGAATGGGAGGCCAACACCCCCTATTTCGACGGCTGCCTGCCCATCGAGGTCATGGCCGAGCGCGGCCGCGAGACCCTGCGACATGGCCCGATGAAGCCAGTCGGACTCACCGACCCGCGCAATCCCGACAAGAAACCCTACGCCATCGTGCAGCTGCGCCAGGACAATGCGCTCGGCACCCTGTTCAACATGGTGGGCTTCCAGACCAAGCTGAAATACGGCGCTCAGAGCGCGATCCTGCGCATGATCCCCGGCCTGGAAAATGCCGAGTTCGCACGCCTCGGCGGCATTCACCGCAACACCTATCTGAACTCGCCGAAACTCCTCGATCCGACGCTCCGCCTGAAGGCCATGCCGCGCCTGCGCTTTGCCGGCCAGATCACCGGCTGCGAGGGTTATGTGGAGAGCGCGGCGGTGGGACTGATGACCGGCCGCTTCGCCGCGGCCGAGCGGCTAGGCCGTCCCATCCAGCCCCTGCCCCACACCACGGCGCTCGGCGCGCTCATCAACCACATCACGGGCGGACACATCGAGACCATCGACGAGGGGCCGCGCTCCTTCCAGCCGATGAACGTCAATTTCGGCCTCTTCCCACCGCTGGATTTCACGCCGAAGGCCGAGGACGGCAAGCGCCTGCGTGGACCGGCCAAGGCCGTTGCCAGGAAGAAGGCTCTGACGGACCGGGCGCGGGCGGATCTGGGGGCGTGGATGTCGGATGGCGTGCTGCCTCAGGCTGCGGAGTAAGCGCTGACTGTCACCCCGGACGGCTAAAGCCGATCCGGGATTGCTTTCAGTATCTGCTTCCCGAACCTCAACACTGTCATCCCCGCGTAGGCAGGGATCAATAAATACGGCGTCTCAAGACGAGGCGATCAACGTCGCGCCGTTTTTTCTGCATCCTCAGCGGTTATGGATCCCGGGCTCCGCTGCGCGGCCCCGGGATGACAGTGCTGGGCCGGGTTTGCGCGATCCCTGATCTGCTTCACCGTCCGGGATGACGCTGGAGAGTAACGCACTCTTCAAAACGGCCCGTGCCAGAGCGACCAGATCCGCCGCCATTGCGGCAGTTCCACCACCGTGTGGAAGGGATCGTAATCACGCCGCTCCATGGCCTTCAGATAAGGCTCCACCAGGGCCACCGGCTGGAAGGCCGGCTTGGCGGCGTTCGGGATCGTGGTGCGCAGCGCGCGCGCCTGATCGAGATGCCTGCGGGCGACGGCGCGCAGATCGGCAAGCGCCCCTTGGAGACCCGGCCCGCCACGGCCTGTCACGATGTCCTCGCGCACCACGCCGTGTTTGGTCAGAATATCCGCCGGCACATAAACCTGACCTTGCCGCGCATGAATCGGAAACGCGCGCAGCAAGCCCGCGATGGCATAGGCCACGCCCGCATGTCCGGCAGCATCGGCGGTGCCGGGATTTGTGCCGTCCGAGAGGATGAGGCTCGCAAGCTGGATCAGGCTCGACGAGGTCTCGCCGCAATAACCTTCCAGATCGTTGAGGCTCGGCATCGGATCCTCGTAAAGATCGAAGATCCTGGCGTCGATCAGGTCAACCAGCGATTGGCGCGGCAGGCGGAACTGAACGATGGTGTCGTCGAGCGCAGCCGCCACGGGATTGGCCCGCACATCGCCTCGCGCTTCGCCCTGTAGGGCATCGCGCCACCATTGCAAGCGGATCTCGCCGACGAGCGCCTCGCGCACTGCCTCGCGCACGCGGGCGATCTCGAAGTTGAAGGCATAGAGCGCGTAGAGATGCGGCCGCTTGTCGGCGGGCACGAAGAGGCTCGCCCAGTACCGGTCCGGATCGGCCTCGCGCACGAGCCCCTCACAATGGGCGAAGTTGGAAATCGCTTCCGCCATCTTAAAGAACGGCGATCAGGGCGGCGCCAACCTTGCGGTTTTCCGCGAGCAGGATGTTGTAGGTGCGCGCAGCCGCCCCGGTCTGCATCACGTCGAGCCCGATCCCTGCCTCGCGGAATCGCGTGCGGAACGCAGCCGGCAGCGCCGCGATGTCGATACCCGTGCCGAACAGCAGGAGCTCAAGGGCATCGCCCTCGGCGAAGATCGGATTGAGCGCCTCGTCCGTCAGATCGGCCATGGACGCGACCGGCCAAGCCTTGATGCCGGACGGCAGCGCGAGCAAGGAGCCGCGATGGGACATGTCCGCGAAGCGGAAGCCGCCATTGCCATAGGCATCGAGCGGGTAGCGGCCCGGCAGGAACCCGTCATAGACGCGGCCAGAGCTCATGACCTTACTCCGCAGCGGCGGCCCTGCCCTCCGAAACCTTCACGCTCTCCGATCCGCGCAGGCCGATATAGATCAGCATGGGAGACGAGATGCAGATGGCCGAATACGTACAGATGACGACGCCGTAGAGCATGACCTGCGCGAAGCCCTGGATCGCCTGGCCGCCGAACAGCACCAGCGCCAGAAGCGACAGCGCCGTGGTGGTCGCCGTCATGATGGTCCGGGACATGGTGGTGTTGATCGACAGGTTCAGCAGCTCTTCCGCCGGCATCGTCTTGTAGCGACGCATCAGCTCGCGGGTCCGGTCGAACACCACCACGGTTTCATTGAGCGAATAGCCCACGATGGTCAGGATCGCGGCGATCGACGTCATGTTGAACTCATGCCGCGTAATCACGAAGAAGCCGATGGTGAGCACGATGTCGTGCAGCGTGCCGATGATGGACGCCACCGCCAGCTCGCGCTCGAAGCGGAACCAGAGATAGAACAGAACCGCGATCACCGAGAGCACGATGCCGATGGTGCCGGACTGGACAAGTTCGCCCGACACGCGCGGACCGACCGTCTCGACGCGACGGAAATCGTACTCATTGCTGAAGGTATCGCGCGCCTTCTGCACCACGGCCGTCTGCGCGGACTCTCCCCCGGCTTGGATGGGGAAGCGCAGGGAGACCTCGCCGGCCGTGCCGAACTCCTGCACCTCCACATCACCGAAGCCGAAGCTCTCGGCGGTCTGGCGGATCTGGGCGACATTGGCCTGACCGGACTTGGCCTGGATCTCCATGAGCGTACCGCCCTTGAAGTCGATGCCGAAGTTGAGTCCGATGGTCAGGAGCATGATCGCCGTTGCGACCGAGACAAGAGCCGACAACGGAAATGAGAAGCGCCTGAAGCGCATGAAGTCGAAATGGGAGTTTTCGGGCCAGAGGCGAACGAGGCGCACGATACGCACTCCTTAAAACGGAAGAACTTTGGGACGCATCCACTGATACCAGAGCGCAATCATCATGCGCGTCAGGGTGACGGCGGTGATCACCGTCGTCAGGATGCCGAGAATGAACACGACCGCGAAGCCGCGCACGGGACCTGAGCCGAGGAAGAACAGGATCACGGCGGCAATCGCCATGGTGCTGTTGGAATCGACGATGGTGGCAAAAGCCCGGTCGAAGCCTGCCTGGATGCCCGAAACGATGGACCGCCCGGCATGGACCTCTTCCCGGATGCGCTCGTAGATGAGCACGTTCGAGTCTACCGCCGTACCGATGGTCAGCACGATACCGGCGATGCCCGGCAGGGTGAGCGTTGCCTCCAGCGCCGACATGAGTCCAAAGATCAGACCGACGTGAACCAGCAGGGCGATATTCGCGATGAGACCGAACACGCCATAGGTCGCGAACATGAAGATCACGACGAAGATCGCCGCCACATAGGTGGCCATCTTGCCGGCTTCGATGGAGTCGCGTCCGAGGCCGGGACCGACGGTGCGCTCCTCGACGATGGTGAGCTTGGCCGGCAGCGCGCCGGAGCGGAGCAGCACAGCGAGATTGTTGACCTGCTCGACCGTGAAGTTGCCGGAGATCTGGCCGGAACCGCCGGTGATGGGCGACTGGATCGTCGGAGCCGAGATCACCTGATTGTCGAGCACAATGGCGAGCTGGCGCCCGAGGTTCTCCGTCGTTGCCTGTCCGAAGCGCTGCGCGCCGCGAATGTTGAAGCGGAAATTGACGATGGGCTGACGGGTTTGAGAATCGAAGGCCGGCTGCGCATCGGTCAGGTCGCCGCCCTCGGCGATGATGCGGCGCTCGACAGGAACCCGCTGGCCGCCGGCATCCTGCATGGGCAGCATATCCACGTCGGTGGCGCCTTGTTGCGCAAGCAAACGGAACTCGAGATTGCCGGTCTCGCCGAGCAGCGCCTTGAGCTGCTGCGGATCCTGCAGGCCGGGCACTTGGACGAGAACGCGGTCGGCGCCCTGGCGCTGGATGCTCGGCTCAGTCGTGCCGGTGGAATCGATGCGGCGGCGGATGACCTCGATGGACTGGTCGACGGCGCGGCGCACGCGCTCGTTGACGCCGATTTCCGTATAGGCCAGCGTGATCACGCCGTCAGGGGTCGTGTTGATCTCGATGGAGTTGCCGCCAGCCTGGCCGAGCACGGCATTGCCGGTCGGCTGCGACAGCTCCCGCAGGCGCGGCAGGAGCCGCTCGCGGTCGGCCGCATCCGGCACGCGGATCTGGACACCGCGCTGCACTGTCTGAATGCCGTTCTGAGATGAGACGCGGGTATCGCGCAGGATGCGGCGGACGTCGTCACGCAGGGTCGTGACCTGCGTTCGCATCAGGTCCTGGGCATCGACCTCGAGCAGAACGTGGGACCCGCCCTGCAGGTCGAGACCCAGCACGATGGCGCGGGACGGCACGATCCAGGACGGCACCCAGCTCGGAATGGCATTCCGGAAGGCCTGACGCTGCTCGCGGGTCATGGTGCTCGGAACCGCCAGGAGCAGGCCGATCAGGATGATCCCCACCGTGGCGATGATCTTCGGTCTCGAGAAGCGCAGCATCGTCAGCTCAACCTTTCACACTCTTTTGCCGCAGCGGGCTGCGGCGGACCGGCCTACCCGCGCACGGAGGGGCCGGCCTTGTCTCACTCAGGCCTTGACCGGCTCGCTCTTGGAGCGGACGTCGGAGATCATGGCCCGGGCCACCTTCACCTTCACGCCGTCGGCGATCTCGACCTCGATGTCGGCCGCATCCTCGGTCACCTTGGTCACCTTGCCGATGATGCCGCCGGAGGTGACGACGGTGTCGCCGCGGCGCACGTTCTTGATCATCTCCTGGTGGGTCTTCACCCGGCGCTGCTGGGGCCGGATGATCAGGAACCACATGATGACGAATATGAGGATGAACGGGACGAATTGAAGGATCATCTCCATTCCGCCCCCCGCGGGGGCCCCTTGTGCGTAGGCGGGTGAAATGAACAAGCGGCTCTCCATGGATAAAGGCGCGTGGCAGGCCCTTTTCAGGCCTACCCGCGCCGGACGGGATACAAAGCGTGGCGGACTATACCCATCGACTCCGCGAAATCAATGAAGTTGCAGGCATATCGTGCGGAAAAGTGGCCCCGGTTTTCCGCGCCCAACGATATGCCTTTCTAGGAAGAAAGCATCGGATTAACCCCAAAAGTGGCTCCCACTTTTGGGTCCGATGCTCGCTTTCCCAAGGCTCCTTCCATGGACCGTTTGACGCTTTTTGCGCTAAGCAAACTCCTCACCCACCGCGGATGGCACTGTTTCTTATGTCTGCAGACCTGAATTCCCCTGAGTCCCTGGCTCTTCTGGCCCGCATTGCCGATGCCCTGGAGCGTCTTGCGCCCTTTAGCACCGCTCACGCTGATGTGACGGCGGCGGACGCTTTCGTCTGGCAGGCGGCAGGGCGAAGGCTCTCTCCGGTGCCAAAGGTGAACCGGGTCGAGATGAGCCTCCTGCGGGGCATCGACCGGGTGCGGGACCAGCTCGCCGAGAACACCGGGCGCTTCGCAAGGGGGCTGCCGGCCAACAACGCCCTGCTCTGGGGCGCCCGGGGCATGGGCAAGTCGTCCCTCGTCAAGGCGGTCCATGCGGAAATCAACCACACGCGGCCCGACGGCTCCCGCCCCCTGAAGCTCATCGAGATCCACCGAGAGGACATCGAGACCCTGCCCGACCTCATGGGGCTGCTCAGGGGCGACCCGCACCGCTTCATTGTATTCTGCGACGACCTGTCCTTCGACGCGGACGACACCTCCTACAAGTCGCTCAAGGCCGTACTGGAGGGCGGAATCGAGGGTCGTCCGGATAACGTGATCTTCTACGCCACGTCCAACCGCCGCCACCTGCTGCCGCGCGACATGATGGAGAACGAGCGTTCGACGGCGATCAATCCAGGAGAGGCCATCGAGGAAAAGGTCTCGCTCTCCGACCGCTTCGGCCTCTGGCTCGGCTTTCACAAATGCAGCCAGGACGAGTATCTCGACATGGTCTTCGGCTATGTCGACCATCTAGGCCTGCAGGCCGACCGGGACGCGATCCGCGCGGAAGCCCTCGAATGGGCGACCACCCGCGGCGCCCGCTCGGGCCGCACGGCCTGGCAGTTCATCCAGGATCTGGCGGGACGCCTGGGTAAGGCGATCTGAAACGACAAAGGGACGGTGGCTGAGCTCCACCGTCCCCTCATTTGACCGGCCTCGAAGTTGAGATCCGGCCTAAACTTTTTCCGTGATCAGCCGCCCAGATGCTTCAGCGGATCGACGGGCTGGGCTCCCTTGCGGATCTCGAAGTGCAGCTGCGGCGAGGTCACGTTGCCGGTCTGGCCGGAGGTCGCGATCACTTGGCCGCGCTTCACTTGCTCGCCACGCTTCACGTTCAGCGAGCCATTGTGGGCATAGGCCGAGACGAAGCCATTCTCATGCTTGATCAGGACGAGGTTGCCGTAGCCTTTCACCTCGCTGCCCGCATAGGTCACCGTGCCGGCCTCAGTCGCCTTCACCGGCGTGCCTTCGGGAACGGCGATGTTGATGCCCTCATTGCCGCCGTTGGCGCCGAACCCGGCGATGACGCGGCCGCGAGCCGGCCAGCGGAAATCACCCGACACGCTGGCGGTCGCCTCGGGCTCCGGCGCGGGAGCCTTGGCGGTTTCCGGTTGCGCTGCAGGGGCAGGAGCCGCCGGCACCGGGGCGACGTTCTTCACCGCCTCAGGCTGGGTGAGCGCCGCCACCTTGGGCTGCTCGACGACCGGCTTCGGCGCGGAGACGAGCGGCTTCGGAGCTGTGACGAGAGGCTCATCGACGGCCGAGGCGACCTGCATTGGGGCCGACTTAGCAGCCGGAGCAGCGGGGGCCGGCGCCTGCGCCGTCGTGGCCATGCCGGGGCGAACACGTCGGGCGGGTTCGGCGGCAGCGACAGGTGTCGAGGCGGCCGGCACCTTGGACGTGTCGACGAGGCGGAACTTGGGCTGAGATGCAGGCTGGGCGGACGCGGTCTGGACGGCCGGCATAGGGCGCGGCTGAACGGATGCGGGAGCCGAGGCGATGCGGGTCGGCTGCGACAGAGGCTGGGCCTGCACCGGCGGCAGGGACTGGGCGTGGACCGAAGCGGTCGGCATCGGGGCGGCCGCGTAGGATGGGGAAGCCTGAGGCTGCGACGAAGCCGTTGCGCCAGTGTCCATGCGCTCGCTGGCGGCGAATGGATTGGAGAAGGGGTTCTCCGCGAACCGCGCGCTATCGGTACTGCATGCCGCAGCGGCACTCCCGATCAAAGCCACCAGGGCGATCCGAGACACCGCAGCCCAATGTCCAGAACTCACACGCAAACGCATCACTCAACCCCAACCGAACGCAACTCGATGGAGCCATTAAAAGCCTGTTCAGGTTAAGCAACGGTTGATGGCACGCAGATTGTTGTAACCGTGTCCAAAAATTTTTCGAATCAGTCAGAGAGTTGCCGCAATGCCGGTGACGAGGGGCGAAATTCGCAAGGAGGCACCAAGGCTCTGCGTCATTTCTCCGTCGGCATCGCGCTCGATCTTTACGAGACGGGGCATACCCTCGACGGTCAGCGTACCCACGAGGCGCCCCCCGGATCCCAGGAGCGGCATCAGCGCTTCCGGAAGCTCCGGGCGCGCGCCGTTCAGCAGAATACGGTCGAACCGGTCGCGCACCCGCGCGGCAAGCCCGTCTCCCACTTCCAGGCGAACCTTACCGGCTTCGACGATCTTGAGGTGCTGTGCTGCCGCGGCCGCCAGAGTGTTGAAGCGCTCAACGCTCGTGACCTCCGCTCCAAGGCGCGCCAGAAGCGCCGTCACGTAGCCGCTGCCTGTGCCGACCTCCAGCACCCGCTGGCCGGGCTGCACGCCCAGCGCCAGCAGCATGGCGGCCACCGTCGCAGGGCCGGTCATCGTCTGGCCGCAGGGCAGCGGCAGGGCGACGTCAGTGCGGGCGAGATCGGTGAAGCGACGCGGGGCGAAAATCTCGCGCGGCACGAGCTCCATGGCTCGCAGGAGGGCCGTGTCGCGGATGCCTTTGGCCCGCAACGACAGGATGAAGGACGCAGCCCCAATCGCCGCCTGCTCGCCGCGGACATCGTCCGCCTCTGGCAGGTAAGGCAGATCCTGGTTCATCGGATCCGCATCCTCAGCCGAAGGCCTGCGCGTAGCGGGTCAGGGTCGGCTCGTCGGTCATGTCGATGCGCAACGGAGTGACGGCGATGCGCCGGTTGGCGATGGCCCAGAGATCGGTACCATTGCCGGGCGTGAACGGACGACGCTCGAAGGCAATCCAGAAGTAAGGGTTGCCGCGCCCGTCGCGGCGTTCGTCGAGGCGCAGAAGCTCCTGCGTGCGCTGGCCCTGATTGACGAGTGCCGTGCCCTCGACCTCATCCGGCTCGCAATCAGGGAAGTTCACGTTGACGAGAATGCCCTTGTCGATTCCGGCCTCAAGAATCCTGCGAACGACCTTGGGGCCGTGATGCTCGGCGCATTGCCAGCGCGGCGCATCACGCGTCGAGGGGCCGTAAGCCTGGGAGAGCGCAATGGACGGAACGCCGAGGATCGTGCCTTCGATGGCGCCAGCCACTGTGCCGGAATAGGTCACGTCCTCGGCCACGTTCTGCCCACGGTTCACGCCGGAGAGCACGAGATCGGGCTTGGCATCCCGCATGAGGTGGCGCACGCCCATGATCACGCAATCGGTGGGCGTGCCTCTGACGGCGAAGTGCCGGTCGGAAATCTCGCGCAGACGCAGGGGATCGTTGAGGGAGAGCGAGTGGGCGACGCCGCTCTGATCGGTCTCGGGCGCGACGACCCAGACATCGTCCGACAGCGCGCGGGCGATGGCCTCAAGGGTTTTCAGTCCCGGAGCGTGGATGCCGTCGTCGTTGGTGCAGAGAATGCGCATGCTTTAAGCCTGACGCTCGATGCGGGTGAGACCGCCCATATAGGGCTGCAACACCGACGGGATCGTGACGCTGCCATCCTCGTTCTGGTAGTTCTCCAATACCGCCACCAGCGTACGGCCGACCGCGAGGCCAGAGCCGTTGAGCGTATGCACGAAGCGCGGCTGCTTCTCGCCGGCGGCGCGGTAGCGGGCATTCATGCGCCGGGCCTGGAAATCCGAGCAGACGGAGCAGCTCGAAATCTCGCGATACATCCCCTGCCCCGGCAGCCAGACTTCAATGTCGTAGGTCTTGGTCGAGGAGAAGCCCATGTCGCCCGTGCAGAGCGTCATGGTGCGGAACGGCAGCTCCAGCTTCTTCAGCACGTTCTCGGCGCTGGTCAGCATACGCTCGTGCTCGTCGGCCGAGGTCTCCGGCGTGGTGATCGACACGAGTTCGCATTTCACGAACTGATGCTGACGGATCATGCCGCGCGTATCCCGGCCGGCAGAACCGGCTTCGGCGCGGAAGCTCGGCGTGAGCGCGGTAAAGCGCAGCGGCAGCTCTTCCTCGGACAGGATCTGCTCGCGCACGAGATTGGTGAGCGTCACCTCGGCGGTCGGAATCATGCCGTAGCGGGTATCCTTGATCATCTTGGCGATCGCGTCCTGCGGCTGACCTCCGAGAGCAGCAGCAACGACCTGCTCAAGCGAGTTGCCTGGGAAGGCCCAGAACTGGTCGTCCTCGAACTTCGGCAGCTGCGCGGTGCCGAACATGGCATCGTCGCGCACCAGCAACGGCGGGTTCACTTCCGTGTAGCCGTGCTCATCGGTGTGCAGGTCGATCATGAACTGGCCGAGCGCTCGCTCCAGGCGTGCGAGGCTCGCCTTGAGCACGACGAAACGCGAGCCGGAGAGTTTCGCCGCCGTCTCGAAGTCCATCAGGCCGAGCGCCTCGCCGATCTCGAAATGCTGCTTGGCGCTGTTCGACATGCGAGGCGTGCCGACGCGGTGGCGCTCCACGTTGCCATGCTCGTCGGCGCCGACCGGTACGTCCGCTTTAGGGATGTTCGGGATCGCAGCCAGGGCATCGAAGAGAGCCTTCTCGGCCACACGCTCGGCCTCCTCCAGCTCCGGCATCGTCTCCTTGATCCGGGCCACCTCGGCCATTAGCTCACTCGCCCGCGCCTCGTCCTTCTTCGCCTTGGCCTGGCCGATCTCCTTGGACATGGCGTTCCGGCGCTCGGTAGCGGCCTGCAGGGCGGAGATCGCGCTCTTGCGCTGGTCGTCGAGGGCAATCAGGTGGGCGGACAAGGGCTCCATGCCCCGGTTCCGGAGGCCTTGGTCGAAAGCCGCGGGGTTCTCGCGGATGGAACGGATGTCGTGCATGGGATGAGGACCTGCTTCGTCAGGCAGCCCCGCCCCGATGACAGGACCGCCCTTCAACTCTTGCCAAGGATGGCGGCCGGTTGTGAAGGCTTTGACGCCTATTCCTCTGCCGCGCGCGCGGCCTCGGCTTCCGCACGCTTCTTCTCGACCATGCGGACGGAGAAGATGGATGCCTCGTAAAGAAGCAAGGTGGGGACCGCAAGGGCGAACTGGCTGATCACGTCCGGCGGGGTCAGAACCGCCGCGATCACGAAGACGATGACGATAGCGTAGCGCCGCTTGTCCTTCAGGAACTGCGAATCGATGATTCCGGCCCGGGCGAGCAGGGTCAGGATCACCGGAAGCTGGAAGCAGATGCCGAACGCGAAGATCAGGGTCATGATCAGCGACAGGTACTCGCTGACCTTCGGCAGGAACTCGATGGTCGGGCCGCTTTCGGTCGCAAGCTGCTGCATGCCCACCGAGAAGCGCATGAGCAGCGGCATGGCGATGAAGTAGACGCAGGCCGCGCCCACCGTGAAAAGGACTGGCGTTGCGAACAGGTAAGGCACGAAAGCCCGGCGCTCGTTCTTGTAGAGGCCCGGCGCCACGAACTTGTAGATCTGAACGGCAATGACCGGAAAGGCCAGGAAGCCCGCACCGAAGGCCGCGACCTGGATCTGGGTGAACAGGTACTCCAGGCCGTGGGTGTAGACGAGATGCGCCTTCTCGGGCGAGCCGACCGCGAGGACGTAAGGCCAGACCAGCGCGTTGTAGATATATTTCGCGCCGGCAAAGCAGACGAAGAAAAGCACGACGAACGCGACCAGCGCCTTGATGAGGCGCGAGCGCAGCTCGGTCAGATGCTCGATCAAAGGCGCGCGCGAAGCCTCGACCTCGTCCTGTTCAACGGCAGTGGTCATCCGACTTTCGCGTCCGGTTTTTCTGACAATTGTGCGGCAAGAGCAGCCTGCTGGGCCTCGTATTCGGCTTCGCGCCGCAGGGACTCGGCGATCTCCATTGCCGGATCGACGGTTGGCGGAAGCGGCAGGTCGATGAGCGGATCGGCGGGCGCCGGCTCCCGTCCCTCGACCACGGCCTGCACCGAAGCGTCAGACGGCGCTTGAACGATCTCCGGGGCAACCTCTGGAGTGTTTTCCGACTCAGGCGCCTTCTCCGGGTTTGCAACAGGCGCCTCGATGGAGGTCTTCAGCTCGTCCCGAATCGTCTGGATCGGGTTGAAGCTCGTGTTGAGAGATGGAACGGACTCGTTCACGCTCTGGAGCTGCTTCTTGACCTCGTCGAGTTCGGCTTCCCGCATGGCCTCGTTGAACTGGCCCTGGAACTCCGCCGCCATGCGGCGGACCTTGGCGGTCATCTGCCCCACGGTCCGCAGGGCCTTCGGCAGATCCTTCGGGCCGATCACGATCAGCGCGACGGCGCCGATCACCATGATCTCACCCCAGCTCATGTCCAACATGACGTGGCCTCGAACCTGCCCTTAGTACTCACGCGTACTGATCCGCTGCATGAAGCGGCGTCTGACGAAAGCTTAGCCGACCTTGTGATCAGTCGTGACGGTGGTGGTCGTCGTGCCGTTCTGGTGATCGATGGTGCGAACCGGCTCGGAGGGCTGCACCGGCTTTGCCGGGGTGTCGTCCTCGGACATGCCCTTCTTGAAGGCCTTGATGCCCTTCGCCACGTCGCCCATCATGTCGGAAATCTTGCCGCGTCCGAACAGCAGGACGACGATCAGACCCACAACAATCCAGTGCCAAATACTCGTGCCACCCATGGCATTCCTCCTGCGTCCCGAAGGGCGCGGCGTTTAAGATAATGAACTTGCCGCCAACCTATGCGTCGGACGCGGCGAAAACAAGGACATCCTTCGTATCGACATCGATGCCCACATCCTGTCCCTCCCTCACGTCAACGGGATCGTGAACACGGGCCTGGAGCGGACGGTCGACGCCCTGCACGTCGATGTGGACCAGATCGACCTCCCCGAGGAAGCGGCGTGAGACCACCCGGCCGGGCAGACAAAAGCCCGCCGGCCTCAGCTTCACCCCCTGCGGGCGCACGCAGACGATGGCGGGGCCATCCGACAGGTGCGGGGCTGGGAAAACACCAACCGGACAGCTGACCTGGCCGTTTCGGACCACGCCGTCGAGTTCGTTGAAGTCGCAGAAGAACCGGGCGGCGAAGAGATTGGCTGGCCTCCGGTAGATTTCCTCGGCCTCGCCCTGCTGAATGATCCGGCCTGCCCGCATCAGCACGATCCGGTCGGCAATCCGCATCGCCTCCTCCGGGTCGTGGGTCACCACGATGGTGGTGGCGCCGGTCTCCCGCAGGATGGCCACGGTCTCGTCGCGGATCGCGTCGCGCATGCGCCGGTCGAGGTTGGAGAACGGCTCGTCCATGAGGAGAACGCCCGGGCGGGGCGCGATGGAGCGGGCCAGCGCCACCCGCTGCTGCTCGCCGCCCGACAGGGTGTGGGGGTACTCGTTGGCGTAGTGCTCAAGTCCGACGCGGGACAGGGCCCGGCGGGCCGCGACCCCGGCCTCGGAGGCCGAGAGGTCCTTCAGGCCGAACATGATGTTCTGCAGGATCGTCATGTGCGGGAACAGGGCATAATCCTGGAACATCAGCCCGATGCCGCGTCTCTCCGGCTCCACGAAAGCGCGCGGTCCGCTCGCCTCAAGGCCGTCCATGAGCACCCGGCCTGAGGTCGGAGCCTCCACGCCGGCCGCAATGCGCAGCAGGGTCGTCTTCCCGCAGCCGGAATGGCCGAGCAGGCAGACGATCTCGCCGGGCTTGATGGTGAGCGAGACCCCGTCGAGGGCGCGCTGACTGCCATAGGCCTGGACGATGTTCTCGAAGGTGAGCTGCGCCGGGATCGAGGCGCCCGCCGTGCCGCGCTGGCCCCATCGGGGCAGACGGAACCGGTCTCGGGCGGAGCCGGCTGGCCTGTCGGTCATTCCTCGCCGGCCTCGGTCTGGTGCATGTCCAGAGGTTGCAGGAGCTCGTCCTCGAGAGGATCCTCATCCTCTCGCAGGGCATCGGCATCGGAGGGCACCGGCACCGAGAAGTCGGAGGGAACGCGGCCTTCGATGAAGCCCGCGCCCTTCAGCTCCTCGAGGCCCGGCAGATCCTCGATGGCATCCAGCCCGAAATGCTCCAGGAAGGCCGGCGTCGTGCCGTAGGTGACCGGGCGCCCCGGTGCCTTCCGGCGGCCGCGCAGGCGGATCCAGCCCGTCTCAAGGAGCAGGTCGATGGTGCCTTTCGATGTGGCGACGCCGCGGATCTCTTCGATCTCGGCCCGGGTCACCGGCTGGTGATAAGCGATGATCGCCAGGGTCTCCATGGCGGCGCGGGAGAGCTTGCGCTGCTCGACTACGTCGCGAGCCAGCACGAAGGACAGGTCGCTCGCCGTGCGGAAGGTCCACTTCCCCGCCACCTTGACGAGGTTGACGCCCCGCATCGCGTAGAGCTCGGTGAGGTCCTGCAGGATCTTCTCCACATCCGCGCCTTCCGGCAGGCGGCCGCTCAGATCCTCTGTACTCAGCGGCGCGGCGGAGGCGAACAGCAGCGCCTCGGCGATGCGCATGGCCTCACCGTGATCGGGCACATGATCGGGCCCTTGGCCGATCTCGGGAGCCTCATTGTCCATCGTCTCGGGGACTTCTTCCTGCATGTCGGGCAGCATCCTAAACACCTGCCTCGGCCGGGTCGGCGACGGGCTTGACCCAGACCGGAGCGAAGGCCTCGTCCTGGCGCATCGTGAGCTTGCCCTCGCGCACCATTTCCAGGGTGGCCGACAGGGCCGAGGCCAGCACGGTCGGGCGCATGGCCGGCTCGACCATGTATTCCACAAGATAGGTATCGAGGGTCACCCAATCGCTCAGGTGCCCGACGAGGCGCTCCAGGGCTTCCCGGGCCTCGACCAGGGACCAGACATTCCGCTTATGCAGGGAAACCCTGGCGTTGAACCGCATCTGCCGCTGGTGGGCATAGGCCTTGAGCAGATCGTAGAGCGTCCCCTCATAGTGGGAATCCCGGTTGATGATCACCGGCTCCGGGGCGCCGCGGGCGAAGACGTCGCGGCCGAGCCAGGCGCGCTCACCCATCCGCTTGGCCGCCTCGCGGATCGCCTCCAGGCGGCGCAGGCGCAGGGCCAGGGCCGTGGCCAGATCCTCGGCGCTCGGCTCCTCGCCCTTCGGCGGCTCGGGCAGCAGGAGGCGGGACTTGAGATAGGCCAGCCACGCCGCCATGACGAGGTAGTCGGCGGCCAGCTCCAAGCGCATACGCCGGGCCGCCTCGATGAAGGTGATGTACTGTTCGGCGAGCGCCAGGATCGAGATGCGGTGAAGGTCAACCTTCTGGCGGCGGGCCAGTTCGAGCAGCAGGTCGAGCGGCCCTTCGAACCCGTCCACGTCCACGAGCAGAGCGGGCTCGCTCTCGGCGCGCTCGTTCAGCTCGACGTCGTCAAAGGGTAAGGGCTTTGCCATGGACGGTACTCAACTCACTTGGCGCGAAGCTTCACGGGCTTTAGGCGATCATCGCAAGCGCGGAATCGAGCCGCGCCCGGGCATCCACAGGATCCAGAGGCTCAGGATCGTGGGTGATGCGCCCTAACGCAGCGTTAGCACGGCGCAGGGCATCGCCCTCAAGGACCGGTGCGGCCTCGGCCACCGCGCACATCTCCTCCATGCTGCCGTTGCAGTGGAGACCCATGTCGCAACCGGCCGCAAAGGCGGCTTCGGTCCGGCTCCGGAAGGAGCCTGAGAGGGCATGCATGGACAGGTCGTCGGTCATCACCAGCCCGTCATAGCCGATATGGCCGCGGATGATCCCCTCCATGACGATGCGGGAGGTGGTGGCGGGATGGTCCGGGTCGAGAGCCGTGTAGACCACGTGGGCCGTCATCGCGAGGGGCATGTCGGTGAGCATCCGGAAGGGCGCGAAATCGTGCCGCTCCAGCTCCTCGCGGGTGGCCACGACGACCGGCAGCGCCAGGTGGCTGTCGGCCCCTGCCCGGCCGTGGCCCGGCATGTGCTTGACCACCGGCATGACGCCACCGGCGAGCAGGCCTTCGGCGGCAGCCCGGCCGAGCACGGCCACCTGCGCGGGCGTCTTGCCATAGGCGCGGTCGCCGATGATGTCGTGAGAGCCCGGCGACGGCACGTCGAGGACTGGCAGGCAATCCACCGTGATCCCGACGGAGCGGAGATCATGGGCGATCAGCCGCGCCCCGAGGCGGGTGATCTCCCGCTGGACGAGAGGGTCGTTGACGTGAAGCTGTCCGTAGGTGCGCCCGGCCGGGTATTTCGGCCAATGCGGCGGCCCCAGGCGCTGAACTCGGCCGCCCTCCTGATCGATGAGGATCGGAGCGTCGACACGTCCGACCGTGTCCCTCAAAGACGCGCAGAGCGCCCTCACCTGCTCAGGATTGTCCACGTTGCGGCGAAACAGGATGAAGCCCCAGGGCTGCGCTTCCCGGAAGAAGGCAGACTCGTCGGGGGTGAGTGTAAGGCCGGAGCATCCAGCAATAAAGGCGCGGGTGTTCATACCCGCGCCTTACGTCCCCTGCTCGGCAGGGTCAAGAAATCTCGCCTGCTAAGCTTGTTCAGTTCAAGGTTCTTTAGTTCTTGGCCACGAAGCACTGGCTGCCTTGGCCCTGCAGCTTGGAGCAAAGCGACGAGGCCTCCTCCTTCGCCATAGGCCCGACCCGGACCCGGTAGACCGTGCTGCCATTCACCTCAGCCTTGCGGATCATCCCGGGTACACCTCCGAGGTCGGCGTATTTGCGCTGGGCCGAGGCAAGGACCGACTGAGCTGCCGCTTCGGAGCCGGCGGTGCCGAGCTGCACGGAGAAACCGCCGGTTGAGGTCGTTTCCGCGGCCGCCGGTGCCATCGGCTGAACCGACGCCACCTGTTGCGGCGCAGGAGTGCTGGTGGGCGTTGCTGCGGCCGGAACGGGCTTCGGGGCCGGAGCCGGAGTGGCCGGAGCCGCCACCGGGGTGCTGGCGGCCGGCTTGGGCTGTGCTGCCGGCAGTTGAGCGGAAGCCGTCTGGATCGGAGCGGAATGGGCCTGGGGCGGCAGAGTCATAGCTGCTGGAGCCGCAGGCTGGGGAGCCGGGGCGTCGCCGGCCGTCGTCCCATCCGGACGTATCGTGACCGTGCGGACCTTCTTCGGCTCACCGAGGTTAAGGCTGGCGGTCTGCTGCGGCTTGCCCGAGGTGCCGATGGTGCCGCCGGTAGCGTCCGCTACGGCGTTGCCGTTCATGCGAACGGCCTGCTGCACGTCGACGGGCTGCTCCTCGCGGTTGACCACCTTGGTGGCGCCGTTCTGGTTGGCACGCTCGTAGATCTGCTTGTTCTGGTTCGGGATCTCGACCCCGCCCGGATTCTGCGGCTGCACCTTGGTCGGCTCGTTGTTCGCCTTGATCAACGGGGGCTCGCCGCCCGTGATGGAGGAGGAGCCTGAGGCCAGGTAGGCCCCGCCACCGCCGAGCACCAGTGCGCCGACCACGGCCGCGATGGCGATCGGACCCTTGCGCGATCGGGTCTTCTCCACCGGCGGGTAGTCGAGGCGGTCGGCGTCCTCATAACCCTGGTCGGGGTACTGAGCGGCCTGATCCGGGTAATAGTCCTGGGCATAGGCTTGGTTGACGTACTGGTCCTGCTCGTAGGACACCTGATCCTGATGAGCCGGCTGACGGGCATAGGCCGGCTCGGGCGAACGAACCGGCACCTCGCGCGCGGCTGGCGTCATAGTGTCGCGGACGGCAAAAAGGTCGTCCACCGACGCGCCCTGCTGGCGCGGGCGCGACGCGCCGTCATTGGCCAAAATCGATTGAAATGGATCGTCCTGCCCCACGATCCGGGCCAATTCCGCCAGCGGGTCGCTCCGCGTGGCAGAAGCGTGATGGCCCTGCGGGCTGCCCGCCTGGGCGAGCTGCCGCTCGATCTCATTGAGGTCGATGGCAAAACGGGGCTTCGGTGATTCGCTCATGCGCCGGATCTCCAGTTACGCGACAAGAGCACCTGTTGCTCCGCCGGCACGACGTGACAGGACCCGACGCGATCACCCCCTAAGCGGTTGATCCGCCTTGGGAAACACTATCGCATTTCGTCAGGTGCCGTGACGCCCAGGATTGCGAGACCAGATGCGAGCACGCCCTTCAGGGCATGCACGAGAGCGAGCCTCGCTTGTGTTGACTCTTTATCAGTTAGATTAACAAAGCGTAATTGCGGCAAGTCTTTGCCCTTATTCCATAAGCTATGGAAGGCGCTGGCGAGATCGTAGAGGTAAAATGCGACCCGGTGCGGCTCATGTGCTTCCGCCGCAGCCTCGATCACCCTCGGGAACTGGGCGATGCGGTGGATGATGTCCATTTCCGCTTCGTCACCCAGGATCGAGAGATCGGCCCGCTCGAGCTGAGCCGCCGAGAAGTCTGCGCCTGGATAAGCCTCCCCCGCCTGCCGGAACACGGAGGCGCAGCGGGCATGGGCGTACTGGACGTAGAAGACCGGGTTGTCCTTGGACTGCTCGACCACCTTGGCGAGGTCGAAATCCAGTGTCGCGTCGTTCTTGCGGAAGAGCATCATGAAGCGGGTGGCGTCCCGGCCCACCTCGTCGACCACCTCGCGCAGGGTCACGAAGTCGCCTGAGCGCTTCGACATCTTCACCGGCTCGCCGCCGCGCAAGAGCTTAACCATCTGGCAGAGCTTCACGTCGAGGTCGGCCTGGTTGTCGGAGACCGCCTTCACGGCCGCCTGCATGCGCTTCACGTAACCGCCGTGGTCGGCGCCCCAGACGTCGATCATGGAGGTGAAGCCGCGCTCGAACTTGGAGCGGTGATAGGCGATGTCGGAGGCGAAGTAGGTGTAGGAGCCGTCCGACTTCAGCAATGGGCGATCGACCTCGTCGCCGAACGCGGTGGCGCGGAACAGGAGTTGCTCGCGATCCTCCCAGTCTTCGTCCTTCTGCCCCTTGGGGGGCGGCAGACGGCCCATATAGACGAGGGCGCGTGCTTTCAGCACGTCGATCAGCTTCGCGACCTCACCGCCGTTGCCCTGCTGCAGGGAGCGCTCGGAGAAGAACACGTCGTGATGGATGTTCAGCACCGCGAGGTCGCTGCGGATCATGTCCATCATGGCGTTGATGGACGCCTCGCGCACGAGCGGAAGCCACTCGGCCTCGGGCTTGTCGAGCAGGCTCCGGCCATGCTGCTTGGCGAGCATTTCGCCCACGGGCTTGAGATAGTCGCCCGGATAGAGACCTTCCGGGATCTCGCCGATTGCCTCACCCAGGGCCTCCTTGTAGCGGAGATAGGCCGAGCGGGCGAGAACATCGACCTGCGCCCCGGCATCGTTGATGTAGTACTCGCGGGTCACCTTGTAGCCGGCGAAATCGAGCAGCCCGGCGAGTGCATCGCCGAAGACCGCGCCACGGCAATGACCCACATGCATCGGGCCGGTGGGGTTGGCCGAGACGTACTCCACGTTGACCGGAGCGCCCGCGCCCTGGCTGCTGCGGCCGAAGCCGTTCGCATCGACGACGGCGGCGCGCAGCACCTCGTGCAGCACCTGCGGGTTGAGCCGGATGTTGATGAAGCCGGGACCGGCGATCTCGACCTTGGTGACGCGCGGATCGCCTTGAAGATCAGCGACGAGCAGCTCGGCCAGGGCACGCGGGTTCATGCGCGCTTCCTTGGCCAGCACCATGGCGGCGTTCGTGGCGAGATCGCCGTGGGATGGATCGCGCGGCGGCTCGACCACCACGCGGCTGACGTCCAGCCCCGATGGAATCTTAGCCCCTTCGGCCAACCGGCCAAGCGCATCCGCAACCCGCTTCTCGAACAGCCCAAAAATGTTCATGGTACTTTGTCTCTGAAGGCCCCTTGGCCCTGGAATTCTGTGCTGCCGCCTAACGCAGGTCCGGCGTCACGTCAAACAGGCGCCGGTGTTCGAGGATCGCATATCGGTCCGTCATGCCGGCGATGTAATCCGCGACCCGTCGGGCAAGGCGCGGCTCGTCGTCCCGCGGGAGATCCGCCTGCCACTCCTCAGGCATGAGCTCCGGCTCGGCCTTGAAGCGGCGGAACAGGTCCCGCAGCACGTCATCAGCCTGGGCCCGGACCCTCATGACATCCGGGTGGCGGTACATGCGGGCGTAGAGGAAGCGCTTGATCGAGGCATCGGCCTCGGCCATGGCCTTGGAGAAGCATACGACCGTCTCCCCCGCCTGCCGGATGTCGCTCGCGCTCTGCGGCGCCAGGGCCGCGATCCTGCTCT
The DNA here is from genome assembly GCF_015694425.1 of Microvirga terrestris. GTDB lineage: Bacteria > Pseudomonadota > Alphaproteobacteria > Rhizobiales > Beijerinckiaceae > Microvirga > Microvirga terrestris. The sequence continues at coordinate 62,870 of NZ_JADQDN010000005.1, forward strand.
CTCCCTCCTTCACCACGTCCTCGACGAAGCGGGTGATCACGCGCCGGGTCAGTTCGTGGATGCGGCGGGAGAGGTCGAGCTTCGGATAACGGGCGTCGATCTCGGCCAGGAGGTCCGCGATGAACGGCACCTCGCGCAGATCCTCGATTTCAAACAGCCCGGCGCGGAGGCCGTCGTCGATGTCGTGAGCGTCATAGGCGATGTCGTCGGCAATGGCCGCGGCTTGCGCTTCGGCGCCCGCATGGGTAGCGAGCTCCAAATCCTGCTGGGCATTGTACTCGAGGATCGCCAGCGGCACGCCCCGGGCAGCATAGCGCAGGGTCGGCTTACCCTCGGCATCGAGGAGAGGGCCGTTATGCTTGACCAGCCCCTCCAGGGCCTCCCAGGTGAGGTTCAGCCCATCGTAGTCCGCATAGCGGCGCTCCAGACGGGTCACCACCCGCAGCGCCTGGGCATTGTGGTCGAAGCCACCGAAGCCTGCCATGCACTCGTCGAGCGTATCCTCGCCCGTATGGCCAAAGGGCGTGTGGCCGAGGTCGTGGGAGAGGGCCAGCGCCTCGGCCAGATCATCGTCGAGACCTAGCGACCGGGCCAGGGCGCGGGCGATCTGGCTGACTTCGATGGTATGGGTCAGCCGGGTGCGGAAATGGTCGCCCTCGTGATAGACGAAGACCTGCGTCTTGTGCTTGAGCCGGCGGAAGGCCGAGGAGTGGATGATCCGGTCACGGTCACGCTGGAAATCACTGCGAGTCGGGGAGATTGCCTCAGGAAAGAGCCGCCCGCGGCTCCCCCACGGGTCGCAGGCGTAAGGGGCTCGCCATCTCTCGCCAAAGGGCCGCACAGTCATTCCCGGGTTGAAGCCTTGTCAGAGCGCACTTACCTTGGTCATAGCATCTAGTGCAAGATTTGCGTCCTTCGATGGACTGGAAGTGACCATGACCGGTATCACCCTGACTGAGCGCGCCGCCCGCCGCATCAACGAGATCATGTCCGCTGAGCCGGACGGTTCCCACCTGAGAATCAGCGTCAATGGCGGCGGCTGCTCGGGCTTTCAGTATGCCTTCGACGTGGACCGGTCCCGGCAGGACGACGACCTCGTGATCGAGAAGGACGGGGCCACAGTGGTGGTGGACGAGGTGTCCATCCAGTACATGGACGGCTCGGTGATCGACTTCGTGGACGACCTGATCGGCCAATCCTTCAAGATCGAGAACCCCCATGCCACCGCCGCCTGCGGCTGCGGCACCTCGTTCTCGCTGTAAAAGCATTCCGTAACCGACCGCTCTCCCCCACCGGACATTTATAGGCTAAAGGATGCCGGCTCTGATCGGGCCTACTTTGGGGGATCTCATGCGACTTCGTTACCGCGCCGGCGTCTGCGCGCTCGCTCTCTTGGCAGGCTCGGCTGCCCTGCAGCTCGAACCCGCCGTGGTTAGCAACCTGGCTTCCGGCCAAGATCATCAGCGAGTCTCCGTCGAGGCCGTCCGGATTCCGCTCTGGAGCGCCGCTTTCGCCCAATCAGCCGATAGCTTCAGCTTGGACAATGCGCGCTTCACCTGGGGAGACTTCACCTATGAGGCGAAGCGGATCGACTTTTCGGGCGTGACCGTCTCGCGCAATGAGATCGAGTCGCTCTTCTCATCCACCGCTGAGCCGCTGGCCGACCGCCTGATGCGGGTCGGCGCCAAGCAGATCACGTCTCCCGAGATCAAGGTAACACAGAAGATCGGCAAGGAAACGCAGACGATCTTCTACAGGAATGTCTCCCTGAACGACGTCGTCCAGGGGCAGATCGCGAAGGCCGTCGTCGGAACCATGGCGGTCGAGACGACCGGCGCGAAGGGCAACCTCCTGTTCAGCTACGGCCAGACCACCATCAGCGATCTGAACACCCCGGCTTTCGTGAGGCTCTACGAGACAAAGGACGATTCCGCCTCCGCGCCGATGACCAGGATCTATGGCGCCTTCACTATCGAAAACATGGACGTTGTCGATAACGGCGAGAATGTTTCGGTGCAGATCGCCCGGCTGAACGGCCGGGACGTCATGGCCCGGCCGACCAAGGATTCCTGGGGCGGTGCCATGTCGTTCCTCACGGAGATGGGCGGCAAGGACAAGTTGTCTCCTGAGGAGTCGACCCGCCTCACGACGGCGATGGTCGATATCATGGGAGCATTCGACATCGGCTTCATGGAAGCGGTCGACATTCGGATCAAAGCCACGGCAAAAAAGGCCGCCTCGGCGAAGGACCGGAAACCCAAAGATCAGAATTCGCCCGTGACCGGCCGCATCAACCGGATTGCCTATACCGGCAGCACGGAGGGCCAGCCGGCGGACACCCGCCTGGAAGGGCTGGAGATTGGCGATCAGGACGGCCGCGTGAAGATCGGCACCATCAGTCTGACCGGTTTCTCCTTCACGCCGACGCTCAACAGCCTGAAAGCGCTTCAGGGCAAGCCGATCGACGAACTCGACCAGGAGGCGCTCCGCACCCTCATCCCAACGCTCGGAACCCTGCGCCTGTCAGGAATCGATGTGGATGTGCCGAACAGGTCCGGTGAAAAGAAGACCGACCGGGTGAATTTCTCGCTCAAGGATTTCGAGCTGACGGCGGACAAACCCCTGAACGGCCTTCCCACGAATATCCGGATCGAACAGCGCAACCTCGTCATCACGCTGCCTTCGAACAGCACGGACGATCTCGTCAAGCAACTCGCTGCCTTGGGCTACAAGACCCTCGACTCGTCGTTCCTCCTCGCCGCGACTTGGAGTGAAAGTGCCAATGAGATCGCCCTCAAGGAGGTGTCGGTCCAAGGGCAGGACATGGGCAGCCTCTTGCTGACGGGCACCATCGGCAATGTCACCAAGGACCTCTTCAGTGCGGACCAGGCCACCGCCGCGGCGGCGCTGATCGGTGCCAAGGCGAAGGCGGCCGACGTCGTGGTTGAGGACAAGGGCCTGCTCGGGCGCTACCTGGCTCAAGCCGCCAAAGACCAGAAGACCACGCCCGAGGCGCTGCGGACGATCTATGCAAGCGCCGCGCCGTTCGTGGTGTCAGCCATGATTGGCAATTCGGAACAGGCCTCGACTCTGGGTCAGGCCATCGGCCGCTTCATCGCCAAGCCCGGCAAGCTGACGCTGAACGCTCAGCCCAAGAACCCGTCCGGCTTCGGCGTGATGGACGCGATGATGGCGTCCGATCCGAAGGAAGCGCTCGCGAAGCTGAACATCTCGGCGAAGGTGGAGTAGCGCGCCACAGACGAGGCACGCGCTCGGTGTCATCCCCGCGAAGGCGGGGATCCATAGCCACGACATTTCAAGAATCGGCGCTCGGCGCTTCGCCTCTTCCTGCAATATTAGCGTTTATGGATCCCGGGCTCCGCTCACGCGGCCCCGGGATGACAGCGATGTATTGAGCCAGCCTTCTCAAATCAGCATCGGCTGATCCTGCTCAGTCGCCTGCGCCTCCACGACCGCGATGGCCGTGAGGTTGACGATGCCGCGGGCCGTGACGGACGGCGTCAGGATATGGGCGGGCTTGGCCGGGCCGATGAGGATCGGGCCGACCGGGAGCGAATCCGCAAGGATCTTGGTGAACTGGAACGCGATGTTGGCCGCATCCAGGTTCGGCATGATCAGCACGTTCGCCTCGCCCGTGAGGCGCGAATGCGGGTTCACCCGCTCGCGCAGCATTTCGGACAGAGCTGAATCCGCCTGCATTTCGCCATCGACCTCGAGATCGGGCGCACGCTCGTTGATGCAGGCGAGCGCCTCGCGCATCTTCAGTGCCGAGCGGCTGTCGGCGGCGCCGAAATCCGAGTGCGACAGGAGCGCGATCTTCGGCTCCATGCCGAAGCGGCGCACGTGGCTCGCGCAGGCGATCGTCATATCGGCGATCTGCTCAGCGGTCGGGTCGATTTGCACATGCGTGTCGGCGAGGAAGTAGGCGCCCTTCGAGGTGATCACCAGCGACAGGGCCGCCAGCTCATTCACGCCGGGCGCCAGCCCGATGATGTCCTTGATGTGCTTGACGCGGGACTGGAAGCGGCCTTCGAGACCGCAGATCAGCGCATCCGCATCCCCCCGCCTCACGGCCAGCGCGCCGATGACCGTGGAGTTGGTGCGCACGAGCGTCCTTGCCGCGTCCGGCGTGATGCCCTTGCGGCCGGCAGCTTCGACGTATGTCGCCACGTAATCGCGGTAGCGCGGATCGTCTTCCGGGTTCACCAGCTCGAAATGCCGGCCGATCTCCATGGAGAGGCCGAAGCGCTTCATGCGGGTTTCGACCACGTTGGGACGGCCGATCAGGATCGGCTTGGCAAGCCCTTCCTCGACGATGACCTGCACGGCGCGGAGCACGCGCTCGTCCTCGCCCTCGGCATAGATCACGCGCTTCGGGTCGGCCTTCGCCTGAGAGAACAGCGGCTTCATGATGAAGCCGGAGCGGAACACGAAGCGGCCGAGCGATTCCGCATAAGCCTCTAGATCCTCAAGCGGCCGCGTGGCGACGCCGGAATCCATGGCCGCCTGGGCGACGGCCGGCGCGATGCGCAGGATTAGGCGTGGATCGAACGGGCTCGGAATGAGGGACTTGCGCCCGAAGGGATGCGCCTCGCCGCCATAGGCACGTGCCACCACTTCGGAGGGTGCTTCGCGGGCCAAGCCCGCGATGGCCTTCACCGCCGCGGCCTTCATCTCCTCGTTGATGGTCGTCGCGCCCACGTCGAGCGCGCCGCGGAAGATGTAGGGGAAGCACAGGACGTTGTTGACCTGGTTCGGATAGTCCGAGCGCCCGGTGCAGATCATCGCATCGGGACGCGCGGCCTCTGCTTCCTCGGGCATGATCTCAGGATACGGATTGGCGAGCGCCATGATGAGCGGGCGCGGGGCCATCTGGGCTAAAAGTTCGGGCTTGAGCACGCCACCGGCGGAAAGGCCAAGGAACACGTCCGCATCCGGGATCACGTCGGCGAGCGTGCGCGCATCGGTCACTTGAGCATAGACCGATTTCCAGCGGTCCATGAGCTCGTTGCGGCCCTCATGGACCACACCCTTGATGTCCGTGACCCAGATGTTCTCGCGCCTGGCGCCGAGCGATACAAGAAGGTTGAGGCAGGCGAGCGCGGCGGCGCCGGCACCGGAGGTGACAATCTTCACGTCCGCGATGTTCTTGCCCGCCAACTCCAGCGCGTTCATTACGGCGGCGCCGACGATGATCGCGGTGCCGTGCTGGTCGTCGTGGAAGACCGGGATGCCCATGCGGGCCTTCAACCGCTCTTCGACCTCGAAGCATTCCGGCGCCTTGATGTCCTCGAGGTTGATGCCGCCGAAGGTGGGCTCCAACGCGGCGATCACCTCGACGAGCTTGTCCACGTTGTTCTCGGCCACCTCGATGTCGAAGACGTCGATGCCGGAGAACTTCTTGAACAGGACCGCCTTGCCCTCCATCACGGGCTTGGAGGCGAGCGGGCCGATGTCGCCGAGGCCGAGCACAGCCGTGCCGTTCGAGATTACCGCCACGAGGTTCTGCCGCGACGTGAGATTGGCGGCCTGCGCCGGATCGGCGGCAATCGCCTCGCAGGGGGCGGCGACGCCCGGCGAATAGGCGAGCGCCAGGTCGCGCTGGTTGCCGAGGGGCTTGGTCGGCTGGATCTCGAGCTTACCGGGGCGCGGGTACTGATGGTAGAACATCGCCCCCGATTTCAGATCCTGCGAGATGTTGTCTCCCATCCCCGACGCTCCCAACAGCTATTGAATATCTAAGGACCTTGTGAGCGCCCCGCCCCCCGGCGTCAATGTTCTTCTCTCAAGGCATGCAACGTACAACCTAGGACGCCGGCAACCCTCCTCCCCCTTGTGGGGAGGAGTTGGAGGTGGGGGTGACGGCGCCAGTCCTAGATAGGCTATCGCTCACACCCCCACCCTAACCCTCCCCACAGGGGGAGGGAAACGTGTGCCGTATCCTTTACCGACTATGCACTTAGAGGGAGGTCTAAAATGTTTCGGCGGCGCCAAGCGCCGCCGAACATAAGTGCAGTATAAACCGCCGGTCTTACTTCTCCGGCAGGTTCAGCCGGATGTGCAGCTCGCGCAGCTGCTTGGGCGTCACGTCGGAGGGTGCGCCGAGCAGCAGGTCTTCCGCCTTCTGGTTCATGGGGAAGAGCGTGATCTCGCGCAGGTTCTGGGCGCCGCAGAGCAGCATCACGATGCGGTCCACGCCGGCCGCCATGCCGCCGTGGGGCGGTGCGCCGTACTGGAACGCGCGGTACATGCCACCGAACTGCTCCATGACCTCCTTCTCGCCGTAGCCGGCGATCTCGAACGCCTTCACCATGCGGTCGGGGCGATGGTTGCGGATCGAGCCCGAGGCCATCTCGTAGCCATTGCAGACCATGTCGTACTGGAAGGCCGTGATCTTGAGGATCGTGTCCTTGTCAGACGGGTCGAGGGCCATGAAGGCGTCATGGTCGAAGTTCGCCATAGAGAACGGGTTGTGGGAGAAATCGATCTTCTTCTCGTCCTCGTTCCACTCGTATTGCGGGAAGTCGACGATCCAGCAGAACTCGAACCGGTCCCTGTCGATGAGGCCGAGCTCGTCGCCGATGCGCGTGCGCGCCTTGCCGGCAAGCGACGCCGCCTTGTCTTCAGTGCCGGCCGAGAAGAACACCGCATCACCGGACTTGATGCCGGCCTTCTCGCGGATGGCAGCCTGGGCTGCCTCCGGGATGAACTTGGCGATGGGGCCTTTGCCGATGATCTGGCCGCCCTCCTCCTCGAACACGATGTAGCCGAGGCCCGGCGCGCCTTCCGTGCGGGCCCAGTCGTTGAGCTTGTCGAAGAAGGAGCGCGGTTGCGAGGCGGCGCCCGTGGCCGGAATCGCGCGCACGACGCCGCCGGACTTGATGACGTTCTTGAACGCGTTGAAGGTCACGTCCTCGCGGGTGAACACCTCCGACACGTCGGCGATGATCAGCGGGTTGCGCAGGTCCGGCTTGTCGTTGCCGTATTTCAGCATGGACTCCAAATACGGAATGCGCGGGAAGGTCTCCGTGACCGGCTTGCCGTCGGCGAATTCCTTGAAGGTGTCGCGGATCACCGGCTCCATGGTCTGGAAGATGTCTTCCTGGGTGACGAAGCTCATCTCCACGTCGAGCTGGTAGAACTCGCCCGGCAGGCGGTCGGCGCGCGGGTCCTCGTCGCGGAAGCAGGGAGCGAGCTGAAAGTACCGGTCGAAGCCGGAGATCATGATCAGCTGCTTGAACTGCTGCGGGGCCTGCGGCAGCGCATAGAACTTGCCGGGATGGATGCGCGACGGCACCAGGAAGTCGCGCGCGCCCTCAGGTGACGAGGCGGTGAGGATCGGCGTCGTGAACTCGAAGAAGCCGCTCTGCTGCATGCGGGTGCGCAGCGCGTTGACGATCGCGCCGCGCTTCATGATGTTGTTGTGCAGCTTCTCGCGGCGCAGGTCGAGATACCGGTAGGTGAGACGGGTCTCCTCCGGATAGTCCTGGTCGCCGAAGACCGGCATCGGCAGCTCAGCCGCTGGACCTAAGACCTCGATGTCGGTGATGTACACCTCGATCATGCCGGTGGGCAGCTCGGCATTCTCGGTGCCGGCCGGGCGCTTGCGCACCTTGCCGTCCACCCGGATCACCCATTCCGACCGCGCCGTCTCGGCCGTCTTGAAAGCAGGCGAATCCGGGTCGATCACGCACTGGGTCATGCCGTAATGGTCGCGCAGGTCGATGAACAGCACGCCGCCATGGTCGCGGATGCGGTGGCACCAGCCGGACAGGCGGGCGACCCCGCCGACATCGGATTCGCGGAGCGCGCCGCAGGTGTGGGAACGGTAACGGTGCATGGAGGCGGACATGGACAAAAGCCTGCTGGTTCGGTTTGAGGCGCAACATCCATGGGAGGCCGGGGAAGTCAAGGCGCAAGGCTGAAATCGAGGCTGTGCGAGGACGCTCCCTCCCCGGTTTGGGGTGGCGGCTGCAGGCTGATTGTGGCTCGTCTCGGGCACTTATGAGGGAAGCGCGGGAGGCAAGGCGGCTTCGCTGCACTCCGGTGGAGCGGGCGAAGGATCGGGTCGGGACGGGAGATCCGCCCGGACGGGAAGCACCTTGGCCTCCCGCGCACGGCTTTTCGACCCTGAGCCTCGCGCTCCGGCGGGATTAGGGACGACACCCTCAGACCCGCTTCACGGCGCCTCTTGAGCGCAGCCCTTGATGACGATCCTCGGGCTGGCGAGGCTTGGAAGGCGTGCGCATGGCCCTGCCCGAACAGCCGCCATGAACCTCATCCTTCGCTCAGGGCCCTGGCATGCGGGACCAGCGTCTTGTCCCGCAGCGGCCAGAACCGCATCCCGCCTCCACAACCGACGCCTCGGGCGCGCCCCTCGTGAGACAGGACACCACAGATATGGCTCAGCTTAGGAGAATTGTCAAGAACAAATAGGGAACAAATCTTCATTGCTGCTCACAGGAGTTCAAGCGCCGAACTTCTGCAAGACCTCTGCTCTGAGTTCAGCGTCGTGCCTTCTCTGCCCTGCTATGTGTTCGGGGCGGAGCATGCTACTAAGGATTGAATCGACTTAACGTTACAACGATGTTGAGGTGTTCTAGTCAAAGTTAATGGGGCTCAGAATGCAATTCCAACACTGGCGCGAACATCTGAACAAAGGTGATGTCGTCGAAATCGATTGCTCCCACAGATGCAATGTTAAGCTGATGGATGACAGCAACTTCAATCGCTTTAAACGAAGTGATCGACATTCTTACTACGGTGGGCATTATGACAGGTTGCCGGCCCGGATTGTAGTTCCCCACACAGGAACGTGGAACATTACCTTAGACCTCGGCGGAGGATCAGCCAATATCCGCTTTGGAATGCGAGTCATACCCGCTTGAAAGCAGCATTTCACCAGACGCCTCATAGACGGCTACGGCCAATGACTGAATGATCTCATGCATCGTATCACCGTCAGTGCAGGCACCAGAGCTCAACCCCTGATTGTGCTTAGCATCCCTTTCCCAAAGCACATTGCCACAATCTGAAACTGTCTAAACTTTCATAAGGTCTCACCTCGGCAAAGAAAGGAAACGCTATGGCGCGCGCTCAGTACTTTGTTGTCCAACAGAACGGCAAATGGGTCATCAAATTAGGCGATAAGCACTATGGCCCATATGGCTCTGGCACTCAAAGGGAGGCAATCAAGGTAGCTGTCGATGCAGCCAATGCGTCAGGCAAGGATGGGTTTGATGCTCAGGTCCTAGTTCATGGAGCGGATGGTAAGTTTCGTACCGAATGGACCTATGGGAACGACCCCTACCCACCTAAGGGCTGACTACCTCAACAGCCCCAGCCTCTCAGCGATGCCCGCATGGTTGGCTGGGCACCTGCCACATTCGAACGCTTGCTACTTGCAGCCACCAAAGAACTTCGCACAGACACCAAGGGTGAAACCAAGAGTCCAAAAGGATCGTCGACGCTCGCCGATTGTCACTAAACGGCTCGCAGCCTTACCCCCACCGCTTAGCCATCCAGATGCGGTCATGGCCGGGCGGGCGGTCCTTCAGGCGGCCGATCTCGGCATAGCCCTGCTTCCGGTAGAAACCCTCCGCCTGGAAGGTCGATGTGGTCAACTGCGCTCCGATGGCGCCGTGCGTCCGGGCGGCCTCCTCCGCCGTATCGAGCAGGCGCGAGCCATGGCCCTGCCCTCGCAGAGCCTCGTCGACCCAGAAATGGTCCACCTGGAGCCAGCACAGGATGACGGCACCCCGAATGCCGCCGCGCACCCGGTTGTCACCGTCGCGCAGGAACAGGGTAAGGGGGACCAGCGGCAAGGTACCAGTCTGCTCGATCATGTGAGCACGCAAACCAGCCGTCACGTCCTCCGCGCCGGGCGGGCTGGCTTCCTCAAGAACTTCGATCTGCATGGTGTCGCCCCGGTTTCAGCTGCAGCAGTCAAGCTTTATGCGCAACCATCTGCAGTTCATAAAGAGCCCCCTCGACAGCAATACCGCTTCTTGTGCGTGCGCTAAATTTGGATGCCAATCTTCGGCAGAACCCACATGGTGAGGAGGTAGAGCACCATGGTCAGACCGCAGGATAAGGCCAAAGCAAGCCAGAATCCGATGCCGTGCCGAAGCATCATCGGGAAAACGAGAAACATCGGCAATGACGGGAGCACGAACCAGAACGTCGCCTCCGCGTGGCTGGCAATGCGCTCCAGGTCGGAAGTGTCGCGCCACAGCCAGATGATGCCGAGCAGCGAGACTAGCGGCAGCGAGGCAATGAGCCCACCGAGCCCGGGACTGCGCCGCGCGACTTCGGATATGATCATGACCAGAACGCCCGAGACCGCCGCTTTGATGATCAAGTAAGTCATGGCTTTCCTACTCTGTGAGCCGGCAACGCGGGCTTTACTTCATCAATCTCAAATTGCTCGGCACACAGAAATTCTCAAGGCTCAACAGTCGGAAGCGCAGCATCCGTTGCAACCCTTGTCCAGCGTTGATAAGCGACCAAGATGCTTGCTCCCATCTTTCAGGTCGATGCTTTCACCAACCGCCGGTTCAGCGGGAATCCGGCGGCAGTCATGGTGTTTGAGCAGTTTCCGCCCGAGGAAGTGCTGCAGGCTCTTGCGGCCGAAAACAACCTTCCCGAAACCGCCTTTCTGGTTGCCGACAATGGCGACTATCAAATTCGCTGGTTCACGCCGATGGTCGAGGTTCCGCTCTGCGGCCACGCAACGCTTGCAAGCGCGGCGGTCGTCATGGAGCGCCTCGAGCCTAAGCGCGAGGTGGTCGTCTTCCATTCCGCAAGCGGACCGCTCACGGTCAGCCGGTCAGGAACCGGTTACGTCATGGATTTTCCAAGGCGAACCCTAGAGCCCGTGGAAATACCCCCGGAGTTGCCGTCTGCCCTTGGCGCGATGCCAGTCGAAGTGGTTTGGGACGGGTCCAACTTCCTGGCGCGGCTTGCCACGGCCGAGATCGTTCACAATCTCAATCCCGATCTGGCGGCGATTGAAACGCTGGCCCGTTCGGGCGTGATCGTGACAGCACCGGGAGACGCGGGCTTCGATTTCGTGAGCCGCTACTTCGCCCCCGCCAAGGGCATCCCCGAAGATCCCGTGACGGGTGGCGCCCATTGCGGCCTCACGCCGTTCTGGGCGCAGAGGCTGGACAAGACCGCCTTCAGGGCCTTCCAGGCCTCACGACGCGGCGGAGAAATCGTCTGCCGGCTCGTCGGGGATCGGGTTGAGCTCGAGGGAGCCTGCGTCTTTTACTTGGACGGGACGGTTGAGTTTTGAGCCTTTCTTTGGTCACCCACTGTCATCAGGAGCTTGGTCAGGCTCGGGCGCCGAGGCGGCGAGTTGCAACGGCCAGGACCGTATCCTTGAGCCGCGTTTCTCCTTGTTTTTCCGGGAATTTTCCGCCCTCCCGAGTCCCGAAATCCTTGCAGAACAAAGGGTGAAACCCCATATTCTGCCTATGGTTACCACCCTTGCAACATCCCTGTTGAGGCCGGCCCGGAACGCTCCTGTCGAGGAGCGGATCGAGGGTGCTTGGCATGTCTATCCGCTGGAGGCGGCGCTGGAGCTCGATTATGTGGACCAGGCCGGCAATGCGACCCGGCGCTGGGTGCTGGCGCGCGAGCTGAAGGTGGGTCCGGGCAAGATGCTGCTGGGCGGCATCGATATCTTGACCGAGGACGGCTATCGCGGCTTCCGGGTCGACCGGATACAGCGTCTTGAAGATGCGGAAACCGGCTTCGTGGTCGAGCACAACATCCTCGACTGGCTCATGAAGCTCGCCGAGCGGCAGGCCAAGGCGCGCAAGAAGCACCTCGCCCGCATGCAGGCCGGGGCTTAGACCCTGGCTTAACACTCGTCTGCGACAGAAAGGCCGAACGGGCTCTGTCGCCTCTCACGCCCTTGTGCCACCCCGGTCTTTCTGCAACATAGTCTCATAATAACGTTGCGTTGGGGGTTGGGGTGGCCCAGCGATCCTTGTTCCGGCCGCAGGCCGTGATGGCAGCCATGGGCGAGCACTCGTCCGTGTCGATGCCGGTTGCGCCTCTCTCCTGGCAGCTGCTCGGCGGCTTCGTTCTCGCCTGCGTGGCCGTCGTGGTCTTCTTCCTTGGCACCGCCGAGTATGCCCGCAAGGAGACCGCGGGCGGGTCTCTCGTGGCGGCCGGCGGTGCGGTGCGGGTCAGTGCGCTCCGCGGCGGCGTCGTGACGGAACTCAAGGTCAGGGAAGGCGACCGGGTCGCTGTAGGCCAGCCGCTCTTCACGGTCACCTCGCGCCAGGGGCTCGAGGCCGGCGGCACCCTCGATGCGGCAATCCTGGCCGCCCTCGACACACAGACTCAGGTCCTGAACGACCAGATCGCCGCCGATCCGGCGCGCACCGCGAACGAGGTCCGGCGCCTCGATGCTACCATCGTGTCCGTGACGGTGGAGCGGGATGCCCTCCTTGCCCAGCGCAGGATCATGGCCGAGCGGGTTCAGGTGACGGAGGAGCGGCGCAGCACCATCGCGAGGCTTAACGAGCAGGGCCACACCACCCGGGCCGCCCTGCAGGAGCAGGACGAGGCCCTGCTCTCCCGCCGGCAGAATCTGGCCGAGATCGACCGGGACCTCGCGGCGGCCGAGAAGGAGCTGGGCCAGGCGCAGCTCCAGCGCGAACAGCTGCCCGTGCAGCAGGCCGAGCGTCTGGCCCAGCTGCGCCTCAATCTCGCCGACCGGGAACGGCAGCGGGCGGAAGCTCAGGCCCAAAGGGCGCAGGTGATCACCGCGCCGTTGCCTGGGCACGTCACGGCCCTGCAGGTTGCGCCAGGCCAGATCGTCGACGTGAACAAGCCTCTGCTCACGCTATTGCCCGACGGCGCAAGCCTTCTCGCAGAGCTGTTCGTGCCGAGCCGGGCTATTGGCTTCGTCGAGCCTGGCCAGCGGGTGCGGCTGATGGTCGACGCCTTCCCCTATCAGCGCTTCGGCACGATCGGTGGATCCGTGGCGACCGTTTCGCAGGCGGTGCTTTCGCCGAGCGAGATCATCGGCAGGACGGCGCTCACCGAGCCCGCCTACCGGGTCACAGTGCGCCTCGACCGGCAGGTCATCGACGCCTTCGGTCGCGAGGTGCGGCTGCAGCCGGACATGACCCTCAAGGCCGATATCGTGCTGGAGGGCCGCTCCCTCGTCGCCTGGGTGTTCGAGCCGCTCATCAGCGTCAGGGGGCGGATGTGAAGCTCTCCGCCACCCTCGATTATTTCGGCTCCCCTCGCCTGCCCGCGATCATGCAGTCGGAGGCCGCCGAATGCGGACTCGCGTGCCTCGCCATGATCGCCAGCTATCATGGGCGCGAGGTCGATTTGAATGCGCTGCGCCGGCTGTTCTCCATCTCGCTGAAGGGCGTCACCCTCAAGGATGTGCTGGTCATGGGCCAGCGCCTCGGCATGAGCGGCCGGGGCCTGAGGCTTGAACCCGAGCAGCTGAGGCAGGTCAAGCTGCCCTGCATCCTGCACTGGGACATGAACCACTTCGTAGTGCTGAAAGAGGTCGGCGCCAGGAAGGTCACGATCCACGATCCTGCCATGGGCGTGCGCAGCCTAAGCTTCGACGAGCTCGGCCACCGCTTCACCGGCATCGCGCTTGAGCTGACGCCGACGCAAGGGTTCGAGCGGAAGAAGGAGACCTCGCGTCTGAACCTCTCGGCACTCTGGGGCCGGATGCGCGGGGTGAAGCGCGCGCTTGCGCAGGCGCTGGTGCTCTCCGCCGTTCTGCAGCTCATGGTGCTGGCCGCACCCTTCTACATGCAGCTCGCCGTGGACGAGGCGGTGATGAAGAGCGATCAAGGCCTGCTCACGGCACTGGCGCTGGGCTTCGGCCTGCTCATGCTGATCCATATCGGAGCCGACTGGCTGCGCTCGCATGTGCTGTTGTTTTTAAGCGGCGCGCTCAATTTCCAGATGGGCGCCAACCTGTTTCACCATCTGGTGCGCCTGCCGTTGGGCTGGTTCGAGAAGCGCCATATCGGCGATCTCGTCTCGCGCTTCCGCTCGGCCGAGCCGATCCAGCGGCTGATCTCGGAAGGACTTGTCGCGGCTCTCGTCGACGGGGTGATGGCAACGCTGACGCTTGTCATGATCCTGATCTACAGCCCGAAGCTCTCGGGCATCGTGTTCGCGGCACTGGCCCTCTATGCCATCCTCCGCTTTGCCCTCTATCGCGCGTTACGCCAGCGGCAGGAGGAGATCATCGAGGCTGCCGCGAAGGAGCAGACCACCTTCATCGAGACGGCGCGGGCCATCCAGAGCATCAAGATCTTCGGCCGCGAGTCCGACCGGGAGGCGCTGTGGCAGAACCGCTATGCCGACGAGATCAGCCGGGGCATCCGGCACGGCCGCTTTACCATCGGGCTCAAGACGGCCAACGACCTGATCTACGGCATCGAGAACGTGCTCGTGGTCTGGCTCGGCGCCAAGGCGATCATGGCGAACGACATGACCATCGGCATGCTCTACGCCTTCATGGCCTACAAGGAGCAGTTCCTCTCCAAGGCCACCAACCTGATCGAGACCGGCATCCAGTACCGCATGCTCGACCTTCACCTCGACCGGCTGTCCGACATCGCGCTCGCCGAGCGGGAAGACGACCGGCACGGCGACGGCCTCGTGTCGCGCGAGGTCAGGGGTGCGGTGGAGTTGAGTAGCGTGAGCTTCCGCTATGCGGATACGGAACCGGAGGTGTTGTCGGGTGCGGATCTCAAGGTCGAAGCCGGCGAGTTCGTGGCCGTCACCGGCCCGTCAGGTGGAGGCAAGACCACGCTCGTCAAGATCATGCTCGGGCTGTTCAAGCCGATGGAGGGCAGCGTGCTCATCGACGGCACGCCCCTGGAGCATTTCGGCGCCCAAGCCTTCCGCTCGCAGATTGGCGTGGTGATGCAGGACGACCAGCTGCTCTCAGGCAGTATCGCTGAGAACATCTGCTTCTTCGATTCCACGCTCGATCTCGACTGGATGCGCGCCTGCGCTCAGGTCGCAGGGATCGACGACGAGATCATGGCCATGCCCATGAACTACAATACCCTCATTGGCGACATGGGCACCACCCTATCCGGCGGACAGCGCCAGAGGGTGCTCTTGGCCCGCGCGCTCTACCGCCGCCCACGCATCCTGTTCATGGACGAAGGGACATCGCACCTCGATCTCGACAAGGAGCGCGAGGTGAACCGGGCAATGGCGGAATTGAGGATCACCCGCATCGTCATCGCCCACCGGCCCGAGACGATCCGCGCGGCGGACCGGATCGTGGTGCTGCGCGAGGGACGGGTCTCCCCGCCCCTGGACGGCGAGACGTTGGCCTTCACTGAAGCGGCGCGCCAAGTCCCAGGCATCGTCCGAGCCTGATATGGAAAAGGGCGCGACCCCAAGAGCCGCGCCCCTTTGCCTCCTCGGCCCGGTGCGCTGACGCGCCCGGATCGATCAGCGGTCCGAATAGACGATGATCCGGCGGCCGCCTGCGACTCCGGCGAGTTCCTTCTCGCTCAGTTCGACGACGGCTTTCTGGGCCTTCTTATCGGTCTTGGTCTGCGTCTTCTTCATGAAGACCTCCCCCAGCTTGGGTGCCGCTAGGGCACCAAACCCTGGCCGAGCGGCCAGTGAAACAACATAACAACAATCGTGCGACGGGAGTCAATCCGCATCGTTTTACCTTACCGAAAGGCAGTTCACAGACAGGTCGACAGCGGACTCGCAGGCTCCTGCCCGATAAGGTATGAACGGCCTATGGACCTGATCACCTCCACCGACGCCCTGGCCGCCGCCTGCGACCGCCTCAGCCAGCACCCGTTCGTCACCGTCGACACGGAATTCCTGCGCGAGACCACCTATTACCCCAAGCTCTGCCTGATCCAGATGGCAGGGCCTGATCCGGCCGATGCCTGCCTCATCGATCCCCTGGCCGAAGGCATGAGCCTGGAGCCGTTCATGGCGCTCATGGCGGACAGAAACGTTGTGAAGGTCTTCCACTCGGCCCGGCAGGACCTGGAGATCATCTGGAATCTCGGGGGCATCGTGCCCGAGCCCCTGTTCGACACCCAGGTGGCCGCCATGGTTTGCGGCTATGGGGACTCGGTCTCCTACGAGCAGCTCAGCAACGATCTCGCCAAGGCCAAGATCGACAAGTCCTCCCGCTTCACCGACTGGTCGCGCCGCCCCTTGAGCGATGCCCAGCTCACCTACGCGCTCTCCGACGTCACCCATCTGGTGAAGGTGTACGAGGCCCTCGTAAGCCAGCTGCAGGCGAATGGCCGGCTCGAATGGCTCGGCGAGGAGATGTCGATCCTCACCTCGCCCGAGACGTATCAGGCCGATCCGGACAATGCCTGGCGTCGCTTGGCAGGCCGCCTCCGCAAGCAGCGGGAGATCGCCGTGCTGATGGAGGTCGCGTCCTGGCGGGAGCGCGAGGCGCAGAACCGGGACGTGCCGCGCGGGCGCATTCTCAAGGACGATGCGGTGATCGACATCGCCACCTCGGCGCCGCGCAGCGTGGAGGCGCTTGGACGCCTGCGGACCATCCCCAATGGCTTCGAGCGTTCCCGCACCGGCGGCGAGATCCTGGAAGCCGTGGAGCGGGCGCTGGCGCGAGACCCGGCCACGATCCCGATGCCCGAACGCAGCCGCGGCCGCAACAACACCGGCTCCGTGGTTGACCTGCTGAAGGTGCTGCTGAAAGCGGTGGCCGAGCAGGAAGGCGTAGCGCCAAAAATCATCGCCACCGTCGAGGAACTGGAGGCCATCGCCGAAAACGACGATGCCGACGTCCCCTCCCTCCACGGCTGGCGCCGCAAGCTCTTCGGCGACAAGGCGCTGGCGCTCAAGAACGGCCAGCTCGGGATGGTTCTGGAGCGCGGGCGGGTGAAGCTGCGGGAGATTGCTTCGGCTTGACGCCACGGTGGGCTACCATCTCTCTGAAAAGCAAGAACCCCGCGGCTTTCCGCGGGGTTCTTTCGTTTGATCGTACTCGAGATCAGATGAAGAGGAGATCAGTGTACTTCAGCGTCGTCTTGTTGCTGAGCTTCGCGATCTCGGTCATGCCGGCAGAACCCGAGCCATCCTTGTCATAGGACAGCACGCCGCTCTTCTTGTTGTAGACGAAGAAATCGTCGCGGTCCTTGGCTTCGTCGCCGAGCGTGAAGAAAGCCTTCTTCAGCTTGAGCGGCTTGCTTTCGGTGCCCTTCTTGATGCTGGCGTAGAGCGACTTGTTGGATTTGAACAGGGAGTTCTCCAGCCACAGATCGTCAGCCGAGCTCTTGAAGTCCTTGATCGTGTCCGTGTTCGACTTCGCGATCTTGGTGTCGAAGATGAACTTGTCATTGCCCGATCCGCCGATCACCAGATCCTTGCCGCCCTTGCCGTAGATCCTGTCGTGACCTGCACCGCCGTTGAGGGTGTTCTTCGCGCCCGTGCCGAGCAGGATATTGTCGCGGCTATTGCCGGTGAGTGAGGCGGCGCTTCCGGTCAAGTAGACGAAATCGATATCCGAGTCCGCGCTCAGGGTGAACGTGGTCGAAGCATAGACGACATCGTAACCGCTGCTGTCGACAACTTGATCGCCGGCGTTGTCCACGTGATAGACGTCGTTGCCGCCGCCGCCCTCCATTCGAGTGGCTCCACCTTTGCCGTGGAGGATGTTGCTGCCCTCGTTACCGACGATAACCCGCGTGTACTCATTGCCGGTCAGGTTGATTGGGGTCGTCCCAGCCGCAGCCTGCAGCACTTCGACCTCGGCATACTCGAGGCTGTAGGAGGTGCTTGCAACGGCGGTATCCCAACCGTTTCCAGACGCCTCGCGGATATGATCGCCTGCGTTGTCGATAATGTAGGTGTCGTTGCCGCTCAGACCTTGCAGATCCTCGGCTCCTTCGCCGCCGTCGAGCGTGTCGTTTCCGCCGTAGCCGATCAGAAGATCATCACCCTTTCCGCCTTTGATGTAGTTGTCGCCGGCATCGCCGGAGAGGGAATCCTTGTAGTCCGTACCGATGATGTTCTCGAAGTTAACCCAGGTATCGCTCTGGGAATCGTTGACGCCGCCACCTCCGGCATTAAGGCTTACGGAAACGCCTTTGTCCGAGAGCTGGTACGACACAGTGTCGATGCCCTCGCCACCATCCATGGCCTCATGGCCCGATCCTCCGATCACAGTGTCGTTGCCTGCTCCCGTCGAGAAGAAATGCTTTCTGCCATCGGGGTTTCCGGCATTGCCGATGATCAGGTCGTTGAAGTTCGTGCCGGTGTAGCCTTCGATGTCGACATACTGATCGCCAAAGGCATCGCCGGTATTTTCAGCAATATTCTTGAGGTTGATCACGACGCCGGTCGTGGCCGACGCGTACGAGACATAGTCCCTGTAGGAGTTGCCTGTGCCACCGTCCAGCCTGTCGGCACCCACTCCGCCGATGAGAGTGTCGTCGTAGTTGTCGCCGCCAAGAAGGGTATCGTTACCCATGCCGCCATCCAGAACGTCATTGCCCTCGCCTCCGACGAGCGAGTCGTTCCCGTCGTGTCCATAAATCGTGTCGTGTCCGGCAAGACCATCAATCGTATCGGCATCGTCGGATCCGTTGATCGTATCGTTTCCTGCTGTTGGCGTCGGCGTTGCGGCGAGAGCGCCTGCGGCATTCAGGCGTGAAAGTTCATCGAAGTTTTCTTGGCCGGATGTCATGCTGATCCTCATTTGACGCAAATGACTATGGGTGTTTGCATTTTTGAAAATGCGGATCGGCGTTAATGCATACGAAAATCGCAGCGACAAGTATTCCTAATTCACGAACACCGTGGTGAAATTGCTAGTCCTGTCACTTAACCTAGAGTTATCAGAAGCTTAGCCTTATGGAGCGCGATAGAATATCAATTGCGACCTGTGCGGTAGCACACATTATAGCATAGATTACGATGTATAGTTACTAATAATCAGCATAACTTTACGTAAGAATCACGTGCATAAGTGCAGAGGTAGAACCTATTTGTCTGGGGCAGGCATGAATGCATTGAGCACCGTTCGCTAACCTCGGCCGCCCAAAATAACGCCTTCAGCGAAAGAGTTCCTGTCGAAGACCTAAGAAAATGCTCTAAATCAACCCCTTCAGCCGCAGCATTCCCAATGCCGCTACGGTCGCCGAATCCTTGATCACCCCTTCGGTGACCATCGCCAGCACCTCGTCCAGTGGGAACGCGCGGCTCACCATGTCCTGCTCGGTTTGTTCGCGCTGTGCTTCACCGACCTGAAGTCCTTGGGCAAGATAGATGTGGTACCCTTGAGTCGAGTAGCCGTAGCATTCGAAGAGATGGCCGATATGGGCCATGGACGAAGCCGTCAGTCCCGTCTCCTCGTGCAGCTCGGCCCGGGCGAGTTCCAGCGGATCGGTGCCGGGCGCATCTTCCCATGAACCTTGAGGCAATTCCCAATAGCGGCCCTGCACGGGGTAGCGATACTGCTCCACCAGATGGATCAGGCCGCTGTCGAGGGGCACGATGACGGCGAAATCCGTCTTCTCGACGACGCCGTAGATACCGGGCGAACCATCCCGCCGCTCGATGGCATCCTCCCGCACGCGCATCCAGCGGTTCTCGTAGACGATACGCCTCGAAAGGGTCTTGATGTCAGGACGCGTGAGCTTCGTCATGCCGGCTGTGCCTCGTCGGAGCCGCGTGGAAATCCTGTTCTCCGTCCTGCCCGGGATTGGTCCGGGCATCCATGTCCTGAGGCCGATAATTTGTGGATGGGCGTGACGAGCACGGCCACGACGTGAAAGCGGGCTCTCACCGCCCGAAGATGCCCTTGAAGAACTGGGCCATCTTGTTGTGCTTCTTCTTGCGGTCCACGTCGGCCTGGCTCTTCACCCAGGCGATCTGCACCACGCGGCGCTCGCCGGAGAAGGGCAGATGCCCGTGCCATGAATTGTCGGAGCGCAGGAAGGCGAACATGGTTCCCATGGTGGGCGGCACTTCGAGCTTGTAGCGGTCGTAGTTCTTCTCGTCGTAGAGAACGCGAAGGCGGCCGCCCTCGTCCTGCTGCCATTCGTCGTTCATGTAGACCAGCATGGTCATGACCTTGGACGGCCCATCCGTGTGGATGGAGCCGTATTTCGGCTGCGACTTCCTCATGATGGTGGTCAGGCGCGGATATTGGTGGAGATCCAGGCCGAACTTCTTGGAGAGTTCCTCCGTCAGCTCCGGGCCCTCAAGCTCGTCGATGAGCTGCTTGAAGCGCCCGTGCAGCTTGACCTCGTCGACCGTCAGATAGCCCGGCTTGGTGATGTCGGGAAAATCGCGTCGGAGATCGTCGATGGCGTCCTGCTTCAGGAGGTTGGACGTGAGCAGATACTCGTATGGCTCCGACGAGCGTTCGGCATTGCGCACCGCGGTGAGATCAATCAGCTGCATGGGCATCCCCTAGGCTTGGCATCTCCAGCCGTCACGCTAGCTAGGCAGACGCACGAGGAAACTAACATAGATTAATGATACTTTGGATAGGGATTGCTCTCGGAAGGAAGGGGAGCCGCTTCCTCACACGATCTCGATCACAGCTTCCATGTTCAGAAGCTTGCCCAGGCCCCGCATGCGGCCCGTCAGGCGTTCGTTGGCGAGCGGCTCCAAGTGAGCCGGCAACTGCAGCACGACCTGGCTGCCCCGGGCGAGGAGCGGCACCTGAGGCAGCACACCTTCCATGGCGACCGAGACCGGATAGGCCACGCGCATGAGCGCCGCGAGAAGGCGGGCCCGCTCCAAGAGACGCGGGCCGGCGAGCGACTTGATGCGCGAGCTCACCTTGTCCGGCGAGAGGCCCTCATGCCGAAAAAAGATCGACAGCGCCAGATAAGCGCGACCCGGATGGTCGAGTCCGGCGAAGGCCCCGTAGGCGATGAGGTTGAGGCTCTGCTCGCCCCGGTAGTCGGGATGGGCACGCCAGCCGATATCGGCCAGAAGGCAGGCCGCCCGGCGCAGGCGGATGTCGTCATCCGTCTCCGGCAGGCCAAGGCTGCGGATGAAGGCTTCCGTCCACGCGCACAGCTCCTCGCCATGGCGGGGCGAGCGGGAGCGCAGGAGGTTGAGATCGCTGGCTGCGGCGATGAGCGGGTCGCGCTCGCGGGTCTGCGCGTCGAGCTTGTCGAAGAGCACGCCCTCGCGGACGCCGAAGGCGGAAATCGCCACCTCCTTCGGCTCGCCGAGACGGATGATCTCTTCCAGCACCATGGCGCCGTAGGCCAGCAGCGGGCGGCGGGCCTCGGAGATGCTTTCGATATCCTTGAGGGTCTTCGAGTCGGCCTCCTCCACAAGATGCAGGAAGTCGAGCCCATCCTCGGGATCGAGGATGTAGCCATGCATCACGTGCAGCGGATAATCGTGCGCCGCCTGATGCAGCTTGGCGAGCGCGCGCCATGTGCCGCCCACCGCATAGAAGGTACGGCCATGCAGGTTTTCGAGATATTCGGGAGCGCGTTCAAGAGCTTCGCGCACGATCCTCTGGGCCTTCTTCAACGAGCCGCCGCTGACGTCCAGCAGGGCCAAGCCGCCGAGCGGCATGGTGACGCCCTGCCCCACCTGCGAACCGCGCACGTCCACAAGTTCGAGGCTGCCGCCGCCCATGTCGCCGACGATGCCGTCCGGATCATGGAAGCCCGCGATGACGCCGAGCGCGGAGGCCCGCGCCTCTTCGGCGCCGGACAAAAGGCTGATCGGCTGGCCGCAGGCTTTTTCTGCCGCCTCCAGGAAGGCCGGGCCGTTGGAAGCATCACGCGCTGCCGCGGTGGCCAGCACGAAGATGTCCGACACGTTCATCGTGTCGCAAAGGACGCGGAAGCGGGCGAGCGCCCGAAGCGCCCGGTCGACGGCCTCCTCGTCGAGGCGGCCGGTGGTCGCCACATGACGGCCGAGACCGCAGAGAACCTTCTCGTTATAGATCGGCGTGACCGCGCGGGAGAGGCCCTCATAGGCCACGAGACGCACGGAGTTCGAGCCGATATCGATGATCGCGACCGGGCGTCCGAGCTTGAGCCGACCGGGAGCCTCATGGCTAAGCGCCGGCATGCTACCGCTGCCCGCGCTTGGCGAGCGCTTTGGGGCTGGAGGTCTTGAGGGATTTGCCACGGCCTGAGAGACTCGGGTTCGTCATGAAATACTTGTGCGCGTTGAAGGGCTCCTCGCCCTTGGCCGGCACCACCCGCTGACTCGTTCCGTCGGGCAACACCGTCCAGCTCTGCTCGTTGTCGAGCAGGTTGGCGAGCATGATCTGGTCGAGCACCTGCTGGTGAACGGTGGCGTTGACGATCGGCATCAGGGCTTCGACCCGGCGATCGAGGTTGCGCGACATGAGATCCGCGGACGAGATGTACACGTGGGCCTTGGGGTTGGGCATGCCCTGCCCGTTGCCGAAGGCATAGATGCGCGTGTGCTCCAGGAAGCGCCCGACGATGGACTTGACCCGGATGTTCTCCGACAGACCCTTGATGCCGGGCCTGAGGCAGCAGATGCCGCGGACGATGAGGTCGATCTGCACGCCGGCCGCCGACGCATCGTAGAGCGCATCGATGATGTCGGGATCGACCAGCGAGTTGCACTTGCCCCAGATGGCGCCGGGCCGTCCTGCCTTGGCGTGCGCCACCTCTTCGTCGATGTGCTGGAGAAGTCGCTTCTTGAGAGTGAGCGGCGACACCGCCATGCGCTCCAGCTCCGCCGGCTCGGCATAGCCCGTGACGAAGTTGAAGATGCGCGACACGTCGCGGCCGATCACCGGATCGGCGGTGAAGTAGGACAGGTCCGTGTAGATGCGCGCCGTGATCGGGTGGTAATTGCCCGTGCCCACATGGCAATAGGTGATGAGCTGGCTGCCCTCGCGGCGCACCACCATGGACAGCTTAGCGTGGGTCTTGAGCTCGATGAAGCCGAACACCACCTGAGCGCCCGCGCGCTCGAGGTCGCGCGCCCAGCGGATATTGGCCTCCTCGTCGAAGCGCGCCTTCAGCTCCACCAGCGCGGTGACGGACTTGCCTGCCTCGGCTGCCTCGGCGAGCGCCGCTACGATGGGCGAGTCGGACGAGGTGCGATAGAGCGTCTGCTTGATCGCCACCACGTTCGGATCGCGCGCCGCTTGGCGCAGGAATTGCACCACGGCGTCGAAGGACTCGTAAGGGTGGTGGACGATGATGTCCTTCTCGCGGATCGCCGCGAAACAATCGCCGCTATGCTCGCGGATGCGCTCGGGAAAGCGCGGGTTGTACGGCTTGAACTTGAGGTCGGGACGCTCCAACGCCACAAGCTGCGACAGGTCGCGCAGACCCATCATGCCCTCGACGACGAAGACCTCATCGTGGGTCACCTCGGATTCCTCGGCCACGAAGAGGCGCAGGTCCTCGGGCATGGCCGCCTCGACCTCGAGACGGATCACGCTGCCGCGGCGGCGCTGCTTGAGGGCCGTCTCGAACAGGCGCACCAGATCCTCGGCCTCTTCCTCGACCTCGAGATCGGAGTCGCGGATCACCCGGAAGGCGCCCTGCCCCTGCACGTCGTAGCCCGGGAAAAGCCTACTCGTGAACAGCACGATCATCTGCTCGAGGGCGATGAAGCGGGTGGCGCCGGTCTCGGCGAAATCCGGCAGGCGGATGAAGCGCTCGCCCCGCGACGGCAGGCGGATCAGGGCGTTCAGCACCTTGCCGTCGCTCTGGCGCACCAGCTTCAGGGCGATGGAGGAGCCGAGATTCGGGATGAACGGAAAAGGATGCGCCGGGTCGATGGCAAGCGGCGTGAGCACCGGAAAGACGTGGTTGAGGAAGTAATCCTCGAGCCACGAGGTCTCCGCCTTTGTCAGCCCTCCCCCCTCGACGAGGATGATGCCCTCCTCCAGCAGGATGTCGCGCAACTCGCGCCAGCGCCGCTGCTGGTCGGAGGCGAGATGGGAAACCTCGGTGGAGATCTTAGCGAGCTGCTCCTGCGGCGAGAGCCCATCCTGGGACATGGTCGCCACGCCGGAGCGGACCTGGCCTCGCAGGCCCGCAACGCGGACCATGAAGAACTCGTCCAGGTTCTCGGCCGAGATCGAGAGAAAGCGCAATTGCTCCAGGAGCGGGTGATGGCTGTTGGAGGCCTCCTCCAGCACGCGGCGATTGAACTGCAGCCAGGAGAGCTCGCGGTTGATGAAGCGCTGGGGGAACTTCCGCAGGGCCGCACCGTCGAACTCGATATCCGCCGGGGCCTTCGGCAAAGGAGCCTCGCTGACGGTCTCCACCTCTTTCAGGGCAATCGCGCCACGCACCTCGTTCTCCGCCGCTTCGTTCTTCGGCGTCCGTTTTGCTCTAGGCTTCGTGACGGTTTCACGACGGTTCGACAACAGGGCGTCAGTGTCTGGCTTCACTCGTTCTCATCCGTTTCCTGCGCGGCGCCAAGGATCTCGGCCGCGATCGCTCGTGAAACACGCCGGCCCCGGCTCAGGGCCTCCCGGTCGAGGAGTGCCACGATTTCGGAGGCCTTGGCGAGCGAGCGTTCGATCCGCAGAGCAATATAGTCGACAACGGAGGTATCGACCACGAGTTGCCTGTCCACGAACAGCTTTACCAGCACCGCCTTGAGGAGGGCATCGTCCGGGGCGTCCAGGGCAACGCTCGGCGCCAGCCGGAGGCGGGACAGGAGATCGGGGGTTTTCAGGGACCAGCGGTCGGGCCGCGTCTCGGAGGTGATCAGCAGCGAGGTCTTCTTCTCCCTGGCCAGATTCAGCAGATGGAACAGGGCCGCCTCGTCGCGCTCGCCCCGGTCCATGTCCTCGATGGCGAGCGCCCCGTTCGAGACGAGGTGCGGGACCTTGTCTTGGGTGATCGCCGCCGCATCCACCGTCCAGGCACGGGCGTTCATCGCCCAGATCGAGGCGAGATGGCTCTTGCCGCTGCCGCGGGGACCGACGAGGAGGAGGATCGTGTCCGGCCAGTCGGGCCAAGTCTCGATGAGACCGTAGGCCTGCTCGTTGGAGGGGCTGACGAGAAAGTCCTCGGCGCCGAAGCGGGGATCGAGGGGAAGGTCGAAGGTCAGCTGCTTGGGGGACTCACGCATCGAGATTGGCCTTGTGGTCGATTTCGATGCGAGGCTTGAGGATGACCGGATCCGTGCCGCGATAGAGCGGGCTCGCCAGATATTGGCGCAGGGCAAAGCGGGCGATGACCCCGATGGCCGCCGCGAGCGGCACCGCCAGGAGCAGGCCGACGAAGCCGAAGAGCGCGCCGAAGGCAACGAGGGCGAACATGAGCCAGACCGGATGAAGGCCGACGGATTCACCCACCAGCTTCGGCGAGAGGATGTTGCCTTCCACGAACTGGCCGAAGATGAAGATGCCCAATGTCGCGGCGATCATGGTCCAGTCCGGCCAGAACTGCACGATGGCAACGCCGACCGACAGGATGAGGCCGGTGAGCGAACCCACATAGGGAATGAAGCTCAGGAGGCCCGCCGTCATGCCGATCAGGACGCCGAAGTTGAGCCCGATGAGGGCAAGGCTCACCGCATAGAAGGTGCCGAGGATGAGGCACACCAGGGCCTGCCCGCGCACGAAACCGGCAATCGCCCGGTCGATGTCGCGGGCGATGTCGCGGATCGTATCCCGGTGACTCGTAGGCATCCATGAGTCCACGGTTCGCACCATGCGGTCCCAGTCCACGAGCATGTAGAAGGCCACCACCGGGGTCACCACCAACAGGGAAAAGATGCCGATCAGCGCCTGGCCGCCGGACCACAGCCCCTGGAGGAAGGTGGTCATCCAAGCGATGCCCTGGCTGATCAGGTTGCCGACGGAGGGGGGTGCTGCCGGCAGCACCTCCTCGATACCGAGCTTCCGGATGAGCGGGCCCAACTGCTCGGCCCCGAGTTCCTGGAGTCTGGACACATAGCCGGGCAGCCTCTCCACGAAGGCTCCCACCTGCTGGGCCGCGAAGGGCACCAAGATCATCAGGGCGATGATGAAGACCAGCACGAACAGGACGAGGATGAGAAGGCTGGCGCCCAGGCGCCCGACGCCCAGCTTCTGCAAGCGGTCGGCCAGGGGATCGAGCAGGTAGGCCAGCGCGAAGCCGGCCACGAAGGGCAGCAGGATGCCGCGCAGCACGAACAGCAGCAGAACCCCGACGACCAGCGCCGCAATCCAGAACCCGATCTGCCGTTGAACCGTCATCGGCACCTCATACCTCACCTTTTTGGCCTTCAGGTGGTCATGTGCCTGAGCCAGCCCCCGAGATAGGCACCGGCCGAGGCTATGGTCAAGGCAGCCACCAGCAGCATGGCAGGATCCTCGAGCCCTGCGAGGTCTGCACCGAAGGCATTGGCGGCAAGCGCGAAGGCCGCAAAGGCGATCTGCGCGCCCGTGTTGAGCTTGCTGACAAGGAGCGGCTTAATCTCGACCGGCCGGCTCATGACCCAGGACAGGAGCACCGCCGCCACGATCATCACGTCCCGGAACACCACGACGATGGCCAACCAGCTCGGGATGGCGCCGACGATGGCCAGCGTCACGTAGATGGAGACTAGGAGCGCCTTGTCGGCGATGGGGTCGATATAGGCCCCGAACTCGCTCCTCATGTCGAACCGGCGGGCGATGTACCCGTCGACAGCATCCGAGACCCCCGCCACCACGAACAGGACAAAGGCCGCAACCCACCGCTGCTGCATGATCATGAGGATCACGATGGGCACGATAATGAGACGCCCAATGGTGATGATGTTCGGAATGGTCATCGGAGCCGATGATGGACGCTCAGGGGGCGGAGTTCAATTGGGTGTCTAAGGGGGTGGGGATAACAAGGCTTCTCATTCTCCGACGTCATGGCCGGGCCTGTCCCGGCCATCCCGATGCTGAAAAGCGCCTCGCTCCACCGCATCGGGATCACCGGCACAAGGCCGGCGATGACGTGGAGGGTGTCATTCCCGGGAGGACGCGTTAGCGAAGGGGAAGGGAATCCACTCACAGGCTCAGCGCCATGGATCCCCTTCCCGGCCTACGGCCGCCGGGGACGACACCGCTCCAATCCCCTGCAATTGCTCAAATCCCCTTGCCTCCCGGTCCCTCCCGTCTTACTGCCCACCCCAACACGGGGTGAGCCATGACGACCGAGAAGCAGACGAACGGCCTGACCTATGCCCAAGCGGGCGTCGATATCGATGCGGGCAACGCCATGGTCGACCAGATCAAGCCCCTGGTGCGCTCGACGCGCCGGCCGGGCGCAGATGCGGAGATCGGCGGCTTCGGCGGGCTCTTCGACCTCAAGGCCGCGGGCTTCAAGGACCCGATCCTGGTGGCGGCCAATGACGGGGTCGGCACCAAGGTGAAGATCGCCATCGACACGGGTATTCACGACACCATCGGCATCGACCTCGTGGCCATGTGCGTGAACGACATCATCGTGCAGGGCGCCGAGCCCCTGTTCTTCCTCGACTATTTCGCCACGGGAAAACTCTCGCCGGAGGTCGGCGTCCATATCGTCAAGGGCATCGCCGAGGGCTGCCTCCAGGCGGACTGCGCGCTCATCGGCGGCGAGACCGCCGAGATGCCGGGGCTTTACGCCAAGGGCGACTACGACCTCGCGGGTTTCGCGGTGGGCGCCGCCGAGCGCGGCACGCTGCTCCCCAAGGACGTGAAGGCGGGTGACGTGCTCATCGGCCTTCCCTCCTCCGGCGTCCATTCCAACGGCTTCTCCCTGGTGCGCCGGATCGTCGAGCATTCCGGCCTCGCCTGGGATGCGCCCGCCCCCTTTGCTGCGGCCAAGACCCTCGCCCAGGCCCTGCTGGAGCCGACCCGGATCTACGTGAAGGCGCTGCTGGAAGTGCTCAAAGGCGGCGACGGGATCAACGCGCTCTGCCACATCACGGGCGGCGGTTTTCCGGACAACATCCCGCGCGTGCTGCCCGATGGCGTCGGCGTGCACCTCGACCTCGATGCCATCGCGGTTCCGCCTGTTTTCGGCTGGCTGGCCAAGGCCGGCGGCGTGGCTGAGCCTGAGATGCTGCGCACGTTCAACTGCGGCATCGGTATGATCGTGGTCGCCTCCGCCGATCGGGCGGAGGCCGTCATGGAGCGACTGCGCCAGGCGGGTGAGAAGCCGGTGCGCATCGGCGAGACGATCACCCATACGGGCGGCGAACGCGTGCAGAATTCGGGCTCCCTGAAGCTCTGATGACCCGCCGCGTCGCCATCCTGATCTCGGGCCGCGGCTCGAACATGGCCTCGCTGATCGAGGCCGCCCAGGCTGCCGATTTCCCGGCCGAAATCGCCCTCGTGCTCTCGAACCGCCCCGACGCGGAAGGGTTGGAGCGGGCGAAGGCGGTCGGGATCGCGACCCTTGCCATCGACCACAAGGCCTTTCCCGATCGTGAGAGCTTCGACCGGGCGCTCGATGCCGCGCTGGGCGGGCACGACATCGCCTTCATCTGCCTCGCGGGCTTCATGCGCGTGCTCAGCGACTGGTTCGTGCAGCGCTGGGCTGGGCGACTGGTCAACATCCACCCGTCCCTCCTGCCTCTCTATCGCGGCACGCGGACCCATCGACGGGCGCTGGCGGACGGCGTGCTGGTCCATGGCTGCACCGTCCATTTCGTGGTGCCGGAGCTCGATGCCGGCCCGATCATCGCCCAGGCCGTCGTGCCGGTGGTGCCGGCGGATACCGAGGAGAGCCTTGCCACGCGCGTCATCGTGCAGGAGCATCGGCTTTATCCGCAGGCCTTGCGGATGATCTGCGATGGAACGGCACGGCTCGAGAACGGACGGGTGGTGTTTTCGCGTGGGTGGGACGCGAGCGGGACGCTATATTCACCGGCAGATGCAGAGCGAAACGAACTGCAATGACCGATTGACACATCCTCGGAACGGGCGTGGAATCCTACATGCTGGGGTGGCCTCTATGACGGGAGGAAGCCATGGAATCGCTTAACCGTCGCCAGACCTTGCTCAACATTGCCGCAGCGTCTGTTGTTCTTCCAAATATACCCGCCGCCGCTCAAACGCCCGGCACACCGGAAGGCCGGGAAGTCGCTCCGGGTGTTCGTCGCGTCGAGTACTCGAAGCGCGAGACGATGATCCCGAACTACAAAACGGTCTCGATGCGCGACAACATCTATCAGCCGGGGGCGAGCACCAGCGGTGCAAGCATGGGCAATGACATGGTCTGCCACATGCTTGAGGGCGAGTTGACCGTGGACACTGGGTCCGGCGACACGCTCTACAAAAAGGGTGACGTGTGGTCGTGTGCCAAAGGCATGCCGGAGCGCAGCAAGAATACAGGCACCACGGTTGCCATCATGCGCGTGATCGACCTGCTGCCCGGATAGGCTTGGGCGCACTTTCGCTGACAGGCTGAAACGAAGAAGGCCGGGCTTGCCCGGCCTTTTTGCATCGTTCTCAGATTGAGATCAGATCTGCGGACGCGGCAGCTTGCAGGCGTCGAGGGCCGTGAGGGCCTTTGCGCGGGCGGTGTCGTTGAACACGCCGGTGTCGCGATAGGCCTGGACTTCGTCGATACTCAGGGAGCGCATGGTGCGGCCGGCATAACAGTCGCAGGAGCGGCTGAGCGAAGCCTCGCTGACACCACTCTGGAGCTTCGCCTGCGTGACGGCGCAGGCCTGGCTCACGCGGGCGCGCAGCTGACTGACACTCTCGGTCTTCAGGGCCGGATCGGGTTGGTATTGGGTGGGCATGTTGGAGGCGGCCGCATAGGCGGCAGTCGCGCTCAAGGAAACGGCCGCTGCAACGAGCAGCGCACGGGCGGTCGAGATCATGGATGGCTCCCCAGAGATGAAATCACGTTCGGCGTTTAAGAATAGGCTTGGCCGTCCAGGATCAAGGGGAAGCGGCAAACAGGCTTAAGACTTAACCAACGAGCGCCTCGGCCCGATGGTGCTTCCGCGCCACTAGGGGCTCTAGGGATAGGTCGAGATCCGCCTTTTCAAGCGCCACCCGGTTGTCGTGGAAGGCGGCGCCGCCGTAGGGCGCCACCTGATCGCCGCCGGTGAGCGTGTTGATGCCGCGACCGTACGGATGGGCGGCGTTGGGCCAGATGCCCTCGGCGATGAGCACCCCGCGCCGCACACCCTCGAACAGCTTGGCGCGCAGGAAGACCTCGCCGCGATGGTTCTTCAGCTTCACCCAATCACCCTCGGCGATCCCTTGTTTGTCGGCATCGACCGGGTGGATCATCACCTCGGGCCGGCGCTCCTTGTCGAGGGAGGTCGGGGTCTCGGTGAAGCTGGAATTGAGAAAGTTGCGGGCCGGGCTCGTGGCAAGCCGGAACGGGTGCTCCTCGGTCGCCGCTTCGATCACGCCCCAATGGTCGGGCAAGGCCGGCATGCTGGCCCAGGGACCCATCGCGCCGTTGTTGTAGGAGGGAATCTTGGCCCAGTCGGGCTTGAAGCGGAACCTGCCGTCCGGATAACCGAAGCCCTTGAGGAAATGCGCTTCCTCGAACGGCGGTTGCGCGTCGAAATGAACGTGAGCTTCCAGGTTCTCGAGGGTCCCCCAGCCGGAATTCTGCAGCGTCCAATCGATGATCTCGCGCGGCTCCATGGCAAAGCCGCGATGCTCGGCGCCGAGGCGCTCGGCCAGCCCGCGGAACACCTCGTGGTTCGAACGGCACTCGCCCGGCGGGTCAATGAGCTTCGGGCCGACCTGGAAGTGCTGGTGGCCGCCGCCGGAATAGAGGTCGTCGTGCTCCATGAACATGGTCGCGGGCAGCACGATGTCGGCCATCAGCGCCGTCTCGGTCATGAACTGCTCGTGGACGCACACAAAAAGGTCGCCGCGGGCAAAACCCTGCTTCACCAGCTCCTGTTCGGGCGCCACCGAGACCGGGTTGGTGTTCTGGATCAGCATCGCCTTCACCGGCGGCCCGTTGTAGAGCGCCTGGGGGTCGCCGGTGAGCACGCGGCCGATCTGCGACTGGTCGAGAACCCGAATGCTTTTGTCGATGGCGTCATGGCCTTCGATCAGCGCCTTGTTCCAGTGAAAGATGCCGCTGTTCGAATGCAGCGCCCCGCCGCCCTCATATTGCCACGCGCCGGTGACGGCCGGGATCGACAGGGCGGCATGCATGTTGACCACGCCGTTGCGCTGGCGCGCAAAGCCAAAGCCGAGGCGGAAATAGGTGCGCTTCGTTGTGCCCACGAGCCTGGCGAAAGCCTCGATCTCGTCCACCGACAATCCGGTGATGGCCGAGGCCCAGGCCGGATCGCGGGTGCCCAGATGCTCTTCCAGCTCACGCGGGTGATCGGTGTAGCGCTCCAGGTAGTCCCAGTCCGCATAGCCGTCGCGGAACAGCACATGCATGACTGCACAGGCAAGCGCTCCGTCGGTGCCGGGGCGCAGGACCAGCGCCATGTCGGCCTGCTTCAGGGTGGCGTTGTTGTAGATGTCGATGGCGACGATCTTGGCCCCGCGCTCCTTGCGAGCCTTCATCGCGTGGGTCATCACGTTGACCTGGGTGTGGACCGCGTTGGTGCCCCAGATCACGATGCAGTCGGAGACCGCCATCTCGCGCGGGTCGGCACCGCGAAGATGGCCGGTGCCGGCCACGTAGCCGGTCCAGCTCATGGCCGTGCAGATGGTGGAATACTGGCCGGAATACTTCTTCACGTGGCGCAGGCGGTTGATGCCGTCACGCATCACATAGCCCATGGTGCCGGCATAGTAATAGGGCCAGACGGATTCCGACCCGAACTCCCGCTCCGCCTCCAGGAATTTTCGGGCCACGATATCCAGCGCCTCGTCCCAGGAGATGCGCTCGAACTGGCCCAACCCCTTCGGACCGGTGCGCCGCATGGGATAGAGCAGCCGGTCCGGGTTGTGGATGCGCTCCGCATAGCGGGCGACCTTGGCGCAGATCACCCCGGCCGTGTAGGTGTTGGACTTCGCCCCGTGCACGCGCCCGATGGTGCGCCCGTCGATCACCTCCACCTCAAGGGAGCAGACGGAGGGGCAGTCATGCGGGCAGACCGAGGCGCGGCGTTCGATGCGGGGAGCTTGGTTCATGGCAGGCGCATGATGAGCGAAAGGCCGGAAAATGAAAAGGCCGCCCGGAGGCGGCCTGACCATAAAGGCTATGCCTTGGAGGCTTAGCCGACGATCTCGTTGCCCGAGAAGAACTGGGCGATCTCGATCTTGGCGTTGTCTTGGCTGTCGGAGCCGTGGACCGAGTTCTCGCCGATGGACTTGGCGTAGAGCTTGCGGATGGTGCCCTCGGCGGCGCTCTCCGGGTTGGTGGCGCCCATGATCTCGCGGTAGCGGAGCACGGCGTTTTCGCCTTCCAGAACCTGCACGACGACCGGAGCCGAGATCATGAAGTCCACGAGCTCACCGAAGAAGGGGCGCTCCTTGTGGACCGCGTAGAAGGTCTCGGCCTCGCGGCGGCTCATGAGGATGCGCTTCTGGGCGACGATCCGCAGGCCGGCCTTTTCGATGACGGCATTGACGGCGCCCGTGAGGTTACGCTCGGTCGCGTCGGGTTTGATGATGGAGAAAGTACGCTCGATGGCCATGACAGCTCGCTTCTATTTATGAGGGAAATTGTGAAGTGGGGCGCTTATAGCGGCGAGCCCCCCTGGCCTCAAGCGCCTTTTGCCCTGCCCGCTTGGAAAGCTTAACCGGAGAGCTGGGTCCACTTTTCCGCACGATGCCCTAGTCTTGTCCCAGAGCGGTCCGATGAAGACCGACGTAAAGGGAGTCAACAATGAAAAAAGCTTTCCTTGCCGCCTTCGGCCTTGTCATGCTGGCCCTTCCGGCCCAGGCCCAGTCGGCCGACCCGAGCGGCACCTGGGTGACCCAGAGCGGCGATACCCGGGTCAGGATCGCCCGATGCGGGGCCGAGTATTGCGGCACCATCGCCGCCTCGACCTATCAGAAGGATACCAACAACGCCGACCCGAAGCTGCGGGACCGCGCCATCGTGGGCGTCCAGATGATCTGGGACCTCAAGCCGGACGGGGATGGCTACAAGGGCCAGCTCTACAACCCGCAGGATGGCAAGACCTATACAGGCAAGCTCAAGGTCACGAGCCCCAAAGCCCTGCAGCTCTCCGGCTGTGTCTTCGGTGGCCTGATCTGCAAGTCGCAGACCTGGACGAAGGTGAACTAGGGCCCGAACCCGATCAGGGATGAACCGCCATCGTGTTCCGCCACCCCTGCCAGGCCGTGAGGGCGGCGACGAGCACAAGCAGGATACCGACAGCCCGGGTGATCGCGACGGTCACCCGGGGATTTGAGAGAAGCGCATCGCGGCTGCGGCCGGCCAGGAGCGCCAGCCCGCCATAGACGCTGAATTGGGCGAGCAGGACCAGGATCCCGAGTACAAGCCCCTGCCACCACAATGAGCCGTAGCGCGGGGCGATGAACTGCGGAAAGACCGACAGGGTGAACATGTAGGCTTTCGGGTTGATGACGGACGTCACGGCGCCCTGGCGGAAGGCGACCCAGGGAGAGCGCCGAAGGGCAGGACCGTCGAGATCGACCGTCAGGGAGCTTCGCGCGAGACTGAAGCCGATCCAGGCCATGTAAGCCGCACCCGCGACGATCAGCACGGCAAACACGCTGGGGGCGAATTGCAGGACGACGCCGACGCCCAGGACACCGAAAGCCGTGTGGAAAACGCCCCCCAGGATGATCCCGGCGGTAGCGGCCATTCCGCCGCGCCGGCCATCGGCCAGGGCATTGGCCAAGACGAACATCATGTCCATGCCCGGCACGATGATGATGCCGAGAAGAAGGGCGAAGAAGACCCAGAGATTTTCAGTGTAGCTCATTCCCACCCCGTGCCGGCTTCTTCGGTTCGAGGCAAAGCTCCCTCAACCGAGCGTGGCTGGTATAAAGAGGGCCAACTGACAGCGCTGTGTCAGTTGTGTGAGGCCAGGCGGGAGACGGGAATGCGCAAGGCTGCGCGGCTGTTCGAGATCATCCAGATTCTGAGGCTCGCACGTGCGCCGGTCACGGCTGCCCGCATCGCCGAGCAACTCGAAGTCACAGCCCGCTCCGTTTACCGCGATATCGCGGCTCTTCAAGGAATGCGTGTTCCGATCGAGGGCGGCCGCGGCATCGGCTATGTGCTGCGCCCCGGGTTCGAGCTGCCGCCGCTCATGTTTGCCGTCGAGGAAATCGAAGCGATGGTGCTCGGGCTCGCGCTTCTGGAGCGGACCGGGGACACCGGCCTGAAGGCGGCGGCCAGACACGCGAGCCGCAAGATCGCCTCGGCGGTTCCGGCGCCGCTGCGGACGTCGCTCGAAGCGAACGCCCTTCACGCCTGGGGCACGATCACGCCAGCCCCGGAGGGCATCGATCTCTCGCTGGTCCGCGATGCCATCCGGCAGGAGAGAAAGCTCGATGTGACCTATCGCGACGAGCAGGGCCGAACGACCCGCCGGACGATCAGGCCCTTTGCGCTGATCTATTATTCTGAGGCTGCCACCATAGTCGCGTGGTGCGAACTTAGGGAAGCGATCCGGCACTTCCGAACCGACCGGATCGAGGGAAGCGAGGTCAGGGACGACCGATTCCCTGGCGAGGGCGAGCACCTCAGGCGGGATTGGGTCGCTGGCTGGGCGACCGCAGGCTCATAAGCTGCCTTACCGCGCCTTCTGGCCGAACAGCACGGCCTGAACGGCCGGGTCGGTCAGGTCGGTCTTGTTGCGGTCCTCGGAGCTGACCTTGATGCCGCGCAGGACCGCCGGACGGGCCAGCATCGTCTCGAGCCAGCGCTTCACGTGCGGGAACTCCTCGATGTTCTGGCCCTGGCGCTCCCACAGCTTCGCCCAGGGGGCGATGGCCATGTCGGCGATGGAATACGCGCCGGCGACGAATTCCCGGTCAGCAAGGCGGTTGTTCAGCACGCCGTAGAGGCGGTTGGTCTCGTTGGTGTAGCGGTCGATGGCATAGGGCACTTTTTCCGGCGCATAGATGCGGAAATGGTGCGCCTGCCCCAGCATGGGGCCGAAGCCGCCCATTTGCCAGAACAGCCATTGATCGACCTCGACGCGCGCCCTCTCATCCTGCGGATAGAACTGCCCGGTCTTGCGGCCGAGATATTGCAGGATGGCGCCTGACTCGAACACGGAGATCGGCTCGTCCCCAGGCCCGTCGTGATCGACGATGGCCGGCATCTTGTTGTTGGGCGAGATGTTCAGGAATTCCGGCTTGAACTGATCGCCCTTGCCGATATTCACCGGGTGGATCGTATAAGGCAGCCCGCATTCCTCGAGCATGATGGTGATCTTCCACCCGTTCGGGGTCGGCCAGTAATAGAGATCGATCGGTTGCTGCACGGAAGCCGCCATGAAACGCCTCTCTTCAGGTTACGATACGCATTCGTCCGGGGACGTTAAGACATAAGATCGGGGCTGACACCCTCACCTGCAACGAAAATCCACGAAATCGACGCATGGCAGCTCATCGGGGCTTGCATGTTGCGGCGCGAAGATTCAGAAAGTTTATAACATAAGCAATTCGCCGTGGGGGTGATTCGATGATGAACCGACTTGTGAACGCGGCTCTCGCTGCTGCGATGACCTTCGCGCTCGCCGGTGCCGTGCAGGCCACCGAGGCCAAGCCCAAGAAGGAGCCGAGCGCCGCCCAAATGGCCGCCCGCGAGCGCATGAGCAAGTGCAGCCTCGAGTGGAAAGAAGCCAAGGCCGGCGGCAAGGTCGACAAGGATATGAAATGGCCGAAGTTCTGGAGCGCCTGCAACAAGCGCCTGAAGGACGGCACGAAAGCCTGAACGGTCGAGACACCCCGAACCAACAGGAGGTCTCCGTGAACTGGCTCTCCCGCATCATCACCCGGCAACCGGCTCCTGCGCTCAGAGCCGTGCCGCCACAGCAGGCTCTCTTCATCCGCCTCGATGGAGAGTCGCTTCCTCCCGCCATCTACGAGGAATACAGCCTCGCAGGCTTCGAGAGCCAGTTGGAGATCGCTTTGGGGGGGCTCGGCGAACTCGACGGCCATGCCATCGGGGCGACCGACACGATCATCTATCTCTACGGCCCGGACGCGGAAGCGATGTACCGCGCCGTCGAGCGCATCCTGAAGACTCACCCGCTGGCGCAGGACGCGAGCGTGACGATCCGCAAAGGTCCGCCCGGCACAGCCCGGCACGAGATCTACACGCTGAACTGATGGGCTTTACAGCTTCTTCTTGAAGCCCTCATGGCTGCGGGAGAAGCCGAGACGCTCGTAGAAGCGGTGGGCGTCGCCGCGCGTCTTGTTGGAGGTGAGCTCCATGGCGCGGGCGCCGTGTGTGCGGGCGTGGTCTTCCGCGAAGGCCATCATCCTGGCGCCGATGCCGCTGGAGCGTCGCACAGCTTTCACCTTCACGCTCTCCACCTTCACCCGCATGGCACCACGTCCCGTGAGATTAGGAATGAAAGTGAGCTGGAACGTGCCGACGATCTCATGGCGGTCGACCGCCACGAACAGCCGGTTCTCGGGGCTGCGCTCGATGGCGGCGAAAGCGGCCTCGTAGGCTGGCTTCGTCTCAGGCGACCACGCGTCACCATGGGAGCCCAGCTCATCCTCTTCATGCAGGCGGATGATCGCTTCGAGATCGCCGGCCTGCGCTTCGCGGATCACCAGATTGCTCATGCGGCCGCCCGGGATTCCATCGGCAGCAGATCCTTCCGGCCTTTGAATCCGGGCAGCGCCTCAACCCGTTTCACCCAGGCCTGAATGCCCGGATAGGCGCCGAGGTCGAAGCCGCCGTCGTCCGCGAAGGCAACAACGCCATAAACGTCGATGTCCGCGATGGTGACGCCCTCACCGACGATCCAGTTGCGGCCGGCGAGATGCTCATCGAGCACCTTCAGGGCGGCGTTGCCTCCAGCCTGGCTGAACTCCAGCACCTCCGGTCCGGCGGCACGGATGCCGAGCTTGATCGTCCTGGCGCGATAGACATTCGAGGCGAGCCGGTCGAAATCCCAGTACATCCATTCCCGCGCCTGCAGGCGCTCGTCGAGATTGGCGCCGCCGAACTTGCCCGTCATGTCGGCGAGATATTCCATGATGGCGGCGGACTGGCAGAGATGGCGGCCGTTGTTGCGGTCGATGAGCAGAGGAACCTGCCCATAGCGCTGCTTGGACAGATGCGGCGGCTGCTTATGCTCGCCCTGCATCATGTTGACATGGACATAGTCGAACGGCTCGCCCGCCAGAGTCAGCAGCAGGCCGACCTTGTAGGTCGGGCCGGAAAAGGCAATTCCGTGAAGTTCGAACCGTGTCGCCATGAAAGCCCCCTCGAGCGATGCTGTTGGCCGCAACCCTAGACGCCTCTTTTCCAACAGGAAAGAACCTCCCCTCAAAGACCTGTGATCTGGCGCCCGACACCGACAGATACTATGACAGGGTATTGCATCAGACGGCCGCACCGGGTCGATAGCAGGGGAATTCCAGTGCGCGCCAGGGACATCAGCTTCTTCATCTCTCTCTTCTTCGCCCGCCTGGCGGATCAGATGCTGCTGTTTCTGGTGCCCCTCGTGGTGTTCCAGACGACGCAGAGCCCTGCCCTGTCGGGCCTGGCCTTCTTCATCGAGACTCTGCCCCGATACCTGCTGTTCTCCGTCTGCGGCATCCTCTGCGATCGCCGGTCGCCGGTGACCCTGCTGGTCATCAGCCAGCGCTTCCGCCTGCTCACCTGCGCTATGGGCGTTGCAGGCCACGAGCTTCTTGGCGGCGTCGGCTGGCTGGTCGCGCTGTCGGCGGTGTGCGGGATCCTCTCCACGCAGGGGTTTCTGGCCCGGGAGGTGATGCTACCCCAGATCTTCAGGCAGCAGCGGTTCGAGAAGGTGCTGTCCTATTCGCAGCTGGGCGATCAGCTCGGGATGGTGATCGGCCCGATCCTGGCGGCCGCCCTGCTCGGCCTGTGGCCGTGGCAGATCGTGGTCGGCATCACGGCGTTTCTGTTCCTGCTGGCGGATCTCGGGCTCACCCTGTGGCATCGGTCGAGCCGGATCGAACTCGCTCCACCGGAGGCGGCCTATGACCGCTGGGTCGATCCTTTCCGCATCGCCCTCAAGCACATCTGGCATCTGCCCGGACTGCGAAGGGCCGCCGCGCTGTCGGCCGGGCTGAACTTCGTCTTCGGCGCGACGCTCGCCACATCGGCCGCGATGGTGACGGGCATCCATGGCCAGTCCGAGCAGAGCTACGCGCTCCTGCAGACCGCCAGCGCCATCGCGAGCATCGCGATCCTGGCTTTCCTGGCCCATGTCATCATCCCGCTGAGGGCGATGGGGGCTATCGGCTACACGGCGATCTTCATCGGCGGCCTGCTGACGGCGATCAGCCCCAGTTACGGGGTCTATGCCGCAGGCTACATTCTCGTGCTCGGCTTCGACAGGATGTTCACCATCTATCTCAGGAGCCTGCGCCAGAAGATCATTCCGCAGAAGGATTTCGGCAAGACAACCGGTGCGATGATTACCGTCAACAACCTATCCCAGCCTCTGGCCGGGTTGCTGGTAGGCCTGTTCTCGGGTCCGGAAGGCCCAAGCCTTGTGATCGGCGGCATTTCGCTGGTGATGGGTGCAATCGGCGTCATCGCCGCCGTCAGTGCAGCGCCTGTTCTCAAGCAGGCCAACAGATAGGAGACTACATGCCCAGCAAGGAACGTGAGCGAAGGCTCCTGCAGCAGAGTGTGGCGATCGTCGCCGCCATTCCGGTCGCAACCGGGCTCTATGGCGTTCTGTTCGGGCAGGCGCTCACGGGCGATGCGGTGAGCATTTCGGCGGAGAGTCACTTCCGATTTCTATCCGGCCTGCTGCTGGGCATCGGCCTGTGCTTCTGGAGCACCCTGCCCTCCATCGAGATCCATACGGGCCGCTTCAGGCTTCTTACGCTGCTCGTGGTCATTGGCGGTTTGGGACGGCTGATCGGTCTCGGCCTGACCGGGCTCCCGTCGCTCTTCATGGTCGGCGGCCTGATCGTCGAACTGATCGTCGCCCCGGTCCTGTGCCTCTGGCAGACACGGGTCGCCAACCGCTATGCGGAGGAGCATGGGGTGGCTTAAGGGATGAGCCCTTCGCAAAAGGGGCCGCCGTCGTCGCTCCTCCTGCCCCGACATTGCCGGATTGCGGGCGCATCCTGACACCTTGAGACATGCAGCCGGGGTGCGCCGTCGCAGGCGCGCCAGCGGGCGCTTCGCATTGACATGAGCCATGGATGATCCACGGCCCGGTTCGCACCTCGAAGGAGGTTGCACCATGAACGAACACGAAAAGCTCCTCGCCATTCTTCGGCAATCGGCCGATGCCGGCATCGTCGATGCCATCGAGCGTCTGATCCGGGATGCCCCAGATCATGAACTGAACCGCATCAATGCGCTCGCCTTCGCTGCCAGGCATGGCTTCGACGAGGACGGCGTGATTGCCGCCTTCCTCCATGCCTCCCGGCTCGGGCTGTTCGAGATGTCCTGGAATGTCCTTTGCCCCGGATGCGGCGGCGTCCTTGAATCGGGCATGAGCCTGAAGTCGGTCAATCGGGACGAATATAGCTGCGCCCTCTGCTCGGCGGGCTACGAGCCAACTCTCGATGAAATGGTGGAGGTCACCTTCACGGTCAGCCCGCGCGTCCGCAAGATCGCAGCGCACGATCCCGACACCCTGCCGTTGCATGAATATGCGCGCCAGATCTTCTGGGGCTCCGGCGTCGACCTGCCCGAAGATTTCGAGCGCATGATGGACGAGATCGTGCTCGACGCCGTCGAACTGCCGCCGGGCGAGAGAGCGATCATGTCTCTGCAGCTTCCGGAGGAGTTCGTGATCGTCTTCGAGCCGGTGACTCACGCGGCACAGTTCATCGACGTGCAGGGCGAGCCAACCCGCGAGCGCCAGAGCCTGTCGCTCATCATCAACGAGACCCATCCGCAGCACCAGACCCTCGTCATGCGGCCCGGCCCCTTGCGCATCTCGATCGAGAACCGCACCAACAGGCGCGCCCTGCCTTCGGTCTGGGTCGCGGACGACAA
Organism: Microvirga terrestris; assembly: GCF_015694425.1. Classification (GTDB taxonomy): domain Bacteria; phylum Pseudomonadota; class Alphaproteobacteria; order Rhizobiales; family Beijerinckiaceae; genus Microvirga; species Microvirga terrestris. The sequence goes on from NZ_JADQDN010000005.1 coordinate 102,892, forward strand.
GCTGCATCATCTGCTGAATCGCCGCCGTCCCTTCCTTACGGCAAAGCGCCTGCTTACCAACCAGACTTTCCGCGATCTCTACCGCACCGACACGCTCGACATCGACCAGCGCCTGAAGATCACGAGCCTCACGTTCCTCTTCACCGATCTGAAGGGCTCGACGCAACTCTACGAGCGCGTCGGCGACCTTGTAGCCTATGATCTCGTGCGGTCGCATTTCCAGGTTCTGAACGAGATCGTCGCCTCCGAGTCCGGCGCCGTAGTGAAGACCATCGGCGACGCGGTGATGGCGACCTTCCCGACGCCGGATCATGCGATTTCGGCCGCTTTGCGCATGCGCGAGGCGATGCGCCGCCTCAACGAGGAGCGTGGAAACGAGGATCTGCTGCTCAAGATCGGCATTCACGAAGGGCCGTGCCTCGCCGTGACGCTCAACGACCGTCAGGACTATTTCGGCCAGACGGTGAACATCGCTTCCCGGGTACAAGGCCTCGCCATGTCGCGCTCGATCTTCGCGACCGGTTCCGTGGTCGAAAACCCGCGATCTTCGCGGATCATCGAGAAGCAGGGCCTTCACCCGACGCTGCAGAAGACGGCCCTGCGCGGGCTCAACGACGAGGTCTCGGTTTATGAGATTCCGTAAGTCTCACCGCCCAGTCGCGCCGGTCCTGTGCCTGTGGCAGACACAGGTCGCCAACCGCTATGCGGGAGAGAACGGGGTGGCCTGACGCGCTCCGTCAAACTCTCAGCTCACGTATGCCATCGACGAGGACCTTCGCGCCGATGGCGCCGAAGACGGCGCCGAAACTTCCTTCGATGACACGAAAGAACCGGGCATAGGCCCGCATGGCGATTCCGGTCGAGAAGATCAGCGCGTAGGTACCGTAGATGATCATGGCCGATGCGGAAGCCCCGATGCCGATGGCCAGGAACTGAAGCTTGGAGAGGCTCAAAGAGGCCAGATACATGGAGATCGCGACCCACATCAGGGCAGCTTTCGGATTGGTCATGACCACGAAAAATCCGCGGCGGTAGGCCTCCCCCGCGGGCATCTCGGTGCGCTCCTGAGCCGGCTTCTTCGCTGATGGCACGAAGGCCGTCCTCAGGGCGCGCAGCCCCAGATAAATCAGGTAGCCTCCACCGAGAAGCCGCATCGCGGTAATGGCTTGAGGAAAGGCTTTGAGCACTGCACCGATCCCGAACGCGAACAGGATGGACCAGATGAACACGCCTGTTGCGATCCCGGCCGCAGCGATGGCGCCGGGCGCGCGCCCGCCTCCCAGGGCGATGGAGGACACGGCCATGAGATTCGGGCCGGGCGATATCTGGGCAAGCACGATTCCGGCAAAGATGCCGGCCACTTCGAACATCATGAACGCTGCTCCTGTCCTGTAATCCACACCCGGTCAGACTGAAGCCTGGATGCTTTCAAGCTTCTTTTCAAACCGATACTCCGCCGACTGCGAAATGTCGGCGAGCTGTCGCTGTCCTTCGCCCTGCACATAGCCCAACCGCGTGTAGAGCCGGTGCGCAGTCGTGAAACGCGTGTCGGACCACAGGACGATCCGTGACGCGCCCTTGCGGCGCGCGTACGCCTCGGCCTGATGGACGAGGCGCGAACCCAACCCCATCCCGCGCTGGTCCGGACGCACATAAAGCCGGTGCAGTTCCGCAGTATCGCTTTCCGGGAAATCCACCGCCACGCAGGCGCAGACGCGTTCACGCTCGTCCTCGACGGCCCAGAAGGCGCCGCCGGTCTCATCATACGATGTGCTCGGTGCGCGCAGATCGGGCAGGTCATCGTGGGGATCGACGAAGCAGCCGGGATAATCCGCATAGCAGACCGCGATCAGCCCGTAGAGATCCTGCGCGTCGCCATCGCGGACAGGGCGGACCACCGGGAGGTCTTCAACTTGCAGCATCAGATTCATCATTGCCCCTCATGGTCACCGAGCCGACCGTCGTTTCGAGCATGTCGTGCAGCTGGCGGTAGGCCTTCGCCGACAGATGAACGCCGTCCGTTGTTACTCCTCCGCGCGCTGCTCCCTCGCCATCGCCCAAGGCTCTGTGCAAATCGACAATGGCGGCCGCACGACCGTTCGCAATCTGCACGATTCGACGGCTCAAGGAAGCCATGGCCTCCGCCGAATAGAAGCTCGTGAGGCGCTTCGCCCGCTCGACCGGCGGCGGTGTCATGACGATCACCGGCACGGTGGCAGCTTCGAAGTGGCGAATGATTGTCTCGAAGTGCTGCGTGACCTCGTCGAGAGCCCTCTCGCTGCAATCCTTCTTGGCGTCATTCGTGCCGACGAGCAGCACAGCAATGCTGGGCTCAGCAGAGTTCAGCAGAAGCGGCACCCGCGGCTCGAGCGCCTCGGTCCAGATGCCGGAATAGCCGGCATTCAGTACGGGCAACGAGGCGATGCCGTTCCAATAGAAGCCTTCCACCAGGGAGTCCCCGACGAAGAGAAGGCCGCCCGGCCCGACGGCGGCACGGTGCGAGGCGATCACGATGTCGCGGATCAGCCAGTGCGAGGCGAAGGGACTGGGTTGCGAGGTCACGGGATCAGTGCCTGCATGAGTTCCGGCGGGCGCTGGCGCGCTCCGCCGGGATGGCCTATCGGCCCTACTCGATCCCAAGCTTGCGCTTGAGGATCTCGTTGAGGGCCTGGGGGTTGGCCTTGCCGCCGGTGGCCTTCATGGTCTGGCCCACGAACCAGCCAAGCAGGGTGGGCTTCGCCTTCGCCTGCTCCACCTTGTCGGGATTGGCCGCGATGATCTCGTCCACGGCCTTCTCGATGGCGCCGGTGTCGGTCACCTGCTTCATGCCGCGCTGTTCCACGAGTTCGCGCGGATCGCCGCCTTCCGTGAATACGATCTCGAACAGGTCCTTGGCGATCTTGCCCGAGATCACGTTCTCGCCGATGAGCTCGATGATGACGCCGAGCTGGGCGGCCGAGACCGGGGTCTCCGAGATGTCCTTGCCTTCCTTGTTCAGGCGGCCGAACAGCTCGTTGATGATCCAGTTCGCAGCCGCCTTGCCGTCCCGGCCCTTCGCCACCTCCTCGAAGAAGTCGGCGGAGGCGCGCTCGGCCACCAGCACGCTCGCGTCATAGGGCGAGAGGCCGTAATCGGCCATGAACCGCGCCTTCTTCTCATCGGGCAGTTCCGGCAGTCCTTTCGCGAGATCGTCCACGTATGCCTGGTTAAACTCGAGCGGCAGCAGGTCCGGATCGGGGAAGTAGCGGTAATCGTGCGCCTCCTCCTTAGAGCGCATGGAGCGGGTCTCGCCCTTGGCCGGATCGTAGAGGCGGGTCTCCTGGTCGATTTTGCCGCCATCCTCGAGGATCGCGATCTGGCGACGCGCCTCGTATTCGATCGCTTGGCCGATGAAGCGGATGGAGTTGACGTTCTTGATCTCGCAGCGCGTGCCGAGCTCGTCGCCGGGGCGGCGCACGGAGACGTTCACGTCGGCGCGGAGATTGCCCTTGTCCATGTCGCCGTCGCAGGTGCCGAGATAGCGCAGGATCGTGCGCAGCTTGGTCACATAGGCGCGCGCCTCGTCGGACGAGCGCAGGTCCGGCTTCGACACGATTTCCATCAGGGCTACGCCGGAGCGGTTGAGGTCGACGAAACTCATGGTCGGGTGCAGGTCGTGGATCGACTTGCCAGCATCCTGCTCGAGGTGCAGACGCTCGATACGTACGGTGATCGTCTCGCCGGTCTCCGGCACGTCCACGATCACCTCGCCCTCGCCCACGATGGGGCTCTTGTACTGGCTGATCTGATAGCCCTGCGGCAGGTCCGGGTAGAAATAGTTCTTACGGTCGAAGGTGCTGCGCAGGTTGATCTCGGCCTTGAGGCCTAGGCCCGTGCGGATCGCCTGGCGCACGCATTCCTCATTGATCACCGGCAGCATGCCAGGCATGGCCGCGTCCACCAAGGAAACGTGGCTGTTCGGATCGCCGCCGAAGGCCGTGGAGGCGCCGGAGAACAGCTTGGCTTGGCTCGTCACCTGGGCATGGATCTCCATGCCGATGACGATTTCCCAATCGCCTGTCGCACCTTTGATGAGCTTCTTAGGGTTGACCGGAGCGTTCATGAGCCTTGCGCCTTTAATCTCTTGTATTTGCTAAAGCAGCGGACCCAAAAGTGGAATGCACTTTCGGGACCCATCCGATGCCTCTTTCATAAATGAGAGCATCGTTTGAGGCGGAAAACCGGGTCCACTTTTCCGCACGATGCTCTAGCCGGAGTACGAGCGGCGCTCAACCCGGTCAACCCCTTTCCGGATGAACGGACGTTCAGGGTGATGGCCTAATCGTTAAGATCAGAAATAATTTATGCACAGATTTCGAAAATAATTGCCACGCTGCGATGAAACTCCATCCCACATACGGCGTTGTTCGGGAGGTAAAACGGTCAAGGAGTTTCAAAATGGCTATGGATCCGATGGATCGCGAACCCAACGTCTACAATCGTGAGACCAATGTCTACGATAACACTGGCCGCGGTTCTAACACACTTGCTTACGTGATCGGCGGTCTTGTTATCGCTCTCGGCCTGCTCGCTTTCCTCTTCTATGATGGCGGCAGCAACGAGCCGAGCACGACCGGCAGCACCGGCACCCAGACGGAAAGCTCTGCACCGCGCACCGGTTCCGGCGCCACCGGCGGTTCCTCGACCGCTCCGGCGACCCCGACCACCCCGGCTCCGGCGGCTCCGGCCGCCCCGAAGGCCCCGGCCAACCCGCAGTAATCTAGCGTCTCGCGTTTCACTGCGCAGGATGGGCCTGACCTCACGGTCGGGCCCATTCCTTTTTGGGCTCTGCGCCATGAGCCCGCGAGGGAACCAAGCACAAGCTTGAGCGCTTTCGCTTGGGAGTATCCCACCGGCTGCAAATCAGGAGGCCAACCATGGCGAACAAGTCGAGCTTCACCCCTGAGGAATGGTCCCGGCTTGTTGCAAGCCCCGTTGTGGCCAGCATGGCGATCACCGCGGCCGACCCGGGCGGGCTCTGGAGCCTGCTGCAGGAATCAATGTCCAGCGGCTGGGCGCTGCTCGAAGCCAAGCAGGATGCTCAGGCCACGTCGCTTGTGAAGGCCGTGGCCGATGACATCAGCAACACCGAGACGCGCAGTGCCGTGCGCGAGTCGTTCCAGGCGCAGTTCAAGGGTAGCGAGTTCGCCGACATCAAACGTAAGGCCATCGAGGAGCTTCATGCCGTATCGGGCCTGCTCGATGCCAAGGCTCCCGACGAGGCGGCGGCCTTCAAGTCCTGGCTCTGGAGCGTGGCCCAGAAGTCAGCGGAGGCCGGCAAGGAAGGCGGTTTCCTCGGCTTCGGCGGCGTGGCCGTCAGCGATGCCGAGAAGGCCACCCTGGCAGAGATCGCTACAGCGCTCGGCAGCCCGGCCGGTTCCGGCGCTGGGCTGGCCGAGACCTAACTCCTCGCCAGCCGGCGGGCGGCATAGGCGCCGCTCGCCCAGAGCATGGAGGCGATGAATCGCACGGGGAACAGGGTGAGCCCATCGGACCGCACGGGCGCGATCCAGGGGATCCCTAAGCTGCTGATGGCCCAGGAGACGAGCACGGAGACGGCGAGGGCGACCATGCCGATAATCAGCACCTTGCCGAACTGGTCGGCCTTCCAGCCGAGCCAGACGGCAATCAGGATCAGCACCGGATCGAAGGCGGCAGGCAGCCAGTCCCAGAGGGTGACGACAGGTACGGTCGGACCCACCGAGATCAAGCCCACCAGGCCTGGGGCAGCCTGATGCGGCCGGCGGAATCCTCGATCACCTGACCAGCGGCGAAGAGGGTCTCCTCGTCGAAGGCGCGGCCAATGAGCTGGAGGCCCAAGGGCAGCCCCTGGGCATCGAGTCCGGCCGGGACGGCGATCCCCGGCAGGCCCGCCATGTTCACCGTCACGGTGAAGATGTCGTTGAGGTACATCTCCACCGGATCGCCTGAGCCCTTCTCGCCGATGCCGAAGGCGGCGGACGGGGTTGCCGGGGTCAGGATGGCGTGAACGCCCTGCGCGTAGACTTCCTCGAAATCGCGTTTGATGAGGGTGCGCAGCTTCTGGGCCCGCACGTAATAGGCATCGTAATAGCCGGCAGACAGAACATAGGTGCCGATCATGATGCGGCGCTTGACCTCGCGACCGAAGCCGGCAGCGCGGCTCTTCTCGTAGAGATCGGCGATATCCCGGCCGTTCTCGCGCAGGCCGTAGCGCACGCCGTCATAGCGGGCGAGGTTCGAGGACGCCTCGGCAGGCGCCACGATGTAATAGGCCGGCAGCGCGTACTTGGTGTGCGGCAGCGACACCTCGACGATCTCGGCGCCGGCTGCACGCAGCCATTCCGCGCCCTGGTGCCAGAGCTGCTCGATCTCGGGCGACATGCCGTCGATCCGGTATTCCTTCGGAATGCCGATCTTGAGGCCCTTCACGCCGCGGGAGACCGCCGCCTCGAAATCCGGAACCGGCAGGTCGACGCAGGTGGTGTCCTTGGGGTCGGGGCTCGCCATGGAGCGCAGCATGATGGCCGAGTCGCGCACCGAGCGGGTGATCGGGCCGGCCTGATCCAGCGACGAGGCGAACGCCACCGTGCCCCACCGCGACACACGCCCATAGGTCGGCTTGATGCCGACGGTGCCGGTGAAAGCCGCCGGCTGGCGGATCGAGCCGCCGGTATCGGTGGCAGTGGCGCCGAGGCAGAGATGGGCGGCAACAGCCGCCGCCGAACCGCCCGAGGAACCGCCGGGCACGAGATGCGTGCCTTCGATCGCCCCAGAAGCGCCCGCGCTCACGTTCGAGCCCTCACGCCGCCAGGGCGAGACGACCGGCCCGAAGGCACTAGTCTCGTTGGAGGAGCCCATGGCGAACTCGTCCATGTTGAGTTTGCCGAGCATCACGGCGCCGTCGTTCCAGAGGTTCCGGGTGACGGTGGATTCGTAGGGCGGGTTGAAGTTGCCGAGGATCTTCGAGCCGGCGGTTGAGACCACGCCCTCGGTGCAGAACAGGTCCTTGATGCCGAGCGGGATGCCCTCGAGCGCACCGGCCTCGCCCTTGGCGATCTTCTCGTCGGAGGCCTTGGCCATGGCGAGCGCCTTTTCCGGCGTCTCGAGCACATAGGCGTTGAGCGCCCTCGCCTTCGCAATAGCATCCACATGGGCCTGCGTGAGCTCGGTGGCGGAGAAGGTCTTGGCCTTCAGGCCGTCACGGGCCTCGGCAATCGTGAGATGGGTCAGTTCGGTCACGGGGATCATCCTGTCATCCGGGACGGGGCGGAGCCGCGATCCGGGATCGTCTGGAAGCGATAACTGGTTTGCGCGATCCCGGCTCTTTCGGCCGGGATGACGTTGCTATTCAACGACTTTGGGCACCAGGAAGAAGTTGTCTTCCGTCGCGGGGGCGTTCTGGACGATCTTCTCCGGATAACCGCCATCGGTCACGCCGTCCTGGCGCTTCTTCATCACCATGGGCGTCACGGAGGTCATGGGCTCGATACCCTCCACGTTCACTTCGTTGAGTTGCTCGACGAAGGACAGGATGGCGTTGATCTCGCCCTGGAGATGGGGCACCTCCTCATCCGTCACGGCAATGCGCGCCAGATGGGCGATGCGGCGGACCGTTTTCTCATCGACCGACATAGATGGTCATACCCCTTGGAAATCTGCTGGCCGGGCTATAGCACCCGGTCGCGCCGGGGGGCAACGGCGGATGTGGGGAGCGCCGATGTTCATCGTCATCCCGGACGGAGCGTAGCGAAGGTCCGGGATCGCGTGCAGGATATAGTGCTGTTTCCCTCCCCCTTGTGGGGAGGGGGCTGCGAAACAGCCAGGGTGGGGGTGTTGGCGCCGGACCTTCATAGGCTATCGCTCACCCCCCACCTCCAACTCCTCCCCACAAGGGGGAGGAGGGCTCCAGCGCCACACTCGTTCAACAATCCCGGATCGGCTGCGCCGTCCGGGATGACGAAAAGTCCAAAATCAAACCGTCACACCCACCGTCTTATGCGGCACCACCACCTGAACGCCCTTGCCGTCCATGGCAGCCACGAAGCGGTCGGCGTTGGGCAGGATCATGGGGAAGGAGCCGTAGTGGCAGGGGATCACCGCCTTCGCGGTCTTGAAGTAACGCTCGACGGCGAGCGCCGCGACCTCGGGGCCCATGGTGAACCGGTCGCCGATGGGCACGATCACCACATCCGGCTGGTGGATCTCGGCAATCAGGGCCATGTCGCCGAAGATGTCCGTGTCGCCCATGTGGTAGATTGTCGGCTCGTTCATGGCCTTGACGATGACTCCATTGGCGCTGCCGAGGGGGAAGTTCACGTCCATCTCGACGAGGCCGGATGAATGATCGGCCCGCACGAGCGTCACGGTAAATCCGCCCTGCCCGGTCGTGCCGCCGGTGTTCATGGGATCGAAGTGCTCAAGACCTTGCTTGGCCAGATACATGCACAGCTCGAAATTCGTCACCACCTTGGCCCCGGTCGCCTTCGCGATGTCGAGGGTGTCGCCCACGTGATCCCCATGGCCGTGGGTAAGGAGAATGTGGGACACCCCCTCGGTGATCTTCGCCCTGTCGCCTTCGAAGGCGGGGTTGCCCGTAAAGAAGGGATCGATGAGCACGGCCTTGCCGGCGAAGTCGAGCCGGAAGGCGGAATGGCCATACCACGTGATTTTCATGGAAATACTCTCGTTTTCGGCAAGATGAAATGGAGCGGCTTCAGCCCCTGACCATGTTCCAGAGGAACAAAACGGAAGATCGGGGTTTATGAAGCTAAGCAATAAACATCAAGCCTGCAGGAGGATAGCCATGCCACGCCTCATCGCCAGCCTCGGCCTTGCCGCCGGGATCCTCGCCTCGACCAACGCCTGGGCGGTGGAAATCTCCATCTCGTGCAGCGCGCTCGGCAAGGAATATGAGATCTGCAAGCAGGGCGTCGATGCCTGGGCGAAGAAGACCGGCAACACGGTCAAGATCGTCTCGACGCCGAACTCCGCCACCGAGCGCCTCGCCCTCTACCAGCAACTCCTGGCCGCAGGCGCATCCGACATCGACGTATTCCAGATCGACGTGGTTTGGACTGGCATCCTGGCCGATCACCTCATGGACCTCTCTGCCAAGGGTCAGGCCGACATCGACGATCACCTGCCCGCCATGGTGGAGACCAGCCGCGTCAACGGCAAGCTCATGGCCATGCCCTGGTTTGCCGACGCGGGCCTGCTCTATTACCGCCAGGACCTCCTCGACAAATACAAGCGCCCCGTGCCGCAGACCTGGGCCGACCTGACCGAGACCGCCCGCATGATCCAGGACGGCGAGCGCAAGGAAGGTCGCGGTGATTTCTGGGGCTATGTCTGGCAGGGCCGCGCCTATGAAGGCCTGACCACCAATGCGCTGGAATGGGTGGCCTCGTTCGGCGGCGGCACCATCGTGGACGAGAAGGGCGATGTCACCATCGAGAATCCGAAGGCAGCGGAAGCCCTGAAGGCCGCCGCCGGCTGGGTCGGCACCGTCACGCCCGAGGGCGTGCTCAACTACACGGAAGAGGAATCGCGCGGCGTCTTCCAGTCCGGCAATGCCGCCTTCATGCGCAACTGGCCCTATGCCTGGGCGCTGGCGCAAGGCGCCGACAGCACCATCAAGGGCAAGGTGAGCATTGCGCCGCTCCCGAAAGGCGGCACAGATGGACGCCATGCGGGGACTCTCGGCGGACAGCTTCTCGCTGTCTCCAAGTATTCCAAGAATGCCGATGCCGCGACGGATCTCGTTCTTAACCTGACGGGGCAGCAGGAGCAGAAGCGCCGGGCGGTCGAGGGATCCTTCAATCCTACCATCGTGGCGCTCTACAGCGATGCAGACATTGCCAGGGCCAACCCGTTCATCGGCGATCTCGTGGACGTGTTCACCAACGCGGTGGCCCGCCCCGCCACGGCGACGGGCCAGACCTACAACAAGGTCTCGACCGAGTTCTTCAACGCGGTGCATCAGGTGCTGTCGAAGCGGTCCGAACCAGCCCAGGCACTCAACCGCCTCGATCGTGACCTGAAGCGGATCAAGCGCGACGGCTGGAAGTAGGCATGACGAGCGCCGTCGCCCAAGCGGACGCCCCCGTGCTGCAGCAGGCACGGGGACGCCGCTCGTCGCTGACGCGTTCGCGCCTCCGGTCTGCATGGCTCTTCATCGCTCCAAGCCTCATCATCCTCGCGCTCATCGCCGGTTGGCCCCTGGCGCGCACGATCTGGTTCAGCTTCACCGATGCCGACCTCAATAATCTCAGTGACTACGAATTCATCGGGTTCGAGAATTATCTCGCCAGTTACGACGGCGAGTGGCTCGGGCTCCTGACCGATCCGGACTGGTGGCAATCCGTTTGGAACACGGTGTGGTTCACTCTGGTCTCCGTGTCCATCGAGACCGTGCTCGGGATCGTCGTGGCGCTGATCCTCAACGCCGCTTTCCCCGGCCGGGGCCTCATGCGGGCCATCATCCTCATCCCCTGGGCGATCCCAACCATCGTGTCCGCCAAGATGTGGAACTGGATGCTGCATGACCAGTTCGGCGTCATCAACGACATGCTCCTGCGCGTCGGCCTGATCGCCGCGCCGGTCACCTGGACGGCGAATGCGGACACGGCTCTCTGGGCCGCCGTCGCGGTAGATGTCTGGAAGCACACCTCCTTCATGGCCCTGCTCATCTTGGCTGCCCTTCAGATGCTGCCGCAGGACATCTATGAGGCCGCGAAGGTGGACGGCGTTTCCCCCACCCGCGTGTTCTTCCGCATCACCCTGCCGCTGATCAAGCCGGCGCTGCTGGTCGCGGTGATCTTCCGCTCGCTCGATGCGCTTCGCGTCTTCGACCTCATCTACGTGCTGACTTCGAACTCGCGGGACACGGCCTCCATGTCGATCTATGCGCGCCAGCAGCTCGTGGATTTCCAGGAGGTCGGCTTGGGCTCCGCCGCCTCCACGCTGATCTTCCTCATCATCGCCCTCATCGTCGTCATTACCCTGGCGGCGGGACGCGTGCGCCTCGGGGAGGATCCGCGATGAAAATCCTCCCTCGCATCGGGTTCTGGCTGCTGGTGATCCTCATCGGAGTCTTCGCGCTCTTCCCGCTCTATTACGCGATCATCTCGTCCTTCCGTTCCGGCGCCGCGCTGTTCACCATCGCCTATCTGCCGGAGCGGTTCGATGTCTCGAACTACATCGCCGTCTTCGACCGCCAGCCCTTCGGCCAGAACATACTCAACTCGATCATCGTCGCTGGCTCCGTCGTGGCTATCTCGCTAAGCCTCGGTATGACGGCAGCCTACGCCTTCGGACGTATCGCGTTTCGCGGCCGGGCGCTCTTGCTCATGACCATTCTGGCCGTCTCCATGTTCCCGCAGGTGGCCGTGCTGTCCGGCATGTTCGAGCTGATCCGCAGCCTCGGGCTCTACAACACCCTGCCGGGCCTGATCCTCGCCAATCTCATGCTCACCCTTCCCTTCACGATCTGGGTGCTCACCACTTTCATGCGCGAGCTGCCGAAGGAAATCGAGGAAGCGGCGTTCGTCGACGGGGCGACGCCCTGGATCGTCGTGCGACGCGTATTCCTGCCGCTCATGGCCCCGGCCGCGGTCACGACGGGTCTCCTCGCCTTCATCGTGTCGTGGAACGAGTTCCTCTTCGCCCTCACCTTCACCCTGACCAACGAGCGCCGCACCGTACCACCCGCCATCGCGCTCATGACCGGCTCGACAGCCTATGAACTGCCCTGGGGCACGATCATGGCGGCGTCCGTCATCGTGACGGTGCCGATCATCGGCCTCGTGCTCGTGTTCCAGCGCAAGATCGTGGCGGGCCTCACGGCCGGCGCAGTGAAAGGCTAATCCGGGAAGACATGTATGGCTGATGTAGTCCTCAAGAATGTCCAGAAATCCTTCGGTCGAGCGAAGGTCATTCACGGAGTGGATCTCGACATCCGCGACGGTGAGTTCGTGGTCTTCGTCGGCCCCTCCGGCTGCGGAAAGTCGACCCTGCTGCGCCTTATCGCCGGCCTTGAGGACATCACGGCAGGCGATCTCTTCATCGGCGGCGAGCGGGTGAACGATCTGGTGCCGGCCAAGCGCGGCATCGCCATGGTGTTCCAATCCTACGCGCTTTATCCGCACATGAACGTCTACGACAACATGGCCTTCGGGCTGGAACTTGCGAAGTCCTCGAAACAAGAGATCGACCGAAAGGTACGCGAAGCCGCGCGTCTGCTGCAGATCGAGCAACTCCTCGACCGCAAGCCGCGCCAGCTGTCTGGTGGTCAGCGCCAGCGCGTCGCCATCGGCCGCGCCATCGTGCGCGACCCGAAGGTTTTTCTGTTCGACGAGCCGCTCTCCAACCTCGACGCGGCTCTGCGCGTGCAGACCCGCATCGAGATCGCCAAGCTCCACAACGATACGCGCGCAACGATGATCTACGTGACGCACGATCAGGTCGAAGCGATGACGCTCGCCGACCGGATCGTGGTTCTCAACGCCGGCCGCATCGAGCAGGTGGGCACGCCACTCGAGCTCTATCACCGGCCGGCGAACCTGTTCGTGGCCGGCTTCATAGGTTCGCCGCAGATGAACTTTCTCGAGTGCCAGGTTGCCGGCGTCGGACCGGGCGAGGTGCTGGTGAGCCTGCCCGGCGGCGGCAGCCTGTCCGTGCCTGTCGAGCCGGACGGCGTGCAGGCTGGGGACGCCGTCACCCTGGGCATCAGGCCGGACCATGTCAGGATCGGCCCGGAGGGAGCGCTGACGGGCCGGGTCGAGCTGGTGGAGGAGCTGGGCGAGAATCACCTGCTCTACGTGGATGCGGGCCAGGGCCGGCGCCTCACCGTGCGCGAGCCCGGCGACGCGCGGCATGAGGCGGGCTCAAGCGTCTCCCTCGACCTCGCGCGCGACTTCTGTCACCTGTTCCGGCACACGGGCGAGGCGCTGCGGCCACAGGCAGATGCCACGACACCTACCTCTCCCAACCTGACCAGCAGCGCCGCTTAACCCAAAGTGCCATTCCCGGCCGGAGCGCAGCGGAGGGAAAGGGAATCCATAGCGCTGAGCGTGAGTGTGGATCCCCTTCCCGCATTTCGTGCGCCGGGGACGACACGGAGTGCGCTCGACGCCAGCCAACTTCCTCTATACTGCCTGTGATCCGCGAGGCTGGTGAGGAGGCTGCCATGATTTCCAAGGACGACGAACTGGTCGCCTTCATCGACGGCTTGCCTCCGCGCGCGCGCCTCATGGGGCTCGACCTCGGCACCAAGACCATCGGCCTCGCTCTGTCCGACGTGGAGCGCCGGATCGCGACGCCGCTCGAGACGATCAAGCGCGTGAAGTTCACGCCCGACGTGGGCCGGATCAAGGATCTCGCCGCCCGCTACGAGGTCGGCGGCCTCGTCTTCGGCTTGCCGCTCAACATGGACGGCACCGAGGGGCCCCGCTCGCAAGCGACCCGCGCCTTCATCCGGAACATGAAGCCGCTCCTCCCCTTGCCCGTTCTGTTCTGGGATGAGCGCATGTCCACCATGGTGGTGACCCGCACCCTTCTCGATGCGGACACATCCAGGGCCAAGCGCGCCGACGCTGTGGACAAAATGGCCGCGGCCTACATCCTGCAAGGGGCTCTCGACCGTTACGAGCGGATCGCAAGCGACGCGGCGGATGCCGAGGACGAGGCCGCCGCAAGAGCAGGCCTCGACATGGAAACGCCGCCCGGAGGCGGCGCGATGGAGTGAGCACAACCGCCGGGTGGCTTGCTAAGCTATCCCCGGCGGGTCCTTTGTCGACCAATCAGAAAACGACGAAATCCTTGTAAGTCATCTTCAGGTTCTTATCGAGGATCGCAAACTGTTGCGCCGCCTTCGATCCCGTTCCATCCGGATCATAGGCAAGCGCGCCTGTGCTTTTGTCATAGAGGATGCGGTCACTTCGATCATGAGCCTTCGACCCGGCCCAGAAGGCACCTGACGAGATCACGCCGTTCGACGAGGCGGAAACCTTGAAGATGCCCTTCCAGAGCATGATCATGTCGTACTTCAGGTTGAAGTCCATCACGGTGTCGATGGAAGAATTCGACAGCTTGGACTCGAAGACGAAAAAGTCATAGCCCGCCCCACCGGTCATGGTGTCACGGCCGAGGCCGCCGCTCATGAGGTCGTTGCCGCTGTCGCCATAAATCGTGTCATTGCCTGAGAAGCCATCGATCACATCGTGGCCGCCAGCACCTCGAATGACGTCGTTGCCGGCACGCCCGTCAATGATGTTCGTCTTGCTGTTGCCGGTGATCGTATCTGCCCCGGATGTACCCACAGCATTGCCATTCGGATCGAGCCTAATTCTGAGCATTTATATTTCCTCTATCGCCACTTATCCTGATGGGAATTCATATGCTGTCGTAATAAAATCTACATCACCAAAAAGTAACCATATAACAAATTAGGCAATGCAAATCGTCCTGATCTGCGAATATTTGCATCATTGCTCATAAAGTCTCTTTGCGATCAAGATCTTTAGGATCTGCCTCTTCGGCAAGCTGTGCGGTTTCGCACGCTGCGGCCGTCTGAATCACTACGGAAGGGATAGCCTTAGGGGAAACTCTGATCGGCAATGCCGTCCGCTTGAAATGCCGGAGTGCATATGTCTGGATCAGACGCGCCAAAGTGCCGGACATACAGCGATTTCGAGGCTTGACGCAGCAATAAAAGCCCCCTATCTCAGCGCCACCACGAACGCTGATGGTCGGATACGAGCTTCGCCCCAGGGAAAAGCTTCGAAATTCCCAGACAAATCAGCAGCTTCGGTGGGGGATAGTTTAATGGTAGAACAGCGGACTCTGACTCCGTTAGTCTTGGTTCGAATCCAGGTCCCCCAGCCATTATGATTAGCCCGCGAGTTCAAGGACTTAGCGGGTTTTTTCATGCCTTGTTCGGCCAAAAATGCATTGTCTGGATTTCACCCAATTCCAACGCATTCCGAATTGCAACCTCCAGCTCCATGCAACACAGGCTTATGACCTGTGACCCGCCGTTTAAACACGGAGAAGAATGGATCATGCGCCCTCACTACAGCGGCCGCTAGGCGCTACTGATATGTGAGAAGACACCTCAAAGGGCATCATTGCCGCCTTGGCAGTTTCAGATTATGGATCGAAGCTCGCAGTTTACCTTAGGTAAGGCAACGTCAATTGGCTAAGTTCACCTGGTCTGGAAACAGTGGGTTCCATCTCTACGATTTCAACCTCAGCTGGCTCGCCGAAGCAGACAGCTACGAGCGTTCGTCGACAAGCTTCAAGGCCCTCTACGGGCAACTCAAGCGCTCTTGGGACAAGTTCGAGGGTTATGGCTTCATCTATGATGCCGAAGGCATTCCCACCGGCGGGACTGTCACCGGCTACACGGGTGTTGAAGGTGGCCGCAAAACCGCATCTCTCACCGGGGTCAAAATCTCGGTGACGAAGCTTGTCGATGCCGCTTCGACCTACTCGACCGGCGATGATCTCAGGGTCCTGCAGTCGGCACTATCAGGCCGCGACCAGATTACAGGCAGTCGCTACGATGACAATCTGAGCGGGTTTAGCGGAAACGATACCCTGACCGGCGGCGGCGGCGCGGACTGGCTTTCCGGCGGCAAGGGAGCCGATCGGTTCGTATTCAGGGCAGTTTCAGAGTCCAAAGGCTACGACAACGACTACATCATCGACTTCTCGCGATCTCAGGGCGACAAGATCGATCTCTCGAAGATCGATGCCAGGACTGCGGTTTCCGGCAATCAAGCCTTCACATTCATCGGTACGGCGGAATTCTCGAGCAGCAAAGGCGAGCTGCGCTACGATGAATTCGGTGGTGATGCCTATATTGAAGCCGATATTAACGGGGACGCAGTCGCCGATTTCGAGCTGACTCTCGCAAATGTCTTTGTGATCACAAAGAGCTACTTCATACTCTGAAACAGAACGGAGGGCGCACTATCGAGCGCCCTCCGTTAGCCTAAATGATGATGCCTCACTAAGTGAAAAGTTGAAACGAGTAATCACCGAGACCGCTGTCTCTTAACCTCAGCCTAATTGGCAAAGACAGGCTCAAACGTGCTTTTGAGCGGGTGCGGGTTCCAGTCTCTGTTTGAGGCCGGCGTCTCCCGTGACTCAACCGACCACCGCCGCTCGAATGCCTCGGCCGCTTGCTGATCCTTGACCCCGATCAGCCCGAAACCGGTACGGATCTGGAAGAAATCGTAAGCTGTGCCCTGGTTCTCAAGCCAGCGAACGACCTGAAGCTTAAGCGCTCTCTTGCTCCCGTTCCAGACATCCCAATCATTGACCAGGAAAACGAAGGGCCAGAGCCGGACATAGGCCTCGACTTCGTAGCAGGTCGCCGATGCCAGCTCCTCATCGCGTGTGGAAGCGGCAATAGCCTCGATGATCTTCTCCAACTCCATCACTGCCTCACCTAACGTTCGTCACATAGGGTGGTGCGGTCGAACCGGATCCCGGCGCCGCATAACGACAGGCATACCTCACATTAGGTAAACGATAGGTCATATGGGCAGTTCCAAAGGGATAGCGCTTGAAAGATAAGAGACTCGCGCTAGCGGCGGTATGCTCCCGCTTCTATGGGTCTGGAGGCCCGCCGGTTATCACTTTGGTCTGGGAATAACCGTTCAAACGCAAAGCAGCCTGCGCCATCTGTATGCTGTTCAAACCCATGGGGCATCGTCTTCAGCGGCCTCGCTGAGTTGCGCCGCAGACTGTACACTCGATAATTTGGAGTGCCCAAGAAGCTTTCCGAAGCGTGGCTCATGAAAACCCCTGACCCGAACTCGGCCGGCGATCAGGCCAACATGGATCGGCATCGAAGTGGTTGGAGTGATGGATCAGACGGGAGCTCTTGCGCGCTGGCTGGCCGATGAGGCGCCGCACGAGACTGTGCAGGGGCTGTTCGCCGGCTTCTGCGAGGAAATCGTGCGCTCCGGCATTCCCGTGTGGCGCGCCTCCCTAGGACTGGAGGTGCTGCATCCGGAGGTGAGCGGCTGGCAGCATGTCTGGACGAGCGAGAGCCTGTCGATGCGGGAAGCCGACCGGGCGACGGCGGCCACATCGCCGTCTTACCTCAACAGCCCGACCCGGATCGTCGATGAAGCCGGACGGCCGTTCCGCCGGCGGCTCAAGGCGCCCTGCCCCGACATGCCGCTCCTTGAGGAACTGCGCCTCGCTGGAGGGACGGATTACGTCATGTATCCCCTGCCCTTCCTGGACCGGACCCGGACCGCCGTGATCTCCTTCGCCACCCGGGATATACAGGGCTTTGACCCGGCATCGCTCGACCGGCTCGAACACGCCGTGAAGCTTATCAGCCCATATCTGGAGCGGCATGTTCTGCGCCGCATCGCGGTCGACCTTCTCGACACCTATGTCGGCCCGCGCACAGGGCAGCGCATCATTGAGGGCCGGGTGGATCGCGGCGCTGTCGAGATGATCGAGGCGGCGATCTGGCTTGCCGACCTGCGGGGCTTTACGCTCCTGTCCGAACAATCACCCATCCCGGCAGTGCTGACCCATCTGAACACCTGGTTCGGCATCATCGGCGAGGTGGTGGAGGCGCATGGTGGCGAGGTGCTCAAGTTCATTGGCGATGCCGTGCTGGCGATCTTTCCGACTTCGGCTGAAGGCGACCGTAGGGCGGCCTGCCGCAAGGCGCTGGCGGCCGCACAAGAGTTCTGCCGGAGGTCTGAGGCCGAGAATACTCTGCGCCGCACTTCCGGCCATCCGCCTCTGGAGCACGGCCTCGCGCTGCATGTGGGCGAGGTGGCCTATGGCAATGTCGGGGCCTCGCACCGGCTCGATTTCACGGTGATCGGCCCGGCCGTGAACCGAGCCAGCAGGCTCCTGGATCTGGCCAAGCGCTTGGACCGGTCCGTACTCGTCTCGCACGCCCTGGCCCGGGATGTGGATCATCCTCTGGTCGATCTCGGACGCTACCGGCTGCGAGACGTCGAGAAGCCCCAACGGATCTTTACCTTGCCTGCCCCGGAGCACCTCGTGAGGCCGGATCATGAGACCTGATAGCTCCCGTCACCCTCACCCAATCGCCAATGGCCTCTTCTGCTACGTCGAAGCGCACAAGTTCAGCTGTTAGTCGCATATAGGCGAGGTTGACACCGGCTCGTCCTGCCACACCTAAGCAACCGATGTTAATCTTACCGAGAGCTGTGTTTTGATGAGGCGAGCGCTGAACCGCAGAGCTGTGCCCGATGATCCCGTCGACAGGGGCCTCATCGCTACTGCTCTCGTGGCCGCCCTGACGGCGTTCCTCATTTGCTGCCAGCTCCCCTGACGTCAGGCTGTACGCCGGAAGCAGCGCGGCGCTCCACCCATCCCCGCCGAACGACGACGACGCAAAAGTGGATACCCTTTTGCCCTAGCCCTCCCGTTGGGACGTTCAGGGCCGAAAGCGGTTATCATTTCATGAAGTGAGCCGACTACTCACAACGTGAGCACCGATATGCGTTTTTCGACTTTGTGCGTCTTTGCTGCAGCGACTCTCATCTCCGCGAGCGCCTTGGCTCAGGAGGGGGGATGGGCCTCTACCCCGGAAGGGAAAGCACGCTGGGATGCGTGCTACAAGGAGACCCGCCTGATCCACAGAACCCGCAACCGGTCTGCCCTCGACTATCGAGAGATCATCAAGGAAGCGCGCCGGGACCACATGCGCGTGTGCATGACGAGAACACAGCCTCCGGCTCCGGTGCAGGTTGCAGTGCCGACCGACAGGTTTCCCGAGACTGCTCTGTCTGGTTGGGCCAGCAACAACTAATTTTGGTAAGATCCCAAGGCCCTGAGCTGTCCCTCAGGGCCTTGCCTCGTCCATTGGCGTGGTTGATAGCGTCTGTGCCGCACCCGGGACATGGCAGGGAGAAGGCTCGATACCAAGCTCACGTTTGTGTTCTCTAACCTTGCTTCAGGCGTGCGAGGATGAGGCGGCTTCAGGCTAGGCAGGTCCCGCAACGGGATCGCCGGCAGCGTTCAACGCTTTACCGTCTTGACGTCGGAACAGGGAATGATCAGCACTGGGCGAAGATCCTCACCCACGATTTCAATGAAGATTTCGTCCCTGTAGTTGGGCTGCATCGCAGCCCAGCTCCGCAGGAGATTTTGAATCACCTTCAAAGCTTCGGACTCGGCCGCCGCGATATCCGGCAAGTCGACGCCGCTCGGATCCTCATCGGTTCCGAAGTGGCTTTTGATATCGATATAATAGCGGGGCAAGCTGATCCCCCAACAACTCTCTAGACCTGAGGGGACACCCCTCATTATAACCACTTATGTTAAACGACAGCGTGCATCGCTGAAATTCACTCTGAATCGCCCTCACTCTTTCGAGCGAACCTGCTCTCAGGAGGGATGTGGTCCAACTTTCCAGAGTCGAGAGGATCAGATGCCGGCGCTCGATGTTATCAATTGAGAGAAGCGCCTCAGGAGTTTCGATGCTCTTACCTTGGATGAAGCTTGCCACGGACACCACGATGCTGGCCTTTGAAGCCCAAACGGTGATCTGGACCCGCCTGTCACAGGCCGCGATGGGCCGGGGATCTCACGCGGAGAACCTGCTCATGGTGACGGAGAAGATCTCCGCCTTCACAGAAGCCGCCGCCGTGCTTGCCGCCGGCGGTTCCGCTCACAAGATCGTCAAGGGATACCGCAAGAAGGTCCGAGCCAACGCAAAGCGCCTCAGACGGTAGGAGCGGCAAAAGCCATCCAGGAAGTGTTGCGCAGCATCTTCAGCCTTGGTGACCGAGGGAGCATTCTTTTTGGCGCGCCTCGCATTGATCACCAAGAAGCCTCCTGCAACGGTGAGGTGCGACACTTTGCGCCTCAAGAAGAGAAGCATCGATCTTCGAAGCGTGGCTTTTACTAAAGAGGCCGATGCCCCTGACGCCGATGGGACAGGAATCCGCGCATTTGAAGGCTTTAGAGCCTGTCCTTGGCCACATCAAGACGAATAGCCGAGCTTGTTCGGCAAGCTTTTCATACCGAAGTATAAGCTTCAACATGCGGATCTACGTAATTTCCACTATTTCCTTTGACGAGCAAATCAGCGTATAGATTTTTTCATTGATGCGGAACAATTATACATACGTTAACCAAACATATACTTTCTAAGACTTTCGTGTCGGTGGGGGCAGACACGGTGAGAGCCGCGAACCAGATATTTAAGCTGGGCGCGGCTTTTCTTTTTTGCTGAGCGATAGAGAAGTCGAAAGCTCTTTATAGCAGAACCGCGCCAATACTGTCTCGAGACGCTGCCATTCCACTTCGGTGCTTGGCAGGCCGAACCTCAACAGCTGCGAGCTATACTGAAATCGTCTGACCCAGATGCCATGCTCTCCCAAAGCCTGGAAGAGTTCAGGGGCCCTTGGGCTCTCCAGCAGGCGATAGAGGATCGTGCCCCGTAGGGACTCATCAGCAGCAGAACTCAGAAGAGCATCCAAGCGGCGGGCATCGGCCGCGCGGGCTGTCCGCGCCGCTTCAAGCCATTTCCGGTCTCCGAGAGCCGTCCGGCCAGTCTCGATGGCAGGTCCGGATACAGCCCAGGGGCCGAGCGCCGACCTCAGCTTCGTGGCGATCGGTTCCGGTGCCAACGCAAAGCCGATCCTCAGCCCCGCCAAGCCATAGGTCTTGCCGAAGGATCGCAGGACAACCGCATTGGACGGAAGCACAGGCGCAAGGCTCTCGCCGTCGTCGAAATCGGCAAAGGCCTCATCCACGACGAGCCAACCGCCCTGCGGGCGAAGGTCCTCGGCGAGGTCGAGCAGATCCTCACGCTTGAGAAGCCTCCCGTCGGGATTGTTGGGATTGACGACCACCACGACACTCGCACCATCGAGTCGATCCAGAGACGGAACCTCGATCACATCATGCTCAGCCTTGCGCCATGAATGGGCATGCTCCGCATAGGTCGGCCCGAGAACCGCCACGCGGGAGCGCGGCCGCAAATGTGGGAGAAGGCTGATCAGAACCTGCGTTCCAGGCGCCGCAACCACCATAGCGGCATCCGCGGCTCCATAGGCTTCAGCAGCGGCCGCTTCGAGGTCCCGGTGATCGGCCGGCGACGGCAGCCGCGTGAACAGGGAGGCTGGCAAGGGGGGCACCGGATAGGCTATGGGGTTGATCCCCGTCGACAGGTCGATCCACGGTTCGGGGGCCTGGGGAAACAGCCGCCGGGCCTCGTCCAGATCGCCCCCGTGCCAGATCCGCGCCTCACTCATCCAGTTCACCCATGGTCCTCTCCGACAGCCTGCTCATCTTAAGCCTCGCCCTCGCGGCAGAGGCGGCTGTCGGCTACCCCAACCGCCTTTACACGGTGATCGGGCATCCCGTCACCTGGATAGGACGGCTGATCAAGGCGCTGGACCGGGGCTTGAACCAGGAGGCATGGTCGTTCGGGCAGCGCCGCGCTGCCGGCATCATGGCCCTGCTGGTTCTTCTCACTGTGACAGGGCTAGCGGCCTGGGCACTGACCGCGCTCCTCCAACCGCTCGATCTCATCGGCATTCCTGTTCTGGCGATCATCGCCAGCAGTCTCATCGCCCAGCGCAGCCTGCACGAGCATGTAGCGGCCGTATCGCAAGGGCTGCGAGACGGCGGAATCGAAGGCGGGCGACAAGCCGTCTCGATGATCGTTGGACGCAATCCGCAGAGCTTGGACGAGGCGGGTGTCTCCCGCGCGGCCATCGAGAGCCTTGCGGAAAACTTCTCCGACGGGATCGTGGCGCCCGCTTTCTGGCTCGGCCTCGGCGGTCTCACCGGTGCTGTTCTCTACAAAGTGACCAACACGGCCGACAGCATGATCGGCCACCGCACGCCGCGGCTCGAGGCCTTCGGCTGGGCAGCGGCACGCTTCGATGATGTCGTGAACCTCCCCGCCTCGAGGTTATCGGCACTGCTCATTATTGCTGCCGCGTCCCTGAATCGGGGAACCTCGCGACCGGGCGCATGGCGCGCCGTCCGACGTGACGCCTCGCATCACCGCTCGCCCAATGCCGGCTGGCCCGAGGCCGCGATGGCGGGAGCGCTGGGCCTGCGGCTCGCCGGACCGCGCGTCTATGGCGACGTGCGTGTCGAGGATCGCTGGATGGGCAATGGGCGCGCGGAAGCAACGGCCGGCGACATCGATCTGGCGCTTGCGCTCTACCGCACGGCCTGCGGATTGCTGTTCGGCCTGGCCTCGAGCCTTGCGCTGCTGGCCTGGATCATCCTGCGCTGATCGCCAAGAGCCTTTTGCAGTCGAGATGCGCTTCCAGGTGATCGGCGAAGCGGTCGAGGATATCGTCGACGAGGGTTTCATAAGCGAGATCGCTCGTCGCTGCACCTAGCAGGTTGAGCCACCGCGCCCGCTGCCGGTCGTCCGCAAACAGGCCATGCACATAGGTGCCGACCACGCGGCCATCCGCCGAGACGGCACCGTCCGCCTGCCCGTTCGCCAGTCGAGCGAAGGGCTGCCGCGATGCGTCTGGTCCCGAGGTCTCCCCGATATGCATCTCGTAGCCGGAAAACGGCACGCCATCGGTTGACGTGCCTGTTACCGCTTCAAGCCGCTTCCTCGCCGTGAGCGTGGTCGCAACATCGAGAAGCCCTATTCCCTCAACGGAGCGGCCCGCCTCGCCCTCGATGCCGAAAGGATCGTCGATGCGCGTCCCCAGCATCTGGTAACCGCCGCAGAGGCCAATCACCCACCCGCCCCGGCGCACATGCGCCTTGAGGTCGATGTCCCAACCC
This sequence comes from Microvirga terrestris, assembly GCF_015694425.1. Lineage (GTDB taxonomy): Bacteria > Pseudomonadota > Alphaproteobacteria > Rhizobiales > Beijerinckiaceae > Microvirga > Microvirga terrestris. The sequence goes on from NZ_JADQDN010000005.1 coordinate 125,692, forward strand.
TGCTGGCGGATGAATGTCAGATCGTCGATGGTGGTCTTGGAGCCGGGCAGCAGGACCAGCGCTGCGTCGGCCGGAAGCGGCTGTCCGGGCTCGACCAGAACCACCTCGACGCCCGGCTCCTCGCGCAGGGGATCGAGATCGTCGAAGTTGGAAATCCACGGCGTCACCGGCACGGCGATGACGACCGAACCTTTTTGCCCCTCGCGCCGCAATCCGAGTCCGTCCTCCGCCGGCAGACGCGCCGCATCGGCGAAATGCGGCACGAGACCCAGGGCCGGCCAGCCGGTGCGCTCGGCGACAAACTGCATGCCGCTGTCGAACAGGGCCGGATCTCCGCGGAAACGGTTGACGATGAAGCCGCGGATCATCGAGGCATCCGCCGCATCGAGCACCACCTTGGTGCCCACAAGGCTTGCGATGACGCCGCCCCGGTCGATATCGCCCACGAGCACCACGGGCACGTTGGCCGCGCTGGCAAAGCCCATATTGGCGATGTCGCCGGCGCGGAGGTTCACCTCCGAGGCCGAGCCTGCGCCTTCAACGAGCACGAGATCAGCCTCATTCGAGAGCCGCTCGAAGCTGTCGAGCACCGCCTCCATGAGGCGCGGCTTCCAGGATTGGTATTCCCGCGCCTTCGCCGTGCCGACGACGCGGCCCTGCACCACCACCTGCGAGCCGATCTCGCTTTGGGGCTTCAGCAGCACCGGGTTCATGTGCACGCTGGGCTCAACACCTGCTGCCCGCGCCTGCAGCGCCTGGGCGCGGCCGATCTCGCCGCCATCGGCCGTGACGGCGGCATTGTTGGACATGTTCTGCGGCTTGAACGGCCGGACCCTCAAGCCCCTACGCGCAAAGACCCGGCACAGGCCCGCCACCAGGAGCGACTTGCCCACATTTGAGCCGGTGCCCTGCACCATGAGCGCGCGCATCTAGAACTCCACGCCTTCCTGCGCCTTCACGCCGGCGGCGAAGTGATGCTTCACCAGGGTCATTTCGGTGACGAGATCGGCCGCCTCGATCAGCTCCGGCTTCGCATTGCGGCCGGTGACCACGATGTGGAGATCGGGCCGGCGCTGCTTCAGGGTCTCCACCACGTCAGTCAGCGGCAGATATTCGTAGCGCAGCGCGATATTGAGCTCGTCCAGCACCAAGAGGCGGATGTCCTCGCGGGCCATCAGCTCCTTAACCTTCTCCCAGGCGCGCTCGGCCGCTGCCACGTCGCGGGTGCGGTCCTGCGTCTCCCAGGTGAAGCCCTCGCCCATGGTGTGCCACTCCACCTGATCACTGAACCGGTCAAGCGCCATGCGCTCGCCGGTCTCCCAGGCGCCCTTAATGAACTGGACCACGCCGACTTGAAAACCGCGCCCAAGCGCCCGCAGCATCAACCCGAAAGCCGCCGTCGACTTGCCCTTGCCGGGGCCGGTATGGACGATGAGGAGCCCCTTCTCGACGGTCTTCGAGGCGACCTCCCGGTCCTGGACCTCCTTGCGTTTGATCATCTTGGCGCGGTGGCGCGCCTCTTCGTCCTGGGTCATCCCGGCCTGCTTTCCTGTGGAAGGGCTGCACCATGAACAGGCTCAGGCCTGATTTCAAGGCCGGCCATTCTCGATGCTCAGGCTTGAAACCTTCCCCCTTGCCGGATAAGCATGGAAGTGACGGTGCCCCGGCAACGGGGTGAAAAGGGAATGCGGTGAGACACCGCGGCTGCCCCCGCAACTGTAAGCGGCGAGCCTTCGCTCCACATGCCACTGGGCCTCAAAGCTCGGGAAGGCAGCGAAAAGCATCGACCCGCGAGCCAGGAGACCTGCCGTCAGCCTTAGCTTCTATCGGGTCTGTCGGACGGGGTGTGCCGACGGTGACCGTAGTCGAATGACCCTCGTCGTTCGGTTCCGTCCGTGGAAGCGCACCAGACTCGAACCATGAGTCTCCCGACGGAGAGAACGATGACCGCACTGATTCTGCCCAAGACCCGCCTTCTCGCCCTGACACTCGTAGGCCTTGCCGCTGCGACGCCTGTCCTTGCTCACCATCCCATGGGCGGAATGACGCCGGCCACCTTCACGCAGGGCCTGCTCTCGGGCTTCGGCCATCCGATCATCGGTCTCGATCACCTCGCCGCCCTCATCGGTGTCGGCCTCGTCGCCTCGCGCTTCGCCCGTGGCCTCACGCTCCCGGCCTTCTGGATCGTCGCCATGGCGGCCGGTGTCGGCCTGCACCTGATGAGCGCCAACCTACCTTACGCGGAAATCCTCGTGGCGCTCAGCGTCGTGGCCATCGGCCTTGCGGCGACGATCCGCATTACCCTGCCCTATGGTCTGATCGCGGTTCTGTTCGCCGCCGGTGGCGCCGTGCACGGTTATGCCCTGGGCGAATCCATCGTCGGTGCGGAAGCCACCCCGCTCGCCGCCTATCTCGTCGGTCTCGTGGCGGTTCAAACCGCGCTGACCACGGCCGTGGCTTTCGCTGCCCGCTCGCTTGCGAAGGGCTCGCTTGCCGCTCCCGCGCTGCGGCTCGCGGGTGTTGCGGTTGCCGTGACGGGCGTCGCGGCCCTGGCCCTGCCCGCCTTCGCCTGAGCTTATCGGCTTACAAGCGATGACCTCATCCCCTGAGGAGATCTGCCTGCATGTCTGCGTCACCTGCCGTCAGGCGGGTGGCCCGGACGACAAGGCGCTCCGGCCCGGCGCGATCCTTCACCGGGCGCTGACCGAGGCACTCGAGCAACCCGATGCGCCAAAGGTGCGCGTCGAGCCGGTCGAGTGCCTTTCGGTCTGCAAGCGCCCCTGCACCATCGCGGTCTCAGGCCCCGGTCGCTGGACCTACATTTACGGCGACCTGAGCCCTGACACCTCGGTGGAGACCATTCTCGACGGGTTGCGCCGCTATGCAGCAACCTCCGACGGGCTCGTGCCCTGGCGCGAGCGGCCCGAGGCGTTCCGCAAGGGCGTCGTTGCCCGCATTCCTCCGTTCAAGACAGACAGCGCGGCCTAAGCCGTCGAAAGGCAAGCCTTCATGAGCCATCTCTCGAAGATCCCCTGCACGATCATCACCGGATTCCTCGGCGCCGGCAAAACCACCCTGGTGCGTCATCTGCTGGAGAATGCGAAGGGGCGCCGCCTCGCGGTTCTCGTGAACGAGTTCGGCGATCTCGGCTTCGACGGCTCCTTCATCGAAGGCTGCGGCATCGAGGGCTGCACGCAGGACGACATCGTGGAACTGCCGAACGGCTGCATCTGCTGCACGGTGGCGGACGATTTCGTGCCGGCCCTGAACACCCTGCTCAACCGGCCCAATCCGCCCGAGCACATTCTCATCGAGACATCGGGCCTCGCGTTGCCCAAGCCGCTCGTGCGTGCCTTCAACTGGCCCGACATCCGCTCCCGCGTGACGGTTGATGGCGTGATTGCCGTGGTGGACGGTCCGGCCGTCGCATCGGGCGCCTTTGCCGATGATCCGGATGCGCTCGAAGCCCAGCGCGCGGCGGATACCTCCGTCGATCACGAGAACCCGCTGGAAGAGGTGTTCGAGGACCAGCTGCTCTGCGCCGACCTCATCATCCTCAACAAGACCGACCAGATGCAGGCCGGCGACAAAGGCAAGGTTCTGGCCGAGATCAACGAGCACCTGCCCCGCGCCGTGAAGGTGATCGAGGCCGCTCACGGCAAGGTGGACCCGACCGTGCTGCTCGGCATGGGTGCCGCAGCGGAGTCCGATCTCGACGCCCGTCCTTCGCATCACGAGACGGAGGACGATCATGACCACGACGATTTCGAGAGCATCGCAATTCACGTCGAAGCCGTAGCGACCCCTGAGGCGCTCGTCGCACGCGTCGAGCGCGCGGCGGAAGCCGCCGGCGTGCTGCGCATCAAGGGCTTCGCGCCGGTGAACGGCAAGCCCATGCGCCTCGTGGTGCAGGGCGTCGGCCAGCGCGTCGCGCATCACTTCGACCGGCCTTGGAAGGCCGATGAAGCGCGCGATGGACGCATGGTGGTGATCGGCCTGAAAGGCTTCGACGTGAAGGCCGTCGAAGCCGCCTTGCGCGCGGGATGACATGCATCTCCTTCCGGTCACAACGGTATCCCTTGAGGAAGGCCAGGAGGCTATCGACCTCCAGCAGCCTCCTGGCGATATCGTCGTCCTTTCATTTGCGGACAGTGACCTCGGCGCGCTCGCGGCTGCGCATCGGCTGAAGGCGGGCGGCCCCTCGCTCCGCCTCGCATCATTACGCCGCCTGCGCCATCCTCTCTCGGTCGATCTCTACATCGATAAAACCGCCGCGAAGGCGCGCTTCGTGCTCGTGCGCTGTCTCGGCGGCCTTGATTACTGGCGTTATGGGCTGGAGCGGCTGTCCGCAGCATGCCGCTCGCGGGGCGTGAAGCTCGCCGTGCTGCCGGGCGACGACCGCCCCGACCCGCGGCTCACGGCCTATGCCACCGTTCCCTCCACGCTCTGCGATGAAATCGAGGCCTATTTCCGGGCCGGCGGCATCGACAACATGAGCCGCCTGCTCGAGCGCATCGGCGCAGAAATCGGTGAGAGCGACGCCTTCGTTGAGCCGCCGCGCGCTGCTCCGCGAGCATTCGCTTGGACTCCCCCACTCAATCACTCTGACCTCATCCTGAGAAGCCGCGTCAGAGAGGTCTCGAAGGATCATCCAGGGCTCTCTGGAACATCCTTCGATACGCAGACTACGTCTGCTCCTCAGGATGAGGCTGATGGGATCGAAGGCGGCGGCATCGCAGATCCTGAACATGTGCTCGCCCGCCTTTCGCGCGAACGCCCACTTGCCTACCTTCTCGTCTATCGCTCGGCCGTTCTCTCAGGCGACACGCGGGCCATCGAGGATCTGTCAGCAGCACTGCAGGAACGCGGCATCGAAGCCCTCGTGCTCGCAGTGTCGAGCCTGAAGGATCCGGAAGCGGTGACGGTCGTTCGACGCGTGATCCAGGACTGCCGTCCTGACATCATCGTCACGACAACGGCTTTCTCGGCGCGAGACGATGAAAGCTTTGTGCTCGACGAAGCCAATTGCCCGATCTTGCAGGCGATCCCCGTCGGCAGCGGCAAGGATGCCTGGGAGGCCTCGCCGCGTGGCCTCTCCGCCGCCGATCTCGCCATGCAGATCGCTCTTCCTGAGTTCGACGGCCGCATTGCTGCAGGTCCCATTTCGTTCAAGGCTGAAGAGGCTGCCGATCCGGTCCTCGCGTTCTCGCGCCGGGTGCAGGCGCCGGACGCGGCCGGGATCGATGCCGTTGCCAGCATGGCCGCCGCATGGGTGCGCCTCGCCCGCACGCCGCGCGCCGAGCGGCGGCTTGCGCTCGTTTTGTCCGATTACCCGGCGCGCGGCGGCCGTGCCGGTTTTGCCGTCGGGCTCGATACGCCGGCGAGCGCCTGCGCGATCCTCAACCTGCTCCGCGACGCCGGCTACGACGCGAACTGGGATTTCACCGCCGACGAACTGATGCCGCGTCTCACGGACGGGCAGGAAATCTTCGAGGTTCCGCTCACCCTCTATCGTGCATGGTTCGATAGGCTGCCGAGCCAACAGCGCCATGCTATCGATGAGCGCTGGGGCAGCGTCCAAAACGATCCAGCCTTGACGAACGGCGCTTTCCGCTTTCGCACTATTCGTGCCGGCAACGTGCTTGTCGCCCTGCAGCCTGACCGCGGGCATGGACAAGACCGCAAGGGATTCTACCACGATCCCGAATGCCCCCCGAGCCACGGCTATCTTGCCTTCTATTGCGGCCTGAGGGCGCTGGAGAACATCCACGCCCTCGTTCATCTCGGCACGCACGGCACCACGGAGTGGCTGCCCGGCAAGGCGGTGGCACTCTCGTCCACATGCTGGCCGCGTCTCGCCATCGGCGCGATGCCGGTGATCTACCCGTTCATTGTCGATGATCCCGGCGAGGCGGCTCCTGCGAAGCGCCGTCTTGGCGCAGTCACCATCGGGCATCTCACGCCGCAGAGCGGCGAGGCTGGCCTGCACGGCGAGGCAGCGGCGTTGCGGGAACTCGTGGAAGAGTTCTCTTCGGCCCAGGTGCTGCACCCCGGACGCGCGGAGCTGGTGGCGAAGGAAATCCTGGAGCGCGCGCAAGCAAGCGGGCTTGCTGCTGCCTCCGGCGTCGATGACAGCATGCCGATGGAGGAGGCGCTCACCCGCCTCGATGCTCACCTGTGCGATCTTGGCGAGGTGACGATTCGCGATGGGCTCCACATTTTCGGTCATGCTCCCGAGGGTTTCGAGGTGAGCGCGTCGGGCGAGCGCGATGGGTTGTTGAAAGCCCTCGACGGCCGTTTCGTCGTGCCCGGCCCCTCCGGCTCACCCTCGCGCGGGCAAACGGACGTGCTGCCTACCGGTCGCAACCTCGCAACCCTCGACCCACGCGCGATCCCAACCCGCGCCGCCACCGAACTTGGGCAGCGCGCGGCAGCCGAGGTCGTGCGCCGCCACCTGCAGGAGCAGGGCGACTGGCCGCGCCGGATCGTGATGGATCTCTGGGCCTCGCCGACGCTCCGCTCAGGCGGCGAGGACATTGCGCACGCGCTCGCCCTCATGGGCGTGCGCCCGACCTGGGACAATGCCTCGACGCGTGTCACAGGCTTCAAGATCGTGCCGCAGCCCCTCCTCGACCGCCCCCGCGCCGATGTGACAGTCCGCGTTTCCGGAGCGTTCCGCGACACGTTCCCCGATCAGATTACCCTGCTCGATCAGGCGGCTCGCGCGGTAGCCGCTCTCGACGAGGATGACGAGTGGAACGAACTCGCCGCCGCGCGTCGGCGGGGCAAGACGCTGTCCCGCGTGTTTGGCTCCGCACCCGGCACCTATGGCGCGGGCGTGTCGGAGCGGGCGCTGGATGGTGAATGGGCAACGAGAAACGATCTCGGCCGCACCTATCTTGAAGGAACCTCCCATGCCTTTGGTGCAGGCGGTGAGGCGCACAGCGATGGAAGCTTCCCGCAGCGTGTGGAACAGGCGGAAGCCTTCGTGCATGTGAGCGATGTGGCCGAACGCGACATCCTGGATGGCGACTCTGCCGCAGATGCCATCGGAGGCTTCGCGGCGGCCGCGCAGGCGCTAGGCACGACCGCCGCTCTCTATAGCCTCGACACGAGCCGCCCGCAGGCACCCAAAGCCCGTACCCTCTCGGAAGATATCGACCGCCTCGTCCGCGGCCGCCTGACGAACCCGCGCTGGATCGAAGGCCAGCTGCGCCACGGCTGGCGCGGTGCAGCGGAGATCGCCCAGGGAGTCGATGCGCTCTTTGCTTTTGCCGCCACGACAGATGCCGTTCCGGCCATAACCCTCGACCTCGTCTTCACGGCCTTGATCGCTGACGAGCCTCACTGGCGGCAGATCGTCAGCGCCAACCCGGCCGCCGCGCAGGCGATCCGCGACCGCTTGGCCGATGCGCGCCGGCGTGGCCTGTGGGAGAGCCGCCTCAATTCCGTTGCAGCCCTCTTCGAGGATGACCGGAAGGAGGCCGCCGAATGAGCGCTCAGGCCGACATCCTGCGCCGGGGCTGGTGCCCGGGCGTGCGCCGCCCGATGACAACCGGCGACGGCCTGCTCGTGCGCCTGCACCCGTTCGCCGGCAGGCTGTCGGCGGATCAGGCGGGCCGCGTTGCGCAAGCTGCACGCGAATATGGCAACGGTCATCTCGACATCACCGCTCGCGGCAACCTGCAGATCCGCGGCGTGCGCGAGGATACCTATCCCACCCTGCTCGCCATCCTTGAGCGCGAAGGTATGGCCGAACCGGAGGGCGATGGACCGAACCGCCTCACGGTGTTGTCGCCCCTCGCCGGTATCGATCCGCTCGACAGGTGCAATGCGCTTGCCCTGGCGCAGGACATCGAGAATGCGGCGGGCGCCATCGACTTTCTGCCCGCGAAGTTCTTTGTCGCCATCGACGGCGGTGGCGGGATGCCGCTCGATGCTGTCGGTGCCGATCTTCACCTGTTGGCGAGGGATGAGGACAGTATCGCTTTCGGTATCTCCACTTCCAATGGACTGCACTGGATCGGCACATCGCGCCTCTCCCGAACGCCGGATGCCGTTCACACGATCCTCTCGGGCTTCGCGGATTTGGCACGCAAGGGCATAACCGAGGTGCGGCGTCTGCGCGATCTCGGACCCGATCTGGTGCAGGAGTTGGCAACCCGCGCGACCCTCGACGCAGCGGCTGAGCCACCCCGGCGGGCGGCAGCTCCTCGCGCAGGTATCCTGTCTCTTGAGAGCGAACGGGCCGTGCTCCTCGCCCTCCCTTTCGGCCGCTGCAGTGCCGAGCAGTTGCTCCAGGCCGCCGACTGGAGCGAACGCTTCGCCAGCGGTGAAATCCGCCTCTCCTTCACGCGCGGTCTCCTGCTGCCGAGGATCGCGGACGGGTACGTGCCTGCATTGATCGACGAGGCCAGCCGCGCCGGATTCATCACCGAGGCCGATGATGCGCGCTTGTCCCTGGTCGCCTGCCCCGGCCGGCCGGATTGCGGCAGCGCCCTCACGGCTGCTCCCGCCGATGCCGTGCGCATTGCGGAATCTTGCGGGAATCTGCTTCGTCAAGGCGCAACCCTTCACGTCTCGGGCTGCCCGAAAGGCTGCGCCCATCCCGGCAAGGCCGATCTCACCCTCGTCGGCCGCGCCGATGGCCGCTACGACGTCCTGCCGGATGGCTCGACCCGCGACGCCTCAGTCCTTGACTTATCCATTGACGAGATCATGCTCCGTTTATCACCATTGAACACCTTGGATGCCCTGCGCAGCGCTTTCCCGGAGCACCGGCGATGAGCGCCGCCCGCGATTACATCCGCGAAGGCGCAGAGATCTATCGCCGCTCCTTCGCAATCATCCGCGCGGAAGCGGACCTCTCACGCTTTTCAGGCACAGCCGAACGCGTTGCCGTGCGCATGATCCATGCCTGCGGCATGACGGATCTGCCCCGCGATATCGATCTCTCGCCCGCCTTCGCCGAAGCAGCGGAAAGCGCGCTGAGCCGCGGCGCACCGATCCTGTGCGATGCCAAGATGGTGGCGAACGGCATCACCCGCGCGCGGCTGCCAGCGAATAATGAGGTGATCTGCACCCTCGACGACCCGCGCGTTCCGGCGCTCGCAGCCGAGCTCGGGAACACCCGATCGGCCGCCGCCATGGAATTGTGGCGTGAGCGGATCGAAGGCGCGCTTGTGGTCTTCGGCAATGCGCCTACCGCGCTCTTTCATCTGCTCGAAATGCTGGATGCCGGCGCACCGAAGCCCGCCGCCGTGATCGGCATTCCAGTCGGTTTCATCGGCGCGGCGGAATCTAAGGAAGCGTTGGCCCGCGACGGGCGTGTGCCGTACCTCGTTGTCCACGGGCGGCGCGGAGGCAGCGCCATGGCGGCGGCCGCAGTCAATGCCCTCGCGAACCCGGTGGAGTGAGTGGACATGGCACAAGATTCCGTCCGCTTCTTCGGCTTAGGACTAGGTCCCGGCAACCCGGATTACATGACCGTGCGCGCCCGCAGGGTTCTGGAAACGGCGGACCGGCTGGCTCATTTCTGCAAGCGCGGGCGGCGCGGCAATGCGCGCACCATCGCCGATGCGGTCGTGGGCGCAAACCCGGAGCGGGAGATCGCCCTGGTGTATCCGGTGACCACGGAGATTCCCGCCGACCACCCGGATTATGCGGCGGCTCTCAACCCTTTTTACGAAGAGGCAGCGGCACAACTCCTCACCGAAATCGAGGCTGGACGAACGGTCGCTGTTCTGTGCGAGGGCGACCCCTTCTTCTACGGCTCCTTCATGCACCTCTGGTGGCGCCTCAAGGACAAGGTGCCGACTGAAGTCGTGCCGGCTGTCTCAGGCATGTCAGGCGCCTGGACCCGCGCGGGCGCGCCGATCACCTGGGGCGACGACGTGCTCACCATCGTGCCAGGAACGCTGCCGGAGGAAGAACTGACGCGGCGCCTGTCGGGCACAGATGCCGCCGTGGTGATGAAGCTCGGTCGCAACCTGCCGAAGGTTCGCAAAGCGCTCGCTACCGCAGGCCTCCTGGAGCGCGCGATCTATGTTGAGCGCGCCACCATGGCGGAGGAAAAGATCATTCCTCTGCCCGATCTGACTGAGGATTTCGACGCTCCCTACTTCTCGCTCATCATCGTGCCTGGGCAAGGGAGGCGCGTATGACGGGCCTCGTCACCATCGTGGGCCTTGGTCCCGGCGACCCGCGCTTCCTGACCCCCGCCGCTGTGGAGGCGCTCGCCGCCGCCACCGATCTTGTGGGTTATGGGCCTTATATCGACCGCGTTCCGGAGCAGGCAGGTCAGCGCCGTCACTCATCGGACAACCGGGTCGAGCTCGACCGGGCGCGCTTTGCGCTTGACCTTGCGGCGCAGGGTGCACGCGTGGCCGTGGTGTCTGGCGGCGATCCAGGCGTGTTCGCCATGGCGGCAGCCGTGTTCGAGGCTGTCGACAATGGCGATCCAGCCTGGCGCAGCCTCGACATTCGCGTGGAGCCTGGTATCACGGCGATGCTCGCCGCGGCCGCCCGCGTCGGCGCGCCACTCGGCGGTGACTTCTGCTCCATGTCGCTGTCGGACAACCTCAAGCCGTGGGAGGTCGTGGAGACACGGTTGCGCGCGGCGCTGAACGCCGATTTCGTGGTGGCGCTCTACAACCCGATCTCGTCCGCCCGGCCCTGGCAACTCGGTGCAGCCTTCAAGATCGTTGCGGAGATACGTGAGCCCGACACGCCGATTATCCTCGCGCGGGCCGTCATGCGGCCGGACGAGCGGATCAGAATTCTGCCGCTCTCTGAAGTGGAAGCGTCCATGGCGGATATGTCCACTGTCGTAATCATCGGCGCCAGCACCACCAAGGTCATCGAGCGGCCCGAGGGCGAAGCTCCTTACGTCTACACGCCCCGTTTCTACGGAGTACGGCCGTGACGGCGCTCGAGCCATTCGAGGGCCGCCTCGGCGCTCGCAACCTCCTCGACATCGCGGGGCTTTTCCGGGCGCGCCACGATGATGACGGGCAGCCCGAGTGCACGGGCCGCCGCGATCTTCGGATAAGTCACGGTCCCGCCGGAATTCTTCGTCACCACCACCTCGACGCGCTCGCGCTCCATCAACGACCTTTCGGCCACCTCATCGAAAGGCGCGCGATCCTGGATGGCAATGAGGTTAGCCACCGGCAGGGCATCGCCGATGGGCTCGATAGTGCGGACAAGATATGTGTGCTGCGGCGCGGCCGCGAAGGGCGGGAGTTCAAGACGCCCGACCGTGAGGAAGACGCGGCGGGATTCATCGCCCAGAGCATCGACAGCCTCTTCCATCGAGCTGACCTCGATCCAAAGGTCACCCGCCTGCACGGTCCAGGACGGACGGCGCAGGGCGAGCAGCGGTACGCGCGCTATCACGCAGGCCTCTGCCGCGTTGCGCGACATCACCGCGGCGAACGGATGGGTGGCATCGAGAACCGCCTCGATGCGCTCCTGCGTCAGGAAACGGACAAGCCCCTGCACGCCGCCGAAACCACCGATGCGGGTCGGGATCGGCAGGGGCCGCGGGTCGCTGGTGCGCCCGGCCATGGACAGAAGCGGGCTGAACTCGGTTCGTCCTGCCAGAAGCCTCGCGAGTGTGGAGGCTTCCGTCGTGCCGCCCAGAATGAGAATGCGCATGCGCCCCTTTTCCCCGAATTCTGAGAAGGAGTCGAGCATGACGAAGGCTCCCTGGCTTACGATCATCGGCATCGGCGAGGACGGACGCGTAGGGCTCTCCCCTGCGGCCCAGGCGGCCCTCGACCAAGCAGAGTTCGTGATCGGCGGTGCGCGCCACCTCGAACTTGTGGCGCCCTTGTCCGCGCAGGCTCAGACTTGGCCCTCTCCCTTCGCCGAGGGCTACCCAATAATCCTCGCCCGCCGAGGCCAGCCCACCTGCGTGCTCGCAACCGGCGATCCTTTTCATTATGGCGTGGGAGCCGAACTCGCGCGTCTTGTTCCGGCGGATGAGATCGTCTGCCATCCGCAGCCCTCCGCCTTCAGCCTTGCAGCCACGCGCCTCGGATGGTCGCTGCCGGATTGCGACTGCGTGAGCTTGCACGGGCGGGCACTGGAGCGGATCGTTCCCCATCTGCAACCGGGCGCCCGCATTCTCGCCCTGTCGTGGGATGGTTCGACGCCGGGCAGGCTTGCCGAGTTGCTGAGGGCGCGCGGCATGGGCGCCTCGACGATCACGGTGCTGGAAGCCATGGGCGGCCCGCGCGAGCGGATCCGCTATGCGGATGCGGATCTGTTCGAGATCCGCGAGATCGACCCGCTCAACACCGTCGCAATCGAAACCAAGCCATCGCGCGATGCCCGTGTCGTTCCGCTCACGCCCGGCCTTCCCGATTCCTGGTTCGAGAATGATGGCCAGCTCACCAAGGCGGAGATCCGCGCACTGACCCTGGCTGCCCTTGCGCCAAAGGCCGGCGAGCTGTTGTGGGATATTGGCCTGGGCGCGGGCTCGGTCGGCATCGAATGGTGCCTGCGCCATCCGCGCAACCGCTGCATCGGCATCGAGGAGAGGCCGGAGCGCGCCGAGCGGGCGCGGCGCAATGCACAGGAACTCGGCGCAACGGCGCTCGACACTCGCATTGGACAGGCGCCGGAAGCGCTGGCCGACCTGCCGGTGCCTGATGCCATCTTCATCGGGGGCGGCGCATCGAAGCCCGGCGTTTTCGAGACCGCCTGGACGGCGCTGAAACCCGGCGGCCGCCTCGTCGTCAATGCGGTGACTCTGGAGACAGAGACGCTGCTCGGAACACTCTATGGGCGCCACGGCGGCACCATGCGGCGGTTGGCTCTCGCGCGCCTCGAAGCCGTCGGCGGCATGCATGGCTGGCGCGCCGCAATGCCCGTGACGCAATGGGTGGTGGTAAAGCCATGATCGTGGCAGGCGTAGGATTCAGGCGCAGCGTCGAAGCCGGCGAGATCGTGGCTCTGGTGGAGCAGGCGCTGGAGCGCGCTGCGATTGCGCGTGATGCGTTGAAAAGTCTTGCGACCATCGAAGCACTCACCGCCTTGCCTGCCTTCAGGGAGGCCGCCCGTCGGCTTGATGTTGTGGCGACGACAGTTGCGCAAGCTACTCTCGTGGAAACAGCGCCGCATGTGCGCACGCAATCAGCCCGCTCCATCGCTGCGCATGGAGTTGGATCGGTCGCCGAAGCTGCAGCGCTCGCCGCCGCAGGATCACACTCAAAACTTATTCTGGAGCGCATTGCATCAGCCTCCGCCACCTGCGCCCTTGCGCGTTCGGAGACCAGCTCATGACCGTTCATTTCATCGGAGCGGGTCCCGGCGCCCCTGATCTCATCACCGTGCGCGGGCGCACGATCATCGAACGCTGCCCGGTCTGTCTCTATGCCGGCTCCATCGTGCCGCCGGAGATCCTGTCCTGGTGCCCGTCCGGAGCGCGGCTCGTGGACACGGCCCCCCTCGATCTTGACGCCATTACGGCAGAATACGTGCGCGCGCATGAACAAGGCCAGGACGTAGCGCGGCTCCATTCCGGCGATCTCTCGATATGGAGCGCCATGGGCGAGCAGCTGCGGCGGCTCGATGCGCTTGGCATTCCCTACACCATCACCCCGGGCGTTCCCGCCTTCGCGGCGGCCGCTGCTGCCCTCGGGCGCGAGCTGACCGTGCCCGAGGTGGGCCAGTCGGTGGTGCTCACGCGAACCTCCGGCCGGGCGTCAGCCATGCCGGAGACGGAGCGGCTTGCCACCTTCGCGCAAACCAGGGCGACGCTCGCCATTCACCTGTCGATCCACGTGATCGAGCAGGTAGTCGAGGATCTGATCCCTGCTTACGGCGCCGACTGTCCAGCCGCCGTGGTCTGGCGCGCCTCCTGGCCGGACGAGCGGGTGATCAAGGGAACGCTGTCCACGATCGCCGCCATGGTGCGCGCCGAGAATCTGGAACGCACGGCGCTGATCCTGGTGGGGCGCACGCTGGAGGCAAAGGATTTCCGCGACAGCGCGCTCTACTCAACCGATTACGACCGGCGCTTTCGCCCCAGCGCCCGTGAGGGCGGCCAATGAGAACCGCAGCGTCAGGCAACCGGATGGAACGGCACGCGGCCCACGAGCTGACCGTTGCGGTCGAACACGATGATTTCAAGCGCGATCTCGGCACCACGCAGGGCTTTAGAGGCCGTCTGCCATGCATGCTGCGCCACCACGTCGGCCAACGGAAGGCCAAGACGCTTGGCGGTCTCCAGCACTTCGAGCGCGGTGTTGGCGCCACGCGCCTGCTCCGCGATGAAGGGCTCGGCACCGACCTCGCACAGTCGCTCGGCCAGCCATGCGAGATCGACGGCACCGGAGCGCGAATGCAGGTCGAGCAAGCCCTGACCGAGCTTGGTCATCTTGGCGAAGCCGCCCGCGATGGTGACTTTGGGGACCGGGTTGCGGCGCAGGTATTTCAACATGCCGCCAGCGAAGTCACCCATGTCGATCAGCGCATGGTCCGGCAGATCGTAGAGCGCCTGAACGGCCTTCTCGGAGGTCGAGCCGGTGGCGCCTGCCACATGATCGAGGCCTCCGGCGCGGGCCACGTCGATGCCGCGATAGATGCTGTGGATCCAGGCCGAGCAGGAATATGGCACCACCACGCCGGTGGTGCCGAGGATCGACAGGCCGCCCAAAATGCCGAGGCGCGGGTTGAGGGTCTTCAGGGCGATGGCCTCGCCGCCCGGGATGGATATCTCAACCTCGATGTCTGTCGCCCCACCGAGGCTGCGCGCCGCCTCCTCCAGGTTGTCGCGGATCATCTGGCGCGGCACCGGATTGATGGCGGGCTCACCGGGAGGCAGGGGCAACCCTGCCCGGGTGACGGTGCCCACACCCTCACCGGCCCGGAACGTCACGCCGGAATCCGCTCTCCCCGCCCGAACGGTCGCGATCACCAAGGCGCCGTGGGTCACATCCGGATCGTCGCCCGCATCCTTGACGATGCCGACCCGCATGCCACCTTCGATGGCTTCGGTGAGCGCGAGGGAGAAAGCAGGCCGCGCCCCGCCCGGCAGCACGATCTCGACGGGGTCGGGACAATCGCCTGTATGCCAGCCAAGATACGCCGCCTTGGCCGCCGCCGTGGCGCAGGCGCCCGTGGTCCAGCCACGGCGCAAGGTTCCGGCGGGTTTACTCTCGTCCATAAGCCCTCTTACAACGTCCCCATGAATTCCAACAGCCATCTCGGGACGGCTCGTCACGCCGGGAGACCCGCATGACCGCCCTCTCCCGCCTCACGCCGCCCTTCGCGCCCGGCACGGTCTGGCTCGTCGGCGCAGGCCCGGGCGATCCCGGCCTGCTCACGATCCATGCCCTGAACGCCCTCGCGAAGGCGGATGTCATCGTCTACGACGCCCTCGTCGATCCTGCCGTTATCTCCTTCGCCCGCGAGGATGCCGCCCTGGAATTCGCCGGCAAGCGCGGCGGCAAGCCCTCGGCCGTGCAGCGGGACATCTGCGAGCGGCTGATCCAGCTCGCCCGCGAGGGCAAGCGGGTGCTGCGACTCAAGGGAGGCGATCCCTTCATCTTCGGGCGCGGCGGCGAAGAGGCTTTGGCCCTGGCGGAGGCCGGCATTCCCTTCCGCATCATTCCGGGTGTATCGAGCGGCCTTGCTTCGCTGGCCATCCATGGCGTGCCCGCAACCATGCGCAAGACGAACCACGCGGTGATCCTGGCCACCGGCCACCCTGCGCCGGATTCGGAAATCGAGTGGGCGTCGCTTGCCCGCACGGGCGCGCCCATCGTGCTCTACATGGCAGTCTCGAACCTTCCCTCCATCGTGCAGGGTCTCGTGGAGGGCGGGCTCTCTGGCGACACGCCAGCGCTCGTGGTCCATGGCGCAACGACCGCCAAGGAGAGCGTCGTTGAGGGCACGCTCGCGACCCTGCCGAAGCTCGCCGAGGACGGGCTCATCCGCTCGCCCGCCATCGTGGCCATCGGGGCCATTGCGGCCTTCCGCTCGGCCATCGCCAATCATCTGCTCGAGTTCGGCAGCGAGGCGGCCCAGTGAAGCTCAGCCCCGGTCTGCTGATTGCCGCGCCCCGGTCGGGCTCGGGCAAGACGACTGTCGTGCTCGGCCTGCAACGGGCGCTCGCCCGCAGAGGACTCAACGTGCGCGGCGTGAAATGCGGCCCTGATTACATCGACCCGGCCTTCCACGCGGCGGCCACCGGCGCACCAAGCTTCAATCTCGATAGCTTCGCCATGAATCGGCCCCTGCTCGAATCCATCGCATCGCAGGCTGCCGGCGACGCCGATCTCGTGCTTGCGGAAGGCTCGATGGGCCTCTTCGACGGCATCCGTCAGGAGCTCGGCCGCACGGGCGCGAGCGCCGACATAGCGGCTCTCTTCGGCTGGCCGGTGATCTTGGTGCTGGACGTGTCGGGACACGCGCAATCGGCAGCCGCCGTCGCGCTCGGCTGTGCCCGCTTCGACCCGCGGATCCATGTGGCCGGCGTGGTGCTGAACAAGGTCGCGAGCGAACGGCACCGCCGGCTGGTGGAGGATGGGATGGCCCGCATCGGCCTTCCGGTCCTCGGCGCGCTCATGCGCAACGCGGATCTCGCCCTGCCGGAGCGCCATCTCGGCCTCGTTCAGGCGGGCGAGACCGAGGAACTGGAGGCGCGGCTGGAGCGCCTGGCGGATGCGGTGGAACGCGCGATCGATCTCGACCGCCTCATGGCATTGGCCGGCCGGACGCAGCTCAACAGCCATGACGACGTGATTGCCCTGCCACCGCCGGGCCAGCGCATCGCGCTGGCATCCGACCAGGCCTTCTCCTTCGTATACCCGCATGTCGTTGCCGCATGGCGCAGGGCGGGTGCCGAGATCGTGACCTTCTCGCCTCTCGCCGACGAGGCTCCACCCTCGGATTGCGACGTCTGCTGGCTGCCTGGAGGCTATCCTGAGCTTCACGCCGGACGTATCGCGAATGCCCGGTGTTTTCTCGAAGGGCTGCGCAGCTTTGCGGCGAACAGGCGGGTCCACGGCGAGTGCGGCGGCTATATGGTGCTAGGCCAATCCCTGGAGGACGGGGATGGGCATGTGCATGCCATGGGGGGTCTCCTGCCGGTCGAGACGAGCTATGCCAAGCGCAAGATGCATCTCGGCTACCGGGTCGCTCATCTTCTTCATGACGGTGTTCTAGGATCGGCCGGGCAGCGTCTCGTCGGTCATGAGTTCCATTATGCCTCGGTCACGCAGAGCGATACGGCCGCAGAGGCCGCTTTCGCCAGGACGGCAGATGCCGAAGGGAACGACCTGGGCGTCGCCGGCCATCGACGAGGCCATGTGACAGGCAGCTTCTTCCACTTCATTGCACGCAGATAATCGGCCTCCAAACCTCTCACCCGTCCGTGAACCACCCGGAGGCAGAAGAGTTGAACAGGACCAGACATGGAGACCGACATGCGCCTGAAATTGATCCTGCCTCTCGCTGCCCTGCTCGCCTTGTCCGCCTGCGGCGACGATGGGCCGGATGAGACCGGAAGCGCGGGCACCGACAACCAGCCCGCTCAGACGACTCCTGCCAATCCTTCCAATCCTAGTCGTCCAGCCGGACCGCCTGCCCAGTAAACCGACGGCTGTTTCTCGGCATCGGGAACGCTCCTGGGGCGACGACGCCGAACGTGCGCCTTGGGACTTATCTCATGTTAATGCGCCCATAAGGGATCTGCGGTCTCTTGATTCTTGTCATGTCCGGAACGGCATCATGTCGCGGATGGGAGTCAAAGGGCAAAATGTCATCCTTTTGCCGCAGCCTTCCTTCCTGATCTGGTCAAAGCGTGGAAGAACGCGAGCGGACGTTCGAGCTTGGCAGCTTTATCCGGGAGATCGCATTGCGCTCCTGGCGCATTCAAGCTCACTCCCCTCGCCGCCAAGACGGTGGAGGCGCCCATGAATGAGGCATTCCATATCGGGCAGCTTGTCCGGATCAGCAGACCGGCCTCGGGCTATGCGGATCACCGCACCTATTGCATCGTATGCCTCGTGTCGAAGGCAGACGGTTACGCCGTTTACCGGGTCAAGAACACGGTCGGCGCCGAGCGTCTCGTCAGAGCCGATGAGATCGAGCCGGCAGCTCTCACCGCCGTACCGTAGCAATACCGCCTGACGTCCTGATCGAACAATGCCGCCGTCGGAAACAATGTCCGGCGGCGTATTAGCCCATGGTAGCGGGTGGTGGCACCTTGCCCTCCCTAGGTGGGCGCGACAGTATACATCCCCAACGAGGCCTGAAACGGGCAGCCGGCAAAAAGACCGGCAGGTGCTTGCGCCGGCACGGCCATGCATCAAGAGGGAACGTAGCCATACCGCGCCAGAAGACGCGCGGGTGCCAGGGAGATTGACGTCTTTGACGACGGCAGCAGATGCGCGCGCGGATACATTTCCAAAACTGCTCGTGCGCAACGCGCGCACGCGTCCGAACCGCACGGCGTTTCGGCACAAGGACTTAGGAATCTGGCAGTCCTGGACATGGGCCGAGGTGCACGAGATCGTTCGCGCCTATGCCAGCGGGCTGCAGTCGCTTGGACTGAAGCGCGGCGGCAAGATCGCCATCATCGGCTACAACCGCCCCTATCTTTATTGGAGCATCGCCGCCGCGCAGTGGATCGGCGCGATCCCGATCCCGGTCTACGCGGACTCCGTCGCGGACGAGATGGCCTATGTGCTGGCCCATGCGGAGGTGACCCATGCGGCCGTGCAGGACCAGGAGCAGGTCGACAAGCTTCTCTCCGTGTCCGAGCAACTGCCCCAGCTTCAGCATGTGCTCTATGACGAACAGAAGGGCCTGAGGGATTACGACCACAGCCACCTGCACTCCATCGAGTCCGTCGTGGAAGAAGGCCGCGCCCGGCTGACAGATGATCAGGAGGCGGAGGCCATCGAGCGTGCCCTTGAGGACGGCAAGGGCGCGGATCTCGCGATCATCCTCTACACCTCCGGCACCACGGGCCGCCCCAAGGGCGTGATGCTCACCTCGGACGCGGTGATCGCAGCAGCCAAGATCGGTTGCGACTTCGACAAGCTCGACGAGACCGACGAGATCATGGCCTACCTGCCGATCGCCTGGGTCGGCGACCACATCTTCTCCTATGCGCAGGCCTTCCTGGCAGGCCTGTGCGTGAACTGCCCCGAGAGCCCGGAGACGGTAGCGGACGACCGTCGCGAGATCGGCGCCACCTATATCTTCGCTCCGCCGCGCATCTTCGAGAGCATGCTGACGCTGACCATGGTGCGCATCGAGGATGCGAGCGCGCTCAAGCGGCGCATGTTCCACACCTTCATCAACCACGCCAACAAGGTCGGCGAGCGGATCCTGAACAGAGAGCCGGGCGTCGGGCTATGGGATCGCTTTCTCTGGCAGCTTGGCAACGTGCTCGTCTATGCGCCGCTTCGCAACCGCTTCGGCATGACGCGCGTGAAGGTGGGCTATACGGCGGGCGAGGCCATCGGTCCCGAGATCTTCCGCTTCTACCGCTCCATCGGGGTGAACCTGAAGCAGCTCTATGGACAGACGGAAGCCTCCGTCTACATCACCATGCAGCCCGATGGCGAGATCCGCGCCGACACGGTGGGCCGCCCTGCCCCGCAGGTGGAGATCCGCATCGCGGAGAATGGCGAGGTGCTCTATCGCTCGCCCGGCGTCTTCGTGGGCTACTACAAGGACGATGAGAAGACCGCCGAGACGAAGACTCCGGACGGCTTCGTGCATTCGGGCGATGCCGGCTTCTTCGACCAGAACGGTCACCTCAAGATCATCGACCGCGCCAAGGACGTGGGCAAGATGCGGGACGGCGCACTCTTCCCGCCGAAATACCTTGAAAACAAGCTGAAGTTCTACCCAAACATCAAGGAAGCGGTCTGCTTCGGCGACGGTCGGGATTATGTGGCGGCCTTCATCAATATCGACCTCGTGGCGGTGAGCAACTGGGCCGAGCGGAACGGCGTCACTTATGCCTCCTATCAGGAGCTCGCCGGTCATCCTCGCGTCTACGAGATGATCGAGAAACACGTGGACGAGGTCAACCGCTCGCTGGCCTGCGAACCCCGCATGGGCGGATCGCAGATCAAGCGCTTCCTCATCCTGCACAAGGAGCTCGATGCCGACGATGGCGAGCTCACGCGCACGCAGAAGGTGCGCCGCGGCTTCATCGCCGACCGCTACGCTCCACTGATCCAGGCGCTCTACGACGGCTCGGCCGAGGCGGACATCTCCACGGAGGTCACCTTCGAGGACGGCCGCAAGGGTGTGATCTCCGCAAGGGTCAAGATCAAGGACATGAAGCTCTATCCGGCCGAGAATGGGCATGTACTGGAGGCGGCTGAATGAGAGCCCCCGACAATCCCGTCTTCGCCAAGGGCGACGTGCTGCTCGCCGTGGACAACGTCTCGCTCGGCTTCGGCGGCGTGAAGGCGCTCACTGATGTGTCGTTCGACATCCGCAAGGGTGAGATCCGCGCCATCATCGGGCCGAACGGTGCCGGCAAGACCTCGATGCTCAACTGCATCAACGGCTTCTACTACCCGACGGAAGGGCGCATCACCTTCAAGGGTGTCAAGAGGCCGAAGATGCGACCCCATGAGGCAGCTCGGGGCGGCATCGCCCGCACCTTCCAGAACGTGGCCCTGTT
This sequence comes from Microvirga terrestris, assembly GCF_015694425.1. Classification (GTDB taxonomy): domain Bacteria; phylum Pseudomonadota; class Alphaproteobacteria; order Rhizobiales; family Beijerinckiaceae; genus Microvirga; species Microvirga terrestris. Next base: position 146,357 of record NZ_JADQDN010000005.1, read on the forward strand.
CAAGAGCATGTCGACGCTCGACAACATCATGGCCGGCCGCTCGATCAAGATGCGGTCGAACTTCTTCTGGCAGCTCTTCCGCCATGGCCCGGCCATGAAGGAGGAAGTGGAGCATCGCCGCTTTGTGGAGGAGATCATCGACTTTCTCGAGATCCAGCACATCCGAAAGGCCCCTGTTGGAAAACTGCCATACGGCCTGCAGAAGCGGGTCGAGCTTGGGCGGGCGCTCGCCATGGAGCCGGAGCTTCTGCTGCTCGACGAGCCCATGGCCGGCATGAACCTGGAAGAGAAGGAGGACATGTCCCGCTTCATTCTCGAGGTGAACCAGCAATACGGCACCACCATCGCGCTCATCGAGCACGACATGGGCGTGGTGATGGATCTCTCCGACCGGGTCGTGGTGCTGGAATACGGGCGCAAGATCGCCGACGGGACGCCGCAGGAGGTCAAGAGCGACAAGCGGGTGATCGATGCCTATCTCGGCGTGGCGCATTGAGGACGGGCGATGGACATTCTCTATAAGGTTTTCATCGAACCCTTCGTCTTCATGGGCGAGGCGCCGGATCTGCTGATCCAGACTCTTTGGGAAGGGCTCGTCTCCGGCGTGCTCTATGCGCTGATTGCGCTCGGCTTCGTGCTCATCTTCAAGGCATCGGGCGTCTTCAACTTCGCTCAGGGCATTATGGTCGTGTTCGCGGCCCTGACCCTGGTGGGGCTCTATGAGAAGGGCGTGCCGGCCTTTCTGGCCCTGATCCTCGCGGCCTTGACGATGCTCGTCCTGGCCGTGGTGGTGGAGCGGGTGGTGCTGCGCCCGCTCGTCAACCAGCCCGACATCATCCTGTTCATGGCGACCTTCGGGCTCACCTACTTCCTCATCGGCTTCGGCGAGCTGATCTTCGGCGGCAACCCGAAGGAAATGATCACCGGGGCATTGTTCCTGCCTCAGGGAACGACGGAACTGGACATGCTGGGCGGAATGGTGCGCTTCCAGCACCTCGACATTGCCGCCGCCGTCATCGCCTCCATCATGATCGGCCTGCTGGCGGTGTTCTTCTCCAAGACCCGCATCGGGCGGGCGCTCCGCGCAGTGGCGGACAGCCACAAGGCGGCCCTCTCGGTCGGCATCTCGCTCAACCAGATCTGGGTCATCGTCTGGTTCGCCGCAGGCCTCGTGGCGCTGGTCGCGGGCATCATGTGGGGCGCACGCTCAGGCGTGTCCTTCTCGCTCCAGATCATCGCCCTGAAAGCTCTCCCCGTTCTCATCCTCGGCGGCTTCACCTCCATTCCCGGGGCCATCATCGGCGGCCTCATCATCGGGGTGGGCGAGAAGATCGGCGAGTTCTACTGGGGGCCTCTCGTGGGCGGCGGCGTCGAGACATGGCTTGCCTACGTGATCGCCCTGCTCTTCCTGCTTTACAGGCCACAAGGACTGTTCGGCGAGAAGATCATCGAACGGATTTAAGAGGGATTGTTCAGTGCTCTACCGTGAGGCCGGCCAGTTCAAGACCAGCTACGTCGCAGACAGCGCGATCTTTCCCCTGCGCCAGGACAGGATCGGGCTCGGCCTCATCATCGTCGCCGCTTATGCCTTGGCGTTCATCGGCAACAGCTTCCTACTGCAGGCGGTGATGATCCCGTTCCTGGTGTTCTCGCTCGCCTCCATCGGGCTCAACATCCTCACGGGCTATACGGGCCTGCTGTCGTTGGGCACCGGTGCCTTCATGGGCGTGGGCGCGTATGCCTGTTACAAGCTGATGACCGCCTTTCCGGAGGTGAACGTCATCGTCTGGATCCTCATGTCCGGCTTTTTCTCTGCCGCCATCGGAGCCCTGTTCGGGCTGCCGTCGCTGCGCATCAAGGGCTTCTATCTGGCGGTTGCGACGCTTGCCGCGCAGTTCTTCCTGCAATGGTGCTTCATCCGCATCCCATGGCTCGTGAACTACAACGTCTCAGGCGCCCTCGATGCGCCGTTGCGCACCCTGTTCGGCACGCCGATCATGGGTCCGAACGCAACGCCGCAGACGCGCTATCTTGTAGTGCTGACCATCGTGATCCTGCTCACTTGGCTCGCCTCTAACCTCGTCCACGGCCGCATCGGGCGCATGTGGATCGCGATCCGTGACATGGACCTGGCGGCGGAGCTCATGGGCATTCGGCCGCTCCAGACCAAGCTTTTGGCCTTTGCTGTGTCGTCCTATTATTGCGGCGTCGCCGGCGCGCTCCTCGTGTTCCTCTGGTACGGCGGCGCGGAATACGACGTGTTCAACATCAACCAGTCCTTCTTCATCCTGTTCATGGTGATCATCGGGGGGCTCGGCAGCCTCATCGGCTCGTTCTTCGGCGCGGCACTCATATTTATTCTTCCCATCGTGTTGGGCATCGTGCTGCCAGCAATGCTCTCGCCCTTCGGCATCTCGGTGGGCGCCGACGTGATCGAGCACCTGCGCTTCATGATCGTGGGGGCGCTCATCATCTTTTTCCTGATTGTCGAACCGCACGGCCTCGCGCGGCTCTGGCAGATCGGCAAGCAGAAGCTCCTGGTCTGGCCGTTCCCCTACTGACGGCGGACCGCAAGGAGACGAAAACGGAACAAGAATTCGGCCACCGGTCGATACAACGGGAGGAAACGCAACCATGTCGTTTCGCAGAATTGGTCTTGGATTAGCCGCCGCGACGATGCTCGCGGGCATGGCCCTTCCTGCTTTCGCGCAGGACTCGGTCTATGTTCCCCTCTTCACCTACCGCACCGGCCCATTCGCCGGATCCGGCACCCCCATTGCCGACGGCATGCACGATTACCTGCGCATGCTGAACGAGCGCGACGGCGGCATCGGCGGCGTGAAGCTCGTTCTCGAGGAATGCGAGACCGGCTACGATACCAAGAAGGGCGTCGAATGCTACGAGTCGGTGAAGGGCAAGAACCCGGTCATTGTGAACCCGTGGTCGACGGGCATCACCCTACCACTCATTCCGCGCGCTTCCGTGGACAAGATCCCGATCCTATCCATGGCCTACGGTCTCTCGGCTTCGGCCCGTGGCGACATCTTCCCCTGGGTCTTCAACCCCCCGGCCACCTACTGGGACGGCCTGTCGATGATCATCAAGTACATCGGCGAGAAGGAAGGCGGCCTGGAGAAGCTCAAGGGCAAGAAGATCGGCTTCCTGCATCTCGACGCCGCCTTCGGCAAGGAGCCGATCCCGCTGCTCCAGGAACTGGCAAAGGATATCGGCTTCGAAGTTGCGCTCTATCCCGTCGCAGCCCAAGACATGCAGAACCAGGGCTCACAATGGCTCAGCGCCCGTCGCGACCGGCCCGACTACATGATCATGTGGGGCTGGGGCTCCATGAATGGCGCAGCCGTAAAGGAAGCGGTCCGCTCCGGTTATCCGATGGACAAGTTCTACTCGGTCTGGTGGCCGGGTGAGGACGACGCCCGCTCGGGCGGCGCCGGCGCCAAGGGCTTCAAGATGCTGAACTGGCATGCCGTGGGAACGAACTTCCCGGCCATCCAGGACATCCAGAAGCATGTAGTCGACAAGGGTTTCTCGAAGGCTCAGAAGGACAAGGTCGGCGAGCTTCTCTACAACCGCGGCATCTACAACTCGCTGCTGATTGCCGAGGGCATTGCCCAGGCTCAGAAGGTCACCGGCAAGAAGGCCGTGACCGGCGAGGATGTGCGCCGCGGCATGGAGAACATCAAGCTCGATCCGGCCCGCCTGAAGGAGCTCGGCCTCGAAGGCTTCACCGACCAGCTCGTTCTCTCCTGCTCGGACCACAACGGCCACCGTGCCGCCTTCATGCAGGAATGGGACGGCACCAAGTGGGTAAAGATCTCCAACCCCATCGAGCCGATGACCGACCGCGTCAAGGGTCAGCTCGAAGCCGCTGCGAAGGACTACGCCGAGAAGAACGCCGGCTGGCCCAAGCGGACCGAGGCTTGCGACAAGGCAAGTTAGTTCGAACGCATCTCACCCTCTCCTCCCTGCGGGAGAGGGTGGCGAACGCAAGTGAGCCGGCAGAGGGGCAGTTCGATTGAGCACGGCCCCTCTCCCACCCTGCTTCGCAGGGCACCCTCTTCCGCTCAGGGGAGAGGGCTTGGAGATTGAAATGACCGCCGCCGTTCAACCTGTCTCAGCCGCCGAAACCGTCCTCACGGTCAACAACATTGAAGTCGTTTACGACCACGTGATCCTCGTGCTCAAGGGCGTCTCGCTGAATGTGCCCAAGGGTGGCATCGTCGCGCTGCTCGGGGCGAACGGCGCAGGCAAGACGACGACGCTCAAAGCCATCTCCAACCTGCTGCACGCCGAGCGCGGCGAAGTGACGAAGGGCTCGATCGAGTTCAATGGCGAGCGCGTCGACAAGCTCTCACCGAACGAGCTCGTGCGCCGCGGCTGCATCCAGGTGCTGGAGGGCCGCCATTGCTTCGGCCATCTCACCATCGAGGAGAACCTGCTCACCGGCGCCTTTACACGCAAAGACGGCAATGCCGCCATTCGCCGTGACATCGAGGCGATCTACGAATACTTCCCGCGTCTCAAGCAGCGCCACACGTCGATGGCAGGCTACACCTCCGGCGGCGAGCAACAGATGTGCGCCATCGGGCGCGCCATGATGTCCAAGCCCTCGATGATCCTACTGGACGAGCCTTCCATGGGACTCGCGCCGCAGATCGTGGAGGAAATCTTCGAGATCGTGCGCAAGCTCAATGCGACGGAGGGCGTCTCCTTCCTGCTGGCAGAGCAGAACACCAACATGGCTCTCAAATACGCCACCTATGGCTACATCCTTGAGACCGGACGCGTGGTGATGGACGGGCCGGCGCAGATGCTGCGCGAGAACGAGGACGTGAAGGAGTTCTACCTCGGCGTTTCGGAGGGCGACCGCAAGTCGTTCCGCGCCGTGAAGAGCTACAAGCGGCGCAAGCGCTGGCTGGCTTGATAGGTGCGGTAGATGGTAAGTCTTGAAGACTGGCTGCGAGAAGAAGACGCCCAAACTCTACAGGAACGAGTAGATCGCGCTGAGAAGCTGTTGAAATTGTTTCCAGATACAGAAACAGGTATCTTATTTTTCGGCGGCACAGAGTCCTATAGAGCCTTTGTAGAGGCGAAGCTGGCATACATAAATGGGCTCTACCTATCAGCAATTTTAACTGCGCTGGCTACAATAGAGAGGCATTTTGCCGGCGTATTTTACGCATCCGGCCTTGATAGTGCCAAGAGGATGAGTTTCGAAAACTTATTAAAACGGGGTCAGAAAACGGGTTTGTTTAGCGACGACCATGCGGAAGATTTCGAGAAATTTAGATTGATCAGAAATTCATACGCTCACTTCCGAGAGCCTCTCCACGAACTTTCGAGCATCAAGCGTATGATGCAAGAAGAAGCAGGCTTTGAGACTATTCTTCATAATGATGCGTTAGACGCGCTGCGCGTTATGGGACGGTACTTCAATGAGTACCCTTACCCAGGAGTAAGAGTAAGCTCAAAAGAAGCAGAAGTTAAAAAGAGTGCTGATGTCTGATTTTTATGACGCTCTCGAAACCCGTGATCCCGCCGAGCGCGAGGCTGCCCTCTTTGCGCGGCTGCCCGAGATCCTGAAGCATGCACTCCATTCGCCGGCCTATGCCGAGCGGCTGAAGGGGATCGACCCTGCCGGCATCACGAGCCGGGAGGCTCTGGCGAGGCTGCCCGTGCTGCGCAAGGCCGAACTGCCGGAGTTGCAGAAGTCCGCTCTGCCCTTCGGCGGCCTCATCGCCGATGTGCCCGGATCCTTCGGACACCTCTTCACCTCACCGGGGCCGATCTTTGAGCCTGAATCCGCCACCTCCGATCCCTGGCGCTCGGCGCGCGGGCTATTCGCAGCAGGCTTCCGGCGCGGCGATGTCGTGCTCAACACCTTCAGCTATCACCTCACGCCCGGCGGCTTCATCATGGATTCCGGCGCACGCGCCCTGGGCTGCGCCGTCATTCCCGCCGGCCCCGGCAACACCGAGCAGCAGTTCGAACTGATCGAGGCCTACCGCCCGGTCGCCTATTGCGGCACGCCGGACTTTCTCAAGATCCTGCTCGACAGCGCTGCGGCATCGGAACGGGATGTATCCTCCATCCGGCGTGCGCTCGTGTCGGGGGCGGCCTTTCCGAAATCGCTTCAGGAGGAATTCTCCTCCAGGGGCATCGAGGCCTATCAGGCCTATGCCACGGCGGATATCGGCTTCATCGCGTATGAGACCCTTGCCCGCGATGGGCTCGTGTTGAACGAGGACATCATCGTGGAGATCGTGCGGCCAGGCACTGGCGATCCCGTGCCTGAGGGCGAAGTCGGCGAGATCGTCGTCACCACCCTTGATCCGTATCACCCCTTCGTCCGCCTTGCCCTTGGCGACCTCACGGCTGTCATGGCCGGCGCGAGTTCCTGCGGGCGCTCCAACACGCGCATCAAGGGCTGGATGGGCCGGGCCGATCAAGCCACGAAGGTGAAGGGCATGTTCGTGCGTCCCGAGCAGGTAGCAGAGATCGGCCGCCGCCATCCGGAACTGGGCCGTCTGCGCCTGAGAGTAACCCGGGAGGGCGAAACGGACGTGATGACTCTGGTGGCGGAAACAGCCAGGCCGGGCGATGATCTCGCCGCAGCTGTTGGCGTGACGTTGCAGAACATCGCCAAGCTGAAGGGTGCCGTGACTTTCGTCTCACCTGGAGGCCTTCCCAACGACGGAAAGGTCATCGCCGACGAGCGCACATACGACTAAGCCATTCCGCTTTCATCCCAGCAATTAGGCTTTGCGTGAATGCAATGACAGCCAAGCTTCCGTCGCTTGAACCCCTGACTCGCAATTCATAGGCTCAAGCTCGACAGTGATTCGCAAAATCGGGAAAAAGATGAAGGATTACAAAAAGAAAGAGCACCCCAAAGGGTGCTCTAAGGTGTCCGGCCGTAGGGGCAAAAGTGACCGGAGATGCGTGTAAACGCAGGTACTAGAAGTTAGTTCCAAAGTTTTTTGAAAAATTTTATGGCCTGAACAACGCCTCAATCAGGTCACGTTTTCCAGGTCTAGAGCTGAGCTTCCCGTGGGGGCAACTACGGGCCGGGGCCGCGACCAAAGATCCTTCAAGGACGGGTCGCGGCCAATTTCCCTCTTCCATTCATATCTGTGCCTTCGCCCATTCGAGACTCTGAAGGCTTAGAAGGGGTCCGAGGCTTCCCGGACCCCACGGGCACAAGGTCTGTTGGCTCTCAGTAAGTGCCGAACTTGAAGTTCAGCTTGGCCCTGGCGACGAAGAAGTCGTTGTCATCGTTGCCAATGTCGGGCGCAACCACTGGGATGGCAGCCCCTCCACCAGCCGGGGTAAAGGTTCCGACCGTGCCGCCAAAGTCATCATCTTCATCGAAGCTAAGCCATAGCCCTTCGACGCCGAAGGTGACTGCCGAGGAGCCGAACCAGTTTACCGGTAGCGCCCATTCAACACCGCCGCCGGCCACCCAGCCGGTGTTGTCGTCGGTATAGGCCAAGCCGCCGGTGGCGTAGATCAGCACCCGGTCGAAGGCCACACCCGCCCGCGCACGCACAGTACCGAACCAATCCGAAAGGTTGTTGTCAAACGTGCCCGGCACAAAGGTGCCAGGCGCCCCAGCTGGGACGAAGGCCACATCCACGTTCTGATCGGTGTCGGCCCACTGGATGTCGGTCTCGAGACCAATGACGAAGGAGCCGATCTGGTAGTTATAGCCGATTTGCGCGCCGCCCGTGAAGCCGCCGTCGCTGTTGTTGTCGAAGTTCAGCGTGCCTGGCGTGGCCCCGCCGAGGATAACGGTTTGCTGGTCGTCACTGCGCCAGCCCCAACCGGCGTTCACACCGGCATAAAAACCAGTCCAGGTGAAGATCGGAGCGGCTGCGATGATTGGAGCTGGAGGAGCAGCGCGGGCCGGGAGGTCCGCAGCAGAGGCAGCGGCTGCAGCAAGCGTTATGCCGGCAACCCCTGTCAGGAGACTAAGTACACACTTTCTCATGACCGTAACCCCTTGATGTGAGGATTCACGGGCAAAACTTACGCCTCTTACGCCGAGGAATGCTATGGCAGATCAGCAACACCTGAGCAAACCTCAAGTATTCAAGTGGCAAAAAAGTAGTACTACTTTCGTACTTGAGAATATTATCTATAGATGATGAAAATAAGTCTCTTAATAAATGATTGAAGACCGATTGACATTGCTGATTGTGAATGCACTAATATCTGCGTTTTCGGCTTGACAACCGAAGGCGAGGAGATCACTCACCCTGCCCTCACCGGGCGGGGTTTTTTCTGGAAATGACGCTCCAAGCAATTCAGCGGGACTATAGGTCGCCGAGTAGCAATTGAGCCTGACTGCTTGCCTTCGGGCCAGGGCGTTTCTTGTCCGGAGACGCGGATGCGCGAGTGTCGCGGTTCACGGCGCGCTTTGGAGCATCCGGACTGACCATCCGTGCCTTCGCCTTGTCTCTCGCGATCGCTTCTGGAGCTGCCGGATTTTCGTCCAACCACTTTCCACGCTTGATGACCTCATTGACGCGGCCCTGGTTGACACCAAGCTGGAAGGCGATCTCCTGCTGGGTCATCTCTGTCGTCGCGTGAAGCTCCAGGATGCGCCTGGCAAGTTCCGGCGTCATCTTCCGCCCAGCAATGCGTCGCGCTGGCGCCACCGAACGCTTCGTGCGGTCACGATCCCTCAGCTTCTGCAGAATGGCGAGCGCCATGTTCATTCCCTGCTCGCGCAGGGCATCCTCGAATTCTTTGAGCGTGGTCAAATCGAACGCACTCCTTCAGAGACAAGGAAGATAGATAGGCGCCCGGCTCCGGGCCTGAACGTCCTTCAATGGACAACGGCTACGCTCAGGCTTGGTTTCAGCCACGGCCGGACGATCAATCTTCCTCTTCCTTACAGGGCCAGGATTTGGGCTGGGACAGACCGTCCGGAAGCTTGGTCTGCGCAGTGCCGCAGGCGATGTCGACTTGGCTTTGGGTCAGGCCGACGGCGCGGCTCAGGTCCGAGCCGCCGATCTGGGCCAGAAACATGTATGTCCCGGAAAACTTCGCTCCCTGAAGGTCTAGCCCGGTGAGGCGTGCGCGGGACAGATTGGAGTAGCTGAAATCCGCGCCCGTCACCTTGGCGCTCTGAAAGAGCACGCGGGCGAGTTCGGCCTTGGCCAGGTTTGCTCCCGTCAGATCGGCGCCGCTGAAATCGGACCGGTTCAGCTCGGCCTTATTGAAGTTCGCCCCCGCGGCTTTGGCTTGAGCGAAGTTCGAACGGCTCATATCCGATGAGACGAACAAGGTCCCGGTCAGATTGGCCTGTCCGAAATTGGCCCGCCAACCCAGGGCCTTGGTAAAGTCGGCGCGTGACAGATCCGCTCCCTCGAAGCGTGTGCGGCTCACTTCGGTCTCGGCAAGGTTAGCCCCTGCCATCTTTGAGGACGCGAAGTCGCTTAAGGTCAGCAGGGAGCGCTGAAAAATAGTTCCGGTCAGGTCCTCGCCGGTGAGGACGAGGCGGGCCTTGGAGCATCCGGACCAGTCGGCACCGGGAGCGGGCGCATCCTGACACTTGGCCACCGCCGCTCCTCCGAAGAACACAAGGAGGATAAAGCCACCCACGATCCGGCTCCACACCTCTACCGCCAGCAATGACGCCCGAATCTGCACGCGATCATGACCCTCCATTAGTGCCTCTCAAGTCTTTGACTGATAACTAGGCTTCACGCCTATGCCGAGGAGACCCGAGCCGCAACTTTCCTTGATTGTGCAAGACTCGACTTCCTTTTCCTATGGTCTAGCTTCTGCATCGATTCTTGTGGAGCCACACATGCGTAACACCCTCACCATTTCTGCATTTCTTCTCGCCGGCTTCACCCTAGGCGGCTGCGTCGCCTCCACAGGTCCCGTCGGCGTGCTGCCCCGCGATCCTGTTCCGCCCCCGCCTTCCGTCTCCGGCCAAGCACCACGAGGCAACGTCGCCAACCCGAATGCGCGCACGACGACTCAGCGGCGGACCTTGAGCGTGCCGGGCCAAGCGGCTGCACCCCGTTCGTAATCAAATCAACGACGCAGCGCCGCCTATGCAGAGCCCCTTCTTAAGGGGCTTCTATCCTGCGCCAATGCGTAGCTGGCGCAGATTCCTATTCCGATGGTATATGCCCTAACGTGACATACGAATGCGGGTGAGTTTCCATGACTTGGGTTGAGGCCATCGGCTGGTTTGGGGCGGCCCTTGCCATCACGGGCAGCGCGATGAAAACAATCATCCCGCTGCGCTGCATCGGGATCGGGGCCAACATCTGCTCCCTCATCGTCTCGGCTTTTCTCGGCAATATTCCCGGCGTCGTGGCCAATCTGATACTGCTGCCGATCAACAGCGTGCGGCTCTATCAGATGCTCGGCCTGATCAAGCGCGTGAAGGAGGCCTCCAAGAGCGACCTGTCGATGGAATGGCTCAAGCCCTTCATGACCCGCCGCAAGACAAAGGCCGGCGAGGTGTTGTTCGCCAAGGGCGATGTCGCCACCTGCATGTTCTACACGATCTCCGGGCGCTATCGCCTGAAGGAGATGGGGATCGAGCTGGTTCAGGGCCACGTCGTCGGCGAGATGGGTTTTCTCTCCCCCAACAACACCCGCACCCAGACCCTGGAATGCATCGAGGCCGGCGAGGTCCTGAGCATCTCTTATGACGAGGTTCGCCAGCTCTATTTCCAGAACCCGCAGTTCGGATTCTATTTCCTCCGCCTCGCCAGCGAGCGGCTGTTTAACAACATGGAGAAGATGGAAGACGAGATCGTCCGCCTTCGCACCGCCCTGCCGGAGGTCGCGACGGTCCGGAAGGCCGCCTCAGCTTAGAAGAACTATAAGGAATTCTTAGTTTAGAATTCTTATAAGTTATTGATTTCCATTTGGTTTTTGATTGACCGCAAAGTGCCATCATGGTTCTTGCAGCATCAATGGGGCACGGCACCATGCCGCCCATGATCAATTCTGAAGGAACCTATGATGGCGAACATCTCGTTTGCGCGCGGCATGCTCTATGGGGCGGCTGCTCTTGGTGCCCTGGCCGGTTCGGGTCTCTCCGCCTCGGCCGAGGAAGTGCTGAACATCTACACCACCCGCGAGCCCGGACTGATCAAGCCGGTCCTTGATGAGTTCACCAAAGAGACCGGGATCAAGGTCAACACGATCTTCATCAACAACGGCCTCGAAGAGCGCATCCGCACCGAGGGCGCGAACAGCCCGGCCGACGTGATCATCACGGTCGATATCGGCCGCCTGGCAGCCGCCAAGGACTACGGCGTGACTCAGGCCGTGAAGTCCGAAGCGCTCGAAAAGGTCATCCCGACGGCCTATCGCGATCCGGAAGGTCACTGGTTCGGCATCGCCCTGCGCGGTCGTGTCGTCTATGCCTCGAAGGAGCGCGTGAAGCAGGACAAGATCACCTACGAGGAGCTCGCCGATCCCAAGTGGAAGGGCAAGGTCTGCATCCGCTCGGGCCAGCATCTCTACAATATCAGCCTGATCGCTGCGATGATCGCCCATAAGGGCGAGGCGAAGGCCGAGGAATGGCTGAAGGGCGTGAAGGCGAACCTCGCCAAGAAGCCCTCAGGCGGTGACCGCGAGCAGGCCAAGGATATCCTGGCCGGCGTCTGCGACATCGCAGTCGGCAACACCTACTACGTCTCGCTCATGCTCAACGGCACCGACGCCGAACAGAAGAAGTGGGGCGAGGCGATCAACGTGATCCTCCCGACCTTCGAAGGCGGCGGCACGCATGTGAATGTCTCCGGCCTCGCGCTGGCGAAGAACGCTCCGAACAAGGCCAATGCCGTGAAGTTCATGGAATATATGGTCTCGGACGCATCCCAGCAGATACATGCCGAGCTCAACTCCGAATACCCGATCAAGGCCGGCATCAAGATCCACCCGACCATCGCGTCCTTCGGCGAGCTCAAGGCCGACAACGTGCCGATTGCCGAGATTGCCAAATTCCGCAAGAAGGCCAGCGAGCTGGTCGACAAGGTTGGCTTCGACCAATAAGACAAAGGGCGGCTCAATGAACCGCTCTCTCCTTTTTAAGAGAGGCGCTGCCGGCAACGGCGGCGCCATTTCCGTTTGACCGTGATCGCCAGAACCCAGACAGCCATCGGCCTCTCGGCCCGCACGAAGGCGAAGCGCATCCCATGGTGGCTGTCCGCCGCCGTGGCGGCTGTCGGTCTGCTGGTTTTTCTGCCGGTGGCCGCCCTGATCGGCATTGCGGCCGAGGGCGATGCGGAGATCTGGCCGCATCTCATTGCCAATGTGCTTCCGGCAAGCACCATCGACACGCTCTCCCTGCTTGCCGGCATCGCCATCGTCGCGGGCTCCATGGGGATCACGACGGCCTGGCTCGTCACCGCGCATCGCTTCCCCGGCCATAATATCCTGGTCTGGCTCCTGCCGCTGCCGCTCGCCGTGCCGACCTACATCACGGCCTATATCTATGTGGAGATCTTCGACTCCGCTGGCCTCGTGCAGATGGCCTTGCGCGAGTTCATGGGCTGGCGGTCACGCACCGATTACTGGTTTCCGGAAATCCGCTCGCTCCCCGGCTGCATCCTCGTCATGTCCGCGGTGCTCTATCCCTACATCTACATCGCCGCGCGGGCGATGTTCCTGACGCAGAGCGCCAGCATGCTGGAGGTGGCGCGCACCCTGGGCGCGAGCCGCATCAAGCTCTTTCGCATCATCGCGCTACCGCTGGCCCGCCCTGCGCTGGCCGTCGGCCTGTCGCTGGCGTTGCTGGAGGCGCTCAACGATATCGGCGCGAGCGAATATCTCGGCGTGCGCACGCTGACGGTCTCCGTCTACAACACCTGGCTCAACCGCGGCAGCCTCGCGGGTGCGGCGCAGATCGCCTGCGTCATGCTGGCCTTCGCCGTAGGGCTGATCCTGATCGAACGATACGGCCGGCGGGACAGGCGCTATGCCCTTTCGCCAAAACGCCATCGCACGGTGCATCCGGTTCCGCTCAAAGGCGGACGCGCCTGGACGGCCTCCGTGCTCTGCGCCCTGCCGGTCCTGCTGGGCTTCATCCTGCCGACGGGCTTTCTTCTCCGCGAGACTCTGCGCGGCGGCCTGTTCGGTCAGTTCGACACGGACTTCCTTGCGCATTTCATGACGACCATCGGGTTGTCGGTGGTGGCGACCGTTGCGGTGCTGGCCATCGCCGTCATGCTGGTTTCAGCCGTGCGGTTGTCCAAGAACTCCCTTACCAAGGGAGCCGTCTTGGTCGCGGGTCTCGGATACGCCTTGCCGGGCACCGTGCTGGCGCTGGGGCTGATGACGCCCCTGGTCGGCTTCGATAACTTCATCGGCACGATCTGGCGCCACCTGACAGGTGAGCGTCTCGGCCTCCTGCTCATGGGCGCTGCGGGCGGCATCGTCATTGCCTACGTGATCCGCTTCCTGTCAATTGCGACGGGCTCCCTCTCGGCCGGCCTCGACCGGGTGTCGCCGAGCCTTGAGGATGCGGCACGCACGCTCGGTGCCTCCCAGCGGGAGATGGTTTGGAAGATCCAGATCCCGCTCATGCGCCCGGCCTTGGCAAGCGCCGCTCTGCTGATCTTCGTCGACTGCATCAAGGAGCTGCCCGCAACCCTGCTGCTGCGGCCCCTCAATACGGAAACGCTCTCGACGCTCGTCTACACCTATGCCTCGCGCGGCCGCTTCGAGGATGGATCGCTGGCCGCGCTGGTCATCGTGCTGGTCGGCCTTGTTCCGGTGATTCAGCTGATGCGTAGCGCCGAGGCTCGCCCGAAGGTGGCGGTGGAAAGCACGAACTCATCGGGAGCAGTCAGCCCATAAGAAAAGCGGCCTGGAAGGGCCGCTTTTCTTATTCGTTTGAGATGCAGGCTTTATGCCGCGTTCGACTGACCGCCGTTCAGGGCAACCTTGAAGTCCGCTGCCGTCTTGGCCTTGATCTCCTCGACCGTTACGCCTTCCGCCAGCTCGATCAGAGTCATGCCGGAGCCGCCTTTCTTGTCGATGGCGAATACACCGAGATCGGTGATCACCAGATCCACCACGCCGGTGCCGGTCAGCGGCAGGTTGCACTCCTTCAGGAGCTTGGGATCCTCCGAGCCGTCCTTGGCCCTCGCCACATGTTCCATGACCACCACGACGCGCTTCACGCCCGCCACGAGGTCCATGGCGCCGCCCATGCCCTTCACCATCTTGCCGGGGATCATCCAATTGGCGAGATCGCCGTTCTGAGCCACCTGCATGGCGCCGAGGATCGACAGGTCGATATGACCACCGCGGATCATGCCGAAGGAATCGGCAGATGAGAAATAGCTCGTGGTCGGCAGCTCGGTGATCGTCTGCTTGCCGGCGTTGATCAGGTCCGCATCCTCCTCGCCCTCCAACGGAAACGGGCCCATGCCCAGCATGCCGTTCTCCGACTGGAGCTGCACGCGCATGCCCTTGGGGATGAAGTTGGACACGAGCGTCGGGATGCCGATGCCGAGATTGACATAAAAGCCGTCGCGCAGCTCCTTGGCGGCACGAGCGGCCATCTGTTCACGGGTCCAGGCCATCAGACTTCCTCCCCTGCTCCCGCCGGCACGGCGGCTTCCGCGCGCTTGCGGGTCGTGCGTTGCTCGATGTGTTTGACCGGGTTCGGCACATGCACCATGCGCTTCACGAAAATGCCTGGAGTGTGCATGCAGTCCGGGTCGATCTCGCCAGCCGGCACCAAATGCTCGACTTCGGCGATGGTCATCCGCGACGCAGTGGCCATCATCGGATTGAAGTTGCGGGCGGTCTTTCGGTAGACGAGATTGCCTTCCGTGTCGCCCTTCCAGGCATGGACGATGGAGATGTCGGCAAACAATCCCGTCTCCATGACGTACTTCTCGCCGTTGAACTCACGCACCTCCTTGCCCTCGGCGATGAGGGTGCCCACACCGGTCTTAGTGTAGAAAGCCGGGATGCCGGCGCCACCAGCGCGGATGCGCTCGGCCAGCGTGCCCTGCGGGTTGAACTCGAGCTCCAGCTCGCCGGAGAGGTACTGCTGGGCGAAGAGCTTGTTCTCGCCGACGTAGGACGAGATCATCTTGCGGATCTGACGGGTCTCCAGAAGGCGGCCGAGGCCGACCCCGTCTACGCCCGCATTGTTGGAGATGAAGGTCAGCTCCTTCGCCCCCGAATCACGGATTGCCTCGATCAGCGCCTCGGGAATGCCGCAGAGGCCGAAACCACCGGCCATGATGGTCATGCCATCCTTGACCAGACCAGCCAGCGCCGAGCTTGCGTCGCTGTAAACCTTATCCATCAAATCCTCTCCTTGTGGGCAGGTGCCTGCCCGTTCGAAGTGTCGCGGTTCGAATGGCGGCCACCCTGCAACCTGGCCTCAATTTAGACAATCCCTTCGTATGGATATATGGATAGTATTCATGAATTCGGCCCTGCCTGAGGACATCCCGTCTTCACCGCTTGCGAGGCAGCGCCCAAGGTTTACAACATTCGCTCAATGTCCCGCCGCGTTGTCTTTCTCATCGCCTTGATCTCGCTTGCCGTTCTCGGGACGGCGGCCTCCCCCTGGACGCTGCCCGGAGGTGGCCTGTCGGCGGAGCTGAAGGAGCATGTGAGGAGCCGGTACGGGCTGGATCTGACGGTCAGGGGCCGGAGCACCTTCGCGGTGCTTCCCATCCCGCGGGTCAAGTTCGAGAATGTAGCGCTTGAGTTTCCGAATGGGGCGCTCAAAGCCGAAGGTGGCATCCTAAGGGGCGAGCTGCGCATCCTTCCGCTGCTCTTCGGGCGGGTCGACCTCTCCGATTTCGACCTGACGGAAACCCGCATCACCGCCTCGGCCCAGAAGCTCCAGGCCGTCAAATGGACGGAGATTTTCAAGGACCGCGCGACCGAAACCCATGCCCGCCGGCTGGTGGTGACCAAATCCTCGGTGCGCTGGACCGACCTAAAGAGTGCCCATCTCGACGACCTCAATGCCATCATCCGCTGGGTGGATCCATCCGAGCCGATGACGATGTCGGGATCCGCCCAGTGGCGGGACGAAGTCGTCTCCCTGGAGCAGGCCTCGTTCTTCCCCGACCTGCTGGCCGCCAACAAGATCAGCCCGTTCTCCCTCACCCTCTCCGCGCCCGGCGCCCGGCTCACGGCCGAAGGCGAGGCACATCTGGGAGATGGCCCTAGCCTCACGGGAGAAAGCACCATCAAGACTGCTTCGGTGCGCGACTTCACCCGCTGGAGCGGGATGGATCTTCCCTTCGGATCCCTTCTGCGGGCCCTTTCGATCAGCGGCGACTTCTCCATGGACCGCCGCCGCCTGTCCTGGCCTGCGGTCTCCATCGCGCTAGGCTCCGACACGCTGGAGGGTACCCTGGGCGTCCGCTTCGATACGGAACGGCCGGTCGTCACCGGCACCCTGGCCGCCGATACGCTCAACCTGTCAGACCTTTTCGCCCCGTTCAATCAGACACGAACCTCCTCGGGCGCATGGAGCGAAGAGACAATCGACCTGGCCGGGGCCACAGGTGCCGACCTCGACCTTCGCCTGTCGGCTTCAAGCGCCAGCGTCGGGCGCCTCAGCCTGGACGACATGGCGGCCAGCGTGCTGGTCCAACCCGGCCGCATCGAGGCCTCCATCGGGCGGGCGGACTTCTATGACGGCACGTTGAAGGGGCGGCTGTCTCTGGCGGCTCAGGACGGCCTTGTCGACTTCAAGAGCCAAGGAACCTTCTCAGGAGTGAAGATCGCCACCTTCCTGGCCGCGGTCGGCGAGCCCCGCTGGATCACCGGCCGGGCCCAGGGGCAGTTCAGCTTTGACGGCGAAGGTCGCAACCCTGCGGACGTGATCCGTCAGGCAGCGGGCCGCTCCTCGGTCGAAATAACTGATGGAGAACTGGTGGGGATCAATCTTGAGGATGCCCTTCGACGCGTGGATAAGCGCCCTCTTCTCGCATCCCTGAACTGGAAAGGCGGTCGCACGCCTTTCAGTAAGGCCGAAGCCCAAGTCATGATGCGGGACGGCGTCGGTGAGATCGTCGAGGGTAAGCTGAAAGGACCCGCCGTGCAGGCCGACCTTCGCGGGCAGGTGCTGATGGTCGACCGGACGCTCCAGGTCACGGCAGGCGTTGCAGCGGTCGATGCGCCAGCAGGACAAGCCCCTGCCCTTGCCTTCGACGTGACAGGCGATTGGGACAATGTCGCCATCAGCCCTCAGGTCCGCTCGCTGATCGAGCGGTCGGGCGCGGCGAAGCCGCTCTTCCCGTCGCAGCGTGTTCCCGCCGGCGAGCAAAGGCCGCAGGCCACCGCTCAGTGAGAGTTACGGCGCGAGCGCAGTACCGAGCGCTTGCTCAGCAGAGTCGCTGAAATCACGCCGACGGTTACAATCCCGATCAGGATGGCTGAGGCCGCATTGACCTCCGGCGAGAGCCCGAGCCGCACGGCGCTGTAGATCTTGATCGGCAGCGTCGTAGCCCCAGGGCCTGTGTTGAAGCTCGCGATCACGAGATCGTCCATCGACAGGGTGAAGGCGAGCAGGAAGCCCGCCACGATCGAGGGTGCGATCAGCGGCAGCGTCACCGAGAAGAACGTGCGCAGGGGCGGTGCGCCGAGATCCATCGCGGCCTCCTCGAGCGAGCGGTCGAAGGTCATGAGACGCGACTGCACCACCACGGTCACGAAGCACATGGTGAGCGTGGTGTGGGCGAGCGTGATGGTCCAGAAGCCCCGGTCGAAACCGACGGCGACGAAGAATAGCAGCAGCGACAGCCCGGTGATCACCTCCGGCATGACCATGGGCGCATAGACCATTCCGGTAAACAGCGTCCGCCCGGGAAAGCGTCCGTAGCGGGCGAGTGCCAGCGCCGCGAGGGTGCCGAGGAGGGTGGCCAGCGTTGCTGACAGGAACGCGACACGCAACGTCACCCAGGCCGCTTCCATGAGCGCCTCGTTCCGGAACAGGGCGCCGTACCAATGCGTGGAGAAGCCGCCCCACACGGTGACGAGCCGCGACGCGTTGAACGAATAGATCACCAGCAGCAGGATCGGCAGGTACAGGAACGCGAACCCGATCACGAGCGAGGTGACGTTGAAGACGCTCAGGCGGCGCATCGTCATCGATGTGCCTCCAAACGGCGGGCCTCGACATCGCGATAGATTACGATGGGCACCACGAGAACGATCAGAAGCAGGATGGCGACCGCGGAGGCCAGCGGCCAGTCGCGGTTCGAGAAGAACTCGCTCCAGAGCTGCCGGCCGATCATCAAGGTCTCCGAACCTCCGAGGAGGTCCGGGATCACGAACTCGCCCACCGCCGGGATGAAGCACAGGAGCGAGCCTGCAATGATGCCCGGCATGGCAAGCGGCACAGTGATCGTCCAGAATGAGCGCCATGGCGTCGAGCCAAGGTCGAGCGCCGCCTCGAGCAGCGTGTCGTCCATCTTCTCCAACGTCGCGAAGAGCGGTAGCACCATGAAGGGCAGATAGGCATAGACGATGCCGATATACACAGCCGTCTCGGTGTTCAGGATGTCCAGCGGTTCGGAGATCAGGCCGATTGCCACGAGCACCTGCGTCAGCAGCCCTTCGGGCTTAAGGATCGCCACCCAGGCATAGATGCGGATGAGGAAGCTCGTCCAGAACGGCAGGATAATCGCCGCAACTAGGAGCGCTCGATAGCGCTCCGGCGCGCGCGCCATGCCGTAGGCGATGGGAAAGCCTACGAGGAGCAGCAGCAATGTCGAAACGGCGGCGATGCGCACGGATGAGATGGTTGCGCGGAAATAGAGGTCGTCCTCGGTGAGCAATATGAAGTTCTCGAAGTCGAGCGCGCTGAAGAAGCCGGCGATGTCGCTCCACTCGAAGACCGGCTTGTAGGGCGGCTGCGCCACCGCCGGGTCCGAGAGGCTGATCTTGAGAACAATGAGGAACGGCACGAGAAAGAGCACGCCGAGCCAGAGGTAAGGCACGGCGGGCACGAGACCCGCGGAGAGGCGCCGCGTAAGGGTGCGATCCGTCATGGCTATTCCGCCAGGATCACCGCCGCATCCGGCGCGAAGGTGACATAGACTTGCTCATCCCACTCAATGGGGTTCTCGACAAAGCGGGAGGCGTTGGCACGGGTGACGCGCAGGATCTCGCCGGTGGCGAGCTTCACCCGATAGACGGTCCAATCACCGAGATAGCCGATGTCCCACACCTCGCCGGTGAGCACATTGATGGCGCTAGGCCCCGGCGGATCCCGTTGGATCACCATCTTCTCAGGGCGTACGGCAATCGCCACGGCCTGGCCGGAATGCAGCACCTCGTCAGGATCGTCGATGGTGAGCGGTACTGCGGCCGAAGACGTCTTCACACGCCAGAGGCCGTTTTCCTGGCCCTGCACATGACCTTCGATGATGTTCACGTCGCCGACGAACTCAGCGATGAAACGGGTCTTCGGCTGCTCGTAGATCTCGCCGGGCGTGGCGACCTGCACGATCCGGCCGTGATCCATGACGGCGATACGGTCGGCCATGGTCATGGCCTCTTCCTGATCGTGGGTGACGACCACGAAGGTCATGTGGAGCTCATGCTGGATGTCCATGAGCTCGAACTGGGTTTCCTCCCGCAGCTTCTTGTCGAGGGCGCCGAGCGGCTCATCGAGGAGAAGAACCTTGGGCTTCTTGGCGAGGGCACGGGCGAGCGCCACCCGCTGACGCTGGCCGCCGGAGAGCTGGCTCGGGTAACGGCGGGCGAGCTTCTCGAGCTGGACGAGGCGCAGCATCTCGCCGACCCGGTCGGCGATCTGGTCCTTGGACATCCCATCCTGCTTGAGCCCGAAGGCGATGTTCTTCTCCACGCTCATGTGCGGGAAGAGTGCATAGGATTGGAACATCATGTTCACAGGCCTGCGATAGGGCGGCACGCCGGCCAGGTTCTGGTCGCCTAAGGTGATCGTGCCCTTGGTCGGGGTCTCGAAGCCGGCAAGCATGCGCATCAGGGTCGTCTTCCCGCAGCCGGAAGGGCCCAGCAGGCAGAAGAACTCGCCTTCGAAGATATTCAGGGAAAGATGATCGACCGCCGTGGAGTCGCCAAAACGTTTCGTGACGTTCTCGAAGCGGATCAGCGGTTTGGCATCAGGCTTCACCCAAGGGGCGAAGGAACGGCGCACCGCGCCGACGGAGGCGGATTGACGGGCTGGAGGAGGCAAGATGCTTGAACTTCACCTGTCTGAGGAAAAACCAGGGCGCAAGCTATGATGTTCAGGCTCCAAGAACAACATCTTAAAACCCCCGCGTCCCCACCCTCTTTGTGACCGAAGGGCGGAAACAGGGGAGAGGCTGCTTCCTTTGACCCCAGAGGCTGAAAAACAGCCACCCAAGAAAAAGCCCGGCATGAAGCCGGGCTGAAGTTTGGAGGTTAACTCAATGACCGCCGCCACCGCCGGCGGGAGCCGCCCGGGGCTTCTTGATGAACGGCAAGGCGAGGATCAGGCCTAGGAACAGGATCGTCAGCAGAAGGAACACATCCCCGAAGGCCATGACCATCGCCTCGCGGTGGACCATGTTGGACAGGGTCTTGATCGCAGCCGTGCCGGCATCCGGACCGAGGGACTGGAACTTCATGGTCATGGCGTTCAGGGTCTCGACCGCCGTCGAGCGGCCCCAGTTCACGCTCTCACGCAGGCGCTCGACGTGGAGGTCCAATCGATTGTTGATCCCCGTGTTGATGAGCGCCAGTCCGACCGCGCCGCCTAAGTTGCGGGTGAGGTTATAGAGGCCGGACGCGTTCTTGATCCTGTCTGGCGGCAGCGTACCGAGAGCGATGTTGTTGATCGGCACCATGCAGATCATCAGGCCGACACCGCGGAAGATCTGAGGAACGAACAGCTCCCAGAAATCCCAGTCCTTGGTCAGGCCGCTCATCATCCATGTGCCGAAGGCGAAGGCGGCAAAGCCGATGCCCATCATGACGCGCGGGTCCATCTTGCGGGACAGGATACCCGCCACCGGCGCCATCAGGAACATGGTCGCGCCTGACACGAACATGGTCTCGCCGATCTGCAGGGACGAATAGCCCCGCACGCTCCCCAAATAAACCGGGTAGAGATAGGTCAACCCATAGAGCCCGATGCCCATGACGAAGCTGAAGGACGAGCCTGCGAGGAAGTTGCGGTCGGCAAACGCACGCAGGTCGACGATCGGCTGCTTCGCCGTGAAGGCCCGGTAGAAGAAGCCCAAGCCGCCAACCACGCACACGATGGTGAGGATCAGCACCAGCTCATCCTGGAACCAGTCGTTCAGCGGCCCCTCTTCCAGCACATATTCGAGGCTGCCGAGAAAAGCCGCCATGAAGCCGAGACCCGCCCAGTCGAAGCTCTTGAAAAGGCCTAAGTTAGGCTCGTCGAAATCGACCAGCAGGTAGGTTGAGATCGTGACGAGGATGCCCGGCACGATGTTGACCAGGAACAGCCAGTGCCAAGAAAATATGTCAGTGAGATAGCCGCCGAGGGTCGGTCCGATGGTGGGTGCCAGCGTCGCCACGAGGCCGATGATCGGCGAGATGACCGGCCGCTTCTCCGGCGGAAAGATCGTGAAGGCCGAGGCAAAAACGGTCGGGATCATGCCGCCGCCGATGAAGCCCTGCAGCGCGCGATAGACGATCATCTGATCGATGTTCGTGGCCGTCGCGCACATGAAGCTCATGAAAGTGAAGCCGCCTGATGCGATCACGAACATCCAGCGCGTGGAGAGCACGCGCGAGAGCGTTCCCGACAGCGGGATCATGATCACCTCGGCGATCAGATAGCTCGTCTGGACCCAGGAGATTTCCTCCGACGATGCGGAGAGACCGGCCTGAATTTCCGCCAGCGAGGCGGAGACGATCTGAATGTCCAGAATCGCCATGAACATGCCGAAGACCATGCAGAAGAACGCGAAGGTCCGGCGCCCGCTCACAGGCGCCGGCTTTGCGGCTAGCATGGGTCCTTGCTTGGTCGGGATGGCAGCCGATGCGGCCATGGGTGCTTACTCTTTGAGGCTGGCGGTCTTCTCAGTGTCGGCCGATGTGCGCGTATCCACATCGACCACCACGGACAGGCCGGGACGCAGGATGCCCTGCTGGACGATCTCCGGGTTGACGGAGACGCGCACGGGCACGCGCTGAACGATCTTGGTGAAGTTGCCGGTGGCATTCTCCGGAGGCAGCAGGCTGAAGACGGCGCCCGAGGCCGGCGAAACGCTCTCGACTGTTCCGACGACATCGGAATCCGGGAACGCATCGACCTCGATATGCACCTTTTGGCCAACCTTCAGGGAAGCTATCTGCGTCTCCTTGAAGTTGGCGTCCACATGCACGCTCGTCAGCGGCACGAGGGCCGCAAGCCGAGCGCCGGGCTGCACATAGGTGCCGACCTCCATGGCCTTGTTGCCGATCACGCCATCGACCGGGGCGCGGATCTCCGTAAAGGTGAGGTCACGCTCCGCCTTCTGGACAGAAGTCTGCTCCTCGGCCGCGACGCGCTGGGCCTCGTTCTGCTGTGCGGCCAGAACATCGACATTCGACTTGGCAGCGGCAAGTGCGGCTTCTGCGCTCTGCACATTGGCCTGTGCCCGATCACGGGTGGCCTTGGCGTTCTCGAGAGCGGCCCGGCTTGTGAAGTCGGAGCGGGCGAGTTGCTGCTGGCGGGCATAGTCGCTCTCGGCGCGCTCGGCCTCCGCTTTTGCAGCGGCGATCTGCGCCTGAGCCTGCGCCACAGAGGCGCGACCAGCCTCGATCTGGCGGCCGATGCGCGTGACGGCGCTCTGCTGAGTCGCGAGCTTGTCCTTGGCAGACTGGAGGGCGAAGCGGTAATCGCCGTCGTCGATCCTGGCGATCAGGTCGCCGGCCTTGACGCTCTGGTTGTTGGTAACGGCAACCGATTCAACATAGCCGGACACCTTGGCCGACAGGATCGTGATGTCTGCCTGCACATAGGCATCTTCGGTCGAAACCATGAAGCGCCCGTTCGTCCACCACTCATGGCCCTCATAGGCGCCAAAAGTCAGCGCGGCCGCCAGAACAGCAAGGATTACAGGCTTCTTGCCGAGGCCCTTCTTCTTGGCTTCAGAGGCAGCCGCTTTCGGAGCGCCCTGATCAGGCTGGTGCGCTGGAACCTCCACAGCACCTTCGGGGACGCTCTTTGCGCCCGGCTCAAACTCTTGCCGATAAGCCATGTTAAACCTCTGCAAAGCCTGTAGAATCTATATGAACCGATTGCCAGACAGGCCTTGATCTCTGTTGTCTGCTGGCCATATATGAGTTGACCGAACCGTTCGGTCAATAGTCTAAAAGGGAATTTGTAGAAGTTATGAGCGCCGTGCATGACAGCACCCGGGATCGAGAGTTCTCGCCAACCGCCGAGGAGAATGCCGAGAGCGCCAAGCGCCGCCAGATCCTGGAAGGCGCCCGCAAGGTGTTTTTGGCTCAGGGGTTCGACGGCGCCAGCATGGGCGAAATCGCCAAGGTCGCCGGCGTCTCCAAAGGCACGCTCTATGTTTATTTCGACAGCAAGGAAAGCCTGTTCGAGGCCCTGACCACGGAAGAGAAGCGGGGCTTGGCGGAAGTGCTGTTCAAGCTCGACCCTGATGACCCCGACGTTCGCGGAGTCCTGCGAAATCTCGGCCTCATCTATTTGCGCCGCATGGGCAAGCCCGAGCATATCTCGTCGATCCGGATGGTCATGGGCGCGGCGGAGAAGTTCCCGCGTCTGGGTCAGGCCTTCTATGAGGCCGGCCCCTGCCAGGGCATCGCCCGGCTCAAGGCCTATTTCGACCGGCAGGTCGAAGCGGGACGGCTTTCTATAGAAGACACGGAAATTGCTGCCCAGCATTTCCTCGATCTCTGCGTCTCCGGCATGCTGCGACGCCTACTCTTTTCCGTCGGCGAACCGCCGGCCGAAGCTCAGATCCAGAAGAACGTGGAGAACGCCCTGCGGGTCTTCTTCGCGGCTTATGGGCCGGATGCTCCGAAACAATAAGCATCGACTGGAGCTTCCCCGCCGCCTTGCCCTTCACTAGTCTGTCTCCGCAGGCGGCGGAGAGCGGGCGATGGGGAAGCGTGAGGGCAGCGAAGCAGGACACGTCGTGGCCTTTGCCGGGATGGCGCTGATCTGGGGCCTGACCTGGCTTCCGATGAAGATCGCCTCCGAGGCGGTGCCGCCGATCTTCCTGGCGTTGATGCGCTTCCTGCTCGCGAGCCTCTGCTACCTCGCCTTCATTCTCATCAAGGGGCTGCCGTTGAAGATGGCGCAGCCGGGGCGGGTCATCGTCGCGTCGGTTCTCATCACGACCGGCTGCTACAGCCTGCTGTTCTGGGGCGTGGCCCGGGCGCCGACCGGCCTGTCGTCCATCGTCAATCTCTCCCTGATGCCGATCTTTGTGATCCTCATTGGCGCCCTCTACGGCCAGGAGCGGATTATGCCCCGCAGGCTGGGAGCCATCGCGCTTGGCGTCCTCGGTCTCGTGATGCTCTTCTCCGGACGGACCGGCTCTTCACAGGATGGCGCCCTGGTCGGCCTCGCCGCTGTGGCCCTGGCAACCTTGAGCTATGCCTGGGGCGGTGTGGTGAGCCGGCCGCTGATGCAGACCATGCATCCGATCACCCTCGCCTTCTGGGAGACGAGCATCGGTGCACTCGGCCTCATCCCGGTTTCGCTCGTGGTAGAGGGGTATGATCCGGCCTACTTCGCGGGGCTCACCGACGGACGGGCGATCATGGGCCTCACGATCCTGGTCCTCGGCGGGTCGCTCGGAGGGTTCTCGATCTATCTCTGGCTGGTGCGCGACTGGGGCGCCTTCCGGGCCGGGCTGTACTCCTTCGTCAGCCCCGTCGTGGCGGTCGCCGTCGGCGTCGCCTTCGCCAATGAGGCCTTCGGCTGGCCGGAAGCCATCGGGATGGCCGTGATGCTGTCTGCTACGGCTCTCGCCCTTACCGAGGGCAAGCGTGCCGCGATATCGGCCTAATGATCGGTCCTAAAGGCCTCGGCCACCCGGGCCTTGAGCACATCCGGCTGGCGCAGGATCAGAGCGCCTCGGGTCCGCTCGATCAGGCCCTCCTGGGACAACATCGTGAATTCACGAGTGATCTGCTCGCGGCGACACCCGATGCGGGCGGCCACGATATGATGGAAGGGCGGCGGCGTGATCACCCGCTCTCCGGACTTGTCCGTTCGCGGCGTCGACAGCCGCAGGAGCTCCGAATAGAGCCGGTGCCGCAGATCGAGAACCGTCTGCTCCATGAAGCGGGCATTCAGCTCGCGGATGCGGGAGGCCATGAGGCAGAACAGGCGCTCGGCCACGGGCTGGTGGGAGAACAGCATCTCCTTGAAGACGGAAGCCGGCATCACGCAGGCCTCACCTCGAGTCAGCGCCGTGACATTGGCCGATCTGGGAACGCCGTCGAGGGCGGCCAGCTCGCCGAACAGGTCGCCGGGCTTCATCTCGTGGAGGATGACTTCCTTGCCGGAGGCCGTGCGCATGAGAACCCGCACCTCCCCGGAGAGAAGGAAATACACGTCCGTTGAAGGCTCGTCGAAGTCGACGACGACTTCCTCAGGGTCGAAGCGACGCCAATTGGCCCGCGTCTCGAACGGCGCAAGGTCTATCTCCAGCCCCTTGAATAACTTGATCCCAGTGAGCCGACCCATGGGTTTCCTCCCTGCACGATATCTTGGCTATACCATAGATCCCGTACTTTTTGTACGGAAGAGATGCCTTATCCCTTTGTCAAGTCTTCAGTATCTTGTCACTGGCGATTCCGGCTATCGCACAGGCTTTGTTCGCGGCACCGGCAGAGCGTGAAGCCGCCCAGACACCTTGCCAGCACGGCTTTCCCGCGCCAAAAGGCGGCATGCTTCACGTCAACGACCTGACCTACCGCATCGGCGACCGGCTGATCCTCGACCACGCCTCCTTCAACCTGCCCGACGGTGCGAAGGTGGGGCTTGTCGGGCGCAACGGTGCCGGCAAGACCACCCTGTTCAAGATCATCCAGGGCGATCTCGCCACCGAGAGTGGCAGCGTCACCCTGCCCCGGGGCATGAAGATCGGTGCCGTGGCCCAGGAGGCGCCGGGCGGCCCCGAGACCCTGATCGAGGTGGTGCTGGCGGCCGACAAGGAGCGGGCTGCCCTCCTCACCGAGGCCGAAACCGCCGATGGCCTCCGCAGGGCCGAGATCGAGATGCGGCTCACCGACATCGACGCTCATTCAGCCCCTGCTCGCGCGGCCGCCATCCTCCATGGACTTGGCTTCGACGCCGAGGCGCAGAAACGGCCCTGCTCGGACTTTTCCGGCGGCTGGCGCATGCGCGTGGCCCTTGCCGCCGTGCTCTTCACCGAACCCGACCTGCTGCTGCTCGACGAGCCGACCAACTACCTCGACCTGGAGGGCACGCTCTGGCTCTACGATTATCTCGGGCGCTATCCCCATACCGTGCTGGTCATCAGCCACGACCGCGAACTGCTCGACACCTGCGTCAACCACATCCTCCATCTGGACCGGGGCAAGCTCGCGATCTATCGCGGCGGCTATACCTCATTCGCCAAGCAATACGCCGAAAAGCGCGAGCTCACCGCAAAAGCGGCCGCCAAGCAGGAGGCCGAGCGCAAGCACCTGCAGGCCTTCGTGGACCGCTTCAAGGCCAAAGCCTCCAAGGCCCGGCAGGCCCAGTCCCGCGTCAAGCGGCTCGAGAAGATGGAGGCCATCACCACCATCGTGGAAGACGACGTTCTGCCCTTCAATCTGCCGGGTCCGGAGCGGCCCGCTGCGCCACCACTAATTACGGTGGAGAGCGGCGCCGTCGGCTATGGCGAGCGCATCATCCTCGACCGCCTCAACCTGACGATCTCGCCGGACGACCGGATCGCGCTCCTCGGCTCCAACGGCAATGGCAAGTCCACCTTCTGCAAGCTCATCGGCGGAAGGCTGGCGCCCATGAAGGGCGAGATGCGCACGCCAACCCGCATGGATGTCGCCTATTTCGCCCAGCACCAGCTCGATGAGCTGAACCCGAAGGCGACCGCCTATGACCATGTGGCTGAGCGCATGCCGGACACGCCCGTCGCCAGGATCCGCGCCCGCACGGCGCAGATCGGCTTTCCGGGCGCGAAGGCCGACACGCCTGTCTCCGCCCTCTCCGGCGGCGAGAAGGCGCGCCTGCTCATGGGTCTTGCCGCCTTCAACGGCCCTCACCTGCTCATCCTCGACGAGCCGACGAACCATCTCGACATCGACAGCCGCACGGCCCTGATGGAGGCGATCAACGATTATACGGGCGCGGTTATCCTGGTGAGCCACGATCGCTTCCTGATCGAGGCTTGCGCCGATCGCCTCTGGATCGTCGGCAACGGCAGCGTGAAGCCGTTCGACGGCGACATGGACGATTACCGCCAGCTCGTTCTCTCGGGAGAGCTCGATCCGCAGAAGCGTTCCGACAAGCCGCAGGCTCCGATCGCTTCCAAGACCGACGAGCGCCGGGCCGCCGCCGAGCGCCGGGCAGCGCTCGCCCCCCTGCGCAAAAAGCTGGAGGCGCTCGAGAACCGGATGGCGAAACTTACGGACGTTATCGGCAAGGTCGATTCAGCCCTTGCTGACGGTACCGCCTTCCAGAAGGATCCGGCAAAGGCATCCGAGCTGTCCAGAATGCGCGCGGAGGCCGCGTCAACCCTGGAAACAGTCGAGGAGGAGTGGCTGGCCCTGAGCAGTGAGATCGAGGAGGCGGGCGTTTAGGAGCAGCCTGGCCCTACTCCCCCAGAGCAGTGTAGCTACCTCCTCGGAGTGCACCCAAAATCGAAGCATGATCGTAAGCTGATCTTAGCCTTTGGGGGTGGCTGACCATGAAAATCCTGATTTCCGCCTGCACCGACAGGGCCTTCACGGGGGGCCTCATACCGATGGCCCATCTGACGATCGGATCGGCATCGGCCGTGAATGACAACGCGGCTCAGGCGCAATCCAAATGGAAGCTTCGTCTGCACCGGACACATTCTGCCGATCTGACACGGCAGGTTGCCTCTTAAGCCGGGTGCGGCGGAGCACATCGGGCTTTTCCGTCTCGGGCTAGCTTCCTGCTACCCTCGATGGAGGCTTCAATGGCTCAAATCCTGTCCTATTGCACCACGAAACTGTTCTCCCACGCCATTCTGCCGCTGGTGATGATCAAGCCGCAGCAGGTCGCAAGCGCCAATGACGACGATCCCCTGGCGCCGTTCCCGAGTGTGTGGCGGTAAGCATCCACCCCGGTTTTGAACACACGCCATTACTGCGGCGTTCATCATGAGAGGCGTATATTGGTACACCTGGAATGGAGAACGGACCATGTTTCGTGCAGTTTTGGCCACGGCTTTGCTCATCGGTGGCGCAATCGTCGGGATGCCGTCGGGGGCACAGGCGCAAGGATTGGTGCCTTGCGCTCGGGAGGACGGTTTCTGCCGCGTTCCCTATCCGACCCGTGTGATCTACGGCATTCCCGGTCGGAGCGTCGAGGTTTTCGTCCGGGACGGCGGCATTCCTTGTTCCAACCGGATGTTCGGCGATCCTGCTCCGGGCGTTGCCAAGCGATGCGCCTATATCGCCCGCGGGGCTGAGAGAGGCCCGAGACGATACGAGGAGCGGCCGAGAGGATACGACGACGGATATCGCAGGTCCTACCGCCAGTATGATCGTGGCCCGCAGGATTATTATGAAGACGGGTATGAGCGTCCCTACAGATCCTATGAGGTCTACTGAGCCGCGAAACTGACGGCCGATCCTCAACACAGATTCAAGTAGGCGAGCGTGCGGGACTGGCATGCTCGCCTTTTCGTTGATGGGGAGGATGTGCTCCACCTATCAACGAATGATGAAAAGGGTCACGCCATGTATCTTGTTGTAAGCCCAAATCTTCATCAATCGTTAATCATGATCTCAGTTAGCGGCTAAAGCAGCGGTTATACGCCCGATGAACGGACCGCCTTGCCAGCATTCAGCCGTCCCGTCCGATGATGCAGTCACCAGGGGTTAACCGCCCTATGGCACTACTTGGGCCTGATACCTTCGACGGGTTTTGCCATGAAAGCAGCCCGGCAACAGAAGACTGCGGAGACAACGATGGCGACCATCTACGGGGATGATTTCGACGAAACGATCGAAGGCTTCGATAGCTCAGACACCATCTACGGCTATGACGGCAATAATCTGATCTACGGCTGGGATGGGCACGATGATATCTATGGCGGCTGGGATCACGATACGATCGATGGCGGCTTCGGTGATGACTACATTATCGCGGGCGCCGGCCATGACGACCTTTACGGCGATGCAGGGTTCGACGATCTCTACGGCGGGTCCGGTCTCGATTATCTCTCCGGCGGCTTCGGTGACGATCTTCTGTCCGGCGGCACCGGACGCGACACGCTGGCCGGAGGTGCAGGAGAAGACGAATTCGTCTTCAAGAAAGGCGATTCCGGCCTCACGAAGAGCACGGCCGACACGATCATGGACTGGAACCGCTACGACGATTTCATCGACATGACGATCAAAGGAACGTCACGCAACTACCGTGAGGTCAAGACGGATGCGTATTCCATCGCAACCGCCGCCTCCGATGCCGACTTCCTGTTCGGTGACACGAATGTCAGACACGTGTTCCTGTACAACCCCAAGACGGACAAGGGCTTCCTGATCTCCGACCTCAATGCGGACGGCTATTTCGAGACAGGCGTCGTGCTCAAGAATGCCGGACTGGCATCCGACATGAGGTTCGATTACATCATCTGAGACCGAACTTCTCGTGAACAAAAATGGCCGCACATATTGCGGCCATTTTTTGTTTGGAAGGCTCGAAGACGCTGACCCTTAAGGCTTCACGACCCGATCAAGCCTGTTGTTGACGAAGAAGTAGAGTTCGCGACCGCCGGGCTCGGAATAGAGCACCTGCACCTCGCGCTGGCCCTTGCCGCTCTCGCCCACGAGCACGTCCGTGGCGGGCTTGCCCTTCAGGCGCACGAGATCGCATTCGGCGATGCCGGGCTCGATGGCAGTCGCCGTGCCTGCGGACGTTCCGGTGCAGCGGCCATCGGGGCCGAGAACAGGACCGTCGATTTGCGGACCGATAGAGGCCGTCGGCGCAGGAGCCACGGGCGCTGCCACCGGCGATGCCGATTGGGTGCTGGTACACGCGGACAGGATTATCGCCGCAAGGGCTACACTCGACAGAACTCTTATACGCATTCCCATCAATCCTTGTTATCCGCCGCCCTCGCCTGCAGGGCCTCATCATAGAGCCGCTGCACATCGGCCTTGAAGGCCTGCCGTGACGCCTGCCGCGAATAGAACATGTGACCGCCTTCGTAAACTGTCAGGTCCACGCGCTTCCGAGGGCCGAGGTCGGGAAGCTGGTTCAGGAGCAATTGCGAGGCGAAGTAGGGCGTGACCAGATCGGTGAAGCCGTGGGTGACAAGGACGCGCATCTTGCCGTCAAGCGACAAGGCCTGCCGTAATTCTTCCAAATTCTCGGGACCATTGCGTCCGCTGCCCCAGCGCCATGCGCCGTTGACGGATCCGTTGAGCAGGCTGTAGCGCCCCTCCGCTTTATAATTCAGGGTGTGCGTCAGGTGATGAATAATCGCGCTCGACAAGGGTGCGGTCATAGCGTCGAGAACCGGATCCTCGAAACGGGAGACCTGGGCGTTCGGGTTCGGGTCGGCATTGGCCACGTTGGTATCGTAGGCGCTGACGATCTCGGACGAGCCGCGCCGCAATTCCCTCTGGGCAGCCCGCATGTCGATGCGTCCGGCCAAGCGCCGCGAGACTTCGAGGCTAAGCCCGCTCAGTTCGGCGACGCGCCGGCTGACACGCTCGACCGCCTCCTTGTCCTGGAGCCCGCGCATGAGATCGACGAGATACTCGCCGGACGCATAGACCTCCGCGTCCTTCAGCGCTTCGCGCGATACGGGGCCGTTCCGCGAAAGATTTGCCGCCGCAAGCGAGGGCAGGATCGCTGCATTGATCCATGGTGCGCCGGCACCCTGGTCGAGCCAGTCAAAGTCAAAGACTGGCGAAACGAGAACGAGACCGCTGAACCCGATGCCCTGATCGCTCTGGAGCTTCTGGGCCAGTAAAGGCCCCCGGAAACCGCCATAGCTTTCGCCGGCAAAGAATTTCGGCGACGTGAGCCGGTTCTTCTCCTTGAGCCAGCGCATGACGAAGGCGGCCAGTCCGTCGATATCGCCCTGAACGGAGTAGAACCGCTCCCGCACCTGGTCGCCGCCGACCACCCGGCTGTAGCCGGTCCCCGGCGGATCGATGAAGACGAGATCGGTAAAATCAAGCCAGGTCTCGGCATTGGGGACAAGGGTCGGAGAGGCCGAGGGGCTGATCGTCGGGCCATCGAGTGGCAAGAGCCAAGGCCCGACGGCGAGAAGATGCAGATAGGCCGAGGACGCGCCAGGACCGCCATTCACCGCAAAGGTCACCGGGCGGGTCACAGCGTCGGCATCGTCGCGCGTATACGCGACGAATCCGATCTCCGCCTGCGGCGCGCCCTGCGGGTCGGCCAGGGTCAGATGCCCGGCCGTTGCGGTAAACGATAGCGTCCGGCCAGGAAGTTGAAGCGTATGCCGGGTGACCGATTCCGGCGGCAGCGCCTGCGCGTCCCTGGCCTCGGGTCGGGGCCGACGCTGTTCCTGTTGCTGCCCTTGCGGCGGCTGTTCCTGGGCTCCGGCTCCAAGAGGCGCGACGAGTGACAGAAACAGGGCGGCGTAGAGAGGAAGGCGCAGCTTTCGGGTCATCGGAACATCCTTGTGGATGCCGTGAAACTGGAGGATTTGCTCCCTACGGCAAGCGTTGGGAAGATGAAGTCTTCGTGTGCGAGCTCTATGCAGGTGCGTTCCTATTGGTGACTTGGACTTTGTGCGGCCTGTTCATGTTCAAAGAAGGCCTTGGCGTCATCGCGGAAAGCCTTTCGGGATCCTTCTCGCGTATAGAACATATGATTTCCGCCATAGAGCTTGAAATCCAAGCGCCTTGGTTGACCCACATCAAGCTGGGAGGAAAGCACTTTCGTCGCATAATAAGGAGTCGTCAGATCGCTTGCCCCATGGGCAATCAGAACTCTCATACTTCTGTCAGCGCTCATTGCTTGCTGGAGTGTCGAGAGAGCCTCAACACCATAGCGCCCGTTATTCCATCTCCAGGTTCTCGTTAATTCATAATCGATGACTTTGTATTGCTCACTTGTTCGGAACTTCAGCATATTCATGAAATATCCATTCATCTCACCAGAGAGAATGCGGGTCACATACTCAAGGTCATGGTCCTCTGAATATGCAATAGTCCCTTTCGCTTCATAGACGTTGTAGGAGCCTAGATTCGGTGCTGGTTTCCGCTCCAAATCCCGGACAAAGCCCTGCACATCGACACGGCCCTTTGAGATTCTCGTCAAACTAGGCTGGATACCTGTCAGCTTTTCAATCCTCTGGGCAATACGCTCGATAGCCTGTGTGTCCTCCACTCCCCGCAATAAATCCGAAATATACTCCCCTGATGCATAAGCTTCAGCGTCCTGGAGAAGCTCAGGGGTCAAGGATGAGTTTCGCTCAGCCCATATCGCTGCGAGGCTCGGAAGGATCGATGCACTGACCCACGGGGGATAAATCACACGACCGAATGGCAAGAGATCAAAGTCGAGAGCAGGCGAAACAAGAATCAATCCCGCGAAATACTTGAGCGTATCAAGTTGAAGCTTTCGAGCCAGAAGAGGCCCGCGAAAGCCGCCGTAGCTCGCTCCCACAAAATATATCGGTGAGCGTTGGCGGTTCCGGTCCCTCAGCCATCTTCGTATGAAATCCGCAAGAGCATCGATATCGCCATCAACAGAACGGAAATACTGCCGCATCCTCTCGCCGCCGGTGACGCGACTATAACCGGTGCCAGGCGGATCAATGAAGACGAGGTCCGTGAAATCGAGCCAGCTTTCTGGATTCTGCTGCAGAGTCGAAAGGCTTGTCGAGTAGCGTGATCCGTCCAGAGGCGTGCGCCATGGGCCTATTGCCAACAGATTCAGGTATGCCGATGACGCCCCAGGACCACCATTCATGATGAAGGCAACCGGACGTATGGCCGGATCAGCATTGTCCTTCGTAAACGTAACAGAGGCAATCTCGGCTCTTGGCCCGCCCTCGGATTCGGTGAAGACGTAATTCTCCGCAATCGCAGTAAAATCTATTGCTCCCCCGGCAAGCTGAAGTAAATGCCGCGTCGCATAGCTTTGAGAAAGCTTCTCGATCTGAACAGTTGATGCACCCGGGGGAGCAGCTTTCAGGTCTCGGTTTTGAGCCTGCGCCTTCCCACCATGCAAAAGCGCGGCAATCAGAATGATGAAGAGGGGACGTATGATTGTGATCAAGAAAGCCTTCTAAGCGAAATCCAGCTTGACGAAACACAACTACATAACGCTTGATTGCTCAAGACCGCTGACACGATTTCTCATCGCAAAGAAAGGACTATCACGCCTTCCGCTGCCAGCGGCCGCTCTCGTCCTGCTGCCAATAGGTCGCGTCGTGCCCCCCTTCCTTTACCGCGCGCCACTGGTCACGGGCGAAGGCGAGCGCCTGGATGTCGTTGCCGTCGAACAGGATCGCCAGGCGCTGGTAGGCGGCCATGTCCTCCGGCAGGTCAGCACCTTCCACGAGAAAGCGGATGGAGGCGCCGTTGGGATTGACGCCCGATAGGGTGATGAGGATCGGCTGGTCCGCCGCATGAGCCTCCCTGTCCGTGCCATGCGGCAGGAAGCTCTCGTCCGTGAAGGTCCACAGGTGATCGTCGAGGGCGGACAGGCGCTCCTCGGTCGTCACCTGAATCACCGCGCGCCACCCCCGCTCCAGCGTCTTCTGCAGGAGCGTGGGCAGCACGGCCTCGAGCGGCTGCTGCTGGAGATGATAGAAAAGGACCTCGGTCATAATACTCCTGTCATCCCGGACGAACGTAGTGAAGATCCGGGATCGTTATCAGGATCTATCGCCATTCTCGTCCAGCGATCCCGGGTTCTGCTTCGCAGCCCCAGGATGACGCTTTGCCGGCTCACGCCTCGTAGTGATCGCGCACGAGCCGATCGAGGAGGCGCACGCCCCAGCCCGAGGCCCAGCCCTTGTTGATCTCGTTCTGCGGCGAGCCCATGGCCGTCCCGGCGATGTCGAGATGGGCCCAGGGCACGTCGTTGACGAAGCGCTGGAGCAGCGCCGCAGCTGTGCTCGACCCGCCGAAGCGACCGGCCGAGTTCTTCATGTCGGCGAACTTGGATTCGATCATCTTGTCGAACTCAGGCCCCAGCGGCATGCGCCAGACCCGCTCGCCCGTCGCCTTGCCGGCGATCGTCAGGCGTTCGGCCAGTTCGTCGTTGTTGGAGAACAGGCCGGCATATTCCTGGGCCAGCGCCACCATGATGGCGCCCGTGAGGGTCGCGAGGTCGATCATGAACTTCGGCTTGAAGCGGTCCTGGACGTACCAGAGCACGTCGGCCAGCACGAGGCGGCCTTCCGCATCAGTGTTGATGATCTCGATGGTCTGGCCCGACATGGTGGTGACGATGTCGCCCGGGCGCTGGGCATTGCCGTCAGGCATGTTCTCCACGAGGCCGATGGCGCCGACCACGTTTGCCTTGGCCTTGCGGCTCGCCAGGGCATGCATGAGCCCGACCACGCAGGCGGCGCCCGCCATGTCACCCTTCATGTCCTCCATGCCGGCGCCTGGTTTGATCGAGATGCCGCCGGTGTCGAACACGACGCCCTTGCCGACGAAGGCGATGGGCTTGTCACTGGCCTTACCGCCGTTCCAGCGCATGATGGCGACACGGCCGCCGCGCACGGAACCCTGAGCCACGCCGAGCAGCGCCCCCATGCCGAGCTTCTTCATAGCCTTGTCGTCGAGAATCTCGACCTCGACGCCAAGCTTGGTCAGAGCCTGGGCGCGGGCAGCGAACTCCTGTGGTCCCAGGACGTTCGGCGGCTCGTTGACGAGATCGCGGGCGATGATGACGCCCTGCTGGGTACCCTCGCGGGTCTTATAAGCCTTCTTGGCTGCCGCGGGATCGGCCACGCTGAAGACCAGCCGTCCGGCGCCCTTGCCGTTGTCATCGTCCTTTTTCTTCGTCCTGTAGCGGTCGAAGCTGTAGCGCCGAAGGCCAACGCCAACCGCGATGTCGGCCACTGCCTCTGGGGTAACCTCGATTTCAGGCAGGTCCAGAACCACCGTCGCGAGCTTGCCGTTGACCTTGCCGGCGATCAGGCCTCCCAGCTGAACGAAGTCCACGTCGCTCCGGTCCTTCTCGCCTCCTAGGCCGATGACGACCAGCCGATCGACCGAGAGGCCGGAGGGGATCAGAACCGACATGGCAGACTTGGCCTTGCCCTTGAAGCTTTCCGCAGCGGCAGCCTTGGCGATCAGATCGACGCCCTTCGGTCCGAGCTGCTTGGCCACGGCAGAGGAGGGCTTGAGATTCTCTCCGACGAAGACGATGAGATCGCCGGATTCGACCTTACCATGGGCTTGGAAGTCGATCTTTAAGCTGTCGGCCATGAAATCCTCTTTGTTCTGGTGCATGTCCGGTCTTAGGGCCGGCTGCGACGCTGATGCGCGATAGTGACGGTTGGGACATATATCATATTGCGTGTACGGCTACGGGAAAGCTGCCGTTAAATCGGCGCAATCCCGGGCTGTTGAAAACGGCCGTCTTGCCTGAGACTGTCCGACACGATACCCAGGGCGCAACCGCCCGGGGGCGAAGGGCCTTATGACACTTCTCGAACGCTACATCCTGAAAATCACATTCAGCGCCTTCGCCGCGTGCCTGCTCGCCCTCACAGGGGTAATCTGGATCACGCAGGCCTTGCGGGAACTCGACCTGCTGACCGGCAAGGGCCAGACCTTCCTGATCTTTCTGACCGTGACCGGGCTCTCGCTGCCGGCCCTGATCAGCGTCATCGCGCCGGTCGCTTTTTTCCTCGCCACCATCTACACGCTGAACAAGCTGAACGGCGATTCCGAGCTGATCGTCATGAGCGCCGGTGGCATGCCCCCGGGGCGCCTGCTGCGGCCGTTCCTGGCGCTGGCGGCCTTCGTCTGCCTGGCCGTGGGCATCATCTCGATCCACATCATGCCGGCGAGCTTCCAGGAGATGCGCCAGCTGTTCACGAAGATCCGGGCCGACTTCGTGGGCACCATGGCCAAGGAAGGCCAGTTCATCAGCCTGGAGAACGGCATCACCTTTCATTACCGGGAGCGCCAGGGCGATTCCTTGCTCGGGATCTTCATGGAGGATCTCCGGGAGAAGAACAAAGCCATCGTCTATCTGGCCGAGCGGGGCCAGACCGCCGAGCAGAATGGGACGTCCTATCTCGTGCTCCAGAAGGGAAGCGTTCAGCGCAAGGAGCCCAACAGCCGCGATTCCTCCATTGTCGCCTTCGAGCGCTATGCGGTCGATCTCTCGGCCTTCAACAAGGAGGGCGGAGAGGTCGTTTACAAGCCGCGGGAGCGCAGCACCCTGCAGCTTCTTTTCCCCGATAAGAGTGAACCGATCTACCGGGAACAGTCGGGGCGGTTCCGGGCCGAACTTCATGAGCGTCTGTCCTCCTGGCTCTACCCGCTCGCCATGATGATGATCGCCTTCGCGGCTCTCGGGGAACCCCGCACGACCCGCCAGGGCCGTGGCATGGCAATTGCCAGCGCAGTTGTGGCGATCGTGCTGATGCGGATCCTCGGCTTTGCCGCTTCGAGCGGCGTGGCCCGGACCTCAGCAGCGGTCATCGCGATTTATGCCGTGCCGTTGGCAAGCATTCTCATCAGCCTGCTGCTGATCCTGCAAGGTTCTGCCATGCGGTCCACCCAGGCCAAGTTTCTGAGAATGCTCAACAATCTGTTGCTGGCACGCTCCCCCGCCACCCAGAAAGCCTGACCATGCTGATCGGCCGGACCCTTGGCTTATATTTCTCGCGGCAGTTTCTCAAGACCATTTTCCTGGTCTTCGCGACCGTCTTCACGCTCGTTTATACCCTGGACTTCGTGGAGCTCATGCGCCGGGCCGGTGATGCGCCGAGCGCAACGGCGGCTGTGATTGCGCAACTGGCCCTGTTCCGCACCCCGGCCATCGCCGAGCAGGTCATGCCGTTTGCCGTGCTGTTCGGCAGCATGGCGGCTCTCCTGCAGCTCAGCCGCAAGCTCGAACTGGTGGTGGCGCGGGCAGCGGGAATCTCCGCCTGGCAGTTCCTTCAGCCAGGGCTCCTGATCGCGGTGCTGATCGGAGTGCTTTCCGTTACGGTCTACAACCCCCTTTCCGCCGTCCTCAAGCAGCGCGCCTCGGCCTTGGAGACAAGCATCTTCTCCAGAAACGTCCAGACCCGGGAAAAGCCGATCTGGCTTCGCCAGAAGAGCCTGGACGGGCAAGCTATTTTTCGTGCGAACGGCTCAGCGACGAATGCTGCGACCCTCTATGACGTGACGGTCTATGTCTTCGACAATGACGGCGCGTTCAGCCATCGGGTCGAGTCCCGTGAAGCGAACCTGCATGAAGGCTTCTGGGAACTGAAAGACGCCAGGGTTCTGTCCGCAACCGAGGAGCCCCGATCCCACGACCGCTACCTGATCGCCTCGAGCCTGAAGCCCTCGGAGGTTCGACAGAGCTTCATCGACCCCGATGCGGTCCCGTTCTGGGAGCTGAAGGAAACGATCAGCCGGATGGAGCAGGCGGATATCAACGCCACCACCTATCAGCTCCATTACGACCTGCTTCTGGCCCGTCCCCTGCTCTTCATCGCCATGGTGTTTGTTGCCGCATCCGTCTCGTTAAGATTCTTTCGATTTGGCGGTGTGGCCATGATGGTTCTGGGTGGCGTCGCAGCCGGGTTCATGCTTTATGTCGCCACTGAGCTTATGGCGGAGCTTGGAGCCTCCGGAATCATCAGTTCGTTGGTTGCGGCCTGGTTCCCTGCTGTTGTAGGCAGTCTTTTAGGGACCTTGGCCTTATTGTACCAAGAGGACGGCTGACCGTTCTCAAAAAGAGTATTGCGAAGGAGTGGGGATGCGGCGGCTTAAGACAACGATCGCAACGTCTGCGATCGCAGCGGCACTGATGTTTGCCGCTGGGTCAATGCCTGCGCTTGCCCAAGCCACGCTCAACGAGGCCATCGGCGCCCGCGCCCAGTCGGGATCCGGGGAGGACCGCCTCCTCGTCGACGCCAAGGAAATCGTCTACGACAACGACCGGAACACGATTGCCGCCTCCGGCGACGTGCAGATGAATTACCAGGGTCGGACCCTCCAGGCCGACCGGGTCACCTATGACCGGAACACTGGCCGGGTCTTTGCCGAGGGTAATGCCCGCCTGACGGATGCCAACGGCACCGTCGCAACCGGCGACCGTTTCGAGCTTACCGACGACTTCAAGAACGGCTTCATCGATTCCTTAAGGGTCGTCCAGACCACCATCGAGCAGGGCCGTCCCCTGACGACCCGATTCTCGGCTCCGCGGGCCGAGCGGGCCGAGGGCGAGACGACGACCTTTGAGCGCGGCACCTACACCGCCTGCGAACCGTGCAAAGACAATCCGGAACGCCCCCCGCTCTGGCAGGTGAAGGCGGCGAAGATCATCCACAACAACAGCGAGCGGACGATCTATTACGAAGATGCGACCCTCGAGCTCCTTGGCATCCCGGTCGCCTATCTGCCCTATTTCTGGACGCCGGATCCGACCGTCAAGCGCAAGACAGGCTTCCTGGCGCCGCGTTACGTCTTTTCGAACACCCTGGGCTACGGCGGCTCGATCCCGTTCTTCTGGGCTATCGCTCCCAATTATGACCTGACGATCAGCCCGACCATCCTGAGCCGCCAGGGCCTTCTCGGGCAGGTCGAGTGGCGCCATCGGCTGGAGACGGGCGCCTACAGCATTCGCGCGGCCGGGATCAATCAGCTTGATCCGGAGGCCTTTCTCCCCGGCCCCTACGGAGCGGGCGATCGCGATTTCCGGGGCTCCCTGGAGACCAAAGGCGAGTTTTTCATCAACCAGAACTGGCGCTGGGGCTGGGACATCGCCCTCGTGTCCGACAAGTGGTTCCTCACTAACTACCGCATCCGCAGCGAGAGCCTGAGCAACTATTACGTCAAGGAATCGATCTCGACCGTCTATCTTCAAGGCCAGGGAGATCGCTCGTTCTTCGATGCGCGGGGCTACTACTTCAAGACACTCTCGACCTACGACTGGCAGAAGCAGCAGCCGATCGTCGCTCCGGTGATCGACTACAACAAGCGTTTCACACCTCCAACCATCGGCGGCGAGTTCGCGCTCGATGTGAACGTGACCAGCCTGTCCCGCGAAGCCGCCCAGTTCGATCCGCTATTTCCTGACAGTACCGCCTACTACGGCATCGCCCGGACCTGTCGCGCGGGTGACGATGGATTATTCAATCCTGCCAATTGCCTCGTTCGCGGTATGAGCGGCTCGACATCGAGAGCGTCGGTCACGGCATCCTGGCGGCGCGAGTTCATCGATCCCATCGGCCAAGTCTGGACCCCATTTGCCTATCTGCGGGCTGATAATTTCTGGATCGCTCCCGACTTCAACGGTTACCAGAACCCGCAGCTCGCCAATTTCATCGATGCTGATGACGATTATCTCTTCCGCGCCACCCCGGCGATCGGGCTCGAATACCGCTATCCCTTCATCGCCAGCCTCGGCACCTCGGGCCAGCAGATCCTGGAGCCGATCGCCCAGATCATAGCCCGCCCGAATGAGACCCGGATCGGCAGTCTTCCCAATGAGGATGCTCAGAGCCTCGTCTTCGACGACACGTCCCTCTTCGATTGGGACAAGTTCTCCGGCTACGACCGCGTCGAGGGCGGCGTGCGCGCCAATGTGGGCGTGCAGTACACAGTCATGGGCGCGGACGATTTCTATGCCAACGTGCTGTTCGGCCAGTCTTATCAGATCGCGGGACGCAACTCGTTCCGGCAAGGCGACCTGGCCAATGTGGGCTTGGATTCAGGTCTCGATTCCAGGGCGTCCGATTATGTCGGCCGCTTCCAGATCTCGCCGAATGCCAATTTCGCTTTCGTCTCGCGCGGACGTTTCGATCAGGAAGATTTCGGCCTGAACCGGTTCGAAGCCGGCATCCGGGCGAACTTCAATCCCTACCTGCCTGTCTCGACTTCGCTGACCTATGCCCGCTACGAGGCTCAGCCCGCGATCGGCTATCCGACCCGCCGCGAGGGCGTGCTGGCCTCCGCCCGTTGGGACATGACGCCGAACTGGTTCGTCACGGGCTCGATCCTCCTCGATCTGGACCGGTATCTCGTGGCGCGCGAGACGTTTGCCGTTCCTACAGCAGTCGCTCCAGGAGCAGCGATCTCCCAGCGGGAGAATGTCGGCTATGTCGCCGGTATGTCTCTGGGACTGGGTTACATCGACGAGTGCACGACCTTCTCGGTGAGCTATAGCATCGCTCCGCGCGACGTCACCCTGACCTCGGGTGAGAAGGAGCAGAACCATACGGTCGCCTTCAGTCTTGAGCTCCGCTCCCTTGGCGAGGTGGGCTATACGCAGAGACTCAGCGGCTCCGACGATGAGTGATGGTGAAGGACACCGGTGCCAGACTTGAACCAGTCCTCACTCCTGCTGACGCAGGGTGACCCTGCCGGGATCGGGCCGGAATT
The DNA here is from genome assembly GCF_015694425.1 of Microvirga terrestris. Lineage (GTDB taxonomy): Bacteria > Pseudomonadota > Alphaproteobacteria > Rhizobiales > Beijerinckiaceae > Microvirga > Microvirga terrestris. The sequence continues at coordinate 187,070 of NZ_JADQDN010000005.1, forward strand.
GGCCCTGAGAGCTTGGATGCTGCGAGACGAACGGGCCCTGCCCCCCTTCGCAGTCTTGAGCGACCCCGCATTCCTTGAGCGCGTTGCGCAAAACCTGGGCTGGGACGTGCCGGTCATCTCTGTCGAGATGGCACAAATCCCAAAAGCGTTCCCAAAGGCTCTGCCGGTTCTCCCCTTGAGCGTTTCGGTCTCGGCACAGCCCGGCCAGCCTGATGCAGGCGCTGCTGCGTCGGTGATCGAGTCCATCGAGATGGCCGTGAGCTCGGTCCAAGAGGGCTCAGCCTCGGCACTCGTCACCAATCCCATAGCCAAGCATGTCCTCTATGAAGGTGGATTTAGGTATCCGGGCCATACGGAGTTTCTGGCTGCCCTCGCCTCTGAAGGCCGGGAGGAGACCTGCCATCCCGTGATGATGCTCTGGAGCGAGCAGCTGGCGGTGGTGCCTGTGACTGTGCACATCCCTCTTGCGAGCGTTCCTACTGCCCTCACTACAGACCTGATCGTGCTGACGGGACGGATCGTAGCCCGGGAACTGCGGGAGCGTTTCGGCATCGCCAATCCAAGGCTGGCGCTCGCAGGCCTCAACCCGCACGCGGGCGAAAATGGCGCGATGGGAACGGAGGATGCCAGGATCATCGCCCCGGCCGTCGATGCCCTGCGCGCCGAGGGGATCGACGTGGCAGGCCCCCTGCCCGCGGACACCATGTTCCACGCCCGCGCCCGCAGCCGCTATGATGCGGCGCTCGCCATGTACCACGACCAAGCCCTCATCCCAATCAAGACCATCGCGTTCGACGAGGCGGTCAACGTGACCCTCGGGCTCCCCTTCGTGCGCACTTCGCCGGATCATGGCACGGCCTTCGATATCGCCGGCAAGGGTATTGCCCGGCCCGACAGCCTCATTGCCGCCATCAAGCTCGCCGCCCGTCTGGGGGGTTCATGAGCCAGATCGACGACCTTCCCCCTCTGCGCGACGTGGTCCGGAGGCACGGGCTCATGGCCAAGAAGTCGCTGGGCCAGAACTTTTTGTTCGACCTCAACCTCACAAGCCGGATTGCCCGCTCCGCGGGACCGCTGGAAGAGGCAACTGTCATCGAGGTCGGCCCCGGCCCCGGAGGCCTGACCCGGGCAATCCTCGCAGCCGGCGCCAAAAAGGTCATCGCCATCGAGCGTGACACCCGCTGCCTTCCGGCTCTCGCCGAGATCGCCGAGCGCTATTCGGGCCGGCTGGAGGTAGTCGAGGCCGATGCCTTAGAGTTCGATCCTCGCCCGCTGGTGGGCGACAGCCTCGTCCGCATCATCGCCAACCTGCCCTACAATGTCGGCACCGCCCTGCTCACGGGTTGGCTCACCGGCGCCCCCTGGCCGCCCTGGTGGGCCTCGCTCACCCTCATGTTCCAGCGTGAAGTCGCCGAGCGCATCGTGGCCGACGAGAACGATCCAAAGAATTATGGTCGTCTGGGCGTCCTTTGCGGCTGGCGCGCGGAATCGCGCATTCTGTTCGATGTGCCGCCCTCCGCCTTTGTGCCGCTGCCGAAGATCACCTCGAGCGTGGTTCACCTTACGCCACGGGCGAACCCTCTGCCCTGCAGACTTGAAGCGCTGGAAGCGGTCACGCGGGCTGCCTTCGGGCAACGCCGCAAGATGCTTCGCCAAAGCCTGAAATCCATCGCTCCGGGCCCGGCCGAGATCATCCAGGCGGCTGGGCTTGAAGAGACGGCGCGGGCCGAGAACATCCCGGTTGCGGGCTATGTGGCGCTGGCCAATGCCTTGGATGCCACCCGCGGCTTCAGGGCTTGAAGCGCTCCGAAGCTCGTCCCACCTTCGACACCGCCTATATGCAGCCGCTCGACGGGAGCCGCGCGTCTTTCATGGGACCTTAACCGCGCGTCTTCCATGATTGGTTCAGGAGAGCGGCTTTATCACAGCCGCGAGGGGAGGAAGCGGACATGTCGCAGCCGCGCAATAGGATTGGGCTTCTGTTCGGAGGGCGTTCTGCGGAGCACGAGGTCTCCAAGCTCTCAGCCGCCAATGTCCTGCGCGCCCTTGACTCGGACCGCTACGATATCATCCCCATCGGCATTGGTCGGGATGGACGCTGGCTTCTCTGCGACAACGGCAATGGCGGAGGACGGGGCGCAACATCCCTCGAGATCCCCGAGGGATCGCCTCAGGTAGCCCTGTTGCCGGGCGGCGGAGGCGAGATGCTGGTCCTCAACGGCGATGCAGGCTCCACCACGCTCAACCTCGATGCAATCGTGCCCGTGCTCCACGGGCCGAACGGTGAGGATGGGACGGTTCAGGGTTTTCTTGAACTCGCCAATATTCCCTATGTTGGCTCCGGCGTGATGGGCTCAGCTGCCAGCATGGACAAGGACGTGGCCAAGCGGCTGCTCCGGGACAGCGGGTTGCCGGTCGTTCCCTACTTGGCAATGACACCCCGCACTCGTGTCGACTACCAAACCGCCGTGGATGCGCTCGGCACGCCCGATTTATTCCTGAAGCCCGCTAATATGGGTTCCTCGGTGGGCGTTTCCCGCGCCTCATCGGCCGAGGAATTCGACCGGGCCTGCGAACGCGCCTTCCGCTACGACAGAAAGGTGCTGGTGGAGCGCAGCGTCACGGGTGCGCGGGAGATCGAGTGCTCGGTGCTGGAAAATGCCGCGGGGGAGATCAAGGCCTCCCCGCTCGGCGAGATTGTGCCCGCGGGCAACCACGGCTTCTACAGCTATGACGCCAAGTATATCGACGCGGACGGCGCTCTTCTGCGCATTCCGGCGGAGCTCACTTCAGACCAAGCACAGCGCATCCAGGAGCTTGCGGTTGAGACCTTCAAGGTTCTCGGCTGCGAAGGCTTGGCGCGCATCGATTTCTTCGTCGATCCGGAGAACGAGAGCAGCCTGTTCGTCAACGAGGTGAACACCCTGCCGGGCTTCACGGCGATCAGCATGTATCCGAAACTCTGGGAGGCCGGCGGTCTGCCGCAAAGCGAGCTGATGGACGTGCTGATCGGGCATGCCATCGCCCGTCACGAACGCCGGAACCAGCTGGCGCTCGTCTGACCGGCGCTCTAGTCGAGCTTCTCAGCCAGCAACCCTTCGACGAAATCTGAGAGGCCCACGAGGCGATCGCGCTTGAGGCGCTCGGCGGTCTGAATCGCCTTGAGGCTCTGGAAGGAGCGGTCGAGGTCCTCGTTGACGATCACATAATCGTACTCGACCCAGCGCTCCATCTCGATGCGAGCGTTGGCGAGACGCTTGGCGATGACATCGGGCGCATCCTCCGCCCGGCGCTCAAGGCGTGCCTTAAGCTCCTTGAAGCTCGGAGGCAGGACGAACACAGTCACCACGTCGTCGGGCAGTTTCTGCCGCACCTGGCGGGTGCCCTGGTAGTCGATGTCGAAGACCATGTCCTGGCCCGATGCCAGCGTCTTCTCTACTGGCTTTCGCGGCGTGCCATAGAAATTGCCGTGTACCTCGGCCCATTCCAGGAGTTCATCGCGATCACGCATCGCCTTGAACTCTTCGACGTCGATGAAGTGATAGTGCCTGCCCTCGATCTCGGACGGACGCTTGGGACGGGTGGTGACAGAAACCGACAGGACACCGGCCCGCTCTTCCACGAGGCTGCGGGTGAGCGTGGTTTTGCCGGCGCCGGACGGTGACGACAGGATGAGGATCAGGCCGCGACGGCCGACCTGAGACTTCGGATCTTGGCTCACCGCATCACTCCACGTTCTGAACCTGCTCGCGGAATTGCTCGATCACGGCTTTCAATTCAAGGCCGATCCGCGACAGGGAGACATCATTGGCTTTCGCGCACAGGGTATTCGCCTCGCGGCCGAATTCCTGCGACAGGAAGTCGAGACGCCGGCCGACCGGGCCGCCTTCCTGCAACAGGCTACGGGCTGCATCCACATGGGCACGCAGGCGATCGAGCTCCTCTCGGATATCGGCACGGGCCGCGATCAGCACCGCCTCCTGATGGAGGCGTGCCGTATCAAGCGCATGCTTGCCCTCGAACAATTCTGCGATCTGAGATTCCAGCCGGGTGCGGATTGCATCGGGCTGGCGGGCTGGCGCAGCCTCGGCTTCGTCGACGAGCCGGGAGACCAGATCGAGCTGCTGCCCGAGAACCGCGGACAGCGCCCGCCCCTCCATCAGGCGCGCTGCCTTGAGCGCTTCAATCAGCGCTCCGACGCCACCGCGCAATGCGGCCGCGAGCTCCTTATTCTGCGCCGGATCGTCGACATCGTCGTCGAGTTCCACCACACCGCGCACGGCGAGAAGACCGTCTAGGGAAGCCGGTTTCACATTCTCCGGAAGCGACAGACCACTGAGAGCGGAGAGGAGCGACTGCAGCACATCCTGGTTGACGCGCAGCTTCGGAGCAGACGATGCCTTACTCAAGGACAGATTAAGTTGGCCCTGCCCCCGGGTGAGCGCCTTGAGGATCTGCCCGCGCGCTTCCTCGCCCATGCCGTCGAGGCCTGACGGTGTCCGAACCCGCACTTCCAGCCCACGACCGTTCACGGTCTTGAGTTCCCAGGCCCATTGATAGGCACCGGCGACACCGGCCTCGCGGGCAAAGCCGGTCATACTCGCAATGGACATGCGTGAAACCTCGAACGGAATGAAAATCGGCGCGACCATAATGCGCGCCGATCCAAGAGTCGATTGCAAGGATTGGAGATCTTCCCCAGCCGCTCAGGGCTGCCGGAGGGCCGGAACGCTCTTCGGGTTGTTCAGGTCGAAGCTCTTGTTCTTAAGCGGGTCCTTCTCGGTGCCTTCGCTGGCATCGAAGCCGCGTCCGGGGCGGCCGCCGACAGCCGGCTGGGCATTCGCGGTGCCGCGCAGCGCGGGGGCAGCACCGGGCGGCAGGCTGGTCTGGTCGCCATCGGGCACAACCCGGTCCACATCCCCAGGGCCGGTCGCGGGACGGCTCTTCTCGAGTTGCCGCCACCGGGTCACGTTGCGCTGGTGCTGCTCATAGGTCTCGGCGAAGGCATGGCCGCCGGAACCGTCGGCCACGAAGTACAGATCCTTGGTCCGGGACGGATTGGCGACCGCTTCGAGCGCCGCCCGGCCAGGATTGGCGATGGGACCAGGAGGCAGGCCCTCGACCACATAGGTGTTGTAGGGTGTCGCGGCCTCGATCTCGCTGCGGAGAATGCCGCGGCCCAAGGTGCCCTTACCGCCCACCAGCCCGTAGACGATGGTGGGGTCGGATTGAAGCCTCATGCGCTTCATGAGGCGATTGATGAAGACGCCGGCCACCCGCGTGCGCTCATCGGCACGGCCCGTCTCCTTCTCCACGATGGAGGCGAGGATCACGAGTTCCTGAGGCGACTTGATTGGCAGCTCGGGCGAGCGGCGCTGCCAGATCTGCTCGATCGCCTGTCGCTGGGCTGCCTGCATGGTGTTGATGATCTGCTGTCGCGTGGTGCCGCGCTCGAACTTGTAGGTATCGGGCAGGAGCGAGCCTTCGCGGGGCGTCTCAGTGACATCGCCGGTGAGGATCTCGTGCTCATAGAGACGAGCCAGGATCTGCTCGCTGGTGAGCCCCTCGGGAACCGAGACGGTGTGCAGGATGGCACGCCCCTGGATCAGCGTGTCGATCGCCTCCTCGACGCTAGTGCCGGCCTTGAACTGGAACTCGCCGGCTTTGAGCTGCCCGCGCTGGCGGTTCATGTAGGCATAAGCCTGAAACAGCAGGGGCTGCTCGATGACGCCTTCCTGCTTGAGGATCTGGGCAATCTCGCCCGTACCGGTATTGCGGGGAATCACCACGACCTTGTCGCTCTGCAGCGGCCCGTCGGTCGTCACCGCCTGCTGCAGCATGGAGAAGCCGAAGATTCCGGCAATCGCTGCAGCCACGAGCAGGGTCAGCAAGCCACTGAGAAGGGACAGCATGCCCCTGCGGCGGCCGCGGAGCTTCGGTGGCGGCGGCGGAGCCATCGAGGGCTTGATGGCTTCGCTCGGAGACCGGGGTGCCAGACGCGGCTGGGACGATCCGTTGTCGGCATCATCCACGGGAGCCAGAAGTATCTTTTTCTTTCGTCCAAACATCACGCCGCTTTTCTGGTATCGGCCGGCGGTCCTACCGGTCCGCCGACACCCTAGCCGGGATTATGGCGAAAAGCCGTAACAGGCCCTCACCGGCTTCAGGATACCCGACGAAGAATGAGCGAAGCGTTAGTTCCGCCAAAGCCGAAGGAGTTCGACAGGGCCACGTTGACTTGCTTGCGCTTGGCCTGCTTCGGCACGAGGTCGATAGCCGTCTCCACAGATGGATTGTCGAGATTGATGGTCGGCGGGATGATGCCGTCGCGCATGGCGAGGATCGAGAAGATCGCCTCAACGGCGCCGGCGGCGCCGAGCAGGTGACCGATCGCCGACTTGGTGGACGACATGGAGAGTTTGCCCGCGGCATTGCCCATGATCCGCTCGACGGCCTTCAGCTCGAGCTCGTCGCCCAGAGGCGTCGAGGTGCCGTGGGCGTTCACATAGTCGATCTCCGACACGGCGATGGCAGCGCGCTTGAGAGCAGCAGCCATACAACGATAGGCACCGTCGCCATCCTCGGATGGAGAGGTGATGTGGTAGGCATCGCCCGACAGGCCATAGCCGATGACTTCGGCATAGATCGTGGCGCCGCGTGCCTTGGCATGCTCGTACTCTTCCAGAACCACGATGCCGGCCCCCTCGCCCATGACGAAGCCATCACGGTCCTTGTCGTAGGGGCGCGAAGCCTTCTCGGGCGTGTCGTTGTAGCCCGTGGAGAGAGCCCGGCACGCGGCAAAGCCTGCGATGGAGAGGCGGTTGACTGGGGATTCCGTACCGCCGGCCACCATCACGTCCGCATCGCCGAGCGCGATCAGGCGGGCTGCGTCGCCGATGGCATGCGAGCCGGTGGAGCAGGCCGTCACCACCGCGTGGTTCGGACCCTTCAGGCCGTGCTCGATGGACACGTAGCCGCCGGCCAGGTTGATCAGGCGGCCCGGAATGAAGAAGGGCGAAATTCGGCGGGGGCCGCGCTCGATCAGGGTAGCGGACGCCTCATAGATGCCGCCGATGCCGCCGATGCCGGAGCCGATCAGCACACCGGTGGCGCACTGCTCCTCATAGGTCTTCGGCTCCCAGCCAGAATCGCGAAGAGCCTGGGTGGAAGCTGCCATCGCATAAACGATAAAGGGATCGACCTTGCGCTGCTCCTTGGGCTCCATCCAGTCGTCGGCGTTGAAGGTGCCGTTGGTCCCGTCGCCGCGTGGGATCTGGCAGGCGATCTGGCAGGCCAGATCGTCGACCTGGAAATCCGTGATCTTGCCGGCGCCGCTCTGCCCCTCGACGAGGCGCGACCAAGTGGCATCGACCCCGCTGCCCAGCGGGGTGACCATGCCAAGACCTGTAACAACTACCCGGCGCATGAATTCCTGCCCTATCGATTGATAAAATTCGGGCGTCGGATGAGTCACCCGACGCCCTTTACAGCTCTTAGGCTGCGTTCTTCTCGAGGAAGCGGACAGCGTCACCGACCGTCACGATGGTCTCAGCCGCGTCGTCCGGGATCTCGACGTTGAACTCTTCCTCGAACGCCATCACCAGCTCGACCGTGTCCAGGCTGTCGGCGCCCAGGTCGTCGATGAAGTTCGCGTTCTCGACCACCTTGTCGGCTTCGACGCCGAGGTGCTCGACAACAATCTTCTTCACGCGATCAGCGACGTCACTCATCGTTTTTTCCTCAGTGGCTGCCGCCTCAGGATTGGGCGGATTGAAAGAAATCAAAATAGATCAGCTGCTCAGCTGACAACGCTGAAACGGCTACCCTGCGCCGTGCAAAGCCGCATTTTTAAGCGCCGGTCAACCCCTTTGACCTGATCGGGATCATGCTTAACACAAGCTTATCCGGTCTGGCGAGAGGGTGCCGGCACCTGCAAACAGATTCCGGAAACAGCTATAAGTTCCTTTAGAACATAGCCATTCCGCCATTTACGTGCAGGGTCTGGCCCGTCACGTAGGCGGCCTCAGTCGATGCGAGATAAACCACGGAAGAAGCGATTTCGTCGCCTTGCCCCAGCCGACCCATGGGGATCGTGCCCAGGATTCCCTCGCGCTGCTTGTCGTTGAGAACATCGGTCATGGGCGACTCGATGAAGCCCGGTGCCACGCAGTTGACCGTGATGTTGCGGCTTGCCACCTCGGCGGCCAGCGCCTTGGTCATGCCGATCAGGCCGGCCTTGGAGGCCGCATAGTTGCCCTGCCCCGGATTACCCGTCGAGCCGACCACGGAACCGATATTGACGATGCGGCCGTAGCGGCGGCGCATCATGTTCTTCACGGCCGCCCGGGACAGGCGGAAGGAGGCGGTGAGATTCACGGCGATCACCGTGTCCCATTCCTCGTCCTTCATGCGCATGAACAGGTTGTCCTTGGTGACGCCGGCATTGTTGACCAGGATGTCAAGCCCTTCCATGGCCGCCTCGGCGGCCGGGACGAGAGCCTCGACAGAATCCTTGTCGGACAGGTTGGCTTCGACCACGTGGACCCTTTCGCCCAGCGACGAGGCAAGCTCATCCAGGGCAGCCCGGCGGGTGCCGGAGAGGGTGACGATCGCGCCCTGGGCATGGAGCGCGCGGGCGATGGAGCCGCCGATGCCGCCCGTTGCGCCGGTAACGAGAGCCTTGCGGCCGGTGAGATCGAACATGGCGGGGTTTCCTCTTATCCGTTCAGGGACGCCTTGAAGGCAGCGATATCCTCAGGGGTTCCGATGGCGGTGCACGTAGCGCCCGCGGCGATGCGTTTCACCAGGCCGGACAGCACCTTGCCGGAGCCGACCTCATAGAAGGAATCGACGCCCTGGGAGGCCATATAGGCGACGCTCTCCCGCCAGCGCACAGTGCCGGTGACCTGGCGAACCAGGGCATCGCGGATCGCCGAGGGGTCTGTGATGGGAGCAGCCTCCACATTGGCCACGACAGGAACGACGGGAACATTCACGGTCACACGGTCCAGGGCTTCGCGCATGGCGTCGGCCGCCGGCTGCATGAGAGCGCAATGGAAGGGGGCGGACACGGCCAGCATCACGGCGCGCTTGGCGCCCTTGGTCTGGGCGATGGCCACAGCCCGCTCGACAGCGCTCTTATGGCCGGACACCACCACCTGGGCGCCGCCATTGTCATTGGCCGCATCGCAGACCTCTCCTTCAGCCGCCTCGCGGGCAACCTCAAGGGCAGCGTCGTATTCCAGGCCCAGAAGCGCCGCCATGGCGCCCTGCCCCACGGGAACGGCATTCTGCATGGCATTGCCACGGATCCTCAAAAGCCGGGCCGTATCTGAAATGGACAGGCTGCCAGCCGCCGCGAGAGCCGAATACTCGCCCAGGGAATGGCCGGCCACAAAGGCGGCATGCTGCTTCAGATCGAGACCGGCCTCGGCCTCCAGGACGCGGATAGCCGCCAAGCTTACGGCCATTAAGGCCGGCTGAGTGTTAGCCGTGAGGGTTAGTTCCTCGGCAGGCCCCTCCCACATGAGGGTGGAGAGCCTTTGGGACAGAGCCTCATCCACCTCGTCGAAGACAGCTTTGGCTTGCGGGAAAGCCTCGGCCAGGGCCTTGCCCATTCCGACCGTCTGGCTTCCCTGTCCGGGAAAAATGAATGCGCGCGTCATCAGGAATGGAACCTTCAGTTCAACGAATCCGCGCGGGACTCGCACCCGGAAGGCAAGGAGTCAAGGCGTAGGGCGCGGCGCCGCACTTGACCTGTGATCAGATATGGCGCCGCCACCCCCGCAGCATGCCTCGGTTCACGGGAGGCCTTTGCAGGCTCAATTGCCTCAGGACGGCGTCCAAGGCATGACCGACACTTCGCAGAACGGATCGTAAGGCTCCCAACATCAACCCTCCCCAGGCTTGACCTTGGGAGACTCTACCCAGGCCGGAGTACCCATGCCGTGCGCCCTCGCACCTGTCCCCGGCTTGGTCATCGGCCCCTGCCACGGAACGCATCCTCTTGTTTTCTCTGGGCAACCGGTGTATCCGGTCCCTCTTCCGATATTCTCATGACTGAAGAAGGAGCCCCGCATGGCTCGCGTGACCGTCGAAGACTGCATCGACAAGGTCGACAACCGGTTTGAGCTCGTGCTGCTGGCCAGCCACCGGGCCCGCCTCATCTCGTCCGGCTCGCCGCTGACGATCGACCGCGACCGCGACAAGAACCCGGTCGTGGCCCTTCGTGAGATCGCGGACGAGACCATCGCTCCGGACGACCTGAAGGAGCAGCTCATCCACTCCATGCAAAAGTATGTCGAGGTGGACGAGCCGGAGGCCGAGGCCGTTCCGATGCTCAGCAACACCGCCGCAGCCCCGTCCAAGGGCGGCGACAACGACGCGGACGTGCAGTTCGACCGCATGAGCGAGGACGACCTGCTGCGTGGCTTGGAAGGGCTCGTGCCCCCGAGCAGCAGCGCGGACGACGACGAGCGCGAGTAAGCATTCCCAAGACATTTTCAGAAAGCCCGGCCTTTGCCGGGCTTTTTTTTGTTGGACGCCTTAACCACGGACCGGCATGGCTGGCATGCGACGAGCTATTCAGCTTGCGGTCGGAAGACGTTGTACAATATCTTCAATACCTTGCTGATTTTAAGCCAGATCGAACAGGCCCAAAGGAGATGTCGGCCGTATGATGCGCCAGTATGAACTCGTCGAGCGGGTCAAGCGCTACAACCCCTCGGCCGACGAGGCGCTTCTGAATCGCGCTTACGTGTACGCCATGATGGCTCACGGAACTCAGAAGCGTGCATCCGGCGATTTGTTCTTCGGCCATCCGCTCGAAGTGGCCGCCATCCTGACGGATCTCAAGCTCGACGACGCGACCATCGCGGCAGCCGTCCTTCACGACACGGTGGAGGATACCCAGGCGACGCTTGAGGAGATCAACAAGACCTTCGGGCCCCAGATCGGCGCCCTCGTCGACGGCCTCACCAAGATCAAGCGGCTCGATCTCGTGTCGAAGCGGGCGGCTCAAGGAGAAAACTTCCGCAAGCTCCTGCTCGCCGTCGCCGACGACGTGCGCGTGCTTCTGGTCAAGCTCGCGGACCGCCTGCACAACATGCGAACCCTGCAGTTCATGCCGGCGGAGAAGCGCAAGCGCATCGCCGAGGAGACCCTCGACATCTATGCGCCGCTTGCCGGTCGCATGGGTATCCAGGAGATGCGCGAGGAGCTGGAGGAGCTGTCCTTCCAGAACCTCGACCCGGAGGCCTATGAGGCGATCCGGCGCCATCTTCATGAACTCTCGGCCAAGAGCGAGAAGCTGGTCGAGGAAATCGAGCGGACACTGACCACGAAGCTGCGCGCCCAAGGAATCGAGGCAGTGGTGACGGGGCGTCAGAAGCGGCCTTATTCCATCTGGCGCAAGATGGAGCGCAAATCCGTCTCCTTCGAGCAGCTCTCCGACATCTTCGCCTTCCGGATCATCGTGGGCAACATCGACGAGTGCTACCGGGCGCTCGGTATTGTGCATACCAGCTGGCCGATGGTTCCGGGGCGGTACAAGGACTACATCTCGACCCCGAAGCAGAACGACTACCGCTCGATCCACACCACGGTGATCGGCCCCGGCAGCCAGCGCGTCGAACTGCAAATCCGCACCGAGGACATGGACGAGGTGGCGGAATACGGCATCGCGGCCCATGCCCTCTACAAGGAAGGCGTGAACGACGATTCGCGCCTGGCGACCGAGAGCCGGGCCTATCAGTGGCTCAGGCGCACGATCGACCTCCTGGCGGAAGGCGACAACCCGGAGGAGTTCCTCGAGCATACGAAGCTCGAACTTTTCCATGACCAGGTCTTCTGCTTCACGCCCAAGGGCCGCCTGATCGCCCTGCCCCGTGGTGCGACGCCCATCGACTTCGCCTATGCCGTCCACACGGATGTCGGCAACACCGCAGTTGGCTGCAAGATCAATGGCCGTATGTCGCCGCTGCTGACTGAATTGCAGAACGGCGACGAGGTGGAGATCGTCCGCGCCGAAGGGCAGACGCCCCCGGCCGCCTGGGAATCCCTGGTGGTCACCGGCAAGGCGCGCGCCTCGATCCGCCGAGCGACCCGCGCCGCCGTGCGCCGGCAATATACCGGCCTCGGCCACCAGATTCTGGAGCGCGCCTTCGAGCGGGCCGGCCGTCCCTTCTCCGACGAAAAGCTGAAAGGCGCTCTGCCCCGGCTGGCGCGGATCTCGGTCGAGGACGTCCTGGCGGCGGTGGGGCGCGGTGAGATGTTCTCCGGGGACGTGGTGCGGGCCGTTTATCCCGACTACTTCGAAGAGCGGCGCGCCGGCAGCGACGGCAGGGGCGGCGGACAGTCCGATGGCGCCGGCAAGAAAGGCGCCGGCGAGCATGCGAGCGGCATTCCGATTCGCGGCCTCAGCACCGACATGCCGATCAGTTTCGCGCCGGAAGGTGGCGCCGTGCCGGGAGACCGCATCGTGGGCATCATGACCCCCGGCGAGGGCGTGACGATCTATCCGATCCAGTCACCCTCGCTCGCGGCCTACGACAACGAGCCTGACCGCTGGATCGACGTGCGCTGGGACCTGGAGGCAGGTTCGACCCAGCGCTTTCCGGCGCGCATCAAGCTACAGTCGATCAACGAGCCCGGATCGCTCGCCCAGATCACGCAGGTGATCGCCGACCATGACGGCAACATCGACAATGTCTCCATGAAGCGGCGCACGCAGGACTTCACCGACATGACCATCGACTTGACGGTCTGGGACCTGAAGCATCTCAATGCCATTATCGCGGAGCTGCGCGCCAAGCGCGTGGTGAGTCGCGTCGACCGCATCACCGGATAGAAGCCTATGTCTCCTAAACCTCGCATCGCTGTTATCATGGACGAGAACACCAGCAGCGACGGCACCCGCTATGAAACCACGAAAGCGTATTTCGTCGCCATCCAGCGCGCCGGCGGCCTGCCTTTCGGCATCCCCTATATCCCGGAGATGATCGACCCTGTCGTGAACGAGTTCGACGGCTTCGTGAGCGTCGGCGGACGCATCCGGTTTCCTCGTGATTGGTACATTGCCGGTGACGAGTCGCATTATCCGTCATCGGAGCGGCTCAAGGTCGAGCAGGCGCTCATGCGGGGATTCCTCGAACGTGACAAGCCGGTGCTCGGCATCTGCAACGGCATGCAGATGCTCGCCTGTCTTCACGGAGCGCGCATGGTGCATGAGGTGCGGAAAAGTGGCCCGCATATTCTCACCCATGATGATCGGACGGCCATGCACTCCATCGAGATCGTGTCGGGTACCATGCTGTCGCGCATTCTGGGTGCGACGCGCCTCGAGGTGAACAGCCGCCATCAAGAGGCAGTCGTTGCAGTGTCCGATCAGGCCGTCATTGCCGCTAAAGCGGATGACGGCGTGATCGAGGCTGTTGAGATCCCATCGAGGCGCTTCGCGATCGGCGTCCAGTGGCACCCGGAGGCCTTCGCGACTCAGGATAATCCTGGCAACAGGCTATTCAGCGCCTTCGTGCAGGCGGCGCAACAGCGCCACTGATTGCCACTACAGGAATACCCCATGCCGATTTCGGTTCTCGGTCTCGATGCCGACGATACGCTCTGGCACAACGAGACGTTCTATCAATCAACGCGCCAGCGCTTTAACGAACTGCTCGCCGATTTCGTCGATGCCAAGCGGCTCGAAGAAGAGATTGAGGCAACGGAGATGCGCAATCTCGGCCTCTACGGCTATGGGGCAAAAGGCTTCACGCTCTCGATGCTGGAGACTGCCATCCAGGTGAGCGACGGGACGATTTCGAGCCGGGCGCTCAGTGATATCCTCACGATCGGTCGTGAGCTGATGAACCATCCCGTGGAGCCCCTCCCCGGCGTTCATGAGACACTCGAAGCGCTCTCGGCGGAATACAAGCTCGTGCTGATCACCAAGGGCGACCTCTTCCACCAGGAATCGAAGCTCGCCGCCTCCGGCCTCGGCAACTTCTTCTCAGGCGTTGAGATCGTCAGCGAGAAGAAGGCGGACACCTATGCCCGCATCTTCTCGCGCCACGGGGTCGGCCCGGAGCACGCCGCCATGGCCGGGAACTCCGTGCGCTCGGACGTGCTGCCCGCGCTCGAAGCCGGCAGCTACGCGGCACTCATCCCGTTCCATCTGGTCTGGGCGCACGAAGACGCGCCACTTCCCACCGACAACCCGCGCTTCACTGAGTTGCCGTCGTTGACGGAGCTTCCCCGATGGCTGGCGGAGGTTTCCTGACTCTCGAACACGTCCTGCTTGCCGTGAGCCATTGCTGATCGAAAGGCGGGTTGCCAAGTCTTCAGGTGGAACTTACATCACGCGTAGGAGCATCCTCATCGCGTTCCAGATGACTCATGCCCCATATGGCTGCTTGCGTCCGGTTCTTGGCCCGTATTTTACGAAGTATTGCCTTGATGTGAACTTTTACGGTCGCCTCAGCGATCTCAAGCTTACGGGCAATGACCTTGTTTGGATCGCCATCCATAAGGCATCGAAGGATGGCCAATTCTCGACACGACAGAATTCTGGAATACTTTGTATCGACCGAAGCACTGTTGCTCCGCAATGAACCGAGGGTCTCTGCGGGATAAACGGGCTCGCCCAAGACCACGAGATCAAGGGTTTTCAAGAGAACTTCGCACGAGATCGATTGTATTAGATATGCGTCTGCACCTGAGTGGAAGGCGGCGATAACCTTTTGCAATTCGTACTTGTCGACCAGCAGAACGACTCGGCTGGAGGGATGGCGATCTTTGATGTCTCTGACTTGGTGGCAGGCATTGTCATAATCCTCCGCCACGCCCATGATGAAGATGCTTACCTCGTCTCCCGGCGATGGGAGTGAACCGACTTCCTCCAGGGACGAAGCTAGGGCGATAGGATTGTACCTCGTTTCAGCCAAGATGCTGCGCAGGCCTTCGCGGAGGAGCGCGTTCGGCTCTATCAAGACCGTGACGACGGATTGACCGTTGCTTCCCTCTTTCAAGGTTGTCTGCTTGAGGGAAGGCCCAGCTGCATTTCCTGAGGCTGAATAGTCTATTTGATCAGCGCGCGGCCGATTCATAAAGGGGATATCTTTCAAGGCTATGCTGTTGTTTGCCATGATCCTAATCCTTCAATTCCATGAAAAATTCTTCTGCTGAACTTTTCATTTGTGTGACATCAGGATTGATCATCAGGTCCGCATGCATAACCAGATCTGCAGAAGTGGCGATTACTTCACCCTCAGAATCCGCAAGTGCTGCTCAGATGATCACAATCCAAAATTCGACGCTCTCGTAAGCCATTCTACTTTGCCCCTAGCTTTCTATATTCATGCACCTTGGCGGTGAGTTCGTCCTATAAATGCAACAATATATAATTTCTCAAGTGCGACTCCGCACATGAAGAGTAAGCGGGTTCAAGTTCACACATCTTTTGAAAGCTCTTGCCTCCTGCCCGCCCCCCTGCCAAACAGCCCCTCGCAGGAGGCACAGCCATGACCCCCAACGAGATTCTCGAAGAATTCCGCTCCGCAGGCGCACTGCTGGAGGGGCACTTCATTCTCTCTTCGGGACTGCACAGCCCCGTCTTCCTGCAAAAGATGTTCGTGTTTCAAGATCCGGCTCGCACCGAGCGGGTCTGCCGAGCGCTGGCAGGGAAGATCAGAGATACGTTCGGGCCTGTTGACTATGTTGTCTCCCCGGCTGTCGGCGGCATCGTGCCGGGCTATGAGACGGCCCGGCATCTGGGGGCCAAGGCGATCTTCGTCGAGCGCGAGAACGGGATCTTCGTTCTGCGCCGTGGGTTCACGATACCGGAGGGCGCCCGCGTCGTGATGGTCGAAGACATCGTCACCACGGGCCTTTCCTCTCGGGAATGCTTGGCGTCTCTTCAGGAGCATCCCGGAACGATGCTCGGCGCCGCCTGCCTCATCGACCGCTCCGGCGGCAAGGCCGATCTCGGCGTTCCCCTCGTGTCACTGGTTCAACTCGACATTCCGGCTTATGCGCCGGACCAGCTGCCACCCGAATTGGCGGCTCTTCCGGCCACCAAACCGGGTAGCCGAAGCCTGAAATCAAAATAGCTGTTCATTTGTCACACACCGGCTTGACTGCCTTGGTTCCGACAACTTGACTCTTGGAATTTACACGCCATTAAGTATTTTCCATTGTCAGGATTACTGGTCCGAAGGGTTAATAGCAGCCTGTTTTGGGGCACGTCATACATTCTTCGCGCAGTTTTATTGCCTGCGTAAATAATAGATGTTGCTTGAATAATGAAGGTTGTTAGGCCGCTCCGGCAGACACGGATAGAGAATACTTATGTCAGGCCAGCAGCGGATCGCTCTCTTCATTGATGGCGCCAACCTTTACGCTACAACGAAAACTCTCGGCTTCGATATCGATTACAAGCGCCTGCTGAAGGAATTTCAGGGCCGCGGCTCCCTCGTGCGCGCTTTTTACTACACGGCCCTTGTGGAAGATCAGGAATATTCTTCCATTCGCCCGCTGATCGATTGGCTTGATTACAACGGCTACCGCGTGGTCACGAAACCCACCAAGGAGTTCGTCGACTCGGCTGGCCGCCGCAAGGTCAAGGGCAACATGGACATCGAGCTTGCCATCGATGCGCTGGAGCTCTCGCCTTTTATCGATCACATGGTTCTGTTCTCCGGCGACGGCGATTTCCGCTCGCTCGTCGAGGCGATGCAGCGGCGTGGCGTACGGGTTTCGGTGGTGTCCACTGTCACCACGCAGCCACCGATGGTGGCCGACGAGTTGCGTCGGCAGGCGGACGAGTTCCTCGACCTGTCGCAGCTCGCCTCCCGGATCGGCCGCGATCCCTCGGATCGGCCGCAGCGTCCCATGAACGAGAATGGAGAGCGCCCGCGTCCGCAGCCCCGCAGCCCCGCGCTCGAGAGCCGCTACGGCATCCGCCAGCCCCAGGACGACGAGCTCGATATCTGACGTGGATGAATGAACAGCAGCATGGCCGTTCCCGGGCTTGATCCGGGGACGGCCATTTTCGTTTGGATCAGAGCGAGCTCTCTTCCACTTGGCAGCTCAGTCCCAACGCGCCGGCGGTGTTGCTGACGGTGGCCAGACACAGGTCAGTCCGCTTGGGCGGGATCGAAACCGCGAAGCGCGTCACGTAAAGCCCGCCCTCCGCATCCGGCAGCTTGCGCGCCTCGAGCCGCACGATGTTGGCCTCGTATTGCTTGAACACCTCGGCCAGCCGGGCCACGAGGCCGAGCTGATCGCCACCGCTGATGGCGATGCGATGAGTGACGCTTCCCGCAGGGCCTGGGCTCGGATCGAAAGCATAAGGAACCGCGCGGATCTCGGCGCCTTCGAGTTCTGCAAGCTGCTTGAGACCGGCCTCCACGTCGCCGGCCGTCACTTCCGGCGGGAGTTCGCACAGGGCCACGAACTCGGCGCCGGAGCCGAGGGACGCAAAGGTCGCGTCCCGCAGGTTAACGCCGATGTTGAACAGGTGCTCGGCGATGGCCGCAACGAGCCCGACCCGATCGGGCCCGAGAATCGACACGAGAGCCACGGACGCCATGTCTTCCCTCCTGATCAAGCCAGAGGGGATCTAGTGCACAATGCCCTTGCGTCAGCCCTTGTCGCGCATGAGACGGGCCTTCTCCCGGTTCCAGGAGCGCTCCTTCTCAGTCTCACGCTTGTCGTGCAGCTTCTTGCCCCGGCCGAGGCCCAGTTCCACCTTCGCCCGCCCGCGATCGTTGAAGTAAATCTTGAGCGGAATCACCGTGAACCCCTCCCGCTGCGTGGCGCCGATCAGCTTGTTGATCTGGTTCTTGTGCAGGAGCAGGCGCCGGGGACGCTTGGTTTCATGGTTGAAGCGGTTGGCCTGGAGGTATTCCGGGATATAGGCGTTGAAGAGATAGAATTCCTCCCCAGAGGGTCCGGCATGGGCCTCGCCGATGGTCGCCTTGCCCTGGCGGAGGGATTTCACCTCCGTGCCGGTAAGCGCGATCCCTGCCTCGTAGGTATCGATGATCTCATAATTAAACCGCGCCTTCCTGTTGTCGGCGACGACGCGGTTGGGACTCTTCGTATCTTTTGCCATGAGCTCTGTTTTTAAGCGTTGATCAGGCCCGCATGGACCATGGCCGAGCGAACGGCCTGCTTCGCGTGGTCGGAGGCCGGCACCAACGGCAGGCGCACATCGGCCTCCATGAGGCCAAGCAGCGATGCCGCATATTTCACGGGCGTCGGATTGGTCTCGATGAACAGGTTTGTGTGCAGGGGCATGAGACGGTCCTGCACCTTCAGGGCCGAGGCATAATCCCCATTCAGGCAGGCGCTCTGCATCTCGGCGCAGAGGCGGGGCGCCACGTTGGAAGTGACTGAAATGCAGCCATGTCCACCATGGGCCATGAAGCCAAGGGCCGTGGCATCCTCGCCGGAGAGCTGGATGAAATCCGGCCCCATCACCTGCCGCTGCAGGCTGACCCGCGCCATGCTGGCAGTGGCATCCTTCACGCCGGCGATATTCTTCAGCTCAAAGAGCCGAGCCATCGTCTCCACCGACATGTCGATCACGGAGCGGCCGGGGATGTTGTAGATGAAGATCGGAATGCCGATGGCGTCGTTGATGGCCTTGAAGTGCTGGTAGAGGCCTTCCTGCGTCGGCTTGTTGTAATAAGGCGTCACGATCAGCACCGCGTCGGCGCCGACCTTTTCTGCGTGCCTGGAGAACGCCACCGCCTCCGCGGTGCTGTTGGAGCCGGCGCCAGCGATCACCGGCACCCTGCCCTTCGTCTCCTCGACGCAGATCTCGACGACCCGGTCATGTTCCTTGTGGGTGAGCGTCGGGGTCTCGCCGGTCGTGCCCACGGGAACGAGGCCGCTGGTGCCCTCCTGGATCTGCCAATTGATGAAGGACCGGAACGCCGCCTCATCCACGGCGCCATCGTTGAACGGAGTTACCAGAGCCGTGATGGAGCCTTTGAATTGGGTCATGAATCTTCCTCGGGTAAAAACGCGCCGGGTCCTAGAGGCCACAAGGGCTTAACACATAGGGGGTGCGGCGCATGGGCGCAAACGTTCCTTCGGGGAGTTGTCCTAGCTCGGCTCTTAGTGTTTCCTCAAGAGAAACGTCGTCACAATGAGATGCGGGCGACAGCAAAGGGGTTAGCGGGTGAGCCTCAATATGCGTCTTTTCATGGGTCTTGTGACATCCGCTGCGCTTGTCCAACTCTCCACCCTCGCGGTCCAGGCCAACACAACGCCTCCTTTGAAGACCGAGGCGCCCCAGACTAGTACCCTTGAAACCTTTGTTCCGGCCAATCCAGTGCCGGGAGACCTGGATCACTTGGCTGGGATCTTCAAGGCCTATCGGGACAACGATCTGACCGAGGCCGAGATCCTCAAGACCAAGCTCACGCAACCGGCCCCTCGTGCGCTCGCAGAATGGTTTGCCATCCGCAGCGGCGCGCCCATCACTTTCGACCGCATCTCGGCCTTCCGGAAGGATTTTCCGGATTGGCCGGTTACCAACCAGATCCGACGCAGAAGCGAGGACACCCTGCTGGCCGAACGCCGGTCGCCGCCTCAGGTCCGCTTCTTCTTCGCCAATCAGGCGCCTGTTACGCCGGGGGGACGGATCGCGCTCGCCTTCGCCCTGAAGGCGGACGGCCTGACGCAGGAGGCCCATGAGAAGATCCGTCATGTGTGGCGCGAGGACACGTTCGGCCCTGACGTGGAGCGTCGCATCCTCGACCAATTCCCCGGCGTGCTCACTCAGGCCGATCACCGCTTCCGCATGGAGCGGCTACTCCTTAAGGAGAACTGGGGTGGCGCGCAGCGGGCGGCGGGTCATGCGGGCAAAGATTACGAGCTTCTCGTCAAAGCGCGCATGGCCGTGTTCCAGGGCAAGAAGAAAGCCCAGAAAGCATTCGGGGCCGTTCCGGCTTCCCTCAGGAGCGACCCCTCCTACCTGTTTTCCCGCGCCCTGCTCCAGCGCCGGAGCAACAACCTAGTCGAGGCCGCCAGCATCATCATGCAGGCGCCTCGGGATCCGGAACTCCGGGTCGATGGTGACGAATGGTGGGCCGAGCAGCGCCTGATCACCCGTGAGCTTCTCGACAAGGGCGATGCCAAGACGGCCTATGAGGTGGCAAGCCACCACGCCGCCGAGTCCCCGGTGCAGCAGATCGAGGCGGAGTTCCACGCAGGTTGGATCGCCCTGCGCTTCCTGATCGAGCCTGCGAAGGCCTCTCAACACTTCGCAGCTGTCGCCAAGACGGCCTCGACACCCATCTCCCTTTCACGAGTTGCCTATTGGCAGGGCCGCGCGGCGGAGGCCACCGGCGAGGCTGAGAACGCCCGACTGTTCTATGAGCGCGCCGCCGACAACCCCACGACCTATTACGGGCAGCTCGCCCAGGCAAAGCTTGGTCGGACCATAACCTTGAGAAAGGTCGATCCTCTGACGGAGGACGAACGCAATGCCTTCAACACCCTCGTTCCGGTTCAGGCAATCCAGCTGCTGCATCAGATCGGCGAGCAGGATCTGGCCATGGGCCTCTATTCCGATCTCGCCCAGACCCTGAGCGACCCTGGTCAGCTCGATGCACTCGCAAGCCTCGCCACATCGCAGCAGAATCCCCGCGCGGTGCTCGCCATTGGCAAGATCGCCCTGCAGCGAGGCTTCCCGCTCGATCAGCATGCCTATCCATTGGCGGCCATCCCGGACTTCCAGCCGGTCGGAGAAGATGTGGAGCCTGCGATGGTCTATGCCATTGCCCGCCAGGAAAGCGCCTTCAATTCCCGCGCCATCTCCAGCGCCGGAGCCCGCGGCCTCATGCAGCTCATGCCGGCGACCGCCAAGAGGACGGCCCAGCGCTTCGGCGTCGGGTTCGATCTCAATCGTCTCATTGACGACCCATCCTACAACGCGAAGATCGGCTCCGCCCATCTCGGCGAATTGATGGAGGATTGGAAGGGCTCCCATATCCTTGCCTTCGCATCCTATAATGCAGGTGGCGGCAACGTGATCAAATGGGTCCGATCCTACGGCGACCCCCGCAGGCCCGACGTGGACGAAGTCGACTGGGTCGAGCGCATCCCCTTCTATGAGACCCGCAATTACGTGCAGCGGGTTCTCGAGAATCTGAGGGTCTATCGGCAGCGCCTGAACGAGAAGGCAACACCGGCAGCTCCTGCGACGGCGGACGCGACAAGCACCAACTAGTCAGGCAAGATGCGGCTCATCGATGTCCAATGATTATGGAATGAGATGAGCGACACCTACCGGGATCTTTTCGTGTCCGCAGCCGACGGGCTGCGCCTTTACGCCCGAGATTACGACCCTGGCACGTCAGGTGCCTTGCCAGTCGTTTGCCTTTCGGGCCTTACGCGATCATCCGAAGATTTTCACGAACTCGCCATGGCTCTGAGCCGGGGTACATCGCGGCCCCGCCGCGTTTTATCCTTGGACTATCGCGGCCGCGGCCGTTCCGACTGGGATCCGGACTGGCTCAACTACGACATCAAGATCGAACTGAACGATGCCTTGCAAGTGCTCACCGTAGCGGGGATCGAAAAGGCCGTGTTCGTCGGCACGTCCCGGGGCGGGTTGATCACCATGGCCTTGAGTGCGGCCCGCCCTACCGTGATTGCCGGTGCGGTCCTCAACGATATTGGTCCCGTGCTCGAAGCCGGAGGGCTTACCCGGATTCGCAGCTATGTCGGCAGGCTGCCGACGCCTCGCACTATTCAGGAGGCTGTGCACATCCTGAAGCAGGCCTCGGCAGCAGAATTTCCTGCTTTCACCGATGAGCAGTGGCAGGCCTTGGTACGGGTGACATGGCGCGAAGCCGATGGCCAATTCGTTCTCAACTACGACCCGAACCTGATGAAGACCCTTGAGGCTGCCGATCCGGAGGCGCCTCTGCCGGATCTCTGGCCGCTCTTCGATGGATTGAAGCCTTTACCTGTTCTCGTCATTCGCGGTGAGCATTCGGACCTGCTGTCAGCCGAGACGGTGCAGGCCATGCGGGACAGGCATCCAGGGCTCATGGCGATCACGGTTCCCGGTCAGGGACATGCCCCTGCCCTGGATGGCGATCTCGTTCACGCAATCGAGCAGTTTATTCTGTCACTGGAAGGTTTGGCCTAAAGGTTGAACACACCGAGACCTGACGCCCGCAGCCTTGAGACATTAAGGCCATTTGACTCAGATCCACGGCATCCAAAAGAAAACCCCGGTGTTGCCACCGGGGTTTTCCTGTCCAATCAGACGAGCTGATTAGAAGTCGCGCTGGATGCGGAAGCGAGCTTCCCAGCGATCGTCGTCGATACCGGCAGTGATGCCATCGACATCGAGGTTAGCATAGAGAGCCTCAACACCGATGTTCAGGCCCGAAACCGGGGTCCAGAAGGTGTTGACGCCAACGCGCCACTCAGTGAAGTCAGCCAGGCCGATCGGAGCGTCGTCGAACTCGACGCTGGCGTACGAACCGTGGACAGCCGAACGGATGGTGGGCGTCCAGTAGTGACGCAGACCACCGGCGACCTGCCAGCCGCTAGCCGTCTCGACCGAGCCATCAGCGCCGATATAGGCGTCGAAGACCGAGGCGGAAGCATCGCTCGTGTTGGTCACGTTGCCGGAGAAGCCGAGGTAGCCGAGAGCGCCGTCAGCATAGGCAGCAGCAAACCACAGGGCATCGCCTGCACCCAGAGCCGGCAGGTTGAAGCCGATCTGCGTGCCGATGGCCCAGCCGAGCTCGCTGTCGTACACCGGGTCGATGCTGCGGGCCTGGTGCAGAGCACCGGAGACCTGCACCGAACCCCAGGTGCCAGCGTACTTCAGGTTACCGACGAGGTCGGGATAACGCTGGCCGCCCTGGCCGAAGAGAGTGGCGTTGTTGACAACGGTGGTGGCACCGTCTTCCAGCGACAGGGTGGCCGAGAAGCCATTGCCGAAGGAGAAGGTGTAGGCGAGCAGGTTCACGTCCGGATAGTCATAGAAGCGGAGCGTGGTGATGTTCTCGTTCGGCAGGTCGCCATTGGCGAAGAACGAGGTCGTGCGACCAGCGGTCAGGCCACCAAACTGAATGTAGGCCTGAGCCAGGTTCGACGTACCGGCTGCGCCAACGCCCGAGCCGGAAGCGTAAACGCCGGTGTTGCGGTCCATCTCCATGCGGACGTAAGCACGCAGAAGGCCGTAGGCGGTCGCCGTACGAGCGTCGAGAGCGACGCGACCACGAGCGCGGAACCCGATCGCGTTGCTGGCGCGGCTGATCGGCTCAAGGTACTGATACTCAGCGCGGACGCGGCCGGAGACGCGCAGGCAGGTTTCAGTGCCGGGGATGTAGAAGAAGCCTGCACCGTAGGTCGAGCAGACGCGAACGTATTCAACAGCAGCTGCCTTCTTCACGGGAAGGTCGGCAGCTTGAGCTCCGGCAACAGCCGCGAGACCCGCGACCGATCCGAGGAAGAGGCTCTTAACGAGCTTCATGGTTAAACCTCCAAAGTTTCGAGACCCTGGGGGGCCGGGTTTTTGTGCTTCGGTAACTTCATCGAAGCCCTAAACACGTCCCTTTTCCCCTTAAGTACCCGGCGGCTCGCCTTTTCGGTCGAACCCACCAGGATCACGACTGGGGTGCCCCCGTCGCTGGAGCCACATTATCCATCGTTGACCCGCAAGCAACCGAATGAAGGCGCAAAACGGGCAGCAGCGGGGGCTTTTCAGGGGCATGTTGCACAAACGCAACGTTCACGGCGCGCTTCTTTACTTTTCGTTAGGACTTTGACCCGGGTCTTCATAAATCCTTAAGGAAAAAGGCTTTTGGCGCGATCTCAAAGTCGCGTGATCATCGGCGGAACCCTCTTTCGCCGCCGAACCACAGGGCTCCACCTGTGCATAACAACGTCGCAATGGCGGACACGGCTTCGTCCAATTCCAAAAGAAAGAAGGCCGGAATGAGCCCGGCCTCCATCGAATCGGCGAATGCTGTGAAGGTCAGGCGACCTACGGACCAATCACGCCGCGGCGAATCTGATCCTCCTCGATGGATTCGAAGAGAGCCTTGAAGTTACCCTCGCCGAATCCGTCGTCGCCCTTGCGCTGGATGTACTCGAAGAAGATCGGCCCGATAGCCGTCTTGCCGAAGCGCTGGAGCAGCACCTTCGTGAAGCCGCCTTCGACCACGCCCTCTCCGTCGATGAGGATGCCGTTCTTCCTCAGGCGATCAAGGGGCTCCTCATGCTTCGGAAGGCGCTTGTCGATGCGCGAGTAGTAGATCTCGTTCGGCGCTGGCATGAACTCAAGACCGGCGTCGATGAGCGATTCGATGGATTCGTAGAGATCAAGAGATCCCAGCGCCACATGCTGGATGCCCTCGCCCTTGTATTCCTGCAGATACTCTTCGATCTGCCCGGTCTCGCCCGCATCCTCATTGATCGGGATGCGAATCTTGCCGTCCGGGCTCGTCATGGCGCGGGAGTGAAGACCCGTCAGCTTGCCCGCAATGTCGAAGTAGCGAATCTGGCGGAAGTTGAAAAGGCGCTCGTAGAAGCCGGCCCATTCGTTCAGCCGCCCGCGATAGACATTGTGGGTCAGGTGGTCGATGTAATAGAGGCCGACGCCCTTCGGCTTCGGATCAGGTTCGCCGAGCCATTCGAAATCCACGTCGTAGATCGAGCCCTTCGCGCCGTAGCGGTCGACGAAATAGATCTGCAGGCCGCCGATGCCTTCAATTGCCGGGATCTCAAGCTCATTCGGCCCGACCTGCGTCTGCACGGGCTTGGCTCCCATGGAGAGCGCCCGCTCATAGGCATACTTCGCATCGGCAACCCGGAAAGCCATGGCCGGAGCTGAGGGACCGTGCTGGGCCGCGAATCGCTCGGCGAAGGAGCCCGGTTGGGCATTGACGATGAAGTTGATGTCGCCCTGCCGGTAGAGCAGCACGTTCTTTGAACGGTGCTTGGCGACGACGCTGAAGCCCATGGTCTTGAAGAGACGGTCGAGAGCCTGCGGATCGGGATGGCAGTATTCCACGAACTCGAAGCCATCCGTCCCCATCGGGTTCTCTTCGGAAATGGCGGCCGGGGGCGCATCGTGCGGGAACGGTCCCATGGTCTTCCTCCTGTCATGCCTCCAGTGAAGGAGGTCTTTACGTGTGGAACCAACGCATCTGCCGTGCAGCGGATGCAGTTCTTCATCAGGCAGCGTCAGGCTGGTTGGCCGGCGCGGCGCTCTGAAAGGCCTTGAGCTCGGCGCAGGCCGCATCCACAGCGACGATCTTCGGGTACGCATCGAGCGGGACATTGAAGCGCCGGGCGTTGAAGACCTGCGGCACAAGATAGACATCCGCCAGCGTGATCTTGGACCCGAAAGCGTAGGGCCCTGGGCCGAGCAGGGTCTCGATGGCATCGAAGCCTTCACGGACCCAATGGGCGTACCACGCGTCCGCTGCGGACTGATCGTGTCCGAGGCGGTTCTTGAGATAGCCGATCGTTCCGGAGTTGTTGAGCGGGTGGATATCGCAGGCGATCAGGCTGGCGATGGCCCGGACCTTGGCCCTGTTGATGGCGCCCATCGGCAGCAGCGGGGGCTCCGGATAGACCTCGTCGAGATATTCGAGAATGGCCGGTGACTGGATCAGCGTCGTATCGCCAATGTCGAGGGACGGCACGCGCATCTGAGGGTTGAGCGATTTGTAACCTGCCTCGCGCTGCTCACCTTTCAGCAGGTTCACCGTCACGGACTCATATGACACCCCCTTGAGATTGAGGGCGATCCTCACCCGGTAGGCGGCGGACGAGCGGAAATAGGTGTAGAGCTTCACGCCTCGCTCCCCTCTGTATCCCGCGGCGCCAGCAATCGCGCCTGTCGGGTCAGCTTGTCGATCAATGTGGAGAGCGTCTTCTGCTCCTGGGGAGTCAAAACGGACAGGAGGCGCTCCCCGACAGCGAGGGCTTCCGGAGCCACTGCCTCGTAGATCGCCCGCCCCTCCGGCGTAAGAGCCAGCCATTCCTCACGGCGGTCATCCAGGTTTGGGCGCCGCTTGACGAGCCCGCGCTTCTCAAGGGCCGAAACCGCCCGCGAAACCGTCGATTTGTGCATGACGCCATCTGGCGCCATATCCCTTGCCGTCCGGCACTCATATTGCCCGAGGGTCACGATCACGCGCCAAGCCGGAATCGAGAGACCGAACCGCTCGGCATAGATCTGGGCGAGCGCGCTCGACGTCAGCCCTGCCAGTACATTGAGCCGGTAAGGCAGAAACTCCTCCAGAACCACCAAAGGCTCAGGAGCCGGCTTCCTTGCTGCAGATCCGCTCGCCATTGCCATTCCGTTCGTTGCTCATGCAACCAATAACATGATTTGTTGCATGAGCAACTAGATTTTCCTGACGAAACGTCAAGTCATTCCAGTTCTAACCTGACGGGATCATTGTTTGGGCTCGAAGCTCAGCCCATCGCCGATGGTTTCAAGTGTTGGAGACGGCCTCTGCGGGAGTTTTTGCCAGCGAACCTTATCGGCGTCGCGACTGATGTGCCCCGTGGTCCTTTTCACTTTTCGTGTCAGGTAGTTGACGCTGAGGGAACTCGTGTCGCCGCTGCCCCGATGGGTCGTACTCCGGTCATAACCGATCAGCTCGAAGCGGCCGGATCTGTGCCGGAACGTATAAGTCGTGTTGAAAGTCTCCCATCCTCCAGCGCTCATGAACCAATCCAGACGCACCTGAAAGCCGTCACGCACGACGGCAATCCCAAGTTCCTTGTCGAACGGATCATCGGCAGCGGGCTCCGTGCGGCGGGGAATGAGTGTGTGGTTCTCGAACTGCAGGGCGAACTTGCCTGAACCCCCATCACGAAAGGCGATAGCCAGAATGCGAGGATTGGTGTCGAACGGCTTCTCGCCAAGTCCCTCGAAATCCTCAATCACATTTGCAGGATTGTTCTGGCGCACGACCAGGATCAGATCAGCTTTTCCATCCTGGTTGAGGTCGCCGGACGCTTGCACCTCAAGCATCCATCCCGGTGGAACGAAGCCTTCCGCCCTCCCGGCCTGCCGCGGCAGGCTCGGGTAAGAGACCTCGGGAATCGTGAGGGACTGAGCCGCTGCGATGGGCGAAAGCAGAATCGCAGCGGCAACAGCAACGCAAGAGAGAATGGCCGTCAGGTAGGAAGCGAGCCCCGCCCGACGATTCATGCTTACGCCCGTCCGCGGGTGCGGATCATGAAGGTGTCGAAGGCGTATTCGTTGAGTTGCCACCAGGGCAGAACGTCGGTGCGGTAGGCTACCATGGAATCGTAGACCTTCTTGAAGTTGGCGTCCTTGGCGGAGAGTTCCCCATAGAGCTCGTTCGCCGCCTTGAGCGATGCCTCCATGATGGCCGGCGAGAAGGTGCGCAGTTCCGCGCCGGCGCCGACCATGCGGCGCAGCGCCTGGCCGTTCACCGCATCGTACTTGGCGAGCATCCAGTTGTTCGCCGCCTCGCAGGCATTGGACATGATGGCCTGATAGTTCTTTGGCAGCTCGTTCCACTTCTGCTGGTTGACGACGAGATGCAGCATGGCGCCGCCCTCCCACCAGCCCGGGGCGTAGTAGTATTTGGCCACTTTCAGGAAGCCGAGCTTCTCGTCGTCATAGGGGCCGACGAATTCGGCCGCGTCGAGCGTGCCGCGCTCCAGCGCCGGATACACATCGCCCGGTGCAACCTGCTGCGGAACAACCCCGAGCTTGGCCAGCACCATGCCGCCAAGGCCGCCGATGCGGAATTTCAGGCCGTTCAGATCCTCGACGGTGTTGATCTCCTTGCGGAAGAAACCGCCCATCTGCGTGCCGGAATTGCCGCAGACCAGGGAGGTGCAGTTATACTTGGCCAGGATCTCGTTGATGATCTCCTTGCCGCCGGCGAAGTGCCACCAGGAATGAAGCTGGCGCGCGTTGAGACTGAAGGGCAGCCCCGTGCCCATGCCGAGCGCCGGCTCCTTGCCAACCCAGTAATAGGTCGGGGTATGGGCGCATTCTACGGACCCGTTCTGCACCGCATCCATGGCCTGGAGCCCGCCGACGATCTCGCCCGGGGCGAAGACCTGGATCTGGAACTTTCCGTCGGTCGCGTCCGCCATGTACTTGGCGAAGGTCTGGGCGGTGCCGAAGATGGTATCGAGGGATTTCGGGAAACTCGAGGTCAGGCGCCAGCGGATTTCCGGATTCGATTGGGCGATCGCGGGAGCCGCCACGGTGCCGGCCACTGCGGCGAGGCCGGCGCCTTTCAGGAAGTTTCTTCTCTTGATCGTTGTCATTGGCGTTTCCCCGGAAAGCATTTCGTTGCAAGTTGAGTGGACCATAACAAACCGGTCGGTGGCAATGAAGCTCTCTTCCCTGAATCAAGGCCGTGACGGCCGCCTCGTCGTCGTGTCGAAGGACCTGACTCGCGCAACGGACGCATTTTTCATTGTTCCGACGCTCCAGCAAGCCCTGGACGATTGGGAAAAAGTCGAGCCGCGCCTGCGGGATCTCGCCGAGCAGCTCGAGCACGGCTCGGTTCCGGCCTTCCGCTTTCACGAACACGACTGTGCCTCGCCCCTGCCCCGCGCCTACCAATGGGCCGACGGCTCGGCCTATGTGAATCACGTGGAGCTGGTGCGCAAAGCCCGCGGGGCGGAGATGCCCGCCTCCTTCTGGACCGACCCGCTCATGTACCAGGGCGGCTCCGACTCGTTCCTCGGCCCACGCGACCCGATTCAGGCGGCCGACGAGGCGCATGGCATCGACTTCGAGGCGGAGGTGGCGGTGATCACCGGCGACGTGCGCATGGGCGCCAGCCGCGAGGATGCGGCGGCTGCCATCCGGCTGGTGGTTCTCGTCAATGACGTCAGCCTGCGCAACCTCATCCCGGGCGAGCTCGCCAAGGGCTTCGGCTTCTTCCAGGCCAAGCCCTCTTCCACCCTGTCGCCGGTAGCGGTCACGCCCGATGAGCTGGGGGACGCGTGGGATGGCGGCAAACTGCACCTGCCGCTGCTCTCCGCCCTGAACGGCAAGCCCTTCGGCCGGCCCAATGCGGGCGTCGACATGACCTTCGACTTCCCGACCCTGATTGCCCATGCGGCCAAGACCCGGCCGCTCGGGGCCGGCACGATCATCGGCTCGGGCACCGTCTCCAACAAGGATGCGGGCGGCGGACCGGGCAAGCCCATCGCGGACGGAGGCCTGGGCTATTCCTGCCTGGCGGAGCTGCGCACCGTGGAGACGCTGGTTCACGGTGAGGCCAGGACGCCGTTCATGCGCTTTGGCGATACGATCCGCATTGAGATGAAGGACAAGGCCGGCCAATCAATCTTCGGGGCCATCGAGCAGGAGGTCCAGGCTTACCGCAAAGAGGCGTGATGCTGCGCCTGGATCACGTCCAGCTGGCTATCCCGAAACGCGCGGAAGACTTGTGCAGGGCGTTCTATGCCGGCTTGCTCGGTATGAGGGAGGTGCCGAAGCCTCAGGCGCTTGCCAAGCGCGGAGGCCTCTGGCTGGAGAGCGGCTCGGTGCGGATCCATCTCGGAATCGAGGAGGATTTCCGCCCGGCCCGCAAGGCGCACCCAGCCATCGCCGTCGCCGATCTCGATGCCCTGGCGCGGCTCCTGTTCCAGGCTGGCCATGAGCCTGCCTGGGACGATGCCATTCCGGATGTCCGGCGGTTCTACGTTCAAGATCCGGTCGGCAACCGGATCGAATTCATGCAGGGCTGATGTCCCTCAAAACCTTTGGAGCACCATTCCAGACCCGAACCCTGCCGTCGATGGCCTAACCAATCGGTGAACCCGCCGAACGGAACTCTTGGAAATGCCCTGCCTTTTCCTGGTGCACATCCTTAAGCACAGGGAGAATAGACCATGAATCTCGGCAGCATCCTCGACGGCCTGATGCGCAGCCAGGGCTCTTTTGGTGGCCGCCCGCAGCAGGGCGGCCTTGGCGGCATGCTCGGTGGGTCCGGCGGCTTCGGCTCCCAGATCCCAGGCGGCATGGGCGGCCTCGCGGCCGGAAGCCTCCTGTCCCTGATCCTGGGCTCCCGCGGCGGGCGCTCCGCCGGCGGCTCGCTCATGAAGGCTGGCGGCCTCGCGGTGCTCGCGAGCGTCGCCTTCAAGGCCTATCAGGACTGGCAAGCCAATCAGGCGCCGAGCACCGGACGCCCAGGAAGCGTACCCGCCCAACCACCCGCAGGCAGCGGCTTCCACCTTGATGAGGAAAAGGACAAGAACGGCCATGAAATGGGCCTCGCCCTGGTCCAGGCCATGATCTCGGCGGCGAAATCCGATGGGCATCTGGACGGAGAGGAAAGCACCCGGATCCAGGAGCAGATCCAGCAGCTCGGCCTCGGCAACGCGGAGAAAGGCTTCCTGCTCGACATGATGGCCAAGCCCGCCGATGCCGCCGCCATCGCCCGCCTGCCCAAGACTAAGGAACAGGCCGCCGAGCTCTATGTAGCCTCGCGGGTCGCCATCGGCGACGCGGACACGCCTGAAGAGAAGGCTTATCTCGACCGTCTCGTGGCGCTCATGGATCTTCCCACCGATCTGGTCACCCATCTCGACGCACAGATCGGAGCCGTCCGCCAGACGGTCGCCGCCGGCACGGGAGCCTGACTTAAGCAAAGAGGCTCCATAGGATGGCTATGGAGCCTCATCTCTCCAAACACCCATGGAGCGCCCCATGAGCGACCACGTCTACAAGATCGTCGAACTCGTCGGCTCGTCCGAGACCAGCATCGAGGATGCGATTCAGACCGCGATCCGGCGTGCCAGCGAGACCTTGCGAAACCTGCGCTGGTTCGAGGTTATTCAGACCCGCGGGCACATCGAGAACGGCGAGGTGCACCA
This sequence comes from Microvirga terrestris, assembly GCF_015694425.1. GTDB lineage: Bacteria > Pseudomonadota > Alphaproteobacteria > Rhizobiales > Beijerinckiaceae > Microvirga > Microvirga terrestris. The sequence goes on from NZ_JADQDN010000005.1 coordinate 217,940, forward strand.
TTATCAGGTCGTGCTGAAGGCGGGGTTCACGCTGGAAGCGGGCAGCTGACGGGCTGCCCGCCGTTCCCGTCCTTGCCCTACTTCACCTCGGTCTCGTAGATGTAAAGGGTGGACTTGTCGTCCTCGGGCATGAAGTAGCCGCGGATCCCTGCGTCGCTCGCTTCCATCCAGACCGGGTTGTGGGTCATGTCCATTCCGCCTGCGGTCCAGAGCAGCACCGGGGTCTGAAAGAGTGGACGGCCATCGGCGAGGCTCACGAGGTCGAGCCCGCCGAGGCGGAACGGAGCGGCATCCGGCGTGACCCGCATCTCCGTTACGCCGGAGCACAGCATCCGACTTTTGCCGGCATATTTGCAGTCCTGGTAGTCGAGATAATGCGACGTGTTGAGCGCCCTCAGCTTCTCGGGCGCTTCGCTTGCATTGGTGGGCTTTCCGTCGCCACCGAGCGACCAGCGATAGAACCGGCGCGATCCCCAGCTCACCCCGTGCAGCGTCTTGTCGTCCGTGTTGTGCACCACGCCGCCGACATGATCGGCAAAGCGGAACATCTCCTCCGCCTTCATGGTCTCCGGATCGACGCGGTAGACAATGGAGCGGCTGTTCGGCCGGTACTCGGCCACCGGCACCCAAATGTACTCGCCGTCATAATCGATCCCGCCCGGATGGTAGATCGTGCCTTCGCCGAGGGTGATGTCGGCGATGAGGTTGCCCTTCATGTCGATCTTGAACAGATGCCCGACGCCCGCGCCCGTGTCGCGATCGTAGCCATCCACCGGCTGCGGAAACCGCTTGGTCGGCTGCTGGATTTCGACGGAGGACACGAACATCGTGTCGCCGATCTTCACCATGCCCTGCGGGTGATGGGTCACGAAATTGATCGGAACCGCCGAAACGGGCTCCCATTGCGTGCCCCGCGACAGCTTCGTCACGCGCTCGGCTATAGCATCGCGATCAGGCTCTGCGGCGTTTGAGATCGCGGGGAAAGCTATAAGGCAGAGGGTCGTCAAAACGGTAGCCACCTGGCGTTTCGATAAGCAGTCCATCGCGCTCCTCCATTAATGACGTCCGCTTCTATTGAGCGGTAATGTCACTTTAATGAAGCCAGAAATCCTGTCAGCCTTTACATTCACATCATCACCCTCTCCCGTCATGGCCGGCCTTGTGCCGGCCATCCCGATTGGAAGAGAGCTGCGCCCCACAGAATCGTCATCACCGGCGCAAGGCCGGTGATGACGAAGGAGGACACTCCTCAAGATCGTTTACCTCAGGGATCATTGAGCTATAGGGAACAACCTACCCCTCCAGCTCCTCCCGCAGCATCTCCAGTTCCAGCCAGCGCTCCTCGGCTGCGTGCAGCTCCGTTTGCAATTGCGTCAGCGCGTCCATGGCCTTCTGGAAGCGGGCCGGGTCGCGGGAATAGAGGTCCGCGTCGGCGAGGATCTCCTGCACCTTGGCGATCTTGGCCTCGATCCCGCTCATGCGCTTCGGCAGCGTCTTGAGGTCGTGCTGCTCGTTGAAGGAGAGCTTGCGCTTGTTCTGCGTTGGAGCCGAGGGAGCCGCCTTGTCGGTGTTCCTCGGCTTCGCTTCCTTCTCGACGACGCGTGCCTGAACGCCGCGTCCGCGCTGGGCCACCATGTCGGTGTAGCCGCCCGCATATTCGAGCCAGCGACCCTCACCTTCCGACACCAGGACGGAACTTACTGTCCGGTCGAGGAAGTCTCGGTCGTGGCTGACGAGAATGACCGTGCCGGAATAATCCTGGATCATCTCTTCCAGGAGGTCGAGTGTTTCCAGGTCGAGGTCGTTGGTGGGCTCGTCGAGCACCAGGAGATTGGAAGGCTGCGCAAGCGCCCGGGCCAGCATGAGGCGGTTGCGCTCGCCGCCGGAGAGCACGCCCACGGGCGTGCGGGCCTGTTCGGGCGAGAACAGGAAGTCCTTCATGTAGCCGATCACATGCTTGGTCTGGCCGCCGATGGTGACCGTGTCGCCGCGCCCGCCGGTGAGCGTCTCGGCTACGGTCGCATCCGGGTCGAGGCTCGCGCGGCGCTGGTCGAGGGTGACCATCTGCAGGTTGGAACCGAGGCGCACCCGACCCTCGTCCGGCTCCTGAACGCCCGTGAGCATGTTGATCAACGTGGTCTTGCCCGCGCCGTTCGGCCCGATGATGCCGAGCCGGTCTCCGCGCAGGACGCGCAGGGACAGGTTCGTGACGATGGGCCGGTCGTAAGCTTTCGAGATGCCCTCCGCCTCGACCACGAGTGTGCCGGACTGCTCGGCCTCGGCGAGGCTCATGTTGACCGTGCCGACCGCGCGGTTGCGGTCGCGGTACTGCTGACGCATGGCGTGAAGATTGCCGAGGCGGCGCACGTTTCGCTTGCGCCTAGCGGTCACGCCATAGCGCAGCCAGTCGGCCTCGGCCACGAGCTTGCGCCCGAGCTTGTGATGCTCTGCCTCCTCCTGCTCCAGCACCTGGTCGCGCCATTCCTCGAAATGAGCAAAGCCCCGGTCCATGCGGCGGGTGCGGCCCCGGTCGAGCCAGACGGTCGCCTGGGAGAGGCTCTCCAGGAAGCGTCGGTCGTGGCTGATGAGCACGAGCGCCGAGCGCAGGCTCTTCAGCTCGCCCTCAAGCCATTCGATGACGGGCAGGTCCAGGTGGTTGGTGGGCTCGTCGAGGAGCAGGATGTCCGGCTCGGGCGCCAGCACATGGGCCAGCGCCGCCCGGCGGGCCTCGCCGCCGGAGAGGTCCGCGGGCTTTTCTTCCCCGGTCAGCCCCAGCTGCTCCAGCAGGTAGCGCGCCCGGTAGGGATCGTCACCCGGTCCGAGACCGGCCTCCACATAGGCAAGCGTCGAGGGATAGGCGGAGAGGTCCGGTTCCTGGGCGAGATAGCGAACGGTCGCGCCCGGCTGCACGAACCGCTTGCCGCGATCCGCCTCGATTTGCCCTGCCGCGATTTTCAGCAGGGTGGATTTGCCCGAACCGTTGCGGCCCACGACGCAGGCCCGCTCGCCGGGAGAGACGGAGAGTTCCGCGCTCTCGATGAGCGGAGTGCCGCCGAAGGTGAGAGCGATATCTTGAAGGGACAGAAGAGGAGGAAGTGCCATTCCCGGTCACCTGACACCTCTTGGTCGCAGATGCAAGGCCGCTCAGGAATGGTACGGGGTGGACGCTCTCCCATCTTTGTGCTCCCCTGCTGAGGTTAAGCTGAGCGTTTGCATGACACTGACGAAGCGTCTGCTCCTTCTGGCGTTGATTTCGGTTCTGCCGGCCATCGTCATCTGGACTTACACGGAAGTCTCCCTGCGCCGGGCCCGGGAAGCGGAGGTGAACGATCTTGCGATCCGGCAGGCGCAGCTGGTGGGCGCGGAAATCGAGCGGATCTTCGATGGGGTCCAGGGGCTTCTGCTCGCCATCGACGAGACCCAGTCCATCCGTAACTTCGACACGGCCGTCTGCAGCCCGTACCTGAAGGCCATTCAGGAGAAGGTGCCCTACATCCTGTCCTTCGTGGCCATGGATATCAGCGGGCATATCCGCTGCCGGCCGACCGGCACCATCGACACCCAGCACTATTTTGCGGACAGGCCCTACTTTCACAACGCTTTGGGCCAGAAGGGCTTTGTCGTCGGCGAGTATACTCCCGCCTTCGAGGAGGGCGGATTGGGGCGGCATCCGGTGCTGCCGCTGGCACTGCCGATCTGGAACAACAGGGGCGACGTGGTCGGCGTGCTGGCTGCGGCGCTGGATCTGAAGTGGCTCAGCCAGAAGCTGAAGGAGCGCACCGTGCCGGAAAACGGCTCGGTCACCGTTGCCGATCGGAACGGCATCGTTCTCGTGCAGGATCCCCAGCCCGAACGGTTCCAGGGAAGGTTGCTGCCGCAGGAATTCCTGGTGCAGGCCCGGGCCCGAGAAGCCATCACCGCTCAAAGCACCATTCCCGATGGACTGAAGCGCGTCCTTGCCCACGTACCGCTGCAGCTCCCGCCGAGGGACATCTACGTCAATGTCGGCTTGTCGACAAAAGCCGCCTTCGCAACAATCAACCAGGCCGCCCGACGCGGCTTCCTGCTGATTACGGCGGCGCTCATTCTGGCATTGTCCCTGTCGGCGCTGCTCAGCCGCGCCTTCATCACCAAGCCGTTTGAGATGGTCACAGACGGCATCCAGGCCTGGCGGCGTGGCGATTACCGGGCGCGGATTTTGCTGCCGCGCAAATCCGGTGAGTTCAGCATCCTGGCCAAGGCCTTCAACGATCTGATGGACGACGTGGCCGAGCGTCAGCAGGCGCTTCAGGTGAGCGAGGAGCGGGCGCGTCTAGCCTTGGAAGCGGGACATATGGGAACCTGGTGGTACGACCCGGACAAGAATGTCGGCGGATTGTCCAGTCAGGCTTCATCCATGATCGGGATTTCCCAGGCCACGACAACGATGAACCCCAGGGCCTGGCGGGATCTGCTGCATCCCGAAGACATGGAGCGTGTGGTCGAGAAATGGCGGAATGCCATCCAGAATCGCGGTGACTACGAAGACGAGTATCGGATCCGCAACAGGAATGGCACCATCCGCTGGATCAGCTCCAAAGGTCGTGTATTTCTCGATATCGAGAAGCGGCCGGTCTATTTCGTCGGCATCTTCCAGGACGTTACGGAGCAGAAGCACGCGGAGGAGCAGCAGCGCTTCTTCCTGGATGAGCTGAACCACCGAGTGAAGAACACGCTGGCCACCGTCCAGTCCATCGCGTCCCAGACTCTGCGCACGACGGAATCGTCGGCGCAGTTCAAGGAAGCCTTCGAAGGCCGCTTGCTGGCGCTGTCGAAGACCCACAATCTGCTGACCCGCAAATCCTGGCGCGAGGCGGAACTGCGCGATGTGGCGGAGCAAGAACTGGCCCCCTATCGCAAGGCCGGCGACGCGCGAGTCGTGCTGGAGGGTCCGGACGTGAAGCTCCCGGCGCGCTACGCCATCAACCTCGGCCTTGTCCTACATGAACTCGTAACGAATGCCGCCAAGTACGGTGCGCTCTCGACCAATGCAGGCCATCTTGAGGTGGCATGGTCGGTCGTTGAGGGCGATGATCGCCCGAAGCAGCTGCGCATTCATTGGTCTGAAAGCGGCGGGCCACCCGTCGCGCCGCCCAAGCGCCAGGGCTTCGGATCGCGCCTCATCCGCCGCAGCATCGAGGGCGAACTTGGCGGCAACATGGTGCTTAACTTCGCCGAGGGCGGCGTTGCCTACGACATCTCCGTTCCATTGACCCCACCGGCTAGCGCAGCAGCATAGACAACAAGCGGCTCATGCTTCTGCCATAAGGCGCCTTCGTCATGCCGGCCCCGTTAAAGCGCGCCTGCCGGAACACGGATCGGGCATGGCTGAAGGTGCGAAAGCCAGCCTCACCATGATAGGCGCCCATGCCGCTCAGCCCCACGCCGCCGAAGGGCAGTTCCTCCTGCACGCAATGCAGCAGCGTGTCGTTGATCGCGACGCCGCCAGATTGCGTGCGCGCCAGAACGCTTTGGGTGGTCGTCCTGTCGTGGCTGAACAGGTAAAGGGCCAAGGGATGCGGACGCGCGTTGATGAAGCGGCAGGCCTCATCGACATCATCATACGCGATAACAGGAAGGAGGGGGCCGAAGATTTCTTCCTGCATCACCTGCGCCTGTTCGGGCACATCGGTCATCACGACGGGCGCGAGCTTGCGATGCGCCGTGTCGAGCGTCTCGCTGCCTGGATTGATCTCAACCACCTGAGCGCCGTGCTCCCGCGCATCGGCGATCAGGTGGTTGAGGCGCGCATGATGCCGCTCGCTGATAATGGCGGTGTAATCGGGATTGGAGCCAAGTGTCGGATACAATTGCGAGACCGCGTCTCGATAGGCCGCGACGAAGGCCTGTTCCTTTTCGCGCGGCACGAGCACGTAGTCGGGCGCGATGCAGGTTTGGCCCGCATTGAACAGCTTGCCGACCGCGATCCGCTCGGCCGCCTTCTCGACCGGGTAATCCGCCGCGACGAGCGCAGGCGATTTTCCGCCCAGTTCCAGGGTCACCGGCACGAGATTGCCGGCGGCCGCCTGCATGACCTGGCGCCCGACCTGGGTCGAGCCGGTGAAGAGCAGGTGATCGAACGGGAGGTGCGTGAACGCCCGCGCCACATCGGGCCCACCCTGCACCACGGCCACCTCCGACGGATCGAAGACCTCAGCGATCACATCCTCCATGAGCGCGGAAGTGCGTGTCGTCATCTCGGACGGCTTGATCATCACCCGGTTGCCTGCCGCCAGCGCTCCTGCAAGCGGCGAGAGCGCGAGCTGGACTGGGTAATTCCATGGGCTCACGATGCCCACGACGCCGAGCGGCTGGTAGATAATGCGCCCGGTACCGGGCTGGAACATCCACTGGATTGGCCGCCGCCGTGGCTTCATCCATCGGCGGAAGTTTTTGCGCGCATGGCGCAGGCTCGCGATTACCGGATAGAGATCGGCGAGCTTCGTCTCATGCGGCGAGCGATGCCCGAAGTCCTCAGCGATGGCCTTCGTAAAACCGTCCGCATGGCGCACGAGCGCCTTGGCAAGGGCACCGAGAACCTCATCACGCCGCTCAGGCGACAGGCCTCCCTGCTCCGCCCAGGCGCGTTTCTGGGCCTGGAAACAGGCCTGCAGCCGGTCTCTGGCCGAATTGGGAACGGCGTCGTGCACGGGTCGGAGGCTCCTCTGGCTCCAGGCATCATATGGCGGAGGAAACATCATTCTCAACACGGCATCGCCCGAGATGGATTGACGGGACGTGCGGGATCGTAAGGATACCCCTTTGACCCGTCCCGCAGGAGAACCATGGTGAGCAGCCCCTCCCCCGTGCTGTCGATTGAGAATCTCTCCATCGGCCTGCCGGCCCTGGCCGATCGTCAGCACGCGATCAGGAACCTGTCGCTCTCCATCAATCCGGGCGAGACCCTGTGTGTGGTCGGCGAATCCGGATCCGGAAAGTCCATGACCGCCATGGCGACCATCGGCCTGCTGCCGAGCGGCGTCGAAGTCCTGTCGGGCACGATCAAGCTTGCGGGGCGCGATCTCCTCTCCCTCGACGAGACCGGCTGGTGCGATGTTCGCGGCCGGGAGGTTGGAACGGTGTTTCAGGAGCCAATGACCTCGCTGAACCCGGTGATGCGCGTGGCCGATCAGATTTCGGAGACTTTCCGCGCCCATGGGCTGCTCAGCCCCGCAGAGCGGGACAGGCGCGTGCTGGACCTCCTCACGGAGGTGCACCTGCCGCATCCTGAGCTGATCGCGAAGGCCTACCCGCACGAACTCTCGGGCGGCCAACGCCAGCGGGTGATGATCGCCATGGCGCTGGCGCTCGAGCCGAAGCTCCTCATCGCCGACGAGCCGACCACGGCGCTGGATGTGACCACACAGGCCCAGGTGCTCAAGCTCATCGACAACCTGCGCCGCAAGATGGGCGCGGCGGTGCTGTTCATCACCCACGATTTCGGCGTGGTGGCCGAGATCGCCGATCGGGTTGCGGTGCTGCAGCAGGGCGAACTCGTCGAGGAAGGACCAGTCGAAGAGGTGCTCACCCGCCCGCAGCACGCCTACACCAAGCGACTCCTTGCGGCGGTGCCCTCACTGACGCCTCCTGCCCCCAAGGCGCTTGCAGGCGAGCCCATCGCCCTCAAGGTCGATGCACTCACCAAGACATATGGCGGGCGCGGCCTCTTCCGCAAAGGCCGCGAGGTTCAGGCGGCGGACGCGGTGAGCTTCGACATCCGCCGCGGCGAGACGCTCGGGCTCGTGGGCGAGTCCGGCTCAGGCAAGTCGACGGTCGGGCGCTGCGTGCTCCGGTTGATCGAACCCGACGGCGGTGCCATCACCATCGGCGATCTTCCGTTCGGCACCCTGTCCCAGCGCCAGCTGCGATCCCACCGCCAGAAAATCCAGATGGTGTTTCAGGATCCTTTCGCCTCCCTCAATCCACGCCGCACAGTCGGGCGCATCATCGCCGAGGGGCCGGTCACGCAAGGAATGGATCCAGCCAAGGCTCTCGACGATGCGCGCATCCTGCTGGAGAAGGTCGGGCTCCCGGTACAAGCTATCGAACGCTATCCGCATGAGTTCTCCGGCGGCCAGCGCCAGCGCATCGGCATCGCCCGCGCGCTCGCCATGAGGCCGGATGTGCTGGTCGCGGACGAGGCCGTGTCGGCCCTCGATGTCTCCGTTCAGGCCGAGATTTTGAAGCTGCTGAAAGGCCTGCAAGAAGAGTTCGGCCTTGCCATTCTGTTCATCACCCACGACTTGAGGGTTGCCGCCCAGATCTGCGACCGCGTGGCTGTCATGCAAAAAGGTCGGATTGTGGAAATGGCCGAAACCGCGCAACTCTTCGCGCATCCGCGGGATGCCTATACCCGCCAGCTCCTGGCCGCCGTGCCGGGCATGCATACGATGATTTAGGGAGACGAAACCCGTGAACGATCAGGTCAGCGCGACGGTTGCGCCCAACATGGTGTTCCAGAATTTCATCGGCGGGCGCGACCGTCCTGCCTCCGACGGCATGACGCTTGATGTGTTCTCGCCTGTCGACGGCACGCTCTTTGCCCGCATCGCTTCCGGCACGTCCCAGGACATCGACGAGGCCGTGAAGGCGGCTCGTGCGGCGTTCGAAGGCGCCTGGGGCAAGCTGACGGCAACCGAGCGCGGACGCCTGCTGATCAAGCTCGCCGCCGCCGTTGAAGCGCATGCGGACGAGCTTGCCGCCCTGGAAAGCCGTGATAACGGCAAGCCCCTGCGCCAGTCCCGCGCCGATGCGATTGCGCTCGCCCGCTACTTCGAATTCTACGGCAGCGCCGCCGACAAGCTGCACGGGGACGTGATTCCCTATCTCAACACCCACTTCATCGGCGTCGAGCGCGTGCCGCACGGGGTGACCGGGCATATCGTGCCCTGGAACTATCCGATGCAGATCTTCGGGCGCTCGGTGGGCGCAGCACTGGCTGCCGGCAACGCCACCGTGGTGAAGCCCGCCGAGGATGCCTCGCTGACGATCCTGCGCGTATCGGCACTCGCCCGCGAAGTCGGCTTCCCCGATGGCGCGCTCAATGTGGTGACGGGCCTCGGCCGCACGGCGGGCGCGGCGCTCGCCGGCCATCCCGGCATCGACTTCCTGTCCTTCACCGGCAGCCCCGAGACCGGCACAGCCGTTCAGGTTGCGGCGGCGCAAAACCATGTTGGCGTGACCCTCGAACTCGGCGGCAAGTCGGCCCAGGTGGTGTTCGACGATGCTGATCTCGAGCGCGCGTTGCCGACCCTTGTGAATGCCATCATCCAGAACGGCGGCCAGACATGCTCGGCCGGCAGCCGCCTGCTGATCCAGCGCGGCATCTTCCAAGATGTGGTCGATGCGGTTTCCGAGCGATTCCGCGCCCTGCGCGCCGGTCACCCGGAACACGAACCCGATCTCGGTCCGATGATCAACCAGGCGCAGCAGCGCCGTGTCCTCGGCTACCTGGAGCGCGGCCGCAACGAGGGCCTCACTGTCGTCGGCGAGGGCGTGGTAGCACTCGACGCTCCTCCCGGCGGTTATTACGTGGCCCCCACCTTCCTCGCCCCCGTTCCGCACGAGAGCATCCTGACCCAGGAAGAGGTGTTCGGACCGGTCCTGGTGGCGACGCCCTTCGAGGACGAGGCGGAGGCGATCCGGCTCGCGAACGGGACGCAATACGGCCTTGCGGCAGGAATCTGGAGCCGGGACGGAATGCGCTCCACCCGCGTCGGTCGCGCCATGCGCGCCGGCCAGGTTTTCGTGAACTGCTACGGGGCCGGAGGCGGCATCGAGCTGCCCTTCGGCGGCTTCGGCCGCTCGGGCCATGGCCGCGAGAAGGGTTTCGAGGGGCTGATCGAGTTTACGACGACGAGAACACTCGTCATCGCGCACGGATAATTCAACACGTCTGAAATCAGGGGAAGAACCATGAATCGCCTTGAAGGCAAGGTGGCGCTCGTCACGGGCGCCGGGTCCGGCTTCGGTCTGGGAATCGCCGAAACATTCGCCCGCGAGGGCGCCAAGGTCGCCATTATCGACATCAATGAAGCTGCAGCCAAAGGCGCGGCGGAGAAGATCGGTTCTTCCGCCATCGGATTGGCCGCAGACGTATCGAAGGCTGCTGATGTGAACGCGGCGGTCGAGAAGACGATCTCCGCCTTCGGCAAGCTGGACATCGTGGTCAACAATGCGGGCATCAGCCATCGCAACCGGCCCATGCTTGAGGTCGAGGAAGACGAGTTCGACCGGGTCTTCGCGGTGAACGTGAAGTCGATCTATCTCTTCGCCAAAGCGGCCGTGCCGCTGATGCAGAAGCAGGGCGGTGGCGCGATCATCAATGTGGGCTCGACGGCGGGCCTGCGCCCGCGCCCTGGCCTTACCTGGTACAACAGCACCAAGGGCGCCGTGCACACCATGACCAAATCCATGGCCGTCGAGCTCGCCCCCAGCAGGATCCGCGTCTGCGCCCTGGCCCCCGTTGCCGGCGAGACGCCGCTGCTCGCCACCTTCATGGGCGAGGACACGCCCCAGAAGCGCGAGCAATTCGTGAACTCGATCCCGCTCGGCCGTTTCTCGACGCCGCAGGACATCGCCAACGCGGCGCTTTTCCTTGCGTCGGACGAGGCCAGCATGATCACCGGCGTTGTGCTCGAGGTCGATGGCGGGCGTTGTATCTGACGGCGAGCTCTCTTCGACACCCTCACTGTCATTCCGGGGTGGCCATGGCCACCCCGGAATGACATGGAACCTTCGGTCAGCCCTTCTGCCACTCGAACGGCAGCGGAGCCTCCCGGAAGGCAAACCTGTCGAGGTGCGAAGCCACCACGCCCCTCATGCGCTGAAGCGTCTCGTCGTCCTCTGCCTCGACCCTCACCATGAGGGCCCCGGAATCCGCCGTCATCGTAGCGACGGCGGCTGGAAAACGGACGATACCTTTGTTCTCGGAAAGCTGGACATCCAGCTTGTGGCTCCAGTGCTTGCAGAGCTGCTGGAGATATTTGGCGCCGTTCTCGGTCGGCACCAGGGCCGTCTCAAAAGCCATTTCAAAGCCTTTCTTGCCGCCAAAGCCGTTCGGATGAGCCGGCTCTGCGGGGCATTCGACAAAGCTGCTTAAGCCTGTGATGAGTGGAAGTTAAGTGAACAATCCGTCATGACGGTCTTCCATCCGGCGCCATCCTGCGTAAGCTGACGTCACCGCGACCTGTCGCAGACCATACCGGATGGAGTTCCAGCCTGATGACGAAGCGCCTCCTGACTGCCGCCCTTCTCCTCTCCGTCAGCGCCATCCCGGCCTTTGCGGCCAAGGCCTCCCTGGTGGTGGGCATGCCCATCGAGCCGCCGGGCCTCGATCCGACCGTCGCCGCACCCGTGGCCATTCGCGAGGTTACCTGGGTCAACCTTTATGAGGGCCTGGTGCGCATCGACCGAACCGGCAAGGTGCAGCCGCTGCTCGCCAAGAGCTGGGAGATCGCGCCCGACGGCCTGACCTACACCTTCCGCCTGCAGGAGGGTGTTAAGTTTCACGATGGATCGACATTCGATTCGGCGGATGTGAAATTCGCTTTCGACCGGGCCCGTGATCCAAAGTCGACGAATGCGCAGAAGCAGATCTTTGCGCCCATTGCCTCTATCGAGACGCCCGATCCCGCCACCGTGGTGATCAAGCTGAAGGAGCCCTCGGGCAACTTCCTCTACTATCTCGGATGGGGCGATGCGGTGATCGTGGCACCGGAGACGGCGGCGACCAATGCGGCCAATCCCGTCGGCACCGGACCGTTCAAGTTCAAGTCTTGGAGCCGCGGCGACCGGGTGGAACTGACGAAGAATCCCGATTACTGGCAGAAGGACAAGGTGAAGCTGGAGAGCGTTACCTTCCGCTTCATCAGCGATGCGCAGGCGCAGGTGGCAGCGCTCAAGGCCGGTGACGTGGATGCCTTCCCGAATCTCGGCGCGCCCGAACTCTTCGCCGAGTTCCAGAAGGACAAACGCTTCAAGGCTGTGGCCGGAAACACCGAGGGCGAGACCGTGGCCGGCATGAACAATGCCAAGAAGCCTTTCGACGACGTGCGCGTGCGCCGTGCACTCATGCATGCGGTTGACCGCAAGGCGCTGATCGAGGGCGCCTATTCTGGCTTCGGCCAGCCCATCGGCAGCTTCTTCTCGCCGAACAACCCGGCGTTTGTCGATACGACAAACGTCATTCCTTACGACGTGGAGAAGGCCAAGGCGCTGCTGAAGGAGGCGGGCTACGGCAACGGCCTGTCGATCACCATCAAGTCACCGCAGATGGCCTATGCTAGCCGCTCGGCGGAACTACTCTCGGCCATGATGGCGGAAGTCGGCGTGGATCTGAAGATCATCCCGACCGAGTTCCCGGCCAAGTGGATCGAGGAGGTGTTCAAGAACAAGGATTACGACGTCACCATCGTGTCCCACACGGAGCCGCTCGACATCGATATCTTCGCCCGCGACAGCTACTACTTCAATTACAAGAACGACAAGTTCAAAGCCTTGATCGCCGATGCCGCCAAGACTACGGACGAGAAAGCGCGCTTTGCGAAATATACGGAAGCGCAGAAGATCCTGGCCGAGGACGTGCCGGCCCTGTTCCTGTTCCAGTTGCCGAAGCTTGGCGTGTGGAACGCGAAGGTGCAGGGCCTGTGGGAGAACTCGCCGATCCCTTCGAACGATGTGACGGAAGTGTCCTGGACGGAGTGATGTGAAGAGCACCTGCCTCTTCCCTCCCCCTTGTGGGGAGGGTTAGGGTGGGGGTGTGAGCGCCATCCTTGCAGAACGTGACGCTGACACCCCCACCTCCAACTCCTCCCCACAAGGGGGAGGAGTGTTACTGGCACAAAATGAATTGCTCTCTCGTCAGATGCATGACCAGCATGAGGTCCATCTAGCTCATGCTGCGTCTCGTCATCACCCGCCTCCTGTCACTCGCCGTGACACTCCTGTTCGTATCGCTGGCGATCTTCCTGATCCTGGAGGTGCTGCCCGGCGATCCGGCGGCCATCATGCTGGGTACCGCCGCGCGGGAGGATACCCTTGCCGCGCTGCGGCAGGAACTCGGGCTCGATCAGCCGGCGCTGCTGCGCTACCTGCAATGGATCGGCGGCATCCTCCAGGGCGATCTTGGGCAGTCGATCACCTACAAGATGCCGGTCTCGACGCTTGTGGCCGAGCGCATGAACGTGACGCTGCCGTTGAGCCTGCTCGCCATCGTGATCTCGACAGCGCTTGCACTGCCGCTCGGGGTCGCAGCCGCCGCGCAGCGCGATGGGATGGTCGACCGCGCCGTGCTGGTGTTCAGCCAGCTCGGCGTCGCGGTGCCCAATTTCTGGATCGGCCTTCTGTTCATCCTGTTCTTCTCGACATGGCTCGGCTGGTTCCCGGCCGGAGGTTTTCCGGGATGGAGCGCGGGCATTGGCCCTGCCCTGCAGGCATTGCTCCTGCCCGCCGTTGCGCTCGCTCTGCCCCAGGCTGCCGTGCTCACGCGTGTCACGCGTTCGGCCACTTTGGAGGTGATCGGCGCCGACTTCGTGCGCACCGCCCGCGCGAAGGGCGTCGACAAGGGCGCAACCCTGCGCCGCCACGTGGTGCCGAACGCGCTCATTCCCGTGACGACCATCTTAGGCCTGCAGCTCTCGTTCTTCTTCGGCGGCGCGATCCTGGTGGAGAACGTGTTCAACCTGCCGGGCCTTGGACGCCTCGCCTATCAGGCGCTCAACCAACGCGACCTCGTGGTGATCAAGGACATTGTGCTGATCTTCTCCGGCCTCGTGATCGTCGTGAACTTCCTTGTCGACATCGGTTACGCCATCCTCGATCCGCGCCTGAGGAGCCGGGCATGACGAAGCGTTCGCGCATTCCGCTGAATTCCGCCCTCGTGGTCGGCGGTATTCTCACGGCATTGCTGATCGTCACCGCCCTCGTGTCGCTGCTCTGGACCCCGGAGGTGCCGACCCGCGTGCGCGTCGCTCTGCGCCTCAAAGGCCCCGGGGAGGTCGGCCTTCTCGGCACCGATCATTTTGGCCGCGACGTCGCCTCGCTGCTGATGGTCGGCGCGTGGAACTCGCTCGCCATCGCATGGCCCGCGGTTCTTCTGGGCGCTGCCATCGGCACCGCCATCGGCTGCGCGGCGGCGGCCTGGAAAGGATTGGCTGACGAGATCGCCATGCGCGTGTCGGACGTGGTCTTCGCCTTTCCGGCGGTGCTCTCCGCCATCATGATCGGCGCGCTCCTGGGCTCCGGGCCGCTGGCGGCCATCCTGGCGATTGCCGTGTTCAACATCCCCGTCTTCGCCCGCGTCACCCGCGGCGTCGCGCTCCAGGTCTGGACCCTCGATTACATCGCGGCGGCGCGCGCCATCGGCAAGCATCCGCTGCGCATCACCTGGGAAGACGTGATGCCCAACATCGCGGGTGCCTTGATCGTGCAGGTCACGATCCAGCTCGCGCTCGCGATCCTGACGGAAGCGGGCCTGAGCTATCTAGGCCTGGGCGTGCGCCCGCCAAACCCGAGTTGGGGGCGGATGCTGAGCGATGCGCAGACTTATCTCTCGCAGGCGCCGCATCTTGCCATCGCGCCGGGTATCGCGATTGCGCTCTCAGTGTTGGGATTGAATCTTCTGGGCGATGGCCTACGCGATGCGCTCGATCCGACGTTGAAGGGACGTGGCGCGACCGCATAAGGCGGCTTTTAGCAACCACTTTCCTCATCCTGAGGAGCAGACGAAGTCTGCGTCTCAAAGGAGCCTCCAGAGAGCACTGGAGGCTCCTTTGAGACGGATTGCTCAAGCAATATCCTCGTCAGGATGAGGTCTGAGCTCTAGTAAGCGCATTGAGCCGCCTTGCTCATGTCCTTCTGCACATCGGCAAGGATCTCGTATGAGCGCACGCGCTTGCCGTGATCGTAGATGGCTGAGGCCGCGATGATTTCGTCTGCTCCGGTCTCGGCGATGAAATCCTTCAAACCCTCACGCACGGTCTTTCCCGAGCCGACGAAAGAGCAGGAGAGCATGCTCATGGCCTGCGCCTTCTCATGGGGCGTCCAGTAGCTCTCGATGTCGTCGATGGGCGGCTGGAGCTTGCCGCGTGTGCCGCGGAACATGTTGGTGAAGGCCTGTTGCGCGGAGGTGAAGAGGTGGTGGGCCTCCTCGTCCGTGTCGGCAGCGATCACGTTGACGCCCACCATGGCATAGGGCCGGTCGAGCTGCGCCGAAGGCTGGAAGCGTTCGCGATAAACGTGGAGCGCCTGCATCAGGGCGCCCGGCGCGAAATGGGACGCGAAGGCATAGGGCAGCCCGAGCATGGCAGCCAACTGCGCGCCGAAGAGGCTGGAGCCCAGGATCCAGATCGGGACGTTCGAACCTGCCCCCGGCACGGCCTGGATCGCCTGATCGGGCTGCACGGGCCCGAGCAGCGCCTGCAGCTCCAGTACATCCTGCGGGAAGGTATCGGCCGCAGCGGGATCGCGACGCAGTGCCCGCAGGGTCCTCTGGTCCGTGCCCGGCGCGCGCCCGACACCTAGATCGATGCGGCCCGGATAGAGGGCGTCGAGGGTGCCGAACTGCTCGGCGATCACCAGGGGTGAATGGTTCGGCAGCATGATGCCGCCCGCCCCGACCCGGATCGTCTTGGTGCCCCCGGCAACGTGGCCGATCGCCACGCTCGTCGCGGCGCTGGCGATGCCCACCATGTTGTGGTGCTCGGCCAGCCAGAACCGGGTGTACCCCCACTTTTCGGCATGCTGCGCCAGATCGAGGGAGTTGCGCAGGGCATCCGACGGCGTGAAGCCCTCGGGAATATGCGCGAGATCGAGAATGGAGAAAGGAGGCATGGACAATCTTTCTGGTGCGGTTCAAGGCCGAACAAGGGTGATCATGAGATCATCATTCAGAGCCTCGGTTGCAACCCGTAAAGCCCCTCGCCCGGGGCACACCAGCCCTGCGCGCAAAAAACCCGGCGCTTGAAACGCCGGGTTTTTCGATGACCTGAGGCCTTAAGACTTAGCCGCGTGTGCGGGCGCGGATCATGTAGGTGTCGAAGGCGTATTCCGCCACCTGGAACCAGAGATATTCCTCGTTGCGGAAGGCGCGGAGCGAGTCGATCAGCTTCTTGAAGTCCGCATTCTGGGCCGAAATCTCCGCATAGACCTCATTGGTCGCCTTGTAGGCGGCGTCCAGAATTTCCTGCGAGAACGGGCGCAGCTGCGCGCCGGCGCCCACGAGGCTGCGGAGCGCCGCCGGGTTCTTGGCGTCGTACTTGGCCAGCATGTCCTGGTTCGCTGCCATGGCGGCAGATTCTACGATGGCCTTGTAGTGCTTCGGCAGAGACTCCCACTTCTCCTTGTTGAACAGGAAGTGGAGCGTCAGACCACCCTCCCAGAAGCCAGGGTAGTAGTAGTACGGCGCGACCTTCTGGAAGCCGAGCTTCTCGTCGTCATAGGGGCCGATCCACTCGGCGGCATCGATGGTGCCGCGCTCGAGCGACGGATAGATGTCGCCGCCGGCCACCTGCTGCGGGATCACCCCGAGCTTCGCCATCACCTGGCCGGCGATGCCGGCGATGCGCATCTTCAGGCCTTGCAAATCCTGAACCGTCTTGATCTCCTTGCGAAACCAGCCGCCCATCTGGGTGCCCGTGTTGCCGCCCGGTAGCGCATAGAGATTATGCTTGGCCATGAAGTCGTTCACGAGGCCAATGCCGCCGCCGTGATACTGCCAGGCGTTGAGCTGGCGGGCGTTCAGCGTAAATGGCACGGCGGCAGCCGCCGCGAAGGTCGGATCCTTGCCCACATAGTAATAAGCCGCCGTGTGGGCCATTTCGACCGTGCCGGAGCTGACGGCGTCAGCGGCCTGGAAGGTGCCGACGATCTCGCCTGCGGAGAACGGCTGGATCTGGAACTTGCCCTCGGTCGCCTCGGACACGTACTTCGCCAGGAAATCGGCACCGCCATAGATCGTATCCAGGGATTTCGGGAAGCCGGAGGTCAGACGCCAGCGGATTTCCGGATTGGATTGGGCGATGGCCGGCTTGGCGACGGCGCCAGCGGCGAGGCCTGCACCGGCCGTTGCGAGAAAGTGACGGCGTTTCATGATTGCCTACTCCTGTTCGAGGGCATGTCGCGCTGTGAGGGAGGCCCGGTACAAGGGATCGCTGCCCTTGAGTAAAGTTAGACGAAAGACTCAGATTGCAATGGTCATTTCCGGCAACTGGATCGCCCTGCTCCCTGTTCCTCGGATTATTCGAGCGTCAAATCGTTGAAATGACGAGGATGTGGCCCCACACGGTGAATAACGTTTCGGTGGTACCTTGCCGGTGTGCGCTATCGACCATGATTCCAGCGCAGATGCCCCTTGCCGGGCTTGCATGAGGACTGAGAGAAAACGTTGGATTTGAGCCATTTTATGACGCCGCAAGCCCTTTATTACACTGATATAAAGTATATAAACTTAATCAATATAAAGTTACATAATCCTCATTAGTAATGAATGTGAATCTTGTAGCATTCAACGTGGAAACTGCCAGTATTAAGGAAGCATACCTCTTACGAGTCAGCGAGTTACTTATCATCAGCCACAGATTCGCCATAGTCAGCACATGAATTTTGCCTGAGCAAGGGGAAGAGCCAGCGTGCTCTTATAGGCCGATGAACAAGACGCTTATTTTGCTTGGAGCCACCATCCTTACGCATGGGATGATGTTCAGCGGGGCTGAGGCCCGGCTGGTACGGTACGAGATCAACGGAAAACAGTATTCTTACAGTACCAACAACCTGGCCCAGACAGCAGAAGCCAGGAAGCGAATTGCGGCCGCGAGGGCGGCGGAGGCTGCAAAAGGAATGACTGAGGGCGAGAAGGCCAAAGAAGCGGATGGACAGCTTCAGCAGATCCTGTCCGGACCGACTGAGTATATGGCAGTTTCCCAACCCGTCCGCGACCGCATCGCCGAACCTGCGAAGAAGTCTCAGGACAGACAAGCACGCCAAGCGTCGGTCGCCAAGCTTGCTCCACGGCCCATCACGGTCGTCCGGGCACCGGCCAAACCGATCCTCGCCTCTGCAGTGGCATCATCTCTCGTCGTTGCAGAGCCAGTCAGCTCGCAACAGCAGACGAAGGTGAAGTCCGTCTCTTTCGACATGCAGACCGGGATCAAGACGATCATCATGATTGACGGGACGATCGAGGAGGAGCCGTTCGACAGCAGCGCTCTGGCATCCCTAATTCCTGATTCCGGAAAGACGAACAGCCTGACGGCCTTTGTGAACCAGTTGCGGAAGATGGCGCCCGAGGAATCGACGGGCTCGATCAGAACCAGCGTAGCCGAACCGGAAGACGATTCTCTGATCCGGCATCGGTAGATTTCCGAGCGGCCTCAGCCAACCGCATTTGTAACGCCTGCATCCAGAATCGTGAGCCGGGCCCGGCGACTATCGATTACGGCCATGGCGCCAAAAGGCAATGTGGCGATCGGATCGGTGTGACCGAAATCGAGTTCAGCCAGAACGGGCAGATGCTGGAGTCCACTCTCATCGAGGGCGCGCAGAACCGCCCTCTCCTGTTCCCGACGATAGGCCCCGTCCGTCTGCCCACCCGGTCGCCCGAGAACGATGCCGGACAGGCGGTGCAGGATGCCCTGCGCTGCGAAGTTGCGCAGCCAGCGGAGAACCTGCGCGGCCGGCGGGGCTTCTTCGGACGTTTCGTATAACAGGATGGCGCCGTCCCAGTACTCCAGCGGCGGCCACCAGTCCGAACCTTTCAGCATCTCCAGCACTTCGGCGCACCCGCCGATCAGGTGTCCCTGCACGGTGCCCGTTCCCTGCAGGGTTCGCGGACCGGTCGAAGGCGTCAGCTTCCTAAGCCGATTCTGGTTCTCTGGATCCTTCCAGGGCAGGTGCTCGACGGTCCAACCTTCCCGGTTCGGCCCGATCTCGCCGATGGGTGTCGTCTCGAAAACAGCCTTGTACAGAGCGTTCTCGGCATAGGCATGCATGCCACCGTTCTCGGCAAAGCCCGCCATGATCGTCGGACCGTAGAAGGAGCAGAGACCGGCCTTGAGGCAGCCGAAGTGCAGAACTGTCGGATCCGAGTAGCCGAGGAACACCTTCGGATTGCGTGCGATCACGTCAAGGTCAATGTGCGGGATCAGGCGGATGGCGTCGTCGCCGCCGATGCTGACGATGACGCCGCGGATGGAAGAATCCGCGAAGGCGGTATTTATGTCCTCAGCCCGTGCCTGAGGGTTCCGGTCGAGCCACTCCGCATCGCGCAAAGCGTGGGGCATCTCGACGGGGATGAGCCCGAAGGCCTCCGCCAGATAGCGTTTGCCGGCCTCGTAACGATGCGGAAAAACCGCCGGCCCGCCCCAGCTCGTCGACACGATGGCGACGCGATCGCCCGGCTGTAGTGCCTGCGGTTTGACGAGAGGTCTCTGCCACCAGCGATCCCCCATGATGTCTCCTGCGAACAAACGTTTCTTCTTCGCAGATCATGCGCCTAAAGAAAACGGCGCCGCTATCACGGCGCCGTCCTGTTGGTCGGATGAAGGCTTAAGCCTTAGAGGTCCATGCCGCCGGCAGGCATGGCCGGAGCCGCCTCCTTCTTCGGCTTCTCGGCAATCATCGCCTCGGTGGTGATGAGCAGGCCTGCCACGGAAGCAGCGTCTTCGAGCGCGACACGCACGACCTTTGCCGGGTCGATGATGCCGAACTTGTAGAGATCACCGTACTCGCCGGTCTGAGCGTTCCAGCCGGCCGCGTAGTCACCCGCCTCGGCCACCTTGCCGACGATCACCGAGCCGTCCTCGCCCGCATTGATGGCGATCTGACGGGCCGGAGCTTGGAGGGCGCGGCGCACGATCTCGACACCGGTCTTCTGGTCGTCGTTCGCAGGCTTCACCCCATCGAGCGCCTTGAGAGCGCGCAGCAGGGCAACGCCGCCGCCAGGCAGGATGCCCTCCTCGACGGCCGCCTTGGTGGCGTGCATGGCGTCGTCAACGCGGTCCTTCTTCTCCTTCACCTCGACCTCGGTCGCGCCGCCGACGCGGATCACCGCGACGCCGCCTGCGAGCTTGGCGAGACGCTCCTGCAGCTTCTCGCGATCGTAGTCCGAGGTGGTCTCCTCGATCTGCGCCTTGATCTGGCCGACCCGGGCTTCGATGTCTCGCTTGTCGCCGGCGCCGTCCACGATGGTGGTATTCTCCTTCTCGATCACCACCTTCTTGGCGCGGCCGAGCATGTTCAGCGTGACATTCTCAAGCTTGATGCCGAGATCCTCGGAGATCGTCTGCCCCTTGGTGAGAACAGCGATGTCCTCAAGCATGGCCTTGCGGCGATCGCCGAAGCCTGGAGCCTTGACGGCGGCGATCTTCAGGCCGCCACGCAGCTTGTTGACCACGAGAGTTGCGAGTGCCTCGCCTTCCACGTCCTCGGCGATGATCAGCAGCGGCTTGCCGGTCTGCACCACGGCTTCAAGCACGGGCAGCATGGCCTGGAGGCCCGACAGCTTCTTCTCGTGGATGAGGATGTAGGGATCCTCAAGCTCCACGCGCATCTTCTCGGCATTGGTGATGAAGTACGGCGAGAGGTAGCCGCGGTCGAACTGCATGCCCTCGACGACCTCAAGCTCGGTCTCAAGCGACTTCGCTTCCTCGACCGTGATGACGCCTTCGTTGCCGACCTTCTGCATGGCTTCCGCCAGCATGCGGCCGACATCCGCATCGCCATTGGCCGAGATGGTGCCGACCTGGGCGATCTCGTCGTTGGACGTGACCTTCTTGGCGTTGTTCCTGAGGTCCGCCACGACAGCTTCAACAGCAAGATCGATGCCGCGCTTGA
Source organism: Microvirga terrestris (assembly GCF_015694425.1). Taxonomy (GTDB): domain Bacteria; phylum Pseudomonadota; class Alphaproteobacteria; order Rhizobiales; family Beijerinckiaceae; genus Microvirga; species Microvirga terrestris. The sequence continues at coordinate 238,808 of NZ_JADQDN010000005.1, forward strand.
GATCCATCGGGTTCATGCCGGCGGCAACCGCCTTGGCGCCCTCGCGGACGATGGCCTGGGCGAGAACAGTGGCCGTCGTAGTGCCGTCGCCGGCGCGGTCGTTCTGTTTCGACGCGACCTCGCGCACCATCTGGGCGCCCATGTTCTCGAACTTGTCGGCAAGCTCGATTTCTTTCGCGACGGTGACGCCGTCCTTGGTGATGCGCGGCGCGCCGAAGGACTTCTCGATTACCACGTTGCGGCCCTTGGGGCCGAGGGTGACCTTCACCGCATCGGCCAGAATGTCGACGCCGCGCAGCATCTTGTCGCGAGCGTCCAGGGCAAATTTGACTTCCTTAGCAGCCATTGTTCGTCACTCCTGTGAGACGTAACGATGTGTGACTCTGAATTGACGGATTGGCCTTAGGCGGCCTTCTTGTGAGCGGCGGACTGCTCCAGCACGCCCATGATGTCGCTCTCCTTCATGATCAGGAGATCCTCGCCATCGATCTTGACCTCGGTGCCGGACCACTTGCCGAACAGCACGGTGTCGCCGGCTTTCACGTCGAGTGGCACGAGCTGACCCTGCTCGTTGCGAGCGCCGGGACCGACGGCGATGACCTCGCCCTGCTGGGGCTTTTCCTTCGCGGTGTCGGGGATGATGATCCCACCCGCTGACTTCTGTTCGGCCTCGATGCGGCGGACCACGATCCGGTCATGCAAAGGACGGAACTTCATGAAGCTTCCTCCAATGATATCAGTCTGTTAACTGCCTCAAGCGGAGCCGTTCGGGCCTCCGCGGTCGATGATTTGGTTGAAGGAGTTTCATCGTTCAAGAGGGGCGTGAAAATTTTTTTGGCAGTTGTGGGAACCGAGTGCCAGGAGCGAGGATAAAGGCGCCTTGTCGGCTAAGCCTGACAGCATCGAACAGCCAGCGCCGTGGGGCCCGCAGCCTAAGCTGCGAGCCTGACGGTGGGTCGAGGGTGGCGCTCAGGGCAGCCCGGCTCGCTGTGTGTTGGAAGATGTCAGAGCCGAACTGCTCTTCGCGCACGGTTTGTTTCAGCGGACCTGGATCTGAGCCAGGATCGGCCACCCGCGATCACAGGGGTGCGAGCCCTGCGGCGGGACCGTGCCTGCTCCCACACTGCGACGCCTCGCGAGCGCGCCCCTCACAGGAACAGATCTAAGCAGACTTATAGCCCAGCTTAGGAGAATTGTCAAGAACAAAATAAGAACATACTCGCCGCGATCCCACTGTCATTCCCGGCCGGAGATGGCGCAGCCATCGCAGGGGAAGGGAATCCATAGTGCCGCGTTTGATCTGGATCCCTTTCCCGGCCTGCAGCCGCCGGGGATGACACCGCGCCATCGGAGACTGCGCGCTCGCCGTCAATAATGCGGCGGCGGGGGTTCGGGCGAGCGGGGACCGGCGCTGTCCGCGACCTCCTGGACGCGGTCGAGCACCTCGTTGAGCTGCCGCCTGAGGACGTCGATCTTCTTCCACTGGTCGATGACGGTCTGGTTCAGATCCTCGATGACCTGATCCTGATAGGCGATGCGGATCTCCAGGGCTTCGATCCGGGCGTTGACGGAATCAGGCTCGGTCATCGGTCGACTCCCCTGCCTCCACCAAGCCATGGCTTAGGGCCACCCGCTCATCGAACACGAAGCACTCGCCCTTCCAACGGCTCTCGACCTCCGGTATGTCCTCCAGGTATTTGAGGATGCCGCCCTTCAGGTGGAAGACTTCCTCGAAGCCCTGGTTGAGCATGTAAGCGCTCGCCTTCTCGCAGCGGATGCCGCCCGTGCAGAACATGGCGACCTTCCGGTGCTTGGCCGGATCGAGTTCATTCGCCACGAAGTCCTTGAATTCGCTGAAGCGCTTGATCCGGGGATCGACCGCGCCCTCGAAGGTGCCCATCTCGACCTCGAAATCGTTGCGGGTATCGAGAAGGACGATGCCGGGCTCCTCCAGCAGCCGGTTCCACTCGGCCGGCGACACGTAGGTGCCAACCCGGCGCAGCGGATCCGTCTGCGGATCGCCGAGCGTCACGATCTCCTTCTTCAGCCGCACCTTCATGCGCTTGAAGGGCATCTCGGAGGCCGAGGAGAACTTCAGTTCCAGATTGTCGAGGCGGCCCTGGAACAGCAATCCGCTCCGCAACTCGACGATCAGGGCATCGATGCCCTCTTCCGTTCCCGCCACAGTGCCGTTAATGCCTTCATGGGCGAGCAGGAGCGTGCCCTTGATCCTGAGATCGAGGCAGAGCTTATGGAGCGGCTCCTTGATCTCGCGGAAATCCGGCAGCGGTACGAACTGATAGAGAGCGGCAACCTTGTACGTCATAGGGGCTGTTTATCAGGATGAGCGAGGGGGGAAAACCCGCTCACTTGGTTCCCAATGTCGCTCTGGATCTCCTTCCCGGTCCTGCGGACCGCCGGGGATGACATTGAGGGTGTCATTCCCGGCCGGAGCGTAAGCGGAGGGGAAGGGAATCCAGAACCGCGTAAGGACAGCTTTTCAGGCAGCTAAACCTTCGGCCAGGGGCGCTTGTCCGGGCACATCTCCTCCCAGGCCTGAGAGAGCCGCAGCACGCCGACATCGTCAAAACGACGGCCGATGATCTGGAGGCCGATGGGGAGACCCGCTTTCGTGAAGCCGGCATTCACGGAGGACGCTGGCTGGTCCGACATGTTGAAGGCGACAGTGTAGCCAATATGCTCGAACGGCTCTTCAGGGTTGTGGATGGGCGACGCCAGTTCGGCCGGATAGGCTACGCAAGGAGCCACGGGGGAGATCACGAAATCGAAGCTTTGCGTGGCGGTCACCGCCGCGTGGCGCATGACCATCATCTGGTTCATGCCGCTATACACCTCGGCGCCGGTCAGATCCCTGCCTCCTTCGGCCCATTGGCGGATATAGGGCAGGATTTTGCCGCGCTCCTCTTCGCCCAAGGGAGCCATGTCCGTCCAGGCGCGCTGGCGCCAGAAATCGTCGAGACCGTCGAGCATCTCTCGGGTGATGAAGGCGGGGACGTCCTCGATGATGGCGCCGGCGTTAGTCAGAAGTCTCGCGGCCCGCTCGACCGTCGCGCGGATCTCCGGATCGAGCGGCATGCCGATGCCGGCCTGCATCATGACGCCGATTCTCAGGCCCTTGAGATCGATGTTCAGATCGAGCCAGGGGAGGTCCTGGTACGGCAGGCTCATGGGATCACGAACGTCTGGCCGCGTGAGGCTCGTCATCATGAGCGCGGCATCGCGGACCGTTCGGGTCATGGGCCCCGCCACTCGGCCGTAATACGTCGGGTCGATGGGGATGCGGCCGAAGCTCGGTTTGAGGCCGAACACCCCGCACCATGACGCCGGCAGGCGGATCGAGCCTCCGATATCGGTGCCGATGTGGAACGGCCCGTAGCCCGCCGCCGCTGCAGCTCCCGCGCCCGCCGAGCTGCCGCCAGGATTTTTCGAGAGGTCCCACGGATTGCGGGTGAGTGGGTGAAAACTGGAGAGGCCGGAGGAGAGCATGCCGTAATCCGGCATGGTGGTCTTGGCCAGGATGACCACACCATCCTCCCGCAGCCGTGCTGCCGCAGGCGCATCGTCGGCGGCAGGGACGAGCGGGCGTGCGGCCGTGCCGAGCGGCACAGGCGTTCCCTTGGTAGCGATGTTTTCCTTGATCGTTGCGGGAATTCCGTCGAGCGCCCTCGCCTCACCCCGCATCCAGCGCTGCTCCGAGTCTTTTGCGGCATTCAGGGCGGTCTTGGGGTCAAAGGCATAGAGAGCCTGAAGCCGCGGCTCGTATGCCTCGATGCGGGCAATCACGGCCTTCGTCACATCGACGGGCGATACCGTCTTGCGGCCATAGGCTTCGAGAAGCTGTAAGCCCGACCAGTCGGCGAGGTCCATTGACGAGTCCTGAGAAGAAAGATGTGCCGACGATTGCGTGCTCAATGCGAAGTTCTCCCGCTCGCGGATTTGATCGTCAGGCATGCTGAAGCGATCGTTGCGGCTGGTAAACCCGTTTTACCGCATCGCTGCGCATGAGCTCATGAACCCAGTGCAGAGGCTCACCTACCCAATCTCGCCCAAACGGCTTAATCATACTCGTTAGAGGCATCCGCATCGCCACAATGGCACAAAGCTAGACCGATGCTGTTTGTCTGCTGAGTCGGAAAGAACATCATGATCAGGATGAAATTTTGGGAGGTGATGGAATAACAAAGCTAACCTCGCCGGCTCATTACAGAAAGGCTTGGCTGCTCATCCACCAGTTGTGTTATTATAGTCTTGCAGATGCGCCAGATTTCCCCTTCTAGGAATTGGCTTAGGGCGGTGATCCGTTGCCATGAGGAATGGTTCCAATGCTGCCATTCACCGAAAAAACCGGCTCCTTGCCGCTTTGGAGCCAGAAGACTTTTCTTGGCTTGCGCCTCACCTCGAGATCGTGGAACTTCCCCGGGGCAAGGTTCTCTTCGAAACAGGTGAGGCGATCAGGCACACTTACTTCCCCCATGACGGAATCGTCTCTCTGGTGACGGTCCTTCAAAGTGGCGGATCCGTCGAAATGGCCGTCTTCGGCCGGGAAGGTGCCCTCGGATTTGTCAGCGCGCTCGTCACCCGCCAGTCTTTCGGCCGCTACATCACCCAAGTCCCGGGAACGGCGTCGCGCGTTTCCTTGGAACGGTTGAACGAGGGTGTGGCCGAGAGGCCGAAGCTGCGGCACGCCATGTTCCGCTTCACCGAGGCATTCCTGGCCCAGACGCTGCAGACCGTTGCCTGCAATGCCGTTCATAGCGTGGAGGCCCGATGCTGCCGCTCGATTCTGACCACGCGGGACCGTACTGATCGGGATGAAATTCCCCTGACCCACGAAGCACTGGCCGAGATGCTGGGCGTTCAGCGCTCCACGGTCAGCAGTGTCACGAGCGCGCTCCAGAAAGCCGGTCTCATCGTTCAGGGAAGAGGCACGATCCGAATCACTGACCGACAAGGGCTCGAGGAAACGGTGTGTGAATGCTATCGCACGATCTGTGAAAGCTTTCAGAGGCTTCTGCCGGGCGCGCTCAGATGCGACTGATGACGCCTGACGGGTCGGCGATGTGCGGGTGAGCACATAACTTTCCTAATGAAAACGATTTCTTCAGAGCTTGTGTCGGCTACCCAACAGACGAGGTAACTCTGACTTAGTACCTTGGGCTTCTATTAACGCAAAGTTAATACGAGGAAGACAATGGGCGATACTAAGTTTCATAAAGATGAATTTAGAAATGGGGCTCGTCATCCAAGAATCTACTCACCCGCATTTCAACCTCTGCTGCAATCTCTCCTAGCGACACTGGCCGATTTGGATTTCGCCTACGAACAGGAGCGCGAGAAACTGAGCAACACGTCACCCGACACCAACGTCAGGAGCCGTGCTCTCAAGACGCTCAAGAATAGGCATCGCGAGCGCCGCGAACCTTACATCCAGCAACTTGCCATCTTGCAAAAGCGCATCATGGAAATGAGGGCCTGATCCGAGCAAACCCATTCCAATCCGTTCGGTGCATCCTGACGCTGAGTGCCGGACTTGAATAACAAAGAATTTTCCTGGGGGCTAAAGCACTCGATGAACAGGTCACGCGGGTGCTGTCACAAGACCTGAGCACATCACACATGCTCACGCGGGATTGTAGCCAATGACAGAGGAAGAGATCGAGGTCGTCGCGGAGGAACTGGCAAAGATCGGGGGCGTGACCTGGTATCCGGGTCGGGAAAGGGGAACCCTGATGAGGGTTGTCTGTGATCGCTATCGCGACCGTGCCCGGATGGCCATCGAGGCTCTGGAGCGTTACCGCGCGACGCGGCAAGCAAGCCTCTCCCAAGACAACGAGAAGCCCGCGGCCCTCTCGACCATCAGCGCACCAGCCTCTCTCGCCAACGATGACATCAGGCCGGGCGCAACCGTGATCTACCGTCCCCCTGGAGACCGCAGGGCCTATCCCTGCCGCGTGGTCGAGATCAAAGGGAACCGCGCGTACCTCGCACCTATTCTCCGGGCCTGCACGGATTGGGTCTCCATCGAACACCTCATGCCGTCCAAGACGGAAGAGGCAGTCGCACAAGCGCACGACTGAGTGACAAAGGGCGGCTCTTTCCGGAGCCGCCCTCGTCTATGGATCAGGCACCTACTGCGTCAGCTTGCTGTAGGTTCCGCCCTTCCAAACATTGATGTCGTATTTCGGATTCTTGATGTCGCCCTTCTGATCGAAGGTCACAGGGCCGATCACCGTGTCGACGGTGGTCTCGCGCAGCGTCTTGGCCACGGCTTTCGGATCCGCCTTACCGGCCTTCTTGATGCCTTCCGCAATCGCCTGAACGGTCGCGTAGGAGAACAGGGTGAAGCCTTCCGGCTCGAAGCCGATCTGCTTGAACTGGGCCAGCGCTTCCTTGGCCGTCTCGCTGCCGCGGGCATCGGGCGGGAAGGTGAACAGGGTTCCCTCGGCGGCAGGCCCTGCTACGGATGCGAATTCCGGAGTCGCGAGACTGTCGCCCATCATGAGCTGGAACTTGTAGTTCTGGTCGGCGGCCTGACGCATGATGAGACCGGCTTCCGTGTGGTAGCCGCCGAAATACAGGAACTCGACGCCCTGGCTCTTGAGCTTGTTGACCACCGCCGTGTAGTCCTTCTCGCCGGCGTTGAGGCCCTCATACAGAACCTCCTTGACGCCGGCGCCATTCAGCGAGGCTCGCACCACATCGGCAAGCCCTTTGCCGTACGCGCTCTTGTCGTGAAGGATGGCGATCTTTTTCGATCCATAATTCTGCTTGATCCACGGCCCGATGAAACGGCCCTGCGCGTCATCACGCCCGTACAAGCGCATGATCGTCGTCCAGTTCTGCTCCGCCGCCTTGTCGGTCATGGCCGGATTGCTGGAGGCCGGGCTCATCATCAGCACGTTGGCCTCGGCATAGACCTCGGAGGCCGGGATCGAGGAGCCGGAACAGGCATGGCCGTCGACGAACTTGATGCCGTCGGACACGATGCGGTTGGCAATTGCCACAGCCTGCTTGGGATCGCAGGCATCGTCATGGACGACGATCTTGATCGTGTTGCCGTTGACGCTGCCGTTCTTGTTGATGGCCTGCGCGGCCAATTCGGCGCCGTTCTTGAGCTGCTCGCCGATGCTGGCCACCGGTCCCGTCATCGGGCCCGCCACCGCAATGGTGATCTCCGCCGCCTGCGCGTATCCAGCGCTGAGCAGCAAGGCCAGGGCAGACAGCTGATAGGTGTATCCTCTCTTCATGGTTTTGCCTCCATGTTTGAATGTCGTGCTTCTATGCATTGGCGTCTTGGAGCGATTGTGCTCCGAACCGTCGGATCTGGAAACGGGAGATGTCGCTTGCCGACACCTTGCCCAGGGCAAGATCGGCCAGCACCTCGCCGATCACGCTCGCAAATTTGAAGCCATGTCCGGAACATGGCGACGCCAAGACGATGCGCGGATCGACGGGCGAGAGATCGATCACGAAATCCTCGTCCGGCGTGCGGGTGTACATGCAGGCGCGCATCTGCCGGAGAGGGCCGTTCGCATCCGGCATCGCCAATTCAAGCATCCGCCGGATCTGCGCCTCGTCTGCAGGTCCGCCATCCTGCGCCAAATCGCTCGCTGTCGGCAGGATCGCCCCTTCCCGATGGGAGGCCGTCTTGACGCCGGTGCCGGCGAAATCCGGAAAGCCGTAGCAGGCGTCGTCCTCGGATTCGAGCAGGAAGACCGGGCAGCGATCCGGAGTGAAGAGCGAGGGCTCAAGCGGCGAGAACCAGCCGAGCACCTGACGGGTGATCTTGAGATACGGCTTCAGCGCGGGCGCAAAATCGCCGATCCACGCACCGGTGGCGACGATCACCGAGCCGGCCTCGATTACCTCCGTGTCCGTCCGCACCCGGATCCCTGCTCCGAAAGGCTCGATGGCCACCACACGCGTGTTCATGCAGGTTTGCGCGCCCAGACGCTCCGCCTGCTGCACGTAGGTTTGGATCGCCAGTTCAGGCCGCAGGAATCCGCCTTCAGGCTGGAACAAGCCGGTCCAGTGCGACGGAACCTTGAAGCCGGGGAAACGCCGGGTGATGTCGGCCGCGCTCAGCACGTCATGAGTCAGGCCGTGCTGCCTGGAGGCATCGAGCGAGCCGCTCACGATGGGAGATCCCGGATAGCCCGCCTCGAGTACGCCCGTCACCGTGAGGATCGCCTCGCCGGTGAGATCCTCCAGCTCGCGCCATTTCTCAAGAGCCCGCCGCACCAGGGGCACGTAGGAAGGATGCTCGAAATAGGACAGGCGGATGATTCTGCTCTCGCCGTGCGACGATCCCCTGTCATGGGCCGGCGCGAACTGCTCGATGCCAACGACCCGGTGACCCTGGCGGGCCAAGTTGAACAAGGCAGCGCTGCCCATGGCGCCAAGCCCGATCACCGCCACATCGAATGTTGTCATCGCATTCCCTTCACCGTCCGCCGCGCAGGGCTGCCGATGTTACGCACCCAGATATCGTGAGGTAACGTAAAGTCTTCTGCACGCCTGCCAACCCGTATTCACGCGCCCGCACGATCTGTTCCGCAGGAAAAAGCGGCCATAAGGGAACCCTTTCGGTGCGCTTGCGATTCCCCGTCCATCGAATGAGGAGAAACGACATGAGCCGCGGCTTTCCATCCATGACAGCACTTCTGGGTCTTCTGGCCGTTGCCGGTTTCCAGAATCGGGACAAAATCGCCGAAATGCTCCGCGGCGCCACAGGCAACCGGACCGGTCTACCCGGCGGAGCGGACCAGCAGGCGGGCGGCATGGGCGGTCTCGGTGGACTTCTGGGCGGTGAAGGCTTGGGCGGGCTCCTTGGCGGTATGGGCGGCAATGCGAGCCCTGGCGGTCTGGTGAGCGGCGGCCTAGGTGAACTGATCAACAGCTTCCGTCAGAACGGCCAGGGCGACGTGGTCGATTCCTGGGTGAGCACCGGCCCCAACAAGGAGGTTGCACCGGACCAGCTGGAGCGCGCCATCGATCCCGACGTGCTCGCGACGCTGACGCAACAAACCGGTCTCTCCCGCGAGGAGCTTCTGTCCCGCCTGTCGAGGGAGCTGCCGAAGGCGGTGGATCAGTACACCCCCAACGGGCGCGTTCCGAACGAGCAGGAAATCTAATTAGGTTGCCGCACCGGCTTTAGTGCTTTCACATCATGCGCTCCCAGGTCGAGTCTGGGAGCGCAGACTTTTGCCACCACCAAAAGCTGCGCAAGCGGCGGACACGTTGTCCTTCTTGAGAGTGGCCCTTTGGGCTTGCAAAACTCTATCCTTTTGTCCCGTCCACTACTCCCATCGTTTCCCCCTGGGACAGTTCCCAATCAGGTAAGCTTTCCCAACTTCGTCATAGAGCGAAGTGAGGGAGAGGCTGATGCATACGGATCGGTTTGTCGTCTTCAGGTTCCAAGGCGAGTGGCTGGTCACTTACGCGGACCGAAAGCAGACAGCGTTCGCAACACGGCAGGACGCGGAGCGCTCCGCATTCGATGCCGCAGACAATCTCGCGTCCAGCGGCCATGCCGTTTCGATCCTCATCATCCCGGACGAAGCGGAGGCAACAACCTCTCTTCCGGACAAGAGCGAACAAAGGGCGAGTCTGAACTGACCCGAAACATCCTGTCCCTATCCTGGCATCCAGCCTGGGGATAAACGGCGCTTCGGGTCATGCCCCCCGGCCCAAACCAGCCTGCCGCAAGCTTGGGCATTCAGTTGCCACAATTGAATGCCCATAAGCCAAGATTATCCCGTTTGTTCATTGGAGAGGATTGTGATTGTAGCCTATGATCTCGACGAGATGGTCGACCTCCTTGCGCTCAATCGCCCCTTCGAGGGCCCTGTCGGCGAGACCATGGCCCACAAGGTAGCGACCCTGCCCCTTCGGGATGCAGTTGCCCTGGTCGTCGAGGATTGGGCAGACGACAAGTTCCGGCAACTGAGTGCCGTCATCGTCAGATCCTCAGGACCTGCGATCCGGGGCTTCGAAGAGATCCGGGATCTTCATGCAATGGCGGAGGCCGGAACAGCCTCCTGATTGGCCCTTCCTCAACCCTTGCGGCGGGCGAATTTGGACCTTGACGAAACCACCCCGTTCGCGTCTATTGCGCCACCTGCGAAGCGGGATCCCGATCCTGCCTTTTCGCCTGGAGACGTGGCCGAGCGGCTGAAGGCACTCGTTTGCTAAATGAGCATACCCCAAAAGGGTATCGAGGGTTCGAATCCCTCCGTCTCCGCCATCCCCTCTGCCAGCTCTTAAATTTCCCTGCAAAGTACGGCTTCGGGCAAAGCCTGAATGCCTTGCCTCCAGTAACAGGCGCAACAGAGCGGGTTCAGCCCTTCACGCTCACGACGTTGGTTGCCACACCCGGGCAGGCCAGAACGAACTCCGAATGCAGGCGGGTGTGCTCGATTCCGCTCACGACCGTGCAGCCCTTCAGGTGCGGCATGGTGGCGATGTACTCGACCGCAGCTTCCTCATGCCTCACGCCCGTATGCGCCCGCACCGGCACGATCCCGCGGCGCTGCTCGCAGAGGGTCTGGGCGACCTCGGATACCCCGTAGGCAGCCACCAGGATCGTCGGCTCTCCCGGTCTCTGGAAGACCTGGTATCCGCCGCCGCATCGCGTCTCGACCTTGGCCGCAGGTGTTGCCACGTAGTAAGAGAGCGATCCGGGCGCCGTGCCACGGGCGCAGCCTGAGACGGATGCGGCCAGGGCCGCAGCAAGAACCAAGGGCAGGGTCCGGGTAAGCATCGGTTCCTCGGAGTGAGAGCAGATCAGCCCTCCTAGCAGCAATTGTCGAGCTTGTCTTGAGCCTCTGCTCCCCGAAACGAACGGCCTGTGCTAATCCGGCGCGGGATGCACAACCTGTGAGCGGAGAAGACTATGACGGACATTCGGCGCGTCGGCGTCGCTGCGCGGTACAGCGATCTCGTGATCCTCGGCGACACGGCCTATTTCTCGGGCTACATTCCCGAAACGACGCTCCATGGGTCCGTCGCGGAGCAGACCCGGGACATTCTCGGGCAGATCGAGCAGTCGCTGGCCGAGATCGGCAGCGACAAGTCAAAGCTCCTGCAGGCGACGATTTGGCTCGCCGACATGGCCTCCTATGACGAGATGAATGCCGTCTGGGATGCTTGGCTTGATTCCGGGCAGGCTCCGGCCCGGGTCTGTGTCGAATCCAGGCTGGCGGATCCCGACTACCGGCTTGAAATCCAGATCATTGCAGCGCTCTGAAGCCGCAAATCTTACGCCCGCTCGGCCCTGGAACTGGCCTTGGCCAGGGCATTCATGCGCTTGCGCTCGTAGTGCTTGGCCAGCCGCAGGTGGCGCCAAGTGGCGTAGTTCATCGCGATCAAGAAGCCGTAGGTGCCCCGCAGAATATGCAGCCGCCCGAAATAGGCTTTGAGGAAAGCGGCTGGGAATTCGAAATAGACCCGCCATGTGGGAATCGAGATGCCCCTCACCTCGAAGTCGACGGCCTGCTGATCGGTATAGCTGTTGAGCTTGGCCAGCTGATCCCCGAGGGATCGCACAGACCGGTGATGCACGAGGCCTTTGAGCTTGCCGGTCTTCGTGCCGGGATTCAGGTCGACCCGGTCGTGAACGAGCGAGGAGGAATATCGGCCGGCATCCCGGCGGTAGAGCCGGACGGGCGCAACGCGGTAGGCCAATGGATGCGGAGCCGCCTCCCCTGGGAAGGTCTCGACGATGCGGATTCCGTAGGCCTGGCAGGACGGTTCCCCATGGGCAAACAGGGCACGGATCTCGGCCAGCAGCTCCGGCGACACCACCTCGTCCGCATCGAGGTTCAGGAGCCATTCGTGCCGGCACTGATCCTCGGCGAAGCGCTTCTGAAGACCGTAGCCCGGCCATGGATTGAAGATGACGCGTGCGCCGAGCTCCTCAGCCACCGCCTGCGTTCCGTCGGTCGAGCCTGAATCGACCACGACCAGATCGTCCGTCAGGCCGCGGATGGCGCGGATGGTCGCGCCGATCCGGTCGGCTTCATTCTTGGCGATGATGAAGACGGAAACAGGAAGCATGGCGGGTGCCTAGCCGCCCTGCCGGTTTGTGGCAAGAGCCTTGAATCCCTGGGCGATAGGGGATCGGGCCGATTGTTCAGGCCTGTGCCATCAATCCCTCAGCTTGCAGGGCGCGCTTCACCATAGGGCGAGCGGAAACCCGTGTCATATAGGCGGTGACAGCCGGATGATCCGAGAGGTCGATCCGGTGAAAGCGGCTCCAGCTGAGCACGGTGAAACAATAGGCATCTGCAACGGTGAAATGCTGGCCGGCCAGGTAGGAACGTCCCTGCAGGCACTGATCGAGATAGGCGAAGCGGCGCTGGAGGTGGCCCACGGCCAGCTGCCGGGCTTTCGGGGGCATCGGGGCGGTCCAGAGCGGATCAAAACCCTTGTGAAGCTCCGCACCCGTGAAGTCGAGCCATTCCTTGACGCGGTAGCGTTCCAGGGATCCCAGTTTCGGCAGGAGCCGGGTACCGGGCACCTGATCGGCCAGATACTCGAGGATCACCGGCACTTCGGCCAGGACATCACCGCTGTGAAGGGCGAGTGCCGGAACGTAACCCTTCGGATTGATCCTGATATAGTCCCGGCCGGAAGCCGTGGTCTGGGTCTTCAGGTCGACCTTGTCGTACTCGATCTGCAGGCCGGCCTCACAAGCGATAATTCTTGGCGCGAGGGAGCAGGCCCCAGGGGTGTAGTACAGCTTCATCGTGACCCTTCTTACCGAGCCCCCACGGGAATTTAAAATTATAACGTAACACGATGGGTAATTCCTACGTCATACGATGGCGCTTTCAAGGCACCTTAGACTAATTGATACACTATTTCACAAGCTATTTGTCGGCTCTCCAAGAAGCTCCCCTTCGCGGGCCCGACCCGAAGCCTGCGGATGCTTCCGGACGCGAAGCTTCGCCAAGAGGGGAAAGTGGTCCGATGCAACGCGGGCCAAGGGCGTCCTCACGGGCCCGGCATCAAGCACTTCGATCGACTTGGTGACGAAGACGTGATCGAGGCGCAGCACCGGCGCGCGGGTATGAAAGGTCGGTTGCGGCTCGCCGAAGGAGTTGGAAAGCTGGGCATCCTGCAGCGTGTCGGCGATCAGCCGGTAGGAACGTGAAAGAGGCGGCGCGTTGAAATCGCCCAGCAGCACCGCCGGTTCGGCGCAATCGGGATGGCCGATCCAATCCCGTCCGACGAGAGCCGCAGCCTGGGTCCGCCTTTCCCCGGAGCGGAGGGAGAGATGGGCGTTGACCACCTGGATGGTCTGGCCGTCAATCTCCACAGCCACCCAGAGCGCGCTACGTTTCTCGAAGGACGGCCGCGTCGACTGGGTCGGGAGCCGTCCGGACTTCACGACCCGCGAGGAATGGCGCGTGAGCACCGCGATGCCGTACTGCTCCCCCAGGATGCGGATCGTCGGCTGGAAATGCATGTCCATGCCGAGAGCCGAGGCCACGGTCGCAGCCTGATCCACCTCCCCTGTCCGGACGCGTCCGACGCGGACTTCCTGCAGGGCCACGATGTCCGGCCGGCAGGATGCGATCACCTCCGCGATCCGTGTCGGGGAAATCTGCCTGTCCGTACCGAGCCAGCGATGGACATTATAGGTGAGGATCCGAAGGGCGTGCCCCGGGCTTTCGGTGTGCTTCAAAGTTTCGTACCGGCTCAATTATCGTTACAGGTAAAGCCATCGCCCCGCTCGGGACAAGCCAAGAGGCCCGATTGCGCGGCGTATGTGTCAAACGTGTCGGATCAATGACTCTGCTTCAAGCCCGGTTCCAAGGCTTCGCAGAGCTCACGAACCGAGGATTTGAAGGCACTTGACCTTCCCATGATTGGAAGGACTAAACCTGCTCCCCATATCAGGATCAGGAGATTCCTCATGGCCACCGGCAAGCTTGCCCCCACCGACGCAATCGACATTCCCATCGAGGGCATGACCTGTGCCTCCTGCGTGAACCGGGTCGAAAAGGCGATCCGGTCGGTCGAGGGCGTTACGGCCACCAACGTCAATCTGGCGACGGAGCGGGCCCATGTGGAGTTCGGGTCCGGGAGTGCTAACCCTGCTGCCGTTGCGGAGGCGATCCGGACGGCAGGTTATGAGCCCTCCGACAGCACGGTCGATCTGAAGATCGGCGGCATGACCTGCGCTTCCTGCGTCGGCCGGGTCGAGAAGGCGCTCAAGCGCGTGCCCGGCGTCCTTGAAGCCAATGTCAATCTCGCCACGGAGCGTGCTTCCATCCGCTATCTCGGCGGAGCGGACATGGTGGGCCGTCTGATCACGGCCGTCGAACAGACCGGCTACGAGGCCGCGGCGCTGCGGCAGGACAAGGACCAAAACGACCGGGAGCGTGCAGCCCGGGAGGCCGAGATCTCCGGTCTCTGGCGTTCCCTCACCCTGGCGGCTCTCCTGACCCTGCCGGTTTTCGTGCTCGAAATGGGCTCTCACTTCATCCCGGTCATCCATGACTGGGTGATGGAGACGTTCGGGCACCGCACAAGCTGGTACCTGCAATTCGCGCTCACCACCCTCGTGCTGTTCGGGCCAGGCCTGCGCTTCTTCCGCAAGGGCGTGCCGGCCCTGCTGCGCTGGGCGCCGGACATGAACTCCCTCGTGGTGCTCGGCACCAGTGCGGCCTATGCCTATTCGGTGGTGGCCACCTTCCTGCCCGGCCTCCTGCCGGCCAGCATGGCGAACGTCTATTACGAGGCGGCTGCCGTGATCGTGACCCTGATCCTGCTTGGGCGCTATCTCGAGGCGAAGGCGAAGGGGCGCACCTCCGAGGCGATCAAGCACCTGATGGGCCTGCAGGCGAAAACCGCCCGCGTGGTGCGTGAGGGCCAGACCCTGGAGATCCCGCTCGATCAGGTGCTCGCCGGGGACGTGGTGCAGGTTCGCCCAGGCGAAAAGATCCCGGTCGATGGCGAGGTCGTGGAAGGCTCCTCCTTCGTGGACGAGTCCATGATCACCGGCGAGCCCGTGCCAGTGCAGAAGGCTCAAGGCGCCGAGGTCGTCGGCGGCACCATCAACAAGACCGGCAGCTTCACGTTCCGAGCCACCCGTATCGGTGCCGACACGGTGCTGGCCCAGATCATCCGCATGGTCGAGCAGGCGCAAGGCTCCAAGCTGCCGATTCAGGCGGTCGTCGACCGGGTGACGGCATGGTTCGTGCCGGCCGTGATGGCCGCAGCCGCCCTCACCTTCTTGGTCTGGCTCATCCTCGGCCCGGAACCGGCGCTCACCTTCGCGCTGGTCAATGCGGTGGCCGTGCTGATCATCGCCTGCCCCTGCGCCATGGGACTGGCCACGCCCACCTCGATCATGGTCGGCACCGGCCGAGCGGCGGAGCTTGGCGTGCTGTTCCGCCAGGGCGAGGCTCTGCAGAGCCTGAAGGAGGTCGGCGTCGTCGCCCTCGACAAAACCGGAACCCTGACTCAAGGCCGCCCGGAGCTGACCGACTTCGTGACTGCGCCCGGCGTTTCGGAACTAGAGGTGCTAAGGCTGGTCGCTGCCGTAGAAGCACGCTCCGAACACCCGATCGCCCAAGCCATCGTCGCGGCTGCCGAGAAGCGTAGTCTTAGCCTGCCCGCAACCGATAGCTTCGAGGCCGTGCCCGGCTTCGGGGTCTCGGCCATGGTGGAGGGCCGGAAGGTCCATGTGGGTGCGGACCGCTTCATGACGAAGCTCGGTCTCCCCATCGCCGAATTCGCCGACACGGCCGCTCGCCTCGGTGCCGAGGGCAAGAGCCCGCTCTATGCGGCTATCGACGGAAGGCCTGCCGCCACCATCGCGGTTGCCGACCCGATCAAGCCGTCGACGCCTGAGGCTATTGAGGCACTCCATGCGCTCGGGCTGAAGGTTGCAATGATCACCGGCGATAACCGCAGGACTGCCGAGGCGATTGCCCGGCGGATCGGCATCGACGAGGTGGTGGCGGAGGTGCTGCCCGAGGGCAAGGTCGAGGTGGTGAAGCGGCTGCGCGCAGCCCATGGCAAGATCGCCTTCGTGGGCGACGGCATCAACGATGCGCCGGCGCTGGCCGAAGCCGATATCGGCATCGCCATTGGCACGGGCACGGACATCGCGATCGAGAGCGCCGACGTGGTGCTCATGTCAGGCGACGTGCGCGGCGTGGTGAACGCCATCGCTCTATCCAAGGCGACGATCCGCAACATCGGACAGAATCTTTTCTGGGCCTTCGCCTACAACGTGCTGCTGATCCCGGTCGCGGCGGGCGCGCTCTATCCGGTCTACGGCATCCTGCTCTCGCCGATCTTCGCGGCGGGCGCCATGGCGCTCTCCAGCGTCTTCGTTCTCGGCAATGCCTTGAGGCTGCGCGGCTTCAAGGCTCCCGTTCCCTCCTTGCAGGGCATCGCCCCTGCGGCTCAACCGGCTGAAGGTGTCGCATGAATATCGGACAGGCTGCTCAAGCCTCCGGCGTCTCCGCCAAGATGATCCGCTACTATGAATCCATCGGGCTGATCCCGAAAACCGTGCGGACGGAAGCGGGATACCGGGTCTATTCGGATCATGACGTGCACACCCTGCGCTTCATCCGGCGTTCGCGCGATCTCGGATTCTCCGTCGAGCAGATCGCCGATCTCGTATCGCTCTGGCAGGATCGCGAGCGTGCGAGCAAGGATGTGAAGGCCATCGCGCTGGAGCATGTAACCGTGCT
This sequence comes from Microvirga terrestris, assembly GCF_015694425.1. Lineage (GTDB taxonomy): Bacteria > Pseudomonadota > Alphaproteobacteria > Rhizobiales > Beijerinckiaceae > Microvirga > Microvirga terrestris. The sequence goes on from NZ_JADQDN010000005.1 coordinate 255,547, forward strand.
CGAGCGCAAGATCCGCGAATTGCAGGAGATGGCCTCGACCCTGACGCATCTCGCCAGGAACTGCCATGGCGACACGCGACCGCATTGCCCGATCCTGGAGGAACTGGCCAACGACGAGGCCGAGCGGGCACATGCGAAGCCCGATGCCAAGTTCGGCGTACTGGGCAAGGTGTCCGCACGATAGGCGCGGCCGACAACTCGCCACGACCTTCTCAGGACGAGGTGAGACTTCTATAAGGGCAGCTGTTCAGGCCGCCATCTCCACCTCGCGGCCGCGTCCGAGATCGCGCATGAGCTGCTCATAGCGGGGCATCCTGCGGAGCTGGTGCCTATAGTGCCGGCGCAGATTGTCGACGAGCCGCCCGCCGCGCGACAGAAGATCGTCGGCAAACGCGATCATGAGGGAGTTCGGCCATGCCTGAGGACGGATCTCGGCCAGCCGCTCGAAGAGAACCTCCTCACTTTCCTCCGGATTCGCCTGGGCCATGAGCGTCAGCATGGCGGCCGTCGAGCGGGACACGCCCATGTGGCAGTGAACGAGCAGATGCCCTTCGGCCCCTTTGCCACGTTCCTGAGCGACCTCGTCGCCGAAGCGGAGCACCGCCTCCACATGCTCAGGTGCAGGCAGGATCATACCCTCGATGGGGTTGATGATGTCGTGAAAGCGCAGGATCGTCCGATGATGGGGATCATAGGCCTCGAATGCTTCGGGATCCGGGTGTTCCGGATCGAGGATCGACAGCACATGGGTCACGGACCGCTCGCGCTGGTCAGGAAGCTCGGAGATGCCGCAGATCGTGAGCATCTTTATGGAATGGGGCTGCATCAAAGCACTCGTTCAACGGCTGGACCGGGACAAAGACCTTACCGGATGTTGTCCGGAGGTTAACTCATGGCTCTCCAATAGGATCACTTCGTTCAAAAGACTGTGTCTTGCAAACCACAGGCGCCGTCTGCCACATTCCGGCCACCGAAGATTCACCTTCTCGTCACTCCTGGGACTATCTCTTTTGAGGAACACCGCCGCCCGCAAGGGCTGGCGGATGAAGCCAATAACCAGAAACTGCAGGTTACCCTACTGATGTTTGCTGCACTGGCCCCGAGCCGATCCTTATTGCACAGAGCTGTCCGCTCCTTCGCTCTGATTCTTCCCATGGCCCTGGCGGCTTGCGTGTCCACCCAGCCTCCACAGCAGGCTGTGCGCCGCATCGATCCCGCCTATGCGGCGATGTATGGGCCGCGCGCCGACGAGCTCCACCCCCTCCCGGCGACGGACATTTCCGAGGTCGACCCACGCTTCCTGCGCCGCGAGGTTGCCTATTACGGCCGCGAAGAACCCGGCACCATCGTGGTCGATACGCAATCCCGCTTTTTGTACCTGGTGCGCGAAGGCGGCCGCGCGATTCGCTACGGCATTGGCGTCGGCAAGGAAGGCCTTGCCTGGGGCGGCCGCGCCCGCGTCGGTCGCAAGGCTTCGTGGCCGAGCTGGACGCCAACCGCGGCGATGATACGGCGTGAGCCCGAGCGTAACCGTCCATGGGCCGGCGGCATGCCGGGAGGCCTGAACAACCCGCTCGGTGCACGCGCCCTTTATCTCTATGACGGCGGCCGCGATACCATGTATCGCATCCACGGCACGACCGAGCCTTGGTCCATAGGCCAGTCCGTGTCGAGCGGCTGCATCCGCATGTTCAATCAGGACATCATCGACCTCCACAGCCGCGTCCCCGTCGGCTCGCCCGTGGTTGTGCTGCAGGGACAACGTCTCTTCGACGTTGAGGACGAGCTGCGGGTCTCATCGGCCTACTGACTGCGCCTGTACCAACTGGGACAGAGCAAAGGGCTGGCCGCTGGCTAGCCCTTTTTCTTAGATGACGGGTCACAACCGGCGTGTAGGATCATTCCGTCTCTGCTGGAGGCATTGTCATGACAGTCGAACGTGCGATCCTTCTGACCGTCGGCGGGCTCATCATCGTCAGCGTCCTGCTCGCCGTTAGCGTCAACATCAACTGGCTTTGGCTCACCGGCGTCCTCGGCGCCCATCTGGTGCAGGCCTCGTTTACGGGCATGTGCCCTGTGGTGATGATGTTCAAACGTCTGGGTCTTCCAAGCAAACCCGGCTTCACCTGAGCACGAGCCCCTGGAGGCTTCTCCGGCCTGTCCTATGACTCTGTATGGGACAGAGGCACAGGAGCTTTCATGGACGAATGGTTTCCATCGGCGCTGAAGCTGATGACGCGCGCCATCGAGATCGGCGGGATCGCCATCATCGTCCTAGGGATTCTCGGCGCCAGCCTCGCTGTCCCCTGGCAGGTGCTGCGGGGCCGCTCGGGATCCGAAGCTTTCACCCTGTACCGCTCGAATCTGGGGCGCGCCATCCTGCTCGGCCTTGAGTTTCTCGTGGCGGCGGACATCATCAATACCGTGGCTATCGAACCGACGCTCCAGAGCCTCCTGATCCTCGGCGGCATCATCCTGATCCGCACCTTTCTGAGCTTCTCTCTCGAAGTCGAGATCGAGGGACGTTGGCCTTGGGACAGGCACAAGGGGGAGGATGAGCGCCCGTCAGGCCGCACGGCATGAATGACAGGCAAGCCTTCCGACCCCCACGACAGGGCGATGATCCGTCACAAGGCATTGCTGCTCTCTTCATGATGACGTTAGGGCAATCTCAAGAAACATTGCCCATAACGGCTTGTGCAATTCTTCAATAACTGCCGGAAGCGCCTGTGAGAGATACGCCGTCAGGATGCCAGGGATGCCGGAACGGCGAACCACTCCCCTTCGATTTCACGATGGCCTTCCACCCGATCGTCGATCTTGAGCGAGGGGGTATATGGGGTTATGAGGCGCTCGTGCGCGGCACCAAGGGCGAGCCCGCCGGTGCGATCCTGAGCCAGGTCGATGAGGAGCGGCAGTACAAGTTCGACCAGGCCTGCCGGGTCAAGGCCATCGAACTGGCAGGACGCCTTTTTCCGGCAATGGAAAACACAAGGCTGTCCATCAACTTCATGCCGAATGCCGTCTACGAGCCGGCCGCCTGCATCAGGACATCCCTCGAAACAGCACGCCGCGTCGGTTTCGACATGAAACGCATCATGTTCGAGTTCACCGAGAACGAGCGCATGGCGGACACGAAGCACGTCGCCAGGATCATCGCGGAATACAGACGTCTCGGCTTCATCACGGCCATCGACGATTTCGGCGCCGGTCACGCGGGCCTGAACCTCCTCGCCAACTTCCAGACCGACCTCATCAAGATCGACATGGAGCTGATCCGCGGGATCACGGATTCCGCGGCCCGTCAGGCTATTGTCGCGGGCATCCTGCTGATCGCACGCTCGCTCGACATCACGATCATCGCCGAAGGCATCGAGACGGAGGCGGAGCTTGCGACCCTGAAGAGCGCCGGCATCAACCTGTTTCAGGGGTTTCTGTTCGCTCGTCCTGCCATCGAAAGCCTGCCGCCGGTCTCATTTACCGCAGGATAGGAGGCATTTAGGACACGACCTGTTTCTCCCGCGCATGACTTGAGCGGCGGCCCAACCCTGGGCGACCACTCCTGTTGAGGCCAATCAATCGCTCACATGCACCAAAACATGCCGTTTCTTGCCGACCGTCAGCTTCAAGGCGCCCTTGGTGAGATCGCCTGCCGTGACAGGGGTATCCGCATCCTGCACGAGAGAGCCGTTGAGCCTCGCCCCGTTGTTGAGCACGAGACGACGGGCTTCGCTCTTGGAGGCGGACAGCCCTGCCTGGACGAGAAGCTGAGCGACGGTCACACCGGAATCGAGTTCTGCCCGTGACAGATCGATGCTCGGAAGCCCGGCGGCATGCTCCCCCGCCTCGAAGGTTCTGCGAGCCGTTTCCGCCGCGTCTCTCGCCGCCTCCTCGCCATGAGCAAGCCTGGTCGCTTCCATGGCGAGGATCTGCTTCGCCTCGTTGATCTCCTGACCCGCAAGCTGCCCGAGACGATGCACCTCGTCGAGCGGCAGCTCGGTGAAGAGACGCAGGAAGCGGGCGACATCATCGTCCTCGACGTTGCGCCAGAACTGCCAGAACTCGTAAGGGCTGAGTTTCTCCGCATTGAGCCACACGGCGCCACTCGCCGTCTTGCCCATCTTGGCCCCAGTGGAGGTGGTGAGCAGCGGCGTCGTCAGGCCGAAGAGCTGGCGCTGGTCGATGCGGCGAGCGAGCTCGATCCCGTTGACGATGTTGCCCCACTGGTCCGATCCGCCCATCTGCAGCACGCAAGCATGATGGCGCGACAGCTCCAGGAAGTCGAAGGCCTGCAGGACCATGTAGTTGAACTCGAGCAGCGTGAGCGGCTGCTCCCGCTCCAGCCGCTGGCGCACGCTGTCGAAACTCAGCATCCGGTTGATCGTGAAATGCGTGCCGAAATGGCGCAGGAACGGCAGGTAGCGCAACGGGTCGAGCCAATCGGCATTGTCCACCGTCACGGCGTCGGTCGGCCCATCGCCGAAGGTGAGGTACCGGGAGAAGACCTGCCTCAATCCCGCAGCGTTCCTGGCGATCAGCTCCCCGTCGAGCAGCGGCCGGCTCGCATCGCGAAAGCTCGGATCGCCGATCTGCGAGGTGCCGCCGCCGATGAGCACGACCGGCTTGTGGCCGCACTTCTGCAGCCAGCGCAGGGTCATGATCTGCACGAGGCTTCCAATATGCAGGCTGTCCGCCGTGGCGTCGAAGCCGATATAGGCCGCGACTGGCCCTAGTGAGAGCCGCTCGTCGAGAGCGGCCAGATCGGTGCATTGATGAATGAAGCCGCGCTCGGTGAGCGTCTTCAGGAATTCGGATTTCGGGGTGCTCATGTCTGTCTCCTGGGGTTTAGCGGAAGCCGCTGCCCGGAGACCTGATCACCAAATGAAGATGCCGCCGGAGAGCGGCGGCATCGAACGTCTGGTCGCAACCGAACGGAGCCGCCCTATGGGGACGGCGTAAAATAGTTCGTGAAAGTGGTACGGCCGGTGATCATGGGAGCATTCTTATGAGCGCGAGGCTGGATCGTCAACAGGGTTCAGAAATACGGGTTGTCATTCCCGGCCGGAGCGTCAGCGGTGGGGAAGGGAATCCACTCGCACGCTCAGCGCCAGGGATCCCCTTCCCTCGCTGACGCTCGCCGGAGATGACAAGGAGTTAGCCGGTTATCGGCTGCCTAGAAATAGGCTTTCAGATTTCCGCGTACCCGCTCCAGCACCGACACGTTCGGATCCGGCAGCGCGAAACTCTGACCCGTGATCCGCTCGAAGGCATCGATATAGACCCGTGAGGTTTCCAGAACCACGTCCTGAGGAATCTCCGGGACATCGTCCTTGTAGGGATCGCAGCGCGCCACCACCCAGTTCCGGACAAAATCCTTGTCGAAGCTCTCGGGCCGCTCGCCTGCCTCGAAACGCTGCTGGTAGCTTTCAAGGAACCAGTAGCGGCTCGAGTCCGGGGTGTGGATCTCGTCGGCGATCGTGATGGTGCCGTTCTCGTCGATGCCGAACTCGTATTTCGTGTCGACGAGGATGAGGCCGCGCTCGCGCGCCATCTCCCGGCCCTTCGCGAAGAGCGCGAAGGCATAGTCGGAGACCGTGCGCCACTGCGCCTCGGTCAGGAGCCCTTGGCCGACGATCTCGGCGGGCGTCAGCGGCTCGTCATGGCCGCCATGAAAGGCCTTGCTCGTCGGCGTGATGATGGTCTGCGGCAGCTTCTCGTTGTCGCGCATGCCATCCGGCAGGCGAATGCCATACATCTCGCGCTCGCCCTTCTTGTAGATGGAGAGGATCGAGGTGCCCGTCGTGCCGGCAAGAAAGTCCCGCACCACGATCTCGACCGGCAGGATGGTGAGCTTGCGCCCGATCAGCACGTTCGGATCCGGGTATTCGATGACGTGGTTGGGGCAGATATCCGCCGTCTTCTCGAACCAGAACCTCGCCGTCTGAGTCAGCACCTGGCCCTTGAGCGGAATGGCCGCGAGGTTTCGGTCGAAGGCGCTCAACCGGTCGGAGGCAATGATGATGCGGCGCCCGTCCGGCAGGTCGTAGTTGTCGCGCACCTTGCCGCGGTAATGGTTCGGCAGCTCCGGGATGGTGGCGTCCTCGAGGACGTAACCGGCATAGGCTCCAAGGGCTGCTTTATCGACCATGCTCACCTGCCAAGGATTTCTGGGCGCCGCACGGGAACGGCGGCAGGCGGAGTTCTAGCCAGAAATCGCGCCCATGCTAGACCCCGGATGGCAAAAACCTGTCCTTTCCACCAGAACGGGCCAGCTCCCGCCTCTACTGCGTCGCACGGGCATCCCTGCGATAGGTTGCATTGACGCCAGACAAGGTCACAGTAGTCTCGTAGCCCTGAGCGTCGACGATGGTCCACGCTTTGAGCGCATTGGCCCGGGTGTCAAAGCGGAGCGTGATCTTGGACGTGCCGCCGAGGGTCGCTGAGTCGTCGAAGCGGACGGTCACAACACCGTCGCGGCCCACCTGCACGTCACGCACCTTGGTGTCGCGCGACAGGTCGATATTGTCCTGCACCAGGAATTTTAGGGGTGTCTGGGCGACGGGATAGACATCATTGGTGCCGAGTTTCTTGTCGCGGATCGCCACGTTGCGCCCATCGGAAATCACCTCGAGGGTACTCGGCGGCGCATAGGCGAAATGGAACTGGCCTGGGCGGCGCATGGAGAGATTGCCCTCCGCCTGCTGACCGTTGGGGTTCTTCTGCACGAAATAGGCCGACAGCTGATCGATGCTGTTGAAATAGGCATTCACCCGGTCGAGGGCCTCCTCCGGGGATTTCGGACCGGGCGGTGAGGTCGGGGTCGGAGCCGATGCAGGCGCCGCCACGGCCGTGACGGCTGGAGCAGCCTGAACCGGGGTGGAGCGTGCAGGCTTCGGCGGCTCGGTCACCTTGACCGGAGGCGATGCCTCGACCGGTTTGGGCGGCTCTGCCGTCTGGGCCGGCGCTGGGGGGGCTGGCTTCTGAGGCGCGGGCGCGGGCGGTTGAGAAACTGGCTTTTCGGAGACGGCGGCAGGAGCCTGGGGCTTTGGCTGCGGTTTCGAGGCCGTCTGAGGAGCAGGCTGAGGCTTCGGCTGAGCGGCCTTCTGTGGCGCAGGGGCCAGCGGCTTCGGAGCGGCCGCGCTCGGCTGTGGCCGCGATTGAGCTTGCGGGCTCGGCTTTGCAGGCGCCGGTGCAGCCGACTCGACCTGAGGGGCGCTTGCGGGCGGGGCGGGTTTCTTGAAGACGCCGTCCAGGAACCGGGTCAGTGGATCGGAGGGCTGCTGAGCAGCGGCCGGGGACACGCACGCCAGGGCGAGAGCAAGACCGAGAATGTAACGCGGGGACGAATGGAGCATGACGCCACTGCTAACCTGAAAAAGCACGAAGGCCGGTGCGCAAAAGCACGGCTCATCAAGGATTTATGGCTTGGATAAGAGGCTGAATGAAGGCGGGAACCTTGACGGTGAAAGCGATACGCGTCCAGGGCGCGTCAAGCGGCATCCGCCATCTCGTCGTCATCCACGGCCTGACGGACGGGCGCAGGCCGCGGCTTTGGGGTGCGCGGACGGGAGGGTTGCCGCTTCTTGGCCTTGGCGGCTGGCTTCGACGGGCTGCCGATGCCTTTCCACCAGGCTTGCCAACTCCAGGCACCCGGTCCTGTAAGGATGTAGAAGAGAAGCCCGGCGAGAACTCCGAGATGGGAAAGGAACACAACCTGCTCGGTCTGACGCGTCAGGCCGCCGTAATCCCAGAAACGGTGCAGGGTTCCGGTCGTCACCACGAGGGCGGCGATCAGGACGGAAGCGCTCAGGCGTGGGGCTAGGCCTAAAACCAAGGCCAGAGGCCCGAAGACCTCTGCCATGACGACGATGGTTGCTACCACATCCCCGTAGGGCATGCCCTTCATGGTCAATGTCGCGGCAAAGCCCGAGATGTTGGCGGCGCGTCCGATGGCCGCCGGCAGGAAGCAGCCCGCCAGCAGAAGGCGGTTCAGCAGCAGAACTCCGTTGACCCCTGCACCCCTGTCCATGCCCCTGCCCTTTCGCGTCGGCCAGCCGGGAATCGGTTGGCGCCAGGACAGCATTTGACGGAAAGGTTCTTAACCTGTTCTTAGCGCCGCCAGAGGTTTCAGGGATCTCTACAGCTTGAGATTCCGTTCCCGCAGCATGCTTTCCCAGCGCATGGAGTGATCCACGATGCTGGCGAGGTCATCGTGCCGCGGCTCCCATCCCAGCCGGGAGCGGATTCGATCCGAATTCGCCACGATCGTCACCGGATCGCCGGCCCGGCGGGGCGCAAAGCGCGCCTCGACAGGCTTTCCAGAGACCTTGCGCACTGTCTCGATGACCTCGGAGACCGAATAGCCATGCCCGTAGCCGCAATTCACCACAAGGCTCTCCCCTCCCTGGTCGAGATGGTTCAGAGCAAGCATGTGGGCTGCGATCAGATCGGTCACGTGGATATAATCCCGGATGCAGGTTCCATCCGGCGTCGGATAGTCGGAGCCGAATACCTCCATGTGGGAGCGCATGCCGAGCGCGGTCTGGATTGCCACCTTGATGAGATGGGTGGCATTGGCCGTGGACTGGCCGTGGCGCATGGCGGGGTCGGACCCGGCGACATTGAAATAACGCAGGATCACGTAGCGCATGTCGTGGGCCGCTGCGACGTCACGCAGCATCACCTCGGTCAGCTGCTTGGAGCTGCCATAGGGAGACAGGGGGGCCAGCGGCGCATCCTCGCCGAGCGGCTGGTCGGAGGCATTGCCATAAACGGCAGCAGTCGAGGAGAAGACGAACTTCTTAACGTTGGCCGCCACGGCAGCGGCCATCAGGGAGCGACTCTTGACGGTGTTGTTGAGGTAATAGCCCAGCGGATCCGTCACGGATTCAGGCACGACCAGCTTTGCGGCGAAATGCGCGATTGCGTCGATCTTGTAGGATTGCAGGGTCCGCAGAACCAGCTCGTAATCGCCAATATCGCCCACAACGAGCGGCACGCCCTCCGGGACCGACCACCGGAAGCCGGTCGACAAATTATCGAACACGATGGGCTTGTGACCGGCATCGAGGAGGGCCAGAACCATGTGGCCGCCGATATAACCGGCACCGCCCGTGACAAGAACGTTCATGAGATCTCCTGGAGATGGTCGCTCAACATTGTGTCATGGTGGCTCTATTGCAGCTGGATTTCCAGATCAACCCGACCGCAATCGACGTTAGAATAGCCTGTCAGACATGGACGGATGCAGAATGGACGATCGCAGGGAATATTGGTGGGTTCGCCATGAGGCCAGGATCCAGCCGGCCGAGGTGGGTTTTGTGGGGGGCATTCCGGTGAGCTTTCGGTTCATTGGAATGACCGGCAGCGTTCCGGCAGCATCGGCTGAACTGATCGAGCGGCTGCCCTCTCCTCCCGTGCCGCTCATCAGCCCCCATGCCGAGCCATCGCAGCAACCGCAGGCCCAACCTCAGCGGCGCGGTTCGTGGCTGTGGTTTATCGGTGTCCTTCTCCTGATCCTCGTCGCGCAATGCTCAGGACAGCTTTTCGACATGCTCAAGTGAAGCAGGCGCCCCCAAACTTGGCTATATGTTCCAGACCTCTTCTGGGAAGGATTAGATCCATTTGAGGTAGAGCAGATACTTCAACAGCATTAGCCCTCGTCGAGATACCGGGCGCATTAACTCGGAATTGCATCTGCAATACAAAATTGCTCCATTTCGAATTTGAGAAATTGCCTATTTAATCTTGAGCAATCCGGCAGTTGCTGCAGAGGAAACAGCCTTATGCTCATGACTACACCAGAGGCGGGACCGTCTCCGCCTTGATGATCGGAATGGATCGCCTGCTCTAACGGCAGCGGTACTTCCTCAGACTGACACCAAAGCGGCTGTGAACGACGCCGCACCGATCGCCGAAACACGACACCTGGCAGTCATTGCAAGTGCTGGACGACGTTCCGGTGACGATGGCGCATGCCAGCAAGCTCCTCGACCCATTCAAGAAGGATACGAAATAATGGCATTCATTACTCTCGAAGGCCCCTCGAGCAATCCGAATGAAGAACAGGCCGCGGCAGAGAACGTTGCTCGGATCAAAGACGCCATTGCGAAAGCGAATGCCGAGTATCTGAAAAACCCGCAAGGGGGCCAAGTGGAGGTCCAACTCGGCGCAGGGACTTGGGTCGTCACGGGAGACAGGACCAATGCGTCGAATGGTGCTATCGAACTCCTGTCCGGGGTTAAGCTATCTGGATCGGGTGACCACAAGACGATTGTCAAACTCGAAAATAACTACGATGCCAAAATAAACGGCATTGTGCGGACCGATACTGTAAGCGTCGACAATGTCACGATCACGAATCTCGTCATCGACGGCAATCGCCAAAACAACCTAGGAGAACAAGCCGGGTTCATCTGCGGCATTAAGGAGGACAGCTCCGGCCGCAAACAGAGCAATATCACTCTCGATAACGTGGAGGTGATGAACTGCACGGGATATGGCATCAACCCGCACGAGATCACCTATAATTTCACAGTTACAAACTCTGTTGCTCACAATAACGGGAAAGACGGCTTCGTGGCGGACGGCGTCGTGGGAGGCGTTTACTCGGGTAATGAGTCCTACAACAACGGCCGCCATGGCTTTAACATCCAGAATGCCTCAAGCAACATCACTCTTGAGAACAACACTGCCTATGACAATGGCTGGGGTGCGACCGGTGGCGCGGGAATCGTCATTCAACGCGGCGACATCCAGCGCGGCAATGAAGCGGAGATTGCCCATGTCACGAATGTGCAGATCATCGGGGGTGAGTACTATGGCAACACTCGAGAAGGAATTCTGGTTAAACTTTCTGATAGTGTGACCATCAGCGGGGCCAATGTTTACGAAAACATGCGCTATGGCGTGCGCATCGAAGGCTCCGTCAACACAGTTCTCAAGGACAGCTTCCTGTCGAATAACTCGCAGGAAGTCATCGGTAAGTATGATGAAGTCCAGATTGACTTGCGACTGGACTTCCCAGACGGCAATCCTGACAACGATCCTTTGACCAATCCGGAGAAGAATTACTACTCGACCGGCACGAAGATCCTGAACAATGTCATCAACCCGGAGGATGCGCGTTATGCGATCCGCGAGGAACCTGAAAATACTAAGCCAGGACCAACAGGAACTGAAATCACCGGCAATGTGACCAGTGGAACGGCAACGGATAACGCAGATACGCTGACCGGTTCTGCTGGTGTCGATACGATGGCTGGCCTCAAAGGTGATGACACATACTATGTCAACAAAACAGACGATGTGGTCACCGAAAACCCTGACGAAGGCATCGATCATGTGTTCGCTTCGGCCAAGTACACCCTCGAAGCGAACGTCGAGAACCTGACCCTGACCGGGATCGCGGCGATCAACGGTTACGGAAACGAGCTCGACAACATCCTCATCGGCAATAGTGCTGGAAATACTCTTGAAGGCCTAGATGGTGCAGACGCTATTCTTGGCGCCGGCGGAAACGACACGCTCAAGGGTGGAACCGGCAACGACTCCCTTGATGGTGGTTCTGGTGCCGATTCCATGGTCGGCGGCACTGGCAACGACCTCTATATTGTCGACAACATCGGCGATTTCATCAACGAGGACGTCGGCGGTGGTTATGACCGCATTTTCAGCAGTATCACTTACACGATCGCGGATGAGGTCGAGGAGCTGACGCTGACTGGAACGACCGACATTGCTGCGTATGGAGATGCTGTCGCCAATATTCTGAACGGCAACGCCGGCAACAACACCCTCGACGGGCGCGGCGGAGCCGACACGATGAAGGGTGGGTTGGGTAATGACACCTATTATGTCGATCGCCGTGAAGATATCGTCTCGGAAGCAGATGGAGAAGGAAATGACACCATCATCAGTTCTGTCTCGATCCTCACTTCCAACCCCTTGACCGCCAATGTGGAGAATCTGTCGCTTACTGGAGCCGCGACCGAAGGCGCAGGAAATCAGCTCAGCAACCTCATCGTCGGCAACAGCGCGAACAATAAGCTGTATGGCTATGGCGGCAATGACACCTTAAGGGGCGGCGACGGTAACGACTTTTTGGATGCCGGCGCAGGCAACAACACTCTCGATGGCGGAGCAGGCAATGACACCCTGGATGGCAGCCTTGGTAGTGCCGACCTAGCTCTCTACAGCGGCAACCGCGCAAGCTACACGATTACCGGGGCTGGCGTGAACAGGACCATCGCCGGCGGCACCACTGGTACCGACACTCTGCTGAACATCGAGATCCTTCAGTTTGCGGACGGCAAGCTTGTTGGCGACACATGGGTACCGAACCCGGTGGCGCCTCCGCCGCCGCCGGTCAACACCGGCAACGATGTCGTCGTGCGCAACGGCACGTCCGGATCCAACACCCTCACCGGCCGCGACAACATCGACGACGTGATGAAGGGTCTGGGCGGCAACGACACCATCAAAGGCGGCGCTGGCAATGACAGCCTCAACGGCGGCACCGGCAACGATAAAGTCTACGGCGACGGCGGTGATGACCGTGTCAATGGTGACGACGGCAATGACCTGGTCTATGGCGGCACCGGTAATGACAGAGCCTATGGCGGCGCCGGCAACGACAAGGTCTATGGCAGCGCTGGCATAGACCGGGTCTACGGCGGCTCCGGACACGACACTGTCGATGGCGGCTCGAGCAATGACCGGGTCTACGGCGACAGCGGCAATGACCGGGTCTATGGCGGCACTGGCGACGACGTGGTCAATGGCGGGTCCGGCAACGATCGACTCTATGGCGGCGCCGGAAGCGATGCTTTCATGTTCAACACGCGGCTCGGAACCGCCTCGACGGACCGCAAGGTGAACTTCGACACGGTTGTCGACTTCAACGTCAAGTACGACAGCTTCCTGCTCGACAACAGTGTCTTCAAGAAGCTCGGCAGCGGCACGCTCTCCAACCCGACGGAATTGGATAAGGAGTTCTTCGTCACCGGCACCAAGGCGCGGGAGCGGGACGACTACCTGATCTATAACAAGAAGACAGGTGTTCTCTCCTACGATGCGGACGGGTCCGGCTCAAAACAGGCAGTGGAATTCGCCCAGGTGTCGAATAAGGTCGCCCTTACCTACAAGGACTTCTTCGTCATCTGACGACGCCTTATTTAAACTAAGCCCCGGCCAAAAGCCGGGGCTTTTCGTATTTCTGCGCTCGAGTTTTCGAAGCCAAATTCTTCAAGGATCCAACTGTACGGATCGCAGTTGAGTGATCGGAAGAGCAGGTGACAATTTACGTTGATCCCTATAATCACGAGAAAGTTTCACGTCATAAAACAACAAATAACGTATTTCACAAGTGAGAGATGCCTAATATGGCTGCCCATGGAGCCTTGGACCTGATCGGCCGGACCCCTCTCGTGGAGGTGACAAGCCTCGACACGGGTCCCTGCAAGCTCTTCCTCAAGCTAGAGAGCGCCAACCCCAGCGGCTCCATCAAGGACCGGCCGGCGCGGGCCATGATCGAAGCGGCCGAAGCCGATGGCCGTCTGAAGCCTGGGGGCACGATCATCGAGGCCACCGCAGGCAATACGGGCGTCGGTCTGGCGCTGGTCGGCGCCAGCAAGGGCTACCGCACCCTCCTCGTGGTGCCGGACAAGATGTCCCGCGAAAAGGTGCTGCACGCCAAGGCCCTCGGGGCCGAGGTCGTCATCACCCGCTCCGACGTGGGCAAGGGCCATCCGGATTATTACCAGGACCTCGCCCAGGCGATCACCGGCCGGACCCCGGGCGCCGTCTACATCAATCAGTTCGAGAACCCTGCCAACCCGGCTGCTCACGAGGCGAGCACCGGACCGGAGATTCTGGACGGAATGGATGGCGACGTGGATGCCGTGGTGGTCGGCGTCGGCTCGGGCGGCACGCTTACCGGCGTTGGGCGCTACCTCAAGAAAGCGTCGCCCAAGACCGCCATGGTGCTCGCCGATCCGGCAGGCTCGATCCTGGCGCCGCTGGTCGAGACCGGGCAGATGACGGAAGCCGGATCCTGGGCGGTCGAGGGCATCGGCGAGGATTTCGTGCCGCCGAACTGCGATCTCTCCCTGGTAAAGAAGGCCTATTCCATCACCGACAAGGACAGCTTCTCGGCAGCGCGCGAACTGCTGCGCAAGGAGGGCATCCTGGCGGGCTCCTCGTCCGGCACGCTCCTGGCTGCGGCGCTCCGCTACTGTCGCGAGCAGACCGAGCCGAAGCGCGTCGTCACCCTCGTCTGCGATACGGGCGCCAAGTACCTGTCGAAGGTGTTCAACGATGCCTTCATCGCCCAGGAAGGCTGGCTCGACCGCAAGGTGACCGGAACGGTCCGCGATGTGGTGATCAACCCGTTTGGTGAAGGCGCGACCATCTTCGTCTCGCCTAGCGAGACCCTTCGCTCCGCCTTCGCCCGCATGCGCTCCTCCGACGTTTCGCAATTGCCCGTGATTGACGACGGGCATGTCGTTGGCCTGATAGACGAAAGCGACATCCTCGACGCGCTGGTGGCCAACGAAGGCGCGCCGCAGAGCGTGTTCAACAAGCCGGTGCGCGACGTGATGGTGACGCGGCTGAAAACCATCGCCGCCGGTGCGCCCGTCCGGGAACTTCTGCCCCTTTTCGCTGCCGGTCTCGTGCCGGTGATCATGGATGGCGATGCCTTCGTGGGCCTCGCCACCCGCATCGACCTCATCAACTTCTTCCGGATCCAGCCCCAATGACCACCCGCAACCAGCTCGATTTCGCCACCCGCTGCATCCATGCGGGCCAATCTCCGGACCCCACCACCGGCGCCGTGATGATGCCGATCTACGCCACCTCCACCTTCGCGCAGGAGAGCCCTGGCGTTCATAAAGGCTTCGAGTACGCTCGCTCACAGAACCCGACCCGCATGGCTTTCGAGCGCTGCATCGCGGATCTCGAAGGCGGCTCTGCAGCCTTCGCGTTCTCCTCAGGGCTCGCCGCGAGCGCGACCGTGCTCGACATGCTGGAGCACGGCTCGCACATCGTCGCGTCCGACGATCTCTATGGCGGCACCCGGCGCCTCTTCGAGCGCGTGCGCCGGAAGTCGGCCGGACTCGAGATTACTTATGTGGACCTCGGCGATGCGGATGCGGTGAAGGCGGCCCTGCGCCCCAACACCAAGCTCGTCTGGGTCGAGACGCCGACAAACCCGCTCCTCAAGCTCGCGGATCTTGAGGCGATTGCAGCGGCGACGCGCGGGCACGGCGCATGGCTTGTGGCCGACAACACCTTCGCCAGCCCATGGGTTCAGCGTCCGCTCGAGTTCGGCTTCGACATCGTGGTGCATTCCACCACGAAATATCTCAATGGCCATTCGGACATGGTCGGCGGCGTGGTGATCGTCGGCCAGAAACAGGAAATCCGCGAGAAGATCGCGTTCCTGCAGAACGCCGTCGGCTCGGTCTCCGGCCCGTTCGACAGCTTCCTGGCCCTGCGCGGCCTGAAGACCCTGTCGCTGCGCATGGAGCGGCATTGCACCTCGGCGCTCAAGATCGCTCATTTCTTGGAAACTCATGCAGGCGTGGACGGCGTGATCTATCCGGGCCTCGCCTCGCATCCGCAGCACGAGCTCGCCAAGCGCCAGATGCGCGGCTTCGGCGGCATCATCACGGCCCGCATCAAGGGCGGGCTCGATGGTGCGACGCGCTTCCTGGAACGCTGCCAGCTTTTCACGCTGGCGGAGAGCCTTGGCGGTGTCGAAAGCCTCATCGAGCACCCGGCCATCATGACCCACGCCTCCGTGCCACCGGAAGTGCGCGCCGAACTCGGCATCGACGACGGTCTGGTGCGCCTGTCGGTCGGCATCGAGGATGCAGACGACCTGATCGAGGATCTGCGCTCCGCGCTCTCATAAAACCCAAGCCTGTTCTCTGCTCGTCATCATCGGCCTTCCGCCGGTGACGATGATTGCCTGAGGAACAGTGCTCTATGGCCTCCCCGGCTTACATCCGTGAAAGTCAGGGCGGGTTTCTCTTGTCAAACAGCCAGCACCTTGGGGCCCGCAGCGTGAGCTGCGAGCCTGTGCGGTATGATGGAAGGTGAATGGAAGAGCCGGAGTGCCTCTTCGCGCACGGCTTGTTTAGGCGTTCAGGCGAGACCAGCCCGGTGACCGCTCAAGGCGTTGCCCATCTGCTCGACAGGGGCCTTGAACCGATTCCGACCACCGGCCCACAGCCTGGGCCTCCTGTCGATGCGGCTTGCGAGGCCGCACCACAGGACCGTGTCTGCCCCCACACTGCGACGCCTCGCGAGCGCGCCCCTCGACAGGAGCAGATCTGCACAACGATATAGCCGAGGCTAGGAGAATTGTCAAGAACAAAATAGGAACATCAGGCCTGACATCGTCACGCAACCGGCGAGAACCGCCCGACGAGTTGATGCCGGTCGCCAGGATAGGTGATGCGCGCCTCGGTCACGAAGGCGCCCGCCTGCCAAGTGCGCCGTTCCAGCATGAGGCAGGCTGCGCCTTTCTGAATCTGCAGCTTTTTCGCCATGGCACCGTCCGCATTGACGGCGCGGACGATATGCTCGGCATCCGTCCACGGCACGCGCCGCAGCAGCCAAGTGCCCGGCGGGCTGTCCTTGAACGGCTCCTTGTCAGCCTCGGGCACGGTGGCAAGGTCGATCAGGCGCTGCTCGAGCGCCTGGGGTACGTCGTCCATGATGTGCAGGGTCGAGAGGCAGAGCATCTCCGTGCCCGCCGGCAAGCCGGTGCGCTGCGCGGCGGCGGCGTCGATGGACTCGATGGAGCGGCTCAGGATCTTGAAGCGATACTCGACCCCGGCGCGCGCTGCCTCAAGGGCAAAATCCTGGATCTGCAGCACCGCCTGCTGGCTGCTCGGCTCCGCCACGACGGTGCCCGCGCGGCGCCGTCGCGTAATGAGGCCGTTGGCGGCGAGCGTCGAGAGCACCTTGTTCACGGTCATGCGGGAGCAGCCGTATTCGGCCATCAGCTCGTGCTCGAAGGGAATGCGGTGCCCCGGAGGCCACTCGCCGGACATGATCTTGGCCTCGATGTCGTCGCGGATTCGCTGGTGCAGATGTTTCATGCTGCCTTCAGTCTTTTCTCAGGCGAGGATGCGGGTCATGGCCTTCGTGTAGCGACCACGGATCGTGTCGCGGTTCAGATGTCGGCCGCTCCTTACCACAGGCTCGCCCGCCACGAACACCGTATCGATGGCGGCCCTACCAGTGACAAACACATAGGAGTCGAGCCAGCGGTCGCCCGACACGGCGGTGAGATCGGGATGATCGGCATCGAGCACGACCAAGTCGGCGCGATGCCCCTCGGCAATCGCACCGATCCGCCGGCCGAGCGCCTGGGCTCCGCCTGCCAGCGCTTTCTCGTAGAGGCTGCGCCCCGTCGACTGCGCCTCACGCCCGGCCAGCACATTGCGGGCGCGGTGCTTGAGGCGCTGGCTGTACTCGAACTGCTTGAGTTCTCCCGACGCGGAGATCTCGATGTTGGAATCCGACCCGACACCGAAATTCCCACCGGCCGCGAGATAATCGATGCCCTTGAAGATGCCGTCTCCGAGATTGGCCTCGGTGATCGGGCACAGGCCCGCCACGGCGCGGCTCGCAGCAATGCACCTGACCTCCTCCGGATCGAGATGGGTTGCGTGGATCAGGCACCAGCGCTCACCCACCGGGGCATGATCGAGCAGCCACGCCACCGGGCGCTGCCCCGACCAGGCAAGGCAATCCTCCACCTCCTTCACCTGCTCGGCGATGTGGATATGGACCGGCCCCTCGCCTGCCATCGCAACGACATCTCTAAGGCTCTCCGGCGTGACGGCGCGCAGGCTGTGCGGTGCGATGCCGACGACCGCATCGTCGAGGCCAGCGACTGCGTTGCGCGCACCTTCGAGAAGCCGGGCATAGCTCTCCACATCGTTGATGAAGCGCCGCTGCCCTTCGGTCGGCGCAACGCCGCCGAAGCCGCCTTGCGCGTAGAAGACAGGCAGCAGCGTCAGGCCCATGCCCGTCTCCCCCGCGGCAGCTGAAATGCGCCCGGACAACTCCGCGATGTCGGCATAAGGGCGGCCGTCCGCATCGTGATGCAGATAGTGGAACTCGGCGAGCGCAGTGAAGCCGCCCTCCAGCATCTCCATCATGGCGAAGGCCGCGATGGCCTCCACATCGTCCGGCGTAAGCTTACCGAGGAAGCGGTACATCACCTGCCGCCACGTCCAGAAGCTGTCGCCCTCCGGACCACGGGTTTCCGCAAGCCCCGCCATGCCGCGCTGAAAGGTGTGGCTGTGCAGGTTCGGCAATCCGGGAAGCGTGATCCCGGCGACACGTTCGCGATCCTTGGCCGAAGCATCCGGATGCACGGCGGCAATCGTCCCGCCCTCGACGTCGAGGCCGACATTCCGGGCCCAGCCATGGGCAAGGAGGGCATGATCGAGAATGAGCCTGCGCATGGCTGTCACCTTTTCTGCAAAGCGGCAGCCGCCAAAAAGCCATGCCGCCGCCCGACCATCAGAGCCGATCGAATACGTCTAGACAATATCGATTGTTTGCTTTTATGTATAGACATAATTGCAAACGAACCGGAGCAGGAACATGCGCTTCGATCGGGTCTGGCATAACGCCCGCCTTGCTACGCTCAAGGGCGACGGTCTCGGGATTATCGAGAACGGCGCCGTTGCTTCCACGGACGGCCGCATCTCTTTCGCCGGGCCGGCGGAAGACCTCCCCGCTGGCTGGAACGCCACTGAGCGGATCGACTGCGAGGGCCGCTGGATTACGCCCGGCCTCGTCGACTGCCATACCCATCTCGTCTATGGCGGCGACCGCGCACACGAGTTCGAGCTGCGCCTGAAGGGTGCGAGCTATGAGGAGATTGCCCGGGCCGGCGGCGGCATCGTGTCCACGGTGAAAGCCACGCGCGCGGCAAGCGAGGACGAGCTTGTGGCGAGCGCCCTGCCCCGGCTCGATCACCTCATTGCCGAGGGCTGCACCACCATTGAGATCAAGTCAGGCTACGGGCTCGACCTTGAGACGGAAGCCCGCTCTTTGCGCGCCGCGCGGCGCCTAGGCAACGAACGCCCCGTCTCCGTCACCACCACGTTCCTCGGCGCCCATGCCCTGCCGCCGGAGGCGAACGGCGACAAGGATGCCTTCATCGAGAAGATCTGCCGCGAGATGCTGCCGGCTCTGGCCCGCGATGGACTGGCCGACGCAGTGGACGCATTCTGCGAAGGCATCGCGTTTTCTCCCGAGCAGACCGCGCGGGTGTTCGATGCCGCCAAAGCACTAAGCCTCAAGATCAAGCTTCATGCCGACCAGCTCTCCAACCTGCACGGCGCAAAGCTCGCAGCCGATTATGGAGCTCTCTCGGCCGATCATCTCGAATATACGGACGAGGAAGGCGCCGCCGCGATGGCGAAGGCCGGCACGGTGGCGGTGCTGCTGCCGGGGGCCTTCTACATGCTGCGCGAGACGAAGCTGCCGCCGATTGCCGCCTTCCGCGAGGCCGGCACCCGCATGGCGCTCGCGACCGATTGCAACCCCGGCACCTCGCCGCTCACCTCGCTGCTGCTCACCATGAACATGGGCGCGACGCTTTTCCGCATGACCGTCGAAGAATGCATTGCGGGCGTGACGCGCGAGGCCGCGCGTGCGCTGGGTAGGCTCGATGAGATCGGTACGCTCGAGCCCGGCAAAATCTGCGATCTCGCCATCTGGACCATCGAACGGCCGGCGGAGCTCGTCTACCGCATCGGCTTCAACCCGCTTCACGCCCGTGTCTGGAGGGGACAGTGACAAAACCCATCATGCTTCACCCCGGCTCCGTCACTCTGGCCGACTGGCGCCGCGTCTATCGCGGTGCCGACATTGCGCTCGACCAGGATTGCCGCAGGGCCGTCGAGGCGAGCGCAAAAACCATCGAGACAATCGTCGCGAAGGGTGAGCCGGTCTATGGCATCAACACGGGCTTCGGAAAGCTCGCGAGCGTGCGCATCGGCACCGCCGATCTTGCGACGCTCCAGCGCAACATCGTGCTGTCTCATGCGGCCGGCGTCGGCGAGCCGCTTCCTGTTTCTGTTGTGCGTCTGGTAATGGCCCTGAAACTCGCGAGCCTCGCTCAAGGCGCGTCGGGCCTGCGCTGGTCCACCATCGAGCATCTGACCGCCTGTCTGCAGGCAAACCTGATCCCGGTCATTCCCGGCCAGGGTTCGGTCGGCGCCTCGGGCGATCTCGCCCCGCTGGCTCATATGACAGCCGCCCTCATGGGCGTCGGCGAGTTCTTCGTCGATGGCGTGCGGGTGAAGGCGGAGGCCGCTCTCGCGCGTGCCGGTCTCACGCCGTTGACGCTCGGCCCCAAGGAAGGCTTGGCGCTTCTCAACGGCACGCAGGTCTCGACCGCGCTGGCACTCGCAGGATTGTTTGAGGCCGAGCGGGTCTTCCGCGCGGCTCTCGTCACCGGAGCGCTCGCGACCGATGCCGCCAAGGGATCGGACGGGCCGTTCGACGAACGCATCCAGAAGCTGCGGCGGCATCGCGGACAGATCGAGGTGGCGGCCTCTTTGCGTGCCCTGATGCGGGGCAGCGCCATCCGCGCCTCGCACCTCACCAACGACGACCGGGTGCAGGACCCGTACTGCCTGCGCTGCCAGCCGCAGGTGATGGGCGCCGTGCTCGATCTGCTGCGTCAGGGGGGCGAGACGCTCGGCACCGAGGCGAACGGCGTCTCCGACAATCCGCTCGTATTCTCGGAGACTGGCGAGGTCATCTCCGGCGGCAACTTCCATGCCGAGCCGGTGGCTTTCGCCGCCGACATGATCGCCATGGCGCTCTGCGAGATCGGCTCGCTCGCCGAGCGGCGCATCGCGATGCTGGTCGACCCTGCCCTCTCAGGTCTGCCGGCGTTTCTTACGCCGAAGCCCGGTCTCAATTCCGGCTTCATGATTCCGCAGGTGACGGCCGCCGCCCTCGTGTCCGAAAACAAGCAGCGCGCCTATCCGGCGAGCGTCGACTCGATTCCGACCTCCGCCAACCAGGAAGACCATGTCTCCATGGCAACCCATGGCGCGCGCAGGCTGCTGCCGATGGCGGCGAACACCGCGAACGTCATCGGCATCGAATACCTAGCCGCCGTCCAGGGCTGCGACTTCCACGCGCCGATGCAATCGAGCGAGCGCCTGGAGCGCGCCCGTGCCCTGCTGCGTGCACAAATTCCGCATCTTGAAGACGACCGGCACATGGCGCCTGAAATGGAAGTGGCCACGGCTCTCGTCGCATCCGGCGGGCTTGCCGATGCGGTCGGCGGAGATGTGCTGCCGCTCGTCACGGATGAGGCGTAATGATGAACACGGAGCTTCCGGACTGGCTCACCGTCATCCGTGGCGACGCGCCCCTCGTCGTGAGCCTGCCGCATACCGGCACAGATATCCCGGCCGAGTACGAGCGCGGCCTTGTCTCGCCCTGGCTCGCGCGCAAGGATGCGGATTGGTGGATAGAGCAGCTCTATGATTTCGCCGCCGGACTCGGCGCCACGGTGGTCCGCACGACCATCTCCCGCACGGTGATCGACGTGAACCGGGATCCCTCCGGCGTGTCGCTCTATCCGGGACAGGCGACGACGGAGCTGTGCCCCACCACTACCTTCGACGGCGAGCCGCTCTACGAACCTGGCGCGGAGCCCACGACGACGGAGGAAGTCGCCGAGCGTCGCGTCCGCTTCTTCGATCCCTATCATGCAACGCTCCGCACCGAGATCGAGCGCCTGCGCGCCCGGCACCCCAGCGTGGTGGTCTATGACTGCCACTCGATCCGCTCGGTCATACCCCGCCTCTTCGACGGCACCCTGCCCCACTTCAACATCGGCACCAACGGCGGCGCCACGTGCGCGCCGGCCTTGAGTGATGCCATCGAGGAGATCTGCGTGGGCAGCAGTTTCAGCCATATGGTCAACGGCCGTTTCAAGGGCGGCTACATCACGCGTAGCCTTGGGAACCCGGAGGCCGGCGTCCATGCCGTCCAGATGGAGCTCGCCTGTCGCGGCTACATGCGCGAGCCGCTCGGACCTGTTGCGGAAGGCGAATGGCCGACCGCTTACGACGAGGCCTATGCCGCGCCCATGCGTTCCGCGCTCACCCTCATTCTCCAGACCTGTTTTGCCTTCGCTCAATCCAAAGCCTGACCCGAGGATCATCCCATGACCCGTATCGACAACGCCCGCGTGATCCGCGCTCCCCACGGCACCGACCTGTCCGCCAAGAGCTGGCTGACGGAAGCGCCCCTGCGCATGCTGATGAACAACCTCGATCCGATGGTCGCCGAGAAGCCCGGTGAGCTCGTGGTCTATGGCGGCATCGGCCGCGCTGCCCGCGACTGGGACAGTTTTGATCGCATCGTGGCGGCCCTCAAGAATCTCAATGATGACGAGACGCTGCTCGTGCAGTCGGGCAAGCCCGTGGGCGTATTTCGCACCCATGCGGACGCGCCGCGCGTGCTGATCGCCAATTCCAACCTCGTGCCGCACTGGGCCACCTGGGATAAGTTCCATGAGCTCGACCGCAAGGGACTCATGATGTACGGCCAGATGACGGCCGGCTCCTGGATCTATATCGGCACGCAAGGCATCGTGCAGGGCACCTACGAGACCTTCGTGGAAGTGGGCCGCCAGCACTATAACGGCGACCTCTCCGGCCGCTGGATCCTCACCGGGGGCCTCGGCGGCATGGGCGGCGCGCAGCCGCTTGCCGCAACGATGGCCGGCGCCTCCTGCCTTGCGGTGGAGTGCCAGCCGAGCCGCATCGAGATGCGCCTGCGCACCGGATATGTCGACCAGCGCGCTGACACCTTGGATGAGGCTCTTGCGATCATCGAGCAATCCTGCCGCGACAAGAAGCCGGTCTCCGTCGGCCTCCTCGGCAACGCCGCCGAGATCTTCCCGGAAATCTACCGCCGCGGAATCCGTCCCGATGCGGTCACCGACCAGACCTCGGCGCACGATCCCATCAACGGCTACCTGCCGAAGGGCTGGACGCTTGCCCAGTGGGAGGCCAAGCGCGAGACCGACCCGAAGGCCGTGGAGCATGCCGCCAAGCAATCCATGGCCGAGCACGTGCGTGCCATGCTCGACTTCCACAAGGCCGGCGTGCCCACTCTCGATTACGGCAACAACATCCGCCAGATGGCGAAAGAGGAAGGCGTCGACAACGCCTTCGACTTCCCAGGCTTCGTGCCGGCCTATATTCGCCCCCTCTTCTGTCGGGGTATCGGGCCGTTCCGCTGGTGCGCTCTCTCGGGCGATCCGGAGGACATCTACAAGACCGACGCCAAGGTGAAGGAGCTGCTGCCCGACAACAAGCACCTGCACAACTGGCTCGACATGGCGAAGGAACGCATCAAGTTTCAGGGCCTGCCCGCCCGCATCTGCTGGGTGGGCTTGGGCGATCGTCATCGCCTGGGACTGGCCTTCAACGAGATGGTGGCCAAGGGCGAGCTGAAGGCCCCCATCGTGATCGGCCGCGATCATCTCGATTCCGGCTCGGTCGCAAGCCCGAACCGAGAGACGGAGGCCATGAAGGACGGCTCGGATGCGGTCTCCGACTGGCCGCTGCTGAACGCGCTGCTCAACTGCGCATCGGGCGCCACCTGGGTATCGCTGCATCATGGCGGCGGCGTCGGCATGGGGTTCTCGCAGCATTCCGGCATGGTGATCGTCTGCGACGGCACGCCGGAAGCAGCCAAGCGCGTCGAGCGCGTGCTCTGGAACGATCCGGCGACCGGCGTCATGCGCCATGCGGATGCGGGCTACGACATCGCAATCGACTGCGCCCGCGAGCACGGCCTCAACCTGCCGAGCCTCGGCTGATGATCGCCCGCGTCATCCGCAACGAGGATCTCGTCCGTGTTCCCTGGAAGAACGGCGGCGGCACGACCGCGGAGGTCGCGGCCTTTCCGGAGGGCTCCGGCTTCGACACATTCGGATGGCGCATCAGCATGGCGGATGTCGCCTCCGACGGGCCTTTCTCGATGTTTCCAGGCATCGACCGCACACTGATCGTGGTTGAGGGCAGTGGAATCGAACTCGACGTGGAGGGCATCGCCTATCCGCTCGACAAGGCTTCTCCCAAGCTGTCCTTTTCCGGCGACGACATCACCACCGGACGGCTCCTCTCGGGGCCGATCCGCGATCTGAACGTCATGACCCGGCGCGGCCAGTTCCGGCATCGGACCCGGTTCGTGGAATCCGGCGTGGGGCTGCTGTCTGAGGAGACCTGCGCGGCCTTTCTCGTGCCCCTCGATGGCCCCTTCGACGTGACGCTCGGCTCGACGATCCATTCGCTGCAAGTGCTCGACACGCTGAGGCTGGGGGCGATGCAGGACCTCATCCTGCTCTCCGGCACGGGACGGGCGATCCTCGTCGAGATCGCGCCCGAGGCTTCAGCATAGAAGGTCAATTTTCGGCGGCGGATGCCCAAAACAGGAGCAGGATGAAATGTCTATACATTTGACATTGACGCTCCGGCATGGTGCCATTCGCCCGCTCACAGAAGAACGCCGCCCGCGAGACAAAACTTCCAGGGAACGTCCGGCGGAACGAGGCAGGGAACTAAAATAACGGAGGCTGTAATGAAGGCGGTATTGGGTGGTTTGGCCGTGTTGGCGCTGGCGGCAGGATCCGTCTCGGCGCAGGAGACGAAGGTGGCTGTCGGCATCTCGGGCTGGACCGGCTTCGCGCCCCTGACGCTCGCGAAGGAGGCCGGCATCTTCAAGAAGAACGGCCTCGACGTCACGATCAAGAAGGTCCCGCAGGCGAGCCGCCACCTCGCCATCCAGTCCGGTGACATCCAATGTGCCGCCACCACGGTGGAGACCTGGATCGTGTGGAACGCCAACGGCGTTCCCACCAAGCAGATCTTCCAGCTCGACAAGAGCTTCGGCGCCGACGGCATGGTGGTGAAGAACGATATCGCCTCGATCAAGGACATCAAGGGCAAGCAGGTGGCCGCCTCCGCGCCCGGCACATCCCCCTACTTCGCCCTCGCCTGGATGCTGAAGAAGAACGGCCTCTCGGTGAAGGACGTGACTGTGGTCAACATGGAGCCGGGCCCGGCAGCGCAGGCCTTCATCGCCGGCCAGAACGATGCCGCCATGACCTACGAGCCCTATCTCTCCTCCGTGCGCGCAGCGCCGCAGGCCGGCAAGATCATCGCCACCACCCTCGATTATCCGATGGTGATGGACACCTTCGGCTGCACGCCGAAGTTTCTCGCTGACAATCCGAAGGCCGCGAAGGCCCTGGCCGACAGCTACTTCGAGGCGCTCGACATGATCGCCAAGGATCAGGCCAAGGCCTACGAGATCATGGGCGCGGACGTGAAGCAGACCGGCGAAGCCTTCGGCAAGTCGGCCCAGTTCCTGCGCTGGCAGGATCGCGAGGCCAACAAGAAGTTCTTCGCGGGCGAGTTCAAGACCTTCTCGGCCGAGGCCGCCGACCTGCTGCTCGAAACCGGCATCATCAAGCAGAAGCCGGACATGGAAGCGCTCGCCGATACGAGCTTCATCCAATAACGCACTCCTCCGGCGGCGGCTCGCTTTCATGCGGACCGCCGCCTGATCCATTCTTCACACGCGCATCCAGCATGCACGCCTGGAGCGCAGAGCAGATCCTTCATGCCTCGTCCTCTCGAACCGGTCAGCCAGGGCACCCGCGTCACGCTCGGCATCTCCTTCTTCGTCCTCTTCGTGGCGGCCTGGGCCTTCGCGACGCTCGGCGGTTTCGTCTCGCGCACGTTCTTAGCCGATCCAATCACCATGCTTCAGGACGGCTGGCTGCTGCTCACGCGTTTCGGTTTCCTGGGTGATATCGGCATCACGGTTTGGCGGGTCGTCGGCGGGTTCATTCTCGCGGCGATCATCGCCGTGCCGCTCGGCATCATGATGGGCGCCTACAAATCCTTCGAGGCGTTCGTTGAGCCCTTCGTGTCCTTCGCCCGCTATCTGCCGGCCTCCGCCTTCGTGCCGCTGCTCATTCTCTGGGCCGGCATCGGCGAGATGCAGAAGCTACTCGTCATCTTCATCGGCTCGGTCTTCCAGATCATCCTCATGGTAGCGGTGGCGGTGGGCAACACTCGGCGCGATCTCGTCGAGGCGGCCTATACGCTAGGCTCCAGCGACAAGGGCGTGGTGAGGCGCGTGCTCATCCCGGCCAATGCGCCGGAAATCGCCGAGATCCTGCGCCTCGTGCTCGGCTGGGCCTGGACTTACGTGATCGTGGCCGAACTCATCGGCTCTTCATCCGGCATAGGACACATGATCATCGACAGCCAGGCGCTGCTCGCGACGGGTCAGATGATCTTCGGCATCATCATCATCGGCATCATCGGTCTCATCTCCGACTTCCTGTTCAAGGCCGTCAACCGCAAGCTCTTCCCGTGGAGGCTCGCATGAGCACTACGATCCTCCAGATCGACAACGTCTCGCGCGTGTTTCCCGGCGTGCGCGGCGGAGTGCCCGTGCGGGCGCTCGAGCCCACGAACCTGCAAGTTGAGCAGAACGACTTCATCACCATCCTCGGCCCGTCCGGCTGCGGAAAATCCACGCTCCTGCGCATCGTCGCGGGCCTTGACCGGCCGACCGATGGGCGCGTGCTGCTCAACGGCCGCGAGATCAAGGGGCCTGGGGCCGATCGCGGCATGGTGTTCCAGTCCTATACCCTCTTTCCGTGGCTCACGATTGCCGAGAACATCGCCTACGGCCTGCGCGAAAAGGGCGTACCGAAGGCGCAGCGTCAGGAGATCGTCGCCTCCTACACCGAGAAGGTGGGCCTGCGCGGTTTCGAGAACCATTATCCCAAGCAGCTCTCCGGCGGCATGCAGCAGCGCACGGCCATCGCCCGCGCGCTCGCCAACGATCCGGAGATCCTGCTGCTGGATGAACCCTTCGGCGCCCTCGACAATCAGACGCGCGGTCTGATGCAGGAATTGCTGCTCGGCATCTGGGAGCGCGAGCGCAAGACGGTGCTGTTCGTGACCCATGACATCGAGGAAGCAATCTTCCTGGCCTCCCGGGTCATCGTGATGTCGGCCCGCCCCGGCCGCATCAAGGCGGACATCCCCGTCGAGCTGCCGCACCCTCGTCATTACACCATGAAGACGACGCCGGAGTTCTCCAGCCTCAAGGCGCAGCTGACAGAGGAAATCCGCGTCGAGGCCATACAGGCAGAAGGCGTCCACTGATATTGTTTGTGGGGGCGACGCGCTTCCGAGATATCCCTTACGGATGAATTGACCCGCTTCCCCCGTTCAGGCGACCTTTGTATCCCTGAACGGGGAAGGCATGATGCTCAAGCGACTGTTAGCCGGATCCATCCTGATCACGAGCATGTCTCCCGCCATGGCTGACATTTTGATCGACCAAGCGATGATTACGGGTGGGGAGTTGCGTGTTGTTGGCCGGTTGAGCAAGCCGCGCCAGACGCCGATCACGCTCGACGAGCAGCATCAGACGAGAACGGATGCCAACGGACGCTTCACCTTCCGTCTCACCTATCATCCCAACACCTGCATTGTGAACATCAAGGCCGAGGATGAGCAGCGTCAGGTGGTGATCGGATTCTGCGGACAACGAGGCCCCGCCGCCTCAACTGCTGCCACCGCCGCAGCCATTCCCCCCGCTCAGCCTGGGCCGGTCGGCCCGATGGGACCTCAGGGCGAACCCGGACGCGACGGAGCCCCAGGCCCCCAAGGCCCCGCCGGACCGGAAGGTCCAATAGGGCCGCAGGGACCACAGGGCGTTACCGGTCTCCCCGGCCCCCAGGGAGAGGCTGGGCGCGATGGTCCTCCGGGGCCAGCCGGCCCTATTGGTCCTGCCGGACCGCCTGGTCCTCCCGGCAGCCCGGAGACACGCACGATAGCGGAGGGGCAACCTGGCCCAGCCGGCCCGATCGGACCTGAAGGACCCCTGGGGCCTCCCGGTCCCCAAGGTCCGCAAGGTTTGGCAGGGCATCAAGGCCCTCAAGGGCCTCAAGGCGTTCCGGGACCGAGAGGAGAGCCTGGTCCGGCTGGTCCCTCAGGCCCTGCAGGACCTCCTGGACCTGTTGGAACCATAGGTATGATAGGCCCCGCTGGACCTCCCGGCCCGCAGGGCCCTGCCGGTGAGATTGGCCCTATCGGACCTCCTGGCCCCATAGGCCCGATCGGCCCTGCCGGTTTGACAGGACCTGTTGGCCCACCCGGCCCTGAGGGCAAACTGGGTCCTGAGGGCAAGCCTGGTTCGGCGGGAACGGTTCTGCGGGTCTTCGTGCAGGAATGCGCCTCTCAGGCCCGCTGCACGGCCCGCTGTGGCGAGGACGAGTATCCGGTCAACGGCACCTGCAACCGCGGAGACCGCTTCGATATGGACGAGGCGGGCGTGTACTGCTTCTCCACAACCGAAAGCCCCAGAGGCATGATCGCCCGGGCGATCTGCGCGAGGAAGTAGGCGAGACCGGAAATCAGATCGGGCTCGTAATCAGCGAGAAGCGCGTTGAGCGCCACGAGCACGCAGGGCTGGCTCTTCATAAGGAGACGGAGCAAAGGAGCTGTTGTGCGGATGCGGGTTCCAGGTCTCGCCCGTGGATGTCACCGCCTTCAGCACGCCGGACCAGCGCAGTTTGAAATGACTGGCCGCCTTCGGGCTCTTGAAACCGACAAGGCCCCAGACGCCAAGCAGGTGGTAGAAGTCGCAGGCGTCACCGTGCTGCTCCAGCCAGGTGCTGACCTCAGGTTTCAAGCCCTTCCGCTGCTCGTTCCACACGTCCCAGTCATTGACCGCATAAACGAACGGCCAGCGCCTCGCATAGGCATCGATGCCATAGCAGGCTGCCGAGGCCATCTCCTCGTCCCGCCAAGTCTGACGGATGACTTCCTTCACTGATTTCAGATCCGTCATCGGCTGCATCCACTTTGCCATTGGCCATTAGGACTAGAAATGTGCCCTCCTTTGGGCATGGCGCAGGATTTGTGTACCTCTTTTGAGGTAAAGGAAAAACCAATCTTTTCTTGATAGCCGTGTGATAGTCTGGCGCAGAAGCATGCCTTGCCAACGCATGATCCGTATGGCTGTCGTTCGGTTGCGTATGAAGGAGGCTTATACCGTGGGTGGGCTTCTACCAGGGCCAAAGATCAACTGGCGGCAATTGCCGTTGATCATCATCAGCGGACTTCTGATCGGCGCCATCTTCGGCGGGGCCATCAAGGCTTTTGCGCCGGAGCAGACCACGGTAGTGGCGCGCGTGAAGCCTCGTTCCTAGAGCATCGGACCCAAAAGTGGATTTGCACTTTTGGGATCGATCCGATGCTTCTTCTATACATGAGAGCATCGTTGATGCGGAAAACCGGATCCGCTTTTCCGCACCAACGATGCTCTAGCCCTCTGTGCTGCAAGCATGACGCAACACGCGTCTGCACCAACAGCGCGAGGGCTCAATCTTTGAGATGTCAGAGTAAAGAGTGGTGCCCAGGGACGGAGTCGAACCGCCGACACTGCGATTTTCAGTCGCATGCTCTACCAACTGAGCTACCTGGGCATTCGATGCGCGGCGAGGCCGTGCGCGTCGTGGAGGGGTGTATAGTCAGACAAAGACCCTCTGTCCAGCGGGTCGAGGGAGAAAAATGCGAACGAGATCGGATCATGTCTCCCGGCGGTCTTCGTCCGGGTCGTCCGGTTCGCTTTCGACGACCGGAATGGCATAGCTGCCGGTCAGCCACCGGTTCAGGTCCACGTCGGCGCAGCGCCGGGAGCAGAACGGCCGGTACTGCTGCTCTGTGGGCTTGCCGCAGATCGGGCACTTGCCGGCCGAGGTCAGGGGCTTGTTTTCGTTGGCGGCGTTCATCTCTCGCCTCCTTTCTTCACGGAAGGCTAAAGCATCGGACCCAAAAGTGGATTCCATTTTTGGGTCCGATGCTACTTTCATATGCTGGCGCATCGTCCGAGGCGGAAAACCGGGCTCACTTTTCGCTGACGCGACCCTCTGGGTCCGCTCGATGCGCTAGGTGGTTGGTCCATTGTCCCGATGCAAGACCGAACCTCAGCCCAGGAGTGCAGCGTCAGGCGGCGTCGAGCCAGGAGAAGCGGACGGGATAACCCTCCCCGTCGAGCAAGGCGACGGCCTCGTAGAGCGGCAGGCCGACCACGTTCGAGTAGGAACCGACGAGCTTGACCACGAAGGTTCCAGCGAATCCCTGGATGGCATAGCCGCCGGCCTTGCCGCGCCACTCGCCCGAGGCGAGGTAGCGCTCGAACTCGTCCCGCGACAGGCGCTTGAAGCGGACCCGGGTTTCTACGAGGCGCTCGCGGATCGTGTCCTTGGGGGTGATCAGGCAGATGGAGGTGTAGACCCGATGCTGGCGGCCCGAGAGCAGGCGCAGGCAGCCTGCCGCCTCGTCCGCCACTTCCGCCTTGGGCAGAACCCGCTTGCCGACCACCACGACCGTATCGGCGGAAAGGATATAGGAGTTCTTCAGGTCTTCGCGCGTGCGCGCCACCTTCCGGGCCACCTCGGCCTTCGAGCGAGCCAGGCGTTTGGCCAACTCCTTGGCGCTCTCGTTCTTGAGCGGCGCCTCGTCCACATCGGCCGGAAGCAGCGCGTCGGGCTCGATGCCCGCCTGCTGCAGCAGGGCAAGCCTGCGGGGCGAGGCGGATGCGAGAACGAGCTTCGGACGCATGCTGGGATTCGACACCTCGGAAGACGACGCCACTTTTTTCTCCACGCTCCGGATTGGTCACAAAGGCTCAAGGCTAGACCCGGTGACAACATGGCACCAGGGGGAGATGAATCAAGCCGCAGGAGGCTCCGGTTCAGAGCTTGCCGGCTGTGGCGGCACCACCTGTGCGGCATGGGCGCGGTCGAGTTGGCGGTAGCGCATGACGCTCAAGGGGATCGAGGCCAGGAACAGCACGGTAATGACCGTCAGCATCTCCCAGGGGAAGTTCGCCAGAAGCCCGAAAACGGCCGCCGACAAAACGAAGATCGGCAGAACCCAATGGCGCGGCACCTTCAACCCGATGGTCTTGCCCGAATAGACCGGGATGGTGGAGACCATCAGGAAGGCCAGGCCCAACAGGTAGACCAGCGCAATCGGAGCGGCCGCAGGCCCCATTGGAACGCCAAGGAACGAGAGGTAGAGCGGCAGCATCGAGGTCAGCGCGCCGGCCGGTGCCGGCATGCCGGTGAAGAAGTTCTTCTTCCACTCGGGCCGGTGGGGATCGTCCAGCATCACATTGAAGCGGGCAAGGCGCAGCACCATCGCGATGGCGAAAACCAGCACGGCAATCCAGCCGATCGCCTTGAGCTCGTTCAACAGGAAGCTGTAGAGGATGAGAGCCGGCGTGACGCCGAAATTGACGAAATCCGCCAGCGAGTCGAGCTCCGCGCCGAATCGGGACGTGCCCTTGAGCATGCGCGCCACCCGGCCGTCGATCCCGTCCAGCAGCGCCGCGACCACGATAGCGACGACGGCCGGCTCGTAGCGCCCCTCGAAGGCCAGCCTGATTGCGGTGAGCCCAAGGCATAGGGCAACTAGAGTAATGATGTTCGGAATGATGACCCGAACCGGAACCGGCTTGAAGAGCCGTTTGCGCGGCTCGTTCGGATCGGGGGCGAAGGGAGGAAAAAGATCGCTCATGGCATGACATCTAGGGGGTGCCAGCTTAACCGGCAACCAAGATCGGAGGTGTTTCCCCTGTCATGGGAACAGCCCCGATCCTTCCAAAGCCCCGATTTTCTCGACAATGGCCTACCCGACCCGGTACTCCCGGCCGGGCTCGTTGGCCGTCAGGTCCGCCAGAACCGTCTCGCCTGCGACCGCCGTCTGGCCGAGGCCGACGAGGACCTGGGCGTTAAGCGGCACGAAGATGTCGAGACGGGAGCCGAACCGGATCAGGCCGAAGCGTTCGCCGGTGCTCAGGTGGTTGCCAACCTTCACGAAGGACACGATGCGGCGGGCCACGAGACCGGCGATCTGGACCACGCCGATCTTAGTATTCGCCGTCTCGATGACGAGGGCATTGCGCTCGTTGTCCTCGCTCGCCTTGTCGAGTTCGGCATTGAGGAACAGGCCCGGCGTGTAGAGGATCTGGGTGATGCGCCCGGTGACCGGCGCGCGGTTCACGTGGCAGTCGAACACGTTCATGAACACCGAGATCCGGGTCATGGGCTCGGGCGGCAGGTCGAGTTCGGCCGGGGGCACGGCGGTGGTGATGAGGTTCACGCGCCCGTCCGCCGGAGAGACCACGAGGCCCTCGCGGACCGGCGTCACCCGCGGCGGATCGCGGAAGAAGTAGCAGACCCACACGGTCAGGATGGCGCCGATCCAGCCGAGCGGCGACCAAAGCCAGGCCAGCACGAGCGTCGCGAACAGCGCGATCAGGATGAAGGGATAGCCCTCCTTATGGATCGGCACGAAGATGCGGCGCATCGATTCCAGGATGTCGGTCATATTGTCTCAAGCCTTAAGAAGATTTGCGCGGGGATGGCAGGCAAAAGAGCATCCGTCAACCTGCCACGCTCTCGGGGCTGCGTTCCTCTTCCTCGACCCGCTTGAGTGCTTCGCGGGCCTGATCGGCCTCGCGCTGGCGGTTCCACATGGCCGCATAGACCCCGCCATGGGCGAGAAGGCTCGCATGGTTGCCGCGTTCAACGATCCGCCCATGATCGAGGACGATGATCTCGTCAGCCCCGATCACTGTGGACAACCGATGGGCGATCACCAGGGTGGTGCGGCCGCGGCTGACACGGTCGAGGGCATCCTGGATCTCCTTCTCGGTGAAGGTGTCCAGCGCCGATGTCGCCTCGTCCAGTACCAGGATCGGCGGTGCCTTGAGGATGGTCCGGGCAATCGCCACGCGCTGCTTCTCGCCGCCTGAGAGCTTGAGGCCGCGCTCGCCCACAGGGGTATCATAGCCCTCCGGCAGGAGACCGATGAACCGGTCGATCTGCGCGAGGCGGGCCGCCTCCCTCACCTCCTCCGGGGTCGCATCCCAGCGGCCATACTGGACGTTGTAGCCAATGGTGTCGTTGAAGAGCACCGTGTCCTGCGGGACCATACCGATCACCTTGCGCAGGGAAGCCTGCTGCACCTCGGCGATGTTCTGGCCGTCGATGAGGATGCGGCCGCTGCTGGGCTCGTAGAAGCGGAACAGCAGGCGCGAGATCGTGGACTTGCCGGCCCCCGAGGGGCCGACGATGGCCACCGTATGCCCGGCCGGCACCTCGAAGCTCACGCCCTTGAGAATGGGCCGCTCCGGATTGTAGGAGAAATGCACGTCCTCGAAGCGCACGATGCCTGCATTGACCTGGAGCGGCTTGGCACCCGGTCTGTCCTGGATCTCGGGGTTGCGGTCGAGGATGTTGAACATGTCGTCGATGTCGATCAGCGCCTGCTTGATCTCGCGGTAGAGCATGCCCATGAAGTTCAGCGGGATGTAGAGCTGCACCAGCATGGCGTTGACCAGCACGAAGCTGCCGATGGAGGCGTTGCCCGTCATGATGTCCCGCGCGGCCAGCACCATGACGATGGCCATGCCGATGGAGAAGATCACCGCCTGGCCGGCATTGAGCACGGCCAGCGACGTATAGGTCTGGGTCGAGGCCTTCTCGTAGCCCGCCATGGAGCGGTCGTAACGGGCGGTCTCCCGCTGCTCGGCACCGAAATACTTCACCGTCTCGTAGTTCAGGAGCGAGTCCACCGCCTTGGTGTTGGCGTCCGTATCGGAGTCGTTCATCTGCTTGCGGATCGAGATCCGCCACTGGGTCGCCTTGTAGGTATAGGCGAGGTAGATCACCACCATGACGAAGACGACGGCCGAATAGACCCAGTTGAACTCCCAGGCGAGCAGGCCGAGCACGAGAACGAATTCGAGGATTGTAGGCAGGAGCGTCAGCACAACGAGGCGCGACAGCTCTTCGATCCCTTCGCGGCCGCGCTCGAGCACGCGGGTCAGGCCGCCTGTCTTGCGCTCCAAATGGAAGCGTAAGGACAGGCGGTGCATGTGCTCGAAGGTCTGCAGGGCAAGCTGTCTCACCGCATGCATGGCGACCTTGGCGAAGATGCCGTCGCGGACTTGCGTCAGCACCGCCATGAGGATGCGGGTGAGGCCGTAGATCGCCGTGAGCAGGATCGGCGCCTTCCAGATCCACGACCCGGACGTGGCGGCCACCTCGGTCGCCTGATTGCCGCTGCTCGTGACGGCCACGAGCGCGTCCGTCGCCCATTTGAAGGCAAACGGCGTGACCATCGTGACGCCTTTGGCCACCAGAAGCAGACCGAAGGCCAGGAAGACACGTCGCTGGAGATCCGGCCGGCCATGGGGCCAGATATAGGGCCAGAGCTTCTTCCAAGTGGCGGCCAAGCCGCTCGGCTCAGGCCGGGCTGCGCCAGTCGTCGGGACGGCGGTGGAGGGAGGCATAGGTGAGGATCCAATCGAAATCTGGACCTCGATATAGGCGATCGGCCGGGCGAATTCACCATGCCCTGGCAAATGTTCTGTGCAGCCGGCTCAAGCACCTGCCTTATACTAGTTGCTCTTGGGCTCCTGCTCGCCCGGCAACACGAAGACCTGGCCCGGATAGATCAGGTCCGGGTTGCGGATCTGCTCCTGGTTCGCGCCGTAGATCACCGTGTAGCGAAGGCCCTTGCCATAGATCCTCTGGCTGATGCGCCAGAGGTTGTCGCCGCGGGACACGATGGCAGTGTTGATGTTGGGGATCACCACCGTACCGGCATCGGCCACCTGCCCCTGCGGCAGGGCTGAGGCGATGTCGCGCGAGGTCTGCGGCTGGGAGAACGTCGACGGATCGGCGGCCCGCAGCTGAGCCGGCGCGGGAGCCTGAGGTTGAGTCGAGGCAACCTGGGCTGGCACGTTGAAGCCGACCTCGGCCCGGGACCTGACCTGACCGGAGACCGGGTCCACATCGTCGAGACGGATGCGATAGTCGCCGGGCTTCACGCCGCTGGCGATGGAGAAGGACACCTTGCCGTCGCCTCCGGCTCCCCCGGGAGCGATGAAGCTCTCGTTGAGATAGAGCCGAACGGTGGCTCCGGGCGAGGACTGACCCGACACATAGAGCTTCCCCTCCTCCGCCTCCACCGTCACGATCTTGATCTCAGGCCGGGCAGCAGGGGGAGGCGCCGAGGCAGCGGGTGCCGGTGGGGAAACGGTTGGAGCGGCACCCGCCTGCTGTTGCGGCACAGGAGGAGCAGTGGGCTCGGCCGGCTTGGTTTCAGGGTTCGGCGCCTCGGCAACCTTGGCCGCAGGCGGCTCGGGGTTCGATAGAACCACCGTGGGAGCATCCGGCGAGGTCAGGGTCACCAGCGGCCGGGTCTTGCCGTCCGTAATGACAACCGTCACGGCCTGGGCGGAGCGCTGGCGCGTTCCATCGGGCGCGATGGATTGCAGCACCACCTGGTGGGATCCGGGCGGCAGGGGCGGCGGCACGATGGCGAAGAGGCCGGATGCGTCGGCCGCAGCGCGGGCATGGACCTGATCGCCCCTGAGAAGCTCGATGGTGGCGCCGGGCGCGGCGCGGCCGGCAATGACGCTCTCCCCGTCCGGCTCGACGCGGACGACATCGAAGGACGGAACGACAGGCGGCTCCTTGGCCTGGGCCGGAGGCACCTCATTGGGCTTGGCAGCGGCCTGCTGCTGGCCGGGTGCGGGCTGAGCCGGGGGAGCGGGAGACTGCGCCGTCTGGGCGGGCGCTGCGTTCTGCAAAGTTTCAGGCTTTCCCGACCAGGACCAGTAAAGCACGCCGAGCAGCACCGCGACGACGGCCGCGGCGGCAGCGCCGAGAAGCGCGATCGTGCCCTTCAACTCTTTCGGATGCGCCATGATGCTTTTTCTCAAACGCGGCACTTTCCGCCATTTAATCCGTTTATCTTTCAAAAGGCTACGGCCATAAAGGACAAATTAATGCTCTACGACTCAGCGCGGGAGGCTCCCCGCCTCCCCGAAATGCCCATGTCATCCGTCAAACCGATCAAATCCATCTGCGTCTATTGCGGCTCCGGCTTCGGAGACGACCCTGTTTTCGCTGAGAATGCGGCCGCTTTGGGCCGTTCGATGGCAGAACAGGGGATCAACCTCGTTTATGGCGGCGGCAATGTGGGCCTGATGGGCACCGTGGCCCAGTCCGTCCTCGACCATGGCGGTTATGTCACAGGGATTATCCCAGAATTTCTGAAGTCCCGCGAGAAGCTCCTGGACGACGTGCAGGAAACCCTCGTCGTGCCCGACATGCACACCCGCAAACGGCTGATGTTCGAGAAGGCCGACGCCTTCGTGGCCATGCCCGGCGGCATCGGCACCCTGGAAGAGCTCGTCGAGCAGATGACCTGGTCGCAGCTCGGCCGCCACACCAAGCCGATCCTGATGCTGAGCACCAAGGGCTTCTGGAAGCCGCTCCTCACCCTGATTGCCCATATGCGCGAGCAGGGGTTCATCCGTCACGGGCTGGAGCTCAACTATCTCGTGGCGGAGCGAGTGGAAGAAGTAATCCCGATGCTGGAGAACGCTGCCCGGCGGGTTGGCATCGTGAGCAACGAAGAGGCGATCGAGAGCCGCTTTTAGAGATGCTGCTTATCCTGTGCGGGACAGCACGAGCCCGCCCAGGATCATGCCTGCCGCAAGAAGCCGTTGCCAGGTGATCGCCTGCACGGGAAGGCCGAAGGCTCCGACGGCATCGAGAACCAACGCGGCCGCGACCTGCCCGAAGATCAGGGCCGCCACGGTACTGACCACGCCGAGCTGCGGCACACCCCAGATCACGACGGCGACGTAGAAGGCGCCCAAGAGCCCGCCGAGCCAGGACCACCAGGGCGCCGCGGCCATGGCGCTGCTTGAGGGCCACGAACCGCGAAAGGCGCTGAGCACGGCCAGAATGAGGAAGCCGACTCCGAAGGAAATGCAGGCGGCCAGGACCGGATCGCCAAGGGACTTCGCCAGTGCGGCATTGATGGGAGCCTGGGCGGACAGAAAAGCGCCGCCCAGAAGAATGCCCAGGATCGGCAGAAGGATCGTGATGTTCATGAGAGCGCCTCGGGCTCGACTCAGTTTCAGCAATGCCGAACTCTTACACTGACCTTGTCCTGAGGAGCAGACGAAGTCTGCGTCTCGAAGGAGCTTTCAGAAAGCACGGGAGCCTCCTTCGAGACGGCGCTTCGCGCCTCCGCAGGATGAGGTTTGATTTTCGGTTGTCTTAGAGCGTCGCTCCGCCCTTCAACAGCTTGTAGACCATCGAGTCCGTCAGCGCCTGGAACGAGGCATCAATGATGTTGGGCGAGACGCCGATGGTGGTCCAGCGCTCGCCGGTTCCGTCCGCGAACTCGATCAGCACGCGGGTGACCGCATCCGAGCCGCCCTGGTAGATGCGCACCTTATAATCAACCAATTCAAGGTCCTGGATCAGGTGCTGGTACTTGCCGAG
This sequence comes from Microvirga terrestris, assembly GCF_015694425.1. Classification (GTDB taxonomy): domain Bacteria; phylum Pseudomonadota; class Alphaproteobacteria; order Rhizobiales; family Beijerinckiaceae; genus Microvirga; species Microvirga terrestris. The sequence goes on from NZ_JADQDN010000005.1 coordinate 293,036, forward strand.
ATCCTTGCGGAGCGCAACGTCGAGTGCATTCACCGGGCCGTTGCCTTCGGCCGCCGAGATCAGCACCTCGTCGCCGACGCGCACCTTCACGATGGCTTCCGATGCCGTAACCAATTCGCCGACCGCATTGAAGCGGCGCTCCACGTTCACTGAGAAGCGCTCTACGTCGAAGAAGGCCGGCACCTCGCCGAGCATGCGCTTGACCAGCACGTAGAAGGAGGCGTCCGCTCCTTCGAAGGCAAAGCCCTCGGACTCCTTGCGCTTCACCTCGTCGAGCACGCGCGCGATGCGCGGATCGCCCTTTTCGAGCGCGAAGCCGCAGCGCTTGAGTTCCGCCAGGATGTTCGACTGTCCGCCCTGATCCGACACCAGAACTTTACGCGCATTGCCGACGACCTCCGGCTCCACATGCTCGTAGGTGCGCGGATCCTTGAGCACCGCGGAGGCATGGATGCCGGCCTTTGTCGCAAAGGCGCTCGATCCGACGAATGGCGCGTGGCGGTTCGGCTGTCGGTTGAGGATCTCGTCCACCTGACGCGAGACCAGGGTGAGCTGACCCAATGTCTCCTCGGTGACGCCGAGATCGAAGCGGGCGGCGTAGCCGTCCTTCAGCTTCAGGGCGCCGATAAGCGTGATCAGATTGGCGTTGCCGCAGCGCTCGCCGAGGCCGTTGAGCGTGCCCTGGATCTGCCGCGCGCCTGCCTCGACGGCCGCAAGGGAATTGGCGACCGCGCAACCACAATCGTCATGGGCATGGATGCCGAGATGCGCGCCCGGCACCTCCTTCGTGACCTCTGTGACAATCTCAGTCACCTCGTGCGGCAGAGTGCCGCCATTGGTGTCGCAGAGCACGACCCAGCGCGCGCCCGCCTCATAGGCGGTCTTCACGCAGGAGAGCGCATAATCGGGATTGGCCTTGTAGCCATCGAAGAAATGCTCGCAATCGACGAGCACCTCGCGGCCCCTCATACGGGCGGCCTCGACGCTCTCCTGGATGCCGGTGAGGTTTTCTTCCGGCGTCGTCTCCAGGGCCACGCGCACATGGTAATCCCAGGCCTTGGCGACGAAGCAGATGGCATCGGCTTTAGCCTCCAGCAAAGCCGCGACGCCGGGATCGTTCGACACGGACCGCCCTGCCCGCTTCGTCATGCCGAAAGCCGTGAATTTGGCGGCCTTTGTGCGATTCTCAGCAAAAAAGGCGGTATCCAGCGGGTTCGCTCCCGGATAGCCGCCTTCCACGTAATCGATGCCGAGCCGGTCGAGGAGCGCAGCGATCGCCTTCTTGTCCTCGAGGGAAAAATCGACCCCTGTCGTCTGCGCCCCGTCGCGCAGGGTGGTGTCGAAGAGGGTGACGCGGTCTCGGCTCATGACGACAACTTCCTGTCTTCGAGCGGTGTCAGACGCTTTTCCATGGTGGTGGTGCCGAGCCATTCGTCACCAAGCGGCACCGTGTTGCGGCGCTGTGGCTGAAACCCATGTTTCTGGAAGAAGGGCAGCGCGTTGTCGCTGACCTCGGCGACAAGACGCGGAGCACCGCGCGCGGCGGCAAGCTTCTCGACTGCATCGTAGAGCATCGTGCCGATCCCCTGGCCCGCCACCGCCGGATGCACGTAGAACAGTTCGATCCGCTCGTTGTCTTTGAGCGCGATAAAGCCGACCGGCGAGCCCTCGACGGTTGCGATCAGCGTGAGGCTCTTTGCGAGCTTTTCGGCGAAGGCATCGTCCTCGGCGAGCGCCATCCAGACTTCCTGCTGGCTCTCGCTATAGTCCTCGCCTGTCAGCTCCGCGATGCTCTCCTCATAGATGTCGACGAGCAGCGGCAGATCGGCCGGCAGGAAAGGGCGAAGCCCCGGTTTCGGCAGTGCCTGTCCCATCAGTCGACCTCTTCTTTAAGGCTATAGCTTCCACTCCCCTCATCCTGAGGAGCCTGCGGAGCAGGCGTCTCGAAGGAGGATCCAGAGAGTACTGGAATCTCCTTCGAGACGGCGCTGCGCGCCTCCACAGGATGAGGACAGAGGGAAACAGAACGCCGATTGCGTTGGAGACGGCTCATCGCGCCACCTCCCAGGTGGTGGTGCCGTCCTTGTTGTCCTTCACCACAACATTCAAGGCCGCGAGCTCGTCGCGGATGCGGTCGGACTCAGGCCAATTCTTCGACGCGCGCGCTTCCTTGCGGGCGGCGATCAGCGCCTCGACCTGTTGAGTAAACTCGGCTGACAATAATTGCTTTTTATCTGTAGTCAGATCGATCCCGAAGAACATAGCAGAAGCCAACAACTGCCCCGCTGCATCGGCGCCCAACTCATTCTGTTCAGCATGTTCCTCTGAACCACGATAATATCTCGCCCCCCGCGCAGCATTTTCATATCTGTGCATCAAAGCGAGTGCCTTGGGAGTATTCAGATCGTCGGCTAAGGACTCGATCAATTCGCGAGGCACCGTAGTTTCTACGACACCAATATCCTTGATCACAGCACGCCATCTCTCCAGAACTCTTTGACTCTCCTCAAGCCCCTTCGTCGTCCAGTCGATGGGCTGGCGGTAATGGGTGCGCAGCATGTTGAAGCGCAGCACCTCGCCGGGCCAATCCTGCAGCAGCTCGTTGATGGTGAAGAAGTTGCCCAGCGACTTGGACATCTTCTCGCCTTCCACCTGCAGGAAGCCGTTGTGCATCCACACATTGGCCATGCGCGGCGTGTCGAAGGCGCAGCAGGACTGCGCGATCTCATTCTCGTGGTGCGGGAACACGAGGTCGATGCCGCCGCCGTGGATGTCGAAGATCTCGCGGGCTGTCGGATCGGCGCAGGTGAGCCGGGTCTCGAAGGCCTGGACGAGGTGCCGCCATGCCATGGCCGAGCATTCGATGTGCCAGCCGGGACGGCCCGGCGTCGCGATGCCGGCGGGCGAGGCCCAGGCGGGATCCCGCGGGCCCGACGGCTTCCAGAGCACGAAATCCATGGCATCGCGCTTGTAGGGCGCCACGTCCACGCGGGCGCCGGACAGCAACTCGTCGAGGGAGCGCTTGGAAAAGGCGCCGTATTTCGGCACGCCGGTCAGGTTCTGCATGTCCGCGACCGAGAACAGCACATGCTCCTCGGCCACATAGGCCGCCCCGCGGGCGATCAGCCGCTCGATGATCATGCGCATCTCGTCGATGTGCTCGGTCGCCCGGGGCTCGACGAAGCGCGGGGGCTGGCCCGCCTCGTTCACGTCCTCGGGCATGAGCACGCCGAGCGCCCGGATATCGGCGTGGAACTGCTCCTCGGTCTTGCCCGTGACGGCGCGGATGGCCTCGTTGTGCGGCATACCCGGGTAATCCCGTGCGGCGCGGGCGTTAATCTTGTCGTCCACATCGGTGATATTGCGCACATACGTCACGGCTTCCTTGCCGTACACATGTCTCAACAGACGGAAGAGAAGGTCGAAGACGATGATCGGGCGGGCGTTGCCGATGTGGGCGTAGTCGTAAACGGTGGGTCCGCAGACGTAGAGGCGCACGTTCGCAGGGTCGATTGGGACGAAATCGTCCTTCGACCGGGTCAGCGTGTTGTAGAGGCGAAGCTTGGCCGCCATGAAACCATACCCCTGTCAGGCCGCAGGCCGGAGGGTGGTTTCGATCTTGGAATGAGAACGAGACGGCTCCAGCCAGCGAAGTGCGCTAGCCGCAAATAATCCCGGAAATGAGGATCGTTGCCGTGTTCATGAAGCCATCAATGCCTCTTCAGGCTGAAGCCGTCAAGATTTCCGAATTGGTAATCATATTGAATTTGCATGGCCGCATGAAACGGGTTCAGCTTGAGCGCGTTAGAGCTTTGTTCACGCACACTCGTGACATAATGGCACGAGTTCAAACAAAGAGGTCTTCGATGCGCCGCGCATTTGCCATGCTCGGAATGGGTACTGTCGTGTTTTTCGCAGCCGCGTCCCTGACGCTGCTTCCCAATGGTACCCAGGCCTCTTCGACCGAAGCGACCTTCATGGTCCCCGCAGCCGACGGTTATGGCGCTGCGGAATGCCTCATAGGAAACCAGGCTTGTGGCCAAGTTGTGGCAAACGCCTGGTGCGAGGCTCATGGATACACCAAGGCCGTTTCCTTCCGTCAGATCTCGCCGGAGGAAGTCACCGGCACGATCCAGAAGGCCTCCTTCGGCCCCAAGGAGCCACCGGTCTCCGTGACCTGCACGAATTAAGGCGGTCAGACCCTGAACGGCATCGGCGAAAGCATGGCCCGGGCGGTCGACAAAACGGCTCGGGTCACATCGGCCAGCAGAGGACTGACGATCCGGCTCTGCTGCCAGTAAAGTGGCACCTCGAACGGTTCGAAGGGCTCCAACGCCACAAGGCGGCCCTCCCGGATATGCTCCCGAACCGTGGTTTCCATGTTCATCCCCCACCCCAATCCTGCTAGAGCCGCATCCACGAAGGCTTGCGATGACGGCAGCCAGTGAACCGGTGGCCTCACGTCTACGCCGAGGGCTCTTCGGAGCCAGAGCGCCTGGAGTTGGTCCTTCCTGTTGAAGACCAGACACGGCGCCCGGGCCGCTGATTGCTCATCCAATCCGTCCGGCAGCCAGCGTTTCACAAATCCCGGGCTAGCCGTCGCGAGATAGCGCAAGGCCCCGAGGGGATGGCAATTGCATGCCTGGATCGGCTTTCCGTGGGAGGTGACAGCCGCTACGACCTCGCCCCGTCGCAGCCACTCGGCGCTATGGTCCTGATCGTCCACCACGAGGTCGAACAGGAAGCCTTCCGTCTGGGCCATCGCCGGAATGAACCAGGTGGCGAGGCTGTCCGCATTGACCGCGATGCGCAGGGTCACCGGGCGGCTCTCCGGCTGAAGCCCCGGCAGGTTCTGGCGCAGGTAGCTTTCGAGCAGCGCCACTTGCTCTGCATGCTGGCACAGGCGCTGTCCCGCCTCGGTCGCCAGGCAGGGCTGGCCCCGCACCACTAGAACGGCCCCAATCCTCTCCTCCAGCAACTTGATCCTTTGGGAAACGGCGGAAGGCGTCACGTTCAACTGCTCTGCCGCCCGCTCGAAGCTTCCGGTGCGCACCACGGCAGCCAGGGCCGACAGAAGGGCATAATCTAGCATGAGATTAGTTTTTCTAAACTAGGAGAAGAGACTTTAACTGTCCTAATCTTAGATCCCAGCTTAGGAGACGTCGACTCCTCTTCGGACCATCGACATGACAGCTCCCCTCTTTGCCGGCTTCTTCCTGGGCCTTAGCCTCATCCTGCCCATCGGGGCCCAGAATGCTTTCGTGCTGCGCATCGGCCTGCGCGGGGAGCATGTGCTGGCTGTGTGTCTCACCTGTGCGCTCTCGGATGCGGTGCTCATCCTGGCCGGCGTCTCGGGCTTCGCGCAGCTCAGCGCCCGGGTGCCCTGGGCCGAACCGATTCTGCGCTACGGAGGCGCCGCATTCCTCCTGGTCTACGGAGCGCGCAGCTTCATGGCCGCCTTCGGGTCTGCCGCCCTGAGGCCGTCGGATGCGGCACCGGAAACCTTAAGCCGGGTGGTTCTCACCTGCCTCGCCCTCACCTGGCTCAACCCGCATGTCTATCTCGACACGGTGGTGCTGATCGGCTCCATCTCGACCCAATTCGACGAGGGCAAGGGCCTGTTCGCCATTGGGGCCATGCTGGCCTCCTTCGTATTCTTCTTTTCCCTCGGCTTCGGGGCCCGGCTGCTGAAGCCCCTGTTCGCCCGGCCTGTGACATGGCGCATTCTCGATGTCGCCATCGGCCTGATCATGTGGGCGACGGCCGCAAGATTGCTGCTGAGCGAAAGCGCGGGCTGAGCCCCTTTTAAGAGTTCATCCACTCTCCGCATTTCGGCGGCACCTCGGTGCCCCAGGGCATCAACGGCACGCTCGAGGTGGAGTTCTTGGGCGAGCCCTCGATGGGGCGGTCCGAATAGACCATGTAGACCAGGGTATTGCGCTTGGCGTCGCAGCCACGCACGATCTGCATCTTCTTGAAGATGAGCGAACGGCGCTCGCTGAACACCACGTCGCCCTGGCCGAATTTCTGCTTGAACTTCACCGGCCCGACCTGCCGGCAGGCGAGCGAGATGTCGGACACCTCCTCCGCCACGCCGAAAGTGCCGGCGATGCCGCCGCGCTCCGGGGTCGTGTAGTGGCAGGCCACGCCCTCGACCACCGGATCGTCGATGCCATAGACGGCGAGCTTGTCGTCTGGGGTGAGCGCCCGCCAGACCGTCGATTTCTTGAAGATCAGGTCGGGCTCCTGGGCCACGGCGGCGGTCGTGGCAGCCAGAGCGAGGGTCAGGCCGAGGGCAATTCGGGCAAGCATCGTCGGTTCGTCTCCTAACGTTACGCTGTCATGTGGGGATGGCCTCGACCTTTGACGAGAGGCTATTCCGGCTGATGGCAGACGATGCAGATCTTGTTGCCTTCGAGATCGCGAAAGTAGGCGCCGTAGTAGTTTGAATGGTAGTGCGGGCGCAGGCCCGGCCTGCCCTCGTCCGCCCCGCCCTGCTCCAGGGCCGCATGATGGCAGGCATCGACCACACTGCGTCTGGGCGCCAGCAATGCGATCATCGCTCCGTTGCCGACGCTCGAGGCCTCTCCGTTGAAAGGCCGCGCCACCAGGAACTGCGGCGGGCCGCCCGGCGCTCCCCATCCGACGAGCATCTCGTCCGCGTAACGCACCTCGTGCCCGAGCGGCGCGAAGATGGCATCGTAGAAGGCACGAGCCCGGGCGAGGTCGTTTGCCCCGACGGTCGTATGGGAGTACATGCTGGATCTCGCCTCAGAGTCGCTCTTGCGGGAAAGCTAGACAGCTTCTCCTGGAGCGGGCAAGGCGTTAATCACAATAGGGTCAAATTCGGGCGTCACATGACGAGCCAACCTGGCATAGGATGCCCCAACGGACCGGTTCTGCGATCAGCTTCATGACAAAGACATTCCTTATCCGCTCCCTTATCGCCCTGACGGCTTTCCTGGCCGCCGGACAGGCGGCGCTCGCCCAGTCCGCGCAGTGCCAGCGCTTCCAGGCCGAATTGGCGTCCCTGGAGCGCAGCGGAGGCAGCGCGCCGACCGGCCAGATGCGCGCCCAGCGGGCGGAGATCAACCGGCTCGTCACCTATTACCGTAACATCGGCTGCGAGCGCGGCCCGCTCGGCTTCCTCGCCGGCCCTGCCCCGGCCGAATGCGGGTCCATCGCCACCCAGATCCGCCAGCTCGAGGCCGGCTATGCCCGCCTTGCGGCGCAAGGAGCCGAACAGGGGGACATCGAAGCCCGGCGCCGGCAGCTCCAAGCTGCGGTCCAGCAGACCTGCTCCACGGAGCCCCGCGGCTTCTTCGAATCGCTGTTCGGCGCCCCGCGCCAGCCGCAGCAGCAGCAGGTCATGCCCGAGGGCCAGCCGATCATCGCCGATGACGAGCCGCGCTCTCTCGGCGGCGGGCGCCTGATCTGCGTGAAGACCTGCGACGGGTCTTTCTTCCCGCTGACCACCCCGCCGGGTGGTGGCCAGAGCGCCAACGAGATGTGCCAGGCCCTCTGCCCCGGCACGGAGACGACAGCCTTCGCCTATCCCGGTGGCGACAACGGCCTCAACCGGGCGGCTTCGCTCTCCTCGAACCAGCCCTATACGTCCTTGGCGAACGCCTTCAAGTTCCGCAAGAGCTTCGATGAGAACTGCGCCTGCAAGAAGCCCAACGAGAGCTGGGCCGTGGTGCTGCGCAAGGCCGAGAGCATGCTCACGCAACGCAAGGGTGACCTGATCGTTACCGCCGAGCAGGCCGAGGAACTGTCGCGCCCCAAGACACAGGCTGCCCGCAAGGCCGCCGACAAGAAGGCTGAGGAGGAGGCCAAGGAGGCCGCCGAGATCGCCGCCGCCGCCCCGACCGCCAGCAAGGAATCGGCCGGCATCGGCCCGCAATCGATCGAGAACAGCACCGTGGTTCGCCAGGGTGAAGGCGCGAAGCGCGAGGTCGCCTCGGGCAACGGCCAGAAGAAGACCGTCCGCGTGATCGCCCCTGACGTGATCCCGGTCCCGAACGTTCAGAACTGACGGCCCTTCCTAAGAAGCGATCCGTGTCATTCCCGGCCGGAGCGCAGTTGAGGGAAAGGGAATCCACCCACATGCTCGGCGGTATGGATCCCCTTCCCTCGCCTGCCGCTCGCCGGGGATGACATAGAGGTCGAGCACCTCCTTTCCGCGTGACGGACGGCCATGCTATCACCCCGGCATGAAGCCACTCGATTCTCTTGAGATGCCCCGCCCCGCGGGCGCGTCTGACCCGATCATCACCGTCTCAGGCCTCACCAAGACCTACGCTTCCGGATTCCAGGCCCTGAAGAAGGTCGACCTGGAAATCCGGAAGGGCGAGATCTTCGCGCTTCTTGGCCCGAACGGCGCCGGCAAGACGACGCTGATCAGCATCATCTGCGGCATCGTCAACCCGAGCACCGGCACCGTCGTCGCGGACCGTCACGACATCATCCGGGATTTCCGGCCCGCCCGCACGAAGATCGGGCTCGTGCCGCAGGAGCTCACCACGGACGCCTTCGAGAGCGTCTGGGCGACGGTGACGTTCAGCCGGGGGCTCTTCGGCAAGCCACCCAATCCGGCCTATCTCGAGAAGATCCTGAAGGATCTCTCCCTGTGGGAAAAACGCGACAGCAAGATCATGACGCTGTCCGGCGGCATGAAGCGCCGGGTGATGATCGCCAAGGCCCTCTCTCACGAGCCCACGATCCTGTTCCTCGACGAGCCCACCGCCGGCGTCGACGTGGAGCTGCGGCGGGACATGTGGGAGATGGTCCGGGGCTTAAGGGAGAATGGCGTCACCATCATCCTGACCACCCACTACATCGAGGAGGCCGAGGAGATGGCCGACCGGATCGGGGTGATCAACAAGGGCGAGATCATCCTGGTCGAAGACAAGCATGTTCTGATGCAGAAACTGGGCAAGAAGCAGCTCACCCTCCACCTGCAGCACCCGCTCGCGAGCCTGCCGCCCGAGCTGCAATCTGCGAACTTGCAACTCTCCCCGGACGGCACCGAACTCGTCTACACCTTCGACACCCAAAGCCAGGAGACGGGCATCGCGAGCCTCCTGCGCCGCCTGAACGAGCACGGCATCGACTTCAAGGACCTGCAGACCTCTGAGTCATCGCTTGAGGAAATTTTCGTCAGCCTGGTACGGGGGCGCGCATGAACTTCTACGGCATCAAGGCCATCTATCTCTTCGAGATGGCGCGCACCTGGCGCACGATCATGCAGAGCATCGCCTCGCCCGTGCTGTCGACCTCGCTCTATTTCATCGTGTTCGGCTCGGCCATCGGCTCGCGCATGGCGAGCATCGAGGGCGTGAGCTACGGCGCCTTCATCGTGCCGGGCCTCATCATGCTGTCGATCCTGACCGAGAGCATCTCGAACGCCTCGTTCGGCATCTACATGCCGAAATTCACCGGCACGATCTACGAAGTCCTCTCCGCGCCGATCTCCGCGGTGGAGACCGTGATCGGTTATGTGGGGGCGGCTGCCACCAAGTCGATCATCATCGGCACCATCATCCTCATCACGGCCCGGCTCTTCGTGGACTTCTCCATCGAGCACCCCCTGTGGATGATTGCCTTCCTGGTGCTGACCTCCGTCACCTTCAGCCTGTTCGGCTTCATCATCGGCATCTGGGCTGACAGCTTCCAGAAGCTGCAGATCGTGCCCCTGATGATCGTAACGCCGCTCGCCTTCCTGGGCGGCAGCTTCTACTCAATCAACATGCTGCCGCCGTTCTGGCAGACCATCGCCCTGTTCAACCCGGTGGTCTATCTGGTGAGCGGCTTCCGCTGGAGCTTCTACGGCGTCGCCGATGTGGGCGTGGGCATCAGCCTCGTCATGACCCTGGTGTTCATGCTGATCTGCCTCGCCGCCATCAGCTGGATCTTCAGGACGGGCTACAGGATCAAGGCGTAATCTGCCGCACGTCATCACCGGCCTTGTGCCGGTGATCCCGACTAAATGGAGCGCCATACTCTTCTAATCGAGATGGCCGGGACAAGCCCGGCCATGACGAAGATATGTTATGCAGCCTGCCCCGCCAGCCGCGCCTTCGCCCGCTCCGGCCCGATCAGCGGCAGCAGCGCTGCCAGTTCGGGACCGTGATCGAGCCCGGTCAACGCTAGCCGCAGAGGCATGAACAGTGCCTTGCCCTTGAAGCCCGTGGCGGCTTTCACCGCTTCCGTCCAGGTCTTCCAGGTGGTGGCGTCCCAAGGGGCCTCCGGCAGAACGCCGGTGGCTGCCTCGATGAAAGCTTTGTCCTCGATAACCGGAGTCACGGGACCGCGCACGATCTTGGCCCACTCCGCGGCATCCTGAACCTTCGTCAGATTGCCGCGCACCGCATTCCAGAACGCCTCGCCCTCATCGGCGCCGAGCTGTTTCAGACGCTCTCGGGCCACTTCATAGGGCATCTCGTGGATGAGGCGCGCGTTCAGGTGCTCCAGCTCGCTCTCGTCGAACTTCGCCGGCGCGCGGGAGATGTGCGAGAAGTCGATGAGCTTGGCGAGCTCGTTGAGATCGGCGATGGGCCGCACGGCCTCGGCCGAGCCGACCAGCACTGCCAGTGAAGCGACTGCCTGCGGCTCGAGACCGGCATCGCGCAGGCCCTTCACGGACAGATGGCCGAGGCGCTTCGACAGCCCCTCGCCGCTCGCCGTGATCAGCAGGCTGTGATGGGCGAAAGTGGGAGAGCCGGCGCCCAGAGCTTCGAAGATCTGGATCTGCACGGCCGTGTTGGTGACGTGGTCCTCACCCCGGATCACGTGGGTGATCTTGAGGTCGATGTCGTCCACTACCGACGGCAGGGTATAGAGATAGGTCCCGTCCTCGCGCACCAGCACCGGGTCGGACAGCGAGCTGCAATCCACATGGCAATGGCCGCGCACGAGGTCTTCCCAGGCGACGTTCGTCGGCTCCAGACGAAAGCGCCAGTGTGGCTTGCGGCCCTCATCTTCGAGTTTGGCCCGGTCCTCATCCGTGAGCTTCAGGGCCGCCCGGTCGTAGATCGGCGGCAGCCCACGGGCGAGTTGGCGCTTGCGGCGGAATTCCAGCTCTTCCTGGGTTTCGTAGCAGGGATAAAGCCGCCCAGCCGCCTTCAGCTGCTCGGCTGCCGCGTCATAAAGCGCGAACCGCTCCGACTGACGCACGACGACATCGGGCGGGATGCCGAGCCAATGCAGGTCGGTCTCGATGGAATCCGCATATTCCTGCTTCGACCGTGCCACATCGGTGTCGTCGAAGCGCAGGATGAAGGTGCCGCCTTCCCGCCGCGCGTAGAGCGCGTTCAGCAGAGCGACGCGGGTGTTGCCGATATGGATGTGCCCGGTCGGAGACGGGGCGAAGCGTACGATGGGCTTGGACATGCAGATGCTATGGCGAAGGGAGCGAAGGCGCGCAAGGGGTGACCGCGTTTGACAGTGCTCAGACTTTATCCCCTCCCCCTTGTGGGGAGGGTTAGGGTGGGGGTGCCGGCGCTGAACTGGACCAGCGGAGCGCTCACACCCCCACCTCCAACTCCTCCCCACAAGGGGGAGGAGAGTACAGGTGCGCCCTACACGTCCATCGACCCAGCGCGCGGCTTGCCGATGGCGCGCTCCAGGGCTTCGTCCTTCTGGTGCGCTGCCAGCCCCTGATCGCGGTAGCGGTTGACGATAGGGTAGCGACGGTCGCGGCCGAAGTTCCGGCGCGTCACCTTTACGCCGGGCGCCGCCTGGCGGCGCTTGTACTCGGCGATGTAGAGCAGGCGCTCCACCTTCTTGACGACCTCCAGGTCATAACCCTTCGCCACGATTTCCGAGACCCGCAACTCCTCCTCCACGAGGCCGCGCAGGATCTCGTCAAGATCCTCGTAAGGCGGCAGCGAATCCTGATCCTTCTGGTTCTCGCGCAGCTCTGCGGTGGGGGCCTTGGTCAGGATGTTCTCGGGGATCACGATCCCGTCCGGTCCGAGCGCACCCTTGGGTTTCCAGCGGTTGCGCAGGGCGGAAATGCGGTAGACCTCCATCTTGTAGAGATCCTTGATCGGATTGAAGCCGCCGTTCATGTCGCCGTAGATCGTGGCATAGCCGACCGACATCTCAGACTTGTTGCCGGTGGTCAGAACCATGGACCCGAACTTGTTCGAGATCGCCATCAGGATGGTGCCGCGGGCGCGGCTCTGGAGGTTCTCTTCCGTGATGTCCCGCTCGCGCCCCGCGAACAGAGGTTGCAGAGCGGCTTCGAAACCCTCCACGGGCTCGGCAATCGGCAGAATGTCGTAGCGCACGCCCAGCGCCTTGGCGCATGCTTCCGCATCCTTCAGGGATTCGCCGGAGGTGTAGCGATAGGGCAGCATCACGCAATGCACCCGCTCCGCCCCAAGCGCGTCCACCGCCATAGCGGCGCAGATGGCGGAATCGATGCCGCCGGACAGCCCCAGCACCACGCCAGGGAAACGGTTCTTCTCCACATAGTCGCGCAGGCCGAGCACGCAGGCAGCGTAATCGGCCTCCTCGCCTTCCTCCACCGTAACGATGGGCGCCTCACGACAAACCCAGCCCTCCTCACCCTTCTCCCAAGTGGTGAGCGCGATGGTCTCCTCGTTGGCCGGCAACTGACAGGCGAGCGAGCAATCGGAATTGAGCACGAAGGAGGCACCGTCGAAGACAAGCTCATCCTGACCGCCGACTTGGTTCAGGTAAACCAGCGGCAGGCCGCTTTCGGTCACGCGGGCGGCGGCGATGTTGAAGCGCTCCTCTGTCTTGCCGCGCCAATAGGGCGAGCCGTTGGGCACGAGCAGCATCTCGGCCCCGGTCTCGGCGAGGCACTCGACCACGTCGCCGCTCCAGATGTCCTCGCAGATGGGCAGCCCTAAGCGGATGCCGCGGAAATTAACCGGCCCCGGCAGGGGGCCTGCTTCGAAATTACGCTTCTCGTCGAAGACGCCGTAATTCGGCAGATCAACCTTGAAGCGCACCGAGACCGTGCCGCCGTCGAGAAGCGCATAGGCATTGTAGAGAAGCCCCTCCTCCCGCCACGGCAGGCCGACGAGCATGCCGGGCCCGCCATCCGCCGTCTCACGGGCGAGCCGCTCAAGCGCAGCCCGGCAGGTATCCTGAAAGGCGGGCTTCAGCACGAGATCCTCGGCGGGATAGCCCGCGAGGAACTGCTCGGCGAACATCACGATGTCGGCTCCCATGCGGGCGGCCTCGGCGCGGGCCTCGCGAGCCTTCTGCTCGTTGCCGGCCACATCACCGACGATGGGGTTGAGCTGCGCGAGCGCGATCTTGAGAATGTTCTGAGCCATGATACCAGCGGATTTAGCGCGCTGCCGGTTGCTCAGCAATGCGATGGGCAAAGCTTTCCCACGACAGTTCAACGTGCATCATGCCCAACCGATCCGCCATTTGGTATAGGCTCTGGCAGAGCTCTCAACGGCAAGCGCTCCACCCCTCGTGCAAAGCTCAAGCTTTGTGGGAACCCGCAACAGTCCAGTTCGTTATTTCCACACGAAACACTGGGAGACTGACATGTTGAAAGGCGGCCTGCTTTGGCTCATCGGCATTCCTCTGCCGATCATTCTTATTCTCTTCTTCATGGGCTGGCTGAGCTAAGCTCAAGTACTTGTAGAGTAGCGTATGCGTAAAAGAAAAAGGGGCGCTCGAAGCGCCCCTTTTTCTTAAGACATCCAGTCGTTCATTCCGCCGCCAGGGCGGCCGGTTGTTCCCTTGACTGGCGCTCGCGCTTGATCAGTTCCGATGTCAGGAATGCAATCTCCAGCGCCTGCTCGGCGTTGAGGCGCGGGTCGCAATAGGTGTGATAGCGATCGCGCAGATCCGCATCGGTGAGCGCGCGGGCGCCGCCGGTGCATTCCGTCACGTTCTTGCCGGTCATCTCCAGGTGGATGCCGCCCGCATGCGTGCCTTCCGCCTGATGGATGGCGAAGAAGTCCTGCACCTCGCTCATGACCTGCTCGAACGGCCGGGTCTTGTAGCCTGAGCCCGCCTTGATGGTGTTGCCATGCATCGGATCGCAGGACCACACGACCGTGCGCCCTTCCCGCTCGACCGCGCGGATCAAGCCCGGCAGATGATCGGCGACCTTGCCTGCGCCGAAGCGGCAGATCAGGGTCAGGCGGCCGGCCTCGTCCTCGGGGTTGAGGGTGTCGATGAGCCTGAGCAGCCCATCGGCCGAGAGTGATGGGCCGCATTTGAGGCCGATCGGGTTCTTGATGCCGCGCATATATTCAATATGGGCGTGATCCGGCTGGCGGGTGCGGTCGCCGATCCAGAGCATATGGCCAGAGGTGGCGTACCAGTCGCCGGTCGTGGAATCGACCCGGGTCATGGCCTCCTCGTAGCCGAGCAACAGCGCCTCGTGGCTGGTGTAGAAATCCGTCGAGCGCATCTCGGGATGGGTCTCGGGGTCGATCCCGATGGCTCGCATGAAGTTGATGCTCTCGGTGATGCGCTCGGCCAGCTCGCTGTAGCGCGAGGATTGCGGCGAATCCTTCACGAAACCCAGCATCCAGCGATGGGCATTTTCGAGATTGGCGTAGCCGCCGGTCGCGAAGGCGCGGATCAGGTTGAGCGTCGCGGCCGACTGGCGGTAGGCCATGAGCTGGCGGCGCGGATCGGGCGTGCGGGCCTCCGGCGTGAAGGCGATGTCGCTGATGATGTCGCCCCGGTAGCTCGGCAGCTCGACGCCGTCGATGATCTCCGTGCCCGAGGAACGTGGCTTGGCGAACTGGCCGGCCACGCGGCCCACCTTCACCACGGGCGAGCCGCCCGCATAGGTGAGCACCACGGCCATCTGCAGGAACAGGCGGAAGAAATCGCGGATGTTGTCCGCCGAATGCTCGGCGAAGCTCTCGGCGCAGTCACCGCCCTGGAGCAGGAAGGCCTCGCCCTTGGCCACCTTGGCCAGGGTCTTCTTCAGCTTGCGGGCCTCGCCGGCAAAGACGAGCGGAGGAAAGCCGGCGAGCTGCTGCTCGACGCTCTCAAGGGCCTCAAGGTCCGGATAGGCCGGAACCTGCTGGATCGGCTTGTTTCTCCAGCTATCGGGCGTCCACCGCTCGGTCATGACACTTACCCCGTGTCCTTTCTTCAATGCTCATCGTGCGCCGCAACAAGCGGCATGAAACGGCACCTATACACGACATGAACGAAAAGGCGAGTGCGTAGAGGTGACGCCGCGCATGAGGGGACCGCATGTCGCGGACACCCGAATTAAGCCTGAAATCCTGTAAAGTGCAGAAAAGGCGTATCTCAGCGCGCGGGGCGCTGACGGCTCTCACGCCGGGACATCCAGAGGGCGCCAAAGCCCATCGCGACGGCAATGACCGGGATGCCGAAGTAGACATAGGCTTCCAGGAGGGTCATGGCTTCAGGTCTCTCAAGATCAACTTCGCTATCGAATGTAGGATGAACCCGACAAAAAGCCAAATGATGCTGACGAGAATGGTGATAGAATCCCTTGCCATAGCCTCCGATCCATAGCCGACGGCCACCATTGGCCCCACGAACCCGGCAATCACGAATGCAACTGCCACGTTATTGAGGGCTGTCGCCGTCAGCTTGGTCTGCTCGTTATGGATCAGACTCATTCAGTACCCCCGCACCCCACCCTACTACCCCACCGCCACCGGCTTCTTCACCACGACCGACGTGCGCATGGTCACCAATTCCTCGGCTGCCGTTGGGTGAACCGCCACTGTTCGGTCGAAATCGGCCTTGGTGGCCCCCATGGTGACGGCGATGCCTGCAAGCTGGATCATCTCGCCGGCATCGTGCCCCATGATGTGGACGCCCACGACCTTGTCGGTGGCCTTGTCGACGACCAGCTTCATGAAGACCCGGTCCTTGCCGCCCGAGAGGGTAGCCTTCATGGGCCGGAAGGCGGTCTTGTAGACGTCGATCTCGCCATAGATCGCCCGGGCGGCGCCCTCGCCGCAGCCGATCACGCCGATCTCCGGCGTAGAGAAAACGGCGGTCGGGATCAGGTCGTGGTCGACCATCGTGGGCTTGTTGCCGAACACCGTATCGGCAAAGGCATGGCCCTCCCGGATGGCGATGGGGGTGAGGTTCGCCCGGTTGGTGACATCGCCCACCGCGTAGATCGACGGGATGAGGGTCTGGGAATAGGCATCGACAGGGATTGCCCCGACCTCGTCGACGGTGATCCCGGCATTTTCCAGGCCGAGCCCTTTGGTGTTGGGGCGCCGCCCGGTGGCGACGAGAACCTGATCCACGGTGAGCGTCGAGCCGTCGGACAGGCTCGCGGCAATGCCCCCGGCCGTCTTCTCCAGGCTCGTAAGGGTCCGCCCGAGGGCCAGGTTGATGCCGCGCTGGGTATAAGCTTCCCCCAGAGCATCGCGCACGTCGTCGTCGAAGCCGCGCAGGAGCTTGTCGCCCCGGTGCAGGAGCGTGACCTCGCTGCCGAGGCCGGCGAAGATGCCGGCGAACTCGACCGCGATGTAGCCGCCGCCGACGACCAGGATGCGCTTGGGCTGGGATTCCAGGTGGAAAACCTCGTTGGAGGTGATGCCGAGTTCGCCGCCGGGGATGACCGGCTCCAGGGTCGGGTGGGCGCCCACCGCGACGAGGATATACCGGGCTCGGATGCGGGAGCCGGTCTTGAGCACATGAACCGTGTGAGCATCCTCGATCACGGCGCGGCTGTCGACGATCTCGACGCCGGCCTTCCCGAGATTGGTCCGGTAGATGCCCTCCAGCCGGTCGATCTCCTTGTCCTTGTTGCGGATCAAAGCGGCCCAGTCGAAGCGCCTCTCGCCGAGGGTCCAGCCGAAGCCCTCCGCCTCGTGGAACTCGTCGGCGAAGCGGCTGGCATAGACCATCAGCTTCTTGGGTACGCAGCCACGGATGACGCAGGTTCCGCCGACCCGATACTCCTCCGCGAGCATCACCTTCGCGCCGTAACCGGCGGCGATCCGGGCAGCGCGCACGCCGCCCGACCCGCCTCCGATGACGAAGAGATCAACATCGAATGAGGTCATGGCGCGGTCTCCGCTCAAGTTCCGTTTCAACACTTCATATAGGGAATGTTGCTGGGCGGCACCGCCCGACAGCCCTGCTCCGGGGACATGGCTGCCCCTTGCGGTGGTGTTCTTACGCTAAGGTTCAACAGCGATAAAGAAGCAAGCGCTTGCCGCTCCTCTGTTCCCTCTTTAGGTTCTGCCGCAGGACGCTCTCACCAAACGTCAGCGTCGACGGAGGAAATAAGATGACCCAGTTTCGCAAAGGCCTTTGGCGCAGCGCACTCGCTGCTGCAGCCGTGGCCGGTTTCGTGACATCGGCAGCGGCCCAGATGGAGCTCAAGATCATGGCTCCCGCAGCGCCAGGCGGCGGCTGGGACCAGACGGCTCGGTCCATGCAGCAGGCGCTGACCCAGTCCGGCATCGCCAAGAGCGCGCAGGTCACCAACGTTCCGGGCGCTGGCGGCTCCATCGGCATCGCCCAGCTCGTGAACAACTCCAAGGGCGACGGCAATCAGCTCATGGTCATGGGCTACGTCATGGTGGGCGCGCTGCTGACCAACAAGTCGCCCGTCACCCTCGATCAGACCACGCCCATCGCCCGCCTGACGACGGAATACGAGGCGATCGTGGTGCCGGCCGACTCGCCGATCAAGAACGCCAAGGACCTCGCTGCTGCGATCAAGGCCGATCCGGCCAAGGTGACCTGGGCCGGCGGCTCGGCGGGCGGCGTCGACCACATTGCTGCGGCGCTCTTCGCCAAGGCTGCAGGCGCAGACCCGACCAAGATCAACTACATCCCCTTCTCCGGCGGCGGCGAGGCCCTGGCGGCCATCCTCGGCGGCAAGGTGACGGCCGGCATCTCCGGCTATGGCGAGTTCGAGAGCCAGGTGAAGGCGGGCAAGCTGCGCCTCATCGGCCTGACCTCGGCCAAGAAGACGGCCAATGTTGATGTGCCCTCCATCAAGGAGCAGGGTATCGACCTCGAGATCGCCAACTGGCGCGCGGTCGTGGCCCCTCCTGGCATTTCCGCCGACCAGAAGAAGGCTCTGACGGACACCATGGACAAGATGGCGAAGTCGAAGGAATGGCAGGACATTCTGAAGGCCAAAGGCTGGGAGGACGCTTACGTCTCCGGCGATGCCTTCACCAAGATTCTGGCCGACGAGCAGGCCCGCACCAAGGACGTGCTCACGGCCGTCGGTCTGGTAAAGTCGTAAGCTCAAGCCAAGAGCATCGTGCGGAAAAGTGGCCCCGGTTTTCCGCAGAAACGATGCTCTTATTCACGAAGGAAGCATCGGATGGATCCCAAAAGTGCAAATCCACTTTTGGGTCCGATGCTTTAGAATGACCTTCGGAGCGCCGCGTTCACGAAGCGCGGCGCTTCTTTTTGCAGGAATCGCCATGGCCTTCTCTCCGCATCGGCGCATCGACGTAGCAGGCCTCGTCATCGCCATCATCCTTCTCGTCTTGGCCGGAATCGTCTGGTGGGACATGAGCAAGCTTCAGATCCTGTCCCCCTACGATCTCGGCCCGAAGGTCATGCCCATCGTTGTGTCGGCGTGCCTCGTGCTGCTGGCCATCGGCAATGCCATCGGAGCCCTGCGCGGCGACCTCCCGGCCCGTGAGACGCTGGACTGGAAGCCGATCATCCTGATCCTCGGCGCGCTTGCCTGTCTCATCGCGCTGATCCGCTTCGGCGGTGGATTCATGATCGGCACGGCCTTGCTCTTCGCTGCGACATCGACGGCGTTCGGGCGCCGGGCTTTTGTCACCGATTTCATCATCGGCGCTGTGATTGCTCTTATCGTCTACGTGCTCTTCGCCAAGCTCCTGACCCTGTCCCTGCCGGCAGGGCCGCTCGAACGCCTGTTCTGAGGCCGCCATGGAAGCCTTCACCTCCCTCGCCAGCGGCCTTTCTGTCGCGATCCAGCCGATGAACCTGCTGTTCGCCCTCATCGGCGTTCTCCTCGGCACCGCCGTCGGCGTGCTGCCCGGCATCGGCCCGGCTCTCACCGTGGCGCTGCTCCTGCCAATCACGTTCAAGCTCGATCCGGCAGGCTCCATCATCATGTTCGCCGGCATCTACTACGGCGGCATGTATGGCGGCTCGACCACCGCGATCCTAATCAACACGCCGGGCGAGAGCGCCTCCATGGCGACCGCGCTCGAAGGCAACCTGATGGCCAAGGCCGGCCGCGGCGGCCCTGCCCTCGCGACAGCCGCCATCGGCTCCTTCGTGGCGGGCACGATCGCCACCCTCGGCCTTACGCTCCTGGCGCCGTACCTTGTCGACATCGCCGTGAGCTTCGGGCCGGAGGATTATTTCGCCCTGATGGTTGTTGCCTTCGTGACGGTCTCGGCCACCTTCGGCGATTCTCCCGTGCGCGGCCTCACCAGCCTGTTCATCGGCCTGATGCTCGGTCTGGTCGGCATCGATCTGCTCTCCGGCCAGTCGCGCCTGAGCTTCGGGGTGCCGGAGCTCTACGACAACATCGAGGTCACCACCCTGGCGGTCGGCCTGTTTGCCGTGGGCGAGGCGCTCTATGTCGCCTCCCGACGCCATGTGCATGAGGAAAAGCTCGAAGCCGTTCGCGGCTCCCTGTGGATGACCAAGGAGGACTGGAAGCGCTCCTGGAAGCCCTGGCTGCGGGGCACGATGTTCGGCTTTCCCATTGGGGCCCTCCCGGCGGGCGGCGCCGAGATTCCCACCTTCCTGTCCTACGCAACGGAACGGCGCCTGACCAAGTATCCGGAAGATTTCGGCAAGGGGGCCATCGAGGGCGTGGCAGGCCCGGAGGCCGCCAACAATGCCTCAGCCGCCGGCACCCTCGTGCCGCTGCTGACGCTCGGCCTTCCCACCTCGGCCACGGCCGCCATGATGCTGGCCGGCTTCCAGCAATACAACATCAACCCCGGCCCTCTGCTGTTCGCCCAGAACCCGGATCTTGTGTGGGGCCTGATCGCCAGCCTGTTCATCGCCAACGGCATGCTGCTGGTGCTGAACCTGCCCCTGGTGGGCCTCTGGGTGAAGCTGCTCACGATTCCACAGCCCTGGCTCTATGCCGGCATCCTGGTTTTCGCCACCATGGGTACCATCGCGGCTAATCCTTCGCCGGTGGAGCTTATCATGCTGACGATTTTCGGCGTGCTCGGCTTCCTGATGCGGCGGTTCGACTTCCCGATCGCACCGGTCATCGTCGGGCTCATTCTCGGCCCCCTGGCGGAAAGCCAGCTGCGGCGTGCGCTGTCGATCAGCCTGGGCGATCCGATGACGCTTCTGCAGAGCCCGATCTCGGCAACGCTCCTCGCCATCGCCCTGATCGCCCTCGTGTTGCCGTTCTTCCTGAAAGGCCTGGGACGCTTCAAAGCGGTGGAAGACTGATCCAAACAGAAAAGGCCCGGAGATTTCCGGGCCTTTTGCATTCCAATGTTCTAAATTTTAGCAGCACTTACTGCAGCTGATGCCCGCGCTTGCTCATTTCCTCGCGAGCGCGGCTCATTACGAACTGCGCGGTCTGCTGCGTCCAGGTTGCGAGATCCCGTACGACATCGTCGAGGATACCCGGCTGGGTCTCCACATACTTCTTGCCCGCCGGAGACTTGTAGAAATCCGAGATTGTTTTCAGCTCGGCCTCGGTCATTCGGCTGGCAAAAGCCCTGGCCGCGTTGTCGACCATCTTCTGCTTTTCCTTGTCGAGCTCGGGCCGGAGCATGGTCACGACCTGATCGAGATCGTTCTTGATCTCCGGGCGGGTCACGTTCATTTGCTGCAGCTGATCGAGGAAGGGCTCGACCATGGCGTCGAAAGAGCGGGCCATGCCGGAGGTGAGAGCGACTTCGCGGGCGAGAGCCATGTGGCTGGCGCTCGGCTGGGTCTGGGCGAAAACCGGGCTGGTGAGCATGAACAGCGCGACGGAAGTCGCAGCCAATCGGGAGGCGTTACGGATCATAAGTATGGCTCCAATCGTCATGGTTCTGGTCAGAGCTGACCGAGTTCGACGAGCCCGTCAGCGGTGGCGAGGATCGCGCCGGTAGCCAGGCCCAGGAAAAGACCGTGCTCCACGACGCCGGGAATGTTGTTCAGCGTCGAGGCAAGCACGTTCGGCTTGTCGATGCGCTCGAGATGCGCATCGATAATGAAATGGCCGCCATCCGTCACGTAGGGCGCGCCGTCGGCGGCATGCCGGAGGCGCAGCTCGCCGGACATGGACAGGGAATCCAGCAGCCGGGCAATAGCGCGTTCCGTGGCCGTGAGGCCGAAAGGCATCACCTCGATGGGGAGCGGGTAGCGTCCGAGCTTCGTGACGAGCTTCGACCCGTCTGCGATGACGATCATGCGCTGGCTCGCGGACGCGACGATCTTCTCCCGCAGCAGCGCGCCACCGCCGCCCTTGATGAGGCGCAGGTCGCTGTCGATCTCGTCGGCCCCGTCAACCGTCAGGTCCAAGTCCGGCGTTTCGTCCAGGGTGGTCAGGGGAATACCTTCGCGCAGAGCCTGCTCGCGGGTTGCCTCGGAGGTGGGTACGCCCACGACCTTCAGCCCGCCCCGGACGCGCTCGCCGATGGCCGCGACGAAATGCACCGCGGTCGAGCCGGTGCCGAGCCCCAGCCTCATCCCGTCAGTGACGAGTTGGGCTGCCCGTTCGGCCGCTGCACGCTTGAGAGTGTCGCTCACGGAGATCCTCTGACATTAAGGAGGCGCCGGCTGAAGGCCGTATAGTGGGCCTCTAACACACAGGAGCACCTGGAAGAAAGAACGTATCATGGATGAGCAGTGTCTGATGGCCGACAAGGGGCCTCAGGGACGCTGCGGCGAGGCTCCCGTCCCTGGGCTGACGCTGGGCGTTGCCACCGGGGCGGCCGCCGAGGAGGTCGCCGGCGACGGGGTCATCTGCGGCGTGCACACCACTCGCTCGTCGAATACGTAGCAGATACTCATCTGACCAGTCCGGAAATTGACCCGGAACACGCCCCCTTCCCGCTCGTGGCGGGAGGCGACGAGCCCATATTCACCCGGTGTCTGAGGGCCGGCGCCCTCACCTGCGCTGAAGCACAGCGTCACCCCGATCGTGCCTTCCTGAAGACCATACTGGCAGGAGCTGACCTCGCCAGTGATCCGATCGATCCTATAAATACGGTTCAGGTCGGTCTGGGGGGCAGGAACGAAATCGTAGGATGCAGCCAGGGCGGGACCTCCAAGGCCCCCCAGCGCCAGGGCTGCAAAAATCAACGCCGCGGGACCAAAGGACCGCATTCAACACTCCATTCGGTAAGAACGAATCAACCTTAGGACCTTATCATCCCGATGCTTGATTCCCTTGCCCGCAGCAGGTAGCCGACCTTCATGGCCATTGATACCCCGCACAATGTCTCGCCCATCGCCGTCTTCGACCTCGATGGAACCCTGGCAGACACGGCCGGCGACCTCGTCGGAACCCTGAACGTGATCCTCGAACGGGAGGGATTGGCCTCCCTGCCGGTGAGGAAGGCGCGCGACATGATCGGCGCGGGCGCCCGAGCCCTGATCCAACGCGGCTTCGAGGCCGCCGGCAAGGAGCTGACACCGGATTATCTCGACGAGCTGTTCCGGCAGTTCATGGTTCATTACGGCGAGAACATCTGCGTCCGGACCAGGCTCTATCCTGGCGTGGCCGAGGCCCT
The DNA here is from genome assembly GCF_015694425.1 of Microvirga terrestris. Taxonomy (GTDB): domain Bacteria; phylum Pseudomonadota; class Alphaproteobacteria; order Rhizobiales; family Beijerinckiaceae; genus Microvirga; species Microvirga terrestris. Next base: position 315,700 of record NZ_JADQDN010000005.1, read on the forward strand.
TGATCGGCTGGACGAGGCTGGGTTCATCCTGGCGGTCTGCACCAACAAAGTCGAGGAGCACTCGGTGAAGCTCCTGCATGAACTCGGTATCGGCCGTCGTTTCGCGGCCAATTGCGGCCGCGACACCTTCCGCTACTTCAAGCCGGACCCGCGCCACCTGACGCTCACCATCGAGCGGGCGGGTGGCCACCCGAGCCGCGCGATCATGATCGGGGATTCACGCACGGATATCGTGACGGCGAAGAATGCCGGCATTCCGGTCATTGCCGTTCCCTTCGGCTACACGGACGTGCCGGTGCAGAGGCTGGAGCCGGACCTCGTGATCAAGCATTTCGACGAGCTGTTTCCCGCCATCCAGCGCCTCATGCGGCCGCTTGCGGCCTGAGGCACGAGCCATCGCTCGCGTGCTTCGATGCACACAATGTTGTGAAGCTTATTGTCAGGAAGAAAATGGTGGGCGCGACAGGGATTGAACCTGTGACCCTTCGCGTGTGAAGCGAATGCTCTCCCGCTGAGCTACGCGCCCTGACAGAGGCCTTCTAAAGGCGCCGAACCCCCTGCGTCAAGCCAAAGAAGCAGCCAAGGCGGCAAGTATTTTGTCGCATGAATTATGGCGCCTTGGCCTTAACCACTCGGTTACGACATGGCAGGATTGTGACAAATCGCACTAGGATTTCGTAGCAAAAGCCCTAATAATCCCATGGATCCGAAGCGGGGCTGTTGCGTTGTGCAATCATAGACCCGCCATCAACATGTTCAAACCGAGGCAATTATGGGACGCACTCGCGCTGCTCTCACTGGACTTGCTTGCGCCTTCGTGGTGCTTGCGACGCCGGCTGCGGCATTTACGGCTATCGATCCTCTCACCCGCCAGCCGCTCTACAGCGCCGAGGAGACGTACCGGGCGCAGGCTTCCGCCGTGCCGCGGCAGATCGTGACGTTCGATGGGCGTTATGCACCCGGCACAATCGTCGTCTCCACCAGCGAACGCCGCCTGTGGTACGTGCTCGGTAACGGCCAGGCCGTCCAGTACGGCGTCGGCGTCGGCCGCCCAGGCTTCACCTGGTCCGGCACCCATTCCGTCACCATGAAGCGCGAATGGCCGGATTGGCGCCCGCCGGCGTCGATGCTCAAGCGCCGGCCCGACCTGCCCCGCTACATGAAGGGCGGTCCCGAAAATCCGCTCGGCGCCCGCGCCCTCTATATCGGCAGCACCATCTACCGGATCCACGGCTCGAACGAGCCCGAGACCATCGGCGAGGCCGTCTCCTCCGGCTGCATCCGCATGACCAACGAGGATGTGACCGACCTCTATAACCGCGCAAAGGTCGGCTCGCGGGTCGTGGTTCTTCGGTAAAAGCTATTCAATCTTGCGTCATGGCCGGACTTGTCCCGGCCATTTTCGTTTCACCGCACCCTGTCCCGCGACAGCCCCTTTGCGGCAAGCTCATCGAGATAGCCCTGCCATTTGTCCCCCTGCTCCGCGCCGAGCCGGTAGAGATAATCCCAGCCGTAGATACCGGTATCGTGCAGGTCGTCGAAGACCAGCTTCACGGCGTAATTGCCCACCGGCTCGACACCGATGATCGTGACCTCGCGCTTGCCCGGCACGGTCTTCCGCTCGGCGGGGCTGTGCCCCTGCACCTCGGCCGAAGGGCTCGACACCCGCAGGTACTCGGCCGGCAGATCAAAAGCTGTGCCATCGTCGAAGGCGATATGCAGGCTTCGTTTGTCCTTGGCGAGCCTAAGCTCCGTCGGCCAGCGTTCGGACGCCATGATCTCACCCTTTTCCCGGTTGCAATTGACGCTACGTGCTTGATGATGCGGATTGAAGCAAGATTCCTGTGAGCGAAAGCGTTTCCACCATGAGAGCCACCCCGGCTCAGCTTGAGACCTCCGAGATCGGTCATTCCCTGATGGACCCATTCGGCCGGGCCATCACGTATCTGCGCGTCTCGGTGACGGATCGCTGCGACTTCCGCTGCGTCTACTGCATGTCCGAGGACATGGCCTTCCTGCCCAAGCGCGACCTGCTGACCCTCGAGGAGCTCGACCGGATCTGCTCGGCCTTCGTGGCCAAGGGCGTTCGCAAGCTGCGGATCACCGGCGGCGAGCCCCTGGTGCGCCGGGACATCATGACCCTGTTTGGCTCCCTCGCCCGACACTTGGAATCGGGCGCCCTCGACGAGCTGACGGTGACCACGAACGGCTCGCAGCTCGCCCGCCATGCCAAGGATCTCGCCGCCTGCGGCGTCAGGCGCGTCAACGTCTCCCTCGATACCCTCGACCCGGACAAGTTCCGCGCCATCACCCGCTGGGGCGATCTCGCCAAGGTGATGCAGGGACTCGATGCCGCTCAAGGAGCGGGCTTGAAGGTCAAGATCAACGCGGTTGCGCTGAAGGGTGTTAACGAGGACGAGCTGGAAACCCTGCTCGAATGGGCGCATGGCCGGGGCATGGACCTGACGCTCATCGAGGTGATGCCGCTGGGCGAGATCGACGGGCAGCGCATCGACCAGTTTCTGCCTCTGTCCATGGTCCGCGCCCGCCTCTCGGGCCGCTACACGCTGCAGGACCTCGACGACCGAACGGGTGGTCCGGCCCGTTATGTGCGGGTGAAGGAGACCGGCGGGCGGCTCGGATTCATCACGCCGATGACGCATAATTTCTGCGAAAGCTGCAACCGGGTGCGGGTGACCTGCACCGGCCAGCTCTTCATGTGCCTCGGCCAGGAGGATGCCGCCGACCTGCGGGCGCCGGTGCGCGCCTCCGAGAGCAACGACCTGCTCGACCGGGCCATCGTCGATGCGATCGCCCGCAAGCCCAAGGGGCACGACTTCATCATCGACCGGCGCCATTCCCGCCCGGCGCTCAGCCGCCACATGAGCGTTACGGGCGGTTAGACCGCTTTTTCTACTGCTGCTGTTAAGTACTGAGACAGCCTGTCATTTGACTGTTCAGTATTTTCAAGGGATATCCAGTCAGACAATCTGGGCTGGGCTGCCGTGAGCGTATTGGGGTTTGGACGAAGACTGGCGCTTGCTGCCGGGCTGCTGCTCGGGCTGGGCGTGGGTCCATGCCTGTCGCAGGCACAACCTCCCGCACAGCCGCCAGTGATCCGCGTTGCCGTGGAGGGCGCCTACCCGCCCTTCAATTTCATTGATGGCAACAACGAGCTGCAGGGCTTCGAAGTCGATCTGCTCAAGAGCCTCTGCGAGGCCATGAAGGCTCAGTGTGAACTCGTTCAGCACCCGTGGGACGGCATCATCAAGGGCCTGCTGAACCGGGACTACGATGCCATCATGTCGTCGCTCGAGATCACGGAGCGCCGGCAGAAGAGGATCGCCTTTTCCAATCCTTATTATCGGATTCCGGCCGTGTTCATCGCCCCGAAGGAGACAGCCCCGGGCGAGGTGACGCCTCTGACGATGGCTGGCAAAAAGATCGGCACCATCGAGCGCACTGATCACGAGGCATACCTCAAGACCTTCTACAAGGAATCCGAGATCGTCCTCTATGCGAAGGCGGAAGAGGCCAATCTCGACCTTCTGGTGGGTCGCATCGATGCGGTCTTTGCGGACGAGCTGCTTCTGTCGAAGTTTCTCGCAACCCGCGAGGGAGGCTGCTGCCATATTCTGGGCGATGCGCCGGCGGAGCCAGCCTACAAGCGCGAGGCCTACGGCATCGGCCTGCGCAAGGAGGATGAGGCGCTGCGCGAACAGTTCAACCGCGCCATCGCCGAGGTGCAGGCCAACGGCACCTATGACCAGATCCGCGCCAAATATTTTTCCTTCGATATCAAATAGTGCCGTTTGACCCTGGCCTCTTCCCTTCCTAGAACCGAGTAGGATTTCAGGGAGCGGACGATGGCGAAGGTTGCATTCCTCGGACTTGGCGTGATGGGCTATCCCATGGCGCGTCACCTCAAGGACAAGGGCCACGAGGTGACGGTCTACAACCGTACGGGCGCCAAGGCGGACAAGTGGGTGTCGGAAAACGGCGGACGCGCCGCCAAGACTCCCCGTGAAGCCGCCGAGGGCCAGGAGATCGTGTTCGCCTGCGTGGGCAACGACGACGATCTGCGCCAGGTGACGCTCGGGGACGATGGCGCCTTCCACGGCATGGACCGAGGCACCATCTTCGTCGATCACACCACCGCGTCGGCGGAAGTGGCGCGCGAGCTCTACGCAGCGGCCCAGGAGAAAGGCTTCGCCTTCATCGACGCCCCGGTCTCGGGCGGCCAGGCCGGCGCAGAGAACGGGGTTCTCACGGTCATGTGCGGCGGCGACGCCGAGCCTTACGGGAAGGCCGAGCCCGTGATCATGAGCTTTGCCCGCGCCTGCAGGCTGCTCGGCCCCACCGGCTCCGGCCAGTTGACCAAGATGATCAACCAGATCTGCATCGCCGGCCTCGTGCAAGGTCTGGCCGAGGGCATCCACTTCGGCAAGAAGGCCGGTCTCGACATCGAGGCGGTGCTCGAGGTGATCTCGAAAGGCGCGGCTGGCTCCTGGCAGATGGAGAACCGCGGCAAGACCATGAACCAGGGCAAGTTCGACTTCGGCTTCGCCGTCGACTGGATGCGCAAGGACCTGTCCATCGTCCTGGGCGAGGCGCGCAAGAACGGCGCCAGCCTGCCAGTCACGGCCATCGTCGATCAGTTCTATGCGGAGGTCCAGACAATGGGCGGCAAGCGCTGGGACACGTCGAGCCTGATTGCGCGACTCAACAAGTAAGCCGCAGGCTGATTGCCTTTCAAAACCGAAACGCCGGAGCCCAAAGCTCCGGCGTTTTGTTCTGAGGCGTTAGCGTTCCTGCGGACAGGGACGTCCGGGCAGGCAACGCCGCTCCCGGGCTTCATCACCCTGCCGCCGTGGCGAGTCGAAGGAGGGTCGGTCGCGGGACGGCCTGTCCATGTCTCGACCTGGGCGAGGCTGGTCGAAGGTTCTTGGCGGCTCGCGCACGGCTCGCTCTACCCGCGCGGGCGCCTCCATGCGGGGCATCGGCCTCGGCTGGAAAGCAGGTGCTTCCGGCCGTTCGACCCGACGGGGCGCGGGGCTCTCCTCGAAGAATGGACGGGCGCGTCGCTCGGCTCGCTCGATCTCCCGAGGCGCGATATCGTGGAACGGGCGATCCGGGCGCAGTTCATCGCGCAGAGCGGGCCGTGGGAGGCGGTCACGCCGCTCCTCCCGGTCCGGTCTCTCCACAGAGGCAGGCCGTTCGATGCGCCGACGGGGCGGCCCATCGTCGTCACGACGGGGGCGGCGCTCCTCGATCTGAGGCAGCACGATCACCGGCGCCCGCTCAATCCTCTCCGGATCGGGCCTCCTGTCCGTCCGGTTGCGCAGATCGCGGCGCTCGGGCTCGCGGGCAGCCTTATCCCGGTCCGGGCGCTCGATCTCGATCCGCGGCCGGTCCGCCCTCGGCTGACGCGGCAGGATCTCGTCCGTATCGAGCCGCGGGCGCGCGGCACCGCGGACGGGAGCCTCGGGTCGGATGTCACGCCCATCGCGTTCCCGGTCAACGGAGCGCTGGCCGCGCTCCCGGTCGGGCTGCTCTCTTGGCTCCACGATCTCAGGCCGGCTCGGACGTGGACGCTCCTGACCATCGCCGATCAGCGGGATCCTCCGCGAGGGGATACGGTCCGGCTGCAGGCGCGGGGGCTCGCCGGGACGAACATCCCTGCCCTCGCGAGGGGCTCGCGGATTGACCGAGACGGGGATCGGCTCGAGGGGCGCAGCGAGACCCGGCTGCCTCGGCACGCGGGGCTCATCGGCGTGCAGGTTGCGGCGCGGTCGCGGCAGGGGCTCATCGCTGCGGTCGAAGACGTACGGAGCCCGCACGGGAATGGCGACCGGTCCCCGCGGGGTTCTCGGAGCGATCGGCTGGTAGAAGTAGCGGGGTGGACGCGCCCGGTACGGCACGGGGATCGCATACGGGATCGGCAGGATGCCGGCCATGATCGGCGGTGGCGGCGCCTCGCGGATGATGGTGATGAACTCCTCGTCATCCTCGTCCCAGCGCGGCAGGAGATAAGCCGGCAGACGCGGCGGCGGCACATCGCGGATGATGGTCACCACCTCGACGACCTCGATCCGCTCCACCTCCGGCAGCGGCGGAGGCAGGTCGTCGTAGATCACCTCCTCGAAGACGGCCGGCGGAGCATAGGGTGCGGAGAGACGCACGAGCCTGCGCCGGCTATCCGGAGCGTGCGGGCCGTTCGGGTAAGAGCGCAGGTAAGTCCAATAGGCCTCGCGGGTGTTGCGCGTGACGGTCCGGCGCCAGACGGCAGCCTCGCGGCGGGCGGCGAGGAGCGCCGTCACGCGGCGGGAGAGGCGATGATCGGGATAGCGGCGCAGGAAGGCCTGATAATCCTGGATTGTGTCGCGCTCGACCGCGATGGCATAGGCCTCTTCGGCCGGTACTTCCTCGATGCGGCGCACTTCACGCACCAACGGTGCGGCAGCGGCTTCCGCCTGCTCGAAGAACACGAAGGAGGCATTAGCCAGATTAGCCGAATGCCAGGGGATCTGCAGGCCGTTCGTGGTCTCGTGCACCCGCAGGCGCGTGCGGGCGAAGACCTCGTCCAGGGGTAAGCCCGGCTGGCGGATCATTTCCGCCAGCGCCGTGGCATAGGGGCCATATGGGCCCGACCCGTCCGTAGCGACGATGTTGGGGGCGGACGAGAAGGCCATTAGGAAGCCTGAGGGCGGCTCGATCAGCGCCAGTCCCTTGGCGATAGGCTCGCCCGTGGAGCCAAGCGCGTATTCACGGGCCATGTCGGCCACGACCACCCTCACCCGCGCCGGGCTCTGCTCGAGGGAGCGGACGAGATCCGAGAGACGGAAGCCTTCGATGGCAATGTCCGCGTCGCGCTGGATACGGGCGTCGACGGGCAGCAGATAATTGTCGCCTTCGAGCTGAACCCCGTGTCCGGCGAGATAAACCATCACTGTGGAGCCAGCCTCCAGACCCTCGACCTTGTCGAGGAAGTCGCGGACGAGGCTGCGCAGATCGCTGGCATTGAGATCACGGCCCTGCACGACCTCGAAGCCGGCACTGGTCAGGGTTTGAGCGATCAGGCCGGCATCGTTCGCGGCATGCGCGAGAGTGCGCCCCTCATAGGCACCCTGCCCGACCACGAGGGCGAGGCGGTCCTGGGCAAGAGCTACAGAGGCCTGACCGATGGTGGCCATCAGCGCGAAGGCAGCGAAAACAACGGCACGGTTCAGGGAAAGCACGGTGGAGGCCCCTCTTCGACCCACTTCTGCGGGATCATGCTAGGAGAATAAGGCCAAGCCTGTTGAATGCACCGTGAACAAACCGGGACGATCGGCAGAGCATCAGCGCCGTGTCATCGTGAGATAGACCACGAAGGCTCCGATGGCGATGGCAAGACCCATGATCACCATCTGCCGGGTCTCGCCGGTAAGGGCCGCGTCCCGATACATCTGCGAGAGCCGCTCGGCGCGTTCAGGGTCCCGCGACACGAACAGGCCGATCACGATGCTTAAGGTGGCGAGGCCGAGGATCCAGTAGGTGGGGCGCATGAGTGTATCTCCTCAGCGTCCCTGGAAGCGCGGCGCGCGCTTTTCACGGAAGGCAGCGACGCCCTCCATGAAGTCGTCGCTCGATCCCGCCTCGCTCTGCAGCCTCGCCTCGAGCTTCAGCTGCGCCTCCAGATCGTTCGAGAGGCTCTGCGCCACAGCCTGCTTGGTGAGACGATAGGAAAGCCCGGGACCTGCCGCGAGCTTTGACGCGAAGGCTGCCACATCGACTGCAAATGAGGAATCCTCGAACACCTTGTAGACGAGGCCCATGCGCTGCGCCTCTTCGGCCGGAACGGATTCGGCGCTGAGCATGAGGGCGAGCGCCATCTTGGGACCGATGAGCCGCGGCAGGATCCAGGTGCCGCCGGCATCGGGAATCAGGCCGATCTTGGCGAAGGCTTCCTGCAGATAAGCGGAGCGCGCCGCAACGACGATGTCGCAGGCGAGCGCGATGTTCATGGAAGCTCCGACGGCCGGGCCGTTGAGGGCAGCGATGACAGGTTTCGGATAGTTGGCGAGCCGGAGGATCAGCGGGTTGTAATCGCGCTCCAGGGCCGGCCCGAGATCGAGGTGCCCCTGCGCGTCGCGCTTGAGATCGACCGTCAGGTCCTGACCTGACGAGAAGGCCCGCCCCTCGCCGGTCAGCACCACGACGCGCACGCTCTCGTCACCCTCGCATTGATCGAGCGCATCGCGGAGCTCGGCATGCATGGTGGCATTGAACGCGTTCATCTTGTCGGGTCGTGCGAGGGTGATCGTCGCGACCGGTCCGTCGACGATGCAGCGCAGGGTCGTCGGGCTCATGCTGTCCAGGCTCCTTATCGTCGAGCTCGAACATAGAGCATTGAGCCCAAAAGTGGACACCACTTTTGGATCCGAACCGGTTCAGATTGTGGAGTGATTTAGAAGACGGACGACTGCAGGGTCTCGGACCGGGCCGTCAGGTCGCTTTCCAGCGCTGCGCGGCTGTAGGTCTCCCCAGCTCTGCTGATCTCGTACCGGGGCTCTTCGCCACCGGACGGCAGCAACTTAGTGATGACGAAGTCACCGGTCCAGGAGGGGCTCATTAGGCGCTTGCCCGTGAACGTCACGTGCTGGCCACGGGCATAACGATAATCGGACACTGGGAGCTCCTTCAAGAAAGTGACGTCAGGCTAGCCGCATGGCGCTTACTGCCTGAACAGGCGAGCCTGTTCGTTCCGGTGCCGGGCCCTGCGTGGCAGGTTCATCCAGGGAACGAGATTGAGGTCTGCAGAATCGTTCATTTGGGGAAAGTCGAGCAGACCGAATACCTCCGCCTCCCGAGACAAACCGATGGGCGCTGCAACCTGGCTGAGTTCATCCTCACCAGCTACACAATCACAGGGGTGAAGTGTCGTGTGGGAGAGACGTCCATCGAAGCCAGGGGCCTCTTGGTGATAGGGAACATATGTCATGGAATTACCTGATCTGCATCAAGTAAACACATCGCAACACAGATCGTTCCAAATGTTGTTTTGAATACTCTTATTATTATTTAAATTTCCGATGTATATTCAGGCCGTTTTATTGTTCTTTACTAGCCCCCGCTTCAAAGCAGTTCACGGACTTCCTGCTGAAGCACCGGCAGGAGCTCAGCCTCGAACCAGGGGTTCTTCTTGAGCCAGCCATTGTTGCGCCAGGAGGGATGCGGCAGCGGCAGGATACGCGGCTTCTGCGGATGGCTGAGGATGTCCCGCCAGCGCCTCACCGTCTCGGTGAGCCCGTCCTTGAAGTTCTCGCCCAGATGCCAGGCCTGCGCATACTGGCCGATCAGCAGGACGAGATCGAGATTGGGCAGAGCTTGAAAAAGGGGCTGGCGCCAAGCCTCGGCGCATTCCCGGCGTGGCCCGAGATCGCTGCCCTTCGCATCCTGCCCCGGGAAGCAGGAGCCCATAGGCAGGATAGCGACCTTGGATTCATCGTAAAACGTCTTCTCGTCCAGGCCGAGCCATGAGCGCAGCCGTGAGCCGGACCGATCGGCGAACGGGATGCCGCTGGCATGAGCCCGCGTGCCGGGCGCTTGGCTGGCGATGCACAGGCGCGCGCTGGCGCTGCCCTGGACGATCGGGCGCGGCTCGTGCGGCAAGGCCGTGCCATAGCGCGGCGTATCGCGGCAAATGCGGCAGGCTCGCAATTGGATGGCAAGATCGTTGAAATTCGGCGGAGGATTCATCCCTACGGAAATAGGAATTCCAGCACAGGTCTTGGAGGTCCCATCCGAGGGACATGACGTCGCTCTTTTACGAATGCTCCCGGCGCCAGTCCTGCGGCCGCTCGAACTCTCCCTCCCAGAGACCCAAACCGCGCTCGTGAGCGCGGGCTTCCTCAGTGTCGTAATCTCGCCCGTAGGAGAGAGCCCAACCGTTCTCGACCATCTGCGTGCCGATGTCTATCCCATGGACCGTGCAGCGGGCAAGAATCCGCTGGTAGCGGTCGCGTCCGATGGCGCGGCAGCGCACCGTCTCGCCCGAGACGAGATCGATCAGCGCCCGCCGGGCCGACACGCCGCAAGCGTATGAGCGGCCGTCCTTAGAGCAGCGCTGCTCCATCTCGGGCGCGTCTATGCCTTTCAGACGGATGCGCGCCTCGCCAATGCGGATCGTGTCGCCGTCTGTCACCTGGGCACGGCCCTCCAATGAGCGCCCACTCGGCTTCAGCACGATTGCGGCCCCGCCGGCGAGTGCAAGCGCGGCGATGAGAGAGGTGATGCCGCTCGGCCCGGAGCGGCGACGGAATCGTCTCACGACAGGCGCTCGGACACTCCCGCCTGCCCGAAGGTGGCCATGTCGCGATGGACCGCAGCCGCCGCCTTCACGAGGCCGGCCGCCAAAGCCGCACCGGATCCTTCGCCGAGCCGCATGCCCAGCGCCAGAAGTGGGATCTTGCCGAGGCGGCCGAGCACGTCCTGATGCGCACCTTCGGCACTCAGATGACCGGCGATGCAGTGATCGATGGTCGAGGGATGGATGGCGTGGAGAATGGACGCGGCAGCGGTCGCCACATAGCCATCGAGCACCACCGGAATCCGCTGCAGCCGCGCGGCGAGAATGGCGCCCGCCATGGCGGCGATCTCGCGCCCGCCGACGCGGCGCAGCACCTCGAGCGGATCCTTCAGATTGTCGCCGTGATGGGCAATGGCCGCTTCGACGGCCGCGACCTTGCGCCGGAGGCCCTCGTCATCCACACCCGTGCCGCGCCCGACCCAGTGCTCGGCAGGCCCGCCATAGAGCGCCGTGTAGATCGTCGCTGCGACGGTGGTGTTGCCGATGCCCATCTCGCCTATGGCGAGCAGATCGGTGCCGCCGGCAATCGCTTCCATGCCGAACGCCATGGTGGCGACGCAGGATTTCTCATCCATGGCATCCGCCTCGGTGATGTCGCCGGTGGGCATGTCGATGGCGAGATCGAACACCTTGAAGCCTAACCCATAGGCCGCACAGATCTGATTGATGGCAGCGCCGCCGGCCGCGAAGTTCTCCAGCATCTGGCGGTTCACGTCGGAGGGATAAGCCGACACGCCCTTGGCGGTCACGCCGTGGCTTGCCGCGAACACGCAGACCAGCGGGCGGTCGACGCTGGGTGTGGACTTCGCCTGCCAGGCGGCGAGCCACTCGGCGATCCATTCCAGGCGGCCGAGGCTGCCGCCTGGCTTGGTGAGCTGCCGGTCGCGCATCCGCACGGCCTCGACGGCGGCCTCATCCGGACCGGGCATGGTCGTGATCAGGCGGCGGATATCGTCGAAAGGTGAGGACACGGCATCGGACATGAGGGGCTCCAGCCCGCAAGGGCATTGCAGAACGCGAAGAGGCGTGACCTATAGCGGCCCATGCACGCGGGGTGAAGCATGTCGGAGCAAATTGAACCGAGCGAGGCGGCGCCCATGAGCGCGTGGCAGGCGGCGGCCGTAGACCTAGCCCATTGCATTCGCTTCTTTTCCCGGCTTCCGGTTCCAGCCCTGCCGTGGGAGCAGGACGCCCATGCGCCGCCGAGCTTTCCGCGCCTGCTGCGCATGATTCCCGTGGCAGGCCTCGTGCTTGGCCTCTTGCCGGCCGCCGTGCTGGGCCTTGCCCTGATGCTCGATCTCGGTCCCTGGCTTGCCGCGACCCTGTCGGCCGCTGCCATGGTGCTGACCACCGGTGCGCTGCACGAGGACGGCCTGGCCGATACCGCCGACAGCATCGGGGGCACCACCCGCGAGAAGCGCCTGGAGATCATGCGCGACAGCCGGATCGGCTCATTCGGAGCCTCGGCCCTGTTCCTATCGCTCGCGCTCCGGATCGGCGCCCTGGCGGCCCTGGCCTCGCGAATCGACGGCGGAGCCGTCGTGGCTGCGATCCTCGTCACCGCCTCCCTGTCGCGCACATCGGGCCTGATGCCTCTGGTGTTCCTGCCCCCGGCCCGCCTGGACGGTATGTCCCAGGCGGTCGGACAGCCGGCGCAGAAGACCTTTTGGCAGGCGGCCGGGATTGCCGTTGCTCTTGCCGTCTTGCTGGGCGCGCTCGGCGACCTGCCGGCCACCGGCATTGTCCTGATGCTGGCACTCTCCGGCCTCTCAGGCCTCGCCGTGACCGGCTTTGCGAAGCGCCATCTCGGCGGGCAGACGGGAGACATCGCGGGCGCCGCGCAGCAGGTGGCGGAGATCGCCGCGCTGATCGGCCTCTTGACCGTCCTCGGGTCATAACAACATGAGAAGCATATGACCCGTGTTTCCAGCCCCTGCATCCGCGTCTGCACTCTCGATTCCGAGACGGGCCTCTGCGAAGGCTGCGGCCGCACGCGCGAGGAGATCACCCGCTGGTATCGCATCCCGGAAGTTGAGCGTCTGCTGATCATGGCAGAGCTGCCTGAGCGCATGCGCCAAGCCTTTGCCCTCGAATCGCCCTTCGCACCCGAACCAGGCAAGACCGATTGATGCCGGGCATTCGCGGAGCGGGCCTTCTTCTTCTGATCGGCGCTCTCCTGGTGGGACTCTTCGCCGAGGAGCCCATCGGCGAGTTCTCGCCCATGGAGGCCGCAGGTCTTCTGAGTCTTGGTGGCCTATCCCTCCTCATGGCGGCCTCCATCGTGGAGGGCTTTGCCCGGCACTGGACCTATGGGGTGCAAACCATTGCGGTGAGCGGCGGCATTCTCATTGCCCTGCTCGTCACTTACGCCTCCCGCGAGGAATTGCAGACCGTGATAGACCGCGCCATCGGCGACATCGCGGTTGGACGCACCGTCACGACGGCTGAAGGCGAAGTGGTGGCCGCACGGCGGATGGATGGGAGCTTCCTGGTGCAGGGCGCGGTGAACGGCCACGAGACCCGCTTCATCTTCGACACGGGCGCCAGCACCGTGGTCCTGCGGGCGGAAAACGCCGTGGCGCTGGGCTTCAAGCCGGAAACGCTGAACTACTCCGTGCCGGTCTCGACCGCCAACGGCGCGGCGCTGGCCGCCCCTGTGGTCATCGAGAGCCTGACCGTCGGGTCGATCACGGAACGCAATGTCCGCGCTCTCATCGCCCGCACCGGCGTGCTCCACGCCAACCTGCTGGGCATGAGCTTCCTCGAGCGTCTCGGGTCGTATGAGGTGCGAGGGAATCGGCTGATTTTACGGGGCAAGGAGGGCGCAGGCTAATAAAACCTCGTCATCCCGACGAAGCGCAGCGCAGATCCGGGATCATCTTCAGAATATAGCGCGGGCTTCCCTCCCCCTTGTGGGGAGGGTCAGGGTGGGGGTGTAAGCGCCAAGCTTTCAGGATGTGACGCCGGCACCCCCACCTCCAACTCCTCCCCACAAGGGGGAGGAGGGTTCCAGCGCCACCCTCGTCACCCGATCCCGGATCGGCTTTGCCGTCCGGGATGACATCAGAAATTACTCCGCCGCAGCCAGCCGCGCCTCGAGCGCCGCCGTCTCACGCGACACATGCGCCACCGCATCCCGCAGCGTCTGCAGGTTCGCGCCCGGCTTCACCGCCGCGGTCGCCAAATGGCGGCGATAGGCCCGCGCGCCGGGGCGGCCGGTGAAGAGACCGAGCATGTGGCGGGTGATGCTGTGCAGGCGCTCGCCCCTGGCGAGCTGCTCCGCGATATAGGGCTCGTACGCCTCAATAGCCTCGAACCCATCGGCGACGGGCGCGGCTTCGCCGTAAAGCTCCGGGTCTACGGCGAGCAGGATTTCGGGCTCATGATAAGCCACGCGGCCGAGCATCACGCCATCCACGTGCTTGAGATGCTCATGCACCTCGGCCATCGTCTTGATGCCGCCATTGATGGCAATCGGCAGATCGGAGCGAGCCTGCTTCAGGCGATACACCCTGGGGTAGTCGAGGGGCGGGATATCCCGGTTCTCTTTCGGCGACAGGCCCTGCAGCCAAGCCTTGCGGGCGTGAACAGTCAGCTCGTCGCAGCCGGCCGCCACCACGCAGTCGGTGAGGCGGTTCAGAGCCTCCTCCGTATCCTGATCGTCCACGCCAATGCGGCATTTCACCGTCACCGGCAGGGATACAGTGGCCTTCATGGCCGCCACGCACTCGCCCACCAGCACCGGCTCCTGCATCAGGCAGGCCCCGAAGCGGCCGTTCTGCACCCGGTCGGAGGGGCAGCCAACATTGAGGTTGATCTCGTCATAGCCGAACTCGGCGCAGATCCGGGCGGCCTGCGCCAGATCCTTCGGATCCGACCCGCCAAGCTGCACCGCCACCGGATGCTCAACCTCGCTGAACCCGAGCAGCCGCTCCCGCGGCCCATGAATGACCGCCCCCGTGGTGACCATCTCCGTATAGAGCCGCGCCCGGCGCGACAGGACGCGATGAAACGCCCGGCAATGCCGGTCGGTCCAGTCCATCATGGGAGCCACAGTGAAAAATTTCTGGGTCATGCTCAGCAAAACGGTCGGGCAGAGATCAGGGAATGGGCCCTCTCATATGGGGATGTCGAGTTCAAGGCAAATAGGCTTATGCCTACGACGCAGAAGTGCACCACACGTCATCCCTGGACCTGCTCCGGATCCACGTCCCCAACCCGGTCTTAGACGTGGATGGCCGAGACAAGCCCCGCCACGACGGAACAACGAAGTCTCTAGACCACCCCCGCGACCTTCGCACCCAGCACCTCAGCCGCCGCGCGCGGATCGAGCTTCACCTGCAGGCCGCGCTGGCCACCGTTGATGAACACTTGCGCGTGCTCGAAAGCCGATTGCTCCAGCACGGTTGGGACGCGCTTCTTCTGCCCGAAGGGGCTGATGCCACCGACGTGGTAGCCGGTGATGCGCTCTGCATCCGCCGGCTTCATCATCTGGGCCGCCTTGCCGCCGAGAGCCGATGCCAGCTTCTTCAGGTTGACCTCCTGATCGGAGGGTAGGATCACGCAGGCCGGCTTGTTGTCCACCAGCACCATCAGGGTTTTCAGCACGCTCGACGGATCGGCCCCCATGGCTTCCGCCGCCTGAAGGCCGATGCGCTCCGCATTGGAATCGTACTCGTATGAGTGCACCGTGAAAGGCACGCCAGCCTGCTGCAGGGCCAGCGTCGCGCGGGTGGTCTTGGACATGCTCGTCTGAAAGCTTCAGGCTCGATCAGTGATCGTGCTTGTGCCCGTGATGATGGTGACCGCAGCCGGGGCCGTGCTCGTGGTGGGCATGGTCATGGTGATCATGCTTGTGCTCGTGTGCATGATCGTGGCCATGGGAATGCTCATGGCTGTGCGCATGAGCGTGGCTCTCACTGTGGCTGTGTGCATGGCCATGATGATGCCCATGGTCGTGATCGCACACATGGGTGCTGCGCTCCGGCTTGAACGGGCGCTCCACCGGGGTCACGGTGCAGCCCTGGCCGCGGGCCAGTTCCGCCAAGGCCGGGTTGTTCTCGATGTAGAGAGCATCGCCCGTGACCTCGACGAGGCCGTGATTGCTGCCGAGGTGCCAGGCAAGGCGCATGAGGCGCAACGGGTTCTCGGCCCTCACCTCCAGCAGCGACTCCGCCGCCGCCTTCACCTGCACCAATTGTCCGTCTTCGAGCCTCAGGGCATCGCCGTCGTTGATGGTGGTCTCCATGTCGAGATCGAGCACGATGTCGGCTCCACCCTCGGCCCTCAGCGTTCCCTGGCGGCGACTGCGGGCCTCATAGTCGAGGGTGATCGTGGCGACGACGCGGTCGGCCTTCACGGCGGGCTTGCGGACGATGGTGGTGACGCGGGGCATGGGCTCGTCTCGGTCTGTGATCGGGTGAAGCTCAGATAGGAAACTCAGCCGGGCGCTGCCACCCGGCGGATCATTAATAGGCGATCTTGTCCGGCTTGTCCGCCCAGGCGTCGAACACGGCCTTGGCCTCCAAGCTCGGCAGGTGGTCCATGGGGATCAGGCGCTCCGATACGGGCTTCGGGATCTCGTCATAGATCAGGCTGTCGTCGAAGCCGATCTCGGCCGCATCCTGCCGGGTATTGGCATAGACGATCCGGCCTACCCGTGCCCAATAGGCGGAGGCGAGGCACATGGGGCACGGCTCGCAACTCGTATAGAGCGTCGCGCCCTCCAGGGAGTGCTCGCCGACGGCTTGGCAGGCGAGCCGGATCGCCGTGACCTCGGCATGGGCCGTCGGGTCCTTGGCGGAGGTTACCTGATTCCAGCCCTCGGCCAGAACCCGGCCGTCGCGCACGATCACGGCGCCGAAGGGGCCGCCCGCCCCCTCCTCCATGTGCTCGCGGGACAGTTCGATGGCGCGCGCCAGATGGCGCTGATCGTCAAGTCGATGGATGCTCATGATGCTTATGTATCGTTGGAGGCCGCGGGAGGCGAGAATTTTTGGGCAACACCCCCGTGCTCCCGCACCTGCAGCAGTTGCGCGGTCACGGAAGCCGCGATGATGGCCGGGTCCTTGTCCTCGATGTCCGGCAGCCCGATGGGGCAGACGAGGGAGCGGATCGTCTCCTCAGGAATTCCCAGCTCCCGGAACCGCTTCTCGAAGCGCGCCCGCTTCGTGGCGCTGCCGATGAGGCCCACATAGGGGAAGTCACGGCGCAAGGCCGCCGCCGTGATCTCCATGTCGAGGGGGTGATCGTGAGTCATGACCAGGATGAGCGATTGAGGGCTGGCCTCGGCGATCTCCGCCTCAGGGTCCCACATACGAACGGCCTTCGCGTTCGGCGGCAGATGGGCCGGGAAGGCATCGTCCCGGTCGTCGAGCCACCGCACGGCAAACGGCAGGGGCGCGAGCGACAGCACCAGCGCCCGACCCACATGGCCGGCGCCGAACAGGAGAACGGGCGTGCGCACCTCGCCATGGGTCTCGCGCCAGCCGGTCCAGCGGTCGTCGCCGACAGCGGACGCGAAATCGCGTTTCACGCGGCCCTCCTCCATCCGGCATTCCAGCTCAAACAGTCGTCCCTCGGCCTCGGCGGCCACGAGAGGAGTCAGTTCCTCCATGGCTCGTGCATCAAAAGTCTCGATCAGGATCTTCACCCGGCCGCCGCAGCACTGGCCGAGATCGGGGCCGAGCGCTTGGTCGAAGATCCGGGCCGGGCCACGCCCGGCGTCCAGCATCTCACGGGCGATGTCGAGCATGCGGAATTCGAGCTGACCGCCGCCGATGGTGCCGTGAAAGGCGCCGTCGGGCCGCACCACCATCCGGGCGCCGACTTCACGCGGAGCGGAGCCTTTCACGTCATGGACGGAGATGAGAGCGGCGGCTCCGTGCCGCTGCACGAAATCGGCAAGTTGGCGCCAGACCCTCACCCCATGGGCCTCCCCCGCAATGCCTCGCAGGCGCGCAGGATCGCCTCGGGCGTCGCGGGTGCGTTGAGCGGCACGGGCTTTTCCGGATCGAGCGCATGGATCGCATCGGCCAGCGCGCAGAAGACGCTGTTCGCCAGCATGACCGGTGGTTCGCCCACGGCCTTGGAACGGTAGATCGTCTCCTCCCGGTTGGCATTGGGATAGAGCGCCACGTTGAAGGCCGCTGGCACGTCGGAGGCAACCGGGATCTTATAAGTGGAAGGAGCGTGCGTGAGCAGATGCCCCTCCTTGCTGAAGACTAGCTCTTCCGTGGTGAGCCAGCCCATGCCCTGCACGAAAGCGCCCTCGATCTGACCGATGTCAATGGCCGGGTTCAGGGAGCGGCCGACATCGTGAAGAATGTCGGTGCGCAGCAGGCGGTTCTCACCCGTGAGCGTATCGACAATCACCTCGGAGCAGGCTGCCCCATAGGCGAAGTAAAAGAAGGGTCGTCCTGTGCCTTTCGCACGATCCCAGGTGATCTTCGGCGTCTTGTAATGCCCAGCCTCGGAGAGCTGCACGCGGGCCGCGATGCATTTCTTCGCAAGTTCGTCGAAGGCGAGGCTCTGGTTGCCGATGAACACCCGGTCGTCGCGAAACTCGATCTGCTCCTCCGGCACGCCGTAAGCTTCGGACGCATAAGCGATCATGCGCTTCTTGATCGCGCCCGCCGCAATCTTCGCCGCCATGCCGTTAAGATCGGAACCGGAGGAGGCGGCCGTCGGCGAGGTGTTCGGCACCTTCGCGGTGGTCGTCGCGGTGATGCGCACGCGCTCCATGGCGATGCCGAATTCCTCGGCCACCACCTGCGCCACCTTGATGTAGAGCCCCTGTCCCATTTCGGTGCCGCCGTGGTTCAGATGCACGGAGCCGTCCTGGTAGACATGCACCAGGGCGCCCGCCTGGTTCATATGCGTCAGCGTGAAGCTGATGCCGAATTTGACCGGCGTGAGCGCCAGCCCGCGTTTCATGATCGGCGATGAGGCGTTGAAGGCCGCGATCTCCTCCCGACGCGCACGGTAGTGCGAGGTCTCTTCGAGCGTGCGCACGAGATTGACGAGCGTGTCGGTCTCCTCCACCTCCATGCCGTAGGGCGTGACGTTCTCACCCGGCCGGTAGAAGTTGGCATAGCGCACGTCGAGCGGGTCGCGCCCCGTGACCCAGGCGATCTGGTCCATCACATGCTCGATGGCAAGCATGCCCTGCGGGCCGCCGAAACCACGGAATGCCGTGTTGGAGACGGTGTTGGTCTTGAGCCGCTTCGAGGCGATGTGGACGGAGGGCATCCAATAGGCGTTGTCGGCGTGGAACATGGCGCGGTCCACCACGCCGGCGGAGAGGTCCGCCGAATATCCGCAGCGCGCGAGCAGGTCGACCGCATAGCCCTGGATGCGTCCCTCCTCATCGACGCCCACCTTCCAGTCGCAGCGGAAGTCGTGGCGCTTGCCGGTGAGGGTGAAGTCGTCGTCGCGGTCGAGACGCAATTTGCACGGCCGTCCCGTAACACGCGCCGCGAGCGCTGCGGTCACGGCCCATTGCGTCGCCTGACTCTCCTTGCCGCCGAAGCCACCGCCCATGCGGCGCGTCTCGCAGGTGACATAGGCATCGGGAATGTCGAGCACGCGGGCGACCACGTGCTGCACTTCCGTGGGATGCTGGGTCGAGGAATAGACATGAAAGTCGCCGTCCTCGCCCGGGATCGCTAGGGCAACCTGGCCCTCGAGATAGAAGTGCTCCTGCCCGCCGACACGGAACTGGCCTTCGAGCTTCTTAGGAGCCTGCGCGATGACGGCATCCGGATCGCCGCGGCCGTAAGAATAATCCGGCAGCACGGTCTCGCCACGCTCCAGCGCATCCTCGACCGTGATGCTCGGCGCTTCGGATTCAATCTCCATCACGGCCTTCTTGACGGCACGGCGTGCGGTGTCGCGCGTCGTGGCAACGACGGCAAAGAGCGCTTGCCCTAAGAAGCTGATCTCAGTGTCGACGAAGAGCGGATCGTCGCCGAAGGCGGGTGACACGTCATTCTTGCCGGGAATGTCCGCGGCTGTGAGAACCGCCACGACGCCGGGAACGGCGCGCACGGCGGAGACATCGAGGGATATAAGCCGCCCGCGCGCCTTAGGCGACTGGCCGATGGCCACATGCAGCGTGCCCTCGGGCTCGCGGATATCGTCGATGTACTGCGCAACGCCCTGGACGTGCTTCGGGCCGGAATCGTGCGGCAGGGGTTTGCGGATGTGGCGGAGGTTCTCGACACCCTCCCCTTGAGGGGGAGGGTCGGAGCGCGTCAGCGCTCCGGGGTGGGGTGGCAGCGCGACATTCGCAGATGTGGAGCTTCCCACCCCCTCCCGCGCCTCCGGCGCGACCTCCCCCCTCAAGGGGGAGGTGGAATGGGCACCGAGTCTTGGCTGCTCGTTCATGGCCCTACTCCGCCGCCTGGAGCGCGTCGCGCTGGCCGATGATGCGCGTGGCGCGGGTCTCACCCGATGCGGTCTCGCTCAAGGCCTTGAACACGAGATTGCGCGCCACCGTGGCGCGATAGGCGGCCGAGGATCTGTGGTCGTCGAGCGGCTGATAATCGCGCGCGATCGCCGCCATGGCTTCGCCCCAGCTCGACGGCTCGTCAAGGGAGAGACCCACAAGCGCCTGCTCCGTGGCAAGCGCCCGCTTGGGCGTCGCCGCCATGCCGCCGAAGGCGACGCGAGCCTCGGTGATACGCCTGCCGTCGAGGGTTAACTTGAACGCACCCATGGCGGCCGAGATGTCCTCGTCGAAACGCTTTGAAATCTTATAGGCGCGGAAGACTTCATGGACTTTGAGCTTCGGCACCGTGATGCGGCGCAGGAACTCGCCGGGCACCCGGTCCTGCTTGCGATAGGCGATGAAGAAGTCCTCGAGCGGCATGGTGCGCGTCGCATCGCCATGGCGCAGTTCCAGCTCGGAGCCAAGCGCGATCAGCGCAGGTGCAAGATCGCCGATGGGCGAGCCGTTGGCGATGTTGCCGCCCACCGTTCCGGAAGCACGCACCTGCCAGGATCCGAAGCGGCGCATGAGTTCGCCGAGATCGGGATCGATGCGCGCGAGTGACGGGTGAGCATCGGCGTGCGTTACCGTTGCGCCGATTCCGAGCATATCGGAGGTCTCTTCGATAATATCGAGCTCCGCCACGCGCCCGAGCCAGATCACCTTCTCGATCTCGGCCATGCCTTTCGTGATCCACAGCCCCACATCGGTGCAGCCGGCCACCAGGGTGGCGTCCGGGTGCTGTGCACAAAGCGTTGCCAAAGAGTTCTCGCTGGCGGGCGCCGCAAAGAAGCGGGTCTCGTCGCCGACGAAGACATCCTGCCCGTCGGCCAGCATCGTCAGACCTTGCACATTCTGCTCGGTGTTTGCGCTGAAAGCGTCCTTAGGCTGCTCACCACAGGCCTGCAGGGCGGCATCGACGATGGGCCGGTAGCCTGTGCAGCGGCAGAGATTGCCGGCGAGCGCATCGTTGACGGCCTCGCGGATCAGGGGCCGTTGGCCTTCGTGATAAAGCGTGAAAAGGCTCATCACGATGCCGGGGGTGCAGAAGCCGCATTGGGAGCCGTGCGCCTCCACCATGGCGGTTTGCACCGGGTGCAGTTCTCCTCCTACTGCTAAATCCTCGACCGTGACGAGCTCGGCTCCGTCGATCTGGCCGAGAAGCAGGATGCAGGCATTGACCGGCTCGTAATGCACGCGCCCGCCCCGCGGTCGGCCCAGGGCCACGGTGCAGGCGCCGCAATCGCCTTCCGCGCAACCCTCCTTGGTTCCCACGCGACGCTCCTGAAGCCTTAAGTAGTCCAGAAGCGTGGTGCGCGGATGAAAGCCTGAAACCTCGACTGCTCGTCCCTGCCGCCAGAAGCGGATTGTCTCTCGTACCACGATGTTCCTCCGCCGGTTCGACCCGGCTGTCTTATGGTGGGCCGGGTAGAATGGCGGAGCAAGACCTTTTCGCCAAGGGGCGACAGAGAGGGCAGCCGATGGGCTCAGCCTACCAGGTGCCGGTATTGGCCATGGAAGCCCAGGGTTCCTGCGTGGGTTTGGGGTCACCGCGCTGGAGCAACTCGATGGAGATGTTGTCCGGGGTCTTCACGAAGGCCATGTAGCCGTCGCGGGGCGGGCGATTGATGGTGACGCCCGCATCCATCAGCCGCTGGCAGGTCTCGTATATGTCGTCGACCCGGTAGGCGAGATGGCCGAAGTTCCGGCCGCCGGCATAGTCGTGCTCGTCCCAGTTGTAGGTGAGTTCCAGGAGCGGCGCCTTGGTATCCTGGGCCTTCTCCACATCACCGGGAGCCGCCAGGAACACGAGGGTGAAGCGGCCCTTTTCGTTCTCGATCCGGCGCACTTCGACCAGGCCGAACTTGTTGCAGAAGAAGTCGAGGGATTGTTCGAGGTTCGACACGCGAACCATCGTATGAAGGTATTCCATGATCGTCTCCGTGAGCGGAATTCACGTGATGGCGTATTTCGCCTGGAGATCAAGGGGTACCATTTTGTTGTGCGGAAAAAGCCTTGGATTTGGCCAAGATCCCGTGACTTTTAGTCCCCGCTGCGCCAAGCAGACTGGCGGTCCCTCCCCAAGGCCCTAGAACCAACGCAACTTCGTTTCAAACGAGTACCCGATGCGCACTGAGACAGCCCCCGTCATTCGCCTTGAGGATTACCGGCCCAGTGACTTCCTGATCGACCAAGTTGAACTCGACGTGAAGCTGCACCCGACGGAGACCCGGGTGATCGCGACGCTCGCCATGAGACCCAATCCGGCCGGGCGCTCGGATGCACCTCTCGTTCTGGATGGCGACGAGTTGAACCTGAAGTCTGTGGCTCTGGACGGGCGGGTCCTGTCCGACGAGGAGTTCGAGGCCTCACCGCATTCGCTCACGATCGCGCAGGCGCCCCGCCAGGCTTTCACCCTGACCATCGAGACCGAGATCAACCCAACGGCCAATACCAAGCTGATGGGCCTATACCGCTCGAGCGGCAATTACTGCACGCAATGCGAGGCGGAAGGCTTCCGGCGCATCACCTATTTCCTCGACCGGCCCGACATTCTCTCCGTCTATACCACGCGCATTGAGGCCGACCGGGAAGAAGCTCCGGTCCTTCTCGGCAACGGCAACCCTGTCGAGAGCGGATCGATCGACGATAGCGGCCGGCACTACGCCGTCTGGCACGATCCGCATCCCAAACCGTCCTATCTCTTCGCGCTGGTTGGCGGTCGCCTTGGCCGCGTCGCCGAGAGTTTCACCACCATGAGCGGGCGCGAGGTGGAACTCGCGATCTATGTGGAGCCCGGCAAGGAGAACCGCGCCGATTATGCCCTGGAGGCGCTTGAGCGCTCCATGCGTTGGGACGAGCGGGTCTTTGGCCTCGAGTATGATCTCGATGTCTTCAACATCGTCGCCGTGTCAGACTTCAACATGGGCGCGATGGAGAACAAAGGCCTCAACATCTTCAACGACAAATACGTGCTGGCGAGCCCCGAGACCGCCACCGACATGGATTATGCCCATATCGAGGCGATCATCGCACATGAGTATTTCCACAACTGGACCGGCAACCGCGTCACCTGCCGCGACTGGTTCCAGCTCTGCCTCAAGGAGGGCTTGACGGTCTTCCGCGACCAGGAATTCTCCTCCGACGAGCGCTCCCGCCCCGTGCATCGCATCGCCGAGGTGAAGACCCTGCGGGCCCGGCAGTTCCTGGAGGATTCGAGCCCCCTCTCCCACCCGGTGCGGCCGAACCAGTATCGCGAGATCAACAACTTCTACACTGCCACCGTCTATGAAAAGGGCGCGGAGATCGTCCGCATGCTCAAGACGATCATCGGCGAACAGGATTTCCGGCACGGCATGGATCTCTATTTCGAGCGTTGCGACGGTACGGCCGCGACGGTCGAGGATTTCCTGAACGCCTTCGCGGAGGTCACGGGCCGCGACCTGTCGCACTTCGCCCGCTGGTACGAGCAGTCCGGAACGCCCCGCGTCAAAGTGAAAAGCCAATACGACGAGGCTGGGCAGACCTACCGGTTGGATTTCACGCAAGTTACGCCGCCGACACCCGGCCAGGCGAAGAAGGAGCCGATGGCCATCCCGGTCGCGCTCGGTCTCGTCTCGCATGACGGATCGCCCTTGAGCGCAACCTGCGACCAGGTGGATGAACGGGGCGTGTTCCTGTTCGATAAGGCAGCCGACAGCATCACCTTCACGGGCGTGACGTCCCTGCCGGTTCCGTCCCTGTTCCGGGGCTTCTCGGCCCCGGTGAAGGTCTCGCTCGATCTGCCCAACGCGGAATTGCTCGTCCTCCTGCGGCACGACACGGATGCGTTCAACCGCTGGCAGGCGGCGCAGACCGTTGCCATGCGGCTGCTGGCCTCCCTCTCGATCGAAGGTCAGGTTGCGGACGAGGAGATCGACGCATTCTCGACCGCCCTCTGCGCCTTCATCGACCGGGATGCCGAGAACGACCCAGCCTTTGCGGCTCTCGTCATGACCCTTCCGAGCGAGGCCGACATCGCGCAGGAGATCGGCCAGGATGTGAATCCGGATGCGATCCATCGCGCCCGATCGGAACTGCGCCGGCGCATCGGAGCGGCTTGTTCGAAGCGCCTGCAGCGCATCTACGCGGCCTTCACCGAAACGGGACCCTACAGCCCGGATGCGGCCAGCGCCGGGCGCAGAAGCCTGCGCAATGCCTGCCTCGATCTTTTGGCCGCAGCCGATCCCATTGCCGGTGAAGCGCTTGCCTCAGCGCAGCTTGAAGCAGCAACCAACATGACGGACCGTCTCGCTTCGCTCAGCGTGCTCACGACCATCCCCGGAACTGTGCGCGATGACGCCATCGCCTGGTTCGGGGAGCGTTACCGCAACGAGCCCCTCGTGATCGACAAGTGGTTCACGCTGCAGGCTGCGATCCCGGAGGACCAAACCCTTGAGCGGGTGAAGAACCTGATGCAGCATCCCGCCTTCTCGATCAGCAACCCCAATCGGGTCCGCTCGCTGATCGGCAGCTTCGCCATGCTGAACCAGGTTCAGTTCAACAGGGCGGACGGCGCGGGATACCGGCTCCTCGCCTCAATCGTCCTGCGCGCAGACGAACTGAATCCACAATTGGCCGCCCGCCTGCTGACCGCTTTCAGCACGTGGCGGATGATGGAAATCAGCCGGCGAAATCACGCGGAAGAGGCCCTTCGCTCCATCGCGCAAAAGCCCAATCTTTCCCGCGATGTAGGCGATATCGTGAGCCGGTCTCTTGAGGAAAGCCAAGCGAAATAATCTATATGAATGAAGAGGTTATGGCGTTGTCCTAGATTTCCCCAAGGGAATGCGACATAGGAAATTTTTTATTAACCTTCGGGTTCTACTAACTAGACAAATCACCCGCTCAAGATTCTATTGTTAGTGATTCGGAGAGATGCGGCACGTCCTCCGAAACAGGACGCAAATGGTTCCGGAGGAAGCATCGCATGGCGGGGGCGGTGACCGCATGCGTACCTGCGCGTGCGGGTACGATTCTAGGTGTAACGCGTTCAGACGCGAACCTCACTTATCGACGGCTTGAGCGATATGAGCCTCTGCTCCGCCTGGCGGTTCCGGCGGTCCTGATCCTGTTTCTCATTACACTTGCAGGCAGTGCCTGGGTGCAGATCCGCGATGGCCGCAAGGACACGCTCTTCGACGCCATCAGTGACATCGACATCATCGCATCCCTCTCGGCGGCGAAGCTCGGCGCGGTTCGTGGCCCCGGCAACGCCGCGCAGGCTGCAGCCCAGCTGGAGCAGCTGGCCAAGGACATGCCGCCGAGCGCCCTGACACAGAACCGCACGCTCATGCTGGTCGATCAGGCAGGCGCCATTCAGGCCGTTTATCCGCCGATGGCGAGTGCTCCCGGCAAGCTCACCGACATCCTGGGCGAAGCGCAGCCGCTGATGCTGTTTGCCGACCGCGCCGGTGTCATGACGGTTCGGCTTCCGAGCGGCGTTGAGGGCATGGCGACCGTTCGTTCGCTTGCCGCGTCATCGGGACAGATCGCGCTCGTGCAGCCCATGCCCCACATTCTGTCGGGCTGGTGGACACGCACCATCGGTCACGTCTCGCTGCTTGGCGCCACGATCCTGGTGCTGCTTGGCATCGGCGTGGCTTATGTGATGCAGGCGAACCGCGCGCGCGCCGCCGACGAGGTCTGCGAGAAGGTGCGCGACCGGATCGATTCTGCGCTCAACCGCGGACGCTGCGGCCTGTGGGACTGGGATATTGGCCGCGGCCGGATCTACTGGTCCGACTCCATGTACGAGCTTCTCGGCTACGAGCGTCAGGACGAGTTCCTCTCCTTCGGTGAAGTGAACACCATGATCCACCCGGAGGATCAGGATCTCTTCACGCTCGCCGAGCAGCTCGCCTCCGCCAGCACCTCGCTCCTCGATTATGAGTTCCGCATTCGCAGCATCACCGGCGATTGGGTGTGGCTGCGCGCCCGCGCCGAGCTGATGAACGATCCGGACGACGCGGCAAGCCACCTTGTCGGCATCGCCGTGGACGTGACCGAGCAGCGCGGTCTCGAAGAGAAGACCGCCAAGGCCGATGCCCGCCTGCACGACGCCATCGAGGCGATCTCCGAGGCCTTCGTGTTGTGGGACGCCAACAACAACCTCGTTCTCTGCAATTCCAAGTTCCAGAAGCTGCATGAGCTTCCGGCCGATGCGCAGTTGCAGGGCAAGTCCTATGCGGACGTGATGGCGCTCGGCCGTCCGCCGGAGGTGCAGCATCAGTTCCTGCGCCGCGAGCAGCAGGATGTGGGCGCGCGCACCTTCGAGGCCCGCCTTCAGGACGGCCGCTGGCTGCAGATCAACGAGCGCCGCACCAAGGACGGCGGCTACGTGTCGGTGGGCACGGACATCACCGCGTTGAAGCGCCATGAGCATCGCCTCGTCGAATCCGAGAAAGAGCTCATCGCCACGGTTCTCGACCTCAAGCAGTCGCGCCAGAAGCTCGAGGCGCAGACGCACCAGCTCGCCGATCTCGCCGAGCGCTACCTCGACCAGAAGGCGCAGGCCGAAAGCGCAAACCGGGCGAAATCCGAGTTTCTTGCGAACATGAGCCATGAGCTGCGGACCCCGCTCAACGCCATCATCGGCTTTGCGGAAGTGATGCAAAGCGGCATCTTCGGTTCGCTCGGCTCTGACAAATATGAGGAATACTGCTCCGACATCCGGTCGAGCGGCGAGTATCTCCTGTCGGTGATCAACGACATCCTCGACATGTCGCGCATCGAGGCGGGCCGCACGAGCCTGACCAAGCAGCCGATGGAGGTCCACGCCGCGATCCAGCGCGCCCTCAAGCTGGTGGGCGAGCAGACGAAGGCCAAGAACCTCGCCGTCACGGTGGATGTGAACCCAGAGGATATCGTGGTGCCCGCCGACGAGCGCGCCCTGCACCAGATCCTCGTCAACCTGCTCCAGAACGCCACGAAATTCACGAGCGACGGCGGCTGCATCACGGTGCGGACGCGCCAGGCCGGCAACGCCGTCAACATCTATGTCGAGGACAACGGCATCGGCATTCCCGATCACGCCCTGCACAAGCTCGGTCAGCCCTTCGAGCAGGTCGAGACCGAGTTCTCGAAGAGCTACAAGGGCTCAGGCCTTGGCCTCGCCATCGCCCGGTCGCTCACCGAGCTCCATGGCGGCTCGCTCCGGATCAGAAGCCAGGAAGGCGTCGGCACCATCGTGCTGGTCCACCTGCCGCTCACCGAAGCGACCCACGCGGATATCGCCCTGGCTGATGCAGCGGCTTAAGCCTCCCGCATCCACGACGGAGGGTTTAATTCAAAGCAAAGCCGGCGCTTTTCGGCGCCGGCTTTTCTATTTGCGGATCCGCTCTGCCCTCGAGCCGGGCAGAGCAGCTGCGATGCTGATGCTCAGACCAGCAGGAAGGCCGAGGACGTGAGCGCCAGGCCCTTGCTGAGGCTGGCAAACTGCACCTGCGCTGCGCCGCCGATCCCGTCCGCATCGTAGGACAGTGCCCCCGTGCCGCTGTTGTAGATCAGCCGGTGCGCCGACGTGCTCGCCCCGGCCCCGATGGTGAAGGCTGACGATGACACTATGCCCAGCGACCACGTCCCACCCGGACCGAAGGCCGTGAACACATTGCGCGACAGCGCCAACAGGTCCTGACCCACGGTGAAGTCGGTGACCGTGTCGACGTTCGAAGCCCCCAGAGCGCTGTCGAAGCGGAAGTTGTCACCGCCGGCGCCGCCGGTGAGCTGATCCGCCCCCAAGCCGCCATAAAGCTGGTCGGCGCCGTTGCCGCCGAGCAGGATGTCGTTGGCGCCGTTGCCGTAGAGGCTGTCGTCGCCGTCGCCGCC
>NZ_JADQDN010000006.1 GCF_015694425.1 Microvirga terrestris
TGCACGCCATGATCCTGCGCATTCAGGCGCTGCTGTACCCGATCCAGGCCCTCGTGCTCGGCGGACACTGACATCAACATCAGGGAGGGATGCCGTGGCCAATATGCTGTTCGAGCTGATCTCGCCGGAGCGGGTGCTGTTCACCGGCGAGGTACGGGCGGTGATGCTCCCTGCAACCGAGGGCGACATGACGGTCATGCCGGGTCATGAGCCGACGATGGCGATGCTTCACCCAGGCATCGTTGCGATCACCGACGTCCAGGGACACGGGCACCGCGCTTTCGTCCGTGGCGGGTTTGCCCAGATCACCGGTGACAGCGTCACACTTTTGGTCGAGAGGGCTCTTCCCCCGGAAGAACTCACCCGCGACAGCCTCGACGAAGAGATCCTGCGCCTGGAGACCATGCGTGAAGCCATGCGGGACGACAAAGCCCGTAGGGAGGCGGATTTTGCCCTCAGCCGCCTGGAGCAAGTGAGAGCAACCCTGTCATTCTGAGAAGTGATCCCATTCAAGGAGATGAATCATGACCACCGCGTCGAAGAGGACAACGTCAGACACGATCCGCAGCGCGCAGGAATTTGCGTTATCAAGCGATAAGAGTCAGGCAATGGCAAAGGCGACGGAAGCGTGGCTCACCGCAACCGCCGAATGCCAGCGCGAGATGATGAGTTTCATGTCCATGCGGCTTGAGAAGGATGGCGAGACTACCCGCGAAATGATGGCCTGCAGAAATCTCGCAGACTGGACATCGATCCATTCCCGCTGGATTCAGGAAACCCTCCGCGACTACAGCGCCGAGACGACGAAGCTGATGACCATCTGTACCAAATCCGTCAACAGTGCAGGCCCTACTCGCGGATAGGGCTCTCCTGTGTGGACACCCTATCAAGCCCGGGGTCTTGAGTGAGGCACAGCGGTTCGTGGGTAGCGGGTGGATTGGGTCAGGCAG
This sequence comes from Microvirga terrestris, assembly GCF_015694425.1. GTDB lineage: Bacteria > Pseudomonadota > Alphaproteobacteria > Rhizobiales > Beijerinckiaceae > Microvirga > Microvirga terrestris. The sequence goes on from NZ_JADQDN010000006.1 coordinate 951, forward strand.
ATCGCACTAAAGGCTTCACCATGTGCTTGAGCGAACTTGGGTAGCCGCCACTGCCATGAGTTCGGCCATTTTCTCGCGGATCTGCTCGTCGGAAAGGTTGACACCATTGGCCTCGAAGTCGGCTCGCAGCTTCTCGACGAGGCCTTCATCGACAACACGCGCCACCAAACTTCCACTGATCTCGCTGACATAGGCTTCGGCCTTTCCGCCCGCGAGGCCGAGATGCGTGGCGGCCCACTGCCCCAGCAGCTTGTTGCGCCTTGCCAGGGCCCTGAACCGCGCCTCCTCGTCATGCACGAACATCTGCTCGAAGGCCCGCTCTCGATTCTCGAAAAGCGTCATGAAGTACCTCCAGGCTGCAGGGGCAAACAGATCGCCGCGACTCCCATTATACACGAAAACCACGTTGGCTTGACCAAGGCAGCTGCCAAGCCCGCGGTTCTCTTCTTCTGCCGGCTTCACCCAGTCCTTGGCGGTCGCAAGGAGCGGAAGTCGTGCAGGACTCCTCCGATACTCCAAGTATCAGTGATGAACGAACAGAGGTGTGGGACATACATGGAGAACCTCCCGGGTGCAGGAGCCGAAAATCTCCTGAATGCCGCGGTGGCCATAGGCTCCCATGACAATCATCCCGGCCCCGAGGGTCTTCGTTAGCCCTAGAATAGTTTCCGCCGGAGTCCCGGCCTCACGATCACCCAGACCGACTGCGTATGCCTCGGCAGCTCGATGCCGTCGGAGAAGTGTGCAAGCTCGGGCGGCAGTTTCCTCTGCCCTGACGGCCGAGGACCGATCAAGCGTAATGACGTGGATTATACGCCCGGCGGCCAAGCCGAGGAGGGCAAACATGTGGATCACCCGGGAGGAGGCCGGACTGCCATCGTAGCCAACCACGACCGGCGCCTGCGTGCCGCTTTGCCTTGAAGCAGTGCCATCTGGTACGAGCAGCACAGGCCGCGGCTCGCCCCTAACAATGTGCTCGACACACCACGGCAGTTCCGAGATCTCGCCAGCCACGCTGACCAAGCTGCCGCGACCTAGAACAATGAGGTCGTGGGACGCGGCCTCGATCTCGATCGCTTCGGCGGGATTGCCCTCAACTCGGCGGGCTTTACACGAGGCAACACCCGCCTCCGAGGCTTTGTCCTCAAAATCCCGAAGCACGGTTTTCATTCGTTCCGCCGAATCCTGGAGTTCCTGCGGGTTCAAGACGATCTTGTAGGCTATCCCGTCGGCGGGCACAGCCTCCGGGTGTTGGATCCACGCCGAGTTGACGATCCCCAGCCCCTCCACATGGGCCTGATGACGCCGGGCCAACTCCAACCCGAGCCGGATCGCTTGCAGGCTGGACGGGGAGCCGTCCAAAGCAATCACGATGCTGCGTAGCATGTTACTGTTCTCCCTGTTCACATCAGGTTCCCTGACGCTTCCTGCTGTAGGACCGAAATATCCCACCGTTGGTCCATTCCTCTCAGCATCCAGGTTGTCGTTGCGATCCTCAACTCCTCGCGCATCTGTTGTCAGGGCGAGGGATCTCAATCGTCTGACAGGTCCCTTGGACCCTGCTTGCAGCGGCACCCGACGAAGCAATGCGGCGTATCGAGGCTCGGAACGAAAGCCTGTTGGATGTACTCGCCAATCGTGCAGAAGGTTCCGTCTCGCACAAACCGGTCATACGTGTAGCCGCCGGTGCCCAAGACGACTCCCCCTCGTGTGAGCACCAGTTGCCGACTGGCGCGGCAGGGCAGGTTCACGGTCGAAGGACGCGTCCGGGCCATCACACCTGTGGCGAAACTAGCAATAACGATGGAGACGAAGACGGGCTTCATCGCGTTCCAACACCTTTGCTTCCACAGTAGCGCGGCCGGGGTGCTGGCGCTTGACGGAAGGGGACACCCGCTTGACAGTTTCGGCCGCCGTATCTGTGCAGAAGCTGCTTCTTCACGCACCGTCCTCGGGGCTCCGGAAAAGGCTGGGCCGCCAAGCGGATAGGCCGGCCTCGACTTCGGCATAGAATGTGCGCAGCCTGTCCGGATCTTGAACATCTGCGTTAGGAGCCCGGCAATGCCGCAAGATGCCCCGCTCACCCATGCGACCCTGAGAACGCCAAAGGCCGCGGCCATTGCCGGGATTCTCTTTTCGGTCCTGCAGGCCTTGATCCTCTGGCTGCTTCGGATCTCCCTGCCAGCCGATCCGCTCGAAGCGGGAGCGTGGCTCAAAACCAACGTGGAGCTAGTGCTACTGGCCTTGAACCTGATCCCGTTCGCCGGCATCGCCTTCTTGTGGTTCATCGGTGTGCTGCGGGATCGATTGGGGCCCCTGGAGGATCGCTTTTTCGCGACGGTGTTTCTTGGAAGCGCGCTGCTCTTCCTGGCGATGCTATTCGTCGCCGCTGCGGCCATCGGTGCCATCATCTTAACGGCCGCGGCGGTCGCCGATCCGAACGAAGTCATCGGCTCCGTGACGCTGCACTTCGCCCGCGCGTTTGCGTACAACCTCATTAATGTCTACGCGATTAAGGTAGCTGGCGTGTTCATGATCTCGACATCGACGGTTGCGATCTTTACGCGCTTTGCGCCGCGCTGGATTGCAATACTCGGTTATATTTTGGCGCTGACGCTGCTGCTCGGCAGCTACTATATTTCCTGGAGCTTCATCGTTTTTCCCGCATGGGTCCTGCTAATCAGTCTGTACATCGTGATCGACAATTTCCGCGGGGCATCTCCGGTTGACCCCTCTCAGATGAAGATCGGGTCATAAGGGCTTCGAGCCGCGGGAGCTTTGGTAACCAAGTACTGAACCAATCCGGAGCGACTCTAAGGCAGCTAACAACCCTAGTGCCGGGCCGCCGACGCACGCGGAAAGCACAGCGGACATGAGGCACTTGTTCACCTCGCTGGTTTCCATGTTGGGCTGAGTGGACGCCGACCGGCCAACAGGTTTTAAACTCCTTCGTCGCGATCTCCTTCAACATTGCCCGGCATAGGGCTTTCGATGATCTCTGCATACGAGCCGAAGAGGAATTTGCCATGCTCAACGAGGTGAAGCAGGTGCAATGCCCTTGCCGTTGACGTACTACGTCCTGACCGACGTCCACTCGAACGGCTTAAACGGCCCGGGCTGCGAAGCTCAATGACGAGAAGGGGCAATTAACGACGGCAATCGGAGGACATCGAATGACCAGCTTCAAGAATGTGGAACGAGCGATCATCCGCAACAAGCTCCTCGGCAGGTGGGCCGCCGGGAAGCTGGACTCACAGGTCGGGACGCTGAGGCGTACTCGGACATCCTCATGAGTGCCGCGGTCGAGCCCGAGTGCAGCGACGTGTTCAGCAAGATCCGCGAAGACTTCGACGACGCGGGCGTGGCGGAGGCCGACGAGCAAATCCTGCATGTCATGACCGAGCTCACGCTCAAGGCCGAGAATCTAATGCCAACGGCGCAGTGAGAACTCATCGATGCCGCAGCGGTTCTGCTCGCGCGCAATGTCACATCGCGCTGAGCCGGCTGCTAGTGGCTGCCCAGGTCTCCCCTTTCCTGATCCAGCCGATGTGCGAAATTCACCATATGTCGTGGGAGGGGTGGACTGCGGGTCGACCTGCCGGAACCATCTGTAGCGGCCTGATTGCCTTGGAGGCCGGTAGCGATCAGGTGTGACCGCCTCAGCGGCTAGGACTGTCAAGCGATTGTCCCGGCCGGTCAAACGCCATGCCGCAGCTAGCATACAATGGACCTGTGGCGCCTGTCATTCCATGTGAGGTCTTGCGCTGACCCGCAACCCGCCCAAATTCATCCCGGTCGAGCCTCAGGAGCCTCGTGCCAGAGCCATTTCTACTGGATGTGGCCGGTGAAGACGTATCCAACACCCCGCACCGACTTGACGAGAATTGGATGCTTTGGGTCGGTCTCGATCTTGCGCCGCAGCCTCGCCACTTGGGCATCAATTGAGCGGTCAATAGCCTCCCAGTGGCGGCCGCGTGTCAAGTCCATCAGCTGGTCGCGATTGAGCACCCGGCCTGGGCGCTGGGCAAATGTCACGAGGAGGTCGAACTCGCCAGTCGTGAGCGCGATCTCGGAACCGTCCGGCGCCTTCAACTCACGGCGGCCTAGGTCAAGCCGCCAGCCATCAAACCGGATCACCTCGTCATCGACGGCCAGGCTACCGGGAAGGGGTGCTGCCGGGGCGGTAGGTTGCAGGCGGCGCAGGACGCTTTTGATGCGGGCGAGGACTTCCCGCAGGTGAAATGGCTTGGCGATGTAATCGTCCGCCCCGACCTCCAAGCCAACCACCTTATCGACCATGTCGGACCGGCCAGTGAGCATGATGATTCCGATGGCGCTACTGCCGAGTTGTGATCGGATCTCACGGGCCAGCTGGAGCCCGTCCTCGCCGGGCAAGACCAGATCCAGAAGCACCAGATCAATCCTTGTGCGTGCCAAGCACTCGCGCATGGTCGGCCCATTTGGGACTGAGCTCACCTGAAAGCCCTCATCAATCAGATAGCAGGTTAGCATCTGACGGATTTTGGCATCGTCATCGACGATGAGGATATGCGGCGCATCGGTCATCACCGGCCCAAATCCATGAGGTCCGTTGCTCTTGGCGTCGGTGCGTTACATTAAACAACGAACCGAGACCCGGGAATCCTCCGAAAGTGCCACAGTCGAGCTGCCGATCCATCACTGAAGCCTTCAGTCAACCTTCGACCGGCGAGCGCCCTCGACGGATGTTCATGCCCCTGCTGGTCCAGAGCCTCTGTTACGAACTGTTACGTACTGGTACACAATCACATAGGAACCCGGCACGGGTGTGACATTCGCCTGCTCTAGTCATGACAAGCAAGACCGCGAAGGAGCAGCCCATGTACACTTCCCATCTCCTCCCCTCAGCCAGCAGTGCAACCTTCCCGGCGTTCGGCTTGTCATCGGAGGCTTTAACCCTGGAAAGCCTGTTCGCCTCCCTGCCAGTGGACAAATTTGCCGCCGGGGAAGGGGTGTTCTGGGAGGGCGATGCGGCTTCTGACATCTTCCAGATTGCCGAGGGTTGCCTGCGCCTCTACCGCATCCTGCCTGACGGGCGGCGTGCGATCATAGGTTTTCGGTTCGCTGGCGAGATGCTCGGCCTGTCCTGCGAGGGTACCTATTGCTACACCGCCGAGGCCGTTACCCCTATACGGCTGCGTCGGCTGAGCCGCGCCCGCCTGCGGGCAATGAGCGAGGGGGACGGGCAATTGCAGTCGCTCCTTCTAGCGAAGGTCTTCGAGGAGATCCGCGCCGCCCAGCAACATATTGTCGTGCTGGGGCAGCTGGGGGCCGAGGAGCGGGCGGCCCATTTCCTGGTGTCGGCGGCGCGCCGGACAGGAGCAGACCGGAAGCGGCCGGTGGTCATCGAGCTTCCCATGACCCGTCAGGATATCGCCGACTATCTCGGCTTGACCATCGAGACAGTCTGCCGGGTCATGTCGAAGCTTAAGCGGGATGGGTTGGTTACATTGGAGGGACGCCACAGGGTGATCTTGGTTCGGGTGGCAGACCTGCAGCAGCTTGCTGGCGAGCTTGATAGCGCTGAGCCTTGGGAACGGCAGGCTTCGCCTTGGTGCCCGCCACAGTGGCCGCACTGACGTATCCCAGCCACGCCTTCCAGCTGGAACCGAAACCACCGTCGAAATCAACAAAAGTGGCCAGGCTATGATGTGGCAGACAGATACAAGTCAACGGACCACCTTGGTTTTGGGGTTAACCTACAACCTGTTTCGGCGCAGGCTGGCGCCTGATCTTTGCTGCGCTGTGCCGGAGGATCGTCCAGTCCCGTTTTTTCTGGAAAGATTCACCTGGGAGTACGCTGGTACCCTGCACTAGAATGACGTGCCCCCGCCTGGGATTGACCTAACGGCACCAGAGCTGGGTGTGCAACTGAATGGATTTCACCTGTTCCAGATCACCAGACACATCAGGGTCAAGGCTCCCGTTTTGCCCGGACGGAGCAATGCGCCCGCCCAGGCTTTAGCCTGTTGGGTCGGCCGCAGAGTTGATCAAATTCATCGACGGTTTGGCCTTTCCGAGGTTCATACTGTTCCTAGTTCGGATCCCAATCCGGAGGAATTGGCAGAGCATCTGCATCCCGACGGTGAATTGCCTGGGATCTGACGACATTTTCGTTTTTGTCCCGAAGAGCACGGGGTAGCGTCAAGGATCGGGCCGCATGCACCAAGGTGGCAAAGGACAGTCTCCGCCGGACCCAGCCGGAAGAGCGAGCGATCCGGGCAAACGCCCCGATCATGGGCAGCCGAATGCGGAGCGTCTGCGGCTGGTTTTCGACCAGGCTGCTGTAGGCATTGAGCTGGTGGATGGCCAAGGCCATCTGCTTGACGTGAACGACGCCGTGTGCGCTCTGCTCGGCTATACCAAGGGCGAGCTGATCGGGCGCAGGTTTGATGAGATCATGCACCCCGAGGACGTGCCGCGGGTGCTGGCGCTTGCCGCGCAACTCCTTGCCGGTGAGATCCCCAGCTACCGGATCGAGACGCGCTATCTGCGTAAAGACGGCAGACCAGTCTGGGTCCGTGCGACCTCCTCCCTGGCCTCCTCCAACCCTGCGTACATCTACCGGCTCTCCATTGTCGAGGACATCAGAGAGCGGGAGCAGGCCGAGGAGGTGCAGCGGACGAGCGAGTCCCGGCTGCGCACGGTGCTGGAGGCCATCCCCATCGGGGCTATCCTGTCGCATGCCGATGGCCGGGTGATCGAGGCCAACAACGCCTATCTCGACCTGATCGGACGCACAAAGGAGGATCTCATCGCGGATCGCGTGCGGTGGGACGAGATCACGCCACCCGAGTGGCTGGCCGCCGACGAGCGTGCTATCGCCGAGGCACGCGCCCACGGCGTTTCGTGTATGTACGAGAAGGAATATCGCCGTAATGGCGATCGGATCCCGGTGCTCCTCAGGCTGGCTGCGGTCAACAATGGCGATACCTTTGCGGTGTTTGTGCTCGACCTGTCGGAGCGCAAGGCTGCTGAAGCTGCCCTACAGGCACGGACGACGGAGTGGGAGGCACTTATCGAGACCGCCCCAGTGGCGGTGTGGTTCACCTATGATCCGGACCTGCGCGAGGTGAGGGCGAACCGGCTTGCCTCCGAGCTGCTCGACCTGCCCCTCGTCTTCGGTGGGTCGGACTTGTTTTCCCAGAGACTACCCCACCGTTCCCTATTCCGAAATGGCGTGGAGGTCCTGCCGGATGAGGCGCCGCTTCGGCGAGCTATCCAAGGCATAGAGGTGCGGAATGAGGAATGGGAGGTCCGCTTCGAAGACGGTCGACGGGTGGACCTGCTTTACAATGCCTCGCCGCTACGGGATCAAGCGGGCGCCGTAGTCGGAGCTATTGCGGCCGCCGTGGATATCACGGCTCGCAAGCACTCAGAAGCGAATCTGCACGAGCGTGAGGCACGGCTCCATTCCATTCTCGACACGGCGCCGGAAGCCCTGATCACGATCAACGAGCGCGGCATCGTCGAGTCCTTCAGCCGCTCGGCCGCGGCCCTGTTCGGCTACGCGGCCAACGAGGTGATCGGGCGCAACATCAGCATGCTGATGCCTTCTCCATACCGGGAAGCGCATGACGGTTATCTGGAACGTTATCTGCGCACGGGCGAGAAGCGCATCATCGGCATCGGCCGAGTCGTCAGCGGCCAGCGCAAGGATGGCAGTGTGTTTCCAATGGAACTTGCTGTCGGCGAGGTGCAGGTGAGCGGGCAGCATCTGTTCACCGGCTTCATCCGCGACCTCACCGCCACTCAGAAGATTGAGCAGGAACTCCGGCAATCGCAGAAGATGGAAGCAGTGGGTCAGTTGACCGGTGGAGTCGCGCATGATTTCAACAACCTGCTCACCGTCATTCTCGGCAACCTTGAGATGCTGGAGATGAGGCTGACAGACGAGCGTCAGCTGGAGCTTGTGAGAGAGGCCCGTGAGACGGCCGAGCACGGTGCCCAACTGACCGAGCGGCTGCTCGCCTTCGGGCGCCGACAGCCGTTGCAGCCCAAGCTGACCGATGTCGGGGATCTGCTGGGCGACATGACTCCGCTACTGCGGCGCACCTTGGGCGAGACGGTCCGAGTGCAGGGCCGGTCGGACAACGACCTGTGGCCCGTGCTGGTTGACCCAAGCCAGCTGCAGAACGCGATCCTGAATCTGGCGATCAACGCCCGTGACGCCATGCCGGGCGGCGGCCGGCTGACGATCACGGCTGAGAATGCGGAACTCGAACCTGGCTATGCCCGGCTGTATCCGGAGGTCCAAGCTGGCCGCTATGTGCTGATCGCAGTAACCGACACCGGTACGGGTATGTCCGAGGAGGTGCAGGAACGGGCGTTCGAGCCGTTCTTCACCACCAAGGAGGTGGGGACCGGCAGCGGGCTGGGTCTGTCGATGGTGTATGGCTTCGTGAAGCAGTCGGGCGGGCACGTGATGATCTACAGCGAGCCTGACCACGGCACCACGGTCCGGATGTATCTGCCGCGCGCCGTGGTTGCGGAGGAGGCCTCAGAGGCTGGCGCGCCCGAGACGCCAGTGGAGGTCTTGCGTGGGCATGGGGAGACGGTCTTGCTGATCGAGGACGAGCCGCGGGTGCGGCGCATGACGATGGCGCGGCTGCAGGACCTCGGCTACCAAGTACTGGAGGCGGCCAACGGTCCGGCTGCGCTGGCGCTGCTCGACAGCCATCCGGAGGTCGATCTGCTCTTCACCGACATGGTGATGCCCGGTGGCATGACCGGGGCCGATCTGGCCGAAGCGGTGCTGGTCCGACGGCCCGAGATAAAGGTGCTGTTCACCTCGGGTTATGCCGAGCTGGATGTGGTGCGGCGGGGCCAGGAGACCGAGGCACACTGGCTCAGAAAGCCTTACGGCACGATGGATTTGGCGCAGACCCTGCGGAAGATTCTCAGCGCGCCCAAGCCCTAGGCCGGCAGGCGCAGGGCATGCCTGCGAGTCCACGGAGACTGTTACAAACTGCCACAAGCGGGCACGCGATTTCACGGCTGTGCGGTTCGGGCGTAACAGAAGCAGGCTTTTATAGTCTCGCTAACCAGGATGAGACCAAACATGAATGTCGCTCGTTCTTTCTCCCTTCTGAGCGCAGGCGCGGGAGCTACCATCGCGCTGGCGGCTCTTTCCGGAACAGCAAGCCTCGCCACTGGGCTGGCCTACAGTCAAAGCGCACTCCAGATCCGGGCGGACGGGATCATGCGACAGGTTCCGTCTCCGGCTTCGCCGGATCACCGGGTTGATGTAACAGGTACGCATCATTGATCGTCTTGCCAGCCCTAACTTGAATGGGAGGCCTGCGATGCCCGCTTTCAATGCATCTGCTCTTAACGACAATGATAAGGAGTTGGCTGACCTGCGTATCGCCCTAGCACCGCCACAGGGCAGTGCACGGGTCCGGCGCATCCGCAGCGGCTCGCTTGGGATTGCGTCCCTTGCTCAACCTCATGCGAGACGGTTTTCCTATGGGATTCCTCTGATCGTCGGCGTTGCCGTCTCGATCATGTTTCGCACCTCATAGAGGGATCCCAGAGCCCCGGCTGCCCTGATGGAACCAGATCCGGCCCTCTCTCCCTCTGAGATCACGTCGTAATATACGAAGAACCGGGACCCACTTCTTCACACGATGCACTAGCTTCGCAGGAGAAGCCTTCACGATTGCCTGGGCCTTTATGAACTTCCCACTCCTGCTCGCGGTCGTTCTGCCCGTATTTGCGTTAGCTCAAAGCGAAGCGGCGCGGGCGAGGACCTCAGCGGCACGGCGCCGCCACTTCTAATGGACCCCTCGGGCTATCCTCTCTTTCGAACCGAAGATTCATGTCCTGATGGCCCGCAAAACGCGCGTGCTCTGCCTTTCTTCATTCCCATGCACTGTGACACGGCTCTGGCAACGGATTAATGCCACCCCCACCGGTGAACGTGTTTGGAAGCGTCTATCCCGGCGAGTCGTAGGGGCGCCCCACGTGCGAGCCAGCCCAATTGGGACCGCAAGGACAGTTTGACGACTATCCCAAGGTATTAACATGGGTTAAACAAGCGTTTGCAAACGTGGATCTGCCTCCCGTCGTAACCTTTTGAGGTTCGCCATGAACTCTCCGTTCGCGACGCGTCCTGTATACCGCGCCTATGTCGTCGGCCCAGACGGTGGGATCTTGGTTGCTCACGTCCTCGATTATCAGACTGATGAGGAGGCGATCAGCAGGGCTAGGGAATACGCCAACGGCAATAGTGTAGAGCTCTGGAACAAGGACCGGAAGATCGCCTTTATCCCGCTCGGAGGCTCCACCTGCGTTATCTTTTGAAAGCGCTGGTCGGGAACTGTCGGTCCAATTCCTAGGACTGTGGTCCGGATGACCGGAACGCCACCGTGAATGCCAGACGGCCATCCAACCCACTCACGGCGACAAAACTGTTCGTCGGGTCGCGACAGCGATCCGCCAGCAATACTGTGAGATGCCGGGCATGCGCTCGCGCGGCACCTTCATCCGGGAAATTCTGTCCTAGCCCATCTACCGTCGGCTGGCCATTCAGGACGACATTAAAGAAGAATTTAGGCATGGATCTCGTCTTCCAACGCTCCTTCTCGTTCACTTACCTGAGCGAGCGGCACATGGCCTTGCCATTTGTCAACGATCCAAAGAAATGCGCAGGGCCGCTTCCCGCCACAGATGATCAAAGGAATGTTGGCCAAGCCTGAGGCGGGGAGGAGACGATGCGCGAGCTTTTCTCCCGGTCGGGCAGTAGGCTCCTGACCAACTAGATGACTTTCGGTACTACAACTTCATGATTGCGTCCGAAGGAGCGTACAAAGGCGTTGCGACATCCACGATTGTCGCAGCTGCGGGAGGCGTTGTAGACTTGTAGACGACGTTCGCCATGAGTTCGGCAGACATTCAACATGCTTCTGCGAAGGCCGGACCAGTTGCGGCACACTTCAAATCGGCGCATTGCCCGGGGCGGGAAAGCATGGCCCCTTCCCGCACGATGCATTATTGATTTATTGCTCTGATGCGGTTCAGCCCTACCGCGAGCAACCACCCCGTGGCACAGTCGGTCAAGGTTGCCTCTGCAAACTCGTGATGTAAGCCGTTACGTCCCGGAGTTCCCTGGGCTCCAGCATGATGTTCGGCATCGTCTTATGTGAGGTCCTTAAGGCGACCGTAAGAGCGGTCGTGGTCATGCCGGGTACCAGGGCGATGTCCGTAAAGGTCGGCGCCTGCGCGCGAGGCGAGCGGTTCTGTCCCGACTCGACTGCATGGCAGGCTGCGCAGACTTCGCGAGCCAAGCGGAGGCCTGCACTGGGATCGCCTGCCTCCTGTGCTTTCGGAAAGGCAGGAACCATCAGGAGAAGAAGGATGCCGAGCGTGCGGATCATGGATGGCTCCAGTGCCGAGGCGCTGCCGTTCCAGATTTTCGAAGACCTCGGTCGACGAGGCTATCGCCAGTGCTGGAGTTGAGCGGCGTTACCACGATGTTCAACATTCCGCTTGCGGCCTCGTCGAAGACCAGGGTGTAACGGGCATTCACGCCTTCGTTTTCACTCGATCCCCTGTCAAGGACCTCTGTTATAAGATCTGAGAGCAATTGCACACGGCGCACTGCGGGAAGATGAGGATCCACGACCACCATGGTCGCGCCAAGCATCAGCACGCAGCCAGCAACCATCTGAATCGGGCCGCCACCGGCTTCGTCCTGCATAAGGTCAGCTTCAATAACGATACGGCTCGTCTGAGGTGGATGGGTCTGTCCCTGCACCAGCACGACAATGCGGTCTGAGGAGAAGCGACATTCGACGCTAGGGCGTTCCATACAGTTGTTACGATGAAGGCGGATCTCGGATCCAACCTGTTTCAGCGCCTCATTGACAAGGAGGCCGTACTGGTAAGGCGAGACTCCAAAGAGATCGGCGAGTGCTGGGCCACTGAGCAGCAAGCTGGTCAGAAAAACCGCTCTGGGCAATATCTGGCGCATCGCTGACCCTCCCGCCAGTCATCGACTCGAATGGCCCCACGATCCGCCGGCGAGCACAATCTGTCTTTGACTATTCGCAATCCTTCATAAGCTCGGATCGGTCTGCCTTCGCGAGATATCGGCATTTGGAACGCCGCTCTCCAGCTCTGCCGGCATTGTCACGGGAACTGCTGACCGGTTGTCCAACGCGCGATAGGGTAGGAGGATTCAGTCCATTTCCTATGCAAGCCACCAGTTTCCACCTGAGATTATTCGGCATGCGGTCTGGTCTTATCTGGGTTTCACCCTCAACTACCGAGATGTCGAGGAACTCCTGGTCGAGCGTGGGCGCTACGTCTCATACGTCACCGTCGGGCGATGGATACACAAGTTCGGACCTACCTTTGCCTGCAAGTTGCGCCGACCGCGGCCTGCCAGTACTTGGCATCTGGATGAGGTAATAGTCTCGATCCAAGGACGAAGCGTGTGTCTTTTGCGAGCCGTCGACTGCGAGCGCGAGATCCCGGAAATCATCGCGCAGCCTCGGCGAGACAAAGCAGCGGCCTTGAAGCTCATGTGTAAGCTGCTCAAGAAGCAGGGTTTCGCACCGGGCATGTTAGTGACTGATAAGCTCGGATTCTACGGAGCTGCCAAGCTGGAGTTGAGCCTCTCAGCTCAGCGCAAACGGGACCTGCGCAAGAACAATCGAGCCGAGAACTCGCAACAGGTTGTACGGCGACGACAACGGAAGATGCAAGATTTCAAGTCGGTTGCGGCAGCCCAGCGCCGCCCCATCTCCCGCCCTACCCTTCGTCTTTTCGGAGCAGAGGCAGTGGAGCAATTGCAAATCGCGGCTCTTGAGGTCTCAACCCGAAGATCCAATGCTCAGAGTTCGTCTCGTTGACATTTCCGTGACAAAGTCGATTCAACGTTTCCTCTCCGTTCACGACCAGGTTGCAAATCTCTTCCGCCTTCCTGTCAACGTCAACGGCGCTGAGCTTGTTCCGAGCAACCTGCTTCCACCGTGGCCCTCGGCAATGTCATCCGACAAACCAGTCCTTCCGGTCGATATTCAATGGCCACGTCTGCTCTTAGTGCCCTTCCAACAAGCTGCTTGATCAAGTCCGTACCAGATCCCTTCCGCTCTGGCGGCTTGACAAGCGGCCCTCCGGTTTCCTGCCACTGGATCATAATTTGGTCGTCTCCCTCGCCTGTGTAGGCCGAGATTACGGAAACGTGCCCATTGGCATTGTGCAGAGCACCATATTTCGCCGAGTTTGTCGCAAGCTCGTGGAGGGTCAGCGCCAGGATCTGAGCTGCCGCCGGTCCCACCGAAACGGGAGGACCTCCAACCGTTAAATTGGTTTCCCCTGAAGTTTGGTACTGCGCCAGTTCGGCTACAAGAAGCTCTCTTAAGCTGGTGCTCTGCTGCTCGCCGAAGCGTAGGGCACCCTGAGTGGCGGCCAAGGCCTTCAACCGGCCCAAAAGCGACTCTTTGAAGTCTTCCACGTCCACCGCGTTCGCTGCGCTGAGTGAGACAAGGGAACTGACTACCGCCAGCACGTTCCTCATCCGATGATCCATTTCTCGCGCCACCACATCACGCAGCTTTTCCAACTCCTTGCGTTCAGTTATGTCTCGGATCACTACGGTCAGGATCATCCTGCCGTCGATCGTCTGGCGAGATACCATTGCCTCGGCAGGAAACTCGTCTCCGTTCTTACGCCGGCCCGTGACTTCCCGACGACGGCCCATGAGGCGGCTGGCAGCACCGTATCCCAAACCAAATTTGCGAACCTGACGAAGGTGATCGGCACGTTGGTTTTCTGGAATCAGCACTTCCACCCGCTGGCCGATCACCTCGCTCGCGTGATAGCCGAAAGACTGCTCGGCAGCTTGGTTGAAAACCAAGATGTGTCCGTCTTGGTCAGTGCAGATCACGGCATCAGCGACAAGTGTCAAAACGTCGACGTTCAAAGCGGGTCGAAGCTTTAGCGGCGACAACGAGCGAAGTTTGGACTTGCCAGTGGCCTTGTCAATATTGCTGCCCATCGGACTTCCCCGCGATCAAGTGACTGACACTATTTCGACTGGCGAATTGTTCGTTTCGCTCCACCGAACTGAACCGAACTGTTCGGGAAACGGCTTTCCTCAAGAGTGCTCGATCGCCTGATGCGGACGCCAGAACACAAGGTGACGGTTCTTCGGGCCGAAAGGGCAACGCGGGTCTGACTCACCTAGCGCGAGCAATCATCTCATCGACTCTAGAGCGATAGTTCTGCCTCGGCAACGTGCTCCTTCTTGGCTTCTGGGACTTCCATCATGGTCGCCTCCGTCAGAAAGATCTTGCGATCTGGCAGCAGGATCAGGCAGTCCTCCAGCACGGTTTCCATGGTTTCCGCATTGGTGATGAATTACGGGGAGAGATAGGCGTAATCGAACTGCATCCTCCCGACGACATTAAGGACGGTTATGGTCGTCTTCGACTCCTCAACCGTGAGGACGTCCTCGTTGCCGGCCTTATCCATAGCGTCCGCGATCAGCTCGCCGATGGCTCGGTCATTATGGGTCTCGATAGCCTTCTCGGCACCACGATCCAGGTCGCGCTTTATGTCGGCCGCACTGGCGCCAGCGGCCACGTTGCTGACGCCGTCCGCGAAGATGACATGGGCCGGGATATTTGCGGTGGTTGTTCCATCCCAACCATCTCGCCCGTCTTTTTCGCTGCTTGACGCAGCATCCGCGAGCCCAGGTTTTCCTCAGGGTCCTTGAGCTCGAACTCCTTGACGATGGCGCGCCGTCGTTGCAGACGATCGGAGCGCCCCACTTTCCCTCGATAGGCACCGATTTTGACCGCGGGCTGAGAGTCACGCGTACGGCATCCGCAAGCTGGCTGGCGCCCCTCAAGATCCTCTCGCGAGCGGCAGAGTGGAAGAGAACTCGCTTGAAGGCCATCCGGAATCCTTCCGATGGCTGAACTACGACACAGCACCCAACAGTGTCGCTGCCAGGATGGCACACTCCTCGTTTATTACATTGACAAAGATCATACCGGACCAGACTGGCGGCTGGTACAGAATCTTGATCCGGGCCTGATTACCCGATCCGTTTGCAACGTTCGTTGGCTCGGATCGATTCGGGTCAATACGGAACGGCTGCCATGGTGGGTCTCAAGCCAAATTGAGGGAAGAGAGTGTCCCGATGCAGGACGGGAGAGCCAACCCTGGGGAACTGAATATCGGCCACGAAACGGTGCTCTACAGGATCGTCAAAGCGCGCGAATTCGACGCCGAGGCGTATCCTGCCGGGGTCGATACCGGCTCCAACCTCGCCGAGAATGCCGGGCGCGTGTCTCTTGAAAACTCTTGGGAAGATACAGCAACGCACGAATTCCAGGCCGCCTTTGATCAGATGACTGCGGGCAATGTTATCGATCTAATCGCGCTTGCCTGGATCGGGTGGGGCGACCTCGACCGATCAGGCTAGCTTGAGGCTCGCGCTATGGCCGACGACGCGGCACAGGAAGCGCTCATCGGACTATCTGATGAGTATGCCTAGGGATGGTGATTATCGGGAAGTGCTTATCTCCGAGCTTGGTTATTTCGCTGGAAGCTTTGTAACCGATCACTTGTAAAGTGGTCAGCTCAGCATCGAGACTCATCAAAGCATGAGGCGATCGTACCGGTATTCATCATTTTGACCCGCGTCGGTCCCATCGGTGGGTTCGCCAAAGACACCGGAGGACCTGGAAGAGCAGGCCTTGGCCCGCATTTGCCAGGAATGCCTGGGTGTCGAGTGTGTTGGGAACAATGTCGTGTTTGCGCCCAACGACGATGACGACGTGTTCACAGCTGACAACATCGAAGCCGCGACCAATGCGTCGACCCTGATACGGACCTTTGAGCACATGCAGGCCGAGATCTGAGCGGTGACGGAGTGGCAGCGTCTAACGAAATCGTCCGAAACTTGCCGAGCGCGACGGTTCAGGCTGAGACGCTGTAAGCACAGCGCCAATGCCCTCGTGAATAGGAGTAGTCAACTTCTCCATGAGAGAGCAGAGTTGCTCTGCTGACCAGTGTGATCGAGCATCCCGCTCCGCAGAGTTTCAGGAAGTCCGGGACCATTCCAGCAGGGCATCATGAGCCGTTAGACAGGTGATAATGGTCAAGGAGCAAGCGATGTCATTTAGGAATCGATCCGACGCTGGCCGTAAACTCCCTGGCGCGCTCGTGAGATATCAGGATCAGCATCCGGTGATTCTCGCCCTGCCGCGCGGCGGTGTTCCCGTTGCGGCCGAGGTTGCTGCGGCGCTCGACGCACCGCTCGATCTCATTATCGCGCGTAAGATCGGCCTACCCTCACAACCTGAGCTGGCCATGGGCGCTGTCGTCGATGGCGAGATGCCCATCGTCGTGCGCAATGAGGACGTCATTCTGCTTTCCGGTGTCAGGGAACAGGAATTCGAGGTTGTCTGTGACGCTGAGATCGCCGAGATCATGCGGCGGCGTCAGCGTTATCTGGGGCATCGTGAACGGGCAGATATCACTGGGCGAACGGCTATCGTGATCGATGATGGCATTGCCACCGGCGCAACAACCCGCGTAGCATTGCGGGCGATCCGGGCGCGCAACCCGAAAAAGCTTGTTCTGGCAGTGCCGGTGGCCCCATCGGATACTCTTGCCGAACTTCGGAGTGAGGGATCGAGAAGGCCGACGGAACCCTCAAGGGTCATGGTGGCTCGTTCCTCCTGCGTGAGGCCTAATGCGACAGGAGCACCGGAACAGTCATGGAGCGGAGAATCTCCCGGGTTGTCCCGCCCAGAATCAGCTCTCGCAGGCGCGAGTGGCCATAACCGCCCATGACGATCAGATCGGCTCCGTGGTCGGCGGCATACGAGAGAATCATACTCGCAACATCGATCTCTTCGTCCGGAAGCGTCCTGACCGTCGTATCGATGTTGTGCCGCGCCAGATGCCGGGAGAGGTCCCGTCCTGAGTAATGAGGCCTCTTCTCTTCCTTGCTGACGGTGACGATTTGCACCTGTTCGGCATATTTCAACAGTGGCATGGCATCAGAGGCTGCACGGGCAGCCTGGACGCCACCGTCCCAGGCAATGAGAACTGTCTTGATGTGCTGGCCCACATAGATGTAAGGCACCGCCAGAAGGGGGCGCCCCGACCCGAAGAGGGCAGCTTCAACGATGGAAGTGGTGTAGAGCCCATTAGGATCGGGTTGTGGAAGAATGCAGGCGTCGAAGCACCGTGCCAGACGACTGAAGGAATAACCTATGTCGCCAGCTGTCGCATCAAACTTGATGACATCCGTTTGGATTGCGTTGTCTCTCGCGGCATCGGCAAACTCCTGGGCGGCTCTGGTTGCGTCATCCGCCGCCTCATCTCGCACGCGGGAGACGAGATCGTCGGGCAGCTCGGCTATCAGACCGGGCGGGAATGAGGGCTGAATCACCGGGATCGCTCCTGTTAGAAAAGCTCCGGTTACGCCTGAGAGCCAAACGCCATAGGTGACCGCGGCCTGCGTGCCCGCACCTCCAAGAACCAACAGATCCTTCAGGGCCATGCCTTCCTCCTACATATTGCTGGCTGACCTTCAGCCTGTGTCACGCTGACGATGACCTGAAAAAGAGTAGGCGTGATTGATCAAACGCAATCTCCCGCATGGAGTCTCTGGCATCCTTGAGGCCTCATTTGGCGACACTACGGGAGGCTTATTATGGCTGAGACAACCAAACTTCCGGTCCAGAGAGGAAAAGAAGCTGCTCTCGATACAGGGTCCGGGTCATTCAATCGCATGCGCCGGGACATGGATCGGCTGTTCAATGAGCTTGGACGAGGATTCTTTCAGTCCCCATCACGGTTGAGCATGCCGGAACTGGGACCATTCTGGCAGAGAACGGAGCGAGAGCTTGAGCCGGTCGTCGACTTTGTCGAGCGCCCCGACAGATACGAGATTACGGTCGAGCTTCCCGGAATGGACGAAAAGAACATCGAGGTGAGACTTGCCGGCGGAAGCCTGATCGTCTCGGGCGAGAAGCGCGAGGAAAAAGAAGAAAAGGACGTGAACTACTATATGTCTGAGCGGCGCTACGGCTCCTTTCAACGCTCCTTCCCATTGCCGGATGGCATCGATCTCAACAAGGTCAATGCGACTTTCCAGAAGGGTGTACTGACCGTTTCAATTCCGAAGACGGAGGACGCAAAAAAAGAAACCAAGATCGAGATCAAGGCTGCTTGACCTCGATCTCCGTATCTCGGGGGAGGCCGCTTCGCCTCTCCCGAAACGGTGAGATCATTGCGGTTGCGTGACGAATACCATACGCTCGGAAGGCAGGGCCATGGATCAAGCTCTTCGGGAAAACATTCTATCAATCCTCAGCAGTGCAGACGACCTGACGATCGCGACCCTCCGCGATGATGGCTATCCACAGGCACCGACTGTCAGCTTTGCCCATGAGGATTTGTTCATCTATTTCGGGTGCTCAAGTGTCTCGAAGAAGGCGTGCAACATCGCCCGTGATAATCGAATCTCTCTGACAATCAACCTGCCTACGACGATTGGAGCTCGATCCGGGGACTTTCGCTTGCCGGACGAGCGCTACGGATCAAAGGCCAGGAGCAATGCGAGCGAGCAGGCCGAATTCTCGTACAAAAATTCTCCGAGGCTATTGCGAAGCATGTATCGAACGGGTTGGAGGGCGTTGCACTCTTCTGCATCAAGCCCGAGGTCATCTCCGTTCTCGATTGCCGCAAGGGCTTCGGTCACAGTGATACCGTGATCTGCGATAGCTTGGATGAACTGCCCAATATCGTCGAGAAGGCCGATCTTGAATCCTTCCCGGCGAGTGATCCGCCGGCTTGGACGCGGACCACGAGCCAGTAGAGCATGTCGAACCCGCATCGAAGATTGAGCTGCGTGCCCGCAAAGGTGCGGCTCGGATAAGGAGCGCGCGATGGATTACCGAGCTTTTCTCGTTCATGTCGAGGCTGGCAGCACCTCTTCGGATGCCCGGCTTGTCCTCGCAGGGTCTCTGGCGGAGAAATACAATGCGGCATTGATCGGCGTGTCCGCTGGCGAAATGCCGCCTCTGCCGATTGCAGACCCCTATGGGATCAACGTTGATGGGGAGATCCTGCGGATGGAGGAAGAGGATCTCAGGAAGAGCTTACAGGCTGCCGAGACCAAGTTCTGGGAGCAGCCAGCTTGTAAGAAAGTGCCAGCAGCCTGGCGTTCGACCATTGGATCGCCATCCAAGATCGTGGCCCAGGAGGCCAGGGCGGCGGATGTCGTGATTGCCGGACGTGACCTTCAGCGCCTCAAAGACGAGCCCTATCAAACGGTCGATCCCGGCGACCTTTTGATGCGACTGGGACGGCCTTTGCTCGTCGTTCCACCGGGAACGGACTACCTGGAGGCTCAGCATGTCGTAATCGGATGGAAGGATACACGTGAAGCCCGCCGTGCCGTATGGGACGCTTTACCTCTTCTCGTCCGAGCGGACCATGTCAAAGTGGCCGAAATCGTCGAAAGGGAACATATTGATGCAGCGGTCGCACAAGGAGACGCGATCGTCTTATACCTTGAACGGCATGGCGTGAAGGCGGACGCTGAGGTCCGGACACAGCGTGAGAGATCAGTCGCTGATGAATTGTTGCTGGTTGCGGAACAGACCGGGTCCGATCTCCTCGTGGTTGGAGGCTACGGGCACACCCGTCTGAGAGAGTGGGTGCTCGGCGGCGTCACGGGCGACCTTCTGAAGCATAGCCCCAAGTGCTGCTTTTTCTCTCACTAGCCTGGAAGAAACTACAGCACATATATCAGCCAGGCAGACAGGCCTCTTAGCCAATTCGGGGAGGTCTAATGATTATGAGTTCTGGTCTCTTTTCATCTGGCGCTCTATATCGAGCACGCGCAGGGTGGTCTTCAAGATAGAGTCGGGATTGAGGCTGATCGAGTCGATCCCGAGACGCACAAGATACTCAGCAACTTCCGGATAATCGGATGGCGCTTGGCCACAAATGCCTGAATGGCGGCCGTTGCGGCGTGCCCCCTCTACGGCAAGAGCAATCATCTTCATCACGCCGGGATCGCGCTCGTCGAAATCAAAGGCCACGATCTCGGAGTCCCTGTCCACACCGAGTGTCAATTGCGTGAGGTCGTTCGAGCCGATCGAGATGCCATCGAAGCATCGGGAAAATTCATCAATTAGGATGACGTTGTTGGGGATCTCGCACATCAGATAGATTTGCAGCCCATTCTTGCCGCGCGTGAGCCCAAACGTGCTCATTTTCGCAATCACGCGCTCGGCCTCTTCGATGCGGCGGCAAAACGGAACCATCACTACAATGTTCGTCAGGCCCATTTCGTCGCGGGCACGCTTCAGCGCTGCGCATTCGAGCGCAAAGCCTGGCTCGTAAGCTGGATGGGCATAGCGGGATGCACCCCGAAAGCCGATCATCGGGTTGGCTTCTTCCTGCTCGAAGGCGCTGCCGCCGATTAGGCTCGCATATTCGTTGGTCTTGAAATCGGACAGCCGCACGATCACGGGCTTAGGGTAGAACGCAGCGGCAATAGTACCGATCCCCTCCGACAAACGCTCGACGAAGAAGTCGGACGGCCTTGCATAGCCCTCTGTCAGGCGTGCGATCTCGGCGCGTTCGGTCGGGTCGAGGCGGTCCTGATCGATCAGAGCCATCGGGTGAACCTTGACCGCGTTGGAGATGATGAACTCCATGCGCGCAAGGCCGACACCGTCATTGGGCAGAAAGCTCAAGGAGAATGCGCTGTCAGGATCGCCGACATTCATCATGATCTTGGTCGCCGGACGAGGCATTGCAGCAAGATCGGTTTTCTCCACATCGAAGGGAATCAAACCTTGATAGATCTTTCCAGTGATGCCTTCAGCGCAGGAAACGGTCACCACGTCGCCTGTGCAGATCGCTCCTGTGGCATTGTCGGTTCCCACCACGGCGGGCAGTCCAAGTTCTCGGGCAACGATGGCGGCATGACATGTACGCCCACCCCGATTAGTAACGATGGCCGCCGCCGACTTCATGATAGTGCCCCAGTCTGGAGATGTGGTATCGGAAATCAGCACTTCTCCAGGCTGGAATTGGGCGAGATCCGACGAATGACCGATCACGCGGGCTTTCCCAGATGCGACTTTGGCGCCGACGGCGCGGCCCGTCACCAACACAGGTCCTTTGCCGGTCAGGCGATATTCTTCGTACTTGCCGCGATCAATCCTGGATGCAGCGGTCTCGGGGCGCGCCTGGACGATATAAGTTCTGCCATCAATTCCATCTTTCGCCCACTCGACATCCATAGGGCGCCTCTCGCCTGCTCTCGCGCTGTAATGGTCCTCAATTTTGATGGCATGCTCGGCGATGAGGAGAACTTCCTCATCCTGCAGGCAGTAGCGCGCCTGATCCTTCTTGTCGGTTGGAACGTTGCGGGTGTGGTTGCGCGATCCGCCGCCCGCATAGACCATCTTGATTTTCTTGGTTCCCAGGGCGCGGCGCAGGACCGTGCGCTTGCCTCCCTTGAAAGTCGGCTTGAAGATATAGAACTCATCAGGGTCGACAGCGCCTTGCACTACATTCTCGCCCAGCCCATAAGCGCCGGTGATGAAGACGACATCGGGAAATCCACTTTCGGTGTCGATGGAGAAAGCAACGCCGGAAGCGGCTAAGTCCGAACGCACCATCTTCATGACGCCGACGGAATTCAAAACCTTGTAGTGGTCGAACCCGTTGTTGATCCGGTAACGAATGGCCCTGTCCGTGAACAGGCTGGCGAAGCAGCGACGCACGGCATCCAGAACCTGCTGTTCGCCACTGATATTGAGATAGCTTTCATGCTGCCCAGCGAAGCTCGCATTCGGGAGGTCTTCTGCGGTTGCAGAGCTGCGTACGGCAACTGTCAGCCCAGTGCCATATTCATTCCTTAGCTCCTGATAGGCTCGGCAGATTTCAGCCGACAGGTCCGGTGGAAGGGGAGAGCTGGAGACGAGTTCGCGGGCTTCGTTCGCCCGTTCCGCCAAGTCTGAGACATTCCCGGGATCGACAGGATCAAGGATTGTATGCAAGCGGGGCGACGCATCTGCCTGCTGCAAGGTAACCCAGTATCCTTCCGCGGTGACCGCGAAGCCGTTCGGCACCAGCAGACCTTTTGACGTGAGTTTCCGATAGAGTTCGCCGAGAGAGGCGTTTTTGCCGCCAACCAACGCGACATCCTCAAGGCTGATATCCTTGAAGAACCTGATGTAGCGATACTCTGACGTCATGTGGCACCTCGCTATCAAACCTAGCGGCTGATGAGGTAGTCCTCGCTGCGCAATCCGTTAACACAGAGACCCACGTAAGTGAGGCGGGTTCGAAAATCGACGTGACCTCGACAGAGTACGTTAGCGGATCACGAGAACTGGCAGCTTCGAATGAGAGAGAACCTTCAGGGTCTCACTTCCAAGAAACATCGCCGAAACACCGCCACGGCCATGAGAGGCCATGACAATCAGGTCGCATCCTTTTCCTTCCGCGGTGCGGATAATGGCTTGATAGGGTTCGTCATTCTCCTTGTGGAGTGCAGTTGTCTCGACACCGGCGGCTGCCGCTAGCCTCCTCGCATCGGCAAGGACTTTCGAGACCTCCTTCGACATATGCTCCCTGAAGGAAGATAATGTTTCCTCAAGCTGAGTAGGCTCAAGGCTGAAGGTATGAAATCGTTCCGAGACGGTCAGTAAGGTAACGCTGGCGCTCAAGGCCTTAGCCAATCTCACACCATGTTCAACGCCCCGGGAGGCCAGGGAGGAACCATCCGTTGCAATCAGAATGTGCGTGTACATCAGAACCACCTCATTGGATCATAGACCGGGTTGCCTTTCAGGATATCTCGCCTCTCAGTACGAGAGCAGAACTGGCACGGGGCTGTTATTCAACATGGTATGTGTGACGCCGCCCAGAACGAATTGGCGCAACCGCGAGTGGACGAAAGCACCCATAACGATGAGATCTGCCCGGATATGGCTCGCGTGAGACCGCAAGGCTTCACCCGCATCTCCATTATGAGCGGTGAGTTCCGTGACTGTGCAGTCGATCTCGTGGCGGGTAGGGTTCGGCGCCAATTCTGCACCTGGCACCGATGCGGACAGATCCTTTTCTCTTGATATACAGACGATCTCGACCTTCTGCGTCATTTTGAGAAGTGGGAGAGCATCAGCGACAGCTTTGGCTGCCTTTGCGCTTCCATCCCAAGCGATGATTGCAGTGCTGATCTTGAAAGTATCGAAGCTAGGTGGAACCAGGATGAGGGGCCGCCCACTGTTGAACAAAGTTTCCTCAATGACTCCCCGATTGAAGCTCAGGGCATCGGGGTGTGCATCAAAGATGGTGAGATCGTGCACCCGTGCCCTCTTGGCAAACTCGGTCGCCAGCACGGGATAGGATCGATGAATGGCCTCAGCCGTGCAGGACACGCCCTGCGCCTGCCCATCCTGGCGTGCCTGCTCGGCAAGTTCGCTGGCGATACCTTTGAGGCGCCTGTTCTCTTCTTCAACCAGTGTCGTCGCCACTTCACTGATAAAAGCATGAGTGACCGTCAGCTCAGGAGACAAGGCGGCAATAGACACATGTGCATCAGCCTGGCGCGCTAGGGAGAAGCCATAGTGCAAAGCTGAAGGTCGCGCTCTTTCCTCCTGGTTGAACCCGATGAGAACGCTCTTGAGATTCTGGATCATATCCCTCTCCTATTGAAGACATAATGATGCAGATTCAGAGATCCAGATTGATATTCATCAAAGTATTATTGTTTGATTCTGGTTGTCCATAAGGCCAGGGCAATGATTGAGGTTTATGGCCAGAACCTGGATCCGTAAGCCCCTGACAAATCCACATTATAGGCCGCCATTATCTGCGGATCACCACTTCTGCAATCCTTCAGAAGCTCTCCATAATGACGATAGACTGGGCTCGCCGATCATGTAGATAGGCCATCACGTGGCGCGCAGGACGATGGTGATAGTTCGGACAACCATAGGATTTCAGCTAGTGACCCGTAAACCGACCTTGACGGAGGCTATGGCACATCGAAGTGGCCATGGAAATTAAGCCAGTCCCTACCCGATGCGCTCGATATGCGGCGGGAACTTGCCCCCACGCCTAGCTGCTCGAAGCTGCCGTCGAAGCGACCGAGCCGGACCAAGCCGTCCCAGTGGTAATCGACGTAGAACATGGCCAAGTTGCCCCATGGCTTGAAGTAGCAGAGATCGCCCGGCCGCTCGTTGCTGAAGGGGCCGCTGCCATCCTCCGTGAGCTTGCGCGGCAGGTAGGTAATCTTCTCGTTGTTGCCGTAGTCCTCCATGGTGAGATCCAGGGGGAAAAGTGTGGTCACATCCCGGGCCGACGGGTTGTCTGAGAGCTCTGCTCATGACTGGAACGGAGAGGGGTCAAATGGGGTATGTGTCGCCGCCGCTGTACCTTTGCTTCAGAACCGCCAGCGCTTTCTCTCGTCTCTAGGGTCTTAGGTCCGGCTGCCAGGCGTCATAAAGCCGAGGTTACGAGCTGAACGCCAAGTAGAGGCCCTGCCAGCCATGATCCTGTTCGCGAGCGGATCGAAGTTGGTCAGGGGCTATAATCAAGCTGGGCGAGGTCTCTATTTCCAACGATTGTCCCATGGGGTGTCCCGAGCGGATTCAATGTTGGTGTTGGCGTGTTCTTTCGCGCCATTCTGACACCCTTCAGCGCCAATATTAAAGAGTATCTACTTGCGGAAAGAAGCGGATACAGGCAGGCCCGTCTAGAACTAAGGAGAGTAGCATCGGATTGTGATGCACTCCATTGAGCAACTGAGAGGGCTATCTGTGATTCTGTGAGGCCGGTTACTGACTTCACAGCAACCGAATCCGACCATTGATCAATCCCACATTGCAGCTTTTGCATCTAAAGTCGGAATAGTTCTATGCTTGATGTGCTCGGCCCGTCATGATCGGCGGTTCGCGATCAGACAGCAGCACCTTCTACGACAGCAGTCTCGGTTCACTCTGGTTCACCACACCAGGATAAGAGTGACCGTTTCTGGAGGTGTGCTGCTGTGAAGTGGCCGGCCTCCTATTCAGCATGGAGACCAGATATGTTAAGACGTGCAGACCCTCTCAATTCACAAGTTGATCTTGGAGGCTCAAGCGCCTCGTTGATCAAGGACGCAGCCTTTATCGACATCCGTCCAGGCGTCACAGCACGGTGTGGCCTCTGCCTCGTTGCTCAATTGCCCGCAAACCCGCACAACGCGCGGGTCCATTCATCCAAGCAGATCAAGAAGATCGGACGTTCTCTCGAAATCGCAGGGCATCTTTCGTCCATCATTGCTGACGAGATGTGGACGATCCTTGCCGGTCATGGTCGTATTCAAGCGAGCAATTGCAGCGGCGCTCAGTGCGTGCCGGTCGTGCAGGTTATCGACCTTTCGGAAGCCCAGAAGCGGGTTTTCCTCATCGCAGATAACTGCATCGTCGAGGGCGCTCGCACCGACCGCAAGAAACTCGCCGAGCAAATTCCAGAGTTGACTCCATTGCTCGAGAGCATCGGCTGTCAGCTTACCGATACCGGTCTGGGAATGGCCGAGATCGATCAGCTGACGATCGGCTTTGAGGATAGTTCACACAATCCGGCCGACGAGATCGACCCAGCTCTGTTGCAGGAAATGATTGTCTTGCAGCATGGCAATCTTTTTGTGCTCGGAGAGCACAGGCTTCTTGTCGGCGACGCACGCGAGCGGTCTGCCGCCGATCGCCTGATGAATGGAGAGCAGACGGCTGCGACCTTTCTCGACCTGCCATATAATGTCAAGATCAGCAGCATCGTGGGTCGCGGCAAAATCCAGCATGTCGAGTTCGCCATGGGCTCGGGCGAGATGAGCCGGACAGAATTCGTGGCTTTCATGAAATCGATATTGAGCAATGTCGCCCATGTCTCACGCCAATCGGCGGTTCATTTTCTCTGCATCGAATGGAAGCACGTGCACTAGATGATCGAGTCCGCTGAAGCTGCTTATGCCTCTTATCTTAACCTTGTAGTCTGGAACAAAACCTACGCAGTTCAAGGCGGGACGTACCGCAGTCAGCATGAATTGATGGGCGTCTTTGGTGCCGGGTAAGAAGCGCATCAAAACAATTTCAAGAAGGGGAAGTCCGGTAGAAACCGTTCCAACTTATAGACATACCCTGGGGTGAACACGTTCCGGGCAGGCCGCATGAACGATCTGGCAGTCCATCCTACCGTCAAGCCAAGCGCCCTCGTGGCGGATGCCTTCAAAGACGTCACTTGCCGCAATGAATGGGTCATCGACACCTTTGTAGGGTCGGGAACCAGCATCCTGGCGGTCGAAACCATTGGCCGCCGTGCTGCTGCCCTGGAGATTGAACCCAAATACGCCCAGATCGCCATCCGCCGCTGGGAGCACTTCACGGGCCGGGACGCCATTCATTGCGAGACAGGTTTGACCCTGAACGACTTGATCAAGCAGCGCAGCATCCAAGCTCCCCAGGCCCGCGTGTGTACCCGGGTGCAAAAGTGAGATCTGCCATGATAGCGAAGAAGCCCATGCGCACGATCACTATGACACTCAGGAAGCCGGAGTTAGCCCAGGAGCATGCACCATCCACATTGCGTCATACGCCCGAGCCTCTTGGTTCTGCAGAGCACACTGAGCTGGTTGCAGCGCCATCCTAGCCCGCAGCTGAAGGCTCAGCCACCCGGCTTCGTAAGGGTGACTATGAAGTCGGCTACAAAAAGCCTCCTAAGCATTCACAATTTCCGCCTAAGAAGTCCGGCAATCCGAAAAGGCGGCCTAAAGGTGCCAGAAGTCTTAATACGCATCTGAGGGAAGCACTGTCGGCCAAAGTGCGGGTTGGTGAAGGCGGACGATCCAAGAAGCTCAGCAACGCGCAGATTGCCATGACGCGTCTGGCCAACAAGGCTGCGGAGGGCGACGTCAAAGCGATCCAAACGATCTCGAAGCTCGAGGAGGATTGCGAGCGGCGGCGTCTTCCACCGACCAACCCAGGCAGCCCGCCTGAGGTTCGCCCTTGGAGGCTAGTGATCACGATATTCTGACATGGTTCGGAGAAGTGTATGCGACTTCCAAACAAGGAGAAGCCGTCCCGCACTCCTCTCCTTGCGGGAAGTCGATCAAGACGCCGGAGGGCGAGCCATGTCGATAGCCGATCCGTCCTTCTCCGATATGCGAGCGTTTCAAGCGCTTGCACGAACCCATCTGTTCCCGCCTACCTGGAAAGCTTTCACTCTGCTCCACCCAGACATGGTATTCGTGCCGGCATGGCATGTGCAAGCTATAGCGCATGCCCTTGAGCGATGCGTTCAGGGCCAGTGCCCGCGCTTGCTGCCCGAGTAACGATGAACGTTCGACAGCGCCTCCTGGGCCACCCAGTAGAGGCGGTGGCAATGGGCCTGGGCAAGGGCTCACCGTTGTTCTCGATGCTGATGTCGACCTGAGTGCCGCTTCGCTGAGAGAAACCTCGGGCGAGCCAACTCAAGGCCGCCGTGAGCCCAGTATCGTCGAGGAGTGGGGGATGGAGCAGATAGGACAGCGTGCGGACTTCTTGAAGGCTCTGCTCGGCCAGTTCGAGGGTCTCCATCAGTGTGCGGCGGGCTGGTTCCCCCGCATCGCGCAGCCCCTCCTGCAGGCGCGTTGTGTTCAACGTGATGGCAAGGAGGTTCTGGGCCGTGGTATCATCAAGTTCCCGCGCAATGGCGCGCCGCTCCTCGTCTTGCAGATGCATGAGGCGGCCGCTCAGCCGGGCCAATTCCTCCTGTGTGCGCTTGACCTCAGTGATGTCTTCATGCGCGATGACGATACGGCGGGTCTGCGCCTGTTCTGGCCGCGTTACGCGAAGCTGAAACCAGCGCGGCCCCCCGGGCTGCGGCAGGGATACTCCATCCGGAACTCGGATCGGGTGCCTTCCATGATGTCGCGCAGCGCCGCCGCGGTTCGCGCCGCATTCTGCGACAAGGCGGCCGCGGCCTCGCAGACAGCTACGTAATTCATCCCGACGCCGTGGTTGCCGTCGGCATAGCCGGAGGCGTGAGCAAAGGCGCGCCAAGCCTGGTTGATCGCGATGATCGTGCCGGCTTCGTCGAGCACCGCGATATGGGCCGACAGGGCATCCAGGGTGGAGCGCAGCAAGGCCTCCGCCTCCACGTCGGGCACGATCAGGGTTGGCAGGCGGTGAGCCTGCGGCGCCCTTGCGACCGCGCGAAGCCATTTGCGGGATCCCGGCTGCGCTAAGGATAAGGCATCATTATGGGTAGGATGGTCCGTTCTGGCCTCAAACTCGGCTGCGCGGCTGGCGCTATAGGACATATGGCGAATGCGCGTGGACTTCCCATGGCAGCAAGAGAGAACGCGGGCCTCTACTGTGATTACTCGGCTCCACTCAGGAAACTCCTGATGCAAACCAGGGTGGGCTCTGGCTACATCCATCGAGGCTGGCGCCGGTGAACCGACAGGGCGCAGCGATCTGAGGATAGAAGGATGAACGCGAAGTATAGTGCCTACGCCATAGCTGCAATGCTCGTCGCGGCAAGCCCGTCCGCAGCGGCGAATATCGTTGAAACCGCCGTCAGTAATGGCAGCTTCAAGACGCTGACGGCGGCCCTTCAGGCCGCCGGACTTGTTGAAACCCTCAAGGGCAAGAGTCCCTATTCGGTCTTTGCGCCCACCGACGAAGCCTTCAAGAAGCTTCCGGCCGGAACGGTCGAGAATCTACTGAAGCCCGAGAACAAGGCCCAGCTTCAGAAGGTGCTGGCCTATCACGTCGTGGCTGGGAACGTCATGTCCGGCGACCTCAAGGGTAAGACGACGAACGCGATGACCGTCGAGGGCAGCGCCGTACGGATCGATGCCAGCGGCAATACTTTCATGGTGGGCGACGCGGTTGTCACACAGGCTGACGTCAACGCATCGAACGGCGTCTTCCACGTGATCGACAGCGTGATCATGCCGAAGTTGTAACGTTTGTCAAAGCTTGGGGATGGCGGGGCGCCGTCATCCCGGGCGTTTGGGTGTTGATGATTTGGTCGACGCCTGATGCCTTCTCATCAGGAAGCACCCGACTTTGCCAAAGGCGGGGCAGGCGATCGCATGACGGCTAGGCACCCCCACGGTCGAGGTCGAGTCTTGCAAGCGGGGTGGGCTATTCTGTCATGCTGCCGAGTTCGTCATTCCAGCGATATTGGCAAACAAGGGGCTGCGTTCACGATACAGAGTGAACCCATCCCGGCCGGACCTCACATATTTTGTCTGTCTCGTCAGTCTGGATTGAAAGAAAGAGCAGGGACTTCACGGAAGAGACGATCAAAGCCGCAAACACTCTGATGTCAGAAGCCACATTGGATGAACTGCGAGAACTGGCGCAAGACTTGCGTGCTCTAGCACCCGACAGCGCCCTCGCTGATCTCGTCGAAATCAAGATTGAGCGGCTCTCGACTGAGGGCGACCAGGATTAGCAATCTCCGCTGTGCTTTGGCTAACACATCGAAGCTTGTTTGAGCTCTGTTACATAAAAATTCTTCCGTGAGCTCTGTTCAGCCGTGACGACTTGAAGGGCTCGAAGGTGAGATGTAAAAACTGGAAATACCTTCTGTTGGCACTCCTGAGACGTAAGCGCTTGGTCCTCTTCCATACTCAAGTGCCGACGTTCGTTGGGGAAGCCGGAATGTGAAAGAGTGACCCGAAACCGAAGCAACGATCAGGCGTACGCGACCCAGCCGCGGAACGTGAAGCCCATATAGAAAAGGCTGATCCCACTGAACCCAGCATCCCACAGGAGTTGCTCGTCTTCGTCGGGCGCAAGGATCGGCAAGCGAGATCCGATCCCGGATCGCGCATTGTTTGCCATGGGGGAATTCATGCCAGAAGCAATCGCGAAGGCGGCATATCGATCAAGCCAGACGTCACGTTCACTGGGTCCCTGCGGGAAGCTGAAGTGGGCGACGACGAAGGGCGCACCGGGTCGCAAGCGGCGCGCCGAACCTCCTTAAGCGTTCGCAGGCGCTCCTCGCCTTCAATGAAGTGCAGGGTCAGAATGCAGGTTGCGGCATCGAACGGACCTTCCGGCGCGACGTCGATGAGGCCTTGGTGCAATCGAGTGCGGGCCGAGAGTTCTCCGAGGGTCTTGCGCGCAAGGTCCAGCATCGCAGCGGACGGATCAACGCCATCGAAGGACCAGTCAGGCTGCGCCTCGGCGAACACCTTGATTTCGAGGCCGCCGCCCGCACCGAGAACGAGCACCTGCGCGTTATCCGTGGCACGTTCAGCGAGGAGAACCATCGTCATTCGTTGCAGGCCGGCAAAGCCAGGCACCATTCGTGGTAGCCCTTCAGCGTAGCGTGCGACGGCCTGTGGGTCAGCGAATGCATCATGCGACATCGGTCTGGTCCTCGAATGCGCATTGATTGGCCCGCTGGGTCATGCGGGCGTGGAAGTCCGCGCTGAGCGCAGCCAGCGTAACCTTCCCAAACTGCTCAAGCAGCAGGACCTCCGCCTCGGCGAAGGCATCGTTCATCGCCGCGTTCACCGACTGCTCCACAAGACAGCCCGGTGCTTCTGTCCGGTTCCCGATGGCGAAGATGTGGGGCGAGCCGATGGCTTCGTAGATGTCGCGAACGGTTACGGTGGAAAGATCGCGGGCGATCCTCCAGCCACCGCCGTGTCCTTTCTCGGACCGCACGAGACCCTGCTGGCGCAGTCCAGCCATGATGCGCCGAATGACGACAGGGTTGGTCCGCATTGCCTTGGCGAGGTGCTCCGATGTGACAGGCACGTCCTCGTCGGCCATGTGGAGGAGGACGTGCAAGATGCCGGAGAGGCGGCTGTCGTATTTCATGTAACTTTATATGTTGCATGAGTTGCCGTGTGTCAACCCAGCAGAGATTCTGTGCCTTCCTCTTTCGTCATCGAGAATCGGATCTGGACCGTTCGGCGAACCCTCCGCCACGCATATGCATGGCTGGGAGGGTGCCCTTATCCATGGGCGGCCACGGGTTAGTGCCTTGTTAGCAGGCGTGTGAGAATGAGAGCGAGCCGCGCTGAGCAATATCCGAATAGCGCCGCAATAGGCCGTGTTGGGTGCTCCGCCTATTGATCCAATCGAGATTTCACCAATCTCGAAACGACTCTTTCTGCCACGGAGCTGAAGTCAGCCGAATGTCAGCTTGCGACGGCAACACCAGACGTTTCCGAAGAGCCGGGAGTATCCTGGTTTGACCCAGAGGAGACATTCAACGTGGCCCTCTTTGGGTGAGTTCATGTCAGAACCCGTCGAACGACCCATTGCCCCGGCCGCTTCTCGCCCTTGGCGGAGAACGCAGACCGGGGTCATTTGCCTCATCTGCGTCCCTGGCAGGCGCGCGGCGCGGAAGCTTGTGCCCGGCTAATGCGGCGCGGCCTGGACCCGCGTCAGCGGCGTGCCATCCACTGCCGTGGCTTGCGCGCTCTCGAGCTTCTTGATGTCGTCGGCCGACAGCGTCGGCCGGTCCACCTTGATCGTCAGCTTGTCCAGCCTGGCGGTCAGCGGGAACGGCGGCTTGTAATCGGCGTCGTTTACCCCGGTGAGCGTGTCCGAGCCGACGTCGAAGCTCTCATCCCATTGCAAGATCATCGGCAACGTCTGCGGCAGCGTGATCGTCTGCACCGCCTTACCATCCACCTTGAGCGTACCGGTGCCGGAGCGACCGACGCCGCTCATGTTGTTGAACGCAAGGGTGCCGGCGCCGAGGCCGTCATACCGGAAGTCGAATTCCACGGTGTGCTTGCCAGGCGTGAGGACTTCCGGCCCCTCCCACTTTACCCGCTTCAGGTCGACCAGGTTCCACAGGAACACCGGCTTGCCCTTGAGCAAATAGAAGCCGTAACCGGCAAAGCGCCCGCCCGAGGTCAGGATCATCCCCTCGGCACCTCCCGGCGGCACCTCGATGTCGGCCGTGATCGTGTAGGAGGTGTTCAGCAAAAGCGGCGAGTCGCCCTGCGGCAACCCGGTCATCGGCCGAGTGTAGACGAACTCTGTCCGTCCCGCGGTGATGTTCGGCCGCGGCGCGACGATGCGCCCGGCGACCGAGGCATCCATCGGGAACACCTGGTGCTTCCTTGCCTCTTGGACAAACATCTGCTTCAGCTCCGCGACCTTCTGCGGGTTCCTGTCCGCCACGTCGGTGGTTTGGTTGAAGTCCGTGTTCAGGTCGTACAACTGGAGCACCTGGTTGTTGAGCGGATCGGGATTGGCTGGACCAAAGGCTTCCCAGGGTGCCCGGTTGACCTTGGTGCTCAGGAACCAGCCGTCGTGGTAGAGCGCCCACTGCCCGAACATCTCGAAGTATTGCGTCGTGTGCCGCGACGGCGCCTTGGCGTTGGCCGCGTCGAAGGTGTAGGCGAAGCTCGTGCCCTCGATCGGCGCTTGCTTGATCCCGTCGACGACCTCCGGTGCGCCGATGCCGGCGGCCTCGAGGATCGTCGGCACGACGTCGATCACGTGCACGAACTGCTCGCGCAATCCGCCTTTGTCCTTGATGCGCGCCGGCCAGGAGACGGCCATGTTCTGGTTGATGCCGCCGAGCTGGGAGGCGTTCTGCTTGAACCAGGAGAACGGCGTGTCGAAGGCCCACGACCAGCCCGCGGACATGTGGTTGTAGGTCTGCTCGGTGCCCCAGACATCGTAGAACTTCATCTGGACATCGACCGGCAGTTCGTTCAGGCCATTGAAGAACGCCACCTCGTTGGGTGTCCCCTTCGGCCCGCCCTCGGCGCTGGTGCCGTTGTCGCCGTTGATATAGATAATCAGCGTGTTGTCGCGTTGTCCAATGTCGTCGAAGGCCTGGATCACGCGTCCGATCTCGTGGTCGCTGTAGGCCGCATAGGCGGCGTAGACCTCGGCCTGCCGAATGAACAGCTTCTTCTCCTCGGCCGAGAGCGCGTCCCACTCCTTCAGCACGTCCTTGGGCCACGGCGGCAACTTGCCATCCTGGGGGATCACGCCGAGCCGTTTCTGGTTCTCGAAGATGCGCTCGCGCAGCTTGTTCCAGCCGTCGTCGAACAGGTGCATGTCGCTGATCGTCTTGACCCACTCCGCCGTCGGATGATGCGGCGCGTGCGTGGCGCCGGGCGCGTACTTGACGAAGATCGGCTTGTTCGGCTGGATCTGGTGCATCCGGTTCACGTAGTCGATGGCATCGTCGGCCATGGCGGTGACCAGGTTCCAGCTCCCAGTCGGCTTGCCCTCGAACGGATAGATCTGCGTCGTGTTGCGGAAGAGGTTGGGTTGCCACTGGTTGGCGTCGCCGCCGACGAAGCCATAGAAGTACTCGAAGCCCATGCCTACGGGCCACTGGTCGAACGGCCCAGCCTGGCTGGCCGCGAAGGCAGGCGTGTTATGGTCCTTGCCGAACCAGGACGTGGCGTAGCCATTGTCCTTCAGGATCCGGCCAATGGTCGTCTTGTCCTTGGCGATGATGCTGTTGTAGCCCGGGAAGCCTGTGGACTGTTCTGAGATGACGCCGAAGCCCGCCGAGTGGTGGTTGCGCCCGGTGATCAGCGCCGCGCGCGTGGGCGAGCACAATGCCGTGGAGAACATGCGGTTGTAGCGCAGGCCCTGGCTGGCGACGCGATCCAGGGCCGGCGTCGGGATAACACCGCCGAAGGTGCTGGGCACCCCGAAGCCGGCATCGTCGGTGATGATCAGTAGGACATTGGGCGCGCCCTGCGGCGGCACGATGCGCGGCGCCCACCAGGGTTTCGACTGCAAGGCATCGTCGTTGATCACGCCGCCGAACTGCGGGTCCGGGGCGGGGAGCTGGCGGCCGTCGATGGCGGTGGTCGCATCCGGCGCGCCGCGCGCCTGCTGGGCCTGGGCCACCGAGAGCGTCAGGAGGCTGGCAGTGACGAGGGCAAGGGTGAGTGACGTCGCCTTCATGTCCGCGATCCTCCGGTAACGGGCGCGCGGCAGGCTGGGCCATCCCGGCGGCTGCGTG
Source organism: Microvirga terrestris (assembly GCF_015694425.1). GTDB lineage: Bacteria > Pseudomonadota > Alphaproteobacteria > Rhizobiales > Beijerinckiaceae > Microvirga > Microvirga terrestris. The sequence continues at coordinate 34,992 of NZ_JADQDN010000006.1, forward strand.
CGGCTCAGCCTTGATTCCACATCAGCCCGAAAGGGCCTGCTTGATCGGACAGGACATCGGCTTGACGGAATCGGACAGGATGATGGGCCGAAAGTCGGGCGGGGCCTCCACACGGCGGATCCTGTCCTGATCGGCCAAGGGCTTGTCCGGTTCGGTCAAGCAGGCCGAAGCGGCCCGCGGAACACTGCCGGCTTCGTTCGCACCCCGAGGAGGCACCGACTGCCATGACCGCCGTCGATCTCACGCCAGGCACAGAGATTCCCGGAAGAACCCCGCCGCACCCAGACATGGCCTGGGTGCCGGGCGGCACGTTCCGCATGGGCTCGGACCGGCACTATCCCGAGGAGGCACCGGTCCATCGCGTCACCGTCGACGGCTTCTGGATCGATGCCACGCCGGTCACGAACCGCCAGTTCCGCGCCTTCGTTCAGGCCACCGGTCATGTCACGGTGGCGGAGACCAAGCCCAATCCGAAGGACTATCCCGGCGCGCTGCCGCACATGCTCAGGGCCGGCTCGCTCGTCTTCAGCCCGCCGGACCATCCGGTGAGCCTCCAGGACTGGAGCCAATGGTGGGCCTTCGTGTTCGGGGCGACCTGGCGCCGGCCCTCCGGACCCGGCTCGTCGATCAAGGGACTCGACGATCATCCGGTGGTGCATGTCGCCTATCCGGATGCCGAGGCCTATGCCCGTTGGGCCGGCAAGGAGCTGCCGACCGAGGCCGAGTGGGAGTACGCCGCCCGCGGCGGGCTCGACGGCGCCGAGTTCGCGTGGGGCGACGAACTGATGCCGGGCGGGCGGCCCATGGCCAATATCTGGCAAGGGGCATTTCCGTTCCGGAACACGCGCGAGGATGGCTACGAGCACACCTCGCCGGTGAAAACCTACCCGCCGAACGGCCATGGCCTCTACGACATGATCGGCAACGTCTGGGAGTGGACGAGCGACTTCTATGCGGCGAGGCATTCGGCCGATGCGGCCAAGCCCTGCTGCGTTCCGTTGAACCCGCGCGGGGCACGCGAAGAGCAGAGCTACGATCCCTGCCAGCCGGAGATCCACATTCCCCGCAGGGTGCTCAAGGGTGGCTCGCACTTGTGCGCCCCAAGCTACTGTCGCCGCTACCGCCCGGCGGCCCGCCATCCGGAGCCGGTCGACACGTCGACCAGCCATGTCGGATTCCGCTGCATCTTCAGGGATGCATCCACCTGATGATGGTCTCAGCCGCACGACGGATGCTCCGTGCCTCGGGAGTGACGACCATACCGAGAGTCCGGCCGAGGATTTCTCGAGCGACGATGCGACCGCGATCCGGCAGGGGCGAACGGCCCCGGAAAATCGATCGGAGGTCACGAAGGGCATCTGTCCGGAATGCTGATGCATCCGGCAGGAACATGCGGATCCGTGGATCCGCACCGTGGCACCGACGAGACACCCGGCATCGCGGCGCCCGGCTTCAGGGTGAACACCGAACAGCGTCGGGCCTCATGGAAATGGTTCTACCGCCAAAAAGCCCCGTCAGGTTGACCTCGACGGGGCTGAGTTTGTGAAGGCCTCGGCAAGGGAATGCGGGGAATGAGGCCTCCGGAAAGGCATCATGCCCAATCAGCCGGGGACTGTTTGACCGCGGCAGACAGCGGCCGGACATTTCAGGACAATCGGCAGTCCCGCTATGGTTCGAGGGCGGATTGGCGTTGTTCCGCACGCCAAGCCGTCGGGGTCCGGCCCGACCAGCGCCGGAAGGCGCGCGTGAAGGCACTGGCCTCGGAATAGCCAAGCGCCGCGGCGACCTGATTGAGCGGCACCTTGCCGTTGGCCAGCAACTGGCGTGCGATCTCGAACCGGGCCTCGTCGACCAGGCCACGGAAGCCCGTCCCGTCAGCGTGCAGGTGCCGGCTCAGGGTGCGACGATGCACGGCAAGGCGGTCCGCGACGGTCGCGGCCGAGCACCGGTTGGTCAGGATCTCGGTCCGGAGCAGGCGGCGCAGGTTCTCCTGCCAACCCTTCTCCGCGGCGGCCTCAAGGTCCCGGACGCGGGCCTCGAACACCTCGCGGAAGATCGGGTCCGCGCCGGCGATGCGGTGCCCGAGCCAGCGGACGGGGAAGACTAGGGCGGCGACCTCTTGGTCAAAGCGGACGGGGGCCTGGAAGAAGCGCCGGTAAGGGGCTAGGTCGGCCGGCGCGTGCCGCGGCAGCAGCACCTCGTCCGACACCCAATCAGGGCCGCAGAGCATCCGCATGATGTTCATCGCGACGGCAATCGCCCCGTCCGTGATCTGCTCCGGACTCTCCACGCCCGGCTCGTAGATCGCGTAGCCGAGCAGCGCCACGTCCCCGGACACCGACAGCGTCGGGGCGGCGCCCCGGTCATGGAGATGCAGGTGCTCGACGAGGGCCGATAGTGCCTCGCCGACGGTCGGCAGGTGTTGCATGAGGCCGCCGACCGGGCCGATCGTCGACAGGGTTCCCCGCTGCCCGACCAGCAGACCGAAATGCGGGCAGCGCGTGCGTGCGACGCAACGCGCGAGCAGGTGGCCAAGGGCCGCATACCGGATGGTGTTGTTCTCGTCGTCGAAGAGCCTCGGATCCAGACCAGCCTGACCGATCACCTCGTCCGGGTCCGCACCAAACGCGCGCAGGAGCGGCACGATCTCCTTGGTGACGCTGATCCGGATGACCCCGGTCGACAGTGCCGGCGGTGGCATCCGGTTCGGCGACGCGGTTTCGGTCCGGCGAAGCGGGTCCGGCGGAACCTCGATCGGGTCTGACGCGGGCGGACGCGGGGGACGCATGGGCAGCCTCCTGCCGGAGAGGATCGTCGCACGCTTCCGAGACTCCCCCAATCACCGGAAGCCTGCCTTGATCCTGATCAACGAAATTGGTGAATATGGGGCCGCGGTCGCCCCGTTGTGGTTCCTGGCGGGGCCACACCTGCGCGTCCAGGCGGCTCGATGAGTCGATGCGGCTCCCGCCTGTCGATCCTGATGGTCGCGCGATGCCGCTCATGCCGCCAAGGATGTCTTCCTTGGGCTGCATATCCGACCAATTATGGAGAACTTGCGCGTTAGGTTAGAGGCGAGTTCGGCGGCTGGGCTGGATCAGGAAGGTCTGGAGCTGGCACTTCTCGTACCTTCACGGAAGGTCCGCTATCGAATGGAGCGCAGTCATTGGTCCAATCGATTGCACCCGCACCTGCCTGATACGCGACAACCGGACTGGGTGAACTTAGGGCGGAGAACAGAGGCAAAGTTGGCGCCCCAAGGGCCCTAGTTAGCGTCTAGAGAATGTAACTCAGAGAATGGCTGCCACGAAATTGGCACAAGGAATCCGGCACTTAAGGACAGAAGGCCTTAAGAGAAAAAGTCTGAAATTTCATATACTTAGATAATGGCGGAGGGAGCGGGATTCGAACCCGCGATACGGTTTCCCGTATACACACTTTCCAGGCGTGCGCCTTCAACCACTCGGCCACCCCTCCTGCATGAGCCTGCTCGGCTCAGGAACCTTGACCGCCATCCGGCAGTCATTTCAGGTTCTCCGCTTCCATCAACGGAGCGCCCGTGTATCGCCAAATTGGGGCAAAAGGCAAGGCCGAACTTGCCACAAATCATCCGGAATCGCCTTTGCCATTGCGATAAAAGAGATTAGATACTTCCCCTCTGTTTGGAGAGGTATCCTCCCTTGAAGTTTTTAGCGCGTAGCCTTGGTCTCCTGCTGATTGCAGCAGGATTTGTTGGGTTGGTAATCGATGGGACACGCTCCATCGTCAATAATGCTGTATCGTTCGCCCCTCTCGGAAAGGTCATCGGGGTCATCTTCCCCGGGAGCATAGCTGGCCTGGAGGGAGGCATGACGCAACGTGCCTATCCATGGCTGTGGGAGCCGATTGCCACCTATGGTCTTCAATTGCCCGCCTCGGTGACCGGCTTCATCATCGGCGCCTTTCTGCTCTGGCTGGGCCAGAAGCCCCTCGAGCCCATCGGGTACTTGGCAGAGCGCTAAAAACCTCACAGCAAGGTGAGGCAAGCGGCCCCTCCCATCAGAACAGGTTGATGATTACATAAGCGGGGTCACGCGAGGGATCCCCCATGTTCAGCTTCCGCAAACGAACCGACCTGCCGCAAGCCGCAGAGGCCCTGCCGGGCCGGTCAAGCCCCATCCCGACCGCTGAGCGGCACTTCATCAATGGCCACCCGCTGCTGCCGTCTTATCCCGATGGCATGGAGAAGGCTGTGTTCGGTCTCGGCTGCTTCTGGGGTGCGGAGCGCAAGTTCTGGCAGATGGGCGACGGTATCTGGATCACGGCTGCGGGATATGCCGCCGGCATCACGCCTAACCCAACCTACGAGGAGGTCTGCTCAGGTCTCACCGGCCATAATGAGGTGGTGCTGGTGGTCTATGACCCGAAGGTGATCTCCTACGACGCCCTCTTAAAGACCTTCTGGGAAAACCACGACCCGACCCAGGGCATGCGCCAGGGCAATGATGTGGGCACCCAGTACCGCTCCGGGATCTACGTGCTCAACGAGGATCAGCGCAGGGCCGCCGAGGCCTCCAAGGCTGCTTATGCCCAGGCGCTCGCAGCCAAGGGCTATGGGCCGGTCACGACCGAGATCGTGGAGGCAGGTCCGTTCTACTTCGCCGAGGACTACCACCAGCAATACTTGGCCAAGAACCCGAACGGCTATTGCGGCCTGGGCGGAACCGGGGTGTCCTGCCTCATTGGCGTGGGTGTCGCGGCCGAATAGGCCGCTCCATCGACCTCAAGACCCAAGAGAGCGGTTTGCCTCCTGCAAGGGCGAGCCGCTCTCTTTCTTGTTCAGGGCCCGTCCGGTGCCTCAAGAACGCCACGGCACTCGTTGGGCAGCTGCGCCATGGTCAGAGGCGGGCGGGGCTTGCCCGGCTTCGGATTCAGCATCTGAGGCGTAAACCAGCCCGCGAGCTCCGCTCCGCAGCCGTCGCCGCCGGGCGGCGGGTCCTGATCCGAGCACCCGGCATTGCCGGCCGGACAGGCGAGGCGGATATGGAAGTGATAGTTGTGGCCCCACATCGGCCGCACCTTGCTCAGCCAGCCGCGGTCCGCGCCCGCCTCGCGGCACAGCGCCTTCTTGATGGCGGGGTTCACAAAGATCCGGGCGACGCCACGTTCCTGAGCGGCAGCGCGGATTAGTGCGGTGTGCTGGGGCGTCCAGAGGTTCGGATCCACGTCGAGCCAGTCGTCACGTACCATGTTGGTGGCCGACAGCTCCTCCCGCTCGGCCCGGCTCAGGCGGCGGTTGGGCATGGGGGTGAGCCAGATGTCTGCATCGAGCCCGATCTGGTGCGAGGCATGGCCCGTGATCATGGGCCCGCCGCGCGGCTGCGAGATGTCGCCGACGAGAAGTCCCGGCCATCCATTGACGGAAGGAAGCCGCGTGGCGAACCTCTGCAGGAAATCGATTAGCTGCGGGTGGCCCCAGTTGCGGTTGCGGGACAGGCGCATGACCTGCCAGTTCTCCCCGTCGACCGGAATAGCCTCGGCGCCCGCGACACAGCCGCGGGCATAGCCGCCGATGGAGCGCGCCCGCAGGTCGGCAGGCGTTGTGCGCCGGCCGAAGAGTTCCTTCGCGGCCAGCTTCGGATCATCCGGATTGGCCAGCGGCGGCAGGGGTTTCGGAGTCAGGGTACCCTTGTCTTGTGCGGCGGCAGAGCCGCCGATGACGAGAGCAAGCGCGATGGCGGAGAAGCGAATCGGATTCATTCAGGAAGGCTAACCTGCAACCTGCGACTTCGAAACGTGCCGACAGCGGCCATCTTGTCGCTCTTCAAAAGAAGGGCCGGATGTAAGGTCCGGCCCTTCGTGAGGGTCAGTGCCTCGGCTGCGGGCGGCCCTCGTAGGGGCCGCGCTGGCTCATATGGCCTGGGCCGAGAGTGCGTTTGTCGTGTCCGTTTCCGGTGCGCCGCATGGTGGGCTGGTAGCGCGGGGTCGGGCGCTTCACCTGAGGTCGGCGCTGTCCGCTACCCATCGATGGGATGAACAGCGCCGCGATGCCGGCAGCAACGCCGGCGAGGACGGCCGCCGTGACAAAGGGATGAAGCTGTGCCTCGAGCAGGAGGCTGGTCTTGCGCGGCTCGCCGGGCAGGGACGAGTACATGTCGCCGTCCTCACGGGCCTGATAGAGGTTGTCGCGCATGCCGGAGCGTTCCGGCTGATCCGTCGTTTGCGAACCGTAGCCCGTCCACTCCATGGCTTTGTCCATCAGGCGCGGGGCCACCTTGCCCATGGCGCCGATGACCCAGCCGCCGAACCCGACCGTGATCTCGCGCCGCTGATGTTCGGCCGCGAACATGATCGCCTTGCCCACAAGATGCGGATCGTAGGACGGCGGAGGAACGGCATTGTTGTGGTCAAGATAGTTGCGGGCATGTTCGACATAAGGCGTGTCGATGGAGGAGGGCTTGATCAGCGTGATCGCAACCGGAGCGGCTTGGTTCTCCAGCTCCATACGCAAGCCATCGGTGAAGGCCTTCACGGCATGTTTGGATGCGGAATACTGGGTCTGCAGGATCATGGCCCGCTCGGACAGGACGCTGCCGACATTGATGATGGTGCCGCCGCGGCGGCGCATGTGGTCGGCCGCGATCATGGAGCCGTTGACGACGCCCCAATAATTCACGTCGAAGAGCTGCCGCTGATCCTCCATGGGGATCTCGTTCAGGTTGCCATACAGAGCGACGGCTGCATCGTTCACCCAGGTGTCGAAGCCGCCGAAGGTGTCGATGGCCATGCGCGCCACGCGCTCCAGATCCTCCCGCTTGCTGACATCCGCCGCCACCGCGACGGCACGGGTGCGGCCATGGCTGAGCTCATCAGCAATCTTGCTCAGGGCTTCCTCGTTGCGAGCCACGAGGACGAGGCCTCTCGCGCCACGCTCGGCGAACTGGTGCGCTGTTGCAAGTCCGATACCGCTGGATGCGCCGGTGATAACGACCACCTGCTCCTCTATCGGCTTCTGGCGAACCGCCATGGCAATCTCCCTCCTATCCTCGACTTTGGAAACGATGATCAACGTGAGGGCGATGAGGGGGTTCCTACGGCAACGCTTCGAGCGGGGCAAAGCCTTGGAAAGCTTGGAGAAGCGGAACCAGGCATCGGAACCGGGTTTTCAACCCGAGCGTTGCCTTAGGATCTCACAGACGAAGGAGCGAGATGATGCAGACGACGGCACAGAGCGGTGACGTTCGCGAAACCCATAGCCTGATCGCCAGCGACAAGGTCGAGGGAACGCCCGTCCGCCGCTCGGACGGTGAGAAGATCGGGACGATCGAGCGCGTGATGATCGAGAAGCGGTCCGGCAAGGTGGCCTATGCGGTCATGAGCTTCGGCGGCTTCATGGGTCTCGGCGAGGAATACTATACGCTTCCATGGGGCGTCCTGAAGTACAATACCGAACTCGATGCTTATGAGCTGAACCTCAACGAGGATCAGCTGCGCGGGGCTCCCCGACGCAGTGCGGAGGGGCACGATGCCTCTTACGACCGGGAATGGGAGGAGCACGTCCACCGCTACTACAATGCCACCCCCTATTGGGGTGCGAGCGACCCGATGAGCTCGGGCCGGTAACCGGCCTTGACACCTGGGAAAAAGAAATCGCCCGGTTTTCACCGGGCGATTTTTTATGCGCATGCGCCGGACGATAGAAAGGCCTATCCCGGCGCGTGCGGCATGGGCGTCTTAGCGCCGCGACTTCGACGGGCTCTTGCGGGAGCTCGACGAACGGGAGCTGGACGAACGCTTGGCGACCTTGGCCGACTTCTTCGTGGAAGAGGTACGGCTCGAAGCAGCGGCAGCGCGCTTGGGCGCCGACTTGGAGCTGCTGCGGGACTTGGACGCCGAGCTGCGGGACGAGGACTTCACCGCGCCGCGGCTGGAGCTGCGCGAGGCCGTCTTCTTGGCCGAAGAGCGCGATGCGCCGGAGCGAGCCGACGAGGACTTGCGGGAAGCCGATGAGCCCGACTTGGCCGAAGCCTTCTTAACTGTCGTCTTCTTAGCAGCAGTCGTCTTCTTGGCAGCCGTCTTCCGGGCTGTGGTCTTCTTCGCCGCGGACTTGGCAGAAGACTTTGCCGAGGTTTTCTTGGCAGCGGTCTTCCGGGCTGTCGTCTTCTTGGCAGCCGTCTTCTTCGCGGTGGACTTCTTGGCGCCGGACTTGGCCGAGGACTTCGCAGCCGACTTGGAGGTCGACTTCGCAGCCGTCTTCTTGGCCGTCGTCTTCTTTGCGCCCGAGCTCTTCGAGCCCGACTTCTTGGTGCTGGACGAGCCGCTGCGAGAGCTGCTCTTCTTCGCGGTCTTCTTCTTGGTGCTGGTCGCACCGGTGTCACCCGTGAACAGCATCGTCAGCGGGTTCTTGGTATCTGTCGGCATTGCCGCCTCCTTCAAGGGCCTTCGCGTGCAACCGTCACGCTTGCAAGGCAACGTCGTTATACCAAGGGGGTTCCGAATAACGGAAAGTGTAGACAGTAGAACGCTCACTTTTTCTGTGGATATGTTGCTCGGCACTGTTCTCTTCACTTGCCGATGCAGGACTCAATATCGGGTGCAGGATGAGAGAGTTAGACTCTGTTTTTAAAAGGCTTCGACATGATCGAGCGCCTTAGGAGGTTGCCGAGTATTGTTGAAAAAGTCTTTTGCATTCATATGCTTAAATGATGTCAGAAGTTGATCTTCTCCACTGCGCGAGTATTCGAACATCTTAATGAATGTTCAACATCGCAGTGCAATCCTCCTCACTTGGAGAGGGAAGATCAGGGCCTTTCACACGTCCGATGCCGCCCTCCGGCGCAGCGCGAAAAAAATCGACTCTCGGGCATGACGTGCGGCATGCGTGTGATCATTCGAGTCAAGAATCATGTTCAATGACTCGTCATCCGAGTCGAGGTCTGCCGATTTGAAGACTGTCACTGATGCGCGCCTTGGTCGCTGGAGGCCTCGTGTCGATGGAGGCTTCACGCGACGGGAGCAGCGAGGTAAGCGGAAGGAGCATTCACATCGTCCGGTTCATCGTGCCCCAACGCAGCATCCTTGCCGTCGTCCTCTGGATGAGCGGCGCGCTCCTCGCCTTCTCGGCAACCGCCATTGCCGTGCGTGCGCTCGCATCTGCCTTTTCCATCTTCGAGATGCTGGCCGTCCGCAACGGTGCCGGCGTCCTGATCCTGCTGGCCCTTGCACTCGTCAGGCCTGAGATGAGACCAGGCTTGAAGCCGCGGCGCTTCGGTCTCCATCTCGCACGCAACGTCCTGCATTTCGCCGGTACGGATGGGTGGGCTTTCGGCCTCACGCTTCTGCCGCTCGCAACCGTCTTCGCACTCGAATTCACGACGCCGGCCTGGGTGGCGCTGCTGGCGATTCCGCTGCTGAAAGAGACAATGACACGAGGCCGATTGGTAGCTGTTGTTCTTGGCTTCGTGGGCATTCTCGTAATCCTGCGGCCGGGGCTGGAAACCTTGCAGCCGGCCAGTTTCCTGATGCTCGGAGTAGCCTTCAGCTTTGCTCTCGTGGCGATCATGACCAAGCGCCTCACGATGACCGAGAGCACCTTCTCGATCCTGTTCTTCATGAACCTGCTGCAGCTGCCCATGAACCTTGCGGGCGTGAGGCGGGCCTTCTGGCTTCAGATCGAGACCGTCCACGTGCTGCCTCTGATCGGCATCTCCCTCGGCGGCCTGCTCGCCCATTACTGCCTGACCAACGCCTACCGTCAGGGAGATGCCACGATGGTCGTGCCCCTGGACTTCATGCGCATCCCGCTGATCGCCTTCGTCGGCTGGCAGTTCTATGGTGAGCGGCTCGATCCTTATGTCTTCCTCGGCAGCTTCTGCATCATCGTGGGTCTTCTCTATTCCCTTCAGCGCGAGGCACGCTCCGCATGACCTGGTCACCGCAACAGGATGCTGCCCTGAAAGCCGTCGCCGAGTGGCTGCGCCGCGGCGACCGCCCGGTGTTCCGGTTGTTCGGCTATGCCGGCACCGGCAAGACCACGCTCGCCAAGCATATCGCCGAGCACGTGGAGGGCGATGTGGCCTTTGGCGCCTATACGGGCAAGGCGGCGCTCGTGCTGCGCACAAAGGGCTGCGCGGATGCCTCCACGATTCATTCCATGATCTACCGCTCGCGGGAGTCCGACGAGAACGGTCCGCAATTCGTGCTCAATCGCCAGAGCCCGGCCTCGAAGGCCGACCTCATCATCATCGATGAATGCTCCATGGTGGACGAGGAACTGGGGCGCGATCTCCTGTCCTTCGGCCAGCCGGTTCTGGTGCTCGGCGATCCGGCGCAGTTGCCGCCGGTCAAGGGCGGTGGCTTCTTCACGGAAGGCGAGCCCGATGTGATGCTCACGGAGGTGCATCGTCAGGCCAAGGACAACCCGATCATCCATCTCTCCATGCAGGTTCGGGAGGGCGGCCGCCTTGAGGCTGGCACCTATGGCGAAAGCCGCATCATCCGCCGTCGCGAGATCGATGCCGCTGCCGTTATGGCGGCCGATCAGGTGCTGGTCGGTCTCAACAAGACGCGACGCCTTTACAACACCCGGCTGCGCGAGTTGAACGGTTATCGAGATCCGATGCCGGCGGCGGGCGAGAAGCTCGTCTGCCTACGCAACGACAAGACCAAGGGCTTGCTCAACGGCGGCACCTGGAGCATCCAGGCCCTGCGCGGCATCCGCAACGACTTCATCCGAATGGACGTGCTGCCCGACGACGATGCCCGTCGCCGGTCCGTGGAGGTGGCCGTGCACAAGGCCTTCTTCGAGGGTACGGAGGAGGAGGTGCCGTTCGTCCTGCGCAAGGAATCAGACGAGTTCACCTATGGCTACGCACTGACCGTCCACAAAGCCCAAGGATCGCAATGGGACGATCTCGTGCTCTTCGATGAATCCTTTGCCTTTCGCGAGCATCGCAGCCGCTGGCTCTACACGGCGTTGACCCGGGCCGCCGAGAAGATCACCGTGGTGATCTAGAAGGCTGCTTCAGGCTTCGCATCGGCATACGGGAACCCGATCGGGCTTGAACGCTTATGGTAGAAGCTGGACAGTAAGCAGCAAGGGTTTGCGGACATGCTCAAATGGGCTCTGATCTTCCTCGTCATCTCCCTCGTGGCCGGTGCCCTCGGCTTCACGGGAATTGCCTCCGGAGCGCGCAGCATCGCCAAGGTCCTGTTCGGGATCTTCCTGCTGATCTTCGTGATCTTCATCCTACTCGCCTGGGGAGCAGGCGAACTGATCTTCTAGGAAGGTGCCGCTCGGCCCGTTCAACGAGCCGGATCCGCGCCCGCGACTGATCAATGAAATGGAACAGGCGGGCTCCAGGCCCGCCTTTTCCAAAGATATCACTGACTGGCGAAGGCCGAGGTATCTTCGCCCGCGAGCTTCTTTGCATAATATGCAATTGTCTTCGAATACACCTGCGACTTGTTCCAGGCTCGGATGGCTTCGAAGTTGGGCGTGCCCGGTTCCCAATCCGCGCCTTTCACCCAACCATGGCCTTTGAGATAGTTGGCCGTGGAGGCGAGCACGTCCGCTGGGCTGCGCAGGAGATCGGCGCGTCCGTCGCCGTCGAAATCGACCGCGTATTTCACGTAGTTCGACGGCATGAACTGGGTCTGTCCCATCTCGCCCGCCCAGGCTCCGCGCATCTCGGCCGGAGACAAATCGCCTCTGTCGACGATCCGCAGCGCATCGAACAAATGAGCCTTGAAGAAGTCGGAGCGACGGCAGTCATAGGCAAGCGTTGCGACTGAGCGGATGACTGGCAAGTTGGCCTTCACGGCACCGAAATCGGTCTCCAGGCCCCAAATCGCCACCAGCACTGGAGCCGGCACGCCGTAGCGCTGCTCGATGCGCTGGAGGGTACCAGCATGCCGTTGCAGCATGTTGGCGCCACCTTTAAGGCGCGATTGAGACACCATGCGGCCAGCAAACTGCTCGAAGCTCTGCTTGAACACGCCCTGGCCGCGATCCTTCTTTATGATGCTCTGATCGAAGGTGACACCGGACAGGCCTTGCTTGACGGCTTGGGCCGAGATGCCCTGCGCCACGGCTTCCTGCGCGATGTCGTCGAGCCATTTCTCAAAGCCGGCCGGATCCCGGCATGTGGCAGCACTAGCTTGGCCCGCCACGAGCAGAGTGGCTGCGATGAGCGAGGCGCGTATGAAGGCCTGCATGAAGTCTCTCCAGGTTCATTTTCGTTCCTGAGCGAGGTAGGGCTCATCCGCTGCAACTCAAGATCACAGGCCATTGACGCAACCGGAGCAGTGCGAGTGCGTTGCTATGGAAATGGGGCCGTTCCAGCAGGAGGACCGAGTGCGCAGCGTCAAATCCTGGCGAGCAAGGACACTTCAAGCTGCGACGCTGGTCCTGCTCTCTGCCGCTTCCGGCACACAGGCTGCCAACGGGCCGCTCGACCAGCCCGGGAGGAGTGAGCCTGTTCAGGTGCGCTTCGATCCCATGATACGGCAGACATCGGTCATGGGTGCTGTCTCGTCAGGCCTCTGCTTCTCCTTCTCGCTCCCGGAAGAATGGCGCCGCACCGCCCAGGGGCTGAAGTCCACCGTTTCTGACGTTGAGATCGGCATCGGCCTTCGCTCCGCCGGAGAGCTCCGCGACATGCCTCAGCCCGATCTCGCGAGCCGCGATGCGGCCTTCCTGCAAAAGGATTATGAGGATCTTCTCGGCCGTCCCGCGCAATCGGTTTCCCTATCCCCCCACGGGAGGGCCGCCCGCTGGTCCGCAACATGGATCGATGCCAACCTGCCGAGCGCCTCTCCGAGCATGACGGTCGAGACGCTGATCGTGCCGCTCTCGGGCGAATGGGTACTCGAACTCTCCCTGAGCGGGGTCAAAACCCAGGCGGCCCATGATGCACTCGCGCGGCGTCTCCTGGCACGCTTGCAGGTACAGGGCAGGGCAGCCTGCCAGGGCTGAGAGCCCACGACGGCGTTGAACGCTTCTTCTTTACCCGTTAGCCATTCACGGTAGAAGTACCAGGGACGGGTTCGTGCAAGGACGGGTATCAAGCCATGGACGTGATCATCTACCACAATCCCCAATGCGGCACCTCCCGCAACGCACTTGCGATGATCCGCAATGCGGGGATTGAGCCGCACATCATCGAGTATCTGAAGTGCCCGCCCACGCGCCTGCTCCTGCGCCAGCTCATCGAGCGCATGGGGATGAGTGCCCGCGACGTGCTCCGCGAAAAAGGAACGCCGTTCCAGGAACTCGGCCTCGGTGATCCATCCCTCACCGACGATCAATTGCTCGATGCCATGATGGAGCATCCGCTCCTGATCGAGCGTCCCATCGTGGTCACGCCCCTCGGCGTCAGACTGTGTCGGCCATCGGAAGCGGTGCTCGACATCCTGCCGCCGCAACTGGGCGAGTTCGTCAAGGAAGACGGTGAGCCGGTGGTCGATGCCACGGGGCGGCGCGTCAGCATCGCCTGACGCTGCGGAACAAGCGGGCGCTCCTTCGGTTCAGGAACAAGACATTCCATCACCGGAGGAACAGCCAATGGAACTTCAAGGCAAGGTCGCGCTCGTCACGGGCGCAGGGTCCGGCATCGGCAAGGCGGCGGCTCTGCGCTTAGCCCGCGAGGGCGCCATGGTCGGCGTGCTCAGCCATACGGAGGATGAGATCCGCAAAGTCGCGCAGGAGATCGATCAGGCCGGAGGCAAGGCCATTCCGCTCGTTGCCGACGTAGCGGATGAGAGCCAGATGAAGAAGGCGGTGGCCGATCTTGTCCAGGCTTATGGACGGCTCGACATCGTCTTCGCCAATGCAGGCATCAACGGTGTCTGGGCGCCGATCGACGAATTGCAGCCGGCGGACTGGGACCGCACCATCAACACCAATCTGCGCGGCACCTACCTGACAATTCACTATGCGGTGCCGCATCTGAAGACAGCGGGAGGCTCCATCGTGATCACCGCCTCCATCAACGGTACGCGCACCTTCACGAGTGCAGGCGCTACGGCCTACTCCGCCACCAAGGCCGCCCAGGTGGCGATGGCCCAGATGCTGGCTGTGGAACTCGCCAAGCACAAGATCCGTGTGAACACGGTCTGCCCCGGCAAGATCGATACGGAGATCGCGGAGAACACGGACAAGCGCAACATAGAGGAGGCGGAGGTGCCAGCTGAGTTTCCTGCCGGCCGTATTCCGCTCACCGGCAATGAGCCCGGCACGAGCGAGGAAGTAGCGGAACTCGTGCTCTTCCTCGCTTCTGATCGCGCCCGTCACATTACGGGAACACCGGTCTGGATCGACGGAGCGCAATCGCTTCTGGTGTAAAGACCTGTGACTTTGAGGCCCTAATGCGCCTCCAGCCGTGTTCCTACGGGAACGGTGGGTTCCGGCACGAAAGTCTCCTTCGCCTCCGTGGGCGGTGCGGCGCGCTGGATGCTGCGATAGGCCCCCCAGATCGCCATGAGAGATTGGGTAACGATGACGAGATAAAGGAGGCCGAAGCGTCCGAATTCGGTCATGGCCATGCCCGCAATCACGGGGCCGATGGTTGCGCCGATGCCAAGCAGGATCAGCAATCCACCGGCTGCCGCTACGAATTCGCCGGGTTCCACCATGTCGTTCACATGCGCGGTCACGATGCTGTAAGTCGGAATGACACTGCCGCCGAAGATGGTCACGTAGGCAAAAACGAGCCAGGTGGGCCCGTCCAACGGCACGAAATGGATGAGCACGAACAGTATGGAAGCGGCCATGGCGGAGGCGCCGATGATCACATGCCGGCGATCCATCCGGTCCGAGAGCCAGCCGAGAGGGTAAGTGGTCGCGAAGCCGCCCAGCGTGCCGCAGGCCATGAAGATTGCGACCCCCATGGTGTCCAAGCCTCGCTCCTGTGCCCAGACCGGGCCGAGCGCGAAGAAGGAACTCGTGGTCACTCCGCACAGGACCGCCGCCACTACGCCGAAGGGCGATTGCCGGTAGAGTTGCATCAGGTTGATCCTCGTATCGCTCACCGCATGGGCCGGAGCGGTCGCCCGGGACAGGGCGGTTGGTACGAGGGCGAGCGAGATCAGAATGGCCACGAAGCAGAACAGCCGGAACCCATGCGGATCGCCCGCAGGCAGGAGCATCTGGCCACCAATGCCGGCGACGAGCCCCGTCATGCTGTAGAGGCTCAAGACCTGCCCGCGCGTCTGCACCGTGGCGGAGGCGTTGAGCCAGCTCTCCACCACAATGAACAATCCCGCAAAGCAGAAGCCGGTCACGGCCCGCGCGGCGATCCACATGGCTGGGCTAATCACCAGCAGATGGAGGAGAGCGGCCGATGCGGCTATGGCGGCCAGGGCTGAGAACGCGCGCGTGTGCCCCACCTGATGGATCACCCGTCCAGCCCAGAGAGAGCCGAGCACGATCCCCGCCCAGAAGGCTGCACCTACGGCACCGATCTCCGTGGGGGTGAACTGCTCGATGCTCCCGCGCACGCTGAGGAGAGTGCCCTGCAGGGTATTGCCGACCTGCATGAGGGCATAGCCGAGAAGAAGGGCGAAGAGGGTCGGGAGCGTGGTCCGCAAGGACGAAGTCATGGGCTCTCCTCGTGAAATGAGATCCTGTGGCTCGGATATGCGGTGCGTGAAGCTTGCCTCACTTGCAGACGTGCTGAAGCCCGGCGTCGAAAGACCCCGCATTTCGGCAGATGACAGTGTAGAGATCAAACCCGGTGCCTGGATTGAACTCTGCCAGGGAGGGGATGTTCCAATGTTCGATGATGCAGGGTCGTCGCAAAAAAAGGCCCAGCTGCGGGTGAGCTGGGCCTTGGGATTTCAATGAAAGATGCAGGACGTGCCTCACGTATCCATCTTCAGCGCCGCGATGAAGGCTTCCTGCGGGATGTCGACCTTGCCGAATTGGCGCATCCGTTTCTTGCCTTCCTTCTGCTTGTCGAGCAGCTTGCGCTTGCGCGAGGCGTCGCCGCCGTAGCACTTAGCGGTAACGTCCTTGCGCAGCGCCCGGATGGTCTCGCGGGCGATGATCTTGCCGCCGATGGCCGCCTGGACCGGGATCTGGAACATGTGCGGCGGGATCAGCTCTTTCAGCTTCTCGCACATGGCGCGGCCACGGCCCTCGGCCCGGTCGCGGTGGACCAGCATGGAGAGCGCGTCCACCGGCTCGGCATTGACCAGCACCGACATCTTCACGAGGTCGCCCTCGCGGTAGTCGGAAATGTGATAGTCGAAGGAGGCGTAGCCCTTCGAGATCGACTTCAGGCGGTCGTAGAAATCGAACACCACCTCGTTGAGCGGCAGGTCGTAGACCACCATGGCGCGCTTGCCGACATAGTTCAGGTCGATCTGAACGCCGCGCCGCTCCTGGCACAGCTTCAGCACCGAGCCGAGATAATCGTCGGGCGTGAGGATGGTGGCGCGGATCCACGGCTCCTCGATGGTCTCGATCTTCATCACGTCCGGCATATCGGCCGGATTGTGCAGCTCGATGGTCGAGCCGTCGCGCAGCTTCAGGTGATAGACCACGGACGGCGCGGTGGAGATGAGGTCGAGGTTGAACTCGCGCTCCAGACGCTCCTGGATGATCTCGAGATGCAGCAGGCCGAGGAAGCCGCAGCGGAAGCCGAAGCCCAGCGCGGCGGAAGTCTCCATCTCGTAGGAAAAGCTCGCATCGTTGAGGCGGAGCTTGCCCATGGCGGCACGCAGGTTCTCGAACTCGGCGGCGTCAACGGGGAAGAGGCCGCAGAACACCACCGGCTGCACGGGCTTGAAGCCCGGAAGCGCTTCTGCCGTTGGCTTGCGGTCATCCGTGATGGTGTCGCCGACGCGGGTATCGGCCACTTCCTTGATCGAGGCGGTGAAGAAGCCGACCTCGCCCGGACCGAGCACGGGCATTTCCTGCATCTTCGGCGAAAACACGCCGACGCGGTCGAGGCTGTAGGTGGCGTTGGTCCCCATCATCTTGATGGTCGAGCCCTTCTTCATGGACCCATCGATAATGCGCACCAGCACGACCACGCCGAGATAGGCGTCGTACCAGGAATCGACCAGAAGCGCCTTGAGCGGCGCGTCAGGGTCGCCCTTCGGCGGCGGCAGTTTCTTGACGATGGCCTCCAGCACGCCCTCGATGTTGAGGCCGGTCTTGGCCGAGATCGGAACGGCGTCGGACGCGTCGATGCCGATCACCTCCTCGATCTGCTCCTTGATCCGGTCCGGATCGGCAGCCGGCAGGTCGATCTTATTGAGGACCGGGACGATCTCGTGATTGGCGTCGATGGCTTGGTAAACGTTGGCTAGCGTCTGCGCCTCCACCCCCTGAGACGCGTCGACCACCAGGAGCGAGCCCTCGCAGGCGGCCAAAGAGCGCGAGACCTCATAGGCGAAGTCCACGTGGCCGGGGGTGTCCATCAGGTTCAGGATATAAGTCTTGCCGTCCTGAGCCTTGTATTCCAGGCGCACCGTCTGGGCCTTGATGGTGATGCCGCGCTCGCGCTCGATATCCATGTTGTCGAGCACCTGCTCCGTCATTTCGCGGGCGGTGAGCGCCCCCGTGGTCTGGATCAGGCGGTCGGCGAGCGTGGACTTGCCGTGGTCGATATGGGCCACGATGGAGAAGTTGCGGATATTGTCGAAGGTGCGCGCGGTCATCAGTAAACTCTGGCGGGTGTGAAACCCTGTTGGCCGGGCAATAGCAGCCCGGCCCCCATATGCCAAGGGAAGGCGGTGTCGCGCGCAAGGGGGAGTCTCGCGATCCGCCATCAATATCCTGTTCCTCTGAAGTTTTTCCTCAGGCCGGGGGTGGGACCCGGCGTCTATGGCCTCACGGGGCAGGCGGCCGCCCAGGGGTGCAATGCGGTCTGGCTCGCCTCGCCTGATCCCTTTCGAGGCGAGAACCGTCCGAAGAGCCACCCCCGAAGAGTTTTAGCAGCACGACGCGCAGGTGCGTAGGATCACCGCACCGTGAGGAGAACAGGCGTATCCATCGGCATGCGTTCATCCTGGTGGAAGGAAAAACGTATATGGCCCAGGTGATAGCCGCCAGAAGGCTGCTGTGGTCCGGTCAGGTTCGTTGTTCGGTCGCAGTTGCTGCGATGCTCCTCTTCTACGGCATACTCAAGAGTGAGCCGGCCGTTCCGCAACCAGCGAGCGGGAGCCCGCCATCGACACTGCAGGAAACCGGCCTCTATGCCGATTTCGACACTCTACAGGTCGATTCTGCTCATCTCGCCTTTGCCCCGCAATACCCGCTGTGGAGCGACGGCGCCACCAAGCGCCGCTGGATCTCGCTGCCGCCAGGCACTGCTATTGACGGGTCCGATCCGGAGGTCTGGATCTTCCCGGTTGGCACGCGCTTCTGGAAAGAATTCTCCTTCAATGGTGAGAGGGTCGAGACGCGCTACCTCGAACGCCGGGCTGACGGTCAGTGGCTCTATGCCGCCTATGCCTGGAGCGCCGATGGCCGCGAGGCGCAACTGGTCTCAGCCCGCGGCAAGCGCGGCGTATATCCTCTCGCAGGCGGGCGCACGCATACGATTCCGGGTGTGACCGATTGCAAGGCATGTCATCAGGGAGGCCCGTCCGAGGTTCTCGGCTTCAGCACCCTGCAGCTTTCGCCGGAGCGGGATCTCGGCGCGTCGCATGCCGAGCTTCAGCCCGAACCGCATGTGGATCTTAGATATCTTGTCGACAGGGGCCTGCTCGTCGGTCTGCCCCGGGCGCTGCTCGATACGCCGCCTCGGATCGCGGCCGCGACGGCGACGGAGCGCGCCGCTCTCGGCTACATGCATGGCAACTGCGGGCATTGCCACAACGAACGGGGCTCATTGCAGAACATCGGGCTCTTCCTCCGTCACAGCGTCATGAATTCAGACGAACCGGCCATCGCGAGCACCGTCCGGCAATCTGTGAAGAAGCCGGCTCCCGGCCAGTCACCCGACGCTGTGTTGCGTGTTGCGCCGGGGCATCCGGACCGTAGCGGGCTGATGCAGCGGATCTCCTCCCGCTCTCCCAGTTTGCAGATGCCGCCGCTCGGAACTGACCTGATCGATGACGAAGCCGTGCGCCTGCTCTACCGCTGGATCGAAGAGAAGGGTGCTTCCATTCAGCAAGCGCACATAAACGAGGAAGGGAGATGACCATGCACCGCGCTTTGCCGATGATGTTGACGACTGCCTTGTTGGTGCCCAGCACCGTGTCTTCTCAGGACAGCGCCGGCGCGCAGGTGAAGCGCGGCGAGTATCTGGTCTCGATCGCAGGTTGCCACGATTGCCACACGCCCTGGACCACGGGCTCTGCCGGTCCGGAACCTGACATGAAGCGGGCATTGTCGGGCCACCCGCAGGATGTGATGATTTCCGCTCCGGCCACTCTCTCACCACCCTGGAGTGGCGCTATGAATCCAACCTCGACAGGCTGGTCCGGCCCCTGGGGTGTCAGTTTCTCCGCCAATCTCACGCCAGACCCGGAAACCGGTGTGCTGCGGGATTTCACCGAGCAGCAATTCATCCAGACCATGCGCACGGGGCGCCATCAGGGTCAGGGCCGGCCGATCCTGCCGCCGATGCCGTGGCCAGCCTATGGAAATATGACCGATGACGACCTGAAGGCGGTCTTCGCCTATCTACGCCAAGTTCCTCCTGTGAAGAACAAGGTGCCTGATCCGCTGCCGCCGAAGCAGTGACCGACTCAGTGTGACACGTTGCTTACTGCCCGATCCATCGCAGCGGCTCCGCCGACTCGTGGAGACGTGACACAGGATGGCGGCTCTCGATTGCCCGGATCTTTTTCTCGACCAGATCGGCGAGAGCGCTTCCGGGGCTTGAAGCGCGCAAATCCCGCACGGCATCCTTGATCTGTTTCAGATCGGAAGGCGATGGCATGACCTCCACCATCTCCTGAAAAGACCGGTCTGACATGATGCGGGTTCTCCGTTGGGTCACGGGTAACGAAGGGGGCAATCCAAAGCAGGATCAGGCTTAAGCTTCGCCTGATGCCGGCCGCATTGCGGGAGGATTACGATTTCGTAAGGGAGGTGGTCACACCGGAGAGACCGTGACAAGGGTTATCGCCCCTTCTCCAAAATCCGGGAGATCACCTTGGCGGTGTAGTCCACCATCGGGACGATGCGGGCGTAGTTAAGCCGCGTCGGGCCGATGACGCCGAGAACGCCGACGATCTTCTGGCTGCCGTCTCGGAACGGCGCGGCGATCATCGAGGAACCGGAGAGCGAGAACAGCTTGTTCTCCGATCCGATGAAGATGCGCACCCCTTCGCCGCCCTCGGCGCGGCTCAAAAGGTCGATCACGTCGGTCTGCGTCTCGAGATCCGAGAAGAGCAGGCGGATGCGCTCCAGGTCTTCCACCGCCTTCAGGTCGTCCAGGAGATTAGCCTGTCCGCGCACGATGAGCTGGCGGGATTCCGCCGGCCCCACGGTGGTGGCGAGCCCTGCCTCGACGAGCCTTGCGGTGAGCACGTCAAGCTCGCGCTCCATGTCGCCACGGCGTACCTGGATCTCGCCCTTGATGTCACCGAGCGTCTTGCCCTGGATGCGGGCGTTGAGGAAATTGCCGGCCTCCACCAGGGCCCCGGCGGGCAGGCCCGCGGGCAGGTCGAGGAGGCGGTTTTCCACCGAGCCGTCCTCGGAGACCAGCACCACGAGGGCACGGGCCGGGTCGAGGCGCACGAATTCGATATGCTTGAGCCGCGCATTGGACTTGGAGGTCACCACCACGCCGGCGCCGCGCGAGACGCCGGAAAGCAGCGTCGAAGCCTCGGCGAGGGCCGTTTCCATGGTGTGGCCGGAAGCTGCTGCCCGCATCTGCGCCTCGATGCGCGCCCGCTCGTCGGAGGTGACGTCGCCGATCTCCATCATGGCATCGACGAAGAAGCGCAGACCCGACTCCGTGGGCAGGCGCCCGGCGCTGGTATGGGGGGCGAAGATCAGGCCCGCCGCCTCAAGATCCGCCATCACGTTACGGATCGAGGCCGGCGAGAGCGTCATCGGCAGGAGGCGGGAAAGATGGCGCGAGCCTACGGGCTCGCCCGTTATCAGGTAGCTCTCGACGATCTGGCGGAAGATCTCGCGGGAACGGTCGTTCAGCTCCGCGATGGCGCGGGCTTCCGACAGATAGGAAAAGGGCCCGGTGGCGTGCATCCGATGGGTTCTACGCTCTCAACAACTCGACGCTGCAATGAAGCATTATGTGCGGGGCCAACGCCGATTAGGCAAGGCTTGACCCTTGCGCAAAGCGCCTGGGGGCCTCAAACAGGCGTGAATCACTGAGATCTGAAGGAGAATCCCGCCATGCGTCCGTCCAACCGCGCCCCCGACGAACTGCGTCCCGTCACCCTGGAGCGCGGCGTCGCGCGCTATGCGGAGGGCTCCTGCCTCGTCTCCTTCGGCAACACGAAGGTCATCTGCACCGCCTCGCTGGAGGAGAAGGGCCCACCGTGGCTGCGTGGCACCGGCAAAGGCTGGGTGACGGCGGAATATTCCATGCTGCCCCGTGCCACCCATGAGCGCACCCGCCGCGAGGTGAATTCCGGCAAGCCGTCGGGCCGCACTCAGGAGATCCAACGCCTCATCGGCCGCTCCCTGCGTGCTGTGGTCAACCTGCCGGCCATCGGCGAGCGCCAGATCGTGGTCGATTGCGACGTGATCCAGGCCGATGGCGGCACCCGCACCGCCTCCATCACGGGCGCCTGGGTGGCCCTGCACGATTGCTTCGCCTGGATGCAGAGCCGCTCCATCATCTCGATCAATCCCCTGCGCGAGCCCGTCGCCGCCATCTCCTGCGGCATCTACAAGGGCACCCCGGTGCTCGATCTCGACTATGCGGAGGATTCGGCCGCCGAGACGGATTCCAACTTCGTGATCACGGGCTCCGGCGGCATCGTCGAGGTCCAGGGCACGGCCGAAGGCAAGCCCTTCTCCGAGGAGGAGTTCCTGCACCTCCTGCGCCTTGCGAAGGCCGGCGTGACACAGCTCGTGGACCTGCAGAAGAAGGCGGTTGCATGAGCCTGCATCGTTCCCTGACCGGCAAGGTCGTCATCGCCACTCACAACGCAGGCAAGTTGCGCGAGATGCAGGAGCTGCTCGCGCCCTTCGGCATCGAGGCCGTGTCGGTGGGCGAGCTCGGCCTGCCGGTGCCGGACGAGACGGGGCACATGTTCGCCGAGAATGCCGCCATCAAGGCCCATGCGGCCGCCAAGGCCACGGGCCTGCCGGCCCTCTCCGACGATTCGGGGCTGTGCGTCCATGCGCTCGATGGGGCGCCTGGCCTGTTTACGGCCGACTGGGCCGGGCCGAACAAGGACTTCTACGCCGCCATGGAGCGGGTGATCCGCGAGCTTGAGAAGCGCGAAGCCACCGACCGCCGCGCGCATTTCGTATCGGCGCTGGTCATCGCCTGGCCCGACGGGCACGAGGAGCTGTTTGAGGGCCGCATCTTCGGCGAGGTGGTCTGGCCGCCGCGTGGTGACAAGGGGTTCGGCTACGACCCCATGTTCCAGCCGGACGGCTTCACCGAGACCTTCGGGGAAATTTCCTCGAAGGAGAAGCACGGCATCGACTGGTCGAAGCCGCAGCCTTCGGGCCTGTCGCACCGGGCGCGTGCCTTCGTGAAGCTGGCTGCCGGGTGCTTGGACAGGACGTGATCAGGTCACTCGAAGAAGGGCCTGCCATGCTGACGGTGATCCACATCAACGGCCCCATCAACAGCGGCAAGTCGACCCTTGGACGGGCTTTAGCCGCTTCTCTCCCCGAAGCTTCCTTCATCGACGGCGACGATCATGACGCCCCGGATGACGCTCCTTTGGATGTGCGGATCGAGGCTGCCCTTGGGCGTATCGAAACGGAGATCGCGACGGGGCAGGGGCGTTACCTTGTCGTGGCCTACCCCTTGGACAATACTGATTATGAGAGGCTGAAAACGGCCTCTGATAGGTGCCGAGCTTGGTTTCTAGTTCTGACGCTGGCGCCGCCGCTTGAGGTGGCGCTCACGAATCGGGGGCAGCGGGATCTCTCGTCGGAAGAGAAGCGCCGCATCGTCGAGATGTATGATGAGGGATATCATGCACGCCCCTTCAGCGATCTCGTTCTCGATACTTCTGTGTTGAGCCTTCCCGAGAGCATCGAGAGAGCACACGCGGTCACCCTCGAAACGATCCCTGAAAAGAAAGAGCGCCCCGGAGGGCGCACTCGCTGGTCGTAACCTGATTTAGACGCTCGTTGGGCCGTTGCCGCGGCGCTTGGCCATGTAGGCGTCGAACTCCTCGCGGTCCTTGGCCCGCTTCAGCTCCTCGACGAAGTTGCGGAAGTCGCGGGCTTCCTCGTCGAGCTTGCGGCGCTCTTCCTCGAGGCGCTCGATTTCGCTGCGGCGGTAATCGTCGAAGGCCGCGTTGCCGGTGCTGGCGAAGCCGCCGAAACCGGCAGCGCCACGGGAGCGGAAGAGGTCGTCCTTGGCTCGACCGAAAGTCTCGTTCAGGAAAGCCCTGGCCTCATCGTATTTCGGATATCCACACATTTTCCACACCAGATAGGCCAGCGCGAGCGGCCAAACGAAGATGAAGCCCAGAATGATGCCGGCGATCTCCAGACCGCGGCCGGGCTTGCGCCCGCAGCGGCGGTTGGTCCGGTTTTCCCACGGCCCCGCGTGCGGGCCCGCGTTCCAGGCGGCGGAGGCAGAATCTGACATCGAAAGGGTCCTATGTTAATGCTAACAACATTAACATGCGGATCGATTTGGGCGCTTTCAAGAGATCGGTCTTTAAAAATCGGCAGGGAGCTTAGACTTTGCCTTTCAGTGCGCCGTGGACGAGGGCAAGCACGCCGGCGCGCAGAAGTTCGTACTTGTCCGGCAGGCCGGGCCCTTTCGGCAACTGACCGGCGGCGTCGAGGGTGGCAATGCCATGGGACAGCGCCCAGACCTCGATGGCGATGAACCGGGCATCAACGGTCTGGAAGCCTTCCGGGAAGGTATCGGCAAGGGCTTTGACCAGGAAGTCGAATGCGTTGCCGGCAGGCTTGCCACCGCTTTCCACAGCCTTGGCCCAGAAGGGGCTGCAGGAGGCCTCGCCCTCGGTGGGCTTGGCCGAGAACATGGCCGTATAGAAACCGGGCTCCTGCTCGGCGAAGGCGAGATAGGCCTCGCCCATGCGGGTGAAGCGTTCCAGCGCCGTGCCGTCGCTCTGCAGAGCCCGGCCAAGGCGTTTGGCGAGCTCGTCATAGCCGCGGAAGGCCACCTCGGCCACCAGAGCATCCCGGCCCCGGAAATGGCGATAAAGGGCTGCTGGCGTCACGCCCACGAGCTTGGCCGCGTCGGCGAGGGTAAACCCGCCGATGCCCCGCTCTGCAATAAAGCGCTGCGCCGCCTCGATCAGCGCCTCCTTCAGGTTGCCGTGGTGATAGCCCTGCCGGTCGAACGGACCGCGCCAATGCCGCATGATGGGTTCCTAACTCTCTACCGGTCACCTTAGGCTTCCGGTGCGGCGGACGCCAGAAAGGAACGGCTCATAGAGTGAACATCATTGTGAGTGAAGAGGTTCAGAAATCTTTCGAACACCCCAGCCTCGTGTCATCCCCGGCGAGCGTCAGCGAGGGAAGGGGATCCATGGCGCTGAGCGTGTGAGTGGATTCCCTTCCCCTCCGCTACGCTCCGGCCGGGAATGACATCAGAGCATAAGACACGCGCGACACCGGCACCCGTGACGTTCGCCCTCCGACCTGCCATATACGGCCCATGATCGATCACCCGACGCGCGATGTGGGCTTTGGCGTTTATGTCCATTGGCCCTTCTGCGCCTCCAAATGCCCCTATTGCGACTTCAACAGCCATGTCCGCCACCAGCCGGTGGATCAGGAGCGGTTTCTTAGCGCCTTCCAGCGCGAGATCGCCCACACGGCGGCGCGCATTCCGGGCAGGACGGTCACGAGCGTGTTCTTCGGGGGCGGCACGCCCTCGCTCATGAAGCCTCAGACCGTGGGGGCGATCCTCGACGCCATCGGCGGCGCCTGGGGTATCGACCCGAAGGCTGAGGTGACGCTCGAGGCCAACCCCACCAGCGTCGAGGCCGAGCGCTTCCGCGGCTATCGCGCTGCCGGCATCAACCGGGTGTCCCTCGGCGTGCAGGCGCTGAACGACCCCGATCTCAAGCGCCTCGGACGCATGCACTCCGTCGACGAGGCATTGGGCGCCGTGAAGATCGCCGCCTCGATCTTCGAGCGCTATTCCTTCGATCTGATCTATGCCCGTCCCGGCCAGACGCCTCAGGCCTGGGGCGCCGAGCTGGAGCAGGCGATCTCCCATGCGGTGGAGCACCTGTCGCTCTACCAACTCACCATCGAGCCCGGCACCTGGTTCCAGCGTCTCTTCGATGCCGGCAAGATCACCGTGCCGGACGAGGAGACGGGCCGCGCGCTCTACGACATCACGCAGGAAACCTGCGCGAAGCACGGGCTGCCCGCTTACGAGATCTCCAACCATGCGCGGCCCGGTGCGGAATCGCAGCACAACCTGCTCTATTGGCGTTACGGCGAATATGCGGGCATCGGCCCCGGCGCCCATGGACGTTTGGTGACCGGCAATGCGCGGCTCGCCACCGCGACGGAAAAGCACCCCGAGACGTGGCTGGAACGGGTCGAGCGCGAGGGGCAAGGCGTCATCGATGAGGAAGTTCTGACCTCAGAGGCCGAGGGCGACGAGTTCCTGCTCATGGGCCTTCGCCTCAAGGAAGGTGTCGATCCGCGCCGCTTCGAGGCGTTCACGGGCAAGACACTCAATCCGCGCGGCTTGCGGATTCTTAAGGAGGAAGGCCTGATCCAGGTCGATGGCTCGCGCCTTGCCGTGACGCCGAAGGGTTTTCCGGTGCTCAATGCGGTGATTGCGGAACTGGCTGCTTAGAACACGCGCCGTCATTCCGGACGAAGCGCAGCGAAGATCCGAGATCGCAGGACAGGTGTGGCTCTGAACTCCCTCTCCCTAAGGGAGAGGGTTGGGGTGAGGGGTTACAGCCTTATCCGGATAGAACACTAACCCCTCACCCGCGCCTGAGGGCGCGACCTCTCCCACTGGGAGAGGTAGTCTAGCGCCATTCTCGTCTTACGATCCCGGGTTCCGCTGGCGCGGCCCCGGGATGACGCTGTGGTTATTGCTTCACCTTGCTTTCGATCACATCCCACACCGTAACCGCCAGATCCGGCCCACCGAGGCGCTTGATGGCGCGGATGCCGGTGGGGGCCGTCACGTTGATCTCGGTGAGGTTGCCGTCGATCACGTCGATGCCTACGAGGATCAGGCCCATGCGCTTGAGATCGGGGCCGATGGTCTCGCAGATCTCGCGCTCACGGGGCGTGAGATCCGTGGGCTTTGCCGCCCCGCCGCGCACCATGTTGGAGCGGATGTCGTTGGCCGCCGGCACCCGGTTGATGGCACCCGCCGCCTCGCCGTCGATGAGGATGATGCGCTTGTCGCCTTCCGTGATCTTCGGCAGGAAGCGCTGGATCACCCAAGGCTCGCGGAACAGGTTGGCGAAGAGGTCATAGAGCGAGCCGAAATTCGGATCCTCCCGCCCGACCTTGAACACGCTCGCGCCGCCATGGCCATAGAGCGGCTTCATCACCACGTCGCCATGCTCACGCCGGAACTCCTCGATCTCCTGCTTGTCGCGGGAAATCAGGGTCGGGGGCATCAGGTGCGGGAAATGGGTGACGAAGATCTTTTCCGGCGCATTGCGCACATGGGACGGGTCGTTGACCACGAGGGTCTTGGGGTGGATGCGCTCCAGGAAATGGGTGGCGGTGATGTAGGCCAGGTCGAAGGGCGGATCCTGGCGCATGAGCACCGCATCGACACCTGAGAGATCGACCCGCTCCGGCGTTCCCAGCGTGAAGTGGTCGCCCTCCACGTCCCGCGCCTCGACGGGCTCCGCCATGGCGATCACGGCGCCGTCGCGCAGGGACAGGCGATCAGGCGTGTAATGCAGCACCCGGTGACCCCGCCGCTGGGCTTCAAGCAGGAGCGCAAAGCCCGTATCGCCCGCAATTTTCAGACTGCGGATGTGATCCATTTGGAACGCAACGGTGAGGGTCATGAGTCGGGCCTCCTGGGAAGCAGGGTTATTGGGCCTAAACTGTAGTATGGCAACCGTTCATCCCGCGTGGCCTGAACGAAAGCCGGGGATGTGGGTTATTCAACGGCCCCGCTTCAGGCTGCCCCTTGCGGATCCCCTCAAGCTTTTCCATGTGAGAGTACATGCCCCGCCGCGCCCTTCTGATCGTCAATGCCAAGAGCCGCAGCGGCGCCGCCCAGCGTGACATTGCCGTGGAACGCCTGAAAGACCATGGCATCGAGCCGGTCCATGTGGATTGCAGCCGCCGGGAGGACCTGTCGCCCCTCATCGTCAAGCATGCGAAAGATGTGGATTGCGCGGTCGTCGGCGGGGGAGACGGCACGCTCAATGCGGCGGCCTTCGGGGTCATCGAGGCCGGCCTGCCGCTCGGCATCCTGCCGCTCGGCACTGCCAATGATCTCGCCCGCACCCTCGAGATCCCCTCTGACCTCGACGCTGCCGCCCAGGTGATCGCCGATGGCCACACCCGCAAAATCGATCTCGGCCTCGTCAACGGCGAACCCTTCTTCAATGTGGCGAGCATAGGGCTGTCGGCGGAACTAGCCCAGAAACTGACGCGCGACATCAAGCGCCGCTGGGGCCGTCTGGGCTACGCCATGGTGGCCCTGAACGTTCTGATGCACGCAAAGCCCTTCCGAGCCACGATCTACAGTGAAAACGAGGCTGCCCGTGTGCGGACGCTGCAGGTCGCAGTGGGCAACGGCCGCTTCTATGGCGGCGGCAACGCCGTCGAGCAGGATGCCACCATCGACGACCACCATCTCGACCTCTACAGCCTCGAGCTCGATCGCGCCTGGAAGCTCGCCCTCATGGCCCGCTCGTTCCGCCACGGCCGTCACGGAGCCTGGAACGAGGTGCGGGCCGTACGTGCCAAGGAATTCGACATCCGCACCCGCAAGCCCAAGCCCGTCAACGCGGATGGCGAGATCGTCACGCAGACGCCAGCCCATTTCTCGATCCGCCCTTCGGCCGTGATGGTGTTTGCGCCGAAG
The DNA here is from genome assembly GCF_015694425.1 of Microvirga terrestris. Lineage (GTDB taxonomy): Bacteria > Pseudomonadota > Alphaproteobacteria > Rhizobiales > Beijerinckiaceae > Microvirga > Microvirga terrestris. The sequence goes on from NZ_JADQDN010000006.1 coordinate 63,107, forward strand.
CCGACGGGGAGTTGAGAATTATACTTACACCGCCATTGTCATTCCGGGGCGGCCCGTAGAGTCGAGCCCGGAATCCATAACCGCTAACGTTGTAGGAAAGAGCACAACGGTCGCCGTAATTCTTTCTCGTCTCGTTGTGTTTATGGATTCCGGGCTCCGCTGCGCGGCCCCGGAATGACAGTGGCAACATTGCTGGTTCAATCCATCTCCAACTCGAACGCGCTCACGATATGCTTTGGCCACGTCTTGGGTGCGATGAACACCGCATCCGCGCGCCATGTCTTGTCCGCCGCCCACTCGTTCCGCGCGAGCCAAGCGCGCACCGCTCGCGAGAAGCGCTGGCGCTTGCGCGCCGTGATGGCGGAAAGCGCATCGTCTATGAGTCCGCGCGCCTTCACCTCGACGAATGCGATAGTGTCGCCACGCATGACGATCAGGTCAACTTCGCCGCCGGACGCCGCATAACGGCGGGCGAGCGGGCGATAGCCTTTCGCTACGAGAAATAATAGCGCGATCCACTCGGCGCGATGGCCGCGCAGAAACGTTGCTTCGCGGCGATCAAGCGCGCTCTTCATTCGCCCTTCTTCGCAAGTACCAAGGCGCGGGCATAGATCTCCCGCTTGGGCATATTGAGTTCCGCCGCCACGATGGCCGCGGCGTCCTTGATCGAGTGGTTCTTGAGGGCTGCTTCGAGCTTGCCGTCGAGGACTGCATCGGCTTCCGCCGCATGCATGGCCTTGGTGGCTTCGCCGATCAGCACCACGATCTCACCCTTGGGCGGGCCTTCCTCGGCGAATTGCCGGGCGAGTTCGGGGAGCGTTCCGCGCCGGATGGTTTCGAACATCTTCGTGAGTTCGCGCGCCACCACGGCCTGCCGCTCACCCAGCACCTCCGCCGCATCCGCAAGCATTTCGGGAAGGCGGTGCGGCCCCTCGAACAGCATGAGCGTGCCGGGAATGGTGCCGATCTCGGCCAGCCTGGTGCGCCGTGCACCGCTCTTCGCCGGCAGGAAGCCCTCGAAGAAGAAGCGGTCCGTCGGCAGGCCGGACGCCACCAGCGCAGTGAGCACGGCGGAGGGGCCGGGGATCGGCGTGACCGGGAGCCCTTCCTCGATGGCCGCCTGCACGAGCTTGTAGCCGGGATCCGACACCAGTGGCGTGCCGGCATCCGAGACCAGCGCCAGGGCCTGTCCTTCGCGGATGCGGTGGACCATGCGCTCGCGCACGGCATCATTGGAATGCTCGTGATAGGCCACCAGCGGCGTGGTGATGCCGTAATGGGCGAGCAGCGTCTTCGTCACCCGGGTGTCCTCGGCCAGAACCGCGTCCGCGGCGGCGAGCACGCTCAGCGCCCGGAAGGACACGTCCTGCAGGTTGCCGATGGGGGTCGCGACCACATAGAGGCCGGGCGAGAGGGGTTTGGCCTCGGCGGCAAGGCCGAAGGCGGTGAAGGTGGCGATCCGCTCATTGGGCTCGCGCCGCTTCGTTCGATTATCGATTCTCTGATTCATTGCCGTCACTGTCGCATGAAGGAGCGGCTTCGCGAAAGCCGGGCGTCAGGCCTCAAGTTCCTGTTGGAAACAATGTTTACTTTTGGCCGGTACATTTCTCCCATTGACGAAGGCTATTTCCAAGGGGGGCGGAGATGGCGCGCGTGTCGTATAAGTGGGCTCGGGGCTCTCTGAGCCAGTCGGGCTGGGCTCTTGTGCTGGCTGGCTCGCTGGCCTTGTCGGGTTGCGTCGGTTCGGAAGCTCTTTCGCCACCGCGCAAGGTGAGCCGGGCTCAACCTGCTCCTGTCGAGCCGTCCTATGCCGCTGGGGTGGCGCCGCCCGCTATTGCCATGCAGACTCCTGCGCCGGGGCCGCTCGCGGGCTCCACGACCATCGGCACTGGCCCCGTCAAGGTCGCCCTGATCCTGCCCATGAGCGCTCCCGGGCAGGGGGGTGTCGTGGCGCAGAGCATGCGCAATGCCGCCCAAATGGCTGTGAGCGAGTTCCAGGGCCAGGACATCACCCTCCTCGTGAAGGACGACAATGGCACGCCGGAGGGCGCGCTAAGCGTCGCGCAGCAGGCGCTCGCGGAAGGGGCTGAACTCATCATCGGCCCGGTCTTTTCCGGCTCTGTCCAGGCGGCGGCGCAAGTGGCGCGCGAGCGGGGCAAACCCATCATCGGGTTCTCGTCGGATGCGAGCGTCGCGACCCGTGGCGTCTATCTCCTGAGCTTCCTCGTGCAGGAGGAGGTCGATCGCATCGTCGCCTTCGCGGCCGCTCAGGGCCGCCGCTCGATCGCGGCTCTGATCCCTGAAACGCAATATGGGCGCGTGGCCGAGGCGCGGCTGCAGCAGGCAGCCGCCCGGCAGGGCCTGCGCATCGCCGCGCTCGAATATTACCCAGTCGGTCAGCCGCAGGTGGGGGTGCAGCGTCTCGCCCGCGTGATCGGCGGAGCCGCCCCGCAGGTGGATGCCCTGTTCATTCCCGACAATGGTGATGGCCTGCCGGCAGTCGCCCAGGCGCTGCAGATGGCGGGCTTCGATCCCACGCGGGTCAAACCGCTCGGCACCGGCGTGTGGAACGAGCCGCGCATCTTCGCCTTGCCGGCCCTGCAGGGCGGCTGGTTCGCGGCGCCCGACAACCGCGGCTTCGAGGCCTTCGCCGAGCGCTACCGCGTACGCTTCAACACCGACCCGATCCGCCTTGCAACGCTCTCCTACGATGCTGTCACACTCGCGGCGGCGCTCGCGCGCATGCAGGGCGCGCAAGCCTTCAGCGATGCAATGCTGACCAACCCGGCGGGCTTTGCTGGCGCGGACGGTGTCTTCCGCTTCAACCCCGACGGCACCAATGCCCGCGCTCTGACCGTGCAGGAGATTCGCAACGGCACCGCTGTCGCGGTCAGCGGAGCGCCGCGAACTCTGGTCGCTTCGGGAACCTAACGCACGTTCAAGGTGTCATCCCACAGGAACTGGCCCACCGTGCCGCCGGGTCGGACGGGATCTTTCGCGACATGGCCCACTGGAAGCTGCTTCTCAGGCGCTTGGTTCGCCAGATCTGGTTCAGGATCACGCTTTTCTGCCTCGGCGGCTTCGCTGCAGCTTTCGCGGCGCTGCTGCTGCAGCCCTACATTCCGGAGAACATTGCGCTCAGCGTCGGGGCCGATTCCGTTGGCAACATTCTCGGCATCCTGGCCGCCAGCATGCTGACGGTGACGACCTTTTCCCTGACCACGATGGTTTCCGCGTTTGCGTCGGCCAGCTCGAACCTGACTCCACGCGCTACGCAGCTCCTTATGGAAGACACAACGGCCCATAATGCCCTCGCGACCTTCCTGGGGGCGTTTCTCTATAGCATCGTCGGTATCGTGGCTCTCTCGACGGGAACCTATGGCTCCACGGGACGCCTGGTTCTGCTCGCCGTCACCATCCTGGTGATCATCTTCATCGTGGTGACGCTCCTGCGCTGGATCGGCCGGTTGACCAAGCTCGGCACCGTGCGGGAAACCATCGAGCAGCTCGAAACGGCCGCGTCCTCGGCCCTCGCCAAATGGTGCAAGAATCCCCACCTCCGGGCTGCGCCGCGCCTGGATTGGGTCCGCATGGCGCGCGCGGTTTATCCATGCAGGATCGGCTACGTTCAACACATCGACGTGGAGCAACTCGCCGGCATCGTCGACAACCGTGACGTCCTGATCGACGTAGACGTTCTGCCCGGCACATTTGTCGACCCGACCCGGCCCATTGCTTATGTGGACGAAGAGATGTCGGACGAGGACATCGGCAAGGTGCGCAACGCCTTTCTGCTGGGCGACCGGCGCACCTACGAACAGGACCCCCGTTTTGGTCTCATCGCCTTGAGTGAAGTCGCCTCACGAGCCTTGTCGCCCGCGATCAACGATCCGGGCACCGCCATCGACGTGATCAATGCCGGCGTCCGCGTTCTGGCTCTCTACAGCGGCCGGAATGTCGAGGAAGAGGACCTTGTGTTTCCCAAGGTCCGGATGCCGCCGCTATCCGCCGCGGACATGATGGAGGACTTCTTCGTGCCCATCGCACGCGATGGCGCCGGTCTGCTCGAGGTCGGGATCAAGCTCCAGAAAGCGCTTCGGTCTCTGTCGAGACTGTCGCCTGAGCTCTTCGGCAAACTCGCCGAGGAGCATTCCGAAGACGCCATGAGGCGTGCCGGGAAAGCCCTCGACGAGCGTGATCTCGAGCGCGTCCGCCGCCACGCCCTGAACCGTATGCCGGAGCAGGCCGTTCAGAAACCCATGGCGTATCCCGGCTCGAAGGTCCGGTAGATCAGCGACGCGTCAGCGTCGCGCTTAGTTCGGGCTTGTTGTTGAGGCTCTGGAACACCACGCAGTAGCGCTCGGTGAGCTTGAGCAGCTGATCGATCTTCTCCTGCGGCGCATCCGTGTCGACCTCGAAGGAAAGGCGGATGTTCCTGAAGCCCACGGGCGCGGTCTTGTCCACGCCCAGCGTGCCGCGGAAATCGAGATCGCCTTCCGCCTTCACGGCGCCGTGGCGAAGATCGATCTCAAGCGCGGTCGCCACGGCTTTGAGCGTGACGCCCGCGCAGGCGACGAGCGCTTCGAGCAGCATGTCGCCGGAGCACAGCTCCGCGCCGGAGCCGCCGGTGGCCGGGTGCAGGCCCGCTACAGCGAGCGCGCGGCCGGTCTCGACCTTACAGGCGATGTGTTGGTCGTCCAGCGTGCCGTGCGCCTTGAGGGTGATGACGGCGGCGTTCGGATCGCTGCGGTACTGGTCCTTCAACGGCGCCTGGAGGGCGCGGAGGGCTGTGGCGTCCATGATCTGTATCCTTGGATATGCTTACCACCACAGCGCGGCGGCTTGGCGGTCGCGTTCGCGCTGGGGCTGCGCCTGAGGAGCTTTGAGGGAATGGTCGAGAGCCGTCAAGACGCGGCGCACGGAGGTCTCGAACGGAAGTCCCGTCCTGTCGCGCGGGCGGGACAGCGTGAGCGGCAACTCGTCGAAGATGCGGCCGGGCTTGGGCTGCATGACGACGGCGCGGTCGGCGAGCGTCACCGCCTCCTGCACGTCATGCGTAACGAGCACCACGGTGGGGCGCGTCTCCTCCCACAGGCCGAGCAGGTGCTCGTGCAGGCTTGCCCGCGTGAACGCATCGAGGGCGGAGAAAGGCTCGTCGAGGAGGAGCACCTTCGGATTGGTGACGAACGCGCGGGCAATCGACACGCGCTGCTGCTGTCCGCCCGAGAGGTCGCGCGGCCAACGGTCGGCATGCTCGACGAGGCCGATCTTTTCGAGCGCATGCGTCACGCGCAGCTTCTTCTCGGTAGCGCTTAACCCATCGAGCCCGAACGCGATGTTGTCGAAAACCGACAGCCAGGGCAGCAGGCGCGGCTCCTGGAACACGATACCCACGGCGGGATGCGGACCGGACAGCACCTCATCGTCGAGGCGAATCCGCCCGGCGCTTTCCCGGTCGAGGCCGGCGATGAGGCGCAGTAATGTGGTCTTGCCACAGCCCGAGCCGCCGATGAGCGAAACGATCTCGCCCTCATGCACGGTGAGATTGATGTCCGAGAGCGCACGCGTGCCGTCGGCATAGGTCTTGGAGAGATGCTCAAACGTCAGCATTACAATCTCTCCCGCACGGTGTCCTGCCAGCGCACGAGCGGCTTGGCGGCGACAACCAGCAGGCTGTCAGCCGTTTTGCCGAGCAGCGCGAAGGCGATGATGGCCGCGAGGATCTGGTCCGGCTTGCCCATCTGCTGCCCGTCGACGAGCAGGTAGCCGAGGCCTTCCGACGCGCCCATGAACTCGGCCGCCACCACGAACATGAAGCCGAGGCCGAGGCCTGAGCGCAGCGCGATCACGGCTTCGGGCAACACTGCCGGCAGCAGGATGCGGCGGGCGAGCTGGACGCGCGAGAGGCGGAACACATGGCCGACTTCCACGAGCTTGCGATCAACGGACAGGATCGCGCCCGCGATGCCGAGATACACGGGAAAGAACACGCCGATTGCAATCAGCGCCACTTTTGACGCCTCGAAGATGCCGAGCCACAGAATGAACAGCGGTACCCAGGCGATAGAGGGGATTGCCCGCAGGGCCTGCAGGGTGGGATCGAGCAATTGGCGCATGGTCTTGCTTGAACCGGAGAGCGCACCGAGCACGATGCCGGATAATGACCCGATGACGAAACCGACGAGAACGCGCCAGAGCGTCATCCAGGCATGGGTCCGCAATTCGCCCGTTTGCGCCAAACCCCAAAGCATCGCGATGATGCGGCTCGGCGGCGGCACGAGGCGGCCTTCAGCCAGGCCGAAGGTGACGGCGGCTTCCCAGAGAAGCGCAATGGCGACCGGCAAGAAAAAACCGAGAAGGATGCGCCAGTCGAAGACGCGTCGCTTCTCGGTGGAGGTTGGGGCCGCGAGAGCGGCGGCACCCTCATGGGAGGACCAGGCTTGGCTTACAGCGTTGCCTGTCACGGCGCTCTCCCGCGATAAAGTCATCAGCGCGATGCGGTGGCGAAGCGGCGGTCGATGAGGGAATCGACGGCGGCGCGCACGTTGGTCTCAGGGGTGATGACGCCGGCCTGCTGCAGGGCGAGGCCTGCGGCCAGGATGGTGTCGATCTGAGGCTGACCGATCGAGGAGTGCGTGAGCTCCGTGCGCTCGAGCTGACGCTCGATCACCGGATCGGCGAGCTTCGTGTAGGAGATCAGGGACTTCTTCAGCTCGTCCTTGTTGGCGAGCGCATATTTGCGCGCCTCTTCGTAGGCCTTGAGCACGCGCTCCACGAGGGCAGGGTTGTCCTTGGCGAAGGCTTCCGAGACGTTGAGCACGCCCCAGGTGTTGGCGCCGGCGTTGCGGTAGAACAGCTTGGCGCCGGTTTCCACTTCGGCCGCAGCCATCAGCGGGTCGAGGCCGGCCCAGGCATCCACGTCGCCGCGCTCGAGCGCGGTGCGGCCGTCCGGATGCTGGAGCAGAACGAGCTTCACGTCCTTTTCGGTGAGCTTGGCCTCCTGCAGGGCGCGCACCAGGAAGATGTGCGGATCGGTGCCGCGGGTCACGGCCACGCGTTTGCCCTTCAGGTCTTCGACCTTGGTGATGCCGGTGTCCTTGCCGGTCACGAGTGCCGTCCATTCGGGGCGGGAATAGACATAGATCGTTTTGATCGGGTTACCGTTGATCTTGCCAATCAGGGCGGCGGCACCGGCCGTGGAGCCGAAATCGATCGAACCGGCGTTCAGGAACTCAAGCGCCTTGTTGGAGCCGAGCGACTGCACCCAGCGCACCTTGATGCCGTCTTTCTCCAGCTCCTTCTCGAGGAAGCCTTTGTCCTTGAGAAGGAGGCTTACCGGGTTGTAGGTGGCGAAGTCGATCTTGATTTCCTTGGGCTGCGCAATGGCGCCGTTGGCGAGAATTGTCAGGCCGGTGGCGACAGAGGCTGCGAGGAGGAGGCGGCGGGTCAGGCTCATTGTTCAGTTCCCATGGTTGGCGCATGGGAGCATCGTGTGAGGCGCCCGGCGCTTTAGCTGCACTTGTTTCGCGCCCGCAATCTGCATGCTTCAAATCGGCGCGTGTCCTTTTTATAGAACCCGACGTTTTTTATGTCAAACAACATCTCTTATAAAGAACATCCTATCCGCTTTTCCGGATAAGACCAGTCCACCCTTGGGCGAAGGCCTTTTTGGGTGGTAAGCCCACCAGCAGCTCGTATACGGTTACTGCATGCCTTCCCTGAAGCCTCAGACCATTCTGCAAAGCCTTGGCAGCCAGACCATCCGGGATGCAGCGGAGTTGCGTGCCGGGCTCGTTCCCCTGCTCAAGACCTTTCTCGATGAGGGCAGGGCGGAAGCTGAGGCGAAGCTTCTGGAGAATCAGGATGGGCTGGAGTGCGCCCGCTACCTCTGCGGGCAGATGGATGAGCTCGTGCGCATCGTCCACGATGCCGTCGTCCGGCATCTCTACCCCAGTGCCAATCCGTCCGCTGGAGAGCGCGTCGCCGTGGCGGCGACCGGCGGCTACGGGCGCGGCACCCTGGCGCCCGGCTCCGACGTCGATCTCCTGTTCCTTCTGCCCTACAAGCAGACCGCCTGGAGCGAGAGCGTGGTCGAAGCGATGCTCTACGTGTTGTGGGACCTCAAGCTGAAGGTGGGTCACGCGACCCGCTCGGTGGAGGAGTGCCTGCGGGAAGCGGGCGTCGACATGACGATCCGCACCTCCCTGCTCGAAACACGCTTCCTGTTCGGCGACAGGGAGCTCTTCGACGATCTGACCAGGCGCTTCGACAAGGAAATCATCGCCACCTCGGCCCCCGCTTTCGTCGATGCCAAGCTGAAGGAGCGCGACGCCCGCGTGGCCAAGGCGGGCGCCTCCCGCTATCTCGTCGAGCCCAACGTGAAGGACGGCAAGGGAGGCCTGCGCGACCTCAACACGCTCTTCTGGATCGCCAAATACGTCTACCGGGTGAAGGAGCCCGAGGAACTGGTGACGGCGGGTCTCTTCACGAAGGACGAGTTCAATCTGTTCGCGCGCTGCGAGGAGTTCCTCTGGCGGGTGCGCTGCCACATGCATTTCGCCACCGGCCGCGCCGAGGAGCGCCTGACCTTCGACCTGCAGCGCACGATTGCCGAGCGCATCGGCTATGCGCCCCGGGGTGGATTGTCGGCGGTCGAGCGCTTCATGAAAGTCTACTTCCTGATCGCCAAGGATGTGGGCGATCTCACGGCCATCGTGTGCGCCGAGCTCGAGGCCCGCCAGACCAAGCCGCGCCCCATGCTCGACCGTGTTCTCGGTCGCTTCCGCCGCCGCCGTGGCGGTGCCTTGCTCGGTGATGGTTTCATCATCGACAACAACCGCCTCAACGTCGAGAACGAACAGGTTTTCGAGCACGACCCCGTCAACCTGATCCGCCTGTTCTGGCTTGCCGACCGGCGCAATCTTGCGATCCATCCCGACGCCAAGCGTCTGGCGACACGCTCGCTCAAGCTCATCGGTCCGAGCCTGCGCAACGATCCGGAAGCCAACAAGCTGTTTCTCGAGATCATCACGTCCAAGAACGCCCCGGAGGTGGTGCTGCGCCAGATGAACGAGGCTGGCGTGCTCGGCCGCCTCGTTCCCGATTTCGGCCGCATCGTCGCGATGATGCAGTTCAACATGTACCACCACTACACGGTGGACGAGCATCTCGTGCGCTCGGTGGGAGTGCTGACCGAGATCGAGGCGGGCCATCTCGGGGGCGAGCATCCGCTGGCGAACCGCATCTTCCCGACCATCCGCAACCGCCGCGCACTCTACGTCGCGGTCTTCCTGCACGACATCGCCAAGGGCCGGCCGGAGGATCACTCGACGGCCGGTGCGGTGATCGCCCGCAAGCTCGGGCCGCGCTTCGGCCTCACGGATGCGGAGAGCGATACGGTGGCTTGGCTGATCGAGCATCACCTGCTCATGTCCAACACGGCGCAGAGCCGCGACCTGTCCGATCCCACCACCATCAAGAGCTTCGCCGAGGTGGTGCAGACCATGGAGCGCCTCAAGCTCCTGCTCGTGCTCACCATCGCGGACATCAAGGCCGTGGGGCCCGGCACCTGGACCGGATGGAAGGGCCAGCTTCTGCGCAATCTCTACCACGAGACGGAGGTGCTCCTCGGCGGCGGGGCTGCGGATCTCGCCCGCTCCGAGCGCGTGCGTCTGGCCCAGGAGCAGCTGCGCGCCGAGCTGCCCGATTGGTCGGACGAGGAGTTCGAAGCATATGCTGCCCGCCATACGCCGGGCTACTGGATGAAGACCGACGAGACCCGGCGGGCGAAGCAGGCCCGTCTCTTGAGGGAATCGGAGAAGGGCGGACGGACCGTCACCACGGCCTACGAGACGGACCAGTTCCGGGCCGTGACCGAGCTCACCATCCTGTCCCCGGACCATCCGCGGCTGCTCGCCATCATTACGGGGGCCTGCGCGGCATCCGGCGGCAACATCGTCGATGCGCAGATCTTCACCACCACCGACGGCATGGCGCTCGATACCATCGTGCTCTCCCGCGCCTTCGACCGGGACGAGGACGAGCTGCGCCGGGCCGAGCGGGTCGCCAAAGCCATCGAACGGGCCTTGAAGGGCGAGGTGAAAATCGCCGATCTCGTGGACGGCAAGCGCCCGTCGAAGGAGCGCTCACGGGCCTTCCACGTGCCCCCGGAGGTGACCATCGACAATTCCCTGTCGAGCCGCCAGACGGTGATCGAGGTCTCCGGCCTCGACCGTCCGGGCCTGCTCTACGATCTCACCACGGCCCTGGGGAAGCTCAACCTCAACATCGCCTCGGCCCATATCGTGACCTTCGGCGAAAAGGCCGTGGACGTGTTCTACGTGACCGACCTGACCGGCACGAAGGTCACCCATGCGGGCCGCCAGGCCACCATCCGCCGGGCCCTGCTGGACGTGTTCAAGGCAGAGGAAACCGCCTCTCTCCAGCGGCGCAGCGCTTGATTTGTGGCGCCTGGGACCTGATATGTGCCCCGAACCCATCTTTCTCCTACCTTCAGTTGATCGACCATGAATCCGAACGACACGGAAAAACAGAACGCGGCCCCGCAGGCCGAGCCCGCCAACGATGCCGCCCCTGAGGCGGCTTCCGCACCCGAGGCAGATCCGATCGCCGTTCTCGAGGCCGAGAAGGCGGATCTGAAGGACAAGCTCCTGCGCCTGATGGCCGACATGGAGAACCTGCGCCGTCGCACCGAGCGCGAGATCACGGACGCCCGCACCTATGCGGTGGCCAACTTCGCCCGCGATATGCTCAACGTGGCCGACAACGTGCGCCGCGCCATCGAGAGCGTGCCGGAGGAAGCGAGCAAGACCGCCGAGGGCGCCTTCAAGGGCCTCATCGAGGGCATCGACCTCACCGAGCGCGACCTGCTGAAGAACCTGGAGCGCCACGGGGTCAAGAAGCTCGATCCGCATGGGCAGAAGTTCGACCCGAACCTACACCAGGCCATGTTTGAGATCCCCAACGCGGAGGTGCCGAACGGCACGGTCCTGCAGGTGGTGCAGTCCGGCTTCGTCATCGGCGACCGCGTTCTGCGCCCGGCGCTGGTCGGCGTCTCCAAGGGCGGCCCGAAGGCAGCCGCCAACGGTTCGGGCAGCGAGACGGCGGATAATTCGTCGGCTTCGTAAGACGTCGGCGGAACGACTTTTCAGGCGAACAGGTAGCCGGTTCGCCTGAAAATGCTGTAAGCGAACACCCCATGAGCCCTCATCCTGAGGAGGACCGTAGGTCCGTCTCGAAGGATCTGGGCGTTTCCAGTGCCCTCTGGAGCCTCCTTCGAGACGCCGCTGCCCGGCTCCTCAGGATGAGGCCTCACATCGGGTTAGGTGTTCTCGGTGAACTTTCTCCAATCCATTCCCTTCGAAACCATCGGCGTCGCCGTCTTCGCGCTTTCCGGCGCCCTGATGGCGGCCCGCAAGGGCATGGACCCGTTCGGCTTCGCGCTTCTGGCCACCCTCACGGGCGTCGGCGGCGGCACGGTGCGGGACCTGCTCATCGGCATCCGGCCGGTCTTCTGGGTCGGTGATCCCGTCGACGTGCTCGTCTGCCTGGTCGTGGCGGAAAGCGTCTTCATCCTCGGCCCCAAGCGCGTGACCTGGATCGAGGGCGGGCGGCAGGGGCGCCTCCTGCTCTGGGCGGACGCCCTGGGCCTGGCCCTGTTCGCCGTCTCAGGAACGGCCAAGGCGCTTGGCGCCGGCGTGCCGGCCCTGTCGGCGGTGGCGCTCGGCACCGTTACGGCCACGTTCGGCGGCATCATCCGGGACATCTTCGCCGGAACGACGCCCCTGGTGCTGCGCAAGGAGATTTATGTCACGGCGGCGGCTTTGGGGGCTGCCGTCATGGTGGCTCTGCAAGCTCTCGGCCTCGATCCGTTCGTCAGCGCCGCGCTGGGCTTTGTTGCCGCCTTTACCTTAAGGGCGCTCGCCCTCCTGCACGGCTGGTCCCTGCCGGCCTTCCCGGCTCGGGACTAAAGCATCGGACCCAAAAGTGGATTTGCACTTTTGGGTCCGATGCTCTTTTTACGATGCGCTAGTAGGCATTCATCTCCACGCCGTCGATCACCGTCCGGAAGCGCCGCAGGTTCTCGCCCCGCTGCTCCACCCGGGTCAGGCCGACCATGCGCACATAGCGATTGGGCTCGAAGCGGATGGTCTGCATCACGACGACCGGCTGGCCCGATTCCGCCTCCACGGCCCTGGCGACGATCTCGTGCCAGTCCTGGCCCTTGAAGCGGAAGGATTCCGAGCGCTCGAGTTTGACCTCCTTGAGGATCTGGTTGGCGTTGAGCGCCGCGCGGGCGAACTGATTGCGCTGATCGCCGGCGGGCGGTGCGGCACCCGGGGAGGCGGCCATGATCAGGATCGGCTGCTCCACCGCCTTGATCGTGTCCTTGGGCCCATCCGTGAACAGAACGGAGTTGCCGGAGATCGCCCGCACGGGCCGGAAGCCCGCGAGGTCGCCGAGCCGGAACGGCATGGCCGAGACCTGCTCCTGAATGGAGATCGGCCCGCGCAGGGCAACACTCTTCAGGGCCTCCCGGATCTGGGCCTCGCTGTAGCCGTCGGCGCCGCCGCGCACCTGCGCGATGATGAGGCCGGTCACGTCCTGGCCCTTGACGGCCATGACCCATTTGCGCCCTTCCACGGGACCTTGCATGGTGCCGCCGATCAGCACCCCGGCCTTGTCGCCGAGCTTCAAGGTCTCGCGGGAGGTCTCGTTCAGGCCCTGGCGCTTCAGGGCTTCCTTGCTGAACCCCTTGACCAGCTGCTCATAGGCCTGCGCGGGCATCTCCACGAGGTTGATGGCGGCGGCCTTCTCCTCGTTCTCGAAGCCGCTGAAGCGCCGCGACACAACCATGTCCTGCGGCGGAACGATGCCGATCCGCGAGGCTGGCGGGAACACGGGCTCGGCCGCGAAGACGGCCTGAGCCGATAAGACTAAGCCTAAGGCAGCGGCTGCAAAAGCTTTCATGGGTATGCCCCTCCAGGAAACGTGCAGGTCGTGGTGTAGCAGAGGCTAGAGCGGCTTTTCCACCTTGCGCAAGGTGAGATTGAGGCGCCCGCCCTGCGGCAGCAGGTCCGAGCTGCCTGGCGTCAGCCGGTCGATGCCATGATAGATCAGCCGCGCCGGCCCGCCGAACACGATCGCGTCACCGGAGCGGAGCCTGATCGATTTCGTCGGATCCTTGCGCTCCAAGCCGCCATAGCGGAACAGCGCCGTGTCGCCGAGGGACAGGGAGACGACGGGCGCGTCGAACTCATCCTCATCCTTGTCCTGGTGCATCCCCATGCGGGCGCTCTGTTCGTAGAAGTTGATCAGGCAGGCATCGGGCGGATGCGGATAGCCGCTCAATTCTTGCCACGCCTGCAGAACCTGTTTTGGCATGGCGGGCCAGGGCTCGCCGGTCTCCGGATGCGTGGGCTGGTAACGATAGCCCGCCACATCCGAAACCCATCCCAGCCGCCCGCAATTGGTCATGCGCACGGAGAACGGCTTTCCCGTGCGTGGCATGCGCGGTGTGAAGAGCGGCGCCGCCTTCGTGATCTCGCGCAGGGACTGGAGCAGCCGCTCCTGGGCCGAGCGGTCGAGATAGTCGGGATAGTAGACGAGGCCGGGAGCGAGGGTGATGGCGGACATGGCTTTCATTGCACCTCACTGTCATTCCGGCCTCGCGGAGCGAGAGTCCGGAATGACAGTGCTTCGTTTCTACCCCTCCAGCACCTTCTTGCTGGCGACCGTCGTGTCCTCATTGAGCTTGTAAACCAACGGGATGCCCGTCGCGAGCTCAAGGCCCGGGATCGTCTCGGAGGTGAGGCCGTCGAGCACCATCACGAGCGCGCGGAGCGAGTTGCCGTGGGCGGCCACGAGCACACGCTCGCCGCGCATGACGCGGGGCAGGATGTCGCGGATGTAATAGGGCAGCACGCGGGCGACCGTGTCCTTCAGGCTCTCGCCACCGGGAGGCGGCACGTCGTAGGAGCGGCGCCAGAGATGGACCTGCTCCTCGCCCCAGCGGGCGCGGGCGTCGTCCTTGTTGAGGCCGGCGAGGTCACCGTAATCGCGCTCGTTCAGGGCCTGGTCGGCGATGGTCTTGAGATTGGGCTGGCCAATCTCCTCCAGGATCAGCTTGCAGGTGCGTTGCGCCCGGGAGAGATCGGACGTGAAGGCCACGTCGAACTGGACGCCCATCTCCTTCAGGCGTCGGCCGGCATTGCGCGCCTCCTCGATGCCGAGGTCGGTCAGGCCCGGATCCTTCCAGCCGGTGAACAGGTTCTTGAGGTTCCATTCGCTCTGGCCGTGGCGGGCAAGCACAAGAAGGCGATCCATATCGTCGTGTCTCCAGAAAATATCGTGTGTCGTGTTTTAAAGCCGGTCGAGGCCAAGGACATGGTCCATGGTGTAATAGCCCGGCTTCTTGTCGAAGCCCCAGAGGGCAGCCTTCACGGCGCCGCGAGCGAAGATACTGCGATCCTCGGCCCGGTGCGACAGCTCCAGGCGCTCGCCGGCGCCTGCGAAGATCACCGAATGCTCGCCGATCACGGTGCCGCCGCGCAGGGTCGCGAAGCCGATATCGCCGGGGTTGCGCGCGCCGGTATGCCCATCGCGGCTGCGCACGGAGCGCTCCTTGAGCGACACCTTTCGCCCTTCCGCTGCGGCCTCGCCGAGAAGCAGCGCCGTGCCCGAGGGCGCATCCACCTTCATGCGGTGGTGCATTTCGAGGATCTCGATGTCGAAGTCCTCACCGAGGGTCGCGGCCACCTTGCGCACGAGACCGGCCAACAGGTTGACTCCAAGCGACATGTTGCCGGATTGGACGATGCGCGCATGGCGCGCCGCCGCCTCAAGCTTGGTGAAGTCGGTCTCTGCCAAGCCGGTCGTACCGACCACATGGACGATGCGCGCTTGGGCAGCGAGCGCCGCGAAGGCCGTCGTGGCGGCGGGGGTCGTAAAGTCGAGAACGCCGTCCGCCTGGGCGAAGACGGGCAGGGGATCGTCGGTCACATCCACGT
The DNA here is from genome assembly GCF_015694425.1 of Microvirga terrestris. Classification (GTDB taxonomy): domain Bacteria; phylum Pseudomonadota; class Alphaproteobacteria; order Rhizobiales; family Beijerinckiaceae; genus Microvirga; species Microvirga terrestris. Next base: position 78,136 of record NZ_JADQDN010000006.1, read on the forward strand.
CGAGCAGGCCGACGCCGGCGAGAAGCCCGGCATCCTGCCCGAGGGCCGGGGAGCCCTCGCGCGCGATGGCGCCGACGAGTGCGCAGCCTTCCGTCTCGGCCACGGCCTTGATGAGCATGCGCCCCATGCGCCCAGTGGCCCCCACCACGACAAGTCGCATCTCGGTCATGGCCGTTCTCCTGTTTCGGGCTCGGATATAGCGGCTTGCGGGGCGAGTGAGAAGCGTGGAACCTTTCCCTCTCTCGTAAAGGAGAGAGGGCAGGGAGTCCCTACCCCGGCTGCGGACCCTCGTAGCCTTCGATGATGATGATGTCGGCCACCGCATGGCCGTCGCGCTCGGCCTTTGCCGCCTGATACTCGGGCGAGTCCCAGCATTCCAGCGCCGCCTCGTAGGTCGGGAACTCGATCACCACATTGCGGGCACGGGCCTCGCCCTCGGCAATGCGATAGGCGCCGCCGCGCACCAGGAAGCGCGCGCCGTATTTGGCGAACGGCACCGCATTGGCCTTCACATAATTCTGGTAGGCGTCCGGGTTCGAGACGTCGACGCGGCCGATCCAATAGCCCTTCATCGTTCAGGCTCCTTCCACGAGAACGAACTCGGCCACGCAGGCACCCTCGCGCTTGGCCTTGGCGGCCTGATATTCGGGCGAGTTGTAATAGGTCCTAGCCTGTTCGACCGAATCGAACTCGATCACCACGTTGCGGGGGCGCGCCTCGCCTTCGAGCGCCTCATAGGCGCCGCCGCGCACCAGCGGCCGGCCGCCATATTGCCGGATCGCCTCGGTCGCACCCTTGGCGTATTCCGCGTAGGCTTCAGGATTGGTGACGGTGACGCGGGCAATGACATAGCCTTTGGGCATCAGGCGCTCCTTTGAGTTCTTGGGTGGTGCAGCGAACGCCAGAGCGACCGTAGCGTCAAGCCATCACGGTGGGTTTTCCGATGGCGATCACTCGGCAAGGAGAGCCGGCAGATCCGCCAACAGGCTGTCGCGGGCACGAAAGCTCGCCACGAAGTTTTCCTTGCGCTCGTCGCGGATCAGCCGTGCGAACAGGATCTTGCGCTCGCCCTTCTGCGCCCAGCCGATGAACCAGCCGAACTGTCGGGAGCGATCGAACGTGCCGTTCTGCAACGGCTGAAAACCAGTGCCGGTCTTGCCGTAGGCCGTCCAGCCGTCGGGCAGAGGGAACGCGGGCATGATCGCGAGCGCCATCTCGCGGGCTTTGCCCGAGATCGGTAGCTTGCGCTTCAGGAGCCTGCTCAGGAAAGCGATCTGCTCGACAGGCGAGATCTGCAGCGAGGAGGCGCTCAGCCATGCGCGGGTCAGGCCGTTGGCCTTGCCCCTGTCGCCGCTGACGTCGCGATTGCCGTAACCGAAGGCTTCGACATAACGTTTGAAGCGGTCCTCGCCCAGTTCACGGGTCAAGACGTGCGAGTACCAGAGCACGGAATCCTTCAACCAAGAGCGCGGCGTCGTGGTCTTACGCCACGCCTCGTTCCAGGATTTGTACTCAGGCCTGTAGGGCCAGGCGGGCTCGTCCTCGTCCTTGAGGATGCCGGCGTCGTAGCCCATCAGGCTCAACGGAACCTTGAAGGTGGAGGCCGGGCTGTTGCGGCGCTCGCAATCGCCCTCGCGTTTTACCACGCGGCCGGTGTCAAGCTCGGTGACGAGGGTGCAGGTATCTCCCCAGGCTGCGCCCGCAAGCGCGAGCAGGCAGGAGCACGCAAGAAGCAGGCGAGCCAGCATCGTGTGCCTCAGGCGTCGGCGATCTCACGGACGATGGCTTCTGCTGCTGAGCGAGGGTCGGCAGCTTTCACGATGGGGCGGCCGACCACGAGGTGGTTGGCGCCGAGCCGGATGCCTTCCGCCGGCGTGACGACGCGCTTCTGGTCGCCGGCCTCTGCGCCGGCCGGACGGATGCCAGGCGTGACGATCAGGCGGTTGCGGCCGACGATGGATCGCACGCGCTGCGCTTCCGTGGCGGCGCAGACGATGCCGTCGATGCCGATATCGCGCGCCTGCTCCGCGCGGCGCGCCACAAGTTCCGCCGCCGGGACAGGAGCATAGCCGGCCTCGACGAGGTCGCTGTCGTCGTAGGAGGTGAGCACGGTGACGGCGAGGATCTTCAGATCGGATCCTGCCTTTCCGGCCATGGCGGCCCGCATGGTCTGCGGATAGGCATGCACCGTGAGGAACGTCATGCCCATGCGGGCGATGGAGCGCACGCCTTCCTCCACCGTGTTTCCGATATCGTGCAGCTTGAGATCGAGGAAGACCTTCTTGCCCTGGCCGATCAGCTCGCGGGCGAACTCGAGGCCGCCCGCATAACCGAGCTGGTAGCCGATCTTGTAGAAGGTGCCTGCATCGCCGATGCGCGTGACGAGGGCGCGGGCCTCCTCCACGGACGGAACGTCGAGACCAATGATGAGCCTGTCGCGAATGTCTCCTGCGGAAATGGGATTCGTCGGAAGAGACATCGCGGCGCTCATGGGTTGCTGACCTTGTTGTAAACCCAGACGCGGGCCGGGGGCAGGTTGCGCCAGATCCGGTTGGAGGCTCTGACCTTGTAGCTCTGCGAGCGCGCCGGGATCGGCGGTACCACCGCGTAGGTGAACTGGATGAAGGGCGCATTCGGATGCATCATCGCCTGGGCGGTTTCCAGGAGGTCCAGGCGCTGATCCATGGGCTTTGTGAAGAGCGGCAGGCTCGACACGGTGGCGGCCCCGGGCTCCTTCAGGATGCCGGAGAGCGTCTCCTTCAGGTCGTAGGCATCGCCCTGGATGATCGTCGCCTTGGGGAAGCGACGCTTCAAAAGCTGGCAGAATTCGGGGTTGTACTCGATCAGGACCAGCCGGTCTTGGGCCACGCCGCGGCGGATCAGGGCATCGGTCACCGGGCCGGTGCCGGGGCCGAGCTCGATCACCGGGCCGGGAATGCGCGGATCCACATAGGACGCCATGGTCCGGGCGAGGATCTTGCCGGACGGGGTGACGGCACCGATGGTGAGCGGTCGTTCGAGCCAGGAACGCAGGAAGCGCGCCTCATCCTGGAAGCGATCCTTCTTGAGAGGGATTTTCCGGGCCGTTGGCCGTTGGTACGACTGAACCACTAAGCTGACCCCTCGATCTCGCAGATCACGTTCGTTCTTTAGAACTCAATGAAAACGACCGTCAAGTTAAGTTGATCCACCCAGGCCATCGAGAAACTCCCGGAAACGCGAGAAGAAGCCCGAGCTTTCCGGGTGATTTTCCTTGGAGCACTCCTGGTCGAACTCCATCAGGAGCTCGCGCTGGCGCTTGGTGAGCTTCTGCGGGGTTTCCACAACAACCTGAATGTAGAGGTCGCCCACATCGCGGGAGCGGAGCACCGGCATGCCCTTGCCGCGTAGGCGGAACTGCTTGCCGGTCTGGGTGCCTTCGGGCACCTTCACGAGCGCCTCGGAGCCACTGAGCGTCGGGACATTGAACTCGCCGCCGATGGCCGCCGTCACCATGGAGATCGGCACGCGGCAGAACAGGTCCGCGCCATCGCGCTGGAAGAACGGATGCGCCTTGATCGACAGGAAGATGTAGAGATCGCCCGCAGGCCCGCCGCGCAGGCCCGCTTCGCCTTCGCCCGCAAGCCGGATGCGCGTGCCATCCTCGACGCCCGCCGGGATGTTGACCGAGAGCGTGCGCTCGCGGGTGACGCGGCCCGCGCCGCCGCAGGAGGCGCAGGGGTCGTCGATGACCTCGCCGCGCCCATGGCAGTTGGGGCAGGTGCGCTCGATGGAGAAGAACCCTTGCGTCGCCCGCACCCGGCCGGCGCCGCCGCAGGTCGGGCAGGCCTTGGGCTTCGAGCCCGGCTTCGCGCCGGAGCCTAAGCAGGCCTCGCAGGTGACGGAGGTCGGGATCTTGAGTTCCGCGTTCTTGCCGTGGAAGGCCTCGTCCAGGCTGATCTCGAGATTGTAGCGCATGTCGGCGCCGCGCTCGCGCCCGCCGGTGCTGCGCCCACGGCCCCGCCCGCCGCCGGCATCGCCGAAGAAGTTCTCGAAGATATCCGACATGAAGTCGGAGAAATCGCCGTTGAAGCCCGGGCCGCCGGCGCCGCCATTGGCGAAGGCTGCATGGCCGTAACGGTCGTAAGCCGCGCGCTTCTGGCCGTCGGAGAGGGTCTGGTAGGCCTCGTTGAGTTCCTTGAACTGGACCTCGGCCTCGTGATTGCCAGGGTTGCGGTCCGGGTGATACTGCATCGCGAGCTTGCGGAAGGCGGATTTCATCTCCGCCTCGGTCGCGGTCTTCGCGACGCCGAGAACCTCGTAGTAATCGCGCTTGGACATGTCAGGCGCCCCTCGGAGCGATCATGCGCTCCGTCATCATGTTCATCGTCCGCCATGCATGCGCTGCACAGGGAAAGGCTCGACAAGCCTTTGCCAGCGCATCGTGAGAAGAAGCGGTCGGTTGATCGGTCATGGGTGTTTCAAGTTCATTTCACGAAAACGGCACCCGGTCATGAAACCGAGTGCCGAATTCTCTAAAGAGCGCTCTTCATTCAGGCGCGCTTTTTCTTGTCGCCTTCGTCGACTTCCTGGAAGTCGGCGTCGATGACGTCGTCCTTCTGGGCGTTGTCGCCGCCTTCGGGCTGCTCGCCGCCTTCCGCAGCGCCGGCCTGGGCTGCGTACATGGCTTCGCCGAGCTTCATGGAGGCCTGCATCAGGTCCGTGGTGCGGGCCTTGATGACCTCGGAATCCTCGCCGGCCAGCGCCTGACGCAGCGCGTCGATGGCGGTGGTGATGCCCTGCCTGTCGGCCTCCGAGACCTTGTCGCCGTACTCGGCGACAGACTTCTCGGTGGCATGGATCAGGCTCTCGCCCTGGTTCCTGGCCTCAACGAGCTCGCGGCGCTTCTTGTCTTCCTCGGCGTGAGCCTCGGCGTCCTTCACCATCTTCTCGATGTCGGCATCGGACAGACCGCCAGAGGCCTGGATGCGGATCTGGTGCTCCTTGGCCGTCGCCTTGTCCTTCGCCGTGACGTTCACGATGCCGTTCGCGTCGATGTCGAAGGTCACCTCGATCTGCGGTACGCCGCGGGGTGCGGGCGGGATGCCCACCAGGTCGAACTGGCCGAGCAGCTTGTTGTCCGCGGCCATTTCGCGCTCGCCCTGGAAGACCCGGATCGTCACCGCGTTCTGGTTGTCCTCCGCGGTGGAGAACACCTGGCTCTTCTTGGTCGGGATCGTGGTGTTGCGCTCGATCAGGCGGGTGAACACGCCGCCGAGCGTCTCGATGCCGAGCGACAGCGGGGTCACGTCGAGGAGCAGAACGTCCTTCACGTCGCCCTGGAGCACGCCGGCCTGGATCGCAGCACCAATGGCCACGACCTCATCCGGGTTGACGCCCTTGTGGGGCTCCTTGCCGAAGAAGTTCTTCACCACTTCCTGGATCTTCGGCATGCGGGTCATGCCGCCGACCAGGACCACCTCGTCGATGTCGCCCGGCGAGATGCCGGCATCCTTGAGGGCCTTGCGGCAGGGCTCGATGGTCTTCTGCACCAGGTCGTCCACGAGCTGCTCGAACTTGGCGCGCGAGAGCTTGAGGGCGAGGTGCTTCGGACCGGAGGCATCCGCCGTGATGTAGGGCAGGTTGATCTCGGTCTGGGAGGCCGAGGACAGCTCGATCTTGGCCTTCTCGGCCGCTTCCTTCAGGCGCTGAAGGGCGAGCTTGTCCTTGGTCAGGTCGATGCCCTGCTCCTTCTTGAACTCCGCCGCCAGGTACTCGACGAGGCGCATGTCGAAGTCCTCGCCGCCGAGGAAGGTGTCGCCGTTGGTGGACTTCACCTCGAACACGCCGTCGCCGATCTCGAGCACGGACACGTCGAAGGTGCCGCCGCCGAGGTCATAGACCGCGATCATGCCGGTCTGCTTCTTGTCCAGGCCGTAGGCCAGGGCAGCCGCCGTCGGCTCGTTGATGATGCGCAGGACCTCAAGGCCGGCGATGCGGCCGGCGTCCTTGGTGGCCTGACGCTGGGCGTCGTTGAAATAGGCCGGAACCGTGATGACGGCCTGCGTGACCGGCTGCCCGAGATAGGACTCGGCCGTCTCCTTCATCTTCTGAAGGGTGAAGGCGGAGATCTGCGAGGGCGACATGGTCTTGCCGTCGGCCTCGACCCAGGCGTCGTTATTGCCGCCCTTCACGATGTGATAGGGGACGAGGCCCATGTCCTTCTTGGTCATGGGGTCGTCGAAGGTGCGACCGATCAGGCGCTTGATGGCGAAGAACGTGCGCGACGGGTTCGTGACCGCTTGGCGCTTGGCCGGCTGGCCGACGAGGCGCTCGCCTTCGTCCGTGAAGGCCACGATGGACGGGGTCGTCCGCGCGCCTTCGGCGTTCTCGATGACTTTGGGCGTCGAGCCTTCCATGACTGCGACGCAGGAGTTGGTGGTGCCGAGGTCGATACCGATGACCTTACCCATGGCGGGATCCCTCACTTTCAAGCAGACCGCCGAGCCCTCAAAGCAGCTCGGCCCATGGCTTACATGTTGCTGACAAATTGCCGGAGCCGCCTCAAACCGAGCCGTGCCCCGTGCTGGCGTTGATATAAGAAGGGGTTTTCAGGGCTGCAAGACGATGATGAGCGCTAGTTTGCGCCAATTCGTAGGAGCCGGACCCTGTTGCATTCCTGCAATACGGGCCGGGGCCTCAGGGAAATCTGTGCCTAGACGCGGTTTTGGGGCGCGGTTTCGACAATCAGGCTGAGCGCTGCCCTTAAGATTACCTGCCCGGTCTCGTCCCTGACGCTAACGATGAATGTCTTCTGGGTGCCGTCGGGGAGGGCGTCCCGCGCCAGATCCGGCAAGGCCTTCTGGGCCTCGATCTTGGCCATCTCGGCGCTCTGCAACTCGATGCCTTCAGTGTCTGGGATGAGACGGTTGCCATCGTAGGTATCGAAAAAAAAGCGCGCCAATGGCCTTCCCCATGGATTGATGTCTGACAACCAAGGACAAGGTGATTTGTTCGGCATTACACCAGCGGAAGGAGAAATACCCGAGTTTCAAGCCTCTGACGGTTCCTGATCTGTGGCTGGCCAAGCAGGCTGCTCAGGCCTACCATGCTTGTGCATAGCCGGTCTGGCTGTGGCTGGTTGCGGGACGCCGTGCCCGTGAGAAGGAGCCCGACCATGATGGCCCATTCCCCCAATGGCCTGATGATCCGCAAGCTGGAGAGCATCTTTTCCCTCTGCGAGGAGGAGAGGCAGGCCCTGGCCAGACTCCCGGTGCAGGTCACGACATTCAAGGCTGACCAGGACGTCGTGCGCATTGGCGACCGCCCGTCCCAATCCTGCCTGCTGCTGGAAGGCTTCACCTGTGTCTACAAGCTCACCGCCGAGGGCAAGCGCCAGATCGTGGCCTTCCATGTCCCCGGCGACATCCCGGACCTGCAGAGTCTGCACCTGAAGGTCATGGACAACAGCGTCGCAACCGTCAGCGCCTGCACGCTGGGATTCATCCCCCATGAGGCCCTCCACGACATCTGCAACCGCTATCCCCGGATCACCGCCGCCCTGTGGCGCGAGACGCTGGTGGACGCCTCGATCTTCCGGGAGTGGATGACCGGAATCGGGCGGCGTGAGGCCTATCACCGGATGGCCCATCTCCTGTGCGAGCTGCGGGTGCGCCTGACCATGGTGGGCCTGGTTAAGGACCAGACCTTCGACCTGCCCATCACCCAGACCGAGCTTGCGGACGCCATCGGGGCCAGCACGGTCCACGTCAACCGGGTGCTGCAGGAGCTGCGGGCCGATGGTCTCATTCGCAGCAAGGGAACCCAGGTGAGTATCCTGGATTGGGAGAGATTGAAGGCAGTGGGCGATTTCGACCCGCTCTATCTGCATCTCCGGCAGGATGGGAATGCGTGACTGCCTCTGGGTCGCCCCCGATTCTACGCTTCGCTCCCGCTCAGGCTCCGTCCGGCTTCCCATCCCAGGATCGCCTGCTTGCGGGTAAGTCCCCAATGGTAGCCTGTGAGCGCGCCTGAGCGGCCGAGCACCCGGTGGCAGGGGACCACGAAGGAGACCGGATTCTTGCCCACCGCCGCGCCGACCGCCCGGCAGGCGGCGGGCTTGCCGATGTGGCGGGCGATGTCGGAATAGGTGGTGGCCCGGTCGCGGGGAATGCGCAGCAGGGTCTGCCAGACCCGCACCTCGAAATCGGTGCCGATGAGCACCACCCGGAGCGGCTGCTCCGCCTGCCATTGCGACGGGCTGAAGATGCGCTTGGCCACGGGTGCCGTGGCGGCCAAATCTTCTACATATTCCGCCTTCGGCCAGCGCCGGGTCATGTCGGCGAGCGCCGCCTGCCGGTCCCCATCGTCCACGAAGCCCAGCCCCGCGAGCCCGCGCTCCGTCACGATCAGCAGCGCCTCGCCGAAGGGCGAGGGATGGAAGCCGAAGCGCATGGTCAGCCCCGAGCCGCCCGCCTTGTAGTCGCCGGGCGTCATGGCCTCATGGGTGACGAACAGGTCGTGCAGCCGGGCCGGCCCCGAGAGGCCGAGCTCATAGGTGGCATCGAGCACGCTGGCGGAATCGGCCAGCAGCGCCTTGGCGTTGTCCAGCGTGATCGCCTGGAGAAAAGCCTTGGGCGACAGGCCCGCCCAGCGCCGGAACAGGTGGTGCACATGGGTGGTGGACAGCCCCACATGATCGGCAATCGCCTCCAGCGACGGCTGCTCGCGCCAGCGCTCGGAAATATACGCGATGATCCGGCGCACCCGCTCGTAATCCGAATGGGGCTCGTCCGGCACCATGAGGTCGGCCGGTTCGATGGTGATGTCGCGCAAGGTATTGAGCATAGGAGTGATCCTTCGTTGCGGATCATCCTAGGAGGCATGAGCGTCGAGCGACACCCGATTTCTGCGGTGTTCCCACTCACTTAACCTCTCGTACCTTCGCTATAGGCCTGCGAGAATTCCGGCTGCCTTTGCAAGCGACATGAACATCTTCCGAGCATGCTCAATCGTGGCTGCATCGGGATGCTCATGGGCGCACGCCAGGGCTGCAGCGGCAATCAGCCAGACCCCAGGGCTGCGGGCACGAAGCTCGGCAAGCTGCTTGATGCCGTACCATCGCATCACGGCCAAGGCTTTCGTGAGATCCTTGATTGGATACTGCCGCTTCCACCCGTCTGCGGCTTCAAGCGTAATGACGACAGGCGAACTAAAGGAATGTCGGTTCATAAACGAAATCCAAAGATGAAGATTGGCGCAAAATAGCTGATTGATCGACCGCTACTGGAGTTCCGCCGACCAAGGCGCGAAAAGGCTTGGCCGCCTCCAAAGAAGAAAGCGATCCTGGGTCGCAAGGCGCAGGCTCTTGGCTTCCTCGGGGCGTGCAATTTCTGCTTCATTGACCTGGAGCTGCCGCTCCAGCAGAAGCATACGGCGACGGGACGAAAGCTTATGTGCGTGTGTCCTGGTTTTCATGGGAGCACTCAGGATAGGCGGCAGTGTCAGCATTCACGATGCGTGACGGTTCCTCGACCGCGATCAAAGCCCCTAAGCAATGCTTTTGATTTTTAATATTATTGCGGACTCATAGCGAGATATCACCGAATCGTCAGTCGGGAAGCCGACATATCATCGAATTTTCTTAACCCATGTGAACCTGCTGCTGTAAGGCAGCCATATGGATGTAGAGCCCTCAATACGCTTTGATGTTCCTATTTTGTTCTTGACTGTTGTCCTAAGCTGGGCTATAGCTGGGGACATCCTCGCCCGACGAGGGGCGCGCTCGCGAGGCGTCGCAAGAGTGGGGCGAGGAGCGGTCCCGCCGCAGGTCTCGCACACCTGTGATCGCGGGTGGCCGATCCTGGCTTGATCCAGGTCCGCTGAAACAAACCGCGCGTGACGAGCAGCTTGGCTCTCACATTTCCCACACCCATCGAGCCGGGCTGCCCGCCACGCCTCCCTCGATCCACCTTCAGGCTCGCAGCTCACGCTGCGGGCCCCAAGGTGCTGACTGTTTCTCAATAGCCCCGCTTCACATCCGCCAGGGCGCGGCCCAGGGCTTCGGCCAGGGTCTCGCGCTCCGGCGGGGAGAGGTCGCGGGCGATCACCACTTGGTCGTTGCGGGAGGTCAGGGCCAATTGCTGCAGGCCGTATTCGTCGTCGATCTTCCGGTCGAGGCGGGTCCAGAGCGGGTTGAACTGCCAGTCTTTCACCTCGCCCTTCGGGCTCACCTTTCTGAACAGAAGCCGGATCGGGGTCAGCTCGAGCAACTCGAAGGCATCGCCCTGCCGGTAGCTCGCCCGGAAGGCGATGTAGAGGCCGAGGAAATCGAGGCCGAAGAACCCGGCCACCGGCCAGAAGCCCATGACGATGAAGGGGACGCTGGCCACCAGGGAGGTGAGGCAGACCAGCACCATGACGATCCTGAACCCTTGCGGGCTCAACGACCGATACGGCCGGATGACGGCCGAGAACACCGGCTCGTCGAACCGGTCGATCTCGCCATCTGTCGCCTTGCTGCCTGCCATAGCATAAGTATAACGCACGAATGTCCGATCTGAAGCCGCCAGCCCGCCGCAGCTCCAAGCCTCAACAGAAGCCCACCGTTCCGGCGAAATCCGTCAGCAGGGCCGTGCGCTCCCGCGTGCCGAAGCCCGTCGACCGGGCCACGATGGTCGAGATCTTCCGCCGCCTGCACGCGGCCAATCCCGAGCCCAAAGGCGAGCTGGACTACACCAATGCCTATACGCTGCTCGTCGCCGTGACACTCTCGGCCCAGGCGACCGATGTGGGCGTCAACAAGGCGACGAAGAACCTGTTCCCCGTGGCCGACACGCCGGAGAAGATGATGGAGCTGGGCGAGGAGGGCCTGCGCCAGCACATCAAGACGCTGAACTTCTTCAACACCAAGGCGAAAAACGTCATCGCGATGGCGAAACGCCTCGTGGAGGAGTTCGGCGGCGAGGTGCCCAATTCCGTCGAGATCCTGGAGACCCTGCCGGGCGTCGGGCGCAAGACCGCAAGCGTCGTGGTCAATATCGCGTTCGGCGATCCGCGGGTGGCGGTCGACACGCATATCTTCCGCGTCACCAACCGCCTGCCGCTCGCCATCACCAAGACGCCGCTGGACACGCAAGCTGCCCTCGAAAAGCTGATCCCGGACGAGTACCGGCTCCACGCTCATCACTGGCTCATCCTGCACGGCCGCTACATCTGCAAAGCGCGCAAGCCCGAATGCTGGCGCTGCCCGGTCAATGACCTGTGCCGGTATCCGGACAAGACGATTCCTTAAATCGGAACGCCAGCGGGCCTCAGACAACGCGGTGCACTGGGGACGCAGGCAATGCCGGGCGTCGAGCAGGCCAACCCTTCGGGAACGCGGCGGCAGACGACGCAGCTATCGGTCCATTCAGCGCAGGATGGCCCCGGAGCCGAGCCCTGGCTCGGAGCTTGAGACACCGCCGTTGCGCTCGCAATGATCGCGAACGCTGCAACGAGCAGCGCGACCGCAATGGACAGGGTGACGGCGAGAGCCTCGTCGCGCGACAGCATGGATCAGCCGTAGACCATGAGGCCCGCGAGACCCGCGGCGCCGACGAGAATGCGCCAATAGGCGAACGGCGTGAAGCCGTGCCGGGACACGTAGTCGAGCAGCATCTTCACCACGATGAGGGCCGCTACGAAGGCTGTGATGAAACCCGCCACGATGATCGCGGCATCGTTGGCGGAGAGGATCTTGTAATTCTTCAACAGGTCGTAGGCGAAGGCGCCCGCCATGGTGGGCATGGCGAGGAAGAACGAGAACTCCGCGGCTGCGCGCTTCGAGGCGCCCATAAGCATGGCGCCCACGATGGTGGCGCCGGAGCGCGACACGCCGGGGATCATGGCCACACATTGGATGAGGCCGATCTTGAGGTACATCGACAGGGAGAACCGGGTCGCGTCGGTCTTCGTCGCCTCGAGCGGCATCCGGTCGATGGCGAGCAGCACGAAGCCGCCGACGATCAGCGTGATGCACACGATCCAGGGGTCGAAGAGAACTTCCTTGATGAAGCCGTGCAGAACGGCGCCGATCAGGGCTGCGGGCAGAAAGGCCACCAGCACGCCGATGACGAAGTGGCGCGCCATCGGATCGTGCGGCAGGGCCCTGGCGATCGACCAAAGCTTGTTGAAGTAGACGGACAGGATCGCCAGGATCGCGCCGAGCTGGATCAGGACCTCGAAGGTCTTGCCGGTCGACTCGAAGCCGAGGAAGTGGCCGACGAGGAGCAGGTGGCCGGTCGAGGAGACGGGGAGAAACTCCGTCAGCCCTTCGATGAGGCCGAGAAAGAGCGCCTCGATGATTTGCGACATCGTTGAAAATCCTGAGAACGGCGCCAGATGCGGGAGCGCCTCCACGTCTGTCAAGAAAGGTTTGCGCCCAAGGCGCGACCCTTCTGCGTCAGAGACATGAGATTCACCAATATTCCTTACCAACCCTTAACGAAGCACGGCCTTATTCTTGCCGCCTGTTTCGCGTCAGCATCATTCATGGCCACCCTGCATTCCTATCCCTTTTGCCCGCAGTCGCGGTTCGCACGCCTTATTCTGGCGGAACTCGGCCTTGAACCGGATGTGGTCGAGGAGAAGCCGTGGGACCGGCGCATCCCGTATCTGGAGATCAACCCGGCCGGCAACCTGCCGCTCTTCCTCGACAGCAACGGGCTCGCGGTGCCGGGCCCCATGGGCATCGCGGAATACCTGGACGAGACGCGCGGGGAGGATCTTCGGGATCGCCGTTTTCTGCCAGCGGATCTCGCCGGGCGGGTCGAGGTGCGCCGCCTGCTCGACTGGTTCCTGGTCAAGTTCCACGGCGAGGTCTCGGACTACCTCGCCACAGAAAAGATCTATAAGCGGTTCATGCCGAGCGAACTGGGGGGCGGTCCGCCGGATATGGGCGCGATTCGCGCCGCCCAGACCAATGTGCGATACCATCTCAAATATATCGGTTTTCTGATTTCCAAGCGGAATTGGCTTGCCGGCGACCAGATGACCTATGCGGATCTGGCGGCGGCGGCCCATCTGTCGGTGGTGGATTATCTCGGCGACGTGCCATGGAACGAGGACGAGACAGCGAAGCTTTGGTACGCCAGGATCAAGTCCCGGCCGTCCTTTCGCACGCTCCTGGCGGACCGGGTGCCGGGCATGGCGCCGGCGGACCATTACGACAATCTGGACTTTTAGACGGGCAAGCCCTCAAGCGCGCTTTTGTCGAGCGTGCCAAGACACTGGGCTTCGACACCATCCGCATCGCTCGGCCGGATTCGATCCCGCTCGCGCCGGAGCGTCTGCAAGCCTGGCTCGAAGCCGGTCATCATGGCTCCATGGAGTGGATGGCTGAAACGGCAGAGCGCCGCGCCGATCCGCGCGCCCTCTGGCCGGAGGTGCGCAGCGTCATCCTGCTCGGGCTGAACTACGGCCCGGCCAGCAACCCTCTCGCAGAACTCGCGCACAAAGATCGCGGCTACATCTCGGTCTATGCCCGCAACCGCGACTACCATGATGTGATCAAAGGCAAGCTCAAGGAAGCCGCGGGCTTCCTGGCCTCGAAGGCCTCTTCCGACGTGAAAGTCTTCGTCGATACGGCGCCGGTGATGGAAAAGCCGCTGGCCGAAGCGGCGGGCCTCGGCTTTCAGGGCAAGCACACGGTGGTCGTGTCGCGGGAGCTCGGCAACTGGCTGTTCCTCGGCGCCATCTTCACCACGGCGGAACTGCCTGCCGACGAGCCGGAGCGCAACCATTGCGGCTCCTGCCGCCGCTGCCTCGACATCTGCCCGACGAACGCCTTCCCGGCGCCCTACCAGCTCGATGCGCGTCGTTGCATTTCGTATCTCACGATCGAGCATAAAGGGCATATCTCCGAAGAGCTGCGCTCCGGCATCGGCAACCGCATCTTCGGCTGCGACGACTGCCTCGCCGTATGTCCCTGGAACAAGTTTGCGCAGGCAGGCCGCGAGGCGCGGCTCGTGCAGCGGGAGGATCTCGCCGCCCTGCCGCTGGCGGATCTCGCCCGCCTCGACGATCCTGCCTTTCGCGCTCGCTTTGCCGGCACGCCGATCAAGCGCACGGGCCGCGACCGGTTCATCCGCAATGTGCTGATCGCCATCGGCAACTCGAGCGACGCGAGCCTCGCCGCAGAGGCAGAGCGGTTGCTGGACGATGCATCGCCGCTGGTGCGTGCCATGGCGGTCTGGGCGCTCGGGCGCTTGCTGCGGTCCGACGCAATAGTGCGTCATGCCGCGGAGCGGCTGGAGCAGGAAAGCGATCCGGATGTGCGCGAGGAATGGCACCGGGCGATGGCGGGACGAGTCGAGGCTGTAGCCTGACCAGCTCAGGCGGCGTGGCGATTCGCTGTCGGGCCGAAATGGTCGATGTAGCGCGGGTTGATCGCCGAGACGGGCAGGAGCACGAGCACATCGGTGGTGCCGAACTGCCGGTCGATCACCGCGCCCGTGCCGAAGGTCGCACCGACGCGCAGGTAGCCCTTGATCAGGGGCGGCAGGGCGTGCAGGGCAGCCTTCGGATCGATGGCTTCCTTAGGCAGGATGTCCATGGGGGTGAAGCGTTCCGGCAGGGCGCTGGCCTGCCAAGCGGTCGGCGCGGCGGCATAGTGGTGCAGGAAGCTCAGGGGAAGCGCCAGCGCCCGCGGATCCGTGCCCTCCAGGCTGGCGCAGCCCATCATCACGTCGATGCGGTGGTGGAGCACATAGGCCCAGATTCCGTGCCACAGCAATTCGACCGTGCGCTTGTTGCGATAGGGTTTGAGCACGCAGGAGCGGCCGAGTTCAAGAAAGCGCAAGCCGGGATGAGCCTTCAGGAGCGGTGCGATATCGTATTCGCCCCGGGTGTAGAAACCACTATTCCGCTCGGCAATCTCCTGGCGGAGCAGGCGGTAGGTGCCCACCACCTTGGGCTTGGCCGGGCGGAAGGGCTTGGCCTTCACATCATGATCGAGAACGAGGATGTGGTCGCAGATGCGGTCATATTCGTCCACGTCGCGGCGGGAGATCAGAGCCGCGCCGCTGGGCGATGCCGACATCTCCTCGTAGAACACCTTGAAGCGCAGATTCTGGGCGCGCCTGATCTCCTTGGTGGTGGTCGCCAGACGGACCTCGAGGGAGCCGATCCAGCCAAGAACGGGATCGAGGCTGCCATAATCACGGACGATCCTGTCGCCGCCGGACATGAACCTGAGGCCGTCAAGGCGCGAGCCGTTAGGAGCGGAACGAGCCGCTTCATGGTTCGAAAGATAATCGCTCATCACTGCCCCAAAGAATCGTCTGACCGGCGCCGGATCGTGGCTGACGCCGCTCCGCTTCCGCTATGACATAGAACCTGTTCCAAACTGTTTTGTGACAGAAAACATATCTGTGCCCGTGGAAAATATCGGAGCCGGTCCGGGGATTCACAAGCTGGGTGAAAGGCCTCGCCCTTTCGTTAAGCAGCAGCCGGGCGCCGATCCCCGTGAGCCCGGTAGGAGAGAGCCTCGGCGATATGGATGCGCCGCACCCGCTCCTCCCCGTCGAGATCGGCCAGGGTGCGGCCCACCTTCAGCACCCTGTGGAAGCCGCGGGCGGAGAGGCGCATAGCATTGGCTGCATCCCGGATCAGGGACAGGCCCTCCGGGTCGGGCTGCGCCACGTCCTCCAGAAGCGCCGGCGGGCAGGCAGCGTTCGTCGTCACGCCATCAAGGTTCAGGGCCGCATAGCGCTTGGCCTGCCGCTGGCGGGCCTGGGCCACCCGGGCCGCAACGTCGGCGGAGCCCTCGGATGGAGCGGGCAGGATCAGGTCGGCCGCCGTCACGGCCGGCACGTCAATGGCGAGATCGATGCGGTCGAGGAGCGGGCCGGAGAGACGGGCCTGATATTGCGCGATGCAGCGCTCGTTCGGCTGTCGGCGGCAGACATAGCCGGGCTCGGTTGCCTGTCCGCAGCGGCAAGGGTTCATGGCGGCGACGAGCTGGAAGCGGGCAGGATACGTGACCCGGTGGTTCGCCCTGGCGATCAGGATCTCGCCCGCCTCCAGCGGCTGCCTCAGGGAATCGAGCACCTGCGGCTGGAACTCCGGCAACTCATCCAGGAAAAGCACCCCGTGATGGGCGAGCGAAGCCTCGCCGGGCCGTGCATTGAGGCCGCCGCCGACCAGGGCTGCCATGGAGGCCGAATGGTGCGGAGCCCGGAACGGGCGGCGGTCCGACAGGGCGCCCTCCGCCAGCAGCCCCGCCACAGACTGGATCATCGAAACTTCTAGGAGCTCCCGCGGCGAGAGCGGCGGCAGGATGGAGGGCAGCCGCTGGGCCAGCATGGATTTGCCGGCGCCGGGTGGGCCGTTCATCAGGAGGTTATGCGCCCCGGCCGCCGCGATTTCGAGGGTCCGCTTGGCGCTTTCCTGCCCCTTAATATCCTTGAGGTCAGGCAGGACACCGGAGGCCGGCATGATGGCAGGCTCGGGACGTGCCAGCACCTGGGCGCCCTTAAAGTGGTTGGCGAGCTGGATCAGGGAGCGGGGCGCCAGAATGTCGATGTCGCTGCCGGCCCAGGCGGCCTCCGAGCCGCAGGCGGCAGGACAGATCAGGCCATGCCCACGCTCATGGGCCGCCATGGCGGCGGGAAGTGCGCCCGCGACAGCGGTGATCGAGCCATCGAGCGCCAGCTCGCCCAATACCGTGAAGCCGCCCAAGGCGTCGGCCGGAATAGCCCCGATGGCCCCCATGACCGCAAGGGCGATGGGCAGATCGTAATGACTGCCTTCCTTCGGCAGATCGGCCGGGGCAAGGTTGACCGTGATGCGCTTAGCCGGAAGGGCGAGGCCCGAGGCGATCAGGGCCGAGCGGACCCGCTCGCGGGATTCGGCCACTGCTTTGTCCGGCAGGCCGACGATGGTGAAAGCGACCGCACCAGGCGAAATCTGAACCTGGACATCGACCGTCCGCGCCTCAATTCCTTCGAACGCAACAGTGGAAACGCGCGTCACCATCCGGCTCAGACCTCTCGCAAAGCCCGGATGTTAGCGTGGTCTTTTGAAACGCGATAGTGTTGCTTTATTTTGAGGTGGAGACCCACTTTTTGTGCGGAACCGCTGCCTCAGAAAAGCGTTGAGTCCAACTGCACGGAGAAAGCTGTAAGGCGACCATGTCTCCGAAAAGACTGTCCGGGAGGGGCCATTCATGACACGGATCGATTCTCTTTCGCTGAAGCCGCGATGCTGATCCGTCGATTGAAAGGGCCGTTGACTTGGCGTGATCGGAAGCCAGGTACACGGGCAGAGACTGGCGTGTCCGCTGTCGCGGAGGAGACGAAGTTTGAGTAGCGATAAGCCTTTGCGCATCCTCGTCGTTGAGGATGAAATCCTGATCGCGCTCGAACTCGAAAGCCTGCTCCAGGATCTGGGGCACGACGTGGTGGGGATCGCAGCCTCATCCCAGGACGCCCTTTCGCTCGGCCGCGATCTCAAGCCGGATCTCGCCTTCGTCGATATTCATCTGTCTGACGGCCCCACGGGCGTCGACGTGGCGCGTCATCTCAGCAATGAGCATGGGGTCACGGTGCTTTTCATGACGGCCAATGCCAAGCGGATTCCGGAGGATTTTGCAGGCGCCTGGGGCGTCATCGCCAAGCCCTATACGGAGCGCGGCGTGCGAGAAGCCCTCGCCTATGTAATGGCCGGTCAGTCGCGCGAAGCTCAGGAGGCGCGAACGGTGACCTTCGTCCCTTTCGGTCCGGCAACCCGCCAGCGTAGCTCCCAAATGTCCTGAACAGGATCTTGCCGCTACCCATGTGACTTGAGCCGGTAGAGCGCGTCGAGCGCCTCCCGCGGGGTCATCTGGTCGGGATCGAGAGCAGCGAGCGATTCCCGCAGGGCATCCTGCTTCGGCACTGCACGCGGTTCGTTGCGGACGGGCACGGCAAAGAGCGGCAGGTCGTCGAGCAACGCGCGCTTCGGGGCCTCCCGGTCGGATCTCTCCAATTCGCTTAAGATCGTCTTCGCCCGGTCGACGACCTGGGTCGGCAGACCCGCGAGTCGCGCCACCTGCAGACCGTAGGAGCGGTCGGCGGCGCCGGGCACGACCTCGTGCAGGAACACCACCTCACCGTTCCATTCCGTAACCTTCAGGGTCGCGTTCGAGATGCGTGCCATCCGCTCGGCAAGTGCCGTCAACTCGTGGAAATGGGTGGCGAACAGCGCCCGGCAGCGATTGGTCTCATGCAGGTGCTCGATGGCCGCCCAGGCGATGGACAACCCGTCGAAGGTCGCGGTGCCGCGGCCGATCTCGTCGAGGATCACGAGCGAGCGGGCCGTGGCCTGATTGAGGATGGCGGCCGTCTCCACCATCTCGACCATGAACGTGCTTCGACCGCGCGCCAGGTCGTCGGCGGCACCCACCCGGGAGAAGAGCCGGTCGACGATGCCGATATGGGCTTGCTTAGCCGGCACGTAGGCGCCCATCTGGGCCAGCACGACGATGAGGGCGTTCTGGCGCAGATAAGTCGACTTGCCGCCCATGTTCGGGCCGGTGATCAGCAGGATGTGGCCTGCGTCCTTGCCGGAGAGATCCGAATCGTTGGCGATGAATGGAACGCCCTCGCGCTTAAGCGCGGCCTCGACCACGGGATGACGGCCGCCCTTGATCGTGAAGGCGAGGCCGGTATCGACCACGGGGCGTGTCCAGTCGAGCCGCATGGCGAGATCGGCGAGCGCCGCCGTCACGTCGATGACGGCGATGGCCTCGGCCGCCGCCGCGATCTCTCCCGTGAGATCGAGAAGCGCCTGCACCATCTCGTCGAACAGCGCGAGCTCGATCTTCAGCGCTCGGTCGGCCGCGGACGCGATCTTCGACTCGAGCTCGCCGAGCTCCATGGTGGAGAAACGCATGGCGCCCGCCATGGTCTGGCGATGGACGAAGGTGTCCTTCCAGGGCTCCTTCAGCAGATCTTCGCCCACATTCTGCGGCACCTCCACGAAGTAGCCGATCATGTGGTTGTGCTTGACCCGTAAGCCCCGACAGCCTGTCTCGGTGGCGTAGCGCGCCTGGAGTGCCGCGATGAAGCGGCGTGAATCCTGCTGCAGCTCGCGCAACTCGTCGAGATTTGCGTCGAACGCGGCGCGGATGAAGCCGCCGTCGCGCTTCAAGAGCGGCAGCTCGTCGGCGAGAGCCGCGCTCAGTCGGTCAGCTACGTCCGTGCGCAGGTCTTGGAGCACCTGCGCGGCCTCCGACAGCTCTCTCGGCAGATTGGGCGCGATCGCCAGCTCAAGCCCGAGTTCGCGCGCGGCGAACAGGCCGTCGCGCACGCAGGCCAGATCCCGCGGTCCGCCGCGTCCGAGGCTCAGCCGTGACAGGGCGCGGGCCAGATCCGGCGAGCGCTTGAGGATGCGCCGCAGCCGGTCGCGCAGGTCGCCATTCTCGACGAGCGCCGTCACGGAATCCTGCCGGTCGCGGATCAGGCCCGGATGGGTGAGGGGGCCGGCGAGCCGCTCGGCCAGCAACCGGGCGCCGCCGGGCGTCACCGTGCAGTCGATGGTGGCGAGCAGGCTGCCCGCCCGTTCGCCCGACAGGGTGCGGGTCAGTTCCAGGTTGGCGCGGGTCGCCGCATCGATGGCGAGCGCCGCGCCGGAGGTATCGCGGGAGGGCGGGTTGAGAACCGGACGGCTGTCGATCTGGGTCTTCTCGACATAGAACAGCGCACTGCCCGCAGCCGTGATCTCGGCGGGGCTGAAGGACCCGAAGGCATCGAGGGTCGCGACTCCGAAATAATCCTTCATCCGACGCTCGGCGGAGGCCGGATCGAGCCCCTCGCGGGACAGGGGCGTGATCGAGGCGCGGGTCTCCTGCCAGAAGTTTTTGAGCTCCGGATCGTCGTGAATGACGTCCGGCACCAGGATCTCGCGGGGCTCGAAGCGGGCGATCTCGGCTGAGAGGCCGGTGCCGTCCGTCTCGCTCAACACGAAATGGCCTGTGGATATGTCGAGGGCGGCCAGGCCGTAGCACCATTGCGTATCGGAGGCCCGGCGCCGGGCGATGGCGAGCAGATAATTGGCCCGCCCAGGCTCCAGCAGGCGTTCCTCGGTGATCGTGCCCGGCGTGACGAGCCGCACCACGTCGCGGCGAACCACCGACTTGGAACCCCGCTTCTTCGCTTCCGCCGGATCCTCGGTCTGCTCGCAGACCGCCACTCGGTGGCCCAGGCCGATGAGGCGCTGGAGATAGTCGTCGGCCCGCTCCACGGGCACGCCGCACATGGGGATGTCCTGCCCCTGGTGCTTGCCACGCTTGGTGAGAACGATGCCGAGCGATTGGCTGGCGATCTCCGCATCCTCGAAGAACAGCTCGTAGAAATCCCCCATCCGGTAGAACAGCAGGCTGTCCGGGTTGGCGGCCTTGATCTCGATATACTGCGCCATCATAGGCGTGACGCGGCTGTCCTGCGCGGGCGCAGCGTTCGATGGGGCGGTCTCGGAGGATTTGTAGGCGGCTTGGGACGACATCCGTCCTGTGTAGCAAAGCTCCGGCCCCAGTTCATCCGTATCATGGGGTCCGAAGGGCGCATGTGGACAAGTCTTGAGGAAGGCGCATCCTATGTCTTAAAGTCGCATCCCCCTCAGGAAACGCCCTGCATCACAAGAATCGGACCCTCATGACCGACGATCAGCGCCCGACCCGCCGCAAACGCCCCACCTTCACGGACCAGGAGGCGCTGCAATTCCACGCTCAAGGACGCCCCGGCAAGCTCGAGGTCGTCCCGACCAAGCCCATGGCGACCCAGCGCGACCTGTCGCTGGCCTATTCGCCGGGTGTTGCGGTGCCGGTGCTGGCCATTGCCGAGAACCCGTCTCTGGCCTTCGACTACACCACCCGGTCCAATATGGTGGCGGTGATCTCGAACGGTACCGCGATCCTCGGCCTCGGCAATCTCGGGGCACTGGCCTCGAAGCCGGTGATGGAGGGCAAGTCGGTGCTCTTCAAGCGCTTCGCGGATGTGGATTCCATTGACCTTGAGGTCGATACGGAAGATGCCGACAACTTCATCAACTGCGTGCGCTATCTCGGCCCCTCCTTCGGCGGTATCAATCTCGAAGACATCAAGGCGCCGGAATGCTTCATCATCGAGGAGCGCCTTCGGGAACTCATGGACATTCCGGTGTTCCATGACGACCAGCACGGAACGGCGATCATCGCGGCGGCGGGCCTCATCAACGCGCTTCATCTGACCGACCGTGACATGGCGAAGACCAGGCTCGTGGTAAACGGTGCAGGTGCCGCAGGTATTGCCTGCACCGAGCTTCTGAAGGCCATGGGCTTTGCCCCCAACAACGTCATCCTCTGCGACACCAAGGGGGTGATATACAAGGGCCGCACCGAGGGCATGAACCAGTGGAAATCGGGTCATGCGGCCGAAACCGATGCCCGCACGCTGGCCGATGCCCTCAACGGCGCCGATGCGGTGTTCGGCTTGTCGGCGAAGGGCGCGTTCAGCGATGACATGATCCGCTCCATGGCACCGAACCCGATCATCTTCGCCATGGCCAACCCCGATCCGGAGATCACACCGGAAGAGGTGGCGCGCATCCGCGACGACGTGATCATCGCCACCGGCCGGTCCGACTACCCGAACCAAGTCAACAATGTCCTGGGCTTTCCTTACATCTTCCGCGGCGCCCTCGACGTGCAGGCGACCACGATCAACATGGAGATGAAGATCGCGGCCGCCCATGCGCTCGCGGAGCTTGCCCGCGAGGATGTGCCCGACGAGGTGGCGGCGGCCTATCAGGGCACGCGTCCGCGCTTCGGGCGCGATTACATCATCCCCGTGCCGTTCGATCCGCGCCTGATCCACACGATCCCCATGGCGGTGGCTAAGGCCGCGATGGATACCGGCGTGGCGCGCCGCCCCATCGTCGACATGCGCGCCTACAAGGCGCAGCTCTCCGCCCGGCGCGATCCGGTGGCCGGTACCCTCAACCGCATCTTTGAGCGGGTGCGCAAGTTCCCCAAGCGCGTGGTCTTCGCCGAGGGCGAGGAGGAGCAGGTGATCCGCGCCGCCTTGTCCTTCGTCAACCAGGGTCTCGGCAAGGCCATCCTTGTGGGGCGCGAGGACCGCATCCATGAGACGGCGGTGCAGGCCGGCATCGATCTCGAAGGCCGCGACGGGATCGAGATCCACAATGCGCGCCTGTCCCATCGCAACGCGACCTATGCGCAGTTCCTCTACGAGCGCCTGCAGCGCAAGGGCTATCTGTTCCGCGACTGCCAGCGCATGATCAACCAGGACCGCAACCACTTCGCCGCCTCCATGGTGGCTTTGGGCGATGCGGATGCCATGGTGACCGGCGCGACGCGCAACTACTCGACGGCCCTTGCCGATGTGCGGCACGTGGTCGATGCCAAGCCCGGCCACCGGGTCATTGGCGTCTCGCTCTGCTTGGCGCGCGGCCGCACGGTGCTGGTCGCCGATACGGCCATACACGAAATGCCGGACGCGCAGGAATTGGCCGAGATCGCCATCGAATCCGCCGGTGTCGCCCGCCGCCTCGGCTATGAGCCGCGCGTGGCGCTTCTCTCGTTCTCGACCTTCGGTCATCCGAAGGCGGAGCGCGCGGAGAAGATCCAGGAGGCCGTGAAGATCCTGGACGGCATGCGGGTCGATTTCGAATATGACGGCGAGATGGCGGCCGATGTGGCGCTCAACCGAGATGTCATGGCGCAGTACCCGTTCAGCCGCCTGACCGACACGGCGAACGTGCTCATCATGCCGGCGTTCCACTCGGCCTCCATCTCCACCAAGATGCTGCAGGAACTCGGCGGCGCCATGGTGCTGGGCCCCCTTGTCGTGGGCCTCGACAAGCCGGTGCAGATCGTCTCGCTCGGCGCGACCGACAACGACATCGTCAACATGGCGGCACTCGCGGCTTACAACATCGGTGGGTAGGACTTGGCGCCTCCCTCATGCCGGTGTGTTGAGGGAGGTGCGCACTGCCTAATTTGGAACCCTTTGCTCCTGAGAGTAGCGCTGGAGCTTTCCGCAGGCTAAATGCCTGATTGGAAACGAAGGAATCGCCTTATCATGAGCAAGCCATCCACCGTGGTGTTCGACATTGGCAATGTGCTGCTGCGCTGGGATCCGCGCAACCTCTACCGCACTGTCTTCGATGACGAGGCGGAAATGGAGTGGTTCCTGTCGAATGTCTGCACCCATGATTGGAACTTGGAACAGGACCGGGGGCGCGATTGGGACGAGGCGGTGGCCCTTCTGGTCAAGGATCATCCCAAGCACGAGCCGCATATTCGCGCGTTCCACGAGCGCTGGCACGAGACCGTCTCCGGCGTGTTCGACGATCATGTGGTCCTACTCCAGCGCCTGCGCGAGGCGGGCGTGCCGAACTACTGCATCACCAATTTCTCCGGCCCCAAACTCATCCTGGCGCAGGAGCGCTTTCCGTTCCTCGCCGGCTTCGACGGCATCATCGTCTCGGGCGACGAGCGCCTGCTGAAGCCGGATCCAGCCATCTATCACCTCCTGCTCGACCGCTATGGGCTTGTGGCTAAGGATTGCGTGTTCATCGACGACTCAAAGCCCAACGTGGAGGCGGCCCGTGGTGTGGGCATGCATGCGATCCATTGCGTTGAGGGAATCGATCTGGCGGGCGACCTTCGGGGGTATGGCTTCCCGGTTTGACGGCTTGCCCTTCGGCTCTGCTTGAGCCATCAGGCAGCATGCGCACTTTCGACACCTCCCTGCCCATCGATGCGGTCCTCGGCGACCTGACGGCGAGCCTGCGGGCGCGGCCGAATGCGGTGCTTGTGGCGCCGCCCGGCGCCGGCAAGACCACGCGTGTGCCGCTGGTGCTGCTCGACGAGCCCTGGGTGAACGGCGGAAAGATCATCGTGCTGGAACCGCGCCGTCTCGCAGCCCGCGCGGCGGCCGCCCGCATGGCGCAGACCCTGGCCGAGACCGTCGGTGAGACGGTGGGCCTTCGCGTGCGCCTCGGCTCCAAGGTGAGCCGCAGAACGCACATCGAGGTGGTGACCGAGGGCGTCTTCGCCCGCATGATCCTCGATGATCCATCCCTGGAAGGCATCGCGGCCGTACTCTTTGACGAGTTCCACGAGCGCTCTCTTGATGCGGATCTCGGCCTCGCCCTGGCCCTCGATGCGCAAGCGGGTCTGCGTGAGGACCTTCGCCTTCTCGTCATGTCCGCGACCCTCGACGGCGCACGTGTGGCGAGGTTGTTGAGCGAGGCGCCTGTCGTCGAATCTGAAGGCCGCGCTTATCCGGTCGAGACCCGCTATCTCCGGCGTGATCCCAATCGCCGCATCGAAGAGCAGGTGGCGGATGCGGTCACGCGTGCACTTCGCGCTGAGGGCGGCTCCATTCTGGTGTTCCTGCCGGGGCAGGGGGAGATCCGCCGGGTCGAGACCATCTTACGCGAGCGCATCGTCGATCCCGCCGTCGACATCGCGCCGCTCTACGGCGCGCTTGAGCGTGGCGAGCAGGATTTGGCGGTGAGCCCTGCCAAGCCCGGACGGCGCAAGGTGGTGCTCGCCACCTCCATCGCCGAGACATCGCTCACCATCGAGGGTGTGCGGGTCGTCATCGACTCGGGCCTTGCCCGCGTGCCGGTCTACGAGCCGAATATCGGCCTCACGCGCCTTGAGACGGTGCGCGTCTCCCGCGCCGCCGCCGATCAACGTCGAGGTCGCGCGGGCCGCACGGAACCTGGTGTCTGCTATCGACTGTGGGAGGAGGCTGCGACGGGAGCCTTGGAGCCGTTCGGGCGCCCGGAGATCCTCTCCGCAGACCTCGCGCCGCTGCTCCTCGATTGCGCCGCCTGGGGCGTTGCCGATCCAACGTCGCTCGCCTTCCTCGATCCGCCGCCAGTGCCTGCACTGAAGGAGGCGCGGGCGCTGCTGCAGCAGCTCGGTGCCCTCGACGACGATGGGCGCATCACGGAGGTCGGCCGTAAGTTGCGTGACCTGCCTCTGCCGCCACGATTGGCCCGCATGGTGCTGCTCGCCGGGGCGAGCGGGCAGGCCCGCGATGCGGCGGATGTCGCTGCCGTTCTGGTCGAGCGCGGCCTGGGCGGCGACGCAGCGGATCTTGCCGATCGTGTCGAGCGCTTTCGCCGCGACCGCTCCAAGCGGGCGGAGGACATGCGGCGCATGGCGGAGGGCTGGGCGAGTGGCGGCAACGGCGCGGCGAGAGGCGAGCCGCACTCGATTGGCGCGCTTCTCACACTTGCCTATCCCGACCGCCTCGCGAAGGCTCGCGGCAAGCCGGGCGAGTATCTCATGGCGAATGGGCGTGGCGCCTCGCTCGAAGCGCACGAGCGGCTGGCGAAGGAGCCTTATCTGGCGGTTGCCGAAATCGCCGGAGGCGCAGCCTCCGCGCGCATTCTCGCGGCGGCTGCCATTTCCCCTGAAGAGATCGAGGCGCAGTTCGGCCATGCCATCGAGCAGCGCGACGAGATCACCTTCGACCGGCCGGCAAAGGCTCTCCGAGCACGCGGCGTTCGGCGCCTAGGGGCTCTTCTCTTGAACGAGCAGCCGCTGAAGGTCCCGCCGACGGAAGAGGCTGCGCGGGCGCTCGCCGAAGGGCTCGTCTCGCTGGGGCTCGATGCGCTGCCCTTTTCAAAAGCTCTGGCGCAATGGCGCGAGCGCGTGATGTTTCTCCGCAAGGCCGAGGGCGACGAGTGGCCGAACCTGTCCGATGAGGCGCTGACGAGCGCGGCGGATGAGTGGCTCGCGCCACACCTCGTCGGCATGAGCAGCCTCGGCGAGATCGGTCCCGACCTGCTGAGCGAGGCTCTGCGCAGCCTCATGCCTTGGAACCTGCAGCGCCGTCTTGATGCGGAGGCGCCGACCCATATCGAAGTGCCGACCGGATCGCAGATACCGATCGATTATGGCGCGGAGGACGGGCCTGTTCTCGCCGTGCGGGTGCAGGAATTGTTCGGTCTCGACAAGCATCCCACCATCGCGGCCGGGCGCGTGCCGCTGATCCTGCATCTGCTCTCGCCGGCACAGCGCCCGATCCAGATCACCCGCGACCTTCCGGGTTTCTGGCGCGGCTCCTGGGCGGCGGTGCGGGCCGATATGCGTGGGCAGTACCCGAAGCATCCCTGGCCGGAGGATCCGCTGACCGCGCCGCCGACACGGCGTGCAAAGCCGCGAGGCACTTGATTCCCAAGGCTCCCTTCTCGGCTCTCCACTCAGAGCCAAAGAGCCACGAGGGTCATGATCACGACCAAAGCGCTGAGCACAGCGAGCCAGATCCGGGTTGTCCGTCCATGCTCGCGGATCTCATCCCTGAGGTTCAGCTCGAGTTCCTCGAGGCGCCGATAGAGGTTCTCCTGCCGCTGATCGAACAGCAGGCGCGTCTTCTCATGCGCGTCCCGTGTTCCCTCGATCAGGATCTCCCAATACTCACGGCGTTCCTTCTCGTTTGCCTCCCGGCGGGCCTGCGACTGCCGCTTGCGCTCTTCTGCTGAAAGTTGGGGCATCTCATCATGTCCGATCGATCAAGAAATATCTGTCCGATGCTTCTGCTTTCAATGACGCAGTGTCTGACGCGGATTTCCGGTTACTCCACGATGCGGCTCACGAAGCCGCCCCGAACTTAATCTCGAAACGACTCGATCAGACGTCCCGCCGTGGCGCGGTTCAGGGCCATCGGGATGTCATACACGAGGGCAAGACGCATCAGCGCCTTCACGTCCACGTCATGCGGATGCGGCGAGAGCGGGTCGACGAAGAAGAACAGGGCGTCGATCCTGCCTTCCGCGATCATCGCGCCGATCTGCTGGTCGCCGCCGAGCGGACCGCTCTTCAGCCGCGTGACGGAAAGCGAAGGGCATCGCTCCATCACCCGAGCGCCCGTGGTGCCGGTGGCAAAAAGCGTGAACGGGCGGATATCGTTCTCGTACAGGGCCACGAACGCGGCCATGTCGTCCTTCTTGGCGTCGTGGGCCACGAGCGCCAGGGTCAGTTGCTTCATGGGAGGGACAGCTCAATTGCTCCAGCGGTCACGCCACTGCATTTCGCCGGCCATGCAGTTGGTGCGCTGAGGGGATTGGATGCGGCTGATCAGGGTCTGTCCGGGCATCAGGTTGGCAACTTCCAGAAGGATCTTGGTTTTGATCGCCTCGATGAACTGGTCGCGCTCCCGCACCGGAACGGTGAACGAACCCTGGCCGCCGATCACGCAATCCTTGTAATAGACGTCGAGATCGGGGATGTCGAGGTAGCCGGGCTGGCGCAGCATGATCGGCAGCCCGTTGATGGTGATGCCCTTGGCCAGCGCCGCATCGCGCGCCTCGAGCACGAGACGGCCCTGGTTGTTGGGGCCGTCGCCGGATACGTCAATGACTTGCCGGTTCGCAGTGAGACCGCTTTCCTCCAGGAGCTTCACGCTGAAGTCGATGGCGCTGGAGATTGAGGTCCGCTGTGCCCGTCGTAAGGGTGTGGAAGCGATCCTGTCGGCGAAGGCCATCAGGCTCTCGGAATTGTCGAGCACCGTCCAGGGAATGATCACCTTCTGATCCGGCGAACCGGCCCACTCCATATACGTGACGGCGATCCGGCCCAGCATTCCGCCGCGGATCGCATCATGGACGAGCTTAGAGCGGAAGGCCTGGGCGAAGCCTTCCCGCTGCAGGGCCTGCTCATCCGTGTCCATGGAAAAGGAGATGTCTACCGCGACCACAAGAGCGAGATCGACCTCAGTGTCGCTCTGGGCCTGAGCCGGGAGGGCGAGAAGCCCCCATAGGCAGACCAATGCTGCGGCAAGGCGGATGAAGCCGGAACAAACCATCGGAATCTCCTTTGCGGGAGCCGTATTGGTCGGAAAACTGTGCCAGCTTCTGGAAATAAGGCAAGGCTGCCCCCGGACCAGAGGGGAGCTTAAGAATGCTTACCCTCAACGATTGTGAGAGTAGCCTGGAAGGCAGCGTCGGGGTCGAGATGGGTCGTGTCGAGGGTCACCGCGTCAGTAGCGGCCTTCAACGGTGCCGTGCTGCGGTTCATGTCGCGCTCGTCCCGTCGGCGGATGTCCTCAAGGATCGTCTCGTATTCGGCCTGCTCGCCCCGCCGCAGGAGTTCGAGATGGCGCCGCCGTGCCCGCTCCTCGGGAGCCGCGGTGATGAACAGCTTCACGTCCGCATCCGGGCAGACCACGGTACCTATGTCCCGCCCGTCGAGCACGGCGCCCGGTTCCTGCCTGCTGAACTGGCGCTGGAAAGCCAGCAGCGCGTCACGCACCGGCTGATAGGCGGAGACCACCGAGGCGGCCTCGCCCATGGCAGCGCCTCTGAGGCGGGAATCGTCCTCCAGGTGCGAGACGTCAAGGTTCTGCGCCACGGCCGTGGCAGCCTCCCGGTCGGTGAGGGGAGCGTCCCTGTCCATGAGCACGCGGGCGACGGCCCGGTAGAGCAGGCCGGTGTCGAGATGGGCGAAGCCGTAATGCTCCGCAAGACGCTTGCCCAGGGTGCCCTTGCCGGAAGCCGCAGGGCCGTCGATGGCGATGATCATGGGCGGGCTCAATCCTGGATCGTGGCGCCGAGCTCCCGCATGAGCGGGATGAAGGATGGGAAGCTGGTCATGATCATGGCCCCGTCGTCCACGGTCATGGCCTCATCCGTGGCTAGGCCCATGACCAGGAATGCCATGGCAATGCGGTGGTCGAGATGGGTGGCCACCGGGTTGCCGCCGCCGCGAGCTTTGCCGCCGGAGCCATGGACGATGAGGTCGTCGCCCTCGACCGCGTAGGCGACTCCGGCCTCGGCAAGACCCGCCGCCACGGCCGCCAGACGGTCGGATTCCTTGACCCGCAACTCATGAAGCCCCTGCATCCGGGTCGTGCCTTCGGCAAAGGACGCCGCCACGGCCAGGATCGGGTACTCGTCGATCATGGCCGGCGCCCGGGCATGGGGCACAGTCACACCGGTGAGCCTGCTGTGCTGGACACGCAGGTCCGCCACCGTCTCGCCGCCCTCGTCGCGCTCGTTCAGGCGCTCGATGGAAGCGCCCATCTCGAGCAACGTGGTGATGAGGCCGGTGCGGAGCGGGTTCATCATCACGCCCTCTAGCACCACGTCGGACCCGGGGGTGATCAGGGCCGCCACCAGGGGGAAGGCGGCGGAGGAGGGGTCGGTCGGCACCACAATGTCCGTGCCGCGCAGCTCTGGCTGGCCCTGCAGGGTGATGGCGCGGCCATCAGTGCCATGGTGAGCAACCTCCACGCTCGCCCCGAAATGGCGCAGCATCCGTTCCGTGTGGTCGCGGGTGGCTTCGCGCTCGATCACGGTGGTCTTGCCGGGAGAGTTGAGGCCGGCGAGCAGGATCGCCGATTTGATCTGGGCCGAGGCGGCAGGGGTCTCGTAGGTGATGGGAAGAGTCTCGCGGGGGCCGCGCAGGGTCAGGGGCACACGCCCGCCCTCGGCCTCGCTCACCACGGTCACGCCCATCTGGACCAGCGGATCGAGAATGCGGCGCATGGGGCGCTTTCTCAACGAGGCGTCGCCATCGAAGGTCGAGGTGATCGGGTGGCTGCCGGCCACGCCCATCATCAGGCGCGAGCCGGTGCCCGCATTGCCGAAATCGAGAATGTCCTTGGGCTCGGTCAGTCCGCCGATGCCGACGCCGACGATCCGCCAGCGGCCGGGTCCCTCGCGGGTGATGGTGGCGCCGAGCGCCCGGCAGGCCTCGGCGGTGCGCAGCACGTCGTCGCCTTCCAGGAGGCCCTCGACCCGGGTTTCGCCAATGGAGAGGAGCCCGAAGATCATGGAGCGGTGGGAGATCGACTTGTCGCCGGGAACGCGGATGCGCCCTTTCAGGGGCGTTCCGGACCTGCTGGCGACCGGGGAGGGCGTTCCGTGCGCGTGCGACATCGTGTTTGAGTTCCTTGAGCCTTCTCGTCTGGGCGGGCTCCTAACACGGGGTTTTCCCGCCGTCACGCGCAAGCTGGGTCAAGCTGGACCCTTGCCGCTGCAATTTCCTATTTGACAAGCCATGCCCTGCCGACTAACGGAGCCTTCCCAACCATTCACACTTATCCAAGGCAATCACCCGTGGCCAAACCGGAACTCGGCTTGAAGCGCCAGTGCATGAGCTGCGGCGCGAAATTCTACGACCTCAACAAGGACCCGGCGGTCTGCCCGAAATGCGGCACCGTGTTCCAGGCGACCGCTATGACGACCCGCGTCGCCGCTCCCGTGGCGGCCCGCGCTGCTGCCGTGGCCGATGACGACGAGACCGAGCTCGAGGCGGCCGGTCCGGAGATGGTCTCCCTCGACGAGGTTGAGGCTGACGAGAACGAGAAGGACATCCCGGTCGACGACGACATCGAGGTGGCCGACGACGTTGCCGATGACGACACCTTCCTCGAAGACGAGGAGGAGGGCGACGACGACGTGTCCGACCTGATCGACAGCGATCTGGAAGACGACGAAGAGGCTTGAACCTCGGATCGGAGGCGACTATAGAGACGCCTCTGATTTCAGAAGAGACCACCGCGGTGCCCCATACATCGCGGCTCGGATGGGGCCATAGCTCAGCTGGGAGAGCGCTTGCATGGCATGCAAGAGGTCGGCGGTTCGATCCCGCCTGGCTCCACCAAATCCTTCCAAAAAGCCGCCTTCGGGCGG
Source organism: Microvirga terrestris (assembly GCF_015694425.1). GTDB lineage: Bacteria > Pseudomonadota > Alphaproteobacteria > Rhizobiales > Beijerinckiaceae > Microvirga > Microvirga terrestris. The sequence goes on from NZ_JADQDN010000006.1 coordinate 108,790, forward strand.
CTTTTTTGTTGATCGGCGAGCGCTCAGCCCTTTGTCTCATGGAAAGGGCACTCATCTTCATTTTTAGTCGCAACGCCTTAATCTAAGGCCAGGATCTTCACATCCACCGAAAGCGGAACGATGACGCGCATCCAGACGAACGGCCTCCAGGTCGCCCCGGTTCTTCATGATTTCATCGAGCGGGAGGCGCTGCCCTATACCGGCGTCTCGGCCGATGCCTTCTGGAAGGGGCTGGCCGGCCTCGTGAAGGAGTTCGCCCCGCGCGACCGTGAGCTGCTCGCCATCCGGGACAAGCTCCAGGGGCAGATCGACGAATACCACCGAGCCCGAAAGGGTCAGCCCTTCGATCAGGCCGCCTATGAGCAGTTCCTGCGCGACATCGGCTATGTGCTGCCGGAGCCCGAGGACTTCGCCGTCCGCACGCAGAACGTGGACGACGAGATCGCCCGCATCGCCGGACCCCAGCTCGTGGTGCCGGTGTCCAATGCCCGCTATGCGCTGAACGCCGCCAATGCCCGCTGGGGCAGCCTCTACGATGCCCTCTACGGTACCGATGCGATCCCGGAAGACGATGGCGCCACCCGCTCCGGCGGCTACAACAAAGCCCGCGGCGCCAAGGTCGTGGCCCGCGCCCGCGAGGTGCTCGACCAAGCGGCGCCCCTGGCGGGCGGCAGCCACAGGGATGCGACCTCCTATACCATCCAGGGCACTGCCCTCATCGTCACGCTTCGGGACGGCAGCGAGACGGGCCTTGCCGATCCGGCCCAGTTTGTCGGCTACCAGGGCGAGGCGGCAAGCCCGTCATCGGTGCTGCTGCGCCACAACAACCTGCATCTCGACATCCGGATCGACCGCTCTCATGCGATCGGCGCCGAGGATCCGGCCGGTGTCGCCGACGTGGTGATGGAATCGGCGGTCTCCACCATCATGGACCTGGAGGATTCGGTGGCGGCGGTCGACGCCGTCGACAAGGTCGAAGTCTACCGCACCTGGCTCGGGCTCATGAAGGGCGATCTGGTCGAGAGCTTCGAGAAGGGCGGAAGAACCGTTGAGCGCCGTCTCAATCCCGACCGGGTCTACACGGCTGTCAACGGCGGCGAGCTTCGCCTGCACGGGCGCAGCCTCATGCTGGTGCGTAATGTGGGCCACCACATGTTCACCGATGCGGTGCTCGACGAGAACGGCGAGGAGATCCCCGAGACCATCCTCGATGCGGCCATCACGTCGCTCATCGCGATCCACGATCTGAAAGGCGCGGGCTCCCTGCGCAACAGCCGTGCGGGCTCGGTCTACATCGTGAAGCCCAAGATGCACGGGCCTGACGAGGTGGCGTTCGCCAACGACCTCTTCACCGCCGTCGAGGATATGCTGGCACTTCCCCGCAACACCCTCAAGATGGGCATCATGGACGAGGAACGGCGCACCTCCGTCAACCTCAAGGCCTGCATCCGCGCGGCGGCCGAGCGCATCGTGTTCATCAACACCGGCTTCCTCGACCGCACGGGCGACGAGATCCACACCTCCATGGAAGCGGGTCCGATGATCCGCAAGAACGACATGAAGTCGACCGCGTGGATCAAGGCCTACGAGGACAACAACGTGGATGTGGGCCTCGCCTGCGGTCTGCCCGGCAAGGCGCAGATCGGCAAGGGCATGTGGGCCGCGCCCGACAAGATGGCCGACATGCTGGCTCAGAAGATCGGCCATCCGCAGGCCGGCGCCACCACCGCCTGGGTGCCGTCACCCACCGCCGCGACGCTGCACGCGCTGCACTACCATCAGGTGAGCGTGCCGGCTCGCCAGGAAGAACTGAAGACACGTCCGCGTGCAAAACTCTCCGACATCCTGACCATCCCGGTGTCGCAGTCGAATTGGGCACCGGATGCCGTGCAGCAGGAGCTCGATAACAACTGCCAGGGCATCCTCGGCTATGTGGTGCGCTGGATCGACCAGGGGGTCGGCTGCTCGAAGGTGCCGGACATCCACGATGTCGGTCTCATGGAAGACCGCGCGACGCTGCGCATCTCCAGCCAGCACCTCGCCAACTGGCTGCGCCATGGCATCGCCAGCGAGGACCAGGTGATGCAGACCCTGCGCCGCATGGCCGAAGTGGTCGACCGGCAGAATGCCGGTGATCCGCTCTACCGGCCGATGGCGCCGGATTTCAAAGGTCCTGCCTTCCAGGCCGCCTGCGATCTCGTCTTCAAGGGCGCAGAGCAGCCCAACGGCTACACCGAGTACGTGCTGCACGAACGCCGCCGCGAAGCGAAAGCCTTAGGCGCACCGGACCTCATTGACGAGAGTGGCGTCGAAACACAGTAAGAGGAAAGGGCGCCGCTGCGGCGCCCTTTTCATTCGTGCGATGCAGAGGAGAGCGCATCGACTGTGCCGCCGATGAGATTGCGGCTGAGCAGATGCTCCGTTGTCAGGTCGAAGCGCACCGGCGTGAGCTTCGAGGGAAGCGAGGCGATCCAGTCCTTCAGCTGCCGCGCCGCTGCCACGGCTTCGCCCCGCTCCACGGCCCTGAAGCGCACTTTGGTGCCGGAGCGCATCTGCGCGAAGCGGGCGAGATCGGCGCTGATCACGGTGGCGATCTTCGGATAGCCGCCCGCCGTCTGTCGGTCGCGCATGAGCACGATCGGCTGTCCGCTGCCCGGCACCTGAATATGACCGTCGACGATCCCGTCCGACACGATGTTGAAGCCCTTGGCGTGCTCGAGCTTGGGGCCGGTGAGCTGAAAGCCCATCCGGTCTGCCTGGGGGCTGATGGTGAACTCACTTTCCAGAAACAAATGAATGCTTTCCGGCGTGAAGTAATCATCCTGCGGCCCCAACATGACGCGGAGAGGACCGGTCTCTTCAAGAACATCGACCGTCAGCTGCATCGGCTCGCCCGCTTGCGCCTCCGGTCGGCAGGGCAGGCGGTTTCCGGCCTGGAACGGCGACCCTTTCAGGCCTCCGAGGCGTGAGCGCAGATGGAACGACAGGCTGCCCAACTGCGGTTCGACCGCGAGGCCTCCGGCCACCGCCAAATACGCGAAGGTGCCGGTGCGCGGGTGCCCCACCTCCAGGGCTTGGCCTTCTCTCAGCACGAAGGATGTGAGAGGCGGGACGGGGACGCCGTCGATGCTCGCAGACGCGCCCGCTCCGGCGACGGCGAGATGCAGGTCGCCGCCCTCAACCGTGAAGGCGCCGCCGAGATTGACGAACTCGATTGTCCCCATGTCGGGCGGATTGCCGACGAGCGCATTCGCCATCGCCAGGGCGCGGCGGTCCATGGCGCCTGAGGGCGAGACGCCGAAGCCCTGATAGCCGAAGCGGCCGCGATCCTGCAGGGCGGTCATGGGGCCGCAGGATTTCACCACGAGGTCGATCATAGGCGAACCTCCTCGGCTACCGGCTCGCCGGCCTTAACGGCTTTCTCCATTGCATCCCAGCGCGAGGCATCGACGGGCTCGAAGACGATCTCGTCGCCGGCCGCGAACAGGAAGACCGGATCGCGCTCCGGTGCGTAGGGGCGCACGGGCGTCAGGCCGAGATTGTGCCAGCCGCTCGGCATATCCATGGGGGCGATGCCAGCCTGTTCGCCGCCGATCATGATCGTGCCGGCGGGGATCTTTGCCCGGGGATGAACCCGGCGTGACGTGGCTATCCGCTTGTCGAGGCCGCCGAGATAGGTGAACCCCGGCAGAAAGCCGATCATGTAGATGCGGTAGACGGCCGACGAATGGATGTCGATCACCTGGGCGGGCGTCAGACCGTGGATCTCCGCCACCTCTTCCAGGTCGCTCCCGTATTCGCCGCCATACACCACCGGCACGCGCCAGCGCCGGCCCACAGCGTGGCGAGGCGCGAGATCCTTCGTCTCCTCATGGAGGAGCCCCACAAGCGCGTCGTAGTCGGTCAAAGCTGGATCGAACTGGATGGTGAGGGAGCGGTAGGTCGGCACGGTCTCGATCAGCCCGGCCGGAGCACGGGCGCGGACGATCTCGTCAAGGGCCAGGACCATGGCGTTAAGCGCAGGGTCGATCGTGCTCCCGAACTCGACCGTCAGGGCGCTGTCGCCGCAGGGAAGAATCTTTGGTGTTGGCACCACGCCCCCATCGCGTTGTCGAAAGGCATCCGATCCATCTCATATCGGCGCCTGCCAGACAACGGCAGCGAAGAGGAAAGGGACATGCGCCCGGCACATGGGAGGAGCGGCACAAGGCGTCTGTCCCTCATGCTTCTTTTTGCTAGGCTCACCTCCACTTCGATCTTTGTGGTATGCCACCTGCCATCTGATGCCTGGAGCCCAGGCCCAAGCGGAGAAGACCATGACCTTGACATCGAAGACAGCCGTCGTCACCGGCTCGACCAGCGGCATCGGCCTGGCCATTGCCCGGGCGCTCGCCAAGGAAGGTGCGAATATCGTCCTCAATGGATTGGGTGACGAGGCCGAGATCGAGAAGACCCGCGCCGGGATCGAGATCGAGTTCGGCGTGAAGGCGGTCTATTCGCCGGCCAACATGCTCAAAGCCGACGAGATCGAGGAGATGGTTCGGCTCGGCGAGCGCAGTTTCGGCAGCGTCGATATCCTGGTCAACAATGCGGGCATACAGTTCGTCTCGCCCATCGAGGACTTCCCGGTCGAGAAGTGGGACCAAATCATCGCGATCAATCTCACATCGGCTTTCCACGCCATCCGCGCCGCCGTGCCCGGCATGAAGGCGCGCAAGTGGGGCCGCATCATCAACACGGCATCGGCTCATTCCCTCGTGGCCTCGCCCTTCAAGTCAGCCTATGTGGCGGCCAAGCACGGTATCGCAGGCCTTACCAAGACGGTGGCGCTGGAAGTGGCGACGCATGGCATCACGGTGAACTGCATCAGCCCCGGCTATGTCTGGACGCCCCTCGTCGAGCGGCAGATCCCCGACACCATGAAGGCGCGCGGGCTGACCAAGGAGCAGGTGATCAACGACGTGCTTCTGGAGGCTCAACCCACCAAGCAGTTCGTCACCGTCGATCAGGTGGCGGCACTCGCCGTGTTCCTGTGCTCGGACGCAGCGAGCCAGATGTCTGGTGCTAACCTGTCGATGGATGGCGGCTGGACGGCGAAGTAAAATTAGGAAACGAGACTTGCGAGGGGTTTACCCCCTCGCAAACGCGTCCGTCGCCTCGATGAGATGATGCGTGATGCCCGGCTCGCTCACCGCGTGACCCGCATCCGGCACCATGATGAACTGCGCCTCGGGCCAGGCCTTGTGCAGGTCCCAGGCGGTCTTCGGCGGCGTTGCGATGTCGTAGCGGCCCTGGATGATCACGCCGGGAATACCCTTGAGGCGATGGGCGTTGCCGATGAGCTGCCCCTCCTCGAACCAGCCCTCGTTGACGAAATAGTGGTTCTCGATCCGGGCGAAGGCGATGGCGTAGTGCTCGTCGCCGAACTGATCGCTGTATTCCTGGTTGTGGAGCAGCGTGATCGTCTCGCCCTCCCACAAGCTCCAAGCGCGTGCGGCCCTGGCCTGAACGGCCGGATCCGGATCGATCAGGCGCTTGCGGTAGGCCGCCATGAGGTCGCCACGCTCTGCCTCGGGGATCGGCGCGAGAAAACACTCCCACTTGTCGGGGAAGAGCCACGAAGCGCCCTCCTGGTAATACCAGAGCAGCTCTGAGCGACGGAGGGTGAAGATCCCGCGCAGCACGAGCTCCGTGACGCGCTCCGGGTGCGTCTCGGCATAGGCGAGCGCCAGGGTCGAGCCCCAGGAGCCGCCGAACACCATCCACTTGTCCACACCGATCATTGCGCGCAGGCGCTCGATGTCGGCCACGAGGTGCCAGGTGGTGTTGGCCTCCAGGCTGGCATAGGGCGTGGAGCGCCCGCACCCGCGCTGATCGAACAGCAGGATGCGATATTTTTTCGGATCGAACAGCCGACGCTGGGTCGGCGTGCAGCCGCCGCCCGGCCCGCCATGCAGGAAAACCACGGGCTTGCCGTTCGGGTTGCCGCACAATTCCCAATAGACCCGATGGCCGTCGCCCACATCGAGCATGCCGGTCTCATAGGGTTCTATTTCGGGGTAGAAACTGCGCATGGCTTGAGCACTCCTGCAGAGAGAGCCCATCCATAGCCGGGGGAGCGGTCCGTGTCAGCATGGCTGTTCATTCCTAAGCCGGCTTTCAAACCCCTAGCGCGTCGTGCAACTGTCATATAGTTTTGCAACTGGGGAACACGGGTAAAAGCCCAACCACACTGGAGGACTACAATGCTGACCAAACGCGCTAGCCTGAAGCTGGCAACCGCTCTTGCCGCTCTCATGGTCGTCGGATCGGCTGAGGCTGCCGAGAAACTGCGGCTCCTGACCTGGTCTGGCTATGCGCCGGCCGATATCGTGGCACAATTCACGAAGGAGACGGGCATCGAGGTCGAGGTGACGACCTCGAACAACGAGGAGATGATCTCCAAGTTGCGCGCCACGCAAGGTGCCGGCTTCGATCTCGCCCAGCCGAGCCAGGACCGCATCGCGGGCCCGCAGGCGGAGTTCGGCATCTACAAGCCGCTTGATGTCTCCAAGCTGAAGTCCGACCAGTTCATCGCTTCCATGCTCGAGGCGACCAAGAAGAACACCACGGTCGACGGCAAGGTCTATGGCGTTCCCCACATCTGGGGCACGGACGGTCTCGTGGTGAACACCAAGGCCGCCCCCAAGGTCGCCGACTACAATGATCTCTGCGATCCGTCGCTTGCCGGCAAGACCAGCTTCCGCGCCAAGCGCCCGGCGCTGATCGCCTTCGCCTTCGCCAACGGCATGGATCCCTTCGCAGCCTATGGCGATGCGAAGGCCTATGCCGCCCTGATGGACAAGGTCGGCGCCAAGCTCGCCGAGTGCAAGAAGAACGTGAAGTTCTTCTGGGAAGGCTCCGATCAACTCCTCAATGCCGCTCGCTCCGGAGAGATCGTCGCCGCCATGGCGTGGGATACGGGTGGATGGAAGCTCAACGCCGAAAACCCGGACATGAAGTTCATCGCACCGAAGTCGGGCGCGCTCGGCTGGGTCGACACCTTCGCGATCCCCGCCAAGGGCCGCAATGACGATGCCGCCTATAAGTGGATCAACTTCAACATGCGTCCGGAGATCGCCGCAAAGGTCGCGGCTGCCGCCGGCAACTTCACGGCTTCGAACGGCGCCGACAAGCTCATGGAAGGCAAGCTGAAGGATCAGTTCGCCGAGAGCTTCCCGAAAGCCGCCATCGACAACATCCGGTGGTATCCGGCCGTGCCGGCTGGCCTCGAAGAAATCGAGGGCAAGGTTCTCGACCGCCTGAAGGCCGGTTCGTAAATCTCCATCGTTATGTCTCGTCATCCCCCGGCTTGCCCGGGGGATGACCCTTTGTATCGGCAGCGTCATGGCCTCTTCCACCGATCTCGACATCGTCAACGTCACCAAGCGCTTCGGCTCGCATGCCGCCGTCGATGACGTGAGTTTCAGCGTTGCCCCCGGTGAGTTCTTCTCGATTCTAGGACCCTCCGGCTGCGGCAAGACCACCCTGATGCGCATGATCGCCGGGTTCGAACATCCGACGAGCGGCGACATCCGCATCCGCGGCGCATCGATGATCGGCGTTCCGGCCAACAGGCGCCCGGTCAACATGGTTTTCCAGAGCCTTGCGCTCTTTCCCATGATGAGCGTCGGCGAGAACGTGGCTTACGGCCTGACCTGTCGCGGCGTGTCCCGCGCGGATGCTGAGGAGCGCGCAAACCGCATGCTGGAACGCGTCGGCCTCAAAGGCTTCGGCGACCGGCGTGTGACGGCCCTCTCGGGTGGACAACGGCAGCGCGTGGCGATTGCCCGCTGCCTCGTGCTGGAGCCGACCCTCGTGCTCCTCGACGAGCCCCTTGGGGCGCTTGATCTCAAATTGCGCGAGCACATGAAGATCGAGCTCAAGCAGCTGCAGGGTACATTCAACACCACCTTCGCCTACATCACGCACGACCAGTCAGAAGCGCTCGTGATGTCGGACAGAATCGCTGTGATGAACCAGGGACGGTTCGAGCAGGTGGGAAGCCCGCGCGAACTCTATCACAATCCGGCAACGCCGTTCGTCGCAAGTTTCGTGGGTGAGACGAATCGCCTGCAGGGCGAGGCGGCCGCCGCTTCCAATGGCACCATTGCCGTGCGCCTGTCGTCTGGCGCCATCGTGCAGGGCCAGGGGAGCGCAGCCGCGAAGGCGGCTCTTGCCTTCGTGCGCCCTGAAGCTGTGGCCCTCGCTCAGGATCCTTCACCATTGAGCAATCTGCCCAACCGCTTCGAGGGCCGCATTTCGGCGGTGCTGTTCGACGGTGCCGCGTCGAGCCTCCTGATCGACACGGCAGGCTTTGAGCAGCCGGTGCGTGCGGTGCTGCCGCAGGCCGGGCCGCTCGCTGGCATCGAGGTCGGCGCGCCGGTACATCTGGGCTGGACGGCGGATGCAATGAAGGTGTTTGCCGCATGATCGCGAAGCAGGCCTCACGCCTCACGCTCTTCCTGTTGCTTGCCCCCGCCATCCTGTGGCTCGGGCTGCTCATCGTGCTGCCGCATGTGGAGATCCTCGTTCTCTCCTTCAGCGAGCGCATCGCGCCGCGGGTCTATGCCTTCGGGTTCGGCAACTACCTCGAGTTCTTCACCGAGCCGCTTTACTGGCGCACCTTCGCGCGCACGGCGTTCATGTCGATCCTGGTGACGGCGCTCACGCTGGTGCTCGCCTTTCCCATCGCGCTCTACATCGCCCGCGTGGCGCAGGGGCGCCTCAAGGCGATGCTGCTGCTGCTCTGCCTGCTGCCATTCTGGGTGTCGGAGCTGGTGCGCACGCTCGGCTGGATGATCCTTTTGCGCGAGACCGGCGTGATCTCCTACATGCTCCGTTCCATCGGGCTTGCGAGCCAGCCGGTGGAGCTTCTCTACAATGACGGCGCGGTGATCCTCGGCCTCGTCTATGGCGGATTGCTGTTCATGATCGTGCCGCTCGCCAATGCGCTGGAGAGCCTGGAGCCCGCGGTCGTGGAGGCGGGATACGATCTCGGCGGCAGCCGCTGGACGGTTTTGCGCCGCATCGTCATTCCCCATGCCATGCCCGGCATCGTGGCAGGCTGCATCATCGTGTTCATGCTGACCGTCGGCAATTTCGCCACGCCGGTGCTGCTCGGGGGCAAGAACGGACTATGGTTCACGGAGCAGATCTACGCGCAGTTCATCACCCGCTTCAACTGGCCCCAGGGCGCCGCTTTCGGCATGCTGCTCCTGCTGCTCTCCTCGGCCATCGTGTGGCTGGGCCTGCGGCTGACGGGCCAGAGCCTCGGCACCACCCTGAAGCAGGCATGACGCCATGAACCGACCATCCCTCGCCTGGAAATTCTACATCGCGGCGTTCTATCTCTTCCTGTTCGCGCCGCTTTTGGTCGTTGCGATCTTCGCCTTCAACGCGAGTCCGTTCCCGTCGCCGCCCTGGCGTGGCTTCACGCTGGAATGGTTCACCGGTTCCGGCGCAGCCGTCGGCAAACCCGGCGTGCTGGTGGATCCGATCTGGCTCGAGAGCATCGGCAACAGCTTCAAGGTTGCCATTCCAGTGGCGCTGCTCGCCGTGCTCCTCGGCACGGTGAATGCCTGGGTGCTGGAGCGGGCCGAGTTTCGCGGCAAGACCTTCGTGGCCATGATGATGCTCTGGCCGCTCGTCATTCCCGGCGTGGTGCTCGGCATCTCGATCCTGGCCTTCTTCTCACGGCTTGCGAACGGTCTCGAGGATTGGCTTCAGACCGATCTCGATCTTCTGCGCCCCGGCCTGCCGCTCGTGGTGCTGGGCCAGCTCTCCTTCATCCTCACCATCGCGACGCTCATCATCGCTGCGCGCCTCCGCAAGTTCGACCGTTCGCTGGAGGAAGCTGCCTTCGATCTCGGCGCCAGCCGGGCACGGGTGCTGCGCACCGTCACGCTGCCGTTCTTGAGACCCGCGCTCATCGGCGCTGGCCTCGTGGCGCTGCTCATGTCGTTCGAGAACTTCAACACGACCCTGATGCTCGTGGGCTCCGAGGCGCCGCTGCCGATCGCCATGTACGGCCAGATGCGTGAGGGCGCGTCGCCGGCCATCAACGCGGTGAGCCTGTTGCTCATGCTCGGCGTCGGCGGCATCGCGAGCGTGTTTGCGCTGACCGCGAAGGCGGAGCGGTGAGGCTTAAGCCTCACCGTCCCCAGGTGCGCTCCAGAACGTTGATCCAGTTCTCGTAGCAGAGCTTGCGCAGGGTGGCCTCGTCATAGCCGTGGCGGCGCATGGCGTCGACGAGGCGGGGCAGGCCGCGCACGTCGCCGATCTCGGCGGGAATTGTCGCACCGTCGAAGTCGGAGCCGAAGCCGACGCCGTCCACGCCAACCTTCTCGATCAGGTGATCCATGTGGCGGATCATCTCCTCCAGGGGCGTGTCGTCGTTGCGCATGCCGTCGGGGCGGATGAACGAGGTGGCGAAGTTGACGCCCACCATGCCGCGGCTCTCACGGATCGCGCCGAGCTGTTTGTCGGTCAGATTGCGCGAGTGCTTGCAGATCTCCCAGGCATTGGAATGGGTGGCGACGAGCGGCGCGTCCGAGAGCCGTGCCACGTCCCAGAAACCCTTCTCGTTCAGGTGCGAGAGATCGATCATGATCTTAAGGCGATTACAGGCCCGCACCAGCTCGATGCCGCGGTCCGTGAGACCCGGCCCTGTGTCAGGCGTCGAGGGATAGCGGAACGGCACGCCGTGGCCGAAGATGTTGGGGCGGCTCCAGACGGGGCCAATGGAGCGCAGGCCGCTCTCGTAGAGCACGTCGAGCATATAGAGATCGGGGTCGATGCCTTCGGCCCCTTCGATGTGCAGGATCGCCGCGAGCTTGCCGGTATCGATGCAGTGGCGGATATCAGCTGCATTGCGGCAGATCTTCACCTCACCCTTTGAGGCGCGCTCGATGCGCATGAGCAGCGCAGCCATATGCACCGTCACCTGCTGGCTCGTCGGGAGCGGGAGCTGCGAGGAGAGGGGCACATCGTACCGCGCTTGGGCCATCAACTCGTCCACGTCGACGCCCACGCTCTCGGATGGCACATAGACGGCGAAGAACCCACCGACGAAGCCGCCCTGCTTCATGCGCGGCCAGTCGAGGTGGCCGATATTGTCGCCTTCCAGGAAAGCCTGTTCGGGCTGGATCTTGCCGCGCATCAGGCGCAGGAGCACGTCGTTGTGGCCGTCGAAGACAGGCATCAGAGCAGAGCTGGACATCGGTTCACATCAAAATGGGTGGCGGAAAAAGCGTATTTAAGCGGCAGGAGCCTGGGCCGGTTGCGGGGCAACCCGCGTGAAGCCCTGGCTCGCCTGGATCAGCGACTGCGTATAGTCGTTCGTGGCCACGCCTGAGCGCAGGGCAGCAGAGGTTGTCTCCTCAACGGCTTCACCATGCTGCATGACGAGCAGGCGCTCGCACAAATGGGCCACGACGGCGAGGTCGTGACTGACCAGGATATAGGTCAGGCCGAGCCTCCGGCGCAGGTCGTCGAGCAGGTTCAGGATCTCGGCCTGCACGGAAGCGTCGAGCGCGGAGGTCGGCTCGTCGAGGAGCAGCACCTTCGGACGCAGGATCAGCGCGCGGGCGATGGCGATGCGCTGGCGCTGGCCGCCGGAGAGCTGGTGCGGATAGCGGAAGCGGAAGGACGGGCCAAGACCTACCTCCTTGAGAGCCTGGAGGATGCGCGCCTCCCCATCCTTCTCGCCATGGATGGCGAGCGGCTCGGAGAGCGTGCGGTCGACCGTATGGCGCGGATGCAGCGAGGCGTAGGGGTCCTGGAACACCATCTGGACCGTGCGATAGAAGGCCTTGCCGCGCGGCGTGGTGACCTGTTGTCCATCGACGAGCACGCGACCGTTGGTGATCGGCGCCAGGCCGCAAATGGCACGCAGCACGGTCGACTTGCCGGAGCCGGATTCGCCCACGAGGCCATAAGCAGCCCCCGGCTCCACATGGAAGCTCACGTTCTTGACCGCATCGACCCGCATGCGGCCGGTGCCGTAGACGACTTGAAGATTCTGGATATCGAGCATCGTTACAGCGCCCAAGTCACAATGCCCATGCGGGATCGCGGTTCAGGGTGGGGAGCGGACGAACGTCGTCCGCAAGCGTCGGCAGGCAGCGCATGAGGCCCTGCGTATAGGGATGCTGCGCCTCCCGCAGGTTCTTCGCTTCCAGCTGCTCGACCACGCGGCCGGCATACATCACCAGCACCCGGTCGCAGAAGGAGGAGACGAGCTTGAGATCGTGCGAGATGAAGATCAGGCCCATGCCGCGTTCCGAGACAAGCTCATCGAGGATGCGCAGTACCTCCATCGAGACCGTCACGTCGAGCGCCGAAGTCGGCTCGTCGGCAATGAGCAGGTCAGGATCGGTGACCAGCATCATGGCGATCATGGCGCGCTGCCCCATGCCGCCGGAGACCTCGTGCGGATAGAGGGAGAAGACACGGCCGGGATTGCGCATCTTCACCGCCTCCAGCATGGCGAGCGCCTTGTCGCGGGCTTCCGCCTTGCTGGCTTTGGCATGCGCCTGATAGGCCTCGATGATCTGCTCGCCGATGGTCATGACCGGGTTCAGCGAGTATTTCGGGTCCTGCATCACCATGCTGATGCGCCCACCGCGCAGGGTGCGCAGGGTTCTCTTCGAGGCGGTGAGCAGGTCGATGCCGTCGAAGGCGAGGCGTTTTGCCGTCACCTCGCCGGGGGGAGGGGTCAGGCCGAGGATGGCGCGGCCCGTCTGCGATTTGCCGGAGCCCGACTCGCCCACGATGCCGAGGCGTTCGCGGCCGAGCTGGAACGACACGCCGCGCACCGCTTCCACGGTGCCGGTGCGCAGGTGAAAGCGGACGCGCAGGTCTTCGACGTCGAGAAGCGGCTTGGTCATTTGGCAGCCTTCGGATCGAGAACGTCGCGCAGGCCGTCGCCCAGCAGGTTGAAGCCGAGGCTCACCACGAAGATAGCGATGCCCGGCATGGCGGCGACCCACCATTGATCGATGAGATAGTTGCGGCCCGTGGCCACCATGGCGCCCCATTCCGGCATCGGCGGCTGAGCGCCGAGACCAAGGAAGCCGAGGCCTGCCGCCGTCAGAATGATGCCGGCCATGTCGAGCGTCACGCGCACGATCAGCGAGGACAGGCAGAGCGGCACCACGTGGCCTAAGATGATGCGCGGCGTGGAGGCACCCTGCAGTTTCACCGCCGCGATGAAATCGCTGTTGCGGATCATCAGGGTCTCGGCGCGGGCAATGCGGGCATAGGGTGGCCAGGAGGTGATCGCGATGGCAATGATGGCGTTCTCGATGCCTGGTCCTAAGGCCGCCACGAAGGCGAGCGCCAGGATGAGGCGCGGGAAGGCCAGGAAGATGTCGGTGATGCGCATCAGCACCGTATCGACCCAGCCGCCGAGATAGCCCGAAACGGTTCCGACCAGAAGCCCGATGGGCGTTGCGATCAGCGCCACGAGAACGACGATGAAGAGGGTGACGCGGGAGCCGTGGACGATGCGTGAGAAGATATCGCGGGCCTGATCGTCCGTACCGAGCCAGTAGGTCTCGCTCGGCGGCAGGAGACGCTCGGTGCGCAGGTCCCCGCCGGTGATCGGCGAATAGGGCGCGATGACGTCGGCGAAGATCGCCACGAGGATCAGCAGAAGCACGATGCCGAGACCGACGACGGCGAGCGGGTTTCGGGAAAATGCACGCCAGCCGAGATAGAAGCGGCCGAGGCGCGCCTGCCAGCGGGAATGCGGCTCCGGGGACAGCAGCCAGGCACGCATGCCGGACGGCTCGGAAGCCAGGGGAAGAGGGGCGCCGGTCATCAGCGGGTCCTCGGATCGAGCAAGCGGTAGAGCAGGTCGGAGACGAGATTGAGCAGCACGAAGGCGGTCCCGATCACGAGGGTTCCACCGAGCACCGCGTTCATGTCCGCGTTCTGCAGCGAATTGGTGATGTATTGGCCCAGGCCCGGCCACGCGAAGATCGTCTCGGTGAGAACGGAGCCTTCCAGCAGGTTGGCGTAGGACAGGGCGATCACGGTCACGAGGGGCACGGCCGCATTGCGCAGGGCATGGCGCCAGATCACCCTCATCTCGGACAGGCCTTTGACGCGCGCGGCAATCACGTATTCCTGCGCCAGCTCGTTGAGCATGAAGGAGCGGGTCATGCGGCTGATATAGGCCAGCGAGAAATAGCCGAGCAGGCAGGCGGGCAGGATGATGTGTGAAACCGCGTCCCAGAACGCGTCCCACTGACCCTGCATGGCGGTGTCGAGGAGAACGATGTTGGTGACCGGCGTGTAGAGATAGGAATAGGTCACGTCGATACGGCCCGGTCCCGCTACCCAGCCGAGCTTGGCGTAGAAGACCAGCAGGCCCATGAGGCCGAGCCAGAAGATCGGGATGGAATAGCCGGCAAGGCCCAGCACGCGCACGAACTGGTCGATGAAGCTGCCGCGCTTCACCGCGGCCAGGATGCCGAGCGGGATGCCGATGATGACGCCGATCAGGGTGCCGAGAGTGGCAAGCTCCAAGGTGGCCGGAAAAGCGTTGGCGATGTCCGTCAGCACCGGATTGGTGGTGAGGACCGAATTGCCGAAATCGCCCGTGACGGCCTTCTTCAGGTAGATCCAGAACTGCTGCGCCAGGGGCAGATCGAGGCCGAGTTCCTGGCGGACGCGTTCGTACACCTGCGCAGGAGCCCGGTCGCCCACGATGGCGATCACAGGGTCGATGGGCACGACGCGGCCGATGAAGAAGGTGACGGCGGCAAGGCCGAGGAGCGTCGTCAACAGGACGATGACGAACTGTGCGATGTTCTTAAGGGAGGAGCGGAGGGCACTTGCGTGCCCTCCGCCCTGGTTCACGACTGCTGAAACCATCGAAGTGTTAGTTCTTCTTTGTCTGAGACATATCGTTGTCGCTGAACGACGGACCGAGGACGAAGTTGTCCACGTTCTTGCGCACAGCCGCAACTTCGGTCTGCTGCAGGAAGATCACGAACGGGCTGTCGTCGAGAACCGACTTCTGCAGTTCCTTGTACATCTGTGCACGCTTCTCTGCGTCGCGCTCCATGACGGCAGCGCGGGTCTTGGCGGTCAGCGGGCCCGGATCCCAGGCATTGCGCCATGCAAGGGGCTTCGCCTTTGCACCATCCGAGTTGTCGTCATTGGCCGCGAAGGTGTCGGCGTTTGAGTTCGGGTCCTGATAATCCGAGCCCCAGTTGCCGATATAGATGTCATGCTGGCGGGCGCGGTACTTGGTCAGGGCCTGCTTCGAATCCATCGGCAGAATTTCCAGCTTGATGCCGGCCTGCCCGAAGGTCGACTGCATGGCCTGAGCGACGCCCATGATCTCGGGGGTGGAGCGGGTGTCCATCGTGACCGAGAAGCCGTCCTTCAGGCCAGCCTTGGCGAGGAGCTCCTTCGCCTTGGCGACATCGACCTTGTAGGGAGTTGTCGTCTCGGCGCCGAGGAAGCCCTTGGGCAGGAAGTTCTGGTGAACCTCACCTTTGTACTTCATGATCGTGTCGGCAATGGCCGAGTAGTCCACGAGGTACTTAAGAGCCAGACGAACTTCGGGCTTGGACAGGTTCGGGTTCTTCTGGTTCAGGCCGAGATAGTAGATCGTCCCCTTCGGAGCGCTCTGAACCTTGACGTCCGGATTCTTGGACATCGCGGTGATCTCTTCCGGATTCAGGCTGCGGGCCACATCGATGTCGCCCTTCTCGAGCAGCAGGCGCTGGCTCGCGGTTTCCTTGATGTGGCGATAGATGACGCGGGCGAGAGGGGTCTTCTTCTCGTAGTTGGGGTTGCGCTCGAGAACGAGGACTTCGTTGGCCTTCCAGTCGCGCATGATGTACGGGCCGGAGCCGGCATACTTGGTCTTGAGCCAGTTGTAGCCCCAGTCGCCGTCCTTCTCGTTCTGGACGAGCAGCTTCTTCTCAACAATCGAGGCTACCGAGTTGCCGAGGCAGTAGAGAACCAGGGTCGGGGCGTAGGGCTTGTCGACCTCAATCGTGAGCTCGAGCGGACCCGTCTGCTTGATCTTGTCCTTCACGTTGTCCTTCGTGAAGCCGAACTGGCCCAGGATGAAAGCCGGGGACTTGTCGAGCGCTACGGCGCGGTGGAGCGAGTACACCACGTCCTCGGCCGTGATGTTGCTGCCCGAGGCGAACTTCTTGTTCGGGCGGATCTTGAAGGTGTAGGTCTTGCCGTCCGGCGAGACGGTCCAGGACTCGGCGACCTGTCCGGAGATCTTGGAGACATCCTTGATGTCGTAAGTGATCAGCCGCTCATAGGTGTTGCCCAGGATCTCGGAGGCGCTGAGCTCGAACACCTCGGCGGGATCGAGAGAGATGATGTCGTCCATCTGCCAAGCTTGGACCAGAGTGTCAGCTGGCGTGGCTGCCTGTACGGCAGAGAAGGAGGTTGCCATCACGGTGACCATGGCGGCGGATAGGATAAATTTCGGTAATGTTCTCATAGGCCAGTTCCCTCGCAGCGCTGGGTGCGCTTCTTGTGCGCCCGTATGAATGCAAATCACACAGGTTCTGTCGAGTCTACCAACTGGTTACTAACTGGTAAACATTGCGCAGCATGCCTAAAGGCCGGGCAGGGGCGCTTCGAGTTGGCTTGAAGGGGAAAACTGTGGCAAAGGCTCCCCGACCTTTCTTGATCGGATGAAGCCTGTGTCTGAAGAAGCCAAAAAACCCGGTGCCAACACCATGTGGGGCGGACGGTTCTCGTCCTCGCCGAGTGCGCTCATGGAGGCCATCAACGCCTCCATCGACTTCGACAGGCGATTGGCCGCCCAGGACATCCAGGGCTCCATCGCCCATAGCAGCATGCTGGCCAAGCAGGGGATCATCGCCGAGAGCGACCGGGACGCCATCCACCAGGGCCTCCAGCGCGTGCTGGGCGAGATCGAGTCCGGCTCATTCGCCTTCTCCACGGCGCTCGAAGACATCCACATGAACGTGGAAAGCCGCCTGCGCGAGATCGTCGGCGATCCGGCGGCCCGGCTCCATACGGCCCGCAGCCGCAACGACCAGGTGGCGACGGATGCCCGGCTCTGGGTGCGCGAGGCCCATGACCGGACCGACGAGCAGCTCACCAGCCTGATCAAGGCGCTCCTCGATAAAGCCGAGGCCCATGCCGGCACCGTCATGCCGGGCTTCACCCATCTCCAGAGCGCCCAGCCGGTGACCTTCGGGCATCACCTGATGGCCTATGTGGAGATGTTCGGTCGCGACCGCAGCCGCATCCGCGATTCCCGCCGGCGCCTGAACGAGTGTCCTCTGGGGGCGGGTGCACTTGCTGGCACGTCCTTCCCCATCGACCGGCACATGACCGCCAAGGCGATGGGCTTCGACGGCCCGACCCGCAATTCTCTAGACACGGTCTCGGATCGCGACAGCCTGCTCGAGTTCATGGCAGCAGCTTCCATTTGCGCCGTGCACCTGTCACGTCTTGCGGAAGAAGTTATCATTTGGATGTCAGCTCCGTTCGGCTTCGTGCGCCTGCCGGACCGCTGGACCACCGGCTCCAGCATGATGCCGCAGAAGCGCAACCCGGACGCCGCCGAACTGGTGCGCGGCAAGACAGGGCGCGTTATCGGCTCCCTCGTCTCCCTGCTCACCGTCATGAAGGGACTGCCGCTCGCCTATTCCAAGGACATGCAGGAAGATAAGGAGCAGGTCTTCGACGCGGCCGATACCATCGAGATCGTGCTCGCCGCCACGACCGGCATGATCCGGGACCTGGAGCCGGTGCCCGAGCGCATGGCCGCGGTGGCCGGTGCCGGCTTCTCCACAGCGACGGATCTGGCCGACTGGCTCGTGCGCAGTCTCAACATTCCCTTCCGCGATGCCCATCACATCACTGGGCGCATCGTGTCCGAGGCGGAGAAGCGCGGCTGCACCCTGGAGGAGCTGCCGCTCGAGGCCATGCAGGCGGCCGAGCCCAAGATCCACCAGGGCATCTACGACGTGCTGGGTGTGAAGAACTCCGTCCGTTCCCGGACCAGCTTCGGCGGCACGTCCCCGGTCCGGGTGGCCGAGCAGGTCGCCTGGTGGCGGGAGCGGGTCTAAGCCCGGAACACGGCGTTTACCTTGGACTTCGACCATCGCCCGGGCGGCTTGGCCGGGGTCTTGATAGGCCGGAGCGGCGTATCCATATTGCTGACAGCGGCCCGGTTCCGGGCCACTTGAGTGCCGCATCAGCGGGCTCAAAATCAACCGAAGTGCCTCTAACCTTGGGCTTCGAACATGTCGCGTCAGTCGCCCTTCGGGCATCCGTTTATGTTAGGCTTCGATGAGATCGAGCAGGCGCTCGATCGGGTCGCCAAGGCGGCCGGGGACGGTTACCCGCCCTACAACATCGAGCGTCTGGCTCGCACGGACAGCGCCCCCGAGCGCCTCCGCATCACCCTGGCCGTTGCCGGTTTCACCCGGGATCAGCTGGAGGTGACCCTGGAAGAGAGCCAGCTCGTCATCCGGGGACGCCAGTCCGACGACAAGACAAGGCACTTCCTCCATCGCGGCATCGCCGCCCGTCAATTCCAGCGCACCTTCCTCCTTGTCGACGGCATGGAGGTCATGGGCGCGGATCTGTCCAATGGACTGTTGTCGATCGATCTGGCCCGGCCCGAGCCAGAGCGGATCGTCCGCAAGATCGACATCAGCGCCACGGACAAAGTGTGACGGCATCCGCACAAAGGAGATGTCCATGAACTTCGAGATCAAGAACCATCACGAGCCGGTCCTCGACGTGTCCGAACTCGCCACCCTTGGCTTAGGCGAGATGGCCTATGTGAAGCCGCTGGAATCCGACGAGGTCGCCCGGCTGTTTCCCCAGGCCCCCAAGCTTCAGCCCGGCATGCGGCTGTTCGCGCTCCTGTCCGCCAGCGGCGAGCCCATTCTGCTGACCGACAACCATGACGCCGCCGTGGCCAATGCCTGGGCGCATGACTTGACGATGGTGAGCCTGCACTAGGCTCACCAACTCTGCCTTCTTAAGCGATCGCAGCAACCGCCGAGATCAGCCGCTCGATATCCTCCGGCCGCGACAGCCGGTGATCGCCATCCTTGATCAGCGTCATCGATACGCTGTCCCCTGGCAGGTGCTCCACCAGCTCCAGCGCATGGCTCCAGGGTACGTCGGGGTCCTCCATCCCCTGCAGGATATGGACCGGGCAGCCGGTCTGGATCGGCCGGTCGAGAAGCAGGTGGCGGCGGCCATCCTCGATCAGGTTCAGGGTGATGGGGTAGGGGGCGTCGGAATAGGCGGAAGGGCGGTGATAGACCCCGGTCTCCTGAATGCTCCGCCGCAGATCTTCGGGAAAGCGCCCCCACATCAGCCGTTCGGTCATGTCGACGGCCGGAGCGATGAGCACGATGCCTGCGGGGGGCAGGTTTGATCGCTTGTCCATGAGATGGCGTGCCGCCAGGAGGCTGATCCAGGCGCCCATGGAAGAGCCAACGAAGATCGGTCGCTCCCGCACGAAAGTCTCGATCACGGCGAGCGCGTCTTCTAGCCAGCGGGAGATGGTGCCTTCCTCGAAGGTGCCGCCGGACTCGCCATGGCCGCTGTAATCGAAGCGCACGAAGGCGCGGCCGTTCCGCTCGGCCCATTCGTCGAGCGCGGTGGCCTTGGTCGCCCGCATGTCTGACTTGAAGCCGCCGAGCCACACCACAGGCGGACCTTTGCCCTCCCGGGCGAGAACGGCGATGGAGCGAGCATCCTGGCCGGCCGTGACGCTTTGCGGCATGGTTAACTCATCCTCAACTGCTTTGAAGCAAGCGTCATATAGGATTTTTTCGGACGATTCTGTCGGACGATTTTTTGAGAAGGCTCTGACTTCCGTGAGTTTTTCATCGCGACCCGGCGGAGGGATGGCATTTCCGTCCTCTCACGTGCACCCGCTGGCGGGCCGGACCATTCTTCAGATCGTCCCCGAACTGGAGGCGGGAGGGGCGGAGCGCACCACCGTGGACATCGCCGAAGGGCTGGTCCATGCCGGCGCTCGGGCGCTCGTTGCGACCGAGGGCGGCCGGCTGGTGGGCGAACTTCAGACCAAGGGCGGCATCTGGATTCCCTTTCCAGCGGCGTCAAAGAACCCGTTCTCCATGCTCCTCAACGTGCGCAAGCTCGCCCGAATTTGCCATGACGAGCGGGTTGCTCTCGTTCATGCCCGCTCGCGGGCCCCGGCCTGGGTGGGCCTGGGCGCCGCGCGGTCGCTCAACATTCCGTTCGTGACCACCTATCACGGCAGCTATTCCGGCCGCTCGTCGGTGAAGGTCCTCTACAACTCGGTGATGGCGCGTGGCGATGCGGTCATCGCTAATTCCCACTACACGGGCGAGCTGATCCGCTCGGTCTACCCCCAGGCGGGCGAGCGGATCCGGGTGCTTCACCGGGGGACGGACTTCGCCGTGTTCTCACCGCACGCGGTCGCGTCGGAGCGGATCGAGGCCCTGCGCAAGGCCTGGGAGGTGGCGCCTCATGAACGTGTGGTGCTGCTCGCCGCCCGGCTGACGGGCTGGAAGGGCCAGAAGGTGCTGATCGAAGCGGCCGCCAAGCTGCGCGATGCGGGCCTGACCGATGTGGCCTATATTCTTGCCGGCGATCCGCAGGGGCGGGATTCCTACATGAAGGACCTCGATGGCCTGATCGAGGCGAAGAAGCTCAAAGGCATCGTGCGTCGGGTCGGCCATTGCACCGACATGCCGGCGGCCTTCCTGGCGGCATCCGTGGTGACCGTGCCGTCCACAGAGCCCGAGGCTTTCGGCCGCTCGGCCGTGGAGGCACAGGCCATGGGCACGCCGGTGGTCGTCTCAGATCTCGGGGCCGTGCCGGAGACGGTGCTGTCCCCGCCGGCTGTGGCTCCCCACGAGCGGACAGGCTGGCGCATCCCGGCCGGTGATGCGGACGCGCTGGCCGAGGCCGTCGGTGCCGCGCTCAATCTCGGGGCTAGCGCGAGAATCGCTCTTGGCGCCAGGGCCAGGGCCCATGTGGAACATCACTTCTCGCTCGAGCGCATGGTTGCCGGCACCCTGGATGTCTATTCCGCCCTGCTCGAGGGCCGTTTTACCCATAGAACAAGTTGACTTCCCGCGCGTTTGCGCGAAATGTCGAATCATTCGCGGCAAGGCTGAGCATGCACAGCAGAGACCCCTGGGATCTCCGATCCTCGGCCTAGCCCTCAACAGGAGATACGAGCCATTCGCAGACCAATGAGAGCCATGCCGGTGCCGCAGAAGGACGGACCGCGCGCCAACCGAGACATTCGCGGTGTTCGCGAAGTGCAGCTGATCGACGATACAGGGCAGAACCGAGGCGTGATGGCCTTCTTCGATGCCCTGAAGGTTGCCGAAGAGGCAGGCCTTGATCTCGTGGAGATCTCGCCGAACGCCACTCCTCCCGTCTGTAAGATCCTCGATTACGGCAAATTTCGCTTCCTGGAGCAGAAGAAGGCCGCCGAGGCGCGCAAGAAGCAGAAGACGGTCGAGGTCAAGGAAATCAAGCTGCGTCCCGGCATCGATGACCACGATTATGGGGTCAAGATGAAGGCCATGAAGGGCTTCTTCGAGGAAGGCAACAAGGTGAAGATCACCCTGCGCTTCCGCGGTCGCGAAATGGCGCACCAGTCCCTCGGCCTGAAGGTCCTAGACCGGGTCAAGGCCGATGTGGGCGATATCGCCAAGGTCGAGATGGAGCCGAACTTCGAGGGCCGTCAGGTCGTCATGGTTCTGGCGCCCCGCTAAGGGCTTTTCTCGGCAGGAAATTCATGGCCGTCGGGGCACCGGCGGCCATTGCTTTTTGGGCGGTCCTCTGTCATAAGGCCGCCTTCATCGAACCGCCCGGCCGTTAGGGCTGCCGTGGCGGTTTGTTTTGCTCAATGCAGCAATGAAAAGGCTGAAGGGCGGTCTAGGCCGCCTCCGAAGCCTGTCCAAAGGAGAGCCAAATGCCCAAGCTGAAGACGAAGTCGGGCGCGAAAAAGCGCTTCAAGATCACTGGCACCGGCAAGGTCGTTTACGCCCAGGCCGGCAAGCGCCACGGGATGATCAAGCGGTCTAACAAGCAGATCCGCAACCTGCGCGGCACCACGACCATGTTCGAGGGCGACGCGTACAACGTGAAGAAGTTCTTCCTGCCGAACGGCTGAGACAGTTCTTCCCACATCCCGGATTTTGAAGGAGTTATTCCATGGCCCGCGTCAAACGGGGCGTTACCGCCCACGCCAAGCACAAGAAGGTTTTCAAGGCAGCCAAGGGCTTCTACGGCCGCCGCAAGAATACGATCCGCATTGCCAAGCAGGCGGTCGAGAAGAGCATGCAGTATGCGACGCGCGACCGTCGCAACAAGAAGCGCACCTTCCGCGCTCTCTGGATCCAGCGCCTCAACGCCGCTGTTCGCATGCATGACATGACCTATTCCCGATTTATCGACGGTCTCGGCAAGGCTGGGATCGAGGTCGATCGCAAGGTCCTGTCCGAGTTGGCCATCCACGAGCCGGCGGCTTTCGCCGCTTACGTGGAGCGTGCCAAGGCCGCCCTGCCGCAGCAGGCCGCCTAAAGCCGGATAGACTTGAGCTCTCGGTGCGGCTGGCTTTCAGCCGCACCGGCTTACTCCCCCTTCTCCGAGACCATCCGCGCTGACGGCTCATACGCTGTCGGTTGCTCTTTCGCGGCTCGGACGACTTGACGGTTCCCGCGCCGCGCCTCACTCAAGGCGCCTGACTGTGGCGCTTGCATCTGGCCAGGGACCGATGACCGATCTCAACCATCTCGAACATGACCTGCTCACCCAGGTCGAAGCCGCCGGCGACGAGGCGGCTCTTGAATCCGTGCGCGTCTCCGCGCTCGGCAAGAAGGGCTCCGTCTCCGAACTCCTGAAAACTCTCGGCGCCATGACGCCCGAGGAGCGGAAAGAACGCGGCCCGCTCATCAACGGCCTGCGCGACAAGGTTCAGGGCGCGATTGCAGCCAGGAAAGAGACGCTCGGGGAAGCGGCCCTCGAAGCCCGGCTCTCCGCCGAGCGCATCGACGTGACGCTGCCGGTGCCCGAGGCGCCTGAATCCCGCGGCCGCATCCACCCGATCAGCCAGGTGATCGAGGAACTGACGGCGATCTTCGCCGATATGGGTTTCTCCGTGGCCGAGGGGCCGGATATCGAAACCGATTATCTGAACTTCACAGCGCTCAATTTTCCCGAAGGCCATCCGGCCCGTGAGATGCACGACACCTTCTTCCTCGCCCCCGATGAGAAGGGCGAACGCAAGGTGCTGCGCACCCATACCTCGCCAGTCCAGATCCGCACGATGACCTCCAAGGCGCCGCCGATCCGGGTGATCATTCCGGGCCGGACCTACCGGCACGATTCCGACCAGACCCACACGCCGATGTTCCACCAGGTGGAAGGCCTCGTCATCGACAAGCAGGCCAACATCGCACACCTCAAGTGGATCCTGGAGGAGTTCTGCAAGGCGTTCTTCGAGGTGGATCAGGTGAAGATGCGGTTCCGGCCGTCCTTCTTCCCCTTCACCGAACCTTCGGCTGAAGTGGACATCCAGTGTTCGCGCAAGGGCGGCGAAATCCGCTTCGGCGAGGGCACCGATTGGCTCGAGATCCTGGGTTGCGGCATGGTCCATCCGAACGTGCTGCGCAATTGCGGGCTCGATCCGGATGAGTACCAAGGCTTTGCCTGGGGCATGGGCATCGACCGCATCGCCATGCTGAAATACGGCATGCCGGACCTGCGCCCCTTCTTCGAGGCCGATATGCGCTGGCTGAATCACTATGGATTCCGCCCGCTCGATATCCCAAGCCTCGTCAGCGGCCTGACTTCCTAAGCGGAGAGCAATCATGAAATTCACCCTCTCCTGGCTCAAGGATCATCTCGACACCTCGGCTTCCCTCGATGAGATCGTCGAGACGCTCACCCGCATCGGCCTTGAGGTCGAAGGCGTGGAGGACAAGGCGAAGGCGCTGGCGCCCTACAAGGTCGCCTATGTGGTCTCCGCCGTGCAGCACCCCAATGCCGATCGCCTGCGCGTGTGCATGGTCGATACGGGCGACGGAGACCCGATCCAGGTGGTCTGCGGCGCTCCCAATGCCCGCACCGGCATGAAGAGCGTGTTCGCGCCGCCCGGCACCTACATTCCAGGCAAGAACATCACGCTCGGCGTCGGCACCATCCGCGGCGTTGAGAGCAAGGGCATGCTGTGCTCCGGCTCCGAGCTCGAGATCTCCGATGATCACGACGGCATCATCGACCTGCCCGAGGATGCGCCGGTGGGTCAGGCCTATGCAGCTTACGCCAGGCTCGACGATCCGGTGATCGAGATCAACCTCACGCCGAACCGCCCGGACTGCACCTCGATCCATGGTATTGCTCGCGATCTCGCAGCGGCCGGCCTCGGCACGCTCAAGGGGGATGCTGTCGCGCCTGTTCAAGGCAAGGGTGCATGCCCGGTCTCGGTAACGCTCGACTTCTCAGGCGAGGATACGAAGCTCTGCCCGGCCTTCGCGCTCCGCCTCGTGCGCGGCGTGAAGAATGGTCCGTCGCCCGAATGGATGCAGCGCCGCCTGCTCGCCATCGGGCTTCGCCCGATCAATGCGCTGGTGGACATCACCAACTACATCACGTTCGACCGCGGCCGTCCGCTCCACGTCTTCGACCTCAAGAAGGTGAAGGGCAACCTCACCGTTCGCCGGGCGAAGGAGGGCGAGGAGGTGCTGGCCCTCGACACACGCACCTACAAGCTCGATCCGAACATCGTGGTGATCGCCGATGACAACGGTGTCGAGTCGATTGGCGGCATCATGGGCGGCGAGCATTCCGGCTCGGACGAGGGCACCACGGACGTGCTGATCGAATCCGCGCTGTGGGATCCGCTCAACATCGCCCAGACCGGCCGCAAGCTCGGGATCATCACCGATGCGCGCTATCGTTTCGAGCGCGGCGTCGACCCGGCCTTCACGGTGCCCGGGCTCGATCTGGCCACGCAGATGGTTATCGACCTCTGCGGCGGCGAGGCGAGCGAGGCCTTTGTTGCCGGCCGAGTTCCGCAGGACCAGCGCGTGATCGAGTTCCCCTGGAGTGAGGTTCCGCGCCTGTCGGGTCTCGACGTGCAGCCCTCCGAATCCGAGCAGATCCTGAAGAAGCTCGGCTTCCAGGTTCATGGATCGGGCGAGCGCGTGAGCGTCACGGCTCCGTCCTGGCGTCCGGACATCGAGGGCAAAGCGGATCTTGTCGAGGAGGTTATCCGGATCGCCGGTGTCGACCGCATCGAGCCCAAGCCTCTGCCGCGCCTCGAAGATGTGGTGGCGAAGCCCATTCTTACTCTGATCCAGAAGCGCACGCGTTTGGCGCGCCGCGCGCTCGCTGTGCGCGGGCTGGTGGAGGCCGTCACTTGGTCGTTCATTGCCGCGGATGAGGCGGGGCTGTTCGGCGGTGGCGATGCGCGCTTGAAGCTCGCCAATCCCATCGCGGCCGAACTCTCCGACATGCGGCCGAGCCTGCTGCCTGGCCTCCTCAAGGCGGCGCAGCGCAATGCCGATCGCGGCCTGGGTGACGTAGCCCTGTTCGAGGTCGGCCAGACCTTCGCGTCGGATGAGCCGGAAGGCCAGTCGATCAAGGCCGCCGCTGTCCGTCGCGGCACGGCACGGGCCGAGGGCGTGGGGCGTCACTGGGATGGCGGTGCGCAGAGCGTTGATGCCTTCGATGCCAAGGCCGACGTGTTGGCCTTGCTGGCGGCGCTCGGCATCCCGTCCGGCGGTCTCCAGATCGTGGCAGGCGGCCCGGCCTGGTTCCATCCTGGCCGTTCGGGCACCCTGCAGTTCGGCCCGAAGAACGTGGTCGGCGCCTTCGGTGAGGTGCACCCGAAGGTGCTCAAGGCCCTCGACCTGAAGGGGCCGCTGGTGGCCTTCGAGCTCAATCTCGACGCACTTCCGCCGCCCAAGGCGAAGCCGACCAAGATGAAGCCGAAGCTGAACCTGCCCGACTTCCAGCCGCTCACCCGCGACTTCGCCTTCGTGGTCGGCCGCGACGTGGCAGCCGGCGACATCGTGAAGGCAGCGCAGGGCGTCGAGCGCCAGCTGATCGTGGGCGTCGATGTGTTCGACATCTACGAGGGCACCGGCATCGACCCGGACAAGAAGTCCGTGGCGATCGCCGTCACCCTCCAACCCACGGAGAAGACGCTCACCGATGTGGAGATCGAGGCGGTGTCCGCCAAGATCGTCGGCGAGGTGTCGAAGAAAACCGGCGCGGTGCTGCGCGGTTAGCAAAAGACCCCCGGACGTGGCTCAGGCCACGTCCGGGCGATTTGTACCACTCAACGGATTTCCCGCATCCCACCTGTAGCGCACTGTGTCGAACCGCATCGCTCGCGCATCGACCATGAGCAGCCGCCCGACGAGGCTGTCACCGAAGCCGACGATCTCCCGGATCACCTCCATGGCCATCAGGCTGCCCATGACGCCGGCGAGCGCCCCGAGGACGCCGGCCTCGGCGCAGGTCGGAATCGCTCCGGCTGGCGGCGGGGAGGGGAAGAGGCAGCGATAGGTGGGGTTGGGCGTCCCGTCCACGCCGGTCTCATGCGCCCGGATCGTGGTGAGCGAAGCATCGAACTGGCCCAGCGCTGCCGTCACCAAGGGTTTTCTCTCGAAGAAACAGGCATCGGACACCGCGTAGCGGGTTTCGAAATTGTCCGAGCCGTCGGCGACGATGTCGTAACCGCGGACCAGTCCTCGCACGTTCTCGGGTGTCAGGCGAATGGGGTGGGTCTCGACCGTCACATGTGGATTAAGCCGTTCAACCGCATCCACGGCACTGTCCACCTTGGGCCGGCCAATATCAGGCGTTCCATGGATCACCTGCCGCTGCAGGTTCGAGAGGCTTACCGTATCGTCGTCCACGATGCCGATGGTGCCGATCCCGGCCGCCGCGAGGTACTGGATCAGGGGAGCGCCCAGGCCGCCTGCGCCAATCACGAGCGCGCGAGCGGCTTTCAGCTTCTGCTGCCCCGGGCCTCCTACGTCCCGGAGAACGAGGTGGCGGGCATAGCGGTCGATTTCGTCCGGACTCAGTGACATGGCGTGACCTTACGGGAATGGCGATGGCTATCAACCATTCCGTGAAGGAAATAACATGCCGCCTTGACAGAGGCCTTGGCGTTGTGACCCTTGCCGTGCCATCGTCATGGGGCAACCGGCAAACAAGCCGGCGTCTAACAGGGAACTAAGCCGATGACTGTCACCAAGTTCGGCCTCGCGCTCGCGGGCCTCGCCTTTTCCGCCTCCTTTGCCTTTGCCCAGGCTCCGGCCTTCAAGCCCGCGATCGTCTACGATCTCGGCGGCAAATTCGACAAGTCCTTCAACGAGGGCGTCCACACCGGCGCCGAGAAGTACAAGAAGGACACCGGCACTGATTACCGCGATTTCGAGCCGCAGAACGACGCCCAGCGTGAGCAGGCCCTGCGCCGCTTCGCCCGCGATGGCTTCTCGCCGATCCTCGCCGTGGGCTTCTCCCAGGAGACCGCGCTGAAGAAGGTCGCCGAGGAGTTCCCGAAGACCCAGTTCGCCATCATCGACGCCGTGGTCGAGAAGCCGAACGTGCAGTCCGTGGTGTTCAAGGAGCATGAGGGCTCGTTCTTGGTCGGCCTTCTGGCGGCTCAGGCCTCGAAGACCAACAAGGTCGGCTTCGTGGGCGGCATGGATATTCCGCTCATCCGCAAGTTCGCCTGCGGCTACGTCCAGGGCGTCAAATACGCCAAGAAGGATGCCGAGGTGTTCCAGAACATGACCGGCACCACGGGTGCGGCCTGGAATGATCCGGTGAAGGGCGGCGAGCTCGCCAAGGGCCAGATCGATCGCGGCGCCGACGTGATCTACCATGCGGCCGGCGGCACGGGCGTGGGCGTGATGCGCGCTGCTGCGGATGCGGGCAAGCTCGGCATCGGCGTCGACTCGAACCAGAACGGCATGCATCCGGGCAAGATCCTGACCTCCATGGTCAAGCGCGTGGATGTGGCCACCTACAATGCCTTCGATCAGGCCAAGAAGGGCACCTTCAAGGCCGGCGTCTCGGTGCTCGGCCTCAAGGAAGACGGTGTGGCCTGGGCGCTCGACGACAACAACAAGTCGCTCGTCACCGCCGAGATGAAGTCTGCCGCCGACAAGGCCGCCGCCGACATCAAGGCCGGCACCATCAAGGTCCACGACTACATGTCGGACTCCAAGTGCCCGATGTAATCTGACGCATTGATCCGGCCGCAGGCGCCTCGAAAGAGAGCCTGCGGCCGTTTCCGTTTTTAGGTTCATGCGTTTTCCGATAAGATCCGGCTCGCTTTTTCCTTTGCCGGACAACCATCTTGAGACCGATGTCCCCCGCCATTGAACTCATTGCCATCAACAAGAGCTTCGGCGCCGTTCACGCCAACAAGGACGTGAACCTGAGCGTGGAGCGCGGCACCATCCACGGCATCGTCGGCGAGAATGGCGCGGGCAAGTCGACGCTCATGTCGATCCTGTACGGGTTCTACGAGGCCGATTCCGGCGAGGTCAGGGTCAACGGCAAGCCCATTGCCATCCGCTCGCCCATTGATGCGATCTGTGCCGGCATCGGCATGGTGCATCAGCATTTCATGCTGGTGGAGCCTCTGAGCGTGGTCGACAACGTGATGCTGGGCGCCGAGGGCGGCGCCATGCTGCGGGCCGGCGAGGCGAAGGTGCGCGCGGAGCTGGCGCGGTTGTCAAAAGATTATGGCCTCGAGATCGACGTGGACGCAGCCGTGGGCGATCTCTCCGTCGGCCTGCAGCAGCGCGTCGAGATTCTCAAAGCCCTTTATCGCGGCGCGGATATTCTCATTCTCGACGAACCCACCGCCGTGCTCACGCCTCCGGAGGCCGATGCGCTGTTCGGCCTGCTGCGCTCGCTGAAGGAGCAGGGCAAGACCGTCATCCTCATCACCCATAAGCTGCGCGAGATCATGGCGATCACCGACCGCGTCTCGGTCATGCGCCGCGGCGAGATGGTGGCGACTGTCGAGACCGCCAATACCTCGCCGCCGGAACTCGCCGAGTTGATGGTAGGGCGGCGCGTGCTCCTGCGCGTCGAGAAAGAGGAGAAGACGCCCGGCGCGCCGCTGCTCGAGGTCGAGAACCTCTCCGTCGTCGATTCCCGCGGCGTGCTGCGCGTGGCCAATGCGTCCTTCACCGTTCGCGCCGGCGAGATCGTCGGCATCGCGGGCGTGGCCGGCAACGGCCAGAGCGAATTGCTGGAGGCGATCGCCGGCATGCGCCAGCCGGTGCTGGGCTCGATCCGCCTTGAAGGACAGGCCATCCATTCCAGCGCACACAACCCGCACCAGATGCGCCAGCTTGGCCTGCTGCACGTGCCGGAGGATCGTCTGCGCACGGGGCTCGTGCCGGCATTTCCGGCTTTCGAGAGCGCCATTCTCGGCTTCAGCCACGAGCCGCATCTCGGCCGCGGCCCCATCCTCGATCATGACCGCCTCATCGCGGATCTCGCGAAAAAGATGGAGCAGTACGATGTGCGCCCGCCCGCGCCGCGGCTGAAGTCCTCAAAATTTTCCGGCGGCAACCAGCAGAAGATTGTTTTGGCGCGCGAAATCGAGCGCAACCCGAAGGTGCTGCTTGTCGGCCAGCCGACCCGCGGCGTTGACATCGGGGCCATCGAGTTCATCCATCGCCGCCTGATCGCCCTGCGCGATGCAGGCGTTGCGATCCTGCTCGTTTCGGTGGAGCTCGACGAGATCATGAATCTCTCCGACCGCATTCTCACCATGTGCGGCGGCAAGATCACCGGCGAGCGCAAGGCTTCCGAGACCAACGAACAGGATCTCGGCCTGCTCATGGCCGGCGTGACGGATGAGGCTGCCTGATGCAACCGCGATTGACTCTTGTCACCCTTGGCGTGGCCGATCTTGCAAAATCCCGCGCCTTCTACGAAGCCTGGGGTTGGAAAGCCTCTTCCGCCAGCCAGCCCGGCGTCGCGTTTTATCAGGCAAACGGCTTGGCGCTCGCTCTCTTCGGTCGCGCCGACCTCGCCAAGGATGCCGGCGTCGAGGACAAGCCCACGGGTTTTGCCGCCATCACGCTCGCCTACAATGCACGCTCCAAGGAAGAAGCCGACGAGGTTTATGCTCTGGCCATGAAGGCGGGCGCACAACCGGTCAAGCCGCTGCAGGATGTTTTCTGGGGCGGCTATTCGGGCTATTTCGCCGATCCTGACGGACATCTGTGGGAAGTTGCCTGGAATCCATTCTTTCCTCTCGATGAGCAGGGCCACATGTTCCTGCCGGATGCTTAAGACGTGAGTGCTCCTCTCGACCTGCCCAGATGGGCCGATACGGTTCTCGTGCCCGCCATCTCCGTGGTGGCGGCGTTTCTTGTCGCCGGCCTCGTCGTGCTCGCCATCGGTGAGAACCCGCTGACCGCCACACGCTGGCTTCTGCAAGGCAGCCTCGGCACCGGGGAGGGACTCGGCTTCACCCTGTTCTATATGACCGACTTCATCTTCGTCGGGCTCGCGGTAGCGGTCGCGTATCATGCCGGCCTGTTCAACATCGGCGGCGAGGGGCAGGCGACGCTGGCGGGACTCGGCATCGCACTGGTGCTCAACAATCTCACCTTCCTGCCGGGCTTCCTGCTCATTCCGCTCGGCATCCTGGGCGCTGCGGCCTTCGGCGCTCTCTGGGCTGCCATTCCGGGCTATCTGCAGGCGAAGCGCGGCAGCCACATCGTTATCACGACGATCATGTTCAACTGGCTCGCCAGCGTGTTGATCGTCTACCTGCTCGTGAATGTGCTGCGCGAGCCGCAATCGATGAACCCGGAAACGCGCGCTTTTCCGGATCAGTCGCACATCCCGTTCATGCACGATGTCTTTGCCGCCTTCGGCATCGAGATCCCGGCGTCTCAGCTCAATCTCACGCTGGTGCTGGCGTTGGCAGCCGCTTATTTCGTTTGGCTCCTCATCTACCGCTCGCGCCTCGGCTATGCGATCCGCGTCGTCGGATCGAACCCGAGTGCTGCGGTGTATGCCGGCATCTCGCCCGCGCGCATCATCATCATCGCCATGGTGCTGTCGGGCGCGCTGGCCGGCGGCCTCGCGGTCAACGAACTCATGGGCTACCAGCACCGTCTGCTGCTCGAATTCACTTCCGGTTACGGCTTCGTCGGCATTGCGGTGGCGCTCATGGGGCGCGCGCATCCGGTCGGCATCATCCTGGCGTCGCTCCTGTTCGGCATCCTCTATCAGGGTGGCGCGGAACTCGCCTTCGAGCAGCCGGCCATCACCCGCGATATGGTGGTGGTGATCGGCGGCATCATCATCCTGTTCGCAGGCGCATTGGATGGATTGTTCCGCCGCCTCGTGGCGCATCTGTTCGCGCGCCAGAAACTGGCGAGGGCTTAGACCCATGGACCTCGGCATTCTCGTCACGATTTTCGACTCGGCCCTACGGCTTTCAATTCCGCTTCTCGCCGCGTGCCTTGCCGGTCTCTGGTCCGAGCGCTCGGGTGTGGTGGATATCGGCCTTGAGGGCAAGATGCTGGTGGCGGCTTTCGCGGGCGCGGCCGGCGCCTATGCGTTCGGCTCCGCCTGGGCGGGCCTTCTGATTGGCATAATAGCCTCCGTGGCCATCGGGCTCGTTCACGGCTTTGCTTCCATCAGCCAGCGCGGCAACCAGATCGTCTCCGGCGTTGCCATCAACATGCTGGCCGCGGGGCTCACTGCTATCGTCGGTAATGCCTGGTACGGGCAGGGTGGGCGCACGCCGCCGCTTGAAGGCGACCAGCGCTTCGGCAGCGTACTCTTCGGCCATTCGGCTCTCGTCTACGTGGTTCTCCTTGCAGTCCCGGTCACATGGTTCGTTCTCGGGCACACCCGTTTCGGGCTGCGGCTGCGTGCCGTCGGCGAGAATCCGGCTGCGGTCGATACCGCCGGCATCTCGGTGACGAGGCTTCGTTACACCGCCGTCATCATCGCGGGCGTTCTGTGCGGGCTTGCAGGCGCCTATCTGTCTGTCGGACAGGCGGCGGGCTTCCTGCCCAACATGACGGCCGGTCGCGGCTTCATCGCACTCGCCGCCCTGATCTTCGCCAAGTGGCGGGCGTGGCCCGCGCTCGGCGCCTGCTTCCTCTTCGGCTTGCTCGATGCCAGCGCCAACCAGTTGCAGGGCCTGTCGCTGCCGGGCATCGGCGAGGTGCCGGTGCAGGCCATCCAGGCGATGCCTTATCTCATGACCGTCATCCTGCTCGCTGGCGTGATCGGCAAGGCGATTCCGCCGCGTGCGTCTGGTGTGCCTTATGTGAAGGAGCGCTGAGCATGGCGTCGCTGGATACTTTGTTCGAGGCGGCTAAGGCAATCCAGGCCAAGGCCTATGCGCCTTATTCCCGATTCAAGGTCGGTGCTGCGATTGTGACTCCTGACGGTCAGGTCTTCACCGGCTGCAACGTGGAGAACGCCGCCTATCCGGTGGGGTCCTGCGCGGAGGCCGGCGCCGTCTCGGCGATGATCGCCGGCGGTGGAAATCGCATCGCGCAGATCGTCGTGATGGGCGAGGGCGAGCATCTCGTCACGCCCTGCGGCGGTTGCCGCCAGCGCATCCGCGAATTCGCCGCGCCTGATACGTCGATTCACATTGCCGGCCCTGAGGGCATTCGCGAGAGCTTCACCCTTGATGAGTTGTTGCCCTTCTCCTTTGGTCCCGACAATCTGACCGATCGGTAGAACGAACTGATTGCTTTAATGAAAGGAAGGCCTGCGGTTTAAAGGCCTGAGATGACGATGCAGCAAATGATTCAGGAAGCGGTAGCCTTCGTGCGCAGCCGCGGCTTCGACGGCCACTTCGATGCAGCGTTCGTGCTCGGCACGGGGCTTGGCACTCT
The DNA here is from genome assembly GCF_015694425.1 of Microvirga terrestris. Taxonomy (GTDB): domain Bacteria; phylum Pseudomonadota; class Alphaproteobacteria; order Rhizobiales; family Beijerinckiaceae; genus Microvirga; species Microvirga terrestris. Next base: position 141,750 of record NZ_JADQDN010000006.1, read on the forward strand.
GGTCGACGAGGTGAGCGATGCGGTGAGCCTCCCTTACGCGGAGATCCCGCACTTTCCCAGAAGCGGTGTCTCCGGCCATGCGGGCAAGCTTGTCGCGGGTATGATCGAAGGGAAGCGCGTTCTGCTGTTCCAGGGCCGCGCGCATTACTACGAGACGGGAGACGCGGGCGCGATGCGCCTGCCTGTGGCCTTCGTGAAGGACCTCGGCATTCCGGTCTTCGTCGCCACCAATGCGGCGGGCTCCGTGCGCGCTGACATCCGCCCTGGAAGTCTCGTAGCCATCAACGATCACCTCAACCTGTCGGGCGCGAACCCGCTGCTGCGCGATCACACGGAAGGCCGCTTCGTTTCGCTCACCGGCGCCTATGACGAGGGCCTGCGCCAGACATTGCAACGCGCTGCGCAGAAATCCGGCATCGACTTGCCGGAAGGCGTCTATGCCTGGCTGTCAGGCCCAAGCTTCGAGACGCCGGCCGAGATCAAAATGGTGCAGATCCTCGGCGGCGATCTCGTGGGCATGTCCACCGTGCCGGAGGTCATCCTCGCGCGTTATTATGGCCTGAAGGTCGCGGCTATTTCCGTTGTTACCAATTTGGCTGCCGGGATCGAAGGCGCATCGCCCTCGCATCAGGAGACCAAGGACACGGCGGCCGAGGCCTCGGAAAAATTCAAGCGTCTCGTTCGGTCCTTCATTGCGGAGCTGTCCCATGTCTGATGCGGATATTGCCGTGCGCGCCCTGCGCAGCCTCGATCTTACCGACCTGACGGATACGTGCACCGATCAGGCCATTGATGCCCTGTGCAAGAAGGCGCTCGATCCGCGCGGTCCGGTGGCGGCCGTGTGCGTGTGGCCGCAATTCGTGAAGCGCGCGCAGGAGAACCTGAAGGGCTCGTCCGTGCGCATCGCCACCGTGGTGAATTTCCCTGCCGGTGGCGAGGATGTGAGCCGTGTCGTGGACGACACGCAGGAGGCGATCTCCGACGGTGCGAACGAGATCGATCTCGTGATTCCTTATGACGCCGTGCGCCGCGGCGATCTCGCAGCCGCGACCGAGATGGTGGAAGCCGTGCGCGAACTCGTTGAAGGCGACCGCTTTCTGAAGGTGATCCTCGAAACAGGTGAGTTGAAGGATGCAAAGCTGATCGAGACGGCAAGCCGAATCGCCATCGAGGCCGGCGCCGATTTCATCAAGACCTCCACCGGCAAGACGCCGGTCTCCGCCACGCCCGACGCGGCCGAGATCATGCTCAATGTTATCAAAGCCTCCGGTAAGTCTGTCGGCCTCAAACCCTCCGGCGGTATTCGCACATTGGACGATGCGAAGATCTATCTCGATCTCGCTGACCGCATCTTAGGGTCCGGCTGGGCGACGCCGCGAACCTTCCGCATCGGTGCGAGCAGCGTCTACGATGCATTGATCGCGGCCATTGAAGGACGCGCCGGCACGGCCGCCACCGGAGTCTACTGACATGAGCCTCCTTCCGCAGGAAATCATCCGCCGCAAACGCGACGGCGGCACGCTCGATGCAGAGCATATCGAGCATTTCATCAAGGGGCTCACCGCAGGCCATGTGACCGAGGGCCAGGCAGCATCCTTCGCCATGGCGATCTTCTTTCGCGGACTGTCCGTGCCGGAGCGCGTGGCGCTCACCCGTGCCATGATGAATTCGGGCACAGTGCTCACCTGGGATCTTCCCGGACCCGTGCTCGACAAGCATTCCACCGGCGGCGTGGGTGACACGGTGAGCCTCGCGCTCGGGCCGGCTGTGGCAGCCTGCGGCGGCTATGTGCCGATGATCTCCGGCCGCGGCCTCGGTCACACGGGCGGCACGCTGGACAAGTTCGATTCCATTCCGGGCTATGTCACGCAGCCCGATCTCGACACGTTCCGGCGCGTCACACGCGACGTGGGCTGCGCCATCATCGGTCAGACGGCCGATCTCGCACCGGCCGACAAGCGCCTCTATGCGATCCGCGACGTGACGGCAACGGTGGAGTCGATCGATCTCATCACCGCTTCCATCCTGTCGAAGAAGCTGTCTGCGGGCCTCCAGGGCCTCGTGATGGATGTGAAGTTCGGCTCCGGGGCGTTCATGAACAACGCCGAGGATGCGCGCAAGCTCGCCGAGAGTCTCGTGCTCGTCGCCAATGGCGCAGGCCTGCCCACAAGCGCCCTGCTGACCGACATGAACGAGCCCCTCGCGTCCGCTGCCGGCAACGCTGTCGAGATGGCTTATGCGGTCGATTACCTGACGGGCCGTCACCGCGAGAAGCGCTTCCATGAGGTGACGGTGGGACTCTCAGCCGAGATGTTGGTGCTCGGCAAGCTCGCTGCCAACATCGATGAGGCTCGTACGAAGATAGAGCATGCGATTGCATCAGGAAAAGCGGCGGAGGTTTTCCAGCGCATGGTATCCGCCCTCGGTGGTCCTGCGGACTTCCTGGAAAACCATGAGAGGCATCTGCAGGCGGCATCCATCGTTCGTCCTATTCATGCAGATCGCACAGGCATCGTGCAGAGCATCGCTACGCGCGATGTGGGCGTGGCCGTCGTTGTCCTCGGCGGTGGCCGTACGAGTCCTCAGGATCCCATCGATCATGCGGTCGGGCTGACAAAGCTTGCTGCCATCGGTGAGACGGTCGACGCCTCGCGTCCGCTCGGCATCGTGCATGCGCGCAGCGAGGAGGCTGCCGAGGCGGCGGCACGCGCCGTAAGGGCTGCTTATGTCATCGGTGATGCGCAGGCTACATCAGGTCCGAGTATTCTCGAGCGGATCGGAGCGACAGCATGAGCCTTCTCGTTGCCGTCACCTGGCAGACGCAGCCCTGGGTCGAGCGTTTCAAGCGGCTCCTGCCAGATCGCGACATCGTCGTGCTCGGTGAGGACTTCGACCCGAGCGCCGTTCGCTATGTGGCGACCTGGGGACCGAAGCCGGGAAGTCTCTCTGGTTTGCCTAATCTCGAAGCACTCTTCTCGCTCGGCGCCGGCGTCGATCATCTCATGAGCTATCCCGGTCTGCCGAATGTGCCGATCGTGCGCGTGGCGCAGGACGATCTCACCCATCGGATGAGCGAGTACATGGTGTTGCACTGCCTCATGTACCTGCGCGACCAGCGCCGCTTCGACGAAGACCAGAAGGCGAAACGCTGGAAGCCGGATCGCGCCCCGCCGATTGCCAGCGAGGTGCGCGTGGGCATCATGGGCTTCGGCGTGTTGGGGCAGGATTCTGCGCGCAAGCTGAAAGTGATGGGCTTCGATGTGGCCGGTTGGAGTCGCACAGCGAAGGATGTGGAAGGCTTCCAGGTCTATGCAGGCGAGGAGGGGCTGACGCCATTCCTGAACCGCACGGACATCCTCATCGCCCTCATGCCGCTCACGCAGGAGACGGAAGGCATGCTCAACCGCTCTCTGTTCGAGAAGCTCGCGCGAGACGGCCGGCTCGGCGGACCAATTCTCATCAATGCGGGACGCGGCAAGCTGCAGGTAGAGGCGGATATTCTCTCTTGCCTCGACGACGGCACTTTGCGGGCCGCAACCCTCGACGTGTTTGAGACCGAGCCCCTTCCTGAGGATTCACCGCTCTGGACACATCCTCACGTCACCGTCACGCCGCACAACTCGGCAACGAGCGAGCCGGAAGCGACGGCGCGCTACATCGCGCAGCAGATTCGCCGGTATGAAGCGGGAGAACCGTTCGAAGCCGTGGTGGATCGAGCGCGAGGATACTAAGGCGCTGTCGTACAAGAGGATTTTTTGATGCTGAAAGGCTCATGCGCCTGCGGGCAGGTCCGCTACGAGATCAAAGGCCACCTCTCCGGCCCCATCACCTACTGCCATTGCTGGCGGTGCCGCAAACACTCAGGATCGAGCTTCGGGACAACCGCGAGCCTGGATGCCTCAGCGCTGACCTTTGTCGCTGGCGAGGATCTGTTGCGCAGTTGGGAATCGAGCCCAGGTGTTCAACGCTTCTTCGCCGGCTGCTGCGGTTCGCCGATCTACAAGCGCGACGAGGCAGATCCGGACAGGCTCGGGTTTCGGCTGGGCACGCTCGATTCCGATCCATCCATGAAGGCCGGAATGCATTATCATGTCGGCTCCAAGGCGCCATGGGTGGAGATTGCCGATGCGTTGCCTCAGGAATCCGAAGGTGTCCCATTCGGTCAACGCGATTGATGGGGCGCGGTTGTTCGCTTACAGCCGCTTGATCGCGCTGATCGGCCCGTAGCTTCCCAGGCGGATGCGTTCTTCCGCGACAGCCAGAGGCTCGATCATCACCGTCATGCTGTGGCCGGTGGCGTGGATGAAGTTGGTCTCGTCCATCATCAGACCAACATGGCCCTTCCAGAACACCAGATCGCCGCGCTTGAGGCCGCTCAGATCCGGCTTCACCTCGACGGGCTCACCGAGTTCACGCTCCTGCATGTCGCTGTCGCGCGGTGCCTTGATGCCCGCTGCCGTCAGCACGGTCTGAGCGAGTCCCGAGCAGTCGATGCCGAGGCTCGTCTTGCCGCCCCAAAGATAGGGCGTGTGCAGGAAGCGCTCGGCCAAGGCCACATAATCCGTCTCGAAGGCATCGAGGCCGCTCAGATGTGCGGCGAAGACCCAGCCGCCGTTGGCAAGCCGGGCGTAGTCTCCTTCCGCTTCCGTCACCGAGACTTTGGAGTTCAGGGTCAGGTAGCTCTGAAAGGGAAGCTTCAGGTTAGGGCCCGGATAGACGAAGGTGCGGATCGCGCGCACCTTGTGGGTCGGCTCCGCTCCTGCTTCGCCCAAGGCTTCGCTCGGCAGGTAGCCCACATAGCCGTCCTCGTGAAGCTGCACCCAGGCCCAGCCCTCGTGCTCGTCATAGATGGTCACGCTTTCGCCGAAGATCGCCTGCGTGTCCACGGGCGCCTCGCGGGAAGGGTGGCGGTGCAGGGCCGAGAAGGTGGCGACAACTCGCTTGACCGTACCGGTTGTGAACCGTTCAGCCTCGACCTGTCCGCGCAGGCGCTCATCGGCGAGATCCGTGCGGACGGGCGTGATGCGGCGGTCGAAACTCATTGGGGCAGCTCCTCAGTCTGTAACCAGATTTCCTAGTCGCTTCGGCGCCGAAACGCCAGCGGCTCAAGCGCCATAGCGCTCCTTCAGGAGAGCATACATCAGGCGCGAGACCTGGACTTCGCCGCCCTCGGGGCGCCCTGGCTTGGTGGCGTTGTTCCAAGCGAAGATGTCGAAATGCACATGGGCCTTTGCGGCCTCCACGAAGCGGCGCAGGAACAGGGCCGCCGTGATCGAGCCGCCCATGGGCCCGCCGGTGTTGTTCATGTCGGCGAATTTGGAATCCAGTTGGCTCTGGTAAGGGTACCATAGCGGCAGGCGCCAGACAGGATCGTTCTCCGCTGTACCATGGCGTGCAATATCGGCGGCCAACGCGTCGTCATCGGTGTAGAAGGGCGGCAGCTCGGGGCCGAGCGCCACGCGGGCCGCACCTGTGAGCGTGGCGAAATCGACGATGAGGTCGGGGCTTTCCTCGTCGGCGAGTGCGAGGGCATCGGCCAGAATCAGGCGGCCCTCCGCATCCGTGTTGCCGATCTCCACCGAGATGCCTTTACGGCTCGGCAGGATGTCACCGGGGCGGAAGGCATTGCTGGAGATCGCGTTCTCGACAGCCGGGATCAGAACACGCAGGCGCACGGGCAGCTTGGCGTCCATGATCATCGATGCCAAGGCGAGCGTGGCCGCAGCCCCGCCCATGTCCTTTCGCATGAGCAGCATGGAGGCGGCAGGCTTGATGTCGAGGCCGCCTGTGTCGAACGCGACGCCTTTGCCCACGAGGGTAATGCGCGGCGCATCGGCCTTGCCCCAGGTGAAGTCGATGAGGCGCGGCGGCGTGATGGAGGCGCGGCCCACCGCGTGGATCATCGGAAAGTTCTGCTTGAGCAGATCGTCGCCGACGATGCTGGTGAAGGAGGCGCCATGGCGGTCCGCCAACTCTCTCGCAGCTGCTTCGATTCCGTCGGGTCCGAGGTCGTTGGTGGGCGTGTTGACGAGGTCGCGGCTTGCGACGATGGCATTCGCGATGTGGGTTACGTCTTCCGCGTCGACGCCGTGCGGAATGACGAGACGCACGGCTTTCTCATTGCGCTTGCGGTAGCGACTGAAGCTGTAGGTGCCGAGCAGCCAGGCGAGCGTGGCAAGCGTCGGGTTCGGGGCTTCGGTCTCGAAGCGATAGACGCCTTCCGGCAGCAGCGTGGAGAGCTTGCCGGGAAGGAATGGATCGCTCTGCCGGGCGTCCGTTCCGTTGATGCCGAAAGCAACACCAAAAAGCTCACCGCTCGCGTCGGGCAGAAGGCAGTGGCTTCCGGCCTTGCCCGCAAACCCTTGCGCCTTCGCAAAGCCCTGTGCCAGCGGCGGCAGGCTCCCGGCGATCTCGGTCCAGGTCTGTTCCGTCACGAGCCAGATGGGTTTCGAGGCTTCGTTCGCGGAGGCGAGGAGGGGGTGGGGCATGGATGGTGACCTGAGCGGTTAAAGACGGGTGCTTGGGTGAGTTTTAAGCGCTTGAAACGTGTGTGTCATCCTTCCCTAGCCGTCATCCCGGACGAAGCGCAGCGAAGATCCGGGATCGCGAGACGGGAATGCGCCGGAATCTCAACACTGTCATTCCTGCGAAAGCGGGAATCCATAACCGCTAACGGTGCCATGTTCCGTGAACCTTGTGTTTATGGATTTCCACGCCTGCGGCGCGGCCCTCCGGGTCGTGCTTCGCTTGCGCGGCCCCGGAACGACAGTGCTGGACTGGATTGACCGATCCCGGATCGCCTTCGGCATCCGGGATGACATTGAGAGCTACCCCAACGCATGCTGGCGCACGATCCGCGCCAAGCCTGCGATCAGGGCCTGCTGCGTATCCTTGATCTCCGCCTCGATGCCGTGGCGCTTGAGCGCGTGGACGTAGAGTTCCGCACGCTCCAGCGCGGCCAGGATGGTGACGGAGTCAGGACGGCCGAACTGGGACAGAGCGCCGTTGATCTCGTCGCCCGTGAGCAGGCCTGACAGATAAGGCGCGAGCAGGCTGCTGTGCATGCGGTTGGACACGACCGAGGCACGGGCGCTGAAGAGAAGATGCAGCAGGCCGACGCGGGCTTCGCCGGCATTGCGCTCGGCGGCCTCGAGGCCGAGATCAAAGCCCTTCGGATCCTCGGGCTGAGTGGCCGGGCGGCCGATCATGGAATGCTCGCGCAGCAGGGCGTACATCTCGCCGGTCATGTAGGTGGCGAAGCGCTCGATGCGGCCATTGCGCATCAGGATCCATTTGGGATGCGTGCCGGCCGAGCAGATCAGTCCGTCCTCGACGCCTGTGCCCAGAACCAGGGTTTCCTCGCCGCGCATTACGTCGGCCGCTCCGGGAGCCGGCTCACAGAACAGGCCTGGAATGATATGGCCCTTGCGGCCGTTCCCCAGATCCACCGGCACGAGGGCCTGGGCGATTTCAGCGGGACCCGCCGGGCAGGACGCGTAGGGCGCCTCGACCCAGCCCTCGCGGCTGCCCACCATCCCAACGAGCAGCACCGGCGCGTCGGGCTCGGCCTGAAGCCAAGGCCCGCATTGCCGCAGGAACACGTCGCGGTGCTGGCCCTTTTGCAGGGCCGAAACGCCCTCGTCGGACGAGACCTGATCGAGAATGGTCTCGTTCTCGATCAGATAGCCGCGAAAACGGGTCGTTCCCCAGTCGGCGACGATGAAGCGCAAGGCCGAAAACCCCTGTTGTGAGCGATGAGGGGATAAGTCACGTGAGTCTAGCGCGTTCCGTACATGCGGTCGCCGGCGTCCCCTAAGCCCGGCACGATATAGCCGTGGTCGTTCAGGCGCTCGTCGATGGCGGCGGTCCAGATATGCACGTCCGGATGCGCGCTGCGCAGGCGCTCAATGCCTTCGGGCGCAGCCAGCAGGCAGACGAAGCGCAGGTCCTTGGCGCCGCGCTCCTTCAGCCGCTCGATAGCGGCCACAGCCGAGTTGGCGGTGGCGAGCATGGGGTCGAGCACCAGCACCATGCGGTCGGCAAGATCCGACGGAGCCTTGAAGTAGTATTCCACCGCCTGAAGCGACTCCGGATCGCGGTAGAGGCCGATATGGGCGACGCGCGCGGCGGGTACGAGGGTGAGCATGCCGTCGAGAAAGCCGACGCCGGCGCGCAGGATGGGGGCGAGAACCAGCTTCTTGCCGGCGATCTGCGCGCCTTCCATCTTGGTCATCGGCGTCTCGATCTCGATGCGCTCGATCGGCAGGTCGCGGGTCACCTCGTAGCAGAGGAGCATGCCGATCTCGTTGAGGAGCTGGCGGAAACCCTTCGTCGAACGTTGCTTGTCCCGCATGAGGGTCAGCTTGTGCTGAACCAGCGGATGATCGACCACCGTGACGCCCTGCATGTTTTTTCCCTCTTTGATCGTCGTCTGCTGATTCATTTAGAACACTGTCCCGTCACTGATCACGCTGAGAGGAGGCGAGCCGTCGCCGCGCTTCTCCTTCGCCAATCGCCGCCCCGTCGCCCAGGTGCCGCCTTCGAGCACCTTGGCCAGGGGAAAGTCCGCCGCTGCAAATCCTAGCTTCGCGCGGATCGGTTCGGCAATGCGGTCGAGAAGGGCGACCGTCAAGGCCCGCCATTCCACCACGAGCTGCGAATCCACCGCGTGAGCGCGACTGGCGTCCGTCTGATCCTTCAAGGCGATCACGCCGCTATCGAGGAACAGCCCGCCGTTGCGGTATTCCGGCAGGCCCGTGAGGCCGTCGATCTCGATCACGGAAGAGCCCGCCCATTCGAGCGGCTCGATGAGCGAATAGGAGAGCCATTGGGAGAGCTTGTGGAAGGGCACGAGCCCCTTCGTGGCATCCTGCGCCTCGACCAACGGATGGCGCCAAGTGTCGCCGAGATCGACACCGCCGAGCGTGATGCGGCCGGGCCAGATCGGGCCGAGATGCGTGAGCAGCGCCTCAAGGATCGCGGTCGCCTCGATGTGCTCGCCCTCGGCGGTCGCGGCGATGACGTCGAAGAGGCCGCCGGGGCGGGGATCGTCCACCTGCCCGAAAATGTCCGGGTTCGTTGCGACGACGCGCCCGAGCCGGTTGAGAAGTGCGGCGCGACCTTCGAGGCCGACGAGCGGGTTGTCGGCCGAGACCTGGAAGCCTTCAGCCAAGTCCTCTGCGGTGAGCGTCATCAGCACATCCGCGTCGACACGGAACGGATCTTCTGGCCTGCTGGAAAAGGCACCGCTCACGAACATGTCGAAGCTTGCCACCGCGAGTCCCTCGGAGCGGATATAGGTCTCGCCCGTGCGGCCTTCCTCATAGCGCCATTGGGCGCCGGCGCCCGCATCGAGCAGCACGGACACGATGGCGAGGTCGAAGGCGGCGCGGGCCATACCGGCGGCTGTTCCCCATGCTGCGCCGTGCATCACGGCGCCCCAGCGCTCGTGTCCCCCGGCCGAGAAATGGCGCCAGCGGGCATGGAACGGGATGTCGAGGGATGGATAGGCCTCGCGGATGGTCTTCACGACCTCATCCGCGCAGGCGTCGAGACGCCCGAGATTGACCGTGAAGTGCTGGAGGCGACCTTCGAGACCCGCCTGCAGAAGCTGGTGCGACCGCTCCCGCACCGCCACGGCGGAGAGAAGGCCTCGGGCGGCTTTGGTGTCAGGTGACAAGTTAGGCTGGTCGGTCACTCAGGGCTCCGATGATCTCAGGCTTAAGATGCGATAGCACAGTCTGCAGGCAACACATCATCCTGGGGCAGGGCGGTTTAGCATAAGGGTTAAAAACGAAGCGGGCACCGGCCACAAGCCGGCGCCCGCCTCATGAAGCATCGCATTAGAACCGCTCCAGATCGCGGCCCTTCACCTGATCCAAGGCCGACGCATCCGGTGCTCCCTCGGGCGTGTAGTAGCCGGCCGCCTTCTTGGCTTCGATTTCGACTTGAGCATCCGGCGGCACCAGTTCGGCCGGAATCGGCACGCGCTCCACCACCTCGATACCGGAGCCGGTGATGGCGTCGTACTTCATGTTCGACATGGACATGAGCCGGTCGATGCGCTGGATGCCGAGCCAGTGCAGCACGTCGGGCATGAGCTGCTGGAAGCGCGCATCCTGCACGCCGGCCACGCATTCGGTGCGTTCGAAATACGTGGAGGCTTGGTCGCCACCTTCCTGCCGCTTGCGCGCATTGTAGACGAGGAACTTGGTGACCTCGCCGAGCGCGCGGCCTTCCTTGCGGTTATAGGCAATGACCCCGACGCCTCCGGTTTGCGCTTCCCTGACGCATTCCTCGATGCCGTGCACGAGATAAGGCCGGCAGGTGCAGATGTCGGAACCGAACACATCGGAGCCGTTGCACTCGTCATGCACGCGACAGGCGATGCGGGTTTTCGGATCGCTCAGGCGCGACACGTCGCCTACGACATAAACTGTGATGTTGCCGATGGGTGGCAGGAACACGCTCATGTCGGGACGGGTGACGAGCTCCGGGAACATGCCGCCGGTTTGCTCGAACAGGGTGCGCCGCAACTCGCCCTCAGAGCAGCCGAAGCGCTCCGCAATGCCGGGCAGGTACCAGACTGGATCGACCGCGATCTTCGTGACGGAGATGTCGCCGGATTCATGCAGGAAGCCACCATCGGCGTGTAAGCGCTTCGCCCCCATGGCCGAGAGGATCTCCGGCATGTTGAGGCGGGCCTTGGTCACCGCGATGCTGGGGCGGATGTCGACGCCGCCGGCAATGTCGCTCTGGAAGATCTGGCCGACCATGTGCCCCCAGGGATCGAGGGACACGATCTTGCCCGGGTCGAACCATTGCGGATGCGGGCCGATCTCCGCGGTCGGATGGGTGTTGTGAAGATCGGGCCGCGACAGGGGGTTCATCGCCCGAGCCGAGATGGCGAGCGCCCGATAGAGCGAATATGAGCCGCCATGGGCGCCGATCACGTTGCGGTCGGCCGGATTGGTGACGCTGCCGATGATCGGCCCGCGCTCCTGCGGATCCTTGGCTCCCCACTTGATCGGATGCTTGATGGTGCCGGTGTTCGGCTCGGGATGGGAGGTGAGCCGGATATGCGTCGAGCGGTTGGGCGAGCTCATGAACAATCTTCCACGCAAGAACGGGAAGACTCCCTCGACCGATCGCCGGAGAGCCTCCATACGATCTATGGGAGACTGATCCAAAGTTGCGGGGCCGTCAATGGCTTAAAGTACCTTTGCCTTTGCTGCTCGCAGGCAGATAATTTTGGGCTAAATAGCTAGAATTAAATGCAGAATTTGGTTTGTGCCTCTCTGCTTTTCTGAAGCGTCTCTCTGTTCTTTGCTATCTGTGAGGGACCATCCGGAGCATGGATGGGCTCACAGAGCTTCAGCATCGTGTCAGTTTCGGTGAGATAATCGATGGATGCTTTCAGAAAAGTGCACTGAGTAAGCTTTGTTTTATTGGCGTTATAGGCTGCAAGCGTCTGCTTGAAGACGGCGTCCTTTGCATTGGTTGCTTCTCTTGCGGCAAGGCAGCGCTTCTCAGCCTGTAGCTCAGCTTTGGATTTCGGACGGCACTCGTACTTGGCGGAGTCCAACTCCTTCAGAGTTGAAGCTGCATCAGCTTTCAGCTTTTCAGCCAAGTTCGGCTCATGTTCATGGCAGGCGTTGGCAGCTTTCTCAGCCTGAGAAACATACCTTCTGGACTTTACCAGAAAATCGCATCTCAGACCCTCGGACCTTCCCCTTTGAAAAAGTGCGAACGCCTGCTTGCGTTCTTCCTCATAGCGCTTGCCGAGGTTGAGCGCTTTAAGACACTCACGTTGTGTCGCTGCTTCAGAGGGGACTGCTCCGCAGAAGGTCGCAGTAATCAAAATAAGGAAAATTGCAGCTTTTCTCATGTGGGGTTAGCCTGGAAGCCATGATCTCCCGATACCGTACCCTGTAATCTTCAGATGATGCAATATCGTAGCGCCGATGTCGGCAAAGCTTTCGCGCCGTCCGATGGCGCCAAGCTTCAACCCGGAACCGAAGCTTAGGATCGGCACGTGCTCGCGGGTGTGGTCGGTTCCGCGCCAGGAGGGGTCGTTGCCATGGTCGGCGGTGATGATGACGAGATCGCCCGGCTGGAGAGCGGCCTCGATCTCCGGGATACGCCGGTCGAAGGCCTCGAGCGCTGCCGCATAGCCGGGGATGTCGCGGCGGTGGCCGAACTCGCTGTCGAAATCCACGAGATTGGCGAACACGAAGCCGCCATCGGGCAGGTCCTTCATCACCTCGATGGCAGCCGACAGGCAGGCGTCGTTGCCGTTCGGCTTGATCTCACGGCCTGTTGAGCGGTGGGCGAAGATGTCGCCGATCTTGCCGACGGTGACGATGGAGCGGCCTGCCTTCGTCAGCGTGTCGAGGACGGTGTCCGCTGGCGGCGGCGTGGCGAAGTCCTTGCGGTTGCCGGTGCGCTTGAAGCCCGTCTCGGGCGAACCCACGAAGGGGCGGGCGATCACGCGGCCGATCTTATACGCGTCGCAGAGCTCGCGTCCGATCCGGCACAATTCGTAGAGCCGCTCCAGCCCGAAGCTCTCCTCGTGGGCGGCGATCTGCAGCACGCTGTCGACGGAGGTATAGACGATCGGCTTGCCCGTGCGCATATGCTCCGCGCCGAATTCATCGATCACGGCGGTGCCGGAGGCATGCTTGTTGCCGAGGATGCCGGGAAGATTGCCCCGCGCGATAAGCGCCGTGGTCAGTTCATCGGGAATGGTCGGGATTGTATCGGGGAAATAGCCCCAGTCGAAGGTCACGGGCACGCCGGCGATTTCCCAGTGGCCCGAAGGCGTATCCTTGCCCTTGGAGGTCTCGACACCGTAGCCCCAGGCGCCTTTCAGCGGCCCCTGCGGGGCAAGGTTCGGCGGCATGCGGCCCGTCGAGGCCTCGCAGGCGAGCCCGAGACCCAGCGCAGCCAGATGCGGCAGATGAAGCTGCCCCTGGCGGAGGCCAGCCTGATCGCCGCGCCCGTCGGCGCAGGCTTCTGCGATATGTCCGAGCGTGTCGGCGCCCACATCGCCATAGGCGTCGGCATCCTCCGCTCCGCCAATACCGACGGAGTCGAGCACAATGAGAAGAGCGCGAGGCATTGATCCCAGTTCCTCAAACCACAAGAATCATGACTGATACGTCATTGCAGCGAAAGATGCGATCTCTCCTAGCGATGGTGGTGCCCCTCATGCTTGTGGCCCTGGTGAGGGTGCTCGTATTGCTCTAAGGGGCAATTCGAATCGTGCTCATGGACGGCGGCAGATTGGTTGATCTCGATCTGCAATGTCGCATGGCCGATACCGAAATGCTCCTTCAGCTCCCGGTGCGCCCCCGCCAGAAAACCATCGCCCGGATGTCCATTCGGCATGACGAGATGAGCCGTGAGAGCAGCCTCGGTGGTGCTCACGGCCCAGACATGCAGATGATGAACGCGCGCGACGCCCGGCATCCGCTCGAGAGCCTTTCTGACGTCGGGCACCGCGATGCCGCGCGGCACGCCGTGAAGAGATAGGGTCAGGGATTGCTTCAGCAGGCTCCAGGTGCCCCAGACGATCACGGCGGCGATGACGAGGCTGAGAACCGGATCAATCCAGCCGGCGCCCGTCCAGAGGATCGCGAGGCCGCCGAGGACGACGCCCAGCGACACGGCCGCATCGGCCACCATGTGCAGGAAGGCTCCCCGGATGTTGAGGTCGTTATGGCCGCCCATGAACAGGAAAGCCGTGAAGCCGTTCACGAGGATCCCGATACCCGCCACGACCATCATCGTGCCGGCGGCGACTGGCGTTGGCTCGATGATGCGCTGCAGGGATTCCCACACGATGCCGCCGACCGCCACTAGCAGAAGCAGTGCGTTGAAAAGCGCCGCGAGAATGGAGCTGGAACGCAAGCCGTAGGTGAAGCGCTCCGTCGGGCCGCGTCTCGCCAGAAGCGCCGCGCCCCAGGCGATAGCAAGGCCAAGCACATCGCTCAGGTTATGACCGGCGTCCGAGAGCAGGGCCATGGAATCGGCCCAGAAGCCGTACCCGGCCTCGATGGCAACGAAGCCGAGATTCAGCACGATGCCGATGGCAAAGGCGCGTCCGTGACCCGCCACGGGAGCATGGGAATGCCCATGATGCGAATGGCTGGCAGAATGGTGATGCGCAGGCATGTTAGAACAGCAGAGTCCTATTCGCGAACCGCGTTCGAGGCCGCCGTTTCAAGATTGAAGGCGGCGGCGAACAAGGCCTTGGTGTAGTCGGTGCGGGGGGCTGCGAAGATACTCTCGGCCGACCCCTCCTCGACGATCTGGCCGTTCTGCATCACAACCACGTGGTTGGCGAGTGCCCGCACGACCTTCAAATCGTGGCTGATGAACATGTAGGCGAGGTCGCGCCGCTTCTGCAGGTCACGCAACAATTCGACGATCTGCGCCTGCACGGACATGTCGAGGGCCGAGGTCGGCTCGTCAAGCATGATGAACTGCGGCTCCAGCGCCATGGCGCGGGCAATGGCGATACGCTGGCGCTGGCCGCCGGAGAACTCGTGCGGGTAGCGGTCCATGGTGGCCGGGTCGAGGCCCACGTCGTCCAGAGCCTTGGCCACGATATTGCGGCGCTCCCCGTATGAGAGTCCTTTGTTCTGGACGAGAAGCCCTTCCTCGACGATCTCGGCAATCGACATGCGCGGCGACAGGGAGCCGTAAGGGTCCTGGAACACCACCTGAAGGTTCTTGCGCATCGGACGGATGTCCTTGGCGCGCATCCCGTCGATGCGGTTGCCGAGGAACACGATGGGCCCTTCTGACTGGACAAGGCGCAGGATGGCCAGACCCAGCGTCGTCTTGCCGGACCCGGACTCGCCCACGACGCCGACTGTCTCGCCCCGCCGCACCCGCACCGACACGCCGTCAACCGCCTTCACATGGCCGACAGTGCGCTGGAAGAAGCCGCGCTTGATCGGAAACCAGACCTTGATCGGCCCAGCCTCGACGATGACCGGCGCATCGTGTGCAACGGGATTGGCGCGGCCCTTGGGTTCTGCAGCCAACAGCCGCTGCGTATAGGGATGCTGCGGATTGCCGAAGACCTCTGCGACCGTGCCCTGCTCGACGATCTTGCCCTTGAGCATTACGCAGACACGGTCGGCGATCTTGCGCACGATGCCGAGGTCGTGCGTAATGAAGAGCATCGACATGTTCAATCTGCTCTTGAGTTCGGCAAGCAGCTTGAGGATCTGCGCCTGCACCGTCACGTCCAGCGCGGTCGTGGGCTCGTCGGCGATGAAGAGATCGGGCTCGTTGGCGAGCGCCATCGCAATCATCACGCGCTGGCGCTGGCCGCCGGACAACTGGTGCGGATAGGCATCAAGCCGCGACTCTGCATCGCGGATGCCGACGAGTTGCAGAAGCTCCAGCGTACGGGTGCGCGCCTCGCGGTCATTGAGGCCGCGATGCAATTTAAGGATTTCGCCGACCTGACGCTCGATGGTGTGGAGCGGGTTGAGCGAGGTCATCGGCTCCTGGAACACCATGGTGATGTCGTTGCCGCGGACTTTTCGCATCGCGTTCTCGTCCGCCGGCATCAGGTCCTTGCCCTTGAAAAGGATGCGGCCGGACGGGTGATGCGCGGACGGATAGGGCAGGAGCTTGAGCGCCGAGAGCGCTGTGACCGACTTGCCGGACCCGGATTCGCCCACCAGCGCTACCGTCTCGCCGGGCATGACGTCGAAGGACACGCGGTCCACCGCCAGCATGTCGCCCCCGCCCTGGCGGAATGCGACGGAGAGATCCTGAACGGAGAGGAGGGGTTCTGTCATCGAAACGTCTTCCGCGGATCGAAGGCATCGCGCACCGCTTCGCCGACGAAGATGAGAAGGCTGAGCATCACGGCGATCACGAAGAACCCGGCGAGACCGAGCCATGGCGCCTGGAGGTTCGCTTTGCCCTGCGCGAGCAACTCGCCGAGCGACGGCGAACCCGGCGGCAGGCCGAAGCCGAGGAAGTCGAGCGAGGTCAGCGTCGTGATCGAGCCGTTGATGATGAAGGGCATGAAGGTCAGCGTTGCCACCATGGCGTTTGGCAGCAGGTGCTTGAACATGATGGTGGCATTGGAGAGGCCTAGGGCGCGGGCCGCGCGCACATATTCGAAGTTGCGGGCACGCAGGAACTCGGCGCGCACCACGCCCACGAGCGACACCCAGGAGAAGAGCAGCAGGATGCCGAGCAGCACGAAGAAGCTCGGCGTGATCACGGCCGAGATGATGATGAGCAGGTAGAGGGAAGGAATGGCCGTCCAGACCTCGATGAAGCGCTGGAACAGCAGGTCCGTCCAGCCGCCGTAATAACCCTGAACGGCGCCGGCCAGGATGCCGACGATGGAGGAGATCCCGGCCAGCGTCAGGCCGAACAGGACTGAGATGCGGAAGCCGTAGATGAGACGCGCAACCACGTCGCGGCCCTGATCGTCCGTGCCGAGCCAGTTCCATTCGATATCGTTGCAGCCGGTGCCGCCGTTGCGCTCTGCAATCGGTCGGCATTGATCGTCGGTGAGCATCCAGGTCGGCGGCGCGGGAGCCGGAACGGGAAGGTCGAGGTTATGCGTGGTGTAGGAAAAGCGGACAGGCGCCCAGAGCAGCCAGCCGTTGTCCTGAATCTCTTTGGCGATCACCGGGTCGCGATAATCCGTGACCGCCAGGAAGCCGCCGAACTTCTCCTCCGGATAATTCACGAAGGCCGGGTAGAGCAGCTCGCCCTTGTAGGAGGCGAGGATCGGCTTGTCGTTGGCAATCAGCTCCGCGAACATGCTCAGGACGAACAGGACAAGGAAGATCCAGAACGACCAGTAGCCGCGCCGGTTCGCCTTGAAGTTTTCCCATCGTCGCCGGTTGAGCGGCGAGAGCTTGATGAAGCCCTGGCGCGGCAGCGGCGGCGCGACAGGCGAGGAGGCCGGAGAGACGACGGGAACGTTCTCGTTCATCTCACGCCTCCCGGGTCTCGAAATCGATCCGCGGATCGATCCAGGTATAGGTGAGGTCGGACACGAGGTTCACGGCCAGGCCTACGAGCGAGAAGATGTAGAGGTTGGCGAAGACCACCGGATAGTCACGGTTCACGATCGACTCGAAGGAGAGGAGTCCGAGGCCATCGAGAGAAAAGATGGTCTCGATGAGGAGCGCGCCGGCGAAGAACGCCCCGATGAAGGCACCAGGAAATCCTGCGATCACGATGAGCATCGCATTGCGGAAGACATGGCCGTAGAGCACCTGCCGCTCGGACAGGCCCTTCATGCGCGCGGTGAGCACATATTGCTTGCGGATCTCGTCGAGGAAGGAGTTTTTGGTCAACAGGGTCGAGGTCGCGAACGCCCCCAGCGCCATGGCCGTGATGGGCAGAACGAGGTGCCAGAAATAATCCGCGATCTGCCAGTACCACGGCATGAAGGCCCAGTTTTCGGATGTCAGGCCGCGCAGCGGAAAAACCTGCCAGAACGAGCCGCCGGCAAACAGCACGATCAGCAGGATCGCGAAGAGGAAGCCCGGGATCGCATAGCCGATGATGACCACGGCCGAGGTCCAGATGTCGAAGGTGGAGCCGTCCCGCACCGCCTTCTTGATGCCGAGCGGAATCGATATGGCGTAGGACAGCAGCGTCATCCAGAGGCCGAGGCTGATCGAGACCGGCAGCTTCTCCTTGATGAGCTCCAGCACGGAGATGTCGCGGAAATAGCTCTTGCCGAAATCGAAGCGCGCGTAATCCCAGATCATCTTCAGGAAGCGCTCATGGGCGGGCTTGTCGAAGCCGAATTGCGTTTCGAGCTGCTTGATGAACTGCGGATCGAGCCCTTGTGCGCCGCGATAGCGGGACGAGGAGGCATCGCCTGCACCGCCTCCGCCGGGAGACTGGCCTCCGCCCGCCAGATCGCCCCCGCCGCCGGAGATGCGCGAGGTTGCGCCGGAATCCTGTCCTTGAAGCTGCGCGATGATGCGCTCAACGGGGCCGCCGGGGGCGAACTGCACGAGCACGAAGGAGATGAGCATGATGCCCAGGATGGTGGGGATCATGAGAAGAACACGACGCGCAATATAGGCCAGCATCAAGCGCCTGCTGCTTGCCGGCCGATGCGGCCGAGATGGGTGTCGTTGAAGCCAGACGAATATTTCAAGCCATATCCCAACATACAGTCGAACCCGATATGCGCCGCCCAGATGGCGGCGATCCCGAGCAGCATAGAGTGATCGAGGAAAAGACCAAGCCCTCAAGGCGCAGAAGCAGGCGGGGCATGTCCGCCCCATTGTGCGTCGTCACAACTGTATCCAAACCTTAACCTCGCCCGATCCGCTTCGCTTTCTCGGCATCGTACCACCAGGTTCCCGGGGCTCCCGAGGCAAAGCGCGGCTTCGTTTCGGGGCGTGAGAACTGGTCCCAATAGGCAAGCCAGTCGCTGGCCTTGAACCACATAGGAATCCAATAATGGCCCGAACGGAGAACCCGGTCCAGGGCACGGCAGGCGACATTGAGGTCCTGGCGCGACTTGGCCCAGCCGATGGTCTCGATCAGCGCGTCGACAGCCGGATGCTCGATCCCGGCCAGGTTCTGCCCTCCCTGCGTGCGTGCGGCCTGGGAGCCGTAGACGGTTCGCAAACTGTCGCCGGGCGTTGAGGAGCCGACGAGGGCCCGGCTCGTGATGTCGAAATCGTACTCGTTCAGCCGCTGCTGATATTGCGCCGCATCTACGATGCGAGAACGGGCATCGATGCCGAGACGCTTCAGGTTGCTCTGGAACGGCTGGGTATGCGGCTGAAGCGAGGGCTGGAAGTCCAGAAACTCGATCACGAAGGGCTGACCGTTCGGCAGCTTGAGAACGCCGCCGTCGCGCTTGCATCCGGCCTGTCGCAGCAGCTCGTCCGCTCGGCGGAGCAGCTGCCGGTCCTGCCCCGAGCCGTCGGAGACCGGCGGCATGACCGGTTCACCGAACACGGAAGCTGGCAGCTTGTCGCGGAACGGCTCCAGCAGCGCCAGTTCCCCGCTCGATGGACGGCCGACGGCCTTCATGTCCGAATTTTCAAAGAACGATGTTGTTCGGCGATAGGAGCCGAACATGATGTTCGTGTTGGTCCATTCGAAATCGAAGGCCAGCCCGAGCGCCTCGCGAATGCGCGGATCCTTGAACATCTCGCGGCGGGTGTTGAAGTACCAGCCCTGAATCGGGGCCGGCAGGGTATTCGGGATTTCCTCCTTCTTGACGCGGCCCTCGCGGACGGCGGGAAAGTCGTAGCCCGTCGCCCAGGTTCGCGACGTAGACTCCTCATGGAAGTTGAGCGTGCCGTTCTTGAACGCCTCGAACGCGACGGTGCGATCGCGGAAATACTCATAGCGGATGCGGTCGAAATTGTTCTGACCCACATTCACGGGCAAGTCCTTGGCCCAGTAATCCGGCACGCGATCGAATTCAATGAAGCGCCCGACCTCGAAGCGGCCCACCTTGTACGGACCTGAACCGAGCGGGGCCTCCAATGTCGCCGCCTCGAAATCCTTGCCCTGCCAGTAGCGCTCGGAGAGGATCGGCAGGCCGGCAACGACCAGATGCAGGTCACGGCTGCGCTGCGGCGTGAACTGCACGCGCAGCACATCGTCGGATTCCGCTTCCGCCGAGGCCATCTGTGTCAGGAGCTGGGTGAAAATCGGATGGCCTTTTGCCTTCAGGATGTTCAACGAGAAAGCCGCATCCTTCGCGGTCAGCCGCGAGCCGTCGTGGAAGCGCGCTTCCGGTCGCAGCGTGAAGCGATAGGTGAGCTTGTCGTCGGAGATGCGCACGCTTTTCGCCACAAGTCCGTAGAGCGCATCAGGCTCGTCGCCGGAGCCTGCCATCAGGGTGTCGAAGGTGCCGGCCATGCCGGCGGCGCCATCGCCTTTCAGCACGAAGACGTTGAGCGTGTTGAAGGTGTCGAAGTTCTGGTTGCCCAGCGTCTGCTTGATCTGGATCGCCAGCGTGCCGCCTTTCGGAGCCGCCGGGTTCACGTATTCGAAATGCTTGAAGTCGGGCGGGTATTTCAGCTCGCCGAAGCTGGAGAGGCCGTGGGTTTCAGAACCATTGCCTTCCTGCGTCCAACCCGCACGAGGGAGGATCGAGAGAGCAGCGCTCGCGACACCTGTCTGAAGAACTCTGCGGCGGCTGAACTCTCTCATCGCGGCGCTCCCGTCTTGGCGGCCTTAGCCTGATCGTACCACCAGATGGTCGGGAAGGCGGCACCGCCGTATCGCGGCATGGTCTCGGGGTGGCTGTAGCGGTCCCAACGGGCGGTGCGCTGCTTGAGCGACGTCCATTGCGGAACCACGTAATCGTGCGCCAGCAGCACGCGGTCGAGCGCCTTCGTGGCGGCAACCAGCTCGTCACGATCCTTGGCGAAGATCACGCGATCGATGAGCGCATCGACTGCCGGGTCCGCAATGCCGGCGAGGTTCTGCGAGCCTTCGCGTTTCGCCGACTGTGAACCCCAGAATTCGCGCTGCTCATTGCCCGGCGAGGACGATTGCGGCCACAAGCCGGTGGTGATGTCGAAATCAAACGCGCGGGTGCGGTTGGTTTCCTGAACATCGTCCACGGTGCGCACGCTGGCGGCGATGCCGAGACGTTTGAGAACATCCGCGTAGGGCAGGAAGATGCGCTCGTCGTTGGGGCTGCTGCCGAGAAGCTCGACGCTGAAGACTTCGCCCTTGGCGTTGACGCGGCGGCCGCCCTTCACCTCCCAGCCCGCTTCCTTCAGCAGGCGGTCGGCTTCGCGCAGGTTGTTGCGAATGGCTTCGGGGGAATCGTTGACCGGGTTCTTGTAAGGGGTCGTGAAGACGGCAGGCGGAACCTTGTCGCGCACGGTCTCCAGGATCTCCAGCTCCTTGCCCTCGGGCAGCCCCGATGACGCAAGATCCAATCCATAGAAGTAGCTCGAGGGTCGTTCATAGAGCCCGTAAAAGATCGTCTTGTTCAGCTCCTCGAACGGGAAAGCAAGGTTGAAGGCCCGGCGCACGCGCTGGTCCTTGAACTGGTCGCGCCTGAGATTGAGCACGAAAGCCTGCATCCTGCCGCTCGCGCGGATTGGGAATTCCTCACGGATCACACGCCCTTCCTGGCGCGCCGGAAAGTCATAACCAACAGCCCAGTTGCGGGCGCTGTTCTCGGAGCGAAAGTCGATGCGATCACCCTTGAAGGCTTCGAGCAGCACGGTTGCGTCGCGATAATACTCGAAACGAATCTCGTCGAAGTTGTTCTGGCCGATATTCACATTGAGATTGACGCCCCAATGATCCTTCACGCGTTCGTAGGATGCGGTGCGGCCCGCCTCGAAGCTCTTGAGGCGATAGGGGCCGGAGCCCAGCGGCGGCTCCAGGGTCGTCTGCGTCACGTCGCGTTTGCGCCCGTCCGGCGCGGTGCCTTCCCACCAGTGCTTAGGCAGGACGATGAGCTGCCCCATGATCTGCGGCAGCTCGCGGTTGCCCTTCTCGTCGAAGGTGAACTTCACCTCCCGGTCGCCCAGCTTCTCGGCCTTCGTCACGTTGGCATAGTAGAAGGCGTAAGTGGGGCTGTTGGCCTTGAGGGCCTCGAAGGAGAAGATCACGTCGTCTGGCGTGACCGGCTTCCCGTCATGCCAGCGCGCTTCCGGGCGCAGGCGGAAGGTGACGGAGGAATAATCCTCGGGATAGGAGAACGCCTCGGCCAGGAGCCCGTAGGACGAGTTCGGCTGGTCGAGGGCGGAGGTGGTCAGGGCTTCGTAGACGAGGCCCACGCCCTGTTCAGGTGATCCCTTCACGCCGGCCACCACGATGTTGAAGCTGTCGAAGGTACCCTGGGCGCCCAATCGGACCAGTCCGCCCTTCGGGGCATTCGGGTTCACGTAATCGAAATGCTTGAAGCCTGCGGGGTATTTCGGCTCATCCAGCAGGACCGAACCGTGCCGCCATGGCGCTTCCTGGGCTGCGAGGGGTGTGAGGGCAAGGCAGGCGGCCAGGAGGCTCGGCAGAAGGGTACGGATCACACGGCGTCTCCAAGGATATGAGGCGTCTGTCGTTCGCTAGATTTTTGGGCGCGTTGGGTCGAGCGCAAGGGACAACGCCTGAAAGGGGAGGCGGCTCAAAAGAAAAAGCCGGGCGTTTCGGCCCGGCTCTCCTGAATGTGAGCGTGATGCGCTTTACTGCGCCGCGGGAGCGGCGGTCGCTCCTCCAGCGGCAGGAGCCCCTCCTGCAGCGGGTGCCGCCGCAGGGGTGGCAGCCGGAGCCGCCGCGGCCGATGCCTCGGGGAACGGAGGTGCGCTGGGGGAGATCGACTTCAGATAGGCGATGACGTCGGCCCGCTCCTTGGCCTGGGCGATGCCCGCGAAGGCCATGATGGTGCCGGGAACGGCCTGCTTGGGGTTCTGGATGAAGGCGTTCAGGGCCTCGTAATTCCACTCGCCGCCCTTGCCCTTGAGGGCGCCCGAATAGTTGAAGCCCGCGTGGGACGCGAGAGGACGTCCGGCGACGCCATGGAGATTCGGCCCGACCTTGTTGGGGCCGCCCTCCTCGAAGGTGTGGCAGGAGGCGCACTTCTTGGCCGCAGCCTGACCCTTGGCGACGTCGGCGCTGGCGAGAAGAACGGGAAGCGGCTCGGCCGGAGCGGCGGCAGCCCCTGCACCGGCAGCAGCGCCTTCTTCCGGCGCCGGGAGGTCATAACCTGGGACGGCGGGCTTATGGGGAGAAAACAGGCCGCCGGCGATGACATTGACGCCGACCACGAAGAGAAGCGAGGCGAAAACGGCGCCTGCGATCTTATTGGTCTCGATATTCATGAATGAGGCTCTCCTCGCCTTCGTAAAAGCGGCGAAACCAGCGCAGCAGAAAGGATCCGCGGGCGGGTGCCCGCGTCGGGGCGTTGCTTAGCCGTTGTCATGGGGGTTTGACAATGGGGTTTCCGGAGGTTTTCGCCGTTCTCGTGGTCGCAGTTCGGGGTTGCAACGCATTCGGGCGCCTCAAGGTCCCGTATAGAGTGCCGCACGCACCCATGACAAACAGGACCCGCCTTGCTAAGGACCCTCAAGTCCCTGCCTTGAAGATCGCGCCATGTCCGACCCCCTCGTCCTCATTCCTGCCCGCCTCGCGGCGATGCGCCTGCCGAACAAGCCGCTGGCCGACATCGCCGGCGAACCCATGATCGTCCATGTATGGCGCCGGGCGATGGAGGCCGGGATCGGGCCCGTGGCAGTCGCCACCGATGCGCCGGAGATCGCCGAAGCCGTTGTAAAGGCAGGCGGTCAGGCCGTGATGACGCGCGCCGACCATGCCTCCGGGTCGGACCGCATCTTCGAGGCTGTGGAAAAGCTCGACCCGGAGGGGCGGCACGACGTGATCGTGAACGTGCAGGGCGATCTGCCGACGGTCGATCCCCGGGCCATCGCCGCTTCGATCACACCGCTCTCGGATCCGCAGGTCGATCTGGCGACGCTCGTCGCCGTCATCGGGCGCGAGGAGGAGAAGACCAATCCCAACGTGGTGAAGATGGTGGGAAGCCATATTTCTCCAGGCCGTTTCCGCGCGCTCTACTTCACCCGGGCGACCGCGCCTTACGGGGACGGCCCGCTCTATCATCACATCGGCCTCTACGCCTATCGGCGCAGAGCGCTGCAGAGGTTTGTGGGCCTGCAGCCGTCGCCCCTGGAGCTGCGTGAGAAGCTGGAGCAGTTGCGCGCCTTGGAAGCCGGCATGCGCATCGATGCCGTCGTGGTCGATGATGTGCCCCTGGGCGTTGATACTCCCCACGATCTGGAAAGAGCGCGCGACATGATCGCAGCTCGGAGGACAGCATGAGCAAGCTTATTTCGTTCCAAGGTGAACTGGGCGCCAACTCCCATACCGCCTGCTCCGAGGCACGTCCCGATTGGGAGGCGCTGCCGTGCCCGACCTTTGAGGACGCTTTCGCGGCTGTGAACGAAGGCCCGGCGACCCTTGCCATGATTCCGATCGAGAACTCGATCGCCGGTCGCGTGGCCGACATCCACCATCTGCTGCCGACCTCGGGTCTGCACATCGTCGGCGAGCATTTCCTGCCGATCCACTTTCACCTGATGGCCATCCCTGGAGCCCATCTCGGCACCATCAAGGATGTCTACAGCCACGTCCATGCCCTGGGCCAGTGCCGCAAGATCATCCGCAAGCTTGGCTTGAAAGCCCATGTGGCCGGCGATACCGCAGGCTCCGCCCGTGAGGTGGCGGAATGGAAGGACCCGACCCGGGCGTCGCTGTCGCCCCGCATGGCGGCCGACATCTACGGCCTGAAGATCCTGGCGGAGAATGTGGAGGACGAGGCGCACAACACCACCCGCTTCGTCATCCTGTCCAAGACGCCGCAATGGGCTCCCGAGGATCAGGGACCGACGGTGACGTCCTTCGTGTTTCGCGTCCGCAACCTGCCGGCTGCGCTCTACAAGGCGCTCGGCGGATTCGCGACGAACGGCATCAACATGACGAAGCTCGAGAGCTACATGCTCGAGGGCGAGTTCCTGGCAACCCAGTTCTATGCCGAGGTCGACGGTCACCCGGAGGACGCAAACCTCAAGCGGGCCCTCGAAGAGTTGGAATTCTTCTCCCGCGAACTGCGCATCCTCGGCGTCTACCCGGCTGATCCATTCCGGGAAAAGATTGGGGCCGCGGCGGAGTGACGATCAGCATCCGCGACGGCCGCGAGACAGACGTTGAGGGCATCGCCAAGGCTCACGTTCAGGGCTGGCGCGAATCCTACAAAGATTTCCTCGCACCGGAGGCCCTCGCGGGCCTGTCGGTCGAGGAGCGGATGCAGATGTGGCGAGGGGCTCTGGCTGAGCCCGAGCCTCGGGCCAAGCTTCTCGTGGCTGAGGACGATGGCGGCGAGATCGTCGGTTTCATTCGAGGCGGGCCGATCCGGGGCGAAGGTGCCGAGTTGCTCGGGACCGAGGCCGAAATTTTCGCCCTCTACCTGCTCGACAAGGTCAAGCGGCAGGGCATCGGCCGCAGGCTGATGCGCGGCGTCTTCGATCATCTCGCCGCCCACGGCATTCGCTCGGTCGGCCTGTGGGTCCTGAGGGACAACTTGGCTTCACGCTGTTTCTACGTGGCGCTCGGCGGACAACCCGGGCCAGAGCAGTCCTTCGATCTGCGCGGCCAGATGGTTGCCGAGGTCGCGTATCGGTTTGAGTTAGCACCCCAACTTTGAGCGCCCCTCGACACTTGTCATCCCCGGCGGCAGCAGGCCGGGAATGACAGTAATCGAGCAGAAGCGATGTTCCTATTTTGTTCTTGACAATCGTCCTAAGCTGGGCTATAGCTGGGGACATCCTGGCCCGACGAGGGGCGCGCTCGCGAGGCGTCGCAAGAGTGGGGCGAGGAGCGGTCCCGCCGCAGGCCTCGCACGCCTGTGATCGCGGGTGGCCGATCCTGGCTTGATCCAGGTCCGCTGAAACAAACCGCGCGTGACGAGCAGCTTGGCTCTCACATTTCCCACACCCATCGAGCCGGGCTGCCCGCCACGCCTCCCTCGATCCACCTTCAGGCTCGCAGCCCAACGGCTGCGGGCCCCAAGGTGCTGGCTTTTTGACACGCCGCCCACCCGCGTCATCCCGGACAGCAGAGCCGATCCGGGATCCAGAACCGCTGCCGCCTCAAGACGGGGCGGGGAGCGTCGCACCTATGTCTGCGCCGTCAGCGTTTATGGATCCCCGCCTGCGCGAGGATGACACCGGTGAGGTTCAGGCGCTCCAGTCTGTCCAGGATCCCGGATCTCGCTCCGCTCGTCCGGGATGACACTCTCGAACGCGGAGCCTTCTAATCCTTCACCCATTCCCGGATGAGGTGGTTCGCAATCGCAATCGGAGCCGGCGCCAGGAATTGCTCGTGGGTGCCCTCCAACATGCGCCGGACATCGTCCTTGGTGAACCAGCGGGCATCCTCCAGCTCCTCGCCGTCGAATGCGATCTCGTCGGTGAGCGCCTCACTCACGCAGCCGATCATGACGTTGGACGGGAAGGGCCAGGGCTGGGAGGCGAGGTAGCGCACCGCGCCCACCCGGATCCCGGCCTCCTCGAAGGTCTCCCGGCGCACCGCATCCTCGATGGTCTCACCAGGCTCAAGGAAGCCCGCGAGGCACGAATACATCTTTTCCGGGAAGCGCGGCTGCCGCCCCATCAGGCACTTCTCGCCCCGGGTCACCAGCATGATGACGACCGG
Organism: Microvirga terrestris; assembly: GCF_015694425.1. Taxonomy (GTDB): domain Bacteria; phylum Pseudomonadota; class Alphaproteobacteria; order Rhizobiales; family Beijerinckiaceae; genus Microvirga; species Microvirga terrestris. The sequence continues at coordinate 167,976 of NZ_JADQDN010000006.1, forward strand.
ATCGGTGCGCGGAAAGTGCTGGGCGCTGCAGGCGGCGCAGTCGCGCCGGAAGCCCGCCTGGGCCGGTTGCGTCGGCGCGCCGCAATTGGCGCAGAAGCGGTGGCGGCGATGCCAGTCGAGCAGGGATTTCGCCATGGCGAGCATCCCGAGTTCGTCTTCCGGCACGAGACCACGCACCGCGATGGACCGCAGATCGACGGCCGCGAAGACAGGATCGTCCTGGAACAGCTCTGCCGTCTCGGGCGGTGCAAGCGTCGCCACCACAGGGCGATCGTTCAACGTGCCGAGAAACACCTGTTCCTGATGAGCGGGTAGGCGACCCAGAATCGTGGCGGGCAGGAGGCTCGTTCCAGGCTCGCCAATCTGCAGGACGGGCAGGTCGCCGGCCAGGACGACCATGGCGGTCCAAGGATTGGCCAAGGCGTTGGCAATCGTCTCCGGGTCCCGTTCCGCGCTGTGGCGGACGAGCGAATTCGTGATGAAGGCAATGGGTCGGGTCATGTGTCAGGCCGCCGCGAAAAGAGTGGCGGCGCGCTCGAGGAGTGCAGAGGCCGCGTGAGGAGGGTAGGGCGTCCGAGTCCCGTGCCCCCAGACAGGGCCGGGCCAGGCCGGATCGGAGCGGAAGCGCCCGATCACGTGGACATGGAGCTGCGTCACGATATTGCCGAGCGCGCCCACATTCACCTTGTCGGGCTTCGAGAGCTCCAGCATGACCTTCGTGGCAATGCGGATCTCCTGGATCAGCTGGGCGGATTGCTCCTCTGAAAGATCGGTGAGTTCGCTCACGCCGTCGATGCGCGGCACCAGGACGAACCAGGGAAATCGTGCGTCGTTCAGAAGCAGGACCGAGGAGAGGGCGAGGTCGCCGACCGGGATCGTGTCGGCGTCGAGCCGGGAATCGAGCTGAAATGTCATGGGGCTATGTAACCGAGCCAGCGGCGCCGTGTCAGCCATTGTCGGCATCAACCTTGCACCTCATCCCCGGCGAGGCGTCAGGCGAGGGAAGGGGATCCATAGCGCTGAGGGTGTGCGTGGATTCCCTTCCCGGTCCTGCGGACCGCCGGGATGACAATGCAGCGTGGTGGAGAGCGGGGATGACCCCGGCAGGGGCTCGTTTCCAACTTGCGTTTCGGGGCCGATGCCCTCATATAGCCGGTGGGAGGTTGGCGAGGGACGTCTCACTCGCCAACCGGGTCAGGTCCGGAAGGAAGCAGCCCTAACGAGACCGAACGGGTCTTCGTCCAGCCTCCCACCTTGAAGTTTCTCCAAAGCCTTGCAGTCGATGGACGATACCACAGCCGGCACGCCCCTGAACGACGAGCCGGCCCTGCCGGGCTTCCCCGCCGCGCCAGCACCGGCGGCCGCGAAGGCCTCGCCCTACCGCGTTCTTGCCCGTAAATACCGTCCCAAGACCTTCGATGACCTGATCGGCCAGGAGGCGATGGTTCGCACCCTCTCGAACGCCTTCGAGACCGGCCGCATCCCGCAGGCCTGGATGCTCACCGGCGTCCGCGGCGTCGGCAAGACCACCACGGCCCGCATCCTGGCCCGCGGCCTAAACTACCAGAAATCCGATGGCTCCGGGGCGCCGACCATCCACATGCCGGAACTCGGCGTCCATTGTGAAGCGATCATGGAATCGCGGCACGTGGACGTGCTGGAGATGGACGCCGCCTCCCATACCGGCATCGACGATGTCCGCCAGATTATCGATGGCATCCGCTATTCGCCCGTCTCGGCCCGCTACAAGGTCTACATCATCGACGAGGTCCACATGCTCTCGGAGAAGGCGTTCAACGCCTTCCTGAAGACCCTGGAGGAGCCGCCGCCGCACGCGAAGTTCATCTTCGCCACCACCGAAATCCGAAAAGTGCCCGTCACCATCCTGTCCCGCTGCCAGCGCTTTGATCTGCGCCGCATCGAGGCGGACAAGCTCGTCGCCCATCTCGGCCGCATCTGTGACGCCGAGGGCGTGAAAGCCGAGCAGGAGGCGCTTGCCGCCATCGCCCGCGCAGCGGAAGGCTCGGCGCGCGATTCCCTGTCATTGATGGATCAAGCCATCGCCCATGGCGCCGGCGTGGTCACGCCCGACACCGTGCGTGACATGCTGGGCTTGGCCGACCGCAGCCAGGTTATCGATCTGTTCGAAGCCATCATGCGGGGCGACGTGCCGGCGGCTTTCGCGGGGTTGCGTTCGCAATACGATGCCGGCGCGGACCCGGCCGTGATCCTGTCGGATCTCGCGGCCTTCTCGCACATCGTCACCCGCCTCAAGCTGATCGCGGAAGCCTCCAAGGATCCCGCACTCTCCGAGATCGAACGCACCCGCGGCATGGATTATGCCGCAAAGCTCTCGGTCCGGACCCTGTCCCGCGCCTGGCAGATCCTGCTCAAGGGCATTCCCGAGGTCCAGGCTTCGAACCGCCCGATTGCCGCCGCTGAAATGGTGCTCGTGCGCCTCGCCTATGCGGCCGACCTGCCGACGCCGGACGAGGCCCTGCGCGCTCTGAAGGACGGCGCTCCGCTGCCCGCGGGCGGCCCGGCTCCCGCGCCCTCGCGCCCCTCCGGCCCCACCACCTCAGGCAATATGGCTTTGGCAACGTCGCAGCCTCAGCCGCAACCGCGCGCGCAGCCGGCACCGGCTGAGCCGACCATGCGCCTGCGCCGCTTCGAGGACGTGGTGGCCTTGGCCAGCGAGAAGCGCGAGATCGTCCTGAAGGCGGCGCTGGAACGGGACGTGCGTCTCGTGCGCTTCGAGGAGGGCCGCATCGAGCTCAGCCTCACCGAGACCGGTAGCCGCACCATCGCCAACGATCTCACCCGCGCCCTCCAGCAATGGACCGGCGAGCGCTGGATGGTGGCGCTCTCCTCTGAAGCAGGTGCGCCGACCCTGCACGAAAAGGCGGTCGCGGCTGAGCGCGAGCGCAAGGAGGGGGCAGCCAATCATCCCCTGGTGCAGGCGGTACTCTCCAAGTTCCCCGGTGCGCAGATCGTGAACGTCATCGAGCGCTCCGAGAAGGCCGGCGAGGATGCGGAAACCGAGATCCTCGGCGGGGAGGATGCGGCCGCCGCGCACGAGACTGAAGAAGACGACGATCTGTTTTGAAATGAGGATGCGGTCATGAAGGACATCATGGGATTGATGAAGCAGGCTCAGGCGATGCAGCAGAAGCTGCAGGACGCCCAGGCTGAGCTTGACACCATTGAAGTCGACGGCACGGCAGGCGGCGGTGTCGTGACCGTGAAGGTGACCGGCAAGGGCAATCTCAAGTCGATCAACATCGATCCCTCGCTCCTGAATCCGGACGAGAAAGAGATTGTCGAGGATCTCATCGTGGCCGCCATGAACGATGCCCGCGGCAAGGCCGAACGCGCCGCCCAGGAGCGCATGGAAAGCATCACCAAGGGCCTGCCGCTGCCGCCCGGCCTGAAGCTGTTCTGAGCGGAGCATCGCGCGAAGAAGTGGATGCCGGTTCTTCGCATTGAGCGATGCGACACAAGCATAAGAGAACTTGAATGGCTCAACACGCTGCCGGTCCCGAGATCGAGCGCCTGATCCAGCTGCTTGCCCGCCTGCCGGGGTTAGGTCCCCGCTCTGCACGGCGCGCGGCGCTGCATCTCATCAAGAAGCGAGAGACGCTGCTCAACCCGCTGAGCGATGCCATGCGCATCGCCAACGAGCGCATCGTCGTGTGCTCGTCTTGCGGCAATGTCGATACGCAGGAGCCTTGCACCATCTGCCGCGACGCCAAGCGCGATCCATCGATCCTCGTGGTGGTGGAGGACGTATCCGATCTCTGGGCGCTGGAACGTTCGGGCGCCGTCAGCGCCAAGTACCATGTGCTCGGCGGCGTGCTGTCGCCGCTTGATGGCGTTCGTCCCGAACACCTGAACCTAGAGCGCCTCGTCGCCCGCGTGTCGGAGCCCGGCGTGGCGGAGGTTATCCTGGCCCTCAACGCCACAGTGGATGGGCAGACCACGGCCCATTACATCACCGAGCTGCTCGCGCATCTGCCCTTGAAGGTGACGAAGCTTGCCCACGGCGTACCCGTCGGCGGCGAGCTCGATTATCTCGACGAAGGCACGCTCTCGGCTGCGATCAGGCAGCGCACGTCGTTCTGAGCGGAGCGTCTTTTAGGTGACAGGCCGAAGCACCGTTGCTAATCAGGCGGCAACGAAACCTTTGCTCCGAGCTGCTCATGTCCACCACTGACCTCGCCCAAACGATCGATGCCGCCTGGGAAGACCGGGCCAATGTCAGCGCCTCCACCACGGGAGCCGTGCGCGAGGCCGTGGAAGAAGTCATGCGGCTTCTCGATGACGGCAAGGCCCGCGTGGCCGAGAAGAATGCCGGCGGCGAGTGGCAGGTGCATCAATGGCTGAAGAAGGCCGTGCTGCTCTCCTTCCGCCTCAACGACATGGAAGTGATCGGCGGCGGGCCAGGCGAGGCGACCTGGTGGGACAAGGTTCCGTCCAAGTTCGCCGGCTGGGGCGAAAACCGCTTCCGCGCCGCAGGTTTTCGCGCCGTTCCGAACTGCACCGTGCGCCGCGGCGCCTATATCGCGCCGGGCGTGGTGCTGATGCCCTCCTTCGTCAATCTCGGCGCCTATGTGGACGAGAACACCATGGTGGACACCTGGGCGACGGTGGGCTCCTGCGCTCAGATCGGCAAGAACGTGCACCTTTCCGGCGGCGTCGGCATCGGCGGCGTGCTGGAGCCGCTCCAGGCCAATCCCACGATCATCGAGGACAACTGCTTCATCGGCGCCCGCTCCGAGGTGGTGGAAGGCGTGGTGGTCGGCGAGGGCTCGGTGCTCTCCATGGGCGTGTTCCTCTCGGCCTCCACCAAGATCATCGACCGCAACACCGGCGAGGTTTTCGTCGGCCGCGTGCCGCCGTACTCGGTAGTCGTACCGGGCTCCCTCCCCGGCAAGCCGCTCCCGGACGGCAACCCCGGCCCGTCCCTCTACTGCGCCGTCATCGTGAAGCGTGTCGATGCGCAGACACGAGCAAAGACTGGGATCAACGAGCTGTTGCGCGATTGATCCGATGGAACTCTCACCCCTCTCCCTTGCCCAATCCCTCCTGCGCTGCCCCTCCGTGACGCCGGAGGAGGGCGGGGCGCTCGCTTTCATCGAGGGCGTGCTGAAGGAGGCGGGGTTCGAGGTGCACCGGCCGGTCTTCTCTGAGCCCGGTACGCCGGACGTGGAAAACCTCTATGCCCGCTACGGTCGGGGCGAGCCCTGTCTGCTTTTCGCCGGCCACACCGATGTCGTGCCGCCGGGCGACGCGGCCCGCTGGACGCACGATCCGTTCAGCGGCGAGATCCATGGCGGCGAGCTCTACGGGCGCGGTGCGGTCGATATGAAGGGCGGCATCGCCTGCATGATGGCGGCGGCACTCGACTTCATCCGCAACAATCCCGAATTCAAGGGCTCCATTGGGTTCCTCATCACAGGCGATGAAGAGGGGCCGGCCGTCAACGGCACGGTCAAGCTTCTCGAATGGGCGAAAGGCCGGGGCGAGCGGTTCGACCACTGCATCCTTGGTGAGCCCACCAATCCGAACCAGCTTGGGGACATGATCAAGATCGGCCGGCGCGGCTCGCTGACGGGCCGGATCGTCGTCGAGGGCAAGCAGGGCCACGTGGCTTATCCGCATCTGGCCGACAACCCAATTCCCGGCATGCTGCGCCTGATCTCCGGTCTGTTGAAGGAACCGCTCGATCACGGCACGGAGCATTTCGACGCCTCGAACCTGGAGGTCACCACCGTCGATGTGGGGAATCCTGCCTCCAACGTCATCCCGGCCGAAGCGCGGGCCACCTTCAACATTCGCTTCAACGATCTCTGGAATCCTCAAAGCCTGGAGGAGGAGATCGACCGCCGCCTGCGCGAGGCTGCCGGCAATACGGTGCGCTACCGTCTCACCATGGACCCCACCAACGCGGTCGCGTTCCTGACGCCTCCGAATGCGTTCGTGGGCTTCATCGCCGATGCCATCAAGGCCGAGACCGGTTTTCAGCCGAAGCTGTCCACCACTGGCGGCACGTCGGATGCTCGCTTCATTGTGAAGGACTGTCCGGTGGTTGAGTTCGGCCTCGTGGGGCAGACGATGCACCAGATCGACGAGCGGGTGCCGGTGGCCGATCTGGACCGCCTGACAGGGATTTACCGCAAGGTGCTGGACGCCTACTTCGCCGCTGCATACTGAAAGCTCAAGCCTGACTATTTAGACTAAAGTCGGAAATTGGGCGGAACGTTTTAGGACGTCCGCCCATTCTCGTGAGCAACGGTCTTCATGGATGAGGCTGCTCATGATCGTCACGGCGGATGAGGTCAATCGCTCGTTCAGGGGAACCCTGGATCTGCTCAACAGCAGGGCGGAGGGGCTGAAGTCCTTCGACATGAGCGAAAGGGGATTCTGGCGCTCCTTTGCGGCGCTCTGGCTGACCTTGCCGGCCTACGTGGTCTCCCTGGCCTTCGAGCGCCTGCGCCTCGGCATGCTCCAGCCCGACCGATCCCTGCTCGACAATGTTTGGGTCGATCTCGTCGTGGCCCTCGGCCATGTAGCGGGCTTCCTCGCCTTGCCGGTCGCCATGATCTGGATCGCCCGCTGGCTTCGACTCGATAAGGCCTATGTGCCCTTCGTGATCGTCACGAACTGGATCTCGGTCATCGGCATGCTGGTGCTCTCCGTGCCGGCCATGCTCATGCTGCTGGGCTGGGCGCCTCCCGGTCTCGCCAGCCTCTTCAGCCTCGCCTTTGCGATCATCATCGTCCGGCTGCAATGGTTCGCCACCAAGTCGACCCTGGGCCTCACCAGCGTGCCGGCCTTGGGTATCGTGGTGCTCGGCATCGTGCTCAACGCTTTCGTCAGTACCGCGATGCGGGGCCTTCTAGACTAGCTCCGGATAGTCGACGCCGATGAGATAAAGACCCGTCGGCGGAGCCATCGGGCCGCAGCGCTTGCGATCCTGCGCCTCCAGGGCCGCTCGGACATCGTCCACGGACCAGCGCCCGGCGCCCGCACGCTCCAAGGTGCCCGTCATCGAGCGTACCTGATGGTGCAGGAATGAGCGGGCGGAGGCTGAGATGCGGATCTCGTCGCCGATCCGCTCCACGTCGAGCCGGTCTAGGGTGCGGATCGGGCTGTTGGCCTGGCACTCGGCTGCCCTGAATGTGGTGAAGTCGTGCCGCCCGATCAGCGTTTGCGCGGCCTCGTGCATCACATCCGCATCGAGCGCCCACGCCACGTGCCAGACCCGGCTCGCTTCGAGGGCCGGCGGCGCCCGCCGGTTGAGGATGCGGTAGACATAATGGCGCTTCACGGCAGAGATGCGTGCATTGAACGTCTCGGGCACGACCCGTGCCGACAGGATCGCGACCGGTGCGGGCCTCAGATGGGAGTTGGTGGCATCGCGTACCGTATCCGGCCGCCACTCCTTCTCCAGGTCCACATGCACGACCTGATGGGTGGCGTGAACACCGGAATCGGTACGCCCGGCGCAGTGGATGCGCACCGGCGTGCCGGTGAAGCGCGCGATGGCATCCTCGACAGCCTGCTGCACGGAAAGACCGTTCGTCTGATGCTGCCACCCGGTGAATGGCGTGCCGTCATATTCGACGACAAGCTTGTAGCGAGGCATGTCTAGTTCAGCTCTGCAAAGGCCCTGGCATAGGATACAGGGCCGTGGGCGCCTTTCCCGAGATCGGAAAGCGCAAGGGCCTGGAGATAGGGCCCGTCATAGGGTGTTTTCAGCTTTTCCGCCAGCTTGGGATCGAAGCCGAAGCGGCCATAGTAATGCGGCTCTCCCAGAACCACGACCAAGTCGTATCCCTTGTCGGTCAGGTGCCTCAGGCTGTGCCGCACAAGAGCTGCCGCGATCCCCTGCTTCTGAAAGGCGGGAGCAACCGCTAGCGGCGCCAGCACGCAAGCTTTTACGGCAGAGGCTTCGTGCAGTTCCAGATGAGAATAGGCGATGTGCCCCGCAGGCTGATTGTTATAGGCAATCAGGGACAGGATGAGATCTCCGTCATCCTGCATGTTTCGCACCAGATCGGCTTCCGCCGATTGTCCGAAGGCCGCGACATAGATGGCATAGATCTCGTGCCAGTCTGCGGATTCCTTCAGACGAATCGTCATAGGCGTCCTCACCCAAAACGGGCGCCCGGACCAAGCCTCACGCCGCGCAGGAATTCCTCGACAGCCACGGGGCCCTTGCCGGCTCGTTGAACCTGGATGAGACGGACAGCCCCGTCGCCACAGGATATTATACCATTATTGTCGAGCATTGTCCCAGGGGAACCTGAGCCTTTTCCCAAGGTGGCGCGCAAAACCTTCACCCGCTCTGGCCCTTTGCCGAAATCGGCCGTGAAGTAGGCTCCCGGGAAGGGCGAGAGCCCACGGATATGGTCGTGCACCGCCTGAGCCGGCTTCGACCAGTCGATCAGGGCATCCTCATTCCTGAGCTTGTGGGCGTAGGTGACGCCCTCCGCCGGCTGGGGTGTGAATCCCAGGCCTCCGCGGGAGAGGGCGGCGAGCGCCCGCACCATGAGGTCGGCGCCGAGCACCATCAGTCTGTCGTGCAGATCGCCTGCGTTCATGTCAGGCGTGATCGCCACCTTCTCGACCATGGCGACGGGGCCTGTGTCGAGACCCTCCTCCATCTTCATGACCGCCACGCCAGTTTCCTGGTCACCGGCCATGATCGCGCGTTGGATCGGAGCCGCGCCTCGCCAGCGGGGGAGCAGGGAGGCGTGAAGGTTGAGGCAGCCGAGCTCCGGCGCCTCGAGGATGGCCTTCGGCAGCAGCATGCCATAGGCCACCACCACGGCCACATCGGCGTCATGGCTGCGGAAGATCTCCGCGGCTTCGTCCGTGCGCAGGGTCTTGGGCGTGAACACGGGGATCCCGAACCGATCCGCCATGTTGTGGACCGGGGAGGGCTTCAACTCCATACCACGCCCGGCAGCGGCGGGCGGGCGGGTGTAGACGGCCACGACATCATGGCCCTGGCCGACGATCTCGGACAATGTGGGCACGGCAAAATTGGGGGTGCCCATGAAGACGACGCGCAGGCTCATGCGCCGGCCTCGCGCTTGGCTGCCTTCTTGAACTTGGTCATGACCCGATCCCGCTTGAGCTTCGACAGGTAATCGATGAACAGGACACCGTTCAGGTGGTCGATCTCATGCTGGACGCAGGTTGCCAGAAGGCCGTCGGCGTCCTGCTCGACGGTCTCGCCTTGCAGGTCCATGTAGCGGAAGCGCACCCGATCCGGCCGCTCGACCTCCTCGTAATATTCGGGGATCGAGAGGCAGCCCTCCTCGTAGATCCGCTTTTCCTCCGAGGCCCAGACGATCTCGGGATTGATGAGCACCATCGGCTGGCGCTCGTCCTCCGACTTCGACACGTCCATGGTCACCATGCGGATCGGCACGCCGATTTGGATGGCGGCAAGACCGACGCCAGGGGCGTCGTACATGGTTTCCAGCATGTCGTCCGCAAGCCTGCGGATCTCGCCCGTGATTCCCTGAACGGGCTCGGAAACCAGGCGAAGCTTGGAATCGGGAATGATGACAAGAGGTCTGATGGTCATGATCGCGGGAGATAAGGGCTTGGGCGAGGATGGTCAAATCGTTCGTTTCAGGCATCGGCCCCAAAAGCAGGTCCGCTTTTGGGGCTAATCCGGTGCTTATCATTCATGAGTGCATCGTTTTCACGCAAAAGCGGAATCCACTTTTCCGCACGGGGCACTTGTGTTCGGATGCATCCGTCACCGGAACCTTGACCCTGATGAACGATGTCGTCCTCATCCTCGGTAAAACCTCCCTGACCTGGGGGCAGATCGTCCTGGGGATGGCGGGTTTGAGCCTTTGTCTCCTGCTCCTCGTGACCGTGTTGCTCCTGCGGACCCGTCGGGATCGGGCGATGGAAGCGCTGATTGCGGACGAGCGGGCGCGGGAGATGGACGACAAGGTGGCGGAGCTCACCCGGGCCCAATCCGAAATGACCGGTCGGATGCGGACCATGGCGGAGGTCTTCGGCTCCCGTCAGAGCGACTTCGTGCGCATGATCTCCGAGCGGATCGACGGCCTGCAGCATCGGGTCGGCCAGGGGCTGGAATCCTCCACCCGCCACCAATCCGAAAACCTGTCCAAGCTGAACGAGCGCCTCGCCGTCATCGATGCGGCGCAGCAGAACCTGACGAACCTCACTGGCGAGATCGTGGGCTTAAAGGACATCCTCTCGAACAAGCAGACCCGCGGTGCCTACGGCCAGGGGCGGATGGAGGCCATCATCCGCGACGGGCTGCCCGTTGGCGCGTTCGAGTTCCAGGCAACGCTCTCCAATCGCACGCGTCCGGATTGTCTCGTGCGCCTGCCGGGCGACGAGCGGGGTCTCGTGATCGATGCCAAGTTCCCGCTGGAGGGGTTCACCCTGTTCCGCGAGGCCAAGGGCGACGAGGCGCGCAGCAAGGCGGCTGCAAGGGTCCGCAACGACATGCTTGTCCATGTGAAGGACATTGCCGAGAAGTACCTGATTCCCGGGGAGACCCAGGATATCGCCATGCTGTTCGTGCCGGCGGAATCGCTCTACGCCGATCTCGCCGAGCATTTCGACGAGGTGGTGCAGAAGGCCCATCGTGCCCGCATCGTCATCGTCTCGCCGTCGCTCCTGACGCTTGCCATTCAGGTGATGCAGGCGCTCGTTCGCGATGCCCGCATCCGGGAGGAGGCGCGGGTGATCCAAGTCGAGGTGCAGAAGCTCTTGGAGGACGTGGAGCGGCTCGATTCCCGCGTGGCGAAGCTCGATGCGCACTTCCGGCAGGCGCAGGAGGATGTGTCCCAGATCAGGGTGTCGGCCGACAAGATCGTGAAGCGCGGCGAGCGGATCGAGGCTCTCGAGTTCGACGAGGGTGAGGCGGAGGCCCGGGCCGAACTCCTGCGCCTCCAAGGCCGCAATCTTCGGGCCGTGGATTAGGAACCGCCGTTCACCCGCAACGTTCTCCCCATGCTGAACGATGCGCCAAGCGAATGATGGCGCTCGCACATTGGCATATCTCAGACCCCGGGAAGGATTGCGCTATGGGCCTTTTGTCAAAGGACATCAAGTCGTTGGATGACCTCTTCATCCATACCCTGCAGGATATCTACTACGCCGAGCAGCAGATCACGAAGGCGCTGCCGCAGATGATCGAACAGGTCACCGATCCGCAGCTGAAGCAGGCGTTCCAGACCCATCTCGGTGAGACCCAGCAGCAGATCCAGATGGTCGAGCAGGTCTTCCGCATGCACGGCCATGACCCGAAGGGCGTGACCTGCCCGGCCATCGACGGCATTATCGACGAAGCGCAGGAGATCTCCGGCGAAATCGCCGATCCGCAGGTTCTCGACGCCGCTCTGCTCGCCGCCGCTCAGGCTGTCGAACACTATGAAATCACCCGCTACGGCACGCTTGTCGCCTGGGCCAAGCAGCTCGGCCGCGACGATTGCGCCGGCGTCCTGCATCAGATCCTGGATCAGGAGAAGGCCACCGATCAGAAGCTCAACCGGATCGCCGAGAGCAAGATCAACACGCAGGCTGCATAAGCTCTTCGTGCCTGTGAAATTTAAAGTGGCCTCCGAAAGGAGGCCATTTTGCGTTGCGGAAGGTGTCATCCCCGGCGGCCGCAGGCCGGGAAGGGGATCCACTCACACGCTCAGCGCTATGGATTCCCTCCCCCTGCGATGGCTCAGCCATCGCCTGCCGGGAATAACCCAAGACAGCTTTGCAAGATCTACTTCGCCGGCAGCGCATAAGCGCACAGGAAATCCGCCAGATCGTTGGTGATATAGTCGATGTCCGGTGTCTTGACCGCTTCCTGCTCGAAGCTCTCCCGGAACGGATCGAGGGTCTTCGGTACGATCAGAGTGGTCGTCATCCCAAGCTCATGCGGCACGGTCAGGTTCTTGGCGATATCCTCGAACATGGCCGAGCGGGAAGGCTCCACCCCGTGCCGGTCAAGGAAGATCTCGTAGGCGCGCCGGTCCGGCTTGGGCACGAAATTGGAGGCCGCGATGTCGAACACGTCCTCGAAATGGTCAAGGATGCCGATCTTGCGCGCCACGTTCTCCGCGTGCTTGCGCGAGCCGTTGGTAAGAATGAGCTTGCGGCCGGGCAGACGCTCGATCGCCTCGCCCAGGCTGTGGTTCAGCTCGATGTCCGTGTGATCGATGTCGTGCGCGAAGTCGAGGAAGTCATGCGGATCGATGTTGTACTCGTCGATCAGCGCCTTCAGGGTCGTGCCGTATTTGTGATAAAAATACTTCTGCAGCGCCTGCGCCGATAGCCCGTCGAGCCCGAAGAGCTCGCTGATATAGAGCGTGATCCGCTGGTCGATCTGTGGCCAGACCCGTGAGGTGTGCGGATAGAGAGTGTTGTCCAGGTCGAAGACCCACGTGTCCACATGCGAGAAGGGACGGGACTCGGCGGAGGACAGGTGGCTCTCGATGGCTGGTTTAGCGTTCATGGATTCCAAAGACGACAATGGGGCCGTGCGGCCCCACTGCTCGAAATATAAGCGCTCTCTGCCGCTTCGGAAAGGGCGAAGCCCTTACCCCCTGCGGATCAGCGTGCCGGCGCCGTGGTCCGTGAACAGCTCCAGCAGCACCGCATGGGGCACCTTACCGTCGAGGATGACGACCGCCTCCACGCCCCGTTCCAGGGCATAGATGCAGGTCTCGATCTTCGGGATCATGCCGTCCGTGATGGTGCCGTCGGCGATAAGGCGGCGGCAATCCTCTATGGTCATCTCCGGGATCAGGTTCTTGTTCTTGTCGAGGACGCCCGGAACGTCTGTGAGCAAGAGGAGGCGCTTGGCCGTCAGGGCGCCGGCAATGGCGCCGGCAAAGGTGTCGGCGTTGACGTTGTAGGTCTGGCCGTCCTGACCGATTGCGACTGGAGCCAGAACTGGGATCAGCTCGGCCTGGAGCACCTGGTCCAGAACCTCCCGATTCACCTGCTCGGGCTCGCCGACGAAGCCGAGATCCACCACCTTCTCGATGTTGGAATCAGGGTCGACAGCCGTGCGGGTGACTTTCCGGGCCACGACCATGTTGCCGTCCTTGCCAGACAGGCCCACGGCCTTGCCACCCTCGGCGCCGATCCAGCCCACTATCTGCTTGTTGATGGAGCCCGCGAGCACCATCTCGACCACCTCGACGGTGGCCTCATCCGTGACGCGAAGCCCGCCCTTGAACTCGGACTTGATGCCGAGCTTCTCGAGCATCTTCCCGATCTGCGGCCCGCCGCCATGGACGACCACGGGCTTGATCCCCGCCTGCTCGAGGAGAACCACATCCTCGGCGAAATCCTCGGCCGCCGCCCGGTCCCCCATGGCATGGCCGCCATACTTGATCACGACCATCTGCTGGTCGTAGCGCTGCATGTGCGGCAGGGCCTGCACAAGCACCTCGGCCTGCACATGGACGTCGGGGAGGGGCGTGGACGGATCGGACATGGACGGCTCCGGCGCGGTGATCGGGATCAAACGGCCTGCCTTCTAGCCCAGGTCGGGTGCGATGGAAACTGGTTAGCTTGCTTCGTTGGAAGGAGCTTCCGTCCTGAGGCGCTCAGATAAGATGGGCCGCTCCTATGGAAGGAGCGGCCCGTTAGACTCAGAAGACGAGGAAGTCGCTGGCCGTCATCTTCAGGTTCTTGTCGACATCGGCGAACTTGACCGCTTTGCGGGAGCCGGAGCCGTCCGCATCGTAATAGAGGTCGCCGGCCTTCTTGTCGTAGACGATGCGGTCGTCCTTGTCGTGAGCTTTCGAACCGGTCCAGAAAGCGTCCTTCTTGAGGTCGCCCTTCCTGGTGATCTTCGAAAAGATAGACTTGGAAAGTCCAATCGTGTCTTCTTTCACCTTAAAGTCGTCGAGATCAGTCGGCTTTTTGGCATTCAGTTTATCGTCAAGGACAAAGAACTCGCCATCCTCCAAGATCGCGTATTTTCCTGAAGCAAAATTAGAAAAATGAATACGTTCGACATTCTTAAGCTTACTGAAGTCTACGGCGCCAAGATCAGAAACTTGGAACATCAGGAAGGCAGTATCAACCCCGCCATTGGCGGCCTCTATGACGGTGCTATTGATGCTTCCCATGTAATACATATCGTCGCCCGAACCGCCCTCAAGAGTGTCCTGGCCAGCACCTCCATCACTCAGCCTATCGTCGCCTTCAAGGCCCCTCAAATGGTTGTTGCCGACATTGCCTGTTAGCCAATTGTCCAGAGCATTGCCGGTGCCATTGAGGTTCTCATAGTTTTCAGAAGCGATGCGTCCAGAACCACCGAGACCTAGATTTTCTACGTTTTCTGGCAGCACATAGCTGACCTTTGATTGGACAAAGTCGATACCGTTATTGTTTTCTTCGACGACTACATCACCAGCGTTATCTACGTTGTAGCTATCGTTGCCATTTCCACCGTTAAGAAGGTCTACTCCGAGGCCACCGTACAGGAAGTCGTCGCCTGCTCCTCCGTCAAGAGTGTCTTGGCCAGCGCCGCCATCCAGCATATTGGACATAGAGTTGCCGGTGATATGATTAGAAAGCTCATTCCCGGTCACATCGACTTCGTAGAAGAGGGCCTCAGGGTCCCGGCTTGCGAACAAAATATCTTCTAAGGTGCTGAAGTATTTAACATTAGTAAATTCTTGAACGGTATATTTAATTTCAGTTGAGGTCATATTATAGAATTGACGAAGAAAGAACACGAGATTGCCTCCTTTGACTGGCAATCTTGTAATATTGCAAATATTGTTTGTTTAACCCCTCCAACGGGAGAGTTGCGTCCAAATTTCGCATAACTCTCTCAATGGTGAGGGACACAGCCTTAAAACCGATTATGCGTCTTGATGAGGCTGGCTAGGGATATTCGCTGACTCATCAAAGCTTTCTCGTGAGGCTCGATAGAGCTACAAGAACCCAACCAATCAGTAGAAAGATACCGCCCATGGGCGCTGCTCTCGGGAACAGCGCCACTCCTGAAAAGGCGCGGCGGGAGAGATCACCGCAGAACAGGATGAGTCCAAGCACCAACACGTAGCCGGCGATCTGCCCCAGCATCGGGTTCACGGCGCCGACAGCGATGAGGGCCACGAGGGCCAGAAGGGCAGGGGCGTGAAAGAGCAGGAACTGCGCCGCCGTCGTGAGATTGCCGCCCGTGATGTGGGCTGCCGCGGCCGAGAGGCCGACGCCGAGGAGGCCCGACAGGGAGGCGAGGACGATCAGGATCCGGGTGGCGAGCGTCATCCGGCGCCACGTTCGCTCAGGAGCTTGGCGATCCCGGCGCGCAGCTCCGGCATGCCGAAGCCGGTGCGGCTTGAGGTCGGCAGGATCTCTGGATAAGCGGCAGCGCGCTTTTCGATCTTCTGCAGGGTGTCGGCCATGCGCTTGTCGAGCTCACCCGGCTTCAGCTCGTCCGCCTTGGTCAGCACGACCTGATACGAGACTGCCGCCGTGCCGAGGGTTTCCAGCACGGCCTCGTCCACCGGCTTGATCCCGTGGCGGGCGTCGATCAGCACGTAGACGCGGGCAAGGCTCGCCCGACCGCGCAGGTAGTCGTGAATCAGCTGCGTCCAGGCCTGCACCTTCTGCTTCTCGACGGCGGCAAAGCCGTAGCCGGGCATGTCGACGAGGTGGAAGCGGTTGTTGATATTGAAGAAGTTGAGCTGCTGGGTGCGGCCCGGCGTATGCGAGGTGCGGGCCAAAGTGTTGCGCCCGGTGAGCGCGTTCACCAGGCTCGACTTGCCCACATTGGAGCGCCCGGCAAAGGCGATTTCCACCTTGCTCATGGGAGGCAGGTTGTTCAGGGCGTTGGCGGCCCAGATGAAATCCGCCTCGCCGGCGAAGAGCTTGCGGCCGATCTCGAGGAAGGGGTCGATGTCCTGGTTCGGGGGAATTATCTCGGTCATGGGGCTCTTATCGGCGCTTGGAACAGTTTCTTCAAGGCACTCGGCCCATTTCCCTTGGTGCTTGCGTGCTTACAGCCAGAAAGGATCGGCCGTCGAGAGTGCCGCGAGGGCGGTCTCGCTCTTGTCGAGAAGCTTTTCGCGCTGTTGTTTCAAGCGCTTGGGTGGAACCTCAGGGAGATAAAGGGCAAGGGAGCCGCCCACTGCGAGATCGTTCAGCTCGCCCAGACTCTCCTGAAGCTCCTCCAGAAGGGAGGAAAACGTCTTGCGGCGCTTCTGCGCCTTGCCGGAGGTGAAGAGCGAAGCGAAGAATTCGGTGCCGTAGCGCAGCTTCTTGATCCGGATGCGCAGTTCGTGGCGCTCCTCGTCACCGACGTCCCGCAGGTGCTTAGCGAGCTTGCGGATGCGCTTGAAGCGGCGCGAAAGCTCGGCTTCCGCGAAGTTCCGGGCAGGGCGCTCACGTGCGGATTGCCGTCCTCCCTTGCCGGATGCCATCCAGGCTCCAGCCTCGATCCAGGCAGCCGCCTGCAGGATGATGTCCATGAAGCGGCGGGATTCGAGAGTCCTCAGCAGGTCCCTGTAGGCTTCCGTCCGCCGCCGTTCGATCTCCTCCATCTGCGACGGATCGAGCACGGCATCTTCCATGGAGCCCAGCCGCTTGATGAACACGTCGAGGTCCCTGGGCGCGCCCAGCGCTTGTCCGGCCCAGCGCAGATTGTTACGAATCTCGGTGCTCTCGGCGTCGGTCAGGATCTTGGCCCTGAACAGCGAGATGGCGGCTCTCAAACGCCGCAGGCCGACACGCATCTGGTGCAAAGCGTCCGGATCCTGCTTGAGCCGCACCAGAGCTTCGTTCTGCACCATTTGGGCAAGGCAGGATCGGGCGATGATCTGGAAAGCCTCGGCGCAGGTCGCATCCTTCGACAGGTTGATCTTCTCGGCCCGCGCGGGGCGAAGGCTATCCTCGTCGAGGAGACGATAGCCGCGTTCGGATTTCGCCACCGTCGAGAGCCTTAAGGGAGCCGCCTCGCTCAAGCGACGGGCGAGGCCAAAAAGAGCCCCGGCATGGCCCTGCCGCAGCTCCAGCTCGACTTCCGAAAAGGTGACAGTTTCGCCGCCGCCGGAGGCTGCGGCCCGGTCGAGGGCCACCTCGATAACAGCGCCATCGAACTTGGCCTCGAAGGCTCTCCGTTCCGTCTCGACGGTGAAGGCTGGCTTGATGTGTGCCACCAGAGCCCCGTCCGCGATGAGCTTTCCGAGAGGTGTACCGGATGCGGCTGATAGGTCGAGTTCGCCGTCGACGGGTGTCTCCCACTCGCCGCGATCCATGGCGATCCCCTTGTGGGGGCCTTCAGCCTTGATGGTCTGGATGGCCTTGCCGTTCCGGCGGCGGATGCGCAGGCTGATGCCCTCTCGGTGCAGGGCATGATCGTCGGTGTCGAAATAGACCGCATGGAGCTGTCCGCTCTGCTTGGGGAGCGGACGCGCCTTGTCGAGGAGCGCATGGGCGAGCAGGTCTTCGGTGGTGCCGGAGGCGAGTTCCAGCTTCAGCTCGATCTCGCGGGGCGCGTCCGCTCCTGAATTCTGCTTCGATCTTTCCTTGGAGGCGCTCATTGTCCGTCACCGGATTCCATCCAGGACAGATATAGATGTGTCACGGTTTGAAGAAATGACGGCGCACGCCGTTGTCAAAAGAAAATCCCCGGGACAAGGCCCGGGGATGATCACGTCCCAATCTGCCGCCGTTCAGCCCTTGGCGGGGCTGGCCTTGCGGTTGAAGGACTTTCGCAGGTTGTCCCACAACTCGATCTTCACGCCGTTGCGGCGCATGATGAAGCCCTGCTGGGTCACCGAGAGCAGGTTGTTCCAGGCCCAGTAGATCACCAGACCGGCCGGGAAGGAGCCCAGCATGAAGGTGAAGATCACCGGCATCCAGGCGAAGACCTGCTTCTGGACCGGGTCCGGCGGCTCCGGGTTCATCTTCATCTGCAGCCACATGGTGATGCCCATGAGAATCGGCCACACGCCGAGCATAAGGAAGTGACCGATCACCGGCACCGCGCCCGGGTTGTAGGGCAGGAGGCCGAACAGGTTGAAGATCGACGTCGGGTCCGGGGCCGCGAGGTCGCGGATCCAGCCGAAGAACGGCGCATGGCGCATTTCGATGGTGACGAAGAGCACCTTATAGAGCGCAAAGAACACCGGGATCTGGATCAGCATCGGCCAGCAGCCGGCGACCGGATTGATCTTCTCCTTACGATAGAGCTCCATCAGCGCCTGCTGCTGCTTCATCTTGTCGTCGGCATAGCGCTCGCGGATCGAGGTCATCTCCGGCTGCACCGCCTTCATCTTCGCCATGGAGGCGTAGGACTTGTTGGCGAGCGGGAAGAACAGGATCTTCAGGATCACCGTCACTAGCAGGATCGCGATGCCAAAGTTTCCGAACAGGCGGAAGAAGAAGTCGAGTACCTTAAACAGCGGCTTGGTGATGAAGTAGAACCATCCCCAATCGATCAGAAGATCGAAGTTCTTGATGCCGAGCGCATTATGATAGGCATCGACGGTCGCAACCTCCTTGGCGCCTGCGAAGAGGCGCTGCGTCACCTCCGTCGTCGCACCGGGCTGCAGCGTCTGAGCCGTGCCGAGCATGTTGGCTTGATAGATCTGGCCCGTCGGACCTTGGCGCATGGTGAAGGAGCCCTGATAGGGCTGTGCCTGATCCGGAATGACCGCGGCGGCCCAATACTTATCGGTGATGCCGACAAAGCCGCCGCTCACTTCGTCCCACGTTTTACCCACGGTGTTCTGACCGGCGGGGACCGGATCTTCCTTGGCGATGGCGTCGTAGGTGTATTCCTGCAGGCCCTTGTCGCCGATAACGCCGATCAGTCCCTCATGGAGCACGTAGTAACCGAGGGTCGTCGGCTTGCCGTGACGGGAGACGAGGCCGTAGGGGTGCAGGGTCGTCGGTGCGGAGCCGCGATTCTCAACGGTGTTCTTGACGGTGAACATGGACTTCTCGTCCACGGAAATCGTACGCCGGAAGGTCAGTCCCTGGCCGTTGTCCCAGGTGAGCGTCACCGGGGTGGAGGCGGTCAGATTCGTCCGATCAGCGGTCCAGACCGTCTCGGCGGTCGGCAGAGCACCGTTCTGCGCTCCGACCCAGCCGAAATCAGCGTAATACGGGTTCTGGGTGCCGGCGGGCGAAAGCAGCACGATGTTAGGGCTGCGTGGGTCGACCGTCTCGCGGTAGTTCTTGAGTGACACGTCGTCGATGCGGCCGCCACGCAGGTTGATCGAACCGGCGATGGTGGGGGTATCGATGGTCACGCGCGGCGAGCGGGCGAGGGCTGCCTCACGGGTCTCGACCGTAGGGGCCACCGGAGTGCTGGGCACCGTTCCCGGCACGGTGGGGGCAGCGCCCCCGGCCTGGCTCGGGCTGGCCGGCGGGTTCGGCGCGTTGGGATTGACCTGCGTGGATTGCTGCTGCTGAGCGGCTAGACGCTGCTTTTCAGCCTGTGGAGCTGCGAAGAAGTATTGCCAGCCTAGCAGGACCGCCATCGAGAGCACGATGGCGACGATGAGGTTTTTGTTGTCATCACGCATGGGATTGTCCGCGACGCTCGCCGTTGGAGGGAGGTGAGGAGGAAGAACGCTCTGCGGGAGAGGCGTTTTTCGGCTTGGTGACCGCCCGCAGTGCGCGCCGAAGATCGTCGATGAGCACGTCGAACTCGGCGGAGAGGATATCTCGCCGTCCGATGACGACGACATCCGCATCGATACTTGCGTAGTCCTGGCCTGCCGTGGGAAGGGCGGCCCTGAGCCGACGCTTGATCCTGTTTCGCTCGGTGGCGTGGCCGACCCGCTTCGTGACCGTGAGGCCGAAGCGCAGGCCGAGACCGGAACCTTCGCGAAGACGGGCCTGAACCGTCATCCGCTCGGTATGAAAGCGGCGGCCGGAGGCCGCCGCGACGAAGTCAGGTCTTTTCGTCAGACGCCCGAGGCTAGACGTTGCGCGAGCGTCGCGCATCGGGCTGTCCTTGACGGCGCTTACGCGGACAGGCGCTTGCGGCCGTGGGCGCGGCGAGCGGCAATGACCTTGCGGCCACCTTTGGTCGCCATGCGCGCACGGAAGCCGTGACGGCGCTTGCGAACCAGCTTGCTCGGTTGATAGGTCCTCTTCACGGCACTTCTCCGGTCGAATGGGGCAGCGGTGCTCGAAGGCTCGCGCCCGTCTGGTTGGGAAGGGGTTTCCCCCGAAACTGTTTCGAAAAAACGATCAGCGCCCCAAGAAGAGCGCTGTCAGCTTGCGGGCTTATGAAGGAATGGAGGGGCAAAGTCAACGCCGCTTCAGCCTTCATGCGGCAATCCGGCCCTGCCTCACCAAGCTGTGACGGAGCGGTAGGCTTGACCGCATGGTATCCACTATACCACACCGGTTCCAGGAGGACACGTGACCCAGATACACCCGACGCCGGAGAGCCCGAAACAGGCAGGCCGTTTCTGGCGCATGGTGCCTCTGGGGCTCGTCCTGATAGTGGTCGGAGCCGTCTTCGCAACAGGCGTTCACCGCTCCCTCACGTTTGAGACCTTCGTGCATTATCAAGCCTGGCTTCAAGACCTTGTGGCCACCCACGGTCTGGCGATGCTGGGCCTCTATGGCCTGATCTATGTGACGGCCGTGACCATCTCGCTGCCAACCTCCGCCTTCCTGACCGCCATCGGGGGATATCTCTTCGGCTGGCCTATTGGCGGCATCACGGCCAACCTGGCGGCAACGCTTGGTGCCGCCAACATCTTCCTCATCGCCCGGTCGTCCCTAGGGCGCCTTCTGCTGGAACGGGCGGGCTCGCGGATCCAGAGCCTTGCGGCAGGCTTCCGGAAGCAGTCCTTTCTCTACCTTCTCTCCCTTCGCCTGATCCCCGTGGTGCCGTTCTGGCTGACGAACCTGGCCGCGGCCTTCTTCGGCATGCGCCTGAAGCCCTTCGTCCTGGCGACCCAGATCGGAATGCTCCCGGCCTCGTTCGCCTTCGCCCTGGCAGGTTCGGGGTTGGATGACGTCATCGCGCAGCTTGAGCGGCAGCGTGCCGAGTGCTTGGCGCTGGGGTGGAGCGATTGCGCCATCGACTTCAATGCCAAAAGCCTGTTGACGCCCGAGCTGGTGACTGCTCTCGCTCTGCTCGGAATTCTGGCGCTGATCCCGATTGCTCTCAAGCAATGGCGCCGTCGCAAAGCGGGTGAGGGCTGATGGTGAAGCTAGGCCAAAAGGGCAGTCGCGTCTTGCAGCCCGATCTGTGCGTCATCGGCGCCGGATCGGCTGGCCTGTCGGTCGCATCCATCGCAGCCTCATTCGGCGCATCCGTGGTGCTGATCGAGAAGAACAGGATGGGCGGCGATTGCCTGAACGTGGGCTGCGTTCCCTCGAAGGCGTTGATTGCTGCGGCTCTCCATGCATGCACCATGCGCGAAGCGGGAGATTTCGGCATTGGAGCAGGGGAGCCTGTCGTCGACTTCGCCAAGGTCCATGCGCATGTGAAGGCCACTATTGCAGCCATTGCCCCGATGGACTCGGTGGAGCGCTACCGGGCCATGGGCGTGTCGGTGATCGAGGGCGAAGCCCGATTCACGGATGCTCACACCGTTGTGGCCGGCAACCAGGCCATCCGGGCCCGACGCTTCATCATTGCGACCGGCTCCCGCCCGGCTGTTCCGCCGATTCCCGGGCTTGATCAGGTCCCCTATCTGACCAACGAGACCATTTTCGATCTGGCCGAGAGGCCTGGGCACCTTGTCGTGATCGGCGGCGGCGCCGTGGGAGTCGAGATGGCTCAGGCCTACCGGTTGTTGGGCGTTCCGGTCACGCTCCTGGAAGCCGGTGAGCGCCTCCTGACGCAGGAAGATCCCGAGATGGCGGGCGTCATCGATCGGGCTCTGCGGTCGGATGGCGTCGCCGTCAGAACCGGGGCTTCCATCGACAGGATCAAACCGGCAAAGGCGGGAGGCTTTGGTGTCGTCTTCAGCACTGGCGAGACAATCGAAGGAAGTCATCTGCTCGTTGCGACCGGCCGCAAGCCTGTCGTTGACGGGATAGGCCTTGAGGCTGCGGGAATCGCTTCCGACGCCTCGGGTATCCTCGTTGATAAAGGGCTCAGGACCTCGAACAGGCGCGCTTATGCTATCGGCGATTGTGCCGGTGGGGAGGGCTCTGGCGCCCGGTTCACCCATGTGGCCAACCATCATGCGGGCCTGGTGATCCGGAATGCCCTGTTCCGGCTCCCCGTTCGTGTCGGGCACGCCCCCGTTCCCCGGGTAACCTATACGGCACCGGAACTCGCCTCCGTCGGTCTGACGGAGGCGCAGGCAAGCGAGCGGCATGGAGCCATCCGCATCCTCCGCTGGGCCTTTGCCGACAACGACAGAGCTCGCACGGAGAAAAAGACCGAGGGGTATGTGAAAGCCGTGGTCACCCCGCGCGGCAGGATCCTGGGCTGCTCCATCGTCGGGGCGCATGCGGGCGAACTCATCATGCCGTGGGTTCTGGCCATGAGCCGCGGCTTGAAGGTTTCCCATCTTGCCGGGTTGATCTATCCCTACCCTACATATTCCGAGGTGACGAAGAGCGCGGCGGTGGAGTTTCTCAAGCCTTCGGCTCAGAATCCCTGGGTGCGGCGGCTGGTGTCCCTGGTTCGCCGCTTGGGATGAGACCGACTATGAGACTTGAGCAGACCTCCCTTGCAGGGCGCATCCTGAGCCAGTTCGGGCTCTCCGCGCGCCTGCTTCTGCTCACGGTGCTGTTCGTCATGATTGCGGAGGTGCTCATCTACGTGCCCTCCGTAGCCAATTTCCGTCTCACATGGCTGAATGACCGTCTGGCGGCGGCGCAGATTGCCGCCATGGTGCTCGATGCGGCGCCCGAGGAAAGCCTTCCGGAGGACCTCGAGATGCGGCTCCTTCAGGGCGTCGGGGCCCGGGCCATCGCCCTAAGGGGCGGCGGGCGCAGGAGCCTTCTGGCCGCCGGCGACGTGCCGCCCGAGGTGGGCAAGACCGTGGATCTGCGAGATGCGCAATGGCTCACCCTGGTTCAGGATGCCTTCGACGTCCTGCTCAATCCGGCCGACAAGCCGATCCGTGTGATCGGGGCGGGCATGGGTGTGGACTTCGTCGAGATGATCCTCGACCAGCGGCCCCTGCGCCACGCCATGATCGAGTTTTCGCGCAACATCCTGTTTCTGTCCCTGTTCATCTCCATCATCACGGCGGGGCTCGTCTATCTCACCTTGCAATGGGTGATCGTGCGCCCGGTGCGGCGCCTGACCGGCAATATCGCGGACTTCTCCAGCAATCCCGAGGATGCCTCCCGGGTCATCCGGCCGACCGATCGCGTCGACGAGATCGGGCTCGCCGAGCAGGCCTTGGCCCGCATGGAAACCACCTTGGCCGACGAACTGCGCCAGAAGCGGCGTCTCGCCCAGCTCGGCCTCGCCGTCAGCAAGATCAACCACGAACTGCGCAACATGCTGACCACGGCTCAGCTCCTGACCGACCGCCTGGATAATGTGAGCGACGATTCCGTGCAGCGCATCGCTCCGAGACTGGTCAACACCCTCGATCGGGCGATCGCCTTCTGCGAGACCACGCTGGCCTTTGGACGGGCGACCGAGCCCCTGCCGCAGCGGCGCCTCGTCCCCTTAGGCCCCATGATCGACGAGCTGTCGAACCTGACGGATCTGGCACCCGAGGTCGGGATCGCGTTCCAGGCGGATGTTCCCGATGACCTCATGATCGATGCGGATCCAGACCAACTCTCCCGGGTGCTCGTGAATGTTGTGCGCAATGCGGTTCAGGCGCTCAGCCAGACCGGTTCTCCCCATGGCCAGCCCTGCATCGACATCTCGGCCCGCCGGGAGGGCAGCACTGTTGTGATCTTCATCAAGGACAACGGACCCGGCATCCCCGAGCGAGCCAAGGCCAACCTGTTTACGCCCTTCCAGGGGTCGGCTCAGAAAGGCGGCACGGGCCTGGGTCTGCCGATTGCGGCGGAACTCATTCAGCTCCACGGTGGAACCATCATCCTCGATGAAGGGCAGGAGAGGACCTGCTTCAAGATCACGATCCCCGACCGCCTCTCCCCGGCGAAAGCCAACTGAGCTTTCGGCAAAACTTCCGCATAAGAGGCTTGCCAACCGCGCCGGATCCCTTTATGTCACCGGCCTCGGCCAACGTTGCTTCCCGCAACGACTTAGCCGACCAAGCGCCCGTAGCTCAGCTGGATAGAGCACCAGACTACGAATCTGGGGGTCAGAGGTTCGAATCCTTTCGGGCGCGCCATTTTCTCCAAGAGATCGATGCAGACGAGACAAGGGTTCGAAGGCGCCTTGCGCCCATTACGAAGCCTTTTCAGTCATGATCTCCAGGCTTGCGGGCTTTAAACTTCCGCCGCAGGCGTGACGCCGAGATCATCCAGCTTGGCTCGAACCTCCGCGATCGACCGCTTTAGCTTCAGGCTAATCACCGAGACGGGAATTCCCTCCCGGGCCAGGGTCAAAAGGGCTTGCACGGATTCGTAGCTCCAGGAACCGCCTGAAGAATTCATGATCGAGGCCTCCAATCGATAGTCCTCAAGCGTCGCCTTGAAGTGCGGCGAGATCATGAAAAGAGGGTCGTCGCGACCCTCCGCCGCAACCTTAGCCGAAGATGCGCGTTCCTTGTGGAGGCAACACTGACAGGAACTCACTCATGAGCATCATCTGGACCATCATCATCGGCTTCGTGGCGGGTTTGATCGCGAAATGGATCATGCCGGGCCGGAACGAGCCATCGGGCTTCATCATGACGACCATCCTGGGCATCGTCGGCGCTTTGATTGCCACCTATCTCGGGCAGGCCCTGGGCTGGTACCGGGCCGATGAGGGAGCAGGCTTCATCGGCGCCATCGTCGGCGCCATCGTCGTGCTCTTCATCTACGGCCTGATCGCAGGCCGCCGCTCGAGCTCTACGTACTGATCGCGCCAGAGCCGAAATCACGAAGGGCCACAGCTGAAACTGTGGCCCTTTTCTTTTAACCGCGATGGGTGAGACGGCCGCTCTCGGACGAGCCCGTCAGAGCCGCCTTGACCGGGCATTGGCCCACATAGCCACGCCATGCCAGATAGGATCCGCCCGCAAGCGCCAGGATGTTCAGGAGCGGATTGGGGCGGGGCTTGGCGGCTGCGGCTGCAAGGCCAAGGCCTACCAGCATGTAGGCGCCGCGCTCCGTGGTGCTGAGATTGGGCTCCCCGTTCGTCAGCGATCCGGCCTTGGCCGATATCATGTTCGTCACGTCATTTCTCCTTGATGAGCTGGGGTCGAACGCGACGTGAAGCGGTGTTGTTCCCCGTCCCGAAAAGTCCCGGGCAGGGGGGCGGAACCTCCAAGCTTGGCCTCCGTTGAGTCCACGCATCAACCAAGGAGTTGTCATCATGTCAGCTAAGGAAAAGACCCTGAACGACCTGTTCCTTCACACGCTGAAGGACATCTACTATGCCGAAAAGCAGATCCTGAAGGCCCTGCCGAAGATGGCGAAGAATGCGGAATCGGAAGAACTCGCGCAGGCTTTCGAGACCCATCGTCTGGAAACCGAAGGCCAGATCGAGCGTCTTGAGAAAGTCTTCGAGATCCTCGGCAAGCCGGCCCGCGGCGTGCAGTGCGAAGCCATCAACGGCATCATCGAGGAAGGCAAGGAAGTCATGGAGGACTTCGCCGACAGCGAGGCTCTCGATGCTGGTATCCTGGCCGCCGCCCAGGCGGTGGAGCATTACGAGATCACCCGCTATGGCTCCCTGAAGACCTGGGCCCAGGAACTGGGCATGAACGATGCCGCCAAGCTCCTGGACCAGAACCTTCAGGAGGAGAAGAAGACCGATCAGCTTCTGACCCAGCTTGCCGAGGCGCGCGTCAACACCAAGGCCGCCTGACGCTTCCGTCAGATGTCGAAAACCCCGCGCCCGGAAGCGCGGGGTTTTCTTTTTGAGCCCTGGAGGTGGGAGGCTCAATGACGATTGGCCGGACAGGGTGTGACGGCCGTGTCCAGGGTGAGCCGCATGGAGCCCGATGGGGTGATCTCAAGCGCGGCTTTCATGGCGGCCGGATCCTCGACCAGATGCATGAAGGCCAGGAGCCTCAGCCGCACGATCGGTGGCAGATGGGAGAGGCAGGCTGCCAGCGTCTGGGTGGCTCCGTCGCTCATCTCCTCGTGGACAAAGGAGCTGACCGGAGGGATCTCGTCAGGCAGCGACATGGGGCACTCCGTTGACAACGGTGGGGGCCTCGGCGGCACGCACCAAGCATGAGCCGCGCAGTCCCGCGAGCCTGCTGACATGCCTCAGGCTGTCCTCCGAAATCTGGATGGCGGCCGCGATGCAGGGCTGGCCTTCGACCAAGGTCGGCAAGCCCAGGGGCCGGACTTTGAAGCCTGCCTGCTGCCAGCGCGGGAGCCACCACATCTCGACCACGGCGGTGACCTCCGTCACTCCCTCCTCAAGACAGAATTGCTGGAAGGCCGCCAGAAGACGGCAATCCGTGCGGCCCATGCGCCGCTCTCGGACAATGAAGTATCGGGTGCATTCGAGGATCGTGGAGCCGGACAGCACATCCCGGCCTTTGACCAGATGGGCGAAGGATTCGCTGATCATGTGCGGCAGCAGCGTCGGATAAAGCCTCAAGCCACCGATGACGCGCCCGTTGTCGAGCGCGACCAGATAGGTCGCCTGGTCATTGTCGTAGGCATCCACATCCCGCCCGTCTGGGCGCTCAAGGGCGCGCCACCCGCGCTCCCCCACGAAGATCTCGTGCCTCAGGCGAAAATACGCGTCGAGGACCGTTTGATATCCGGCCCTGTTCTCGTCGGTAATGACATGAATTGAGGTCATAGCCCCATGCCCTCCCTTTCGGGAGAGCAGTGTCCATGACCGGCCTGATTTGGATATTGTAGGAAATTACAGGTGCTTTAACGTCAGATCTCGATGAGCCGATGCTGGAGAGCCCTCGCGACTGCATGGGTTTTGTTGGCGGCGCTCAGCTTGGTGCAGGCGCTGCCGATATGAGCCGTGATCGTCCGCTCCGTCACGCCAAGGATCTCCCCTGTATCGGCAGCCGACTTCCCCAGAGCCGCCCAGCGCAGGGCTTCCCGCTCGCGGGCTGTCAGTGGGTTGGGCTGCGGGGAGGGGGCCAGGATGAGGCGGGCCCGCTCGAAAGCGTACATGGCCATGAGGTGAATGGCCGGCTTGGTCTGGGGCGTCAGGTCAAGGTCGGCGCCTCCCATGGAGAGGCAGGCCTCGAACCCGTTCAATCCGTGAATGGGCAGGCAATAGCCCTGCCGCATCCCGAAATCGGCGGCGCCCTGCATGACCTCCTTGCCCTTGGGGTTCGTCTCGGGGTCGAAGCGGGCTTCGCTCCACTCGAAAGGCTGGACGGTCCGACGGCAGAGGCTGACGACGGGATCGTGCCGGTCATAGCTGTTCCGCGTATAGCGCTCGTACCAGCCAAGGGGCCACTTCTTGAGCAGCACCAGACTTTCGATCTTCTGTTCGGGATGCGGCAGCCCGGTCATGATGAAGTTTTCAAACCCGAACTGGGCGAATGAGCGCTCCATCGCATCGATGATCGCCTGGGGGGATGCCAGACGGTCGAGCTCCTCGATGAACTCGAACGCTTGTACCGTATGGTCAAGGCTGCGGCCGCTCACGGGCGTCTCCTAAGCAAGTCCTAAACCTTAAGATTGCATTGCGATATAATGCTACCAAAAGTTTTAAAGTTGGCATAGACAAGGCAAAGGACATCAAAAGCAGGAGCGGGGCTTGCAGAAGAAGGCGCCTAACCACATCGACAGGCACATCGGCAGTCGGGTGAGGGCCCGGCGGACCATGCTCGGCATGAGCCAGGAACGGCTTGCGGACGCCTTGGGGCTCACCTTCCAGCAGGTTCAGAAATACGAGAAGGGCATGAACCGCATCGGCGCCAGCCGCCTGCTCCAGATTGCCGGCATTCTCGACGTGAGCATCGAGTTCTTTTTCGAGGGCCTCCCCGGCCTGCGGGCAGGCGGCTTCTCCGGCGACAGCCTCATGGCCGAGTTTCTGACCCGGTCCGAAAGCGACAGACTCGTGCGGGGATTCCTGCGCTTAAAGGATGATGAGGCGCGCAGAAAGGTCGCCGATCTCGTCGATTGGCTCGCCTCCGTCGGCTAGGTTTGGAACGGCGTAATCCCCTCGGCGTCGGGTTTCTAGGAGCGTTCGGAACCTGCCGCGCTTCTAGTGGTTACTCCCTCACGATTGAGAGAGGTCGACCATGGGCGTGGGACAGCAAAACACCAATAGGCAGCAGGACAACGGCACTGAGGAATGGGATGCGCTAAAGGGTGATGTCGGCGATATCGCAGGCGCAGCCGTCGAGCGCAGCCGTTACTTCATCGACTCTGCGCGCGAGCAGGCGACGGATTACGTCGACCGCCGCAAGGACGATATTGCGCAGTCGGTCGCGGATTTCGCCACGACGCTGCGCGAATCCACCCATTCCTTCGACGAGCGGCCAAACATCCGCGCCGTCGTCGATACGGCGGCCGAAGGATTGGAGCAGCTGGCAGACTCGATCCGCGAGCGGACGTTTGCAGACTTCTTCAACGAGTTCGAGGGCGTTGTGCGCCGTCGTCCGGCCGCCGTGGCCGCGGTCTCCGTGGCTGTGGGCTTTCTCGCCGCGCGCTTCATCAAGAGCACGGCCGAGGATCTGCGTTACGACAGCATGAATGCCGGTTCGACCCAGGGCGGCCAGGGTCGTGCGCGTCAGCAAGGCCCGCAGGGTCAGCAGCGCTCGCAATCCAAAGCCAGTGCCTGACGGAGGCGGTCATGCAGGGTAACGGCAATCAAACCATCCAGGGCCTCGTCGGTGAAGCCCTGCGGGAATCCACCGATCTCGCGCAAAAGGAATTTACCCTTTTCAAGACCGAGATATCCCAGAACATGCGGACCCTCTTCATCGGGCTCGCCATGATGGTCGCGGCAGCGGTCTTCGCGATTGCAGCCGTTATGCTGCTGACGGAGTCGCTGGTGGAGTGGCTGGCGACCGTCGTCGACTCTGAGGCGCTCGCCGCACTCATCGTCGGCGGCCTTATGGCCGTGATCGCCATCGGCCTCGGGCTGTGGGGGAAGAACGCCATGACGGCGTCGTCGCTCACGCCGCAGAGGACCATGCGCTCGCTCAAGCGCGATGCAGAAGTCCTGTCTGAGAGAGGTGCATGATGACGTCACAAAGTCTGCAGGATCTGGAGAAGGACATCGAGCGCAGTCGCGCTCAACTCGACCAGACCATCGATCGCCTCCAGGACAAGATGACCGTCTCCGGCGTCGTCGACGACGTGCTTGGGACCGCTCGCAACGGACAGTACGGACCGCTCTACGACCGGGTTCTGGATACGGTCAGGCGTAATCCCGTGCCGGTGATGCTGATTGCCATGGGCATCGGACTTCTGGCCTACCGCCTCGGCCGCCCGACCCGTCCCATGCGTCCGGCTCGATTGATCGCTGCCGATGAAGACCTCATGACCGAGGAGCCTCTGCTGATGGAGGCAGAGGACTCTCGTCTCTATGGGACGGAAGCCGTTCACCAGCCTGCGACGGACACGATGTTCGAGCGGCCCGGCATGAATTCCCGTTACTGAAGAATCGAATAGGAGCTTTTCATGGCAAATATGAAGAACGAGACCGGCAAGCCGGGTGTGGACAAGCAGAGCGACACGGGCACGGCCGGTAAGGTTTCCGCCGGCACGTCGGTGGGCAATATCGGCGAGGCTCCGATGCCTCATGCTCATGACCAGAAATCCGCTCAGGGCGCCGGATCATCGACGGGCGGTACGCAGTCTTCCGGCCAGTCGAAGGGCTCCTCATCTGGGCAGGCCTCTGGCCAATCCACGCAGCAGAATGCGCAGGGTCAGGGCGGCGTTGCAGACAAGGCGCAGCAGGCAGCCGATCAGGTGCGTCAGAAGGCTGAGGATGCCTACGAGGGTGCTTCCGACTGGGCACGCGATACCTATGAGCGCGCATCCGACTGGGCTTCCGGAACATACTCGCAGCAGCGCCGCCGCATGAACCAGATGGGTGGCCGTTCCGCGCGAGCGTTCGGCAATGCACGCGGCGGTGTTCAGAGCTATGTTTCCGAGAACCCAATGGTGGTTGGACTCGTCGGTCTGGCGGCCGGTCTGCTTCTCGGAGCGCTTCTGCCGCGCACCCGCAGAGAGAACGAGATGTTCGGCGAATGGGCCGATGAGGTTCGCAATCAGGGTCTGCGCTACGCTCGTGACGCGGCCAGCCGCGGTCGCGAATATGTCGAGGAGACATTCAGCGGTGATGATGCGCAGTTCAGCCGTCACGAGAGCGAGTTCAACGGTCAGCGCGACGCCAATCGCCACTGACACAAGTCTTTAGACGAAATACAAAAGGCGCCGGTGAAAACCGGCGCCTTTTTGATGGACTCTTGAGCAAGAGCCCAGGCGCTAATGACCCTGCAGAAACTATAACGGCCACGGCAAGGTGATGCGCGTACATGCGGCGTCATCATCTCGGCATCGTGACCGCTTCTGGTCAACACGAATGCCGCCAGCGTGAGCTTGAGATGGGGGTGACCTGTCCTGAATTCAAGAAGATGATGAAATTTCTTAACTCTGTTCCGCTAAATTCCCGTCTCGCGCAGGACCTTCCAGGAACGAGGTGCCTTCGAGTTTGTTGGCTTCCAGCAGGGCCAAAATTTCCTATCAAAAGGTGCTGCGCCGAAGGTGGTCCTCCTCAGGGATCGGTGATGGAGTTGGGGCATGCGTATTCTGATCCTGGAAGACGATCCTGCAATCGCCTTTGATCTGCAGGCCATCCTGGAGGCTGACGGGCACGAGGTTGTCGATTCCATCAGCTCGCTTGCCGAAGCCTATCAACACCTTGATGACAGGTTCGACTGTGCGCTGCTCGACATCGACGTGATCGGCGGCAAAAGCTTCGGCGTGGCAGAGACGCTCATCGAGCGCCATATCCCATTCGTTTTCGTCTCGGCTTCTGCCCCATCGGATCTGCCGCAATCCCTGCAGCGGGCTGCCTTCGTGGCAAAGCCGTTTGAGGAAAAGGTGCTGCTTCAAACCGTCGAGCACGCCGTTCCCAACCTCCTCCCTTGCTGATGCGAGACGTC
Organism: Microvirga terrestris; assembly: GCF_015694425.1. GTDB lineage: Bacteria > Pseudomonadota > Alphaproteobacteria > Rhizobiales > Beijerinckiaceae > Microvirga > Microvirga terrestris. The sequence continues at coordinate 199,127 of NZ_JADQDN010000006.1, forward strand.
GAGGAACCTGTTCTCTCCCGGTGACTTCCTTCACCATGCAAGACTTTCGGTTCGGCTTCTGCTGCAAGTACATTCCAGAAGATGGTTCGGCGCAGACTGCGCGGGCCATGAACACGTCCACGGTGACGATGGCCTACTTGAGCCGTCTCGAGCCGAAAGCCGCCTATGATAAGCTTGCATCTGTGGTGTCTCACAACTTGGAAGCCTTCAGGCTCCAGATCGAGCACGTGGCGGGAAGGCCGAAACTGGAACGTCTTCACCGCCTGTCCAGCGATCTGCTTCCCGGATACACCCATGCAAGCTGCCGGGAATTCTACCGCGATCCTGATCTTCGCAACCTGATCGAGACGAAGCTCGCGCAGGCGGGGCGCCTCGCCCGGGACGGGGATGTGCGTCTGAGCATGCATCCCGGACAGTTCTGCGTGATCGCCTCCGCCAATCCTTCGGCTTCCGCTAATGGCATTGCGGAATTCGAGTATCATGCCGAGGTGATGGCCCTCATGGGCTACGGCCAGGGGTGGCATCCGCACGGGGCTCACATCAACATCCATGGCGGCGCGAAAGCCTTGGGTGCCGAAGGGATCCGAGGCGGCCTTGCGCATCTGTCACAGACGGCCCGCAACCTGATCACCATCGAGAACGACGAGGTGAGCTTCGGCCTCGACGATCTCCTGCCTCTTGTGGATGAGGTGCCGCTCGTCCTCGATCTTCATCATCACTGGATCATGAGCCAGGGCGAGTATGTCGAGCCCGACGATCCGCGCATTGCCCTGATCATCGCATCCTGGCGCGATGTGCGGCCGGTGAGTCATGTGAGCGTGTCCCGTGAGGACTTACTTCCTGATTACGACATTCATAGCCTTCCCGATTTCAAGGCACTCATTGGATCGGGAATCAAGCCGAAGGATCTGCGTGGCCATTCGGATCTGATGTGGAACGAAGCCATCAACGACTTGGTGGTGCGCCATCTGTCATGGTCGGATTTCGAGATCGAGGCGAAGCTGAAGAACATTGCATCCGAGGGTCTGGCGCATCACGTGGAGAGACGGCAATCAGGCCTCCGCGCAACGGGATAAAGTTTCATATCTCTGCAGAGCTTGTGGAACCAACCCAGACGAGGAGTCGTTGTCGGGTATTGTATTGCGAGTCACGAAGTGATGTTGCCTGCGCATTCCACAGTTCTCTTAGTTGAAGACGAGCCTTTGATCCGTCTCTTCCTGTCCGAGCTTCTCGAAGAGACCGGCTTCAGGGTTGTCGAGGCGGCCAATGGCGCCGAGGCTCTGGTGCTGATGGAGGCAGGGCTGAAGGTTGATGTGCTTCTCACCGACGTAGATATGCCCACCGGCTGCAACGGCTTCGAGCTGGCTCATCGCGTCAACGAACTCTGGCCCGGAACCGAACTCCTGATCATGTCGGGGCGGCAATGGCCCTCGGAAGGGGATCTGCCTCCGGGAGCGGCCTTCCTGGCGAAACCATGCCCGAACGAGGTGATTGTCTCTCATGTGGTTTCCGCTGCGGAGCGCAAGAAACGCCTGTTCTATGTTGCTGAAACCACACGGCAGCCCACGGAGCGAGATTCCAACATCCTGCCGTTTCCGAAAACAGCCTAAATTCCTGAACTCGATCTTGCTGACGGCGTTGAGCGGACATAAGCTCTGCCGGAATTGACCTTCATCAGGGGGCCGGAGTCTGTGAACGCTCTCCGGAATGTCCGACCGAAGGTTGGTCAATATGCTTTTCGAGCCTGATCCAAGGCTGTAGACGAGCTTCCCCACCCCATTCCCGGAGGAATACATGGCGACCAAGACGACTGACGCAAAAGCCGGCGCGAAGAAGGCTGCAGACAAGCCTGCTGCCAAGAAGGCTGTCGGTTCCAAGCCCAACGCTCTTCAGCAGCCCCTGCAGCCGTCCAAGGAACTGGCCGCCATCGTGGGCTCGACCCCGCTGCCGCGCGGCGAGGTTGTGAGCAAGATGTGGGAATACATCAAGAAGAACAACCTGCAGAACCCCGAGAACAAGCGCGAGATTATCGCCGACGACAAGCTTCAGCCGATCTTCGGCAAGCCCAAGGTGACCATGTTCGAAATGAACAAGCACCTTGCCCAGCATCTGAAATAAGCGAACAGCCTGAGGCTAATCAGGAATCCTGCCGCCATCGATCGAGCGGCAGGATTTCCGGCCTCTGACCCGGAGCCTTCTTCCATGGGTCCACGGCCCATTCGGCACCGGTCTGCTTCTCGGTGATCACGGCCGTAAAATGCGGGTAGCGGCCATCAAAGAAGAATCCCCGCGATTCCGGATGCTCCACCACATGATGGGCGAGAAGCCCATGCTCCTGCAGAACCAGGAGCAGGCTGGTCGTATTCGCGGTTTCGTCCAGACAATCCATCTGCCCATGAACACCCGACATCTGCGGTGGCGATCCCGGCACGTCCGGCTTTCCGCCCAAAGAAGCGGCCAGATACGCCGTGTAGGACCTGATTACCTCGGCCAGAGCCTGCCTCTCGGTTGCCGGTGAGCCCTGCGCCGATCTCAAGACTCCGCTCGCCCGGTTCAGCAAGCTCCCATCGACCGAGAGCGCCAGTCGTCGCGTGCATCCGTAGCCGTGACAGGCGATGATGCGGTCTCCCGCAGGCTCGACATACCCGCGCTCATTGTACCATCCCTGGGCTGCCTGGGGTCCCGCGATGGCCGGAGCGCTCAGGAACAAGGGCGGCATAACCGTCGAAAGGAGAAGTAGCGTCGATCTCATGTTGGAGATACCTATCGCCTTCGATTGCAGGGCTCTTGGCGATATAGGTCGAGCGGCTCGGCTGACTATAGGTTAAGCTTGGTTGAGTTGAGCTACGACTTTCGAGGTTTTCATGTCCCGCATCGTCTTCCTGAATGGTTCCTTCCTGCCGATCGAAGAGGCCAAGGTGCCCTTCATGGATCGGGGTTTCATGTTCGGCGACGGTGTTTACGAAGGGATCGGCGTGCTCGATGGCCAGCTGATCGACAACGAGGCGCATCTCGAGCGTCTGGAGCGCTCGCTCGCCGAGGTGCGCATCCGCAATCCCTATTCGAGAACTGAGTGGACCTCCCTTCAGGAGGAGATTGTCCGGCGCAACGGCATGACGGAGGGCTTCATCTACTTCCAGGTCACCCGGGGCGTGGCGGAGCGGGACTTCTTCTTCCCGGAGAATGCCGAGCCCACGGTGGCCATGTTCACCCAGGCCAAGGCGATCGCCGACGCTCCGGCGGCCCGCACGGGCATCGCGGTCGTGACGGTGCCGGACCAGCGCTGGGCGCGGCGCGACATCAAGTCGATCAACCTCCTCGCCCAGGTCCTGGCCAAGCAGGCGGCCAAGGAGGCCGGTGCCCAGGAGGCCTGGCTGGTGGAGGACGGCTTCGTGACCGAGGGCGGTTCGTCGAGCGGCTTCATCGTCACGAAGAAGGGCAGCATCGTCGTGCGCCCGCTTTCGAACGCCATTCTGCCCGGCATCACCCGCAAGTCCCTCCTGCGGCTCTCGGAAGAGGCCCGGATCCCTCTCGAAGAGCGCCGGTTCACGGTCGAAGAGGCTTATGACGCCGCCGAGGCCTTCCTCACCAGCGCGTCGAACTTCGTCCTGCCTATCGTGACGATTGACGGACGCTCCATCGGTGACGGAAAGCCCGGTCCCGTCACGAAGCGGCTGCGCGAGCTTTACCTGTCCATGGCGCGCGTCCCGGCTATGGCCGCCGAATAGCCTTGCCGGAACCGGTCATCGGGTCGCTCGTTGCCTTTCCAAAGGAGCGACCCATGAAGCGTGTGCTGATCCTATCGACGATTCTGGCCGGCTGCTTTGGTACGGCAGCGCTCGCGCAGAACCCTGGGGTGCTGAATCAGCAGGCCCCGAACATGCCGGCGCCGAGCCAGATGCCGGCCGAGAAGGTTGAGCCCGACAGCAATCTCTCCGGCACCAACGGTCCCTCGTCGACAGGCTCGACCAAAACCTTGAGCGATAAGCTTGAGCAGACCGACGGCGTGATCCGCCCTCCGGAGACGGCCACCCCGGACATTACCGTACCAGCTCCCGTGCCCAATCCCGGCACCACGCCGGTCATTCGCCCGCCGGCCAACCAGCAGATTGATCCGAAATAGGGTTTATGATGCCGGGAGCTGCTTTCCGGCCGAACGCCGTCGCTTGCCCTCGCGGGACCGGTTGTTCTCGCGAGGCTTGGCGTCAGCCGGGCGGTCGCTGCCGCTTTTCATGATCTGAACGGCCACCTCGGAGATCTGGCGGCGCAGCTCATCGGTCTGACCTCCGGACACCTCCAGGTTCGCGAGCCGCTCCTGGGCGTCGTCGCGCTCCGCTTCGATCTCGCGGATGCGCTGCTCGAGGATCAGGCCGCGCTCCTGCTCGGCGGCAATGCCCTTGGCGAGTTCCGCCAAGCGCAGGCGCTCGTCCGACAACTCGCTGTGCCGTTCGTTCACGGCCCGCTCGAAGTCGTTGCCCCGGGCGGTCTGGGTCATGAGGCGGGTCTCGAGATCCGAGATGGTGATGCGTTTGGTGTCGAGGTCGCTCAGGGCTGTCGTGAGCCGGCGCTCCATGTCGGCGGCTTCCGTCTCCAGGCGGGCCAGCTTCTCCTCCGCATGAAGGAGCTCGGTCTTGGTCCTGGAGCGCTCGTGCTGGGTGAGTTCCAGTTCCATCCGGGTGTTCGACAATTCGTTCAGGGTGGCCCGGTGCGCATTCTCAAGGGCAGTCAGGGTCTCGCGGGTACTCGTGAGGAAGGTCCTGGTTTGGGCGAGATCCTCGTCGGTCGCGGCAAGGCGCGTCTGAGTGCCAGCGAGGCTGACTTCGAGCTGGGCCACCGTGCGGTCGCGCTCGGCCAGGGTGCTTTCGAGCGCCTCGATGCGGATCGCCCGCCGGCCCAGTTCCTCCATGCTTTCCCGCTTGTAGGCCATTGCCTCTTCCGCCTTGCGCTCGATCCGTCGCTGGAGAACGGCGAATTCTGCGCGCAGGTGGTCCTTTTCCGCCGTCAATTCGGAGATCGACATGGGAAAGAGCGCCTCGGCCCGTCGGCGGGCGAGACGCTCCGCGCGGGCATTGACGGCAGGGATGATCAGGAGCGCGATGAGGGAGGCTGCGACAAACCCCAACGCAAAAATCATGATTGTTTCGATCACGCGAACGCCAACTCCAAGGTGCTTGACCGGTAACGCTCAAGCACCTTGCCTTGTGCCTGCGCAGCTTTCTAGAGCATCGGACCCAAAAGTGGACACCACTTTTGGGTCCGATGCTCATTCTAAACTGGCGCATCGTTGAGCGCGAAAAACCGGGGCCACTTTTCCGCACGATGCGCTGGAGCGACAATGCTCCAGACGGCCAGTTGTAGCGCATCCGGAGTCAGTTTCCACTGCCCCCGAGTCGGCACCCGCATGCGTTAAAAGCCTAGAAGGGGTTCCAGGTCGGCTCCGAGGTGAACTTCAGATAGCCGATATTGACGCCCAGACGAGCCCCGACGCCGGCCCGGATCGGCACCACGATCATCTCGTCCGCCGCAACGGCCGTCACGCCGAACCCGCCGATGAAATAGGCCGAGCCGTCGACGCCGACGAAGCGCTTATAAAGCGCATCGGTGAAGGGCATGTTGTAGACCAGCATCATGGTGCGGGCGCCGTCGCCGCCGACGTCGAACCCGAGGGAGGGGCCCTGCCAAAAGATGCGGCGATCCCCGGCATTGCGGGTGAAGAGCTTGCCCTCGCCATAGCGCAGGCCGCCGAAGAAGGCGCCTGAGGCCTCCTGGCCCAGAATATAGCCGTTGGGCTCGCCCCAGCGGCGGATCGCTTCCTGGAGGGCAAGGGCAAGGCCGCGGGAGGCCGAGCCGAAAAACTGGTGACCGGACTGGACCAGTTCATCGGACCGGAAGGATTCCGGGCTGCCGGGATTGGTAACATAGGCGCGCTGGACGGTTTGGGCCGATGCCTGCAGGGGCAGGGCGAAGATCAGGGCGGCAAAGGCCGCAGCCGCAAGAATGGTTGACCGGGAGCGCATGGGCTATCTCCTCGCATGAGACAGGGGACAATCCGGCCGTTACGGGCCGAAAGGCTGCTATCGAGGTTCGAACCTTAAGGTCATCAACCCTAACAATCTCTGTACGGAATGCTCCCTCAGAGAAGGCGCCGCTAATTATTGAGCCGGGACTATCCGGCTTTTAGACGAGATGTCAGGGGTGAAACCGGGTCCTATGCGGCTGAGGCCGACACGGGAAGATCCAGCCGGGGTGCCAGGGCCGTATCGCCGATCGCTGCGAAAGGGCCATTGCGGTAGCCCTTATCCTCATGACCGTAGGTGAGGGGGGTGCCTCCCGGTCCGACGACGCTGCCGCCGGCGCAGGTGAGGATATGGTCGCCCGCCGCCGTGTCCCATTCCATGGTCGGGCCGCAGCGCACATAGATGTCGGCTTCGCCGGAGGCGATGAGGCAGAATTTCAGGGCCGAAGAGGTCATGCGCCTCGTGCCGATGGACAGGACCGACAGGCAGGCTTCCGTGGCGACGTCGCCGTGCCGACGGCTCACCAGGGCGACAAGGTCCTTTTCGGGGGCCGGACGCACCTTTGCGTCTCGCCAGTCGAAATCCGTCCCCTGGCCATCGGGCAGGGCGCTCACGCGGGCGCGCTCGCCGGCAATCCAGATCGACCCCATGGCCGGAGCGGCCACCACGGCCGCCATGGGCCGGTTGCCCCGGATCAGGGCGATGTTGACACTGTACTCGCCGGTGCCGTGAATGAAGTCGCCGGTGCCGTCCAGCGGATCGACCAGGAAGAAGTAGTCGTCGGTCTGAACCGTGCTGGAGGTTTCCTCCGCAACCACGGGCACCCCGTCCCAAGCCTCGTTCAGGCGCCGGATGATCAGCTGCTCCGCGGCCAGATCGGCTGCCGTCGTAGGCGTTCCGTCATCCTTGATGCGCTTGTCGACCAAAGCGCTTTCCATGCCGCGCAGGACCCGGCCGGCCTCCCAGGCGATGTGAGCGAGCCTCACGGCGATGTCGTCAGGGTTCTGTCCATCGAAGCGCATCATGGATTTGTGCCTGTTCCCGTGCGGGCTGTCGATGTCTTTTTGCCCGCTTTTCAAAGAACTCTGACCCGGGTATCCCGGTTCACGTTCTCTTTCCTGTTTGGCTGTATTCATGCCCGTCGAAATCTCGATTTCATGAATAACCAGCTGACTTTACGGTGCCTCCGGAGCCCTCATGGCCACGATTTCCCTCGATTCGCTCGATCTTGCCGCTCTCCTCTGCTCACGCGTCTGCCATGACGTGATCTCGCCGGTGGGTGCGATCGTCAATGGGCTCGAGGTTCTGGAGGACGACAGCGACGCCTCCATGCGCGACTTCGCCCTGGACCTGATTCAGAAGAGCGCCAGACAGGCCTCGGCCCGGCTCCAATTCGCCCGCCTTGCCTTCGGTGCGGCAGGTTCCGCCGGCGCCTCGATCGATCTCGGCGATGCCGAGCAGGTTGCCCGCGGGCTCTTCCTTGACGACAAGATCAGCTTCTCCTGGTCGTCGCCCCGGCTCCTGTTCCCAAAGAACCGGGTGAAGCTGCTCCTCAACCTGGTAATGATCGCCACCACGGCCATTCCGCGGGGCGGCTCGATTGCCGTAACGGTCACGGGAGACGCCGAGACCTGCGCCTTCACCATCGTATCCAAAGGCCTGAACGCCCGCATCCCGGCCCATTCGGAGGCGCTCCTCGCCGGCAGTTCCGAGACCGGCACGGTCGACGCCCACGGCATCCAGATCTTCTACGCCGGCATGGTCGCCCGCGCCTCGAACATGAATATTGCGTTCTCCATCGAAGGCGACGAGGTGACGATCCGGGCTGAGACCGTGTAAGCCGGTCGATGGTTTCTCGCTAAGCGGATAAAAGAAAAGCCCGGCATTCAGCCGGGCTTTTTCGTGTCGGTGTGGCTCAGATCAGATCGCGATGCGCACTTCCGCCTCGTTGGGCTCGCGCAGCACGTAGCCGCGGCCCCAGACGGTCTCGATGTAGTTGCGGCCCTGCGAAGCATTGGCGAGCTTCTTGCGGAGCTTGCAGATGAAGACGTCGATGATCTTCAACTCCGGCTCGTCCATACCGCCATAGAGGTGGTTGAGGAACATCTCCTTGGTCAGGGTCGTACCCTTACGCAGGGAGAGGAGTTCCAGCATCTGATATTCCTTGCCGGTCAGGTGCACACGGGCGCCACCGACTTCGACCGTCTTAGTGTCGAGGTTGACGATCAGGTCGCCGGTAGTGATCACCGACTGGGCGTGACCCTTCGAGCGGCGCACGATCGCATGGATGCGGGCCACCATCTCGTCCTTGTGGAACGGCTTGGTGAGATAATCGTCAGCGCCGAAACCGAGACCCTTCACCTTGTCCTCGATGCCGGCCATGCCGGAGAGGATCAGGATCGGCGTCTTCACCTTCGCGACGCGGAGCGTCCGCAGAACCTCGTATCCCGACATGTCGGGCAGGTTCAGATCGAGAAGGATGATGTCGTAATCGTAGAGTTTGCCGAGGTCGATGCCCTCTTCTCCGAGATCCGTCGTGTAGATGTTGAAATTCTCGGACTTCAGCATCAGTTCGATGCTTTGCGCTGTCGCGCTGTCGTCTTCGATCAGAAGTACGCGCATGTTCAATCCCCAGCCCTTGCCCTTGAGCTTTGAAACAGCGGAAGGCTGTTCACCCGCCACCGGGCTTGCGGCGGATGCTCTTTTGAACTGATTCGAAACGCTAGTACGGAATGGTTAACAAACCCTGATTCTGGGACGCAAGCGCTTAACGAACTTGACAGGCAGATCATCCGCCGAAGGCCATTATCCTGTGGATTCTGGGTAACCATAGGGAACCGCCTTACAACATCCCAAAAGCTTATCATCCAAGCGTTTCAGCCTTTGTCCGGAGAGGCCCTTAGGGAACCACAACCGTGACAAGGCCAGTGTTAACGAAATCGGTAAACGAATGGTTTACGGCGCCGAAGAAGCGCAAGCCTGGAGCAAGGCTCAGGCCAGGGGATTGAGATCACAGGAATTTTTTGTCGGCGCCGGTAAGGAAAGCTCAACCTCCATCGGCGATGGTGTCGCATGTCTGGCGGATAACTGAGCGATCCGTGGGGCGAAATGAAACAGCGACGTGTGGAGTTGAATCAAGATGAAGTCGCGGGACACGCTCATCCGCCTCAAGCGCTTTCAAGTCGACGAGAAACGTCGTCGTGTGGCGCAGATCGAGATGATGATCGCCGAGTTCGACCGCATGGCGGCTGACCTTGATCGGGAAATCGCAGCGGAAGAGCAGAAGGCCGGTATCACCGACCTGAACCACTTTGCATACCCGACCTACGCACGCGCCGCGGCCCAAAGGCGCGATAACCTGCGCCTCTCGGCTCAGAATCTGCACATCCAGCTCGACGAGGCGAAGGCCGAGCTGGGCGAGGCGTTCGAGGACTTGAAGCGGGCCGAGAGCCTCGAGGACCGCGAGCGCACCCTGGACGCGGCCATCAGCCAGGCCGGCCAGGGCCGGGTGGTTCGCGCCACGGCCTGAACTCCAGCCGTACCGAAATCTTAAAAAGGCGCGCCAGGCTGGTGCGCCTTTTTTATGTCGCCGGCGTCAGCAGAGGAATGTGGGGAGCAGCCTCCCGGGGGAGTAAGCCAAGAAGACGGGGATCGTCCGCTACCTCGATGGCGCGCCGATAGGGCGTGAAACCCGAACGGATATAGAAGGGAAGGGCGCTGGCTGAATCGAGTGTGCAGGTATGGACGAAAAAGCGTTTCGTCGGCCGGGCGAAGGCCCGGCGAATAGCCTCGTTCATCAGGAACCTGCCTGCCCCCTGGCCGATGAAGCCGGGGACCAGCCCCAGAAAGGCGAGCTCGACCTCGCTATCGGCGCGAAAATCCAATTCGAGCAGGCCCACATCGCCGGTCCCGTTATGGAGAGCGAAGGCCTCCACCTTCGGGTCGTCGAGAATTGCACTAAGCTTGTCGTCCGGCAGCAGGGTCCGGCTGAACCAGAGCCAGGGCTCGCCCACCGCGCGGAACAGCGACCGGTAGCGCGGCCGGTCGTGATCGATCCGTTGGAGCGTCCAGCCTTCCGGCTGCCGCGTTGCAGGCAGGTCCGGCGGTTTCCGCATTTCGAGATAAGTGACAATGGTGGCGATCTTGCCAGGAGGCAGGTCTGTATAGCCATTGAGGTTGAGAGCCACTGCCGCTGCGCTCGTCATAGGATATCGCCCTCTGGAGTCTTCGGGAAACAAGGCCGCTTGATAAAGCGATTGCCTACTCACGTCACGCTTTCCGCTTGGACTTTATGTCATGGGCCGTCACCCCAATATCCCCTTGCAGACTAAGGGGATTGTGGGCACAGAAGAGCCAATGAGGGAGATGCGCCGGCTCGATGAAGAATGTGCGTGAGTTCATTTGGCCCGTGATCGGGCTGCTGGCAGTCATCGTGTCCGGCTGGCTGCTATACCGCGAATTGCGCGGCATGTCCCTGGACGATGTCTGGGACAGCCTGACCGCCGTTCCCCCTCAACGCTACGCTCTCGCCGGCCTGTCGACCCTCTTCGCCTATGCGGCACTTGCCTGGTACGACCGGATTGCGCTGCTGCATCTCAACGTCCGCCACATTTCCTGGCTGTTCGTGTCGGTCACGTCATTCACAACCTATGCGCTTTCTCACAATATTGGCGCTTCGGTCTTCTCCGGCGCCGTCGTGCGCTACCGGGCCTACACCTCGAAGGGCCTGAGCGCGCCGCAGATCGCCGTGCTGGTCGCTCTCTGCTCCTTTACCTTCGGTCTTGGCACCATCCTGCTTGGCGGCATCACTCTTGTGGCCGACCCAACACTCCTTCACAGGCTGGAGGAGCTTCTGCCCTCGATGCTGACCAATCCGGCGACGGCCCGCATCGTCGGACTGCTGCTGCTCGGCTTCGTCGCGCTCTACGTGGTCGGCTCCGTCCTGCACCTTCCGCCGCTGATCATCCGCAAGGCCAAGCTCGAATATCCGCGTCCGGCCATCATGGTGCGCCAGCTGATCGCGGCGCCGCTGGAGCTCCTGGGCGCCGCCGGCATCATCTATTTCGTGCTTCCGGCGCATCTGGAGCCGAGCTTCATCGTCGTGCTCGCCGTGTTCCTGGCCTCCTTCTCGGCGGCCCTGGTGAGCCATGCTCCCGGCGGCCTCGGGGTGTTCGAGCTCGTTTTCCTCACGGCCATGCCCGACATCCCCAAGGCGGACGTGCTGGCCGCACTTATCATCTTCCGCCTGTTCTACCTTCTGGTTCCCTTCGCCCTGTCGCTCGTGGTCGTCCTTCTGTTCGAGCGGGCCAGGCTGGCGCAGGCCTGGCGGGGACGAATGGTGGTCGCCGACGGCTCAGTGCCGCCGCCGCCGCTGTCATCGTCCGACCAGTAGGGAGTGGAGAAGCGCGAGCGCTCAGGCGGTTGCGGCCGGGCGCTGGCCCGGCTCCGGAACGGCAATACCGGCCTGCATGTACTCGTTCAGCTTGTTGCGCAGGGTGCGGATCGAGATGCCGAGGATGCGGGCCGCATGGGTCCGGTTTCCGAGGCAGGAGCTGAGCGTGTCGAGGATCAGGTGCCGCTCCACGTCGGCGATGGTCCGGCCGACCAGAATGCTCCTGAGGGTCTCGATGGTCTGTTCCGGGCCCATCGGCGAGGGCAAACCGCCCATCGCTTCAAGGGAGCCTCGTTGGTCCAACAGATCCTGGGTGCCGAGCACGGTGCGACCCTGCCTTAGGGGAAGTGATTCAGGAGTTTATGCTCATGGTATGGTTAGGAAGGTCTTAACGGCCGAGCTTCTGAATCGAGCTTTCAGACAACTACCATGAGAAAAGGCGCTGGCTCGGGTGAGCAGCGCCTCATCGTAGGATGTGTCGGGGTGCTTACTGCCGGTACTGCTGGATGCGCGTGGTGCGCAGGCCTGCCAGACCATGCTGGTCGATGGATAGCTGCCAGCTCAGGAACTCCTCGGTGGTCAGGGTATAGCGCTGGCAGGCTTCTTCGAGGCTTAAGAGACCGCCGCGAACGGCGGCGACAACTTCGGCCTTTCGGCGGATAACCCAGCGACGGGTGCTGGAAGGGGGAAGATCGGCAATCGTCAGGGGACTGCCATCAGGCCCAATGACATACTTGACCCTTGGGCGGTGGGGTTCGGTCATGATACGCTCACACAAAAATTCAACGACCTCAGTGGCTCGAACCTACGCGACGGGACTTAATGTTTTCCTAAGCCCGATCAGGCGGTTATCGAGAGTGCCTAAGCTTAGCCATAAACATTAACGTTGCCTTATTCCGCTGCACTTTCCCTTTAAGAATTGTGGCGCCGGACATCAGACCCAAAAGCGGACTTGCGCTTTTGGGACTCATTTCGGCGTTCATCTCTGAGCTTGTGCTTCGTCTGAGGCGCACCCGAAGGGCCGCGTCAGCGAAAACGGGTCCACTTTTCCACACGATGCGCTATAGAAGGCCTTTGGCCCCTCCCGTGCGCCGCCTTGAACGGCGCCTCAGGATGGAATGATGCTCAACTCACTCGACCTGCCTACCGAACCCTCGAAGACCCGCGTCGTGGTTGCGATGTCGGGCGGCGTGGACTCGTCCGTTGTCGCGGCCCTGCTCAAGCGCGAGGGCTATGACGTCATCGGAATCACGCTTCAGCTCTACGATCACGGCGCCGCCGCGCACCGGAAGGGCGCCTGCTGCGCCGGCCAGGACATCTACGATGCCCGCCGGGTCGCGGAGGCCATCGGCATCCCCCATTACGTGCTCGATTACGAGGCCCGCTTCCGCGAGGCCGTGATCGACCGCTTCACCCAGAGCTATCTGGCGGGGGAGACACCGATTCCTTGTGTGGAGTGCAACCGCTCCATCAAGTTCCGCGATCTCCTGGAAACGGCGAAGGAACTCGGTGGAGATGTGCTCGCCACAGGCCATTACGTGGCAAGCCGCGCTCTGCCGGATGGACGCCGAGCGCTGCATCGGGCGGCCGATCCGGACCGGGATCAAAGCTATTTCCTCTATGCGACGACGCCGGAGCAGCTGGATTTCCTGCGCTTTCCCCTGGGCGAACTTCCCAAGGAGCAGACCCGCGAGCTGGCGCGAGAGTTCGGGTTGACCGTCGCGGAGAAGGCCGACAGCCAGGACATTTGCTTCGTCACGCAGGGCCGCTACAGCGACGTGATCGAGCGCCTGAAGCCCGGTGCTGTGCAGGGCGGCGAGATCGTCCATATCGACGGCCGGGTTCTAGGGCGCCATGAGGGCATCATCCATTACACGGTGGGGCAGCGGAAGGGTCTGGGCCTCTCCGTTGGGGAGCCGCTCTATGTGGTGCGACTTGATGCCAAGGAGGCCCGCGTGGTGGTCGGCCCCCGGGAGGCGCTGGCCACCCGGCTGATCCGCGTGACGGACGTGAACTGGCTCGGCGACGTGCTGATCGAGGCTCTTGGCGAGAAGGGCATGGAGGTGGCCGTGCGTGTGCGCTCCACCCGCGAGCCGCGCCCGGCGATCCTTCGATCCACAGGAACCCACACTACGGTCGAGCTGTTATCGGCGGAAGACGGGGTGTCTCCCGGTCAAGCTTGTGTCATCTATGAGAGCGATGCTCCGCGGGCACGTGTGCTTGGCGGGGGTACGATTGCTCGCACAATGGCCGAAGCCGCGCCCGCCGCGGCCTGAGGCCTCGACCGAAGGGACCTTTATGACGGATGGAGTGACCACTGTCCTGATGCGCAAGGCTTATGCGCGTTGGGCGCCGATCTACGACCTCGTCTACGACAAGCTGACCGAGCCGGCTGCCCGCGCCGCCGTGAATGCCGCCGTCGCCTGCGGGCCGAAGGTGCTGGAGGCCGGCGTCGGCACGGGCCTGTCGCTGGGCTATTACCCCATGAATGCCGAGGTCTACGGGGTCGATCTCTCCGAGGACATGCTCCGCCGGGCCCAGGAAAAGGTCGACAAGAGGGGCCTCACCCATGTGAAGAGCCTGCAGGTGATGGACGTCACCCGCCTCGGCTTCCTGGACGGGACTTTCGACGCGGTGACCGCGCAGTTCATTATCACCCTGGTGCCTGAGCCGGAAATAGCGCTCGACGAGTTCATGCGCGTGCTCAAGCCGGGCGGCGATATCGTTCTGGCCAACCACTGGGGCCAGCCCTCCGGCCCCATCGCGAAGGTCGAAGAGATGGTCTCTCCCATCGCCAAGGCCATCGGCTGGAGCTCGGCCTTCAAGGCCTCGCGGGTCGAGAACTGGGCTAGGCGGACGGGTCGGATGGAAGTCGTGGAGATGAGATCCCTGTCGCCCGGCGGCTTTTTCAAGCTGATGAGGATCAAGAAAAAGGCCTGACGATGCGGCGCAGGCGGATGAGCTGAAGGCATATTCCGTACGCCTTCGGCACAAGGCTAGCGCTTAACGGCCTCGCCGTGACTTTCGGGCTCAAAGCCCTATCTCTAAGGGCAAGGGCAACTTCAGATCACGAAAGCACTTCCAATGCGCCTTTTCATGTTCACCTCCCAGGCCAAGGACGATCTTCACGCTTTTGCAGGGGATGAATCCGGCACCAAGCTCCCGTCCAAATACGCCCCCTGGGGGCTGACCGGCACGCTGAACTCCCGCGAGACCCCGCCGCACAAGTTCAACCGCAAGGCCATCGAACAGGCGGTCTCGAGCGAGGGCTTTCAGCTCTGGCGGATGAAGCCCAAGGGCTGACCGGGCCGGCCCGTATTCAACCTAGGACGCCTGCGGAATCTCGGGCGTCCGGCGCCGATGTCCTGCCATCCGGGCGCAGGACCAACGAGGCCGCCACAAATCCGTACTTTCCCTGCGGGTCTTTCTTGACACCCAGGGTCAACCTTCCCTATATCGCGCTTGCCTGACGCGGGGTCCGCCCCGCTGCCTGGGGCGGAGTAGCTCAGTTGGTCAGAGCAGAGGAATCATAATCCTTGTGTCGGGGGTTCAAATCCCTCCTCCGCTACCAAACTTCCTAAGGCCCTTATATCTCAATAAGTTACTGAAAAGCCTCGCGAAAATACTGCCGCACCGGTACAGCAACCTGTTACAGCGGACAGTCTCATGCGACGTGTGTCGAGGCTTGCGAACCGATATCGCATTTTCTACCTTCGGTGTCCGGTCCCGCGCGGCTTGCAACCCATTCTCAAGTGCCGCGAGATCAATAGATCATTAAAGACTACCGACAGGGTTACGGCGGTTGAGCGGCTTTTGTTTCTCAGCCTCCGAATCAACCCGTTTTTTCGTGAGCTTGTTACGTTGCTTCCGCTTTTCCAGACCCTGCCCGAGGAAATTGTCAGTGCCCTCAGAGGTGCGATCATCCATGTCATCGACACATGGCCCTGGATCAATGTGAACCATTCAGAGGAAGCAGACAGGTACCTAGAGCACTTCGAAACGTGGAAGCAGGAAGCAGAGGACAAGCAGCACAATCAGAGGGCCTGTGCCGAACGAGCAGCAGCCTTTCTCCACGAGCACGCCCTCTTTGACCGGTTCGGGCAAGAACTGACCAATCAGCAGGTGATCCGGATCGGCCATCTTTGCTTCCGGATCTCGATTTTTGCCTGGGATTACGGAGCGGTACGTCTCAGTGGCGGATCCGGTTCGAAAATCGATGACCCAGATCTACAAGCCCTGATGCAGGCGAATGCCGGAATGCCGGTTCTTCGCGCGTCTCAACCGGTTCTAGCGCCGGTTCAGAATGCCCGTACCCCGCTTCCGGAGTTGTTCAGGCGATACGAGGCAGAAAATGCTCACACGATGAAGGGCAACCGATCCTACGATTTCAGGCAAGCCTTCGACGTGCTGCTCCAGACGTTAGGTCCCGATGTCGTAGCTGAGAAGATCGATAAGGCGCACATTCGCAAGGTGAAGGATGTCCTTGCCCTTCTTCCAGTCAACGCGAGGAAGAACAAGCAATTCAAGGATATGTCCTACCCGGAGATCGCCGAGCGAAACAAAGAGCTGGGCCTCAGCATCATGTCCAACCGGTCACGGAATCGAATTCTCGGTTGCCTCAATCAGCTCATGGACTGGTCGGTTAAGGAGGGGTTTGTCACTCAGAACCCTGTCTCCGGAATGCTCCTCAAGCTCCCGAAGGAGAAGTCAGACAGATTGCCCTTCGATAGTGACGATCTCCTAAAGATGTTTAATGCTCCGATCTTCATTGGGAGGCGGTCTGAACGCGCTTGGAAGGAGCCTGGAGCCCTCGTCATCAAGGACAGCGATTATTGGATGCCTCTCCTCGCTCTTCTGACCGGAGCACGAGCGAACGAACTCCTGCAATTGACAAAGGGTACTGTCCTTCAGGAGGAGGGGGTTTGGATCATCGATATCGGAGGGCGGGTGAAAACCAAGGGATCGATTCGTAAAGTCCCGCTTCATCCCGAGTTGGTGTCGCTCGGCTTCATCGATTGGGTAACGTCCCTAAAAATCAGGCCCGAAGATCGTCTGTTCAGCGAGGTAAAGCCCGCATCCGCGGACGGGAAATTCAGCACGAACTATTCAAAGCGTTTCGGACGATTCCTCGACAGTGTGGGCATGAACGATGACCGGAAGGTCTTCCACTCTTTCCGGCATCTGTTCACGGATCTTCTTCGTGCCAAAGCAGACGAGGGTGTGATCAAAGCGATTTTGGGACATGATGATCCCTCTGTCACTTCGCGGTATGGGAATGGATATCCGCTCTCGCGCCTCCATGATGCCGTTTCTGCCGTCGTTCCTCCTGTTGACCTCTCGCATCTTTACCCACGCGCGAGGAAGCTGGCCTCCTAATCGATATCTGCTCCAGTGATCGAGAAGCCCGAACCTGTCCAAATACTGGTTAGGTACGAGAGATCTGGATAACGAAATTCTCAGTTTGTGTTTGACCGGACCCCGCCCTCAGAACGATCTCGTTAGGCTTATACCCTTACAATTAAAAGTAAAACGCACCTCAATGTGAGGTGCGCTATAAGAGGATTAGGTGAAAACACCAGTAGATTATTATTAGGCCCCCGTCATCGGTTTGATTGATGGTTATTGATCTCCGGAAGCGAATGGATCTCTATACGGTTCGATATCAACGATTAGATCTTGGTAAGATGCCGCTTCATCACTGTCCTGATCATCGATCTCCTCCATATCAACCTCGGGTATGGATTGGATGATTATCTCTTCAGAACCGAGACTATCTGAATTCTGTTGTGTATCGATGAATTCCATCTTCTCAATGGGTGACGTCTTCCCCTCATCGGGACTGCTTTGGAACAACGCATCGAGCGACGCATCCATCTCTGACGAACGGTCTCTATGGTGTTCCTCCGCTCCTACGTTTTCTAGATATGCCGACAATTCTCCACGCTCATCCAACATCCGGTGTAGGTCTCTTTGAAACTGATCCATCGCAGGGATGACGCTCATCGCGCTTCTCGTCTTCTTCCGGCCAACCTTGGGGATCTCTATCGTTTCATAGTCCGATGCTGCGTTAAGACGGACCGCAATGCCAGGGAAACCCAGGGACTGCTGAAGCCAAACCAGGATTGCAAGTTCCTCCTCGGAGAATGATTTGGACTCCCTCTGAAACCCTGGATCTGCACTGCGATTTTCTGCGAGATTATAGTTAAAACCCAAGGCCGATTTGAAAGGATAGAACCCGATCGACGTGATGCTGCGCCCTACCTCTCGATTCTCATGGAGACTGGTGAGCATAGTCTGACGGGGGAGAGGCCATTTCGGTTTGAACCGTCTTGCTGACCGTCCTTTCCCCGACAGCCATTTTTCGAAATCGTCACGAGAGGTGCCGTTCAGATCAACCATTGCGTGGATGTGAAGAAGAACCGAGTATCGGAGTTCCGGGTATTCTCGGAAGTCGATTTTCTCCCCGTTATGAATCTGAGTTCGTAGATTGTCGAGTAGGCGCGATTTGACCATCGCCGAGCTCATCTCGTCGTCAATAAGTCGGTCTGCTGGTCTCACATCGCGCTTACGCTTTTGACCTGCCAGTTTACGGAGAGTTTCCGCCTTGGCAGGGTGTAGGTCTGCACTGTCAAATGCGTGAAATAGATCTATGAGTTCGATCTCGAACGATCCAATAATCGAAACCTTCGGAAGATCACGGAGAAGATAATATAGCTTGTCCCGCTCTCTTTTAATCACCTTTTCAACGGAACTCTTCAGCTTGAGATACTCAGGAAATTTTGTTCGATTGATCGTTCGAAAATCCCGGTAGATCCACTGCAGCGCGAGAGCAACTTTGTGAAATTCCTGCTCTGAGAGCTTTTGTGATTTTTGAAGCTGGCTGAGATAGCGATAGAAGGATTCGTGGTAGAGTGGATCGGTCCCGTCATCCTTCGGCCGGGGGAAGTTTCCGGAGGGCAGTTCAATGCGCTTCTTTCCCTTGAACATGCGACGCGCGGTGTCGATGTCTGTATTGAGGGCTATCAGACAATTCACGTCATGCCAGAAGTTTTCCACCCTTGGGCTTGAACGATCACGATCCATATCGAGGAAGTACTCGCGCCTCAGGTTCTTCCGGTTCAGGATGCCTTCCATCACCTTCAATTGACGCTTCTGCTCACGAATGAGGCCGTTCAGAATGTCGATATGATCACGCTTTACGGTTGATGCGCTGAAATCGATCGAGCGGCCCGCTTGCTTGAATGTGCGAATTTCAGGATCTGGAATGACCAGCTCGTTCAGGATTGTCAGATGGAGGACATTCTCTCGGATTCTCGCTTCATCGGTCCCGTACCGCTTCTGGATGTGCCTCTGCATGTCGCCGAGGTTCTTAGCTCCAAACCGGGTTCTACACCCGGTACACCATAGGGAATTGCATCTCGCTCTCCCATCACAGCGCTCGATCTTGCTTGCGACCATTTCGAGGCCCGCGAGGTGAAAATCCTCAACGAAGGATTGCGTGTATATTCGAGGGATTGGCAAGTTGCGTGGAGGTTCTTCAGGCGAGGAGAGCCTTATGTCAGAGAATGCCTTCGTGTTTCGATCAACAAACGACCTAAGCGCCGCCACAGCCCTTTGCTGCGCACCTTGACCGCGATGCCTTACGCCCTCGGCATCCTCAGATAGATTTGCGTTGTCAGACAGTTCGTCGGTTTCGATGATCTGAACCGGACGATCTTTCCGCTCCAGCGGCGGGGCAGCATTGGATTCATCAAGAATGAAAGCAATCAAGTCCTCATCCTGCTCCCACTCGTCACTACCAATGGATGGTCGGCGTTTGTCCTGTTCTTCTGAAGGCAATGCTGACGTCGCATCCGTCCTTACGGGAGCAGCCGGTTCAGCAGATGCTTCTGTTGTTTCGAAAGCTTTTCCGTGTCTGCGGAGCAAAAGAGATCTCCGCCTGTGAAACGACTGTTCCATAGGTTTTCTTTGATGTTGTGATTGATCGGTTGTCTGAGGTGGTGACCTCTAGCCGCCATCACATAAGCATAAGATGGAAATGCCGCAATAGTGGTTCCAGATGCTACTACAACTTAAAGCAATGTGGAGGGGAATAACAACCAAAAGATATAGTATAAATGAGATGGTACTTGACGTGATTAAAGATATGGGTTCAGTTTCTACGCATGCATGCTGATTGATCATTCTTGAGGGGTATCGGCATACATGGCCGGGACTTCTTGCATGTGTACCGATACAGGCGATGAAAGATGTACGCGAAGATGAGCGCCAAAACCGATGTGGAGTTCGATCACTTAGGAGGTATGCTGGAACGCTTCCTCATTGGTTTCTCCGGTTCCGTTGCGACATCACTCTCGACGGAAGTCAACGAAGCTAAATCTGACCTGAGATGTGCGAGATCAGTCAGAACCTGGATCTCATTGGTCTCACCACGACGGATTTTGGTCGAGATCCCTTTGATGGTCTCGCTTAGCAGTTGCAGGGACGCCGCTCTGTCAGCAATGAACTTGGCAAAGACATCCAGCTCTTCACTAGACCCAACCGATGACATTTCTAACACTGCGCGAATTTCCGCGAGAACAAGTCCTACACTTCTGCCGTATCTAAGGAAGTGCAAGCGAAGAACGTCGGACTCAGCGTATTTCGCTTTAGAATCCGCAGATCTCTTATCAGGGGTTATTACGGCGGATCTTTCATAATACCGGATTGTGGGAATCTTGATCCGGGTCTTCTCTGAAAGTTCTTCTATGGTCAGGTACATTAGGGCTTCCCTTTCGTTAGGACGAGAGGGGCATCCAAGATCCCGCGTCGAAGCTCAACGGAATGAGAATGGGGCATTGGACTAAAGACCCATCACAAGGTTCAGGATCTGTAGGGGAATAGTGCAAGTGAAAACTGGTGGATCCAGTTCTCACTGCTATCGGGCTGGTCTAGAGTAAGCGATGAGGTACTTGAGTATGAGAATGCTTCAGGTGTCCTCTAATACGCGTAAGGGGGCAATAATGAAGGTGAACAAGGTCGTTCGTGTCAGCTTATCAGGTGGGATCATCGGGTTGCTGACTACAAATCCACGTCGTGCGTTGGACAACATAATTGATAAACATAACCAAGATGGTTGGAATGCCGTCTATTTCTCAAATCATACAGATGCCAACCTTCTTGTGACTGCTCTAAGAATATTCGTTCTCATCGGAACGCTTGGTCTTTGGACTTGGGGTGCAGGTTACCTCGTGCTGTTTGAAAAACAGAGAGCTTGAAACTCGTGGTAGTGACGCCCTGGAACCTGGATGAGGGTTTCGGGGAATGCTCCCTGCTATTCCTCGGTAAGATCACAAGTGCATTCCAGGTTGGAGAACGCCATGCGGATGATGATGGCAGCGGCAATTCTGTGCCTTCCAGTAGGCGTCGCTCATGCGACGTCTGATGGTCCTGACTATTTCCGAGTTCGGAACGTCAAGGAAAACGATGTTCTGAATGTCAGGTCAGAGCCCACATCTCAATCCAGTATCGTAGGAATGCTAGAGCCTAATCTGAGAGGCGTTTCGAACTTAGGCTGCCTCGAAACAATGGATCTGGTCCATTATCTTCAGACCAAGCAGTTTTCCAGTGCCGTAGTGGGACGCGTCAGACGCGGAGAGATGTGGTGTAAGGTCCGCCATCCGGCCCAGCCCAGTGTCGTAGGATGGGTAAATGGTCAATTCGTTATGGAGGACACCGCGCCGCCATCAACTGTCTCGCCGCCTTACAGTGTGCAAGTGGGAGAGGAGGGTGCACGGTTCGAGTCCTTCATCGAGCAAATGGTTCCCGTTGGGGATCAAAAGTTCAATGTCAGAGTCAAGCTTGTGACGAAGGGCTCGCGCACTCCAGCACTGCCGAATGGATCCGAACAAGTTGATGTATCTCTGGACTGCCTCAACAAGGCGCTGACTGATCCAAATAGAGGGTTGCTAAAGCTAACTGTCTCTGAGGATCCTGGATATCTTCCGTCCCGTGCCTCTTGGGGCGATGAGAACCTGTGGTGGGCCGTGTGCCGTCACACTTTCCAGAAGTACCGCTATGATCGGCCAACTACGAACCAACCTACCTCAATACAAGGTACGAGTTCGGGCGCTGTCCAGGTTCAATCAGTCACTTCGGATCAGAGACAGGCTCCGACTACGTCAGAAGTCCAGGGACGGAGCAAGCCCATCATCCAAGCGCAAGTGGAGGAAGCAAAGGACGCTGTCCCGACCCCAATACCGCAAGACGGCGGAACAGGCTCGGGCAATCCTTTGGTGGACATTGTCGTGGGTTCGAAAACTGATCCGAGTGCGAGCAAGGCCCTCGCTGCTATAGTCAAGGGGCAGCTTCCCAGCATTAATGGTGAGACGCTCTACTTTGACGGTATCGCGTGTTTGTCACGCGAGGCGATTGTGGAAGTCTCCCGATCTTCCAATTTCGGCATGGGGCAGATGTTCCCAGGAGGGAATGGCGCCACGAAGGACATTGCGGGAGTCGTTAATCGATTGATCGCTTCAAAGGACTGCGACACGAGACGGCCTGCTGGATATGTCAGGGTCGACGAGGAGGATGGGGACTATCCTGTCTACCACGTTCGAGATTTACGAACCGGCGACGCCTTTTGGGCAACGCGCTCTGGTCTAAAGTGAGGACATCCTCCTAAAAACCAACATTTTTCGGAGACAATGATTTTGGACGGTGCAAAACTGATTCAGCACGCCCGTTGATCTCCTGAAACTGTCTCCTGAAACTTCTGTCCTGAAACATCCAAGTGGTGATGAGTTTTCGGAGAAGAAAGTGCTTGTTGGTTATGCTCGCGTCTCGACCAAGGACCAGAAGACTGAACTTCAGATGGATGCTCTGAAGGGCATGGGGTGCGAACGAGTCTTTATTGAGAAGGCATCGGGTGCGCAACGGGAACGACCAGAACTCAAGGCCGCCCTGGAGTTTGTCAGGGCAGGGGACACGATTGTTGTCTGGAAGATGGATCGTCTTGCTCGATCACTGAAACAGTTGATCGAGACTGTTGAGGGGCTCCAGCATCGTGAAATCGGATTTCGCTCCCTAACTGAGGCAATAGATACAACGACCCCAGGAGGGCGGTTGGTCTTCCACATATTTGCATCGTTGGCAGAGTTCGAACGATCCATTATCCGGGAGAGGACAATGGCCGGGTTGGCGGCAGCCCAGGCAAGGGGACGGCTAGGTGGGCGACCACGCTCTCTTAACGAGCGGGACATTGCGCTTGCACGGACAATGCTGGCAGATGAGAAGATCACGGTAGCAGAGATTGCCAATATGCTGGGGGGCACGGCCTCGACATTGTACAGGTACATTCCGGCCGCAAGGGCAAGCACCATCCAATATGATTAAGGTTGCTGGTTGATCAGAGAGATCTGGCGAGGCAGGTATTAACCAAGCAGCCTTTGCTAGTGAATGAAGAGGTGCATTGACCTAATGACGTCCAGGAGTGAGCCACTAAAGCAGCTCAAGGATCAGACATTCGGCGAATGCCGCAATGGTAGGCGAAGGTCTTGGAGGGGCATCCATCCACACCCGCTTGGCCTCATCAATGAGCTTGGCCTTGCGCGTGTCACCGAGAGCGTTACGAAAGAGCAATAGCTCTACACAAGCCCGGATGCCTAGCAACTGAAAATTAGCCGTTTCAAGCCCCATTCAAGTGGATGAGCCAGGAGGATAAAAAAGCACCTCCTTAGATCTAGTATAACATATTTTATGTGAGAAGAGACGGACGGAATGAGGTTCATTGGAAACAAGGAGTTGATTGCCCCAGACATCAAGGAATTGCTGGCGGAGAATGGTCTCTTGGACAAGGGACTCACACTTTGCGATGCGTTTTGCGGAACAGGCGCGGTTTCGGACTTGCTGAAGGATTCCTTTGACCTAGTTGTAAACGACTCCTTGAAATGGTGTACCGTTTATACCAAAGGAAGGGTAGTCTCCGGTACGTGTACGTTCTCTAAGCTCGGTTTCGACCCTTTTGCATTTTTGAACTCGAACAAGAAAACTAAAAAAGGGTTCTTCTTTAGAAATTACTCTCCTACCGAATCTAGTAGGATGTATTTCATGCCCGAGAACGCTGGGCGTATCGATTATTTTAGAGCGACAATTGAAACGTGGCGCACACGTCATCTGATCGATGATGACGAATACTGCTATCTGTTAGCCAGCCTTATTGAGTCTGTTTCCCGAGTGTCAAACACTGCCGGGGTGTATGGGGCGTTCTTGAAGCACTGGGATCCCAGAGCGAAGCGCGCAATTACATTCAGTCCTGTGGAAGCGAGGAGGCTGCCTCACCGCAAAATTCACCTCCATAACGAGAAGATCGAGGATATAATTGATACGATAGATTGTGACATTCTGTATCTTGATCCTCCTTACACTCAGAATCAATACGGTACCCAGTACCATTTGTTGGAAACCCTGGTTCTGAACGATAATCCGCCAATTAGCCCAATCACTGGCTCGAGACCGACCGCGCCAATGCGGTCAGATTGGTCAAAAGACATAAAGAAACACATCCTCTTCGATAAAGTTGTGTCAAGAACAAAGGCCAAGCACATCATTTGTAGTTACAGCTCTGATGGATTTATGTCACAGAGTTATATAGCGGCTGTACTGAAGCGATATGGCACGGACGACTCTTTTACATGCAAAAAGATCTCTTACGATAAGTACACGAATTTTAAGTCGCGGGCTAAGGATGGGCATTTTGAATACTTATTTTATATAAGGAAGAAGCCTAAGTCGAAAGTGTATTACACATCGCCACTAAACTACATTGGCAGCAAAACGCGAATGCTTCCATTTCTTATGGCGAATATGCCAGACAAAATCGAGACATTTGTCGATGCTTTCGGAGGCGGCTTTAATGTCGGTATCAATTCGAACGCTGACCGTATTGTGTACAACGACTACAATCACATCGTTAAGAACTTAATCGAGTCATTCCGAGTCAATGAGACGTACGATTATGTTCAGTACATCAGGCGCCAAATCAAAAAGTACGGCTTAGAAAAAGAAAACGCAGAGACGTATATGGCGGCCAGAGAGTATTATAACGCTTTGCCTATCGAGAGGCGTGATCCTCGGCTTCTATATACGGTTATTATGTATGGGTTTAACCAGCAAATTAGGTTCAACGGAGGTTATGAGTTCAATAACCCTGTCGGTATGCGCTGGTTTAACGAGAAGGTTCTTGAAAAACTTATAAGTTTTTCTGGTGCGGTCAAGAGCAAGAACATTGTGTTCAAGAGCGTAGACTACGCAGATCTCGTTGATGAAATCCGCCCTGGATCATTTGTGTACATGGATCCGCCATATCGGCTAACCACAGGGGCCTATAACGATGGCAAGCGGGGCTTTAAAGGGTGGGATGCCGAGGCCGAGAAGAGGATGTTTGAGTTCGCAGAGAAGCTTGACGCAGCAGCAGTGAAATTTATGATTTCCTATGTTATCGGGCACAAGGGTAAAGTGAATGAGGCGCTAAAGAAATGGCTCTCCTCTAATAGTTTCAGGGTGATCGAATGTGATCGGGTTCAGGGTATAGGCAGAAACGAAGTGGTAATCGTCAATTATGCGTAAAGTTGTGCCGCCTCACTTTATTATAAAAAACAGATTTCAAAAGGGAGGGACATATAAAGACCTCCTGACTAAAGAGATCCTTTCCGACGTTTGCCTCAAAGTAATGGGGCGGGCTGATTACACATACGAATTTGACGATGAAGGTTACAACATTGGTAGGCTAGCAGTACTGAGTTATCGCGGTAAGGACGTTTTCATATCATTCTCTGAATCCAACATTCAGAGCAGAAATTCGAGCTTTCAAAGTTTGCCCAGCGCCCTGTCGCGTTTCATTCTGCACGAGAATGAAAGCAAGGAGATATGTTACTACGTTTTGCCGAACGTAGAGGGAAATCTTGAGACTGACTACTTTATATTCATGTACAGACTGATGGCGACCGCTGGCGTTCAGCTCCTGAATCTAGATGACTTTGTAACCACTAGCATTGTTAAGTTTTCAAGTGCTGATGACGTAATCGTTCATAAGGACCGGCTCAGATCTCGTCAGAGAGCTAATAACTCTACATACCTGACGCGCGGTTCAGACAATTCTGTGCAGATATACGGCAAGACGTATGGCGCGAACAAATACGAGACGACCCTCCTTAGTGTTGCTCTTGCGAAGTTAGCTTCTGACCCAGTCGAGCTCTATGAGGTCAAGGAAGGAAATCTCCGCGCTCTGCCAGAAATGTCAAAGAATGCTATTCTTTCACTGGGTGGAGTGTCGATATTTACGTCTGATGCAGCAATTGAGGCGAGAGAGTTTGTACGTGACGACAGCCTAAGGTCCATCAGATTTGTCTATAATTTGCTAGAAAAATTTGGACACAAGAAATGCACACTTTGCGAATGCGAGGTGCCGCAAATCATTCAAGGAGCACATATTTGGCCTGTCGCAGCCATAAAAAAACAGACCAATTTAAGTCTAGAGAAAAAATTGGATCATGCTCTAGATGGACATAATGGCCTATGGTTATGCGAAAACCACCACAAGCTATTCGATTCCAACACGTTGATGCTTTCAGCGTCAGGTAAAGTAAAATATAAGCGTACCTTGAAGGTGAACGATATTGGCTACATCAGAGGAATAACTACAAGTAAGCAAATCCCTGCTGCATTTATGCATGAGAAGCTAAAAGCCTATTTGGTTAGGCGCAATAAGGCCATAGACGAGGGTCACTATCTCCTTGTGGATGCTTAGATTTATCCAATGTTGTAGATCAGGGATATGGCCCTCGTCATGGATTTCGAATGAGGCACTCATAAGCGTGATCTCCTTGCTGAGAGCCCCGCAAGGGCCCTTCTAGCCTGCTGCGCAACGGTGCAGCTCCAAGGAGGTGGGTCCTGGTTGATGTGCCAATGTCGCATAATTTAGGTACACTTGGTAGCGGAGCAGCAGAATATCGCAGGCTAAAGTACGTGAGAAATCAATGCCTTGGTGATTCGGTAAGCGTTTCCCTCCTCCGCTACCACCTTTTACCCCCGATCCTTGACACTACGCTAAAATTCACGCCGCATTCGGCGTCGCCGCCGCACGTAGCAGCATGCCGAAGAGGTCGCGGGGTTCGTCGGGATCAGCCAGGAGATCGAGTTCGTCATAGAGGCCCGTCTGCTCGATCTGGCGCTTCACGTAACGCAGGGCCGAGAAATCCTCGATGGCGAAGCCCACGGAGTCGAAGAGGGTGATCTGCCGGTCGCCCGTGCGGCCGGGCGCGAGGCCTGCCAACACGCGCCACAGTTCGTGAACCGGATAATCCGGCGGAAGCTGCTGGATCTCGCCTTCGATGCGGGTCTGCGGCGGATATTCCACGAAGATGTCGGAGCGCTTCAGGATGTCGGCATGCAACTCGGTCTTGCCGGGGCAGTCGCCGCCCACCGCGTTGATGTGAAGGCCTGAGCCCACCATGTTGTCGGTGATGATCGTGGCGTTCTGCTTGTCGGCCGTGACCGTTGTGACGATCTGGACGCCTTCCATCGCCTCCTCAATGGAGTTGCATACCGTGATGCCGAAGCCCAGGCCTGCGAGATTGCGCACGCATTTCGTGCTGGCCGCCCGGTCGATGTCGTAGAGCCGCAACGTGTCGACGCCGAGCAGCGCCTTGAACGCGAGAGCCTGGAACTCGGCCTGCGCCCCATTGCCGATGATCGCCATGGCGCGCGCTCCCTTGGGAGCGAGGTGCTTGGCGGCGACCGCCGATGTTGCGGCGGTGCGCAGGGCCGTGAGAATGGTCATCTCGGTTAGGAGCACGGGATAGCCGGTTGCCACATCGGCCAGCACGCCGAAGGCCGTCACGGTCTGGCGCCCCTCGCGGGTGTTCTTGGGATGGCCGTTCACGTACTTGAAGCCATAGACCTCGCCGTCGCTGGTGGGCATGAGCTCGATCACGCCTTCGCGGCTGTGCGAGGCCACCCGCGGAGTCTTATCGAAGGATTCCCAGCGCCGGAAATCGGCCTCGATGCATTCCGCAAGCTCCAGCAGGAAACGCTCCAAGCCGATAGCGAGAACAAGCTTCATCATACGGTCGACGCTGACGAAGGGGACGACGTTCAGTTTCAGGTTCATGGGCTCAGTGCGCTTTTGGAGTGTGACGGTAGCTCTGGGTCGGCCGGTCGAGCACGCGCCGGCCCATGAGGCTCGACACGAGGTCAACCATCAGAAGGGCTGTGCGCCCGCGCTCGTCGAGGAAGGGGTTGAGCTCGACCAGATCGATGCTCCGCACCAGGCCACTGTCGTGAAGCATCTCCATGATAAGATGCGCCTCGCGGAAGGTGGCGCCACCAGGCACCGTCGTGCCGACCCCGGGGGCGATGCCTGGATCGAGGAAATCCACATCCAGGCTCACGTGGAGAATGCCGTCGGCAGCCGCTACGCGCTTGAGGAAGGCGTCGAGCAGCGGCGCGACGCCGTTCTCGTCGATGGCGCGCATGTCGTGAACCGTCACGCCGGCGGTGGCGAGGGCAGACCGCTCCGCCGGGTCGACGCTGCGGATGCCTATCATGCAGACGTTCTCGGGCTTGAGCGGATTGGCCACAGCCGGGAAGAAGCCCTCGAAGCCTCTCAGGCCCGTTGCATAGGCCATCGGCACCCCATGGAGGTTGCCGCTCGTCGTCGTCTCAAGCGTGTGGAAATCCGGATGGGAGTCGAGCCAGAGGACGAAGAACTCGTGGCCTTCCTTGGCAGCGCGGCGGGCTAGCCCTGTCATGGAGCCGGCAGACAAGCTGTGATCCCCGCCGATGAAGATCGGCATGCCGTCCCCGCTCGCCTGGTAGGCGGCCTCCGAGATGGCCTCGGTCCAGGCCACCGTTTCCGGCAGGGCCTTGATGGCACCGTTCGGGTGGCGCACTTCGCGCTGGGGGGCGGGCGCGATGTTGCCGCGATCCTCGACCGCATAGCCGAGATTGCGCAGCTCCGTCACGAGGCCTGCCGTCCGGAAAGCGCTGGGCCCCATGTCGCAGCCGAGCCGGCCGGCGCCCTCCTGCACGGGTATGCCCAGAACGATGCATGTGGTCGAAACCATCCATCTCTCCCTCTCTTGCCGTCAAGCTACCGGAAGGCTTTGGCAGAATGAACAAGGTACTTTGACAAAGAGTACATAACTTGTGATCATTCTGGTAAGATTAGCTAACCATAATGGCATTTGATGGATGACCTCGACCAACGCCTGATCACGCTCCTGCGCCATAACGGGCGGCGGAGCGTGTCGGACCTCGCTCTCATCCTCGGCGCCTCGCGCGCAACGGTCCGGTCCCGGATGGAGCGCCTTGAGCAGTCCGGGGACATCGTGGGCTACACGGTGATTCTCCGGGCCGATGCCGTCGCGTTGCCGGTGCGTGGGATCATGCTGATCGAGGTGGAGGGGAGGGCAGGCGACCGGGTGGTGGATGCGCTCGGCGGCTTTCCGGAGGTGAGCGCCATTCACACGACGAATGGCAAATGGGATCTCATCGTCGAACTCGGCGCAACCAGCCTTTCGGATTTCGACGCCATCCTGAGGCGGGTGCGTCTGATCCCAGGGGTCATCGCATCGGAAACGAACCTCCTGCTGGCTACACCACGCAGCACCCGCGCCAAGCTTTAGGATTGCTTCCACAGCAGCAATAGCACCCGAGGCTGGCGCGACTTCCGCTATCCGCTACAGTGCCTGTTGTTTTTGAGAGGGCCATCCATGTCGAAGGAAGTCGTTGAGGTTCCCATTCTGTCCGAAGGCGTGCGGAAGGTGGGCGTGCCGCTCTCCATGGTGACGAGGGCGAACGGGTTCGTGTTCGTGTCGGGAACGCCGCCATTCAACATGGAGAGTGGCGGTTTCGTGAAGGGTGACATCGAGGTGCAGACTGAGGCTTCGCTTCGGGCGCTTCAGCACTGCCTGGAGAGTGCCGGCACCTCCCTCGACAAAGTGGTGATGGTGCGGATCTATGCGGCCAATGCCGGGTTCTATGGTGCCATCAATCGCGTCTATGCCCGCTTTTTCCCCGAGAACCCGCCTTCGCGGACCTTCGTGCCGGTTGCGTCCTGGCCCATGGAGTTCGACATCGAGATCGAGTGCATCGCGGTGGCCTGATCCTCCGTCGAGGGATCTCGATCAGGCGGCTGCGTCCGGGAGCGATGTCCGGGACGGGACGAAAGCCTCTCCCGGACTGCGAACCGCGTTGCGGCCTGCGGCCTTCGCCTGATAGAGCGCTTGGTCAGCCGCCTCGAGAAGAGTGTTTCTCTCATGGCCACGGGAAGGCTGCGCCGAGGCGACGCCGACGCTGATCGTGACGATGTGGTAAGGGCTGCCTTCATGAGCCATCGCCATTGCGTTAATGGTCTCGCGAATGGCGTCGGCAATCCTCATGGCGCCGGTCAGATCCGTCTCGGGAAGGATCACGGCGAACTCCTCCCCCCCGTAGCGGGCTGCAATGTCCCGGGGACGCCGGATGCTGGCATCAAGCGTACCGGCAATCGCGCGCAGAACCTCATCGCCGCGGCCATGCCCATAGCGATCGTTGAAGCTCTTGAAGTAATCGGCATCGATGTAAAGCAGCGACAGGGCGGAGCCTGAGCGGATGGCCTGACGCCATTCGCGCTCGAAGGTCTCGCGGAAGGCGCGACGGTTCGGCAGGCCTGTCAGGTCGTCCGTTCTGGCAATCCGCCTGAGTTTGGTCTCGGCCCGCGTGCGACGCCTCAACTCTCGCTGGAAGAGGAACGTCAATCCGACTACGGCACAGCAGAGCACCAGCGTCACGAGGCTTAGGACGAGAGCCTTTCTTTCCCAGGCGGCGAAAACTTCATCGACCGATAGCGCCACGGTGAGCACGAGAGGGTACTTTTCCAACCGCCCGAAGGAGATGATGCGGTGTACGCCGTCGATCGGTGACACCGAGTCGAACGTGCCCGACTTATCCTTCAAAAGCCGCTGGACATGAGGGGAGCCGCCCAACTCTTGGTTGATCTGGCTTTCATCAAAGGGATAGCGCGTCAGCAGGATGCCATCGCCGCGGAAGAGATTGATTGCTCCCTGCTGACCAAGGCTCAGGTGCTCAAATCGCTGATTGATGGTGTTAAGGGCAATCGACCCCATCACCACTCCAGCGAAGCCGCCATCGGCATCGGAAAGTCTCCGGCTGATCCCGATGGTGAGATCGCCATCGGGTGCCCTGCTCCGATAGGGGCGGCTCACGTAGAGGCCAAGGTGCTGCGTGTTCCTGTGAACCGTGAAGTACTCGCGGTCTGAGACGTTGAGCGACCGTGAGGCAATAACGGGTCCTGCGTCGGCAATCAGGTTGCCGTTTCTGTCGATGAGCAGAAGGGATGCCATGAAGTTTGCCGACACCGCGCGGTCGAACAGCATCCTGTACTTGAGGTCGGGGGACAACTGCTGGGAACTGAGGTGACGAAGTCCCTCCATGGCTCCCTTCAAGGACAGATCGAGCAGCTCAAGATTGCTGTCGAGATCGCGGACGATGGTTGTCAACACATTCCTGGAGGACTTTTCCGCCTCCTGCCATGTCCCGAGCCGGTCCATCCAGAGCGTGTGGGCGGAAATCCCGAGGATGCCGAGAGCGATCACGCCTGCGATCAGGTGCAAATAGACTTCTGATAACAGGCGCTTCATTCGGCTGCACAACGATCTTGTTTGAATTTATTCTATAGGTGAAGGCAGTGGAATGAGCCAACAGAAATGTTGGCTGCAGGATGGCATACATTATTCTGTTGTGGAGACTAGGTCTCCTCTTAAAACAAAGCTATGCGCCTCTAAGATATGCTAAGCACTATGTTTTGTAATAATGTTTGATACTCTATCCAATGATGCTGTATTCGTCGCCACGCGCAGTCCAATGAATCCGCCGTAGGAGGGCGGTCATGTTCGGTCCCTCACAATCTCATAGAATCTGGCGCATGATGAACGCCCTGATCGATGCTCGGCCTGAATGGGCCGACAAGGATGTTTTCGAGGCGGATCGCGACAAGATTCTTCGGTATGGAGCCTCCATTGGGCTCAGCGTGGAGGAACTTCTTCGAATGAAGGAGCCAGATGCTATCCTCGGCCTCTGGACCGCCGCTGAGGCAGCACAGGCCGAGGATTAAGAAGGCCAAGGGGGCATGGACAGACGCGGCCAGAAAGCTGCCTCGCCCCATCACCCCCTTTACCGTGTCTTCTTGGCTCGCCGCGAGAGCATGTTGAGAGCCTCAATGAGAGCCGAGAACGCCATCGCTGCGTAGATATAGCCTTTGGGCACGTGAGCGCCGAAGCCTTCCGCGATCAGGACCATGCCGATCATGAGCAGGAAGCCGAGCGCGAGCATGACGACCGTTGGGTTGGCTTGAATGAAGCGCGCCAGTGGATTTGCCGCCAGCAGCATCACCGTCACAGCCACCAACACGGCAACAACCATGATCGGCACGTGATCCGTCATTCCGACGGCCGTGATGATGCTGTCGATGGAGAAGACAAGATCCAGCAGCAGAATCTGCGCGATCGCGGAGGCGAAGCTCATCTGAGCTTTCTCTCCTTCGAACAAATCTGGACCTGGATCGCGATCCACATGGTGGTGGATCTCCTTGGTGGCCTTCCAGACCAAGAACAGGCCACCGGCGATCAGGATCAGGTCGCGCCAGGAGAAGCCATGACCGAATGCGGTAAAGAGCGGTTCGGTCAGTTGAACGATGATGGCGATGGTCCCCAGCAGGCCGAGGCGAAGAATGAGGGCCAGCCCGATGCCGATACGACGGGCTCTTGCCTGCTGATGAGCGGGCAGCTTGTTGGTCAGAATCGAGATGAAAATGAGATTGTCGATCCCAAGCACAACCTCCATGACGATGAGGGTTGCCAAGGCCACCCATGCGGTTGGGTCCGCTGCAAGTGCAAATAGCTGGTCCATGAGGCCTTCCGTGGTTGCGACCCCTTATTTCGTGTACTGCAGAGCTTACACAAGGGCTGAACCAGCCTTCTTACCCGTTTTGCGTCACAAACGGTTGGATCTGCTGCCTCCGCCGCCGGAATCATAGGGTGACAACGGCCGGGTGTCGGCGCTGAACAGAGCGATCGCCTACTGAGAAAGCTAGGCTTTCCATTCAACATGTTGAATTCACAGTGATTTGTTAATGGGAATCCCGAATAAGGCGGAAACCGTGGAACCTGTCATGGCAGCAAGAGCGTTCCTTCAGGATAGGAATGGGAGTCAGGCTATGGCAGGGGCATCAGGACGTTGGCTGTTGACGGCATCGCTGATTGGCGTTCTGTCGGCTGCAGCGCCTGTGTTTGCCCAGACGGCGCGCCCCTGGGTTGATCCTCCGTCGGACAGCGGAGCCGCAGCACCCTCACCGGCACCTGCAGCCCAGGCGACACAGCCTGCCACACCGACGCCTCAGGCGTCTTCAGCTTCTGCCCCTTCAGAGCCCACCAAAGAGAAGGCTGTCGCGACGACGCAATCGCCCCCTGAGGCTTCTCCTGGCAAGGACGAAGCAGCCAACCAAACCAAGCAGAAAACCGCAGTTGAGCGGAAGGTGCGCCGTTCAGCACAGCAGGCCAATAGTGCCACTCGCTCCCAGAGCCGGGACGAGCGGGCCACACGGCGGCGTGAGCCAAGTCAGGAGGTTTCCCAGGCGCGTGCTCCACGCAATGGAATCGAGCGGCGGGCTCGGGTTACACGCTATGGATCGGCTCAGGAAGGAGTTAATGCGGGTCTGGAGGTCATGCGCCTTCGGACGATCCAGCTTCCAGATGGTCGGCGCATCGAGATTTTGACCCGTCCCAATCAGGATATCGCAGGCGGACTCCCGGACGGATACTAAGACGGTTCCTATGGGAGGGGCGAGTTGGAGGCTTATTTGGATCCTGCGGCTTGATCGGCAGCATTCACCAGATTTGATGCTATCTCCCGGGTACAACGGTGAATATCAAGCCAGAGACGCTGCTCGCGTCGGGCATCCGCAAGAGCGCGATGCTCGGCAGGACCGAGTTCATCATCCTTTCTTTGGGCCTGCGACAGAACATTTTTCATGATGGCATCATGAAGTTCAGCGGGTAAGCCCATTTCGAGCAGGGCTTCAAGAATAGTTTGCCGATGAACGGCTTCAGTATCCTGCAGTCGCAAAGCATGCCGTGGTAGCCCGGCGGCTCGCAGCAGCCGGCTCAGCCATTTCCCATCCCATGACGGCGCTGTTGCGAAAAGGTCGTAGCCTGCGAGAGCGGACATCATTCGTTGTGCGACATCCGCTACGGGCGCTCCTTCCGCATGCAGCCGATCCCGGGAGAGGCCATGAACGGTCTCTGCCTTGGGGTCCCAATCGGTCCAGGTCCGATCAGGGCGAATGAGGTGGCTTTCCTCTTCACCGCTCGAGAGAACCCAGGCCACCTCTATGGGATATCCCTCCTTGCCGAGGGAAGAGGCTTCGAAGTCAAGGAATGCGATCTTTGGCCAATCGGGCATTGCAGATCCGTTCTCCTCCTGCCTGTGCTTAAGACGCTCGCGTGTGTTCTAATCGTAGCTGAACCTATGATGCAGACATCTCTTCAGCCAGTTGTGATCGGATGGCCTGCATCAGATCGTCATCAGATAGGCTCGTCTCCCAATCGTCGGTCAGTTCGAGGCGTACGGACTTGGCGCCTCCCGATGGAGTGCAGACCACGTGCACCTGGTCGCCAGTACCATCGACGCGTGCAGCGTCCGTTTTCACAGCATCGTTGCCGAGACCGGAAAAAGCCTGAATGCAGGTCCATGTGATGCCCTCCGCATCACTTACCTCACGGGGCATGTCATCGTCCTTTCAGGCCTGGAGAAGTGCACCAACTCTGTCAACGCCTGAGGTCGGCCGATGCTCCCAGGGACCCAACTCGTCACGCCTCAAACCCATCCTTCTTGACACTTTGCGCTCTCGGGTCGAGCCTTGCCTGGCTGCCAGGTGGCAGAACTCTGTACGGAGAGGACCATGGCGAAAAACGTGAAGGATCTGCTGGCCGAAGCGAATTCCTCAGTGCCCAGGCTGCCCCCCAATGAAGCTGTTGAGAAGATGCGCTCCGGCGATGTTCTTGTGGTGGATGTACGTGATCCGACAGAGGTTCAGCAGAGCGGGAAGCTCAAGGGTGCAGTCAATGTCTCCCGCGGCATGCTGGAGTTTCGAGCCGATCCAGAGAGCCAATACCATAATCCGGCGTTCCGGCAGGACAGAACCATTCTTCTGCATTGCGCCTCTGGCGGGCGCTCTGCTTTGGCAGCAAAGACCCTGCAGGATATGGGCTATACGTCAGTGTTCAACATTGGCGGCTTCAAGGACTTAACCGAGGCAGGGATAGAAACCGAGCCGGCCTGATTGGAGAGGCTGAACTTGAAAATAAAGACGCTCGGCCTGGACATGGCCGAGCGTCGAATTGTAGGATCCGTGAGTTCCCTGTCCGGCAATGTCACTGAGCATTGGCAGATGTGAAAGCCGAAGAGCGCAAGGCGCTTCCAGCTGCCGAGATCGAGCCAGTCGAGACTGGATCGGCAACAGCCGTGCCGAGCGCATGAAGCAGACCTTTGCGTTTGGCCACATAATAGTAGCCGCCTGCGTAAAGAGAGACCGCGCGGTCAGGGTTGCCGCCTGCAACTTTATACGCGTTGGCAAGGTACGGAACTGCGTAAGTGAGATTGGTATTGGCATCAAGCAACCCTGATGGGCTGCCCCGATATCCCATGCCACGGGCCGTAGCGTAGCGGATCTGCATCAGGCCGAAATTGCCTTTGCTGAGCGCTCGCGGATCATAGTTACTTTCTCTTCTGATGACTCTGTGGACCAAAGCCTCTGGAACGCCGTGGGTTCTGGCGTGCTGTGCAACAAGCGAGTCAATTGTTGTGCGATCCGATGCAGCAGCAGGTAGCGAACACACGACAGCGGCGCAGGCAAGAAGAAGACGAGAAATCATGCATATCCCCTTGGTTGGGGAAATTTCTCGCCATTAATCGTGGCAATAGGAGGTCAGCTTGACTGTAAGTGGCCGGAATATGGCTCATGAAGACTCCAGTGAAAGACGTTCATGCGCTCAAGGACCCGTCGCCTACCTCTTTTGGGTGAGGGATCGCTTTCGCATCCAGCGATCGTGTCTGCTTAAGACGGAGAGGTCTGTAGCGGTGCGCTCATTCGCTACATGACCAGGAAGTCGGCTGCCGTTAACTTCAGGCCTGAATCAATTTTGGCAAACTGGATGGCGCGGGTTTGGCCGGATCCATCAGGATCATAGAACAGGCCGCCTGTCTTGTTGTTGTAGATGATCTGTTCCCGTGCATCCGATGCCTTGGGCCCAACGACAAAATTGTCTGGCGCCAGCCTTCCAGAACTGAGTTTCGTAAAGACACTGTCGTTGAGCCGGATCGTGTCATCCTTGACGTTAAAGTTCAGAATGACATCGATGTTGCCGGCGCTGAGCTTCGTATCGAACGTGAAGGAATCATTGCCGGACGACCCAACGAGAATGTCGTTCCCGCTCTTTCCCCAGATCATGTCATTGCCGCCTTTGCCCTCGATCCTGTCGTTGCCGCTTGAGCCCGTGAGCTTGTCGCCGATGCTGGTGCCGGAATATGTCTTCGACGTGGATGGAAGCTGGTTCACTTTGAACGCTACCTGAGGTGCTTTGATGGAGTGGCTGAACTTCAGATCGTAGAAGGAGGTCTGCCCATACCCAGTCCCTTGCGTCTCATTCACTCCAAGATACGTGCCTGCCTTGAAGTAGAGGGCGTCGCTCCTCCATGCCTGGTTGATGTAATCCGTCGCCGCATAGGTCTGCCCGTCGGCCGAGACCGTCACTTTTACGCGGTCGGTTGTGACATCGATCGAATAGCTAAATCTCTCATTAAGGCCGACGTTAGGTCTTAAGCCGACCTTGTTGGTCAGAACAAACTTCGTCTCCTGGCCCGTGGCACCAGCAATATCATTGACGAAGTAAAGGGTGTTTCTCTCCCAATAAAGCCGGACGAGCTCGTCCTCCTGCCCATGAACCTGACCCACAACGATGCGGCCCTTCGCGCCATTGAAAAGAACCGGCGCCTGGTCGATCTCGAGTGTCGCTCTCATGACGCCGCCTTCAGCAATCGTCCATGCTGCTCGTTCTGAACCGTTCATCTCCCGAAGCTCAGAGCGTGCGTATCGTGAGCCGCTTGTCGTTGCTCCTCCCACGGGAGCTTTGAAGACCATGGCTCCGTCGGATCCCGTGTAGAAGTACTTCGGGCTCACATAAGCATTGAGGTTCTTCACTTCGTAGGCCGTGCCTGAGAAAGTGCCATACCGATCTGCTGGAAGGGTTATTTTCCAATGCTTAAGATCGAAATTGCGGCTCGGTGTGAGTGACGAAGACAACGCCATGTTAAACGCCCCAAAATTCTAAGATTTTTGTTGGCCGCAATCGGCTGAAAATCAGTTTATCTCTGCATGTTCTAAAGTGCCGCTCTTACGATTGAATTACTGAGATGTGCTTACTGAGAGCTTCCACTTTGAAGTGTAGAATCCTCTTCTGTCAAAACATTGCCATGCATACGGTAAACGCGCAGAGCCTAGGCCACTTCGCTGTCGCCTAGCTTTCCACGCCTGGACCTTCCGGCTAAGCTGCTTGTCGACAAGGCGGAAAGCCGAATAGCGCTAACCTCCCTCAAACGGGCTATTTGATATACCATTCTGTGCACTCTGATCTGACCCGAAATTGAAAGGTCTTCACCTCAGCACGAGTGCGCACCTCCAAAGGTTGCTGCACACAGGTTAGAGAGGGAATGCATTCCAATATCAGTGCCGTTTGCCGCTTTGGTTATTGGAAAGCAGAAACACATATAGCCATCTTTCTGACGTGGCTATGCTTGCAGGGTATGGCTCAATAGTCTTTTATAAAAACCTATATATTCAACATAATTATTGAGAAATTAAAGTATATTTGAAGTATAACTTGCATATCCTAAGCGTGTGCGGTGCAGCAAAATAATCAAGTATGTATTATTACTCTTATGAGTTATGAGCTATCTATTGATAGGGGTAGTTCTCTACTTAACCCGTAGGGGGTATCTCTCCAGCCGAAATAGTGAAGAGCTTTTGAGTAAGGCAGGAGTATTTATTGGATCACACCCGGCGCAATTCTATTTGGCGCCTCGATTTCACTGTTATTCGGCAGGAACAGCCTAATGCAAATTAGTGTCTTTGGGATTGGCTATGTCGGAGCGGTCTCATCGGCGTGCTTGGCCAATGACGGCCACCACGTCATTGCAGTCGATCCGAACCCCCAGAAAGTGGGTCCACTCAACGAGGGCATTAGCCCAATCGTCGAACCCGGATTGGGAGAGCTGATACAAAATGGGATCAGCAGCCGGCGCTTGATGGCAACCAGCGACGTTCGCGAAGCTATCAATGGCACGGATCTATCATTCGTTTGCGTTGGAACGCCTTCGCGTCCAAATGGCTCTCTTGATACCTCCTATGTCAGCGCTGCCGCCGAGCAAATCGGTGCGGCGATCCGAGAGAAAAACTCTTTCCATTCAGTCGTAATGCGCTCAACAATCTTGCCAGGCACGATGGAGAGCGTCGTTCTGCCTGCTCTCGAGCGCGCTTCCGGTCGCCAGGCCGGCGTGGGCTTCGGCGTTGCATATTACCCCGAGTTCCTGCGGGAGAGCACCGCTATCAGCGACTACTATGATCCGGGCGCCATCATCTTCGGGCGGCACGATCAGGTGACTGTTGATCGTCTGCTTGAGATCCACAAGATCTTCAAGGTTGAGCCCAGGATTGTTTCCATCCGCACTGCCGAAGCGGTGAAGTACACTAACAACGCTTGGCATGCTCTCAAGATCAGCTTTGCAAATGAAATCGGAAATATCTGCAAGGAAGCAGGGATCGATGGTCATGCCGTGATGGACGTGCTCTGCGCGGACAACCGGCTCAACATTTCCAAAGCTTATCTCAAGCCTGGCTTCGCTTTCGGTGGTTCCTGCCTGCCGAAGGATCTACGGGCTTTGCGTTTCGCGGCTCGAAAGTTGGATGTTCCGACGCCTATTCTTGACGCAACGATGGACGCCAACGAAGAGCAGCTGCGGCGGGCGTACTCGATGGTTGCTGCAACGGGCAAGCGTCGGGTCGGCATCATCGGGTTGAGTTTCAAACCTGAGACCGACGATCTGCGTGAGAGCCCGCTGGTGGAACTTGCGGAGCGTCTTTATGGCCGCGGATACGACATCCGCATCTATGATCCGAACATTCAAGTCTCAAAGCTGACGGGCGCGAACCTCCAGTTTATCAAAGCGCATCTTCCTCACCTGACGTCGCTCCTGACGGCCGACGTCAACGAGGTCGTCGATCACGCCGAAGTTTTTGTCCTCGGAAACCGTGAGGAAGCTAAGCGCCTCCTGGATTTCGTGAAGGATGACCGGCCTCTTATTGATCTCGTTCGTATCGACCAAGCAAGGTGCTCAGGTGACTTCTATCAGGGAATCTGCTGGTAACAGCAGTATCCGTCTCTCGGAGTCGATGGGGGCCCATATCCTCTACGTGGTTGCAGTGGCGGCATTTGCCGCCGCGCTTCCAGCTGGAGCTTATGGTTCTGTCGGAGCCGGCGTGATCGGAGCCATCGGGATATTGGCTATGTGGCGCTACGGATGGGGCATGCTGCACTTCGTGCGCGCGCTCATTTTCCGGAAGTTTGCCTTTCCACGCCAGCGGAAGGCCGCCGATGAGGCGGTCAGGAACAATCCTCCCGATACGTTCCTTCTCGTGACGACATTTCGGATCGATAGTGCCGTCACCACCCGCGTTTATAGAGCAGCTTTCGAAGCCGCTCTGGCTGCGCCTGGAAAGGCAACAGTGATTGCATCGATCGTCGAGGCTGGTGATCAGCGGCTCATCAAGAGTCTCTATCAAGTTATTTGCGGTCACCAGGACAAAGTGGACTTGGTCATCGTCAGAATTGCAGGAACGGGTAAGCGAGATGCTCTCGCTTATGGCTTCAGAGCTGTTGCTCGGCGCGCTCCGGCACCCGACGATGTCGTTGCCGTGATCGATGGTGACAGCATCGTTCCACGTGATCTCGTGCATAAATGTGTAGGCTTCTTCCAACTTGATCCGCAGGTGGGTGCGCTCACGACTGACGAACTGAGCGAGGTCCGCGGCAGCCGAATTTTTCAAGAATGGTATGCTCTGCGATTTGCACAGCGGCATACTTTGATGTCCTCCGTTGGCTTGTCTGAACGGGTCCTGACCTTGACTGGCCGCATGTCGATGTTCCGCGCAAGCATCGTTTGCAATCCTGAGTTCATCCGTCAGGTAGAACTTGACTACGTCGATCACTGGCGTCTTGGTCGATTCAAGTTTCTCACCGGTGACGACAAGTCGAGCTGGTTCTGGCTTCTGCGGAATGGCTATAAGATGCTCTACGTTCCGGATGTCGTCGTTCTGACCGTCGAGGATCCACCATCTGAGAACTTCGTTTCGGCTGCAGCCATGTTGATGGTCCGATGGTTCGGCAACATGCTGCGCACGAACTCGAGAGCACTTGCTCTCGGGCCGTGGAACATTGGCCTGTTCACGTGGTGGTCAATTCTTGATCAGCGGCTGTCGATGTGGACTTCTCTCGTCGGCTTCTTCGTTGCTCTTCTGGCTGGAATCTTCATCAGTGGATACGCAATCCTTCTGTATGCGCTCTGGATTCTGACTACTCGCTACGTCCTGACCCTCTCTCTTCTGGCCTCGCGTCAAAGAGTGTCGGTGTTCTATCCATTCCTTCTCTACTTCAACCAGATCTTCGGGTCGCTGATCAAGGTTCATGTGACGTTCCGTCTCGATCGTCAGAAGTGGACAAGACAGAAGACGACATCCGCGAATGTGGCAAAGCGCCCTCTGATGGCAAGCAATTTCATGTCAGCATACATGCACGGTGTTGCGCTTATTGCATTCGTATCGGTTTTGGCATGGGGGATGAACGTCATTCCGACGCCTAACGCCATGTTTTTCCTTCCTTGATGACCGCGCTGCTGCTTGGAGACCGTATCAATGACGAAAGTTACGCATGAGGCCGAGGTTCAAAGGCAGCATCCTCGGTACCGATTGCCCGTGAAATGTATTCACAATGGGGCACAGCTTGCGGTCGTTGATATTTCGGTTGGCGGCCTGGGACTTCGGACTGGCTCGTTGGACACCAAACCTGGTCAGGTGCTCGATCTTACTCTCGC
This sequence comes from Microvirga terrestris, assembly GCF_015694425.1. GTDB lineage: Bacteria > Pseudomonadota > Alphaproteobacteria > Rhizobiales > Beijerinckiaceae > Microvirga > Microvirga terrestris. The sequence goes on from NZ_JADQDN010000006.1 coordinate 239,774, forward strand.
CTTTCCGTTCAGCGGCTATGAACTGACCCTGCCCATCAACGCGGAAGTTCGCTACGTCGCGAACGAGCATAACAGGATCGGTCTTCGCTTCATCGATGTCTCTCCACGTCAGCATAGTCTGCTGCGGTTCATCCTCGACGCTTATCTCTCTGGTGAAGTCGTGGAAGCAGGAGACGTGCTGGATGTCGTCGCCCGGCGCAATGAAGGGAAGACACGGGAGGTTCCTCCGCGGCCTCAACCCCAGGGTATCGTGGCAAACCTCGCCGACCGGGGGCGGAGCGCTGCAGGTCATATTGGCATCGGGGTGGCGACTTTGCTTCTTCTGGGCTTTATCGGAACGAGCCTTTTCGACCGCTTCTACTTGATCCCGGCTCAATCTGCCCAGATCACAGCTGACTTGGTCACCGTGCCGGCTCCATCGAACGGCCAACTCACCTTTGTAGCGACCGGAGATGAGGTTAGGGCGGGCGAGCCGCTTCTCACGATCCAAGGAACTCAAGGCAACAGCATCGTTCTCGACAGTCCCTGCAACTGCGTGGTTCAGGCACGCTACAGCCGGACCACCAACTTCGTTCGGGAGGGAGCGCCGATCATTACTCTGCGAGAGAAAACTAGTAATCCTTATATTACTGCAAGTATTCCGCAGGATCAAGTTCTGCGATTTTACAAAGGAGCAAGTGCTGTCATCGAATATGCTGACGGAACTCGCGTAAGGGAAGATAACATTGAGCGCATTCCATCTTTTGAAGATCCTTCCCTCGCCGGGAAGTTGATCGTCAAACTGGCGCCCGGACGTGAACTCGGGGCATCGACGATTGGTCAGCCTGTATCTGTGGTTTTCAATACGTTTTCCGGTTCTTCAATCGGATCCGCTGTCAACAAACTGCAGACAGCCGTCAACTGGGCAGGAAACAAGATTACAGCTATCATCGGTAAAGATCGCGCGATGGCCCATGCACCAAAGAAGGCCAAAGAGCCTCAAAGTGAGAATGGAAGACGTCTAGCCGGGCTCAATTCTGGGGAATGAATGGATCCGGGCCATCAACCGGAGGACATCACTTGAATTTTTTGGAGATCAGCAATGGACAATATCATTCCGGTTCTCATGTGCGGTGGCTCTGGCACCCGTTTATGGCCGGTCTCTCGTTCCAGTGAGCCAAAACAGTTTCATGCTCTCTCTGGCAGCGAAAGCCTGTTTCAGCAGACGGTTCAGCGCTTCCGTACGGAGCAGTACGCTGAGCCCCTCATCGTCGTTAACACCAATCATCGCGATCTTGCGTTGCGAGAAATTGGACAGCTGAGCACGGGGTCGGCCCGTCTTCTGGTCGAGCCGTGCGTCCGGAGTACGGGTCCGGCCATTGCAGCCGCTGCGGCTCTGATTGCAGAAGAGGACCCTGACCGACTGATGCTCGTTGCGCCGAGCGATCATGTCATCGAACAAACCGAGGTGTTCACGCAGGCGGTGTCGCAGGCCACGCTGGCGGCCCGTCAGGGGCAGATCGTTCTCTTCGGCATCCGCCCAGCCCATCCAGAGACGGGCTTCGGCTATATTGAGGTTGGTGACGCTTTCGATAGTGCCAGCTTCAAGGTTGCGGGCTTCGTCGAGAAGCCTAAGCATGAGATAGCGGAGACATTGGTGGCCGGCGGGCGTCACCTCTGGAACAGCGGCATCTTCATGTTCACCGCTCGAACGATACTGGAAGAGCTCGAGCGGTATGCGCCGGACGTCCTCGCCTGTGCACGCCGTGCACTTTCCACAGCACACCGCGGTAACGATACCATCCGACTTGCTGCTGATTTTGACACGGCCCCGGTCATTTCGATCGACTATGCCGTCATGGAGCGAAGTGACCGGCTGGTCTGCGTTCCTGTGGCACCTGAATGGCGTGATCTTGGTTCCTGGTCGGCCCTATGGGATGTGGGCAGCAAGGACGGTAACGGAAACGTCTCCCGTGGGGACACGCTACTCCAGGATGTGCGTAACAGCTATGTTCTCGGCAACTCCAGGCTTGTTGCTGTTATGGGCGTCGAGAAGGTGGTCGTAATCGATACGGCTGATGCTGTCCTCGTGAGTTCCCTCGACCAAGCCCAGAACGTCGGCCGTCTTGCTGCGGAACTCGCTGCCGCGAAGCGCCCGGAAGCGAATGCACACAAGAGGGTGCGGCGTCCCTGGGGCTCCTATGAGTCCTTACGCGTCGGCGAGACATTTCAGGTCAAACACATCATCGTCGATGTGGCAGGGCAGCTGTCGCTGCAGTACCACCATCACCGTTCCGAGCATTGGACTGTTGTTTCCGGAACCGCCCGTGTGACTGTTGGTGAGCGGGTCTTCGTCATGAAGGCCAACGAGTCGGTCTATATCCCCAAAGGCGATGTCCACAGGCTGGAAAACATCGGAGACGACGAACTTCACCTGATCGAGGTTCAGTGCGGCACATATCTCGGCGAAGACGACATCGTGCGTCTGGAGGATCAGTATGACCGCATCGTCACGATCTGACGGTCGACGCCGGTTGCGTGTTGCTTTCTTGTTACTGTCCATGGTGCTGACTTCCAGCGCCATGGCGCAAGGCGGTAATGAGGTGTCCCGCCTTGCGGATGAGGCTCGCCAAGCTTTTCTTTCGGCTGAGCAGAACGGCGTTAATCTGAAGCAGAAGGCTGGATTCTATCAGGTCGCCAGGGCCAGGGTGAGGCTGCTGGAGAAATTTGCCAGCCATGACAATGCAGGCTCGGCAGAATTGCGCGACGGAGCCAGAGCCGAACTGATGCGGCTTGCGGATGATGGGTTGAGCCACGACATGCTCAGCTCTTTCCTTCTGCAGTCCTCTCTAAGTGATCTCGCGGGCGCGTCAACCGCTGCGGATCGTGTGGAGGTGGGCGTATCGCTGCATCAGATTGCTGGCGACCAGAGATCACCCGCCTACCGGTCTGCCGCTTTCGTCGATCTTGCACATGCCTATGCCAAGGCCGGTGCCCAGGATCGCGCACTTAGATATGCCTCTCTCGCGATGGAAGCGGCGGATCGGGTCCCTGAGCCAGGCACACGAGGGGGAGCCTACAAAGCAGCAGCCCGGGTTGCAGTGGGTCTGGGACCATCGGGTCTGAATCTAGCTGATCGTGCCGTCACCCGTATTCCACAATCCCGTGATCGTGCCTATGCACGCCATGAATTGGCGCGGATCCAGCTCAAGGGCAGTGCTTGGGAGAAGGCTACTGACCCTAGGCTCATAGCAGAGGCGAAGAGGCGGCTGGAAGCTGGGGATCTTCCTGGATGCGCCTTGATGGCTCTCTCCCTTCTGGACAGCAAAGCAAGAGATGACCTTCTCTCCAGCCTCATTGACGCTTCCATTTCTAGGCAAGAGGACAGGGTTGCCCTCATGGCGGCACAAGGGATCATTAATTCCAGTAGCCAGGACAAAGCTATTGGTGCACTTGTAAGATATTATGTTGATCGAGGTACCGCGCTCCAAGCCGCCGAAATGCTCAATGCCATGCAGGATAGCCTTGGCAAGGTCTCTATTCAGCTGAAACTTGCCGCTGACCTGAAGAAGCTTGGTTATGGCGACATGGCCAATCAACTCCTGTCCGCTAGTATCCGGCAAATCGAAACTTATGGCGAAGCCACTCAACGCGCGGCTTCTGCAGATCTTGTCCGGGCATTGACACGTTCCGGGCGCCTCGACGAAGCGTTGGGCTATGCTAGGCGGACTGAGTCTAACACTGAGGGGTCGGCCGTCCTCGTTGAACTTGTCAAGGAACTAGCAGATCGTGGTCGAATGCCCGAGGCCGAGGGTTTGCTGCCGCGCCTTCTGGATAAAGATCACCGCTCCCATGCACTGAGTGAGATCGGGCGTGCCAAGGCGAAAGCCGGCGATACCGCCGGCGCAATGCAGATCATCCCCGAACTTGTTGGGACGAAGGATGCGGGGCGTGTTCTCGCATCGATCGCAAGTGCCTACTCTCGTTCTGGCAATTTCGGACAAGCGATGTCTGTGGCCGGTCAAATAGAAGATGTGGAGTACCGTCTTGCGGCTCTCTCGGAAGTCGCTCGCCAAGCCAAACAGCATAATAATAAGGAAGTAAGCAACCGCGCTTTGAACGATGTCGTCCGAACTGCCGAGAGTCTCGAAGCAGGGACGCGTGACAACATGTTGTTGAATATCATTAGGTCTTTTACTCCGGAGATGAATAGGGCTCAGGCAGACGAACTTGCTGGACGGGTCGCCGACGCTGGCCTTCGTGTGCGCGCAGAACAGCTCATCTTTGGCGCTGATGTAAGGGATCTGATCAAGAAGAAGAGGCGTGGTGAAATCCCCGATGCCTTACTGGTTCGCGGCATTAAGAAAATAGAAGTCGACGAAGACAAAGCGGAACTTGCGCTCGAACTCGCTACTCTGCTAGAAGGTGGGATCCGTGCTGCCGATCTGATCCGTACGATCCGGGATGGGCGGCTCCGCCGGGCGACTTTCCGGCGCCTAGCCGAGGCGCAGGCTGATGTTCTCAGAAAGCCTTTAGAAGAAGAGCCCAACAGCAGCGTAGTACAGGATGTGCAGACGGTCGCCTCGGCTCCCGAAGAACCTGAGGAGACCGTACAGGAGATTCAGACCCGGAGAGGCCTTTTACTCATACGGGGAGATGCTGGGGACGCGAAAAGCGCTGTGGACCAACTCCCTCGGAGTTTTGTGACCGCCGCAGATGCCAGAGCTGAAACACCATGGCCCGCTGATGCAGTGGTGGGAAGCACTTTTGCAAACCATAACCCTTACATCGCGAAATTTTTCGAGGATGATGAACAGGGAAATACCCGCCTGGAGCAGGCGATCCGACATCAGGGGATGCCCTCACCCCGAGTCATTGTAGTTCAGAGCGGTATTGCGACACTTGGAATGGTTGCCCGCAAGCTGCAGGGTGGCGACGCCAGAGATCTCATTGCATATAGTGCCGAGGCCGTGACGGTGCGGGCGCCCATCTTCGTTGCTCCCGGAGCCACGCTTGTTCTCTCCCGCCTTGACAGCCCGGTCTATCGGCTGAGTGCAAGCGCCGGCGCCTTCATCGTCAATGCGGGCAATGTCCACATCGTCGATGCCGAAGTCGTTGGATACGATGAAGCATCCAGGCGCCCTCTCTGGGCCGAAGCTGACACATCCACAATATTCCGGCCCTTCCTCCTCACGTGGGGGGATGGGCGCATGAACGTGGCTTCGTCCACTCTCGTGGCTCTTGGCTATGACAACGCCAAGTCCTTTGGGCTGAGCTACTCCTCGGGACCGGAGCGAGTAGCGGAACTGCGAGACCAGTCACGCCCCACAGGAGTCATCGTCGACAGCATATTTGAGAACCTCCATTTCGGCTTCCATTCCTACGAGGCAGAGGGCATCCAGGTTGTCGGCAACGAGTTCCGCGACAGCGTCGGCTATGGTCTGGACGCTCATGACCGCACACACGGGTCCATCGTCGCCCTCAACACGGTTTACGGCACCAAGCAACGGCACGGCATCACGGTCTCGCGCGAAGCCGACGATGGGCTGATCGTTGGAAATATGACATTTGAAAATGTCGGCTCGGGCATCGTTATCGACCGCAACAGCAGCAATAATATTGTTCATGCCAACAGCTCTTTCCGGAACGATCAGGACGGTGTGACCATCTTCGAGAGCTCCTGCAATGTCTTGACCAGCAACTATCTTGCAGGCAACAGGAGAGACGGACTTAAAGTGCGCAACAGCATCGACGTTGGAGCGTACTCAAACCGCATTGAGGCCAACGCGAATTCCGGGGTCAGCGCCTATATTGCCGATCTCATGACTCAGAAAGGCGCGGGGAGCCCAATTCCTCATCCCGCCAGCTATCTTCCGTTGACCAGCCTGTCTCTCAGGCACAATCGCTTCTCGGCTAATGGCGTTGGCATTAACGCGCAAGGCGTGTCGAGCCTGGCCATGTCATCCAACAGGTTCGTAAAGCAATCCCGTCGTCTCCTCGGCGGCGATATCCGCGGTCTGGAAGGCCAAATCCTGCGCCTTACCTCCCAATCGAATGTTCTCGTTGCGAGCACCTGCCGCCCGGCGAAGCCGGTTTCAGTGTGCCGTTTGCGGGATCGGGGCTACTTCGAGGGAGAGAGCGAGCTACAGGTTTTCAGACCCCAAGGAGGATCCGACTGCACGGATGTCAATGGAAGCGTGCAGCATCGTGCTTTCTCCAGTACACCTCAAGGCACATAGAGGCAGCATGAAAACGGTTCTCATCGCCCTTCTGCTGAATCTTCTGACGGTTGGTTCGTCTTATGCTCAGACCAAGGGAAACGGGCTTTTCGACGTGGAACTCCGCAGGGCTGCACTGGCGCAGCCAGCTTTCACAACTGCGCGCGCGGCTTGCCTTGCTATACCACGCGATCCAGCATGGAGCAGCATCAAACCTATAGCTGCCCTAAAAGGGACCGAAGACTACGTGACGGACGGAGCGGCCAATGATTATGCCTGGGCTGTTATGGTGCTCACCGGGCGCACGCTTGCGGGCGACATGGTTTCAGAAGTCGCCCTTCGTGATCTTCTGCTTGCCTGGGCCAGAGCAAGGGCTTTCGCCGATACAGAAATCGAGCACGACGCCTATTATGCCTTGAAGCGCGTTCTCCTGCCCACTGTCGTGGCATTTTCTGTCCTGCAACGCGGGCTGGATGAAGGGCAGAAGCGAATGCTATCCGATTGGATCGATCCTCTGGTCCGCAAGACCGATCAAACCTTCGACGGCGTCGTTGGCCGCAACAACCACCGCTATCTCGCAGACAGCCTTCTGATGACGTGGGGAGCCGTCATCAGGGACGAGGCCCTCTACACCAAAGGGCAGGACCGCTATCGCGCGATCCTGGCAGAGGCGCGACCAGACGGGAGCCTTGCTCTGGAGACGAGACGAGGCGCTAGGGCTCTCTGGTACATGCGCCAGTCTCTGGCGAGCCTCACTGTGATGGCGGAGGTGGCTGCCACCCGCGGAACCGATTTCTACGATCTTCGGGCCGGAGAGGTCAATTTCGACCGCGTCCTGTCCTACCTTCTCAATGGCATCGCGGAGCCCAACGTCGTCATGGCCTATGCGTCCGAGAACTACATTCCGGGTGGAGAGGCGGACGCTCGCCGCCAGGATCTGGGCTTCATGGCGAAACGCAGCAACGGGCGGCACTACATGGCTTGGGTTGAGCCCCTGATGGCGCGGGATCGAGCGGGTCTCGCGACGAAGAGGCTGAAAGCATTGTTCGTCCGCAGCATCCGTTCGGATCGACCGCTCATTGATGAATTCGTCGGTGGCAACGCGACGTGCTTCTGGGGACGCTGATGACTAAGATTAAGTCACTCCTCGCCAGCACTGTCGCGGTCTTCGCTGTGATGTCGTGTTCGACACTACAGGCACAGGACTCGGCGAGCACCGAGTTCCAGGCTCGCTACCGTGCCGCAACGGCGAAGATCGCGGAGTTAAAGCAGCGGACAGATCCCAATGCTCTCCTCGAGCAAGCGCAACTGCTCCAGGATGGGCTTCCTGTCAGCGAAAATAATCCTCTCATGGCCCGTCGCCTCGATGAGGCAGAGCGTCTTTACGACCAAGCGCTCGCGATACCAGGAACTCTATGGCCCTCTGCTGCTGTGCGCCGGGCCAAGCTGATCCTGTCACGGGACAAGGATCAGCCTTCCATTCAAAAAGCAATCGACCTTCTGCGCAGGGCAGCCGCACTGCAGAACCATGAAGCAGCGTTCCTTCTGGCCGGCCTGATGGAAGCGGGCGTCGGAGGAAAGCGCGATCTTGAAGCGGCAAAGAATCTGTATCAGATCGCTTTGCGATCGGAGCATGGCCCCTCGGGTCTTGCTCTGGCGCGGTTGGAGTCGGATCCTGCCAGGGCAAACATATTTGCAACGCAGGGACTAAGGCTTCTCTTTCAACAGGCCAAGCAAGGGTCTGCTGAAGCGGCGAGAACTCTGGCCGATCATTACCGGGCAACAGGTGATGGGCCGGAGCGGCTGAGCGCCGCGATCGAGTGGTATCAGCGGGCGATTGAACTCGGTGATGCAGAGGCTGCCTTGCATTTGGGCCAGCTCCGTCTCGATCAGAAGTCGCCTCTGCGGCAGCCGCACGAGGCCCGGAATGCCTTCGTGAAGGCTGCCGAGCGAGGTTCGGTCGAAGCTGCAATGATTCTGGCAGAGGATCCCTACAATGGTGCCGTTCTTGGCGTTCAGAGCAATGTCGCGGAGCTGTGGCTCAACCGCGCCATTGAGACGAAAGCGCCTCGCGCTCTGGTCTTAGCAGCCGAAATCCGCAGCCAGTTTGGTGATGAAGGACGTATAGCTGCCAAGAGCCTCCTGAATGAGGCCTTGCAGCGGGTAGATGACGATACAACGGCGCTCCTGGCTCTTGGGCGCCATGTTCGCGATGGTGTGCTGATCGAACCCGATATCCCGCTCGCATTGAAGCTTTTCGATAGAGCAGCGACCAGCGACAACACGATGGCCTATTATGAATTCGCCCGCACCGCGCTGAGCCACCAGGATATGGTAACGGACGGAATGCTTCCATCGGCCATTGACCGTCTCAGAACAGCGGCGGAGCGTGGACATATGAAGGCTGCTGTCGAAATGGGAGACGCGCTGCTGCTCGGTCAGGGTGTCCCGGAATCACAAGCCGCAGCCATGGAATGGTACCAGCGGGCAGCTGCCAGCGGATCTCCCGTCGCGTATATCCGCCTCGGGGATGTCTATGCCGGTCGCTCCGCAGGGTTAGAGGCCCCACAAGCCCTGGAATGGTACCGCAAGGCAGCCGAAACCAACAGCGCGATCGGGATGGTTCGCCTCGGCAAGATGTTCAATGAGGGCAGGGGAGTGCCTCAGGATCAGGCGCTCGCTGCGACATGGTTCAGCCGCGCGGCCGCCGCAGGCAGCAGTGCTGCCATGGTTGAGTTGAGCTCTCTCTATTCCCGCGCCGGCGGGCCTGGACATTTCAATCTGGCTCGTGAAGCGCTTGAGAAGGCCATCCGTGCCGGTGATACTCGTGCGCCGATTGCCTTGGCAAAGCTATATCTCGTTCGCGGGGAGCGCACACTTGCCGAGATGACACTAAAGAGATCTGCAGATAGCGGCAACGCGGAAGCCGCGCTGAATCTGGCGGAACTCTATCTGTCCGGACAGTCAGGCGCAGATCAGCAAAGCGCTGCACGGCGGTGGCTCTCAGTTGCCGAAAAGGCCATGGCGAAGGACGACGATCAAACCAGCAGGATTGCCTCGATGTATCTGCGGCTTCCAGATGCCGCATCCACTGATCACGGCTCTTCAGCGCTGGAAACGTTGGTCAGGAAGAACAATCCGGAAGCTATGACGCTCCTGGCGACCGCACTGCTGCATGGAACCGGTATCCCGCGTGATCCAACGCGTGCCGAAGCTCTGTTTCGCCGTGCCATTCAGCTCGGGCATGATGGAGCGCGGTTTATACTCGCCAAGGCTTATCGGGACGGTGATGGACTGCAGCGAGATCCTGCTCGGGCATTCGCCCTCTATCGCGAGATCTACAGGGAAGAACCAGGGGACACGAAGATTCAGATTGCCTTGGGCGACGCCTATGCCCGTGGCGACGGCGTGAATCCGAACCGACGTCTGGCTGCTGAATTCTATACTCAGGCGGCACGCCAGGGGGATCCGGACGGACAGGTCCGTCTTGGAACTGCCTATCTCTATGGCGCGGGCGTGGACCGCGACAGCCAGAAATCGGATTATTGGCTTTCGCGTGCGGGCGAAGCCGGGGTGATCGAAGCGAAAGTTCAACTCGGGAATGCGAAACTGTCCGGCCTTGCGGCGGCGGTCGATGCAGAGGGTGCTTTCGCTTCTTACCTCCGCGCCGCGGAAGCAGGCTCGCAAACTGCGATGATCGAGGTGGCACGCGCTCTGACGAACGGCTTTGGAACGCTTGCTGACCCGGCTCTGGCAAAGATGTGGCTGGAGCGGGCGGCCGCCCTTGGCTCGCCAGATGCAATGTTCGAACTCCATCGCCTATATGACATTGGACCGAAGCCCAATGCTCGTGAGGCCGAGCAGTGGCTCAGGCAAGCTGCGCAGAGTGGCCATGCTGCCGCCATGTACCGCCTCGCCCTGCGCTATCAGCAAGGAACGTCCGAGCAAGACAAGACGATGACTCGGGAGTGGCTCGAGAAGGCTGCTCAGGCCGGCCATTCGCAGGCTGCCAAGGCCCTTCAGAAACTCACAGCATCGGCGGTAGCGCCGGGATGAGGCTGAGGACATGGGAATGCCTTTGAGGCAGCGGACATCGGAACAGGTTCAGGTAGAACGGGGCGTGATAATGACGATCCTCACTCTTTCTACCGGCAAGAAAGTAGGAAACGTTATGGCGCAATCGTCAGCCGTTCTCGCTGGTACGGTATTGACCGCGTTCTTGGTTCTCGCCGCTTCTGCCGAGGCCCAGGTTCCGTCGCCTCAGTCGCTGGCACCCACATCGGATTTCAGCAAGATCTGTACACCAGCTCCGAAGCCTTTTCTGACTCGGGATTGGAGTCAATGGAACAAGTCGCAGCCGGTCCTCGACCCTGAGGAAATGTATGATGCGGCGATAGCTTATGCGGAGGGAAGTACCGCTCTCAAGCGCGATCCTGTCGCAGCGAAACGCCTGCTTGAGGATCTTTCGGAGAGAGCATGGCCAGGGCGAGGCCGGGCTCATTACCGCCTCGGCAAGCTACTTCTCGATCCGATTGCCGGACTGGTCGACCCTGAGCGGGCGGCAGTGCATCTCGCGACAGCGTCATCCATGCTGAACCTCGACGCGTCGGTCCTTCTGGCGGAGCTTCATGAGCAAGGCCGGATCAGCAGCGCCAGTTTGGCGGAGGCGGAGCGCCTCCTTCGTGCCGCGTCTACGGCGGGGCATGTTGACGGCCTAGTCGGCCTAGCCCGGCTTCAGCGCAGCGGACGTCTCGGTACAGTGCCTCAGGCTGGAAGCAACGATCTGATCACTCTTGCCCTGCAGTCTCTTCATAGTGACCTGAATAAAGGGCGGTGCTCCGCGCTTTATCGCATCGGGCTTATCCTCAGCGATGAAAGCCTCGTTCCTGGTGGCCTGCAGGAAGCCATCAAATGGTTTGAGGCAGGCGCCCGCCAAGGCGACACAAACGCCGATCTGGCTTTGGCCGAGATTTATCTTCAAGAACGTGTCAAAGCAACTCCAGATCGCTTCATCCGTCACCTCGAACGCGCTGCGGAAGGCGGCAGGCCGCGCGCCATGACTCTGCTCGGCGAACGCCTCATGCTCGGAGATAAGGCGCCCAAGGATGTTTCGAAGGGCATTGCATGGCTGGAGCGGGCCGGTCTCAATGCGGATCCTGAAGCGTATAAGCTCCTTTCCCGCCATTACCGCGGAGAGTTCGGTGCTGCTCCCGACCTGCCAAAGGCAGCAAATGCTCTCCTGAAAGCAAGTCGGCTGCCAAGCTACAGCACCAGCATCCTCGTCGGTCTTGCGCGGCTCTATGCCGGCGGGGTGAACGGCCAACCCGATGTGAAGGCAGCGCTGACCTATTATCGTCAAGCCGCGGACAGGGGCGATGTGGGATCGCTGACCGAGATGGCAAAACTCCTGTTGAGCCATCCGCAGGAGGGATCCCCGGAGACTCCCTTGCGCTTGCTCGAGGAGGCTGCCGCGCGCAATCATCCTGAAGCCATGGGGGTTCTCGCTGACCTTTATGCGTGCAGCACGATCGTTGCGCCCGATGCCTCTCAGGCGAGAGCTTGGTTGGACCGTGCAGCTGAGATGGGGCATGTCCGCAGCATTCTGGCGGTCGCATCCCAAAATGCATCCGATCAAGGAACAGCTCAGAAGAGCGCAGCGGCTCTCCTTCGCGCTGCGGAGCGAGACGACCGAGAGAGCATGGTTCTGCTCGCCCACGCCTTTCGGTCGGGCTTGGGCGTGAAGCAAGATGCTCAGGTAGCCGATCGCTGGCGGGCTGCTGCGCTCGCACCAGGAGAGGGACGATCCCGCGCTCTGCTCCTCCTGGCGCGAAGAATCCTGAACGGTGAGGAAGGTAGTCGGGATGACAGTGCAGCAAGAATGCTTCTCGAGCAGGCCGCCAAGGAGGGGGAACTGGGCGCCCAACTCGAACTTGGACGCCTTCTGATCGCACAGCGGGGAGATAAGGCACAGGTGCTACAGGGCTTGCAGCTTCTCCAGGCTGCCGCAGCCTCTGGAAATGCTGCAGCCATGCTGGCGCTGTCCGAGGCTCCGAGCGATGTGCTGTCTTCGACTGGGAAGACAGCACAGGAATGGAGGAAAGTGGCGGCCGAAGCGGGCAATGTTCGTGCTGCCATCGCGCTCGCGTCAAACGCGAAGGAAGGAGCTGATGCCGCACGTTGGCTTTCGCGTGCTGAAGCGCTTCCGGTCTGCGTCGCACGGGATATGGCCGAACTTGCTCAAGCCTATCATAAAGCAACGGGCTCTCAGCATATCGAGCGCGCGCGATACTGGATGGAGAAGGCCCTTGGCACTCTTCAAGACAGCGCGAAGGATCCTGCCGCTTTGTTCGTGGTTGGGCGAGCCATGGCCGACGGCGTCGGTGGAATGAACAATAAAGAGGCAGCCATTTCCCAAATCAAGCTTGCTGCCGATGCTGGTCGGGTTGATGCAATGCGTTACCTGGGGCGTGGCTATGTATCCGGTCAGTTTGGTGAGCGGAACACGCAGATGGCTATTGAGTGGCTGTCGAAAGCCCTGAGCCGTGGCGACGGCAGTGTGGCGGCCGATCTGTCCCGCCTTGCTGCCATCCCTGGCCGCGAGGGAACTGCGGCGATTGCCGTCCTGAAGGAGAGCGCAGAAGCTGGCTTGGCGCCCGCCATGCGGGAATATGGTCGCAGCTTGCAACTCGGGCTGGGAATGACCTCACAACCGGATGTCGGCGCCTCCTGGCTGCGAAAAGCTGCAGAAGCCGGCGATACCGCTGCGATGAAGGAGCTGTCACGTGCCTATGCGTCCGGTTACGGCGTCGAACTTTCAGCCAGCGCCAGCACTGAATGGTTACAGCGTGCAGCCCAGGCCGGTGATGCGGAGGCCATGCAAGGTTTGAGCCTCGCCATGACGCTTGGCTTCGGGACAGATGTCAATCCTATCGCGGCTCAGGAATGGTTGAGAACAGCCGAAGGGGTGGCCCGGAAGTAAACGAGCCTCTGGAACGTAGAGCGACTGTGACCGTCTCTATTTGGCGGTTAGGAGAGACAGATGATTAAAGCGATGCAGATTGTACTCCTGAGCTCTCTAGTGGCGAGCATTGCGCCGGCCGCGTTGGCAGCTTCCAATCAGGGCAGCGGAGCACAGGCGCGATCAACTCAAACTGCCGTCGCAACCGCGCCGCCGACTCAAGCGCAACTCAAAGCCATGTCCACCATGCGTCTTCTGAAACTCGGTCAGAAGGCGTTGACTGTGGAAATGGACACGCAGGATTTCGTGACCGGACTTGATGCCGTGAAGATCGCGTCTGCACGTGGAGACCGGGAGGCGACCCGCCTCATGGCCAAGATCATGGCACGCAACCAGATTATTCTTGGAACGGACGACCGTGCAAAGCTTGAGCGACGTTTCCGCTTCGAGGCTCTTCGAGGGGCGTCGAGTTCGGTTCTCGCCATCGCGGGCATGTATGACCGTGGCGACGGTGTTGTGGCGGATCCGAAGAAAGCGGCCGAGTGGTATCTATGGGCTGCACGGGTCGGGCACGAGCGTGCCATGGCTCATGCGGCCTATGCGTATGGTACGGGACGCGGACTGGAGCGCAATGAAGGCACTGCCTTGAAGTGGCTGGACGGTGTGAACGAGGGACGCCAGCGGAGCACTCTTCTGGAGATTGGATGGGCTCTCGTGTTGGGCACGGAAGGTTCAAAGGATATGCCGGCCGCTCTCAGATTCTTCGAACGCGCAGCGCAGATCAAGCCTGGTGTTGTTTATGATGTTGCACTCGATCTTGAGAGGGGAACGCGGGGTGTCCAGGATCGCGAAGCTGCAGCCCACCTGATCCGGGTTGCCGCCGAACGAGGCGATAGCGGCGCGGCCACTCATCTGGCCAATGCACTTGCAAGCAGCAGCGACGTCGAGGATCAGCGGAGAGCGGTGCAGTGGTATGGCCTTGCCGCTGAGGACAAGGCCAATACCGCGGCTGGGCAAAGCCTCTCGCGCCTGCTTGCCCTGCGCCCGCCAGGAGGGATTGTGTCTGACATTGTCGCAGCTTTGGAAAAGGCGAAAGCTGCGGGTAATACCGAAGCGCTAGTTGGTTTAGCCCACGCTTACTCGGAAGGTATCGGCGTCGATGCTTCGCCAGAGAAGGCCGCCGCCTTGCTGCAGGAAGCCTCAGATGCAGGACATCCAGAAGCGAAGTATAAATTAGGGCTCATGTACAAATCGGGTTTAGGCGTTATGGCCGATCTCAACAAGGCGGTTGAACTCATGACGAGCGCTCGGGACAGCGGCTATCCCCTCGCTGCCGTAACACTGAATTCTATGATGGAACCAATCACGACAAATTCCGTCGGGCAACCTGCTCAAGCAAGCGAAGCTTCTGTGCAGTGACCTAGTTCCAAGCGAAAATACTTGATGCCACCTTGCTGAGATAAATGATATAGCAAATGTGTATGCTAAATGCTAATTTTCCTATAGAGCGCAGGCTTTTGCCTTTGTCCGAAAACGTCTGCCGTGCTTGAGGTGAATGTTTCAGGACTGGGCTGAACAGACGGATATTTGCCTATGTAAGCAAATATTCTGTCGTAACGGATCTCTTCATTAGACAGTTTACGAGAGTGACTGGCCTCGGTGATAGTCAAACGTAGATTGCTGCGAACATTATTCGTAAAAGTGTGCTGTACTACCTCCTAAGCATAATTCGTTACCTCTTTATTAGGGATGGCTGTCGAACCGCTAAACTGTAGAATTGGAGGTAATCTTTGCGGAAAGGCCCATCGCATGTCGAACCTGCTGCCGGTCACTACCATCTTGAGCTGCAAGAATTCGATGCTTCGCGAAGGCTTGAAGCATATTCTCTCAAGCACTCGCTACAAGCTGCGTTCGGAGGGAATGACCCGCGACGAGATCATTCTGGATCAGAATGTGCCGGGCTCGTCCTTTCTGGTCATCCTCGATGCAAATCTTTTCCCATCAAGGCTGACCCACGGGATATTGTCCATCAAGGACCAATACCCTCAGGCGCGGATTGTCATTCTCTCTGACAGCTTCAATCTTGATGACATGAAGTCAGCGTTCCAGTCAGGTGCGGATGGCTACTGCCTTGCGACGACGGGGTGTGAGGCTCTGATCAAGTATTTGGATCTTGTCATGCTGGGTGAGGTGGTTTTTCCATCAGCTGCATTCCTCAGCGCAATCTCGGATACGCAGTGCGAGGTAGATACTCAGGAGCCATTGACGATCACGGTTCTGCCCGCTCACGTTCCTTTAGCCCTTGAGGCCCACGACTCGCCCATACGAACGCTTTCAAGCAGAGAATCCGAAATCCTTCAGTGCCTTATGCAAGGAGCACCGAACAAGGTGATTGCACGCAAGCTCGATGTCGCGGAGGCAACGGTTAAAGTGCACATCAAAGCTATCCTCCGCAAGATCCGCGTTGCCAACCGAACACAGGCTGCCATGTGGGCCGTCAATCATCTCTCTACTGGCAGGGGTGAGGATCCGTCTCTCCTTTCTGGTGAGGGGCTGGCGTTACAGAATCTGCGCTGATGCATCCTACGGGTGTAGCGGAATACGAACGGCTTGCGCCGGTCGCTGTCAAACCTAACTCTCATCAGAGAGGCACTCGAGGCTGCAGGGGTGTTTACCTTCTTCGAGAGAGGTACGGCTTCCTGAGAAGCAAGCTGCAGAAGGGTCGCTCAATTGAAAATTGATCGCAGGGCGGATGATAGGCTTTGAAGGCTAAAGGTCTTCAAGATGCTGCATCCTGCTCTGCATCGACTTGTCGAAACTCTTGAGATGCCCAGTTAGGTTCACTGGCCGCTACAAGATCGTTTCGCGATAGTGGCTATCAGCACCCTCTCCATCGCTCTAATATTGCATGTACTATCTGACCCGCATGTAAGAACTAAAAATCAACTTGATCAGCGGCGAATGATGTTACCATGTATCTTGATTATACCTTTTGCTTAACAATCATTAAAATGTTTTGAATGGGTATTGATTGCCTCTCATAAGATTTTAAGCTAGATACCTTAAGGGAATTTTTACTTTTAACTCGCCGAATCAAGACGAGAAAGGCATCTGCAATGCGGAACACCTACGATCTTGATAGCCTTCCTCATCCAGGTGCATCATCGGGTAAGGATGTTGCATATTCCAGGTACATGGAATTGGCACGCTCTGTTGAGCCCTCGCCGGCCGATCATGCGGCTGTCAGACCCATCAGGACATTTCTCGTTGAGCCGAATGCTCTGTTGAGAGAGGGCCTGAGACGAATTCTGTCGGAAACCGTCTATGCCCCGTCACTTGCGGCTGGAAGCCTCTGTGAAGTCAGTTCCCAATGCGGTCCTGACAGCGGCACGGTTGTCCTCATCACGGATGCAAGCCGCGATCATGAGGGGCTCTGCCGTCAGACGAAATTGCTGAAAGAGCAGAACCCGAACGCAAAAGTGGTCATGCTGGTCGAACAATACGACTTGGCCCATGTGCTCACCGCTTTCCGTTCAGGCGCGGATGCCTATCTCAAGAAGTCCATTTCTTATGAGGTGCTCGTCAAATCGCTGGATCTGGTCCTCTTGGGAGAGGCCATCTTCCCTAGTGCGATTATCGAGCTCCTGCGCGACCAGGATGCGCGCCCCGAGCAGAATAACCAGGCATCGGCTTCAGAGGGTCCTCAGGAGATAACCCCTCCGACGAAGGGCCTGTCCGTTCGTGAGACGGTTATCTTGCGTTGTCTGATGGATGGCGACTCGAACAAGCTCATTGCGCGCAAGTTCGACATCACGGAAGCGACCGTGAAGGTTCACGTGAAAGCCATTCTGCGTAAGATTCAGGCCAAGAACCGAACGCAGGCGGCGATCTGGGCTGCAAGCCATCTGTCTGCAAGCCGAGGGGCGACTGTCAGCTGATCGGGCCCGACTGCTCTAAAGCGCCGTTCAAGGGAGCCGTTGGCTCCCTTTCTATTTGAATAAGGCTAAATAGGAGCCTCTCGGAGGGATTACGCTGAGCGGAGAACCTCGACGCGGGTTGGCGCCTGATCCTCAAGGATCATCGCGGCGCCCTTGTCGGCAATCATCAGCGTAGGCGAGTTGGTGTTGCCACTCGTGATCGTCGGCATGATCGATGCATCGATGACGCGAAGATTCTCGATGCCGCGGACCCTCAGGCGTGCGTCCGTGACGGCCATCGGGTCACTGTCGGTGCCCATTTTGGCGGTGCCCACAGGATGGAAGATCGTCGTGCCGATATCCCGTGCACCTTTGAGGAGATCCTCGTCGGTCATGAGCGTTGCACCAGGCTTGTACTCCTCGGGGCGGTATTTCTGGAGCGCCGGCATCGCAATGATCTGTCTGACAAGGCGCAGGGCATCCACGGCCACCCGCTGATCCTCATCCGTCGATAGATAGTTCGGACGAATAAACGGAGCCTCTCCGGCTTTGCCATTGCGGATCCGAACCGTTCCACGGCTGGTAGGCCGCAGGTTGCACACGCTCGCGGTAAACGCCGGGAAGGGGTGCGGGTCCTCGCCGAATTTGTCGAGCGAGAGAGGCTGGATGTGGAACTGGAGGTTCGGGGTAGCGTAATCCGAAGAGGAGCGCGTGAAGGCTCCCAGCTGCGAAGGTGCCATGGTGAGCGGGCCTTTGCGGAAAAGCGCATACTCAAGCGCCATCTGGCCCTTCTTGAACAAGGATCGGTACTCCTCGTTAAGGGTCCGTACGCCGCTGACCTTATAGATGGGGCGCAGCTGAAGATGATCCTGCAGGTTCTCGCCGACGCCCGGCAGATGGTGGACGACCTCGATTCCATGCTCCTGCAGGAAGGACCCGTTGCCGATCCCGGACAATTGCAGGAGCTGCGGCGACGCGATGGCGCCTGCCGACAGAATGACTTCCTTGCGAGCCATAACCCGCCGCAGGCTGCCGTTTTGCTGGATCTCAACGCCGATGGCGCGCTTACCCTCGAAGAGAATGCGCGTGGCATGGGCGTGGGTCTCCACCTTCAGATTGGGCCGTGACAGGGCCGGCTTGAGGAAACCGCGGGCGGCCGACCAGCGGCGGCCGTTCTTCTGATTGACGTGGAAGTAGGAAATGCCCTCGTTGCTGCCCGTATTGAAATCGCTCACGCGGGGAATGCCGGCTTCCACTGCGGCCTCAATGAAGGAGTCCAGGATCTCCCACTTCATGCGAGGCTCTTCGACACGCCACTCGCCGCCCGCGCCATGGTGTTCGCCCGCGCCAAGGTAATGGTCGAGATGCTGCCGGAAGATCGGCCGCACGTCATCCCAGCCCCAGCCATCGAGGCCCATCTGGCGCCAATTGTCGTAATCCTCGCGCTGGCCGCGCATGTATATCATGGCATTGATGGCGGAGCAGCCACCCAGGACCTTGCCACGAGGGTAGTTGAGGATGCGGCCGTTCAGGCCCGCTTCGGCCTCGGTCTTAAGCATCCAGTCGGCGCGCGGGTTGCCGATCGCAAAAAGATAGCCGACCGGGATATGAAACCAGATCCAGTTGTCCTTGCCGCCTGCCTCAAGAAGGCAGATCGTGTTGCGCGGATCCTTCGACAGGCGGTTGGCAAGTACGCAGCCGGCGGAACCGGCACCGACGATCACGTAATCGAATGTTTCGCTGTCTGGCATGGTCCAGCCCAATGAATGAGCCGGCGCTCACGGCAGGGAGCGCCGGCAGGGTTCGCGATGCCCCTAAACTACGCAGCGCCTTTCGACCTGCGCTTCATCAGCTCCAAGATCTCACCCACAATTCCTCGGCGGAACAGCAGCACGCAGATCACAAAGATGATGCCGATCAGCACGAGGACCGGGAAGTCCGAGGCTGCAAGGTAGTTCTGCAGGGCGATCACCAGGCTGGCTCCGACGATCGGGCCGACCAGGGTGCCGATGCCGCCGAGCAGGGTCATGAGGATCACTTCGCCCGACATCTGCCATTGCACGTCGGTCAAGGTCGCGAACTGGAAGACAATCGCCTTCGTGCTGCCCGCAAGCCCTGCCAGCGCCGCTGACATGACGAAGGCGCCGAGCTTGTAGCGGTCGACCCGGTAGCCGAGCGAGATCGCCCGCCGCTCATTCTCACGGATCGCCTTGAGGATGTTGCCGAAGGGCGAGTGAACGATGCGCCAGATGGCGAAGAAGCCGAACAGGAAGATCGCGAGCGTCAGATAGTACATGGCCAGCGGCTGGTTCAGATCAACGATACCGAGCAGGTATCCCCGTGGCACCCCCTGGATGCCATCCTCGCCGTGGGTGAAGGGCACCTGCAGGCAGATGAAGGCGAACATCTGCGACAAGGCAAGCGTGATCATGGCGAAGTAGATGCCTTGGCGCCGAATGGCCAGGAAGCCCATCACGAGGCCCATGACGGCAGCGCCTGCGACGCCGAGCAGGATGGCAGCCAGGGGCTCCCATTCCCACACCTTGGCGGCATGGGCGGTGAAATAGGCGGCCCCGCCGAAGAACGCTGCGTGCCCGAAGGAGAGCAGGCCCACATAGCCGATGAGCAGGTTGAACGCGCAGGCGAACAACGCGAAGCACAGGATGCTCATCAGGAGCACGGGATAGAAGAAGAACGGAGCCGCCAGGAGAGCCGCGATGGCGACCGCGCCGAGCACGATGGCGGAGGTGCGCAGCCTCGGCTGCTCTGCGAGATATTCGGTTCCAACAGCCATGATGCTACTCCTCCCGCCCGAAGAGACCCGCCGGCCTGACGAGCAGAACGATGGCCATAACCACGAAAATAACGATGCTCGAGGCTTCCGGATAGAACACCTTCGTGAGCCCTTCGAGGACGCCGAGCACATAGCCCGTCACGATGGCGCCCAGGATCGAGCCCATGCCGCCGACCACCACCACGGCAAAGACGATGATGATGAGGTTCGAGCCCATGAGCGGGCTCACCTGGTAGATCGGCGCCGCCAGCACGCCCGCAAGAGCTGCCAGCGCCGCCCCAAGGCCGTAGGTGAGGGTCAGAAGCAGCGGCACGTTCACGCCGAAGGCCTGAACGAGCGTGGCATTCTCGGTTGCTGCACGGAGATAGGCGCCGAGCCGGGTCTTTTCGATGAGAAGCCAGGTGCCGATGCAGATGACCAGGGAGGCGATCACGACCCAGCCACGGTAGATCGGCAAGTACATGAAGCCCAGATTGACACCCCCTGACAGCTGCGAGGGTGCAGCATAAGGCTGACCGGCGGCCCCGAACCAGTAACGGAACGCGCCTTCAAGAATGAGCGCGAGGCCGAAGGTCAGGAGAAGGCCATACAGAGGGTCAATGCCATACAGCCGGCTCAGCATGGTGCGTTCGATGACGACCGCAATCACGCCCACGACCAGAGGCGCTAGGACGAGGGCGAGCCAATAGTTGATGCCGAGCCAGTTCAAGAGCAGGTAGGCGGCGAAGGCGCCCAGCATGTACTGCGCGCCATGGGCGAAGTTGATGACCCGCAGCAGGCCGAAGATCACCGCCAAGCCGAGGCTCAGCATCGCGTAGAAAGAACCGTTGATCAGGCCGATGAGGATCTGGCCGTAGAGGGCCGGGGTGGGAATGCCGAAAATGGTACTCATGATGCTCTACACCCCAAGAACTTCGTGAAGTTCGTCCATGCGCGCATCGAGTTCGTGCCCGGGGAACGAGTTCACCATACGCCCATCCTCCATGAGGTAAAAGCGGTCGGCGACCTTCTTCGCGAAGCGGAAGTTCTGTTCGACCAGGAGGATCGTCATGCCGCGCTTCTTGAGTTCAACCAGCACGTCGCCGATCCGCTGGACGATCACGGGAGCCAAGCCTTCCGTCGGCTCGTCGAGGAGAATGACCTTCGCGCCTGTGCGCAGCACGCGGGCGATGGCAAGCATCTGCTGCTCGCCGCCCGAGAGCTTTGTGCCCTGGCTTGAGCGTCGTTCATAGAGATTGGGGAAGAGCGTGTAGATCTCCTCCACGCTCATGCCGCTGTCCGACACGGTCGGCGGGAGCGTGAGGTTCTCGGATACGTTGAGGCTTGCGAAGATGCCGCGCTCCTCGGGCACGTAGCCGAGGCCCGCCTGGGCGACCTTGTGCAAAGGCAGACTCAGGAGATTCTTGCCGCGCAGCCGAATGACACCCTCGCGGCGGCGCAGGATGCCCATGATCGCGCGCAGCGTCGTGGTCTTGCCGGCACCGTTGCGGCCAAGCAGCGTGACGGTCTCACCCTCGCGGATGTCGAGATCGACCCCATGCAGGACATGACTTTCGCCGTACCAGGCATTGAGGCCGCGGACTTCGAGGAGAGGAGCGCTACTCATGCTCGGTTCCCATATAGGCTTCCCGCACGCGCGGGTCCTGGCTGACTTTGTCGTAGGACCCATCAGACAGGATTTCGCCGCGGGCCAGAACAGTGACGCGGTCGCAGAGGTCGGCGACGACATTCAGGTTGTGCTCGACCATGAGCACGGTGCGGTTCTTGGCGATACGCCGGATCAGATCTGAGATGCGCCCGATATCCTCGTGGCCCATGCCGGCCATCGGTTCGTCGAGCAGCAGCATGGCCGGGTCGAGCGCGAGCGTCGTTGCGATCTCGAGCGCACGCTTGCGGCCGTAGGACAGCTCGGCGGCCGTCAGGTCCCTGTAGGAGGAGAGATTGACCGCATCGATCAGCTCCATGGCCCGCTCGTCAAGGGCGGAGAGTGCATTGGATGAGCGCCAGAACTGGGTTGCGAGGCCCGATGGGCGCTGCAATGCCACGCGCACGTTGTCGAGCACGGTCAGATGGGGAAACACCGCCGAAATCTGGAAGGAACGCACGAGCCCCAGGCGGGCAACCTCGGCCGCTTTCAGACGGGTGATGTCCGCGCCTTTGAATGTGATCTGCCCGCGGGTGGGGGTAAGAAACTTGGTGAGGAGGTTGAAAACCGTGGTTTTGCCCGCGCCGTTCGGGCCGATGAGGGCATGGATCGTGCCTTCGTTGACGGACAGGGTCACGTCCTTCACGGCCACGAAGCCACGAAACTCCATGGTGAGCCCGGTAGCGTTGAGGATGGGTTGCGTACTGACCATAGGGTTCGGCCGAGACTCTCTGGGTAGGGCGATCGTTGGTTCAGGCATCATGGGCGGTGTCAGCAGCTATCGCCAGACAGCAATAGAGGTGGGGCAGCGCTGCCCCACCTCGTTCGAGATGCTTATTGCGTGACCTGGCAGCCGCTGTCGGCAGCCTTCATGTAGGCGCTGTCGCCGGGGATCTTGGCGAGCTGCTTGTACATGTCCCAATCGCTCTTGCTTTCCTCCGGCTTCTTCACCTGGAAGAGATACATGTCATAGACCATGCGGCCGTTCGGCAGCACCTTGCCGTTCTTGGCGAAGACGTCCTGAACGGGCATCTCATGCAGGAGCTTGGCAACCGGTTCGGTCGCATCCGAGCCGGCCTTCTCGACAGCCTTGAGATACTGCGTCACGGCCGAGTAGGTGCCCATATGGATCATGTTCGGCATGCGGCCGGTCTTGTCCATGAACTTCTTCGCGAAGGCACGGTTCTCGTCGCTCTGATCCCAGTACCAGCCTTCCGTGAGGGTCAGGCCCTGTGCAGCCTTCAAGCCCAGACCCTTCACCTCGGCCAGCGTGAAGAGAAGTGCCGCAAGACGCGTGCCGCCCTGGGTGATGCCGAATTCGGCCGCCTGCTTGATGGCATTGGCAGTATCGAGGCCCGCATTGGCCATGCCGATGACGTTCGCGCCGGAGCTCTGCGCCTGGAGCAGGAAGGACGAATAGTCGGTGGCTGCCAGCGGATGGCGCACGGCACCGACCACTTGGCCGCCCTTCGACTTCACGAACTTCGAGGTCTGATCCTCGAGCGAGTAGCCGAAGGCGTAGTCGGCCGTGAGGAAGAACCACTTGTTGCCGCCGTTCTCCACCAGCGCGCCACCGGTGCCGACCGCGAGTGCATGGGTGTCATAGGCCCAGTGGAAGCCATAGGGGGAGCACTGCTTGCCGGTGAGGTCGGTTGTCGCCGCACCGGTCGTCATGGTGATCTTCTTCTTGTCCTTGGACAGGCCCTGAACGGCCAGAGCCACCGAGGAGGTCGTCAGCTCCATAATGGCATCGACCTTTTCGGTATCGTACCACTGACGGGCGATGCTGGCGGCCACGTCAGGCTTGTTCTGATGGTCGGCACTCACGATCTCGACCGGTACGCCGAGCACCTTGCCGCCGTGATCCTGCACCGCCATGCGAGCGGCTTCCACCGAGGACTTGCCGCCGAAATCGGCATAGACGCCGGACTGATCGTTCAGGATGCCGATCTTGACCACGCCGTCGGACGCCTGCTGAGCGTAGGCGGATGAGGCCAGGGCCGTGCAGCTGACAGCAAACAGAAGCTTATTGAGGATACGCATCGATTTCCTTCCCTTTATTCTCAAGGCAGATTGATCTGCCCTTGCTGGAGCCGCAGCATAAGGCGTGCGGTCGATGGTCAGAAAGGTACAGACACTTCGTCCCCGATCAATGACGGGAGCGGTCATCCTTAAGTCGCAGGGGTCTTTGATTTTTTATCTTAATTTCAGGCTTCGAGCGTCACGGTCTCAGAAACGTGACTGTTCCTGAGGCAATCCAGTCTTGCATCTCCGGCGGTTCACAAGCCTGTGGGCGCCCCTTATATCACCATCAGATTTCGGTCCTCGCTTTCCTCGATGGAGTCCTATCATGACTGCACATGCTAAACCTCTGGACCGCCGTGTTCTGGACCTCAAAGATCCATCGTTGCTGGTGGACCGGGCGTATGTGGCGGGGGCGTGGGTGGGGGCTTCCGACGGGCGCACCTTCCCGGTCACCGATCCGTTCGACGGCGCTGTCATCCTGGAGCTGCCCGATCTCGATGTCACGGCCGCCCGCCGGGCCATCGACACGGCGCATGCGGTGCAGAAAGACTGGGCACGGCGCACCGCCAAGGAGCGCAGCGCCATCCTGCGCCGCTGGTACGACCTCATCATCGAGAACGCCGACGATCTGGCCCTCATCCTCACCACCGAGCAGGGCAAGCCCCTGGCGGAGGCCAAGGGCGAGGTGATCTCGAACGCGGCCTATATCGAGTGGTTCGCCGAGGAAGCCAAGCGCATCGACGGCGACATCATTCCCGGGGCCAGCCCGTCCCAGCGCATCCTGGTGCTCAAGCAGCCCGTGGGGGTGTGCGCGGCCATCACGCCCTGGAACTTTCCCAATGGCATGATCACCCGCAAGGTCGGCCCGGCGCTGGCGGCTGGCTGCACCATGGTGCTCAAGCCCGCAGCCCAGACCCCGCTCTCGGCCCTGGCGCTCGCCGTGCTCGCCGAGCGGGCCGGCGTGCCCAAGGGTGCCTTCTCGGTGATCACCACCACGGACGCCAAGCCTGTAGGCGAGGAGTTCTGCCACAACCCTAAGGTGGCCAAGATCACGTTCACCGGTTCCACCAATGTGGGCCGCTGGCTCATGCGTGAAGCCGGCGACAGCATCAAGCGCCTGTCGCTGGAGCTGGGGGGCAACGCGCCGTTCATCGTGTTCGACGATGCCGATCTCGATGCGGCGGTGGAAGGCGCGTTGGCATCCAAGTTCCGCAATGCGGGCCAGACCTGCGTGTGCGCCAACCGGATCTACGTGCAGGAAAGCGTGGCCGGGGCCTTTGCCGAAAAGCTCGCCACGAAGGCCAATGCGCTCAAGCTCGGGCGGGGTACGGAAGAGGGCGTGGCCATGGGGCCGCTGATCGACGAACGCGCTGTGGCCAAGATGGAGGAGCATGTGGCCGACGCGCTTGCCAAGGGCGGTCAGGTGCTGGTGGGCGGCAAGCGCTCGAGCTTGGGCAGCACGTTCTTTGAGCCGACAGTGATGACAGGCATCACACAAGCCATGAAGGTGACCAAGGAGGAGACGTTTGCGCCGCTGGCGCCGATCATCACGTTCAAGGACGAAGCTGAGGTGATCGGGATGGCCAATGCGACGGAGTTCGGGCTGGCGTCGTACTTCTATGCCAAGGACATGGCGCGTGTGTGGCGTGTGGCGGAGGCTTTGGAGAGCGGCATGGTGGGGGTGAACACGCCGGCGCTCGCCAATGAGATGGCGCCGTTTGGCGGGGTGAAACAGTCGGGCTTAGGCCGCGAGGGCTCCAAGTACGGCATCGAGGGCTTTCTCGAGATCAAATACATCAACCTCGCAGGTCTGTAAGCCAGGCTCCGACAACAGAGGTAAAGCCCCGCATCGCGGGGCTTATTCTTTGATTCTTAAGCGGTTTTCGTCTTGAGCAGCAGGTCCGCAAGTTCTGCGAAGCCGTCTCCCGAGTGACCGTCCGTGATATAGGCGGGCTTATGCTTCAGCCGGTGTGCGAAGGCGTGAATGTTGGCGACGCCCACGCTCAAAGGGAACGCCTCGAACATGGGTTCGTCATTGGGCGAGTCGCCCGCATAGATCACGGCGTTCTTCGCCTGCTCCCAACCCATGCCGAACACATCTGCCAGCAGGGTTTTGGCCATGCTGAGCTTGTTGTAGTCGCCGAACCAGCCGTTCACGTGGATCGAGCTCACCTTCGCCTGCGCGCCGGCCTTCTCGAAGATGGACACGATCCGGTCCACTTCCGTTTCCGGCAGAGCCGGCACGTCCTCGCAGAAGTCGATGGCGAGATCGGCGAGGCGATAGGCTTGATCGCTGGCCAGGGCTGAGCCCGGCACGGCAGCCAGCACCTCCTTCTCGATGGCATCGAGCCGGGTCCGGTTCCGCCTCAGCTCCTCGGGGCTGGCCCAGAAATGCTGCTGCATGGTTTTCCGCTCGCGATCATAGCGGAAGTAGAAGGCGCCGTTCTCGCCCACCACCGCATCCACCGGCCACATGCGGGCGATGTGATCGCACCAGCCGGCGGGCCGGCCGGTGACCGGGATGACGATGAAGCCCGCATGATGCAGCGCTTCAAGTGCGCCATAGGCCTTTGCCGTCAGCAGGCCCTCCGTCGTCACCGTGTCGTCGATGTCGGTCAGCACCACGCGAATGGAGCGCGCAGCGGCCAGCGGAAGCTGCGAGAGAGGCTTCATATCCCGAACTCCGAGACAAAGGGGCAGGGGGGCGGCATAGGCGGAGGCATCCTTTCCAAGCAACTGTCATCCGGAATGGTGAGGCGGCTAACGGCGGATCTTTAAGCACGGGCGGGAGTGGCTTCCAAGGCCTTTGATTGGTGCTCTCGACAGGCTTCACGGGCGCGATTTCTCACGTAATGTGACCTCATGCACAATGATCGCGACATCCTCCATATCCTGTTCGAGGCAGCCCTGCAGGCGGCCCTGCCTGATGGAAAATTCGACGGCCGCCTGCCGGAGCGGCCGAAGGGGCGCACCATCGTGCTGGGCGCCGGCAAGGCCTCGGCACGTATGGCGGCTGCCTTCGAGGAGGCCTGGGCCCGCATTGGCGGAACCTGCGAAGGCCTCGTGGTTACGCGCTACGGGCATGCGGTCCCTACCCAATCGATCGAGATCGTGGAAGCGGCGCATCCCGTTCCCGATGAGGCGGGCTTGCAGGCAGCCAAACAGATCCTCGCGCTTGCACAAGGGGCAGGGCCTGACGATCTCGTCGTCTGCCTCATGTCGGGTGGAGCCTCGGCGCTTCTGTCCTTGCCGGCAGAGGGCGTCACCCTGGCCGACAAGCAGGCCTTGAACCGCGCCTTGCTGAAATCCGGTGCGCCGATAGGCGAAATGAACCTCGTGCGCAAGTCGCTGTCGGCCATCAAGGGAGGCAGGCTCGCCGCCGCCGCAGGCCGGGCGCACCTCGTCACCTATCTGATTTCCGATGTGCCGGGGGACGATCCGGCGAGCATCGGATCGGGTCCGACGATCCCGGAGAGAATCGACCCAGAAGTCGCGCTTTCGATCCTGCGCCGATACGGCATCGATGTGCCGAGCCATGTGGTGCAGTCCATGCGGGCGAGCGCCGTCACAGAGCCTGTGCTGGGTGGCACTCTCCATATGCTGGCAACCCCCAAGATGGCTCTCGATGCAGCGGCCGCCAAGGCACGTGAACTGGGCTTGAATGCCCTCATTCTCGGCGATGCTCTCGAAGGGGAGGCGCGCGAGGTCGGGCACGTCATGGCCGGCATGGCACGCTCGGTGCTCATGCATGGGGAGCCCGCCCGAACTCCTTGCGTGCTGCTGTCCGGCGGCGAGACCACCGTGACGGTGCGCGGTCAGGGGCGTGGCGGACGCAATGCCGAGTTCCTGCTGTCTCTGGCTCTTTCCCTGAAAGGGGAGGCTGGGATCTCCGCCATTGCCTGCGATACCGATGGCATCGATGGATCGGAGGACAATGCCGGGGCTTGGTGCGATGGCAGCTTGCTTGAGAGCGCCCGTGTTAAGGGCATCGACCTTGCTGTCCATCTGGAGACGAACGATGCCTACACGGCGTTCGCTCAGCTCGATAGGCTCGTCGTGACGGGGCCGACGCTGACCAACGTGAATGACTTTCGCTGCATTCTCATCCGTCCATGAACCGCTGAGATCTCTTCAAATGGAATAGCTGAGTCCGGTCGTGTTTGTTTCCGGCACGATCAAGCTCACCTTGGTGCCGCGTCTCCCTCCGCTTTCCACCTCAAGGTTTCCGCCATGAAGCTTGAGGATGTACCAGGCAAGGCTCAGGCCGAGGCCTGTCCCTGGGAGTTTCTTGGCGTTCCGTCCGCGAAAGAAGGGTTGCAGGACAAAAGGCAGATCTCTCTCCGAGATGCCGATGCCACGATCCTTGACCGTGATCCTGATCATGCCGTCCTCCCCGCGCGCCGTCACATCGACCTGCTGATCCGGGCGGGAGTATTTCATGGCATTCGACACAACGATGACGAGCGCCTGCTCCAGCAGAACCGGATCACCGATGATCATCTCCGGCAGGTCCTTGATGTCGACATGAAAGGGGCGGTCGGGTTCCTGACCTCCTTGCTCGCGGCAGACCCGCTTGATGAGTTCCGACGGATGGAATTCGCTCGGGTTGAGCATCATGCTGCCGGCACTAGCACGGGTGTAGGACAGGATCGTTTCGATCAACTCGTCAAGCCGCAGGCTTGCCCGCCAGATTTTCTCGGCTTTCACCTGGATATCAATGGTGCTCAGGCGGTCAGCCCGCCGGATCAGGCCCTGAGCCAGGGCATTGATCGTGGATAAGGGCGTCCTGAGCTGATGGGCCAGCAACGCCATGGGGTCCAAAGGGAGCGCCGCCCCGCGACCTGCTGTGCGGGAGATGGAGTGGTGGGAGGCTTTGGATGAAGAGCGGGGTGGACGAGCGGCGGACACGAACAAGAACCTATAACTTTATAACATTTGATACTTGGTTCGGTCCGAAGTAGCGCAGGAATAGCCGCTGTCTATCCCCCATTTGAGGCATCGACGAGATAAGTCAGTCAAATTGCATAACGAGGAACTGGATATTCTGCTTTATTAATTTATAAGTAAAATTGATGAATTCCATGGCTTCTATTGATTGAATTCAAGTCGTCTATCATGATTGTAATGGACATTATTCCTCTATAATGGACGAATACTTTCGTTTATAAGCACCATTTATTTAACGCAGACTTTCATCCTATGTCGCAACCGATGGCTTGTTCCGGCGTTTTCCTGTCAGACAACTCGATAGATAGGAGAGCAACATGGATCGCGATCGCACCGAAGGCAGCATGAAGAACATCAAGGGTCGGATGAAAGAGGGGCTCGGCAAGGCCTTGGGCGACTCGAAGATGGAAACCGAAGGCAAGATGGATAAGACCGAGGGTAAGATCCAAAATACCATCGGTGGCGTCAAGGATTCGCTCCGCAAGGACACCTGATCCTCAGGAAGGCGATAAAAGGCCCGGTATCGCCGGGCCTTTTTCATGCCAGTGCGCTGGCTTTGCGGATGAGGAAGCTGATGGTGGCATTCTCCTGCCGCTGATCCTCCAGAATGTCACCGGTTTCGCGAATCATGTTCGGAACATCAATTCCGGCCAAGGGATCCGTGCAGACGACCTTCAGCAGATCGCCGGGCTGCATGGCATGAAGGGCTTTGCGGGTTCTTAGAACCGGCAAGGGGCATTTCAAGCCGGACAGATCAAGTTCCGTCATTCAGCCCCTCCTGTTGGGCCAAAATCTCCGCACGCCTCGAATCCTCAGGCGTGTTGATGTTGAAGAAGGGATCAATAGACTCGACGGGCCAAGAGGCTTCGGCAAGTCCATGATGGCTGGTCCAATCCCTGATGCTGCGTACACCCTGATTCACGAGGGCCTGCCGTAGATCGTGCCGCATTGAGATAGGCCAAAGACCGACAGCGAAGTGAACCTGTGAGCCCGATGCGGCACAGGCAATGGGCTTGCGGGTTACAACGCATGCCTCGTGCAGCCGCAGCACCAGATCATGCGGGATAAAGGGTGTGTCGGCCGGTGCGCTCACAACCCATGCGAGGTCCGGTCGATGAGCGGCGCTCCAGTCGAGAGCCGCCAGGATGCCGGCGAGCGGTCCTGGATGATCCGGAATGGAGTCTGGAATGACCGGAAATGGCATTCTGTTGAACCGGGAAGAATCGCCGTTGGCATTGAGGATGACGCTATCGCATTGCGGCCTAAGGCGCTCAATCACGCGCTCCACCAAGGGCCGCCCTGCAAGAGGCAGAAGAGCCTTGTCGCTGCCTCCCATGCGCCGCGAGAGCCCGCCCGCCAAGATGGCGCCGAGGGGCGGAGGAGGCAGGCTCATGCGGGGTGCGCTCACTCGATGACGATGCGCGGTGCAGGGCGGGCGGCAGCGCCGCCCGCGAGGGCCGTCCAGACCTGTTGCGCCATATCCTTGTAGATGCGGGCATGAGGTCCTTCCGGCTCCGCAACGACCACGGGCCGGCCTGAATCCGACAATTCGCGGATTGTCATGTTGAGCGGAACCTCGCCAAGGAAGGGGACGCCAAGGCGCGATGCCTCGTCCCGCGCCCCGCCGTGTCCGAAGATGTGCGAGCTCTGTCCACAATGAGGACAGACGAAGGTCGCCATGTTCTCGACGATGCCGAGAATCGGGATTTCCACCCGCTTGAACATGGATACCCCGCGCCGCGCATCGATGAGGGCGAGGTCCTGCGGGGTGGAGACGATCACGGCACCGGCAAGGGGCGTGGCTTGGGCCATGGTGAGCTGTGCATCGCCTGTGCCGGGCGGCATATCGACCACGAGCACATCGAGATCGCCCCAGGCGACCTCCCGCAGCATCTGGGTGATGGCCGACATCACCATCGGGCCGCGCCAGATCATGGCGGCTTCTTCTTCCACCAGGAAACCGATGGACATGACCTTGATCCCATAGGCTTCCATCGGCTCCAGGATCCGGTTCTCCAGCAGGCGCGGCTTGCCATGGATGCCAAGCAGCTTTGGCATGGATGGGCCGTAGATATCGGCATCGAGCAGGCCGACCTTCAATCCGAGAGCTTTCAGGCCAAGGGCGAGGTTACAGGCGGTCGTGGATTTCCCAACGCCCCCTTTCCCCGACGCCACGGCAATGACGTGCTGCACGCCTGGAATTCGCTGGTTCTTGGGCTGGGCCGCCGAGCGCGGGCGGGCTCCGCCAGGAGATGAGCCGGATGGGCCCACGCCGGCAGGCCGGTCGGCCGTGAGGCTGGCGAAGACTCCCTTGACCGCCGGCAGGCCCTGCACGGCTGTCACGGCTGCCTGGCGCACACGCTCCATGCTGGCGGCCTCGGACGGCTCGATGGTGATCGAGAACATGACCCGGCCGGCATCATCAACGACAACGTCGGACAGGCGTCCCGATGCCACGAGGTCGGTTCCGTTGGCGTCGACCGGCACGGTCGACAGGGCCTGCAGCACATGCTCACGGGTGATCGCCACTTTGTCGTCTCCTGGGCCATTCGAGGCGTCGTGTTCGTGACATCTATAGGCTGCCGAGCGGTTCGTTAAGGCATTCCTGGGGGGAAGATGCGGTATTCCGAACCAAAGCCCACCTTGTCCGTTGTTCACCCGATCCCTCGGGAGCCGGCTCCACCGGCCGAGTGGCTGCCTTCGCTGATCACATCCCGGGCGTACGACATCAATCGAGGAGACGAGAATGCACCAGCACGGCCATAACGATCCGAATGCTGCGAAGCTTTACGAGCTGATCAAGGACGTGAAGATCGCCATGATGACCACCGTCGAGACCGACGGCACCCTGCACAGCCGGCCCATGCACAGCCAGGATGCGGACGAGCATGGCGATCTTTGGTTCTTCACACAGATCCAGTCTCCCAAGATGACGGAGATCTCCCGCGACAGCGAGGTGAACCTCGCCTACAGCGATCCGAAGACCCAGACCTATGTCTCGGTGTCCGGCAAGGCCGAAATCGTGCGCGACAAGGCGAAGATCGAAGAGAAATGGTCCGAGCCCCTGCGCGCCTGGTTCCCGAAAGGCACGGACGACCCGCAGATCGCTTTGATCCGTGTTCATCCCGCGAAGGGTGAATACTGGGACAGCCCGTCTTCGACCCTGGTCCATCTCTACGGTTACGCAAAGGCGGTCGTGACAGGAGAGCAGCCAAAGCCCGGCGATCAGGCAAAGGTCAACTTAAGTTGATCATGCTTTCACGACAGGGAATAATTGGGGCCGCTTCGCGGCCCCTTTTCTTTGCGTTTACTTCATCTACCTCTTCGTCATAAGCTTAGGTTTGATGCAGAATCGGTCAATATCGAAGGCGGAAACAATCCGCTCGAAGAATATAGAAAAGTAGCTGCAAGGGGGGCTCTCTTGGGAGGAAACGATGAAGTCCATCCTGCTTGCTGCTGGTTCCATTGTTGCTCTTGCGTCCCCCAGTCTTGCCCAGCCCGCCGCTCAGCCTTCGAGCAATCTCGAGAAGCTAACATCCTTTCAAAGTACTGGCACTGAAGAACCAAGGCCCATCGCTCAGGAGGGCCGCCGCGCGGATGCGCTGCGACGCAATCTTGAAAAGATCAAGCTCCCGGCCGGCTTCAAGATTGACCTCTACGCCGTCGTCCCCGATGCACGCCATATGGCTGTGGGCCCCAATGCCAGTGTGGTCTTCGTCGGCACGAGAAAGAACAACGTTTACGTCGTGACGGATCGCGACAAGGATCGCGTTGCGGACGAGGTGAAGCAGTTCGCTCCGTCGATTGCGATGAAGATTCCGAACGGCGTCTGCTTCTCGCGTGACGGCCTGCTCTATGTCGTGGAGCAGAACCGCGTTCTGCAGTTCCCCGCCGCCGAGTTCTTCTACGAAGGGCCGGATGTCGCCGCCTTTGTCGTCGCAAAGCAGGGGGACCTGATTCCGCCTGCTGAGGAAAGTTTCAACCACACGGCGCGTGTCTGCCGGATTGGGCCCGACAACAAGCTCTATATTGCCCTGGGCCAACCCTTCAACGTGCCGGCGAAGGACAAGCTCGATCTCTATAAGCGCACAGGCATCGGCGGCATCATCCGCATGGATCAGGATGGCAAGAACCGCGAAGTCTATGCAACGGGCATCCGCAATTCCGTCGGCATGGATTTCAACCCGGCCGACAAGTCCCTGTGGTTCACCGACAATCAGGTCGATGGCATGGGTGACGATCAGCCTCCCGGCGAGATCAACCGCGTTGCAAGCCAGGGGCAGAACTTCGGCTTCCCCTATTACGGCGGCGGCACGGTCCGTACGGTCGAGTACAAGGACGACCAGGTTCCGGCAGGCGTTGTCGGACCTCAGGCCGAGACGGACCCTCATGCGGCCGATCTCGGCATGATGTTCTATACGGGACGCATGTTTCCGCAGACCTATCAGGGCGGCATCTTCACGGCCCAGCACGGCTCCTGGAATCGCACCAAGCCGATCGGCGCGCGGGTGATGTTCACCCCGGTTAAGCCGGACGGTACGGCTGACAAGCCACAGGTCTTCGCGGAAGGATGGCTCACGGACAACGGTGAGTATCTTGGGCGGCCCGTTGACGTGGCCATGCTGCCCGACGGGTCTCTTCTCGTCTCCGATGACACTGCTGGTGCCATCTACCGCATTTCCTATGAGGGCCGGTAAGACCCTTTTGACAGGCGCGTCCCCGACGCGCCTGTCCGTCCCGGAGAGAACATTATGAGGTTTTCCATTGCCCTTGCCGCGCTTGGCGCGTTTCTGGCAGCGTTTGGGCTTGCGGGCGCACAGGCCGGCGATGCCAGGGCAGGGCGCCAAAAGCTCACCACCTGTCAGGGCTGCCATGGGCTCGATGGCCTCTCGAAAAACCCGGAAGCGCCCAACCTCGCAGGCCAGATCGAAAACTATCTCGTCAGAAGCCTCGCGGCTTACAAGTCGGGCGAACGCAAGAACGAGTCGATGAACATTGTAGCAAAGGACCTGTCAGATGAGGACATCGCCGATGTGGCGGCCTATTACGCCTCGATCCAGGTCGACGTCCTGCCGCCTTAAGCTGTGACTGGCCCCAGCCTTGTAGTCAGACACCCTTTCATCATGGGCGGTGCTTCGCTATTGTCCTGCTCCCCGTGAGTGGCAAGGAGCAGGCGATGGTCGACATCGCGACCCGCGTCTATAACCATACCTGGAAGATCGATCCGATCGTCCGGTCGGTTCTGGATACGGATTTCTACAAGTTGCTGATGGCGCAGACGATCTTTCGCCGCCATCGCGACGTGCAGGTGACGTTCGGCATTCATAACCGCACCACCCGCATCCGCCTGGCCGATATCATCGATGCGGGCGAACTGCGCGAGCAGCTCGATCATGTGCGCAGCCTGCGCCTGACCCGGGGCGAGTCCACCTGGCTGCGGGGCAACACCTTCTATGGCAAGCGGCAGATGTTCTCGCCGGAGTTCATGGACTGGCTCGAGACCTTCCGCTTTCCGGAGTATCTTCTGGAGAAGGAGGACGGCCAGTACGTGCTGACCTTCCACGGCCCCTGGATCGAAACCACCATGTGGGAGATCCCGGCGCTTGCGATCCTCAATGAGCTGCGTTCGCGCGGGGTCCTGAGGGGGATGGGCAAGTTCGAGCTTCAGGTGCTCTATGCCCGCGCCATGACCCGTGTCTGGGAGAAGATCGAGCGGCTCAAAAGCCTGCCGGACCTCTCCATCGCCGATTTCGGCACCCGTCGGCGCCACGGCTTCCTCTGGCAAGATTGGTGCGTCCAGGCCATGATGGAAGGCCTTGGATCGTCCTTCCTCGGAACATCCAATTGCCTGATCGCCCTGCGTCAGGAGGTCGAGGCGGTGGGCACCAATGCCCATGAACTTCCCATGGTCTATGCGGCCTTGGCTGAGTCCGACGAGGAACTCGCCCGATCCCCTTACGACGTGCTGTCCGATTGGCAGGAGGATTACGAGGGCAACCTGCTCGTCATCCTGCCCGACACCTACGGCACCACGAACTTCCTGCAGAACGCTCCCGACTGGGTGCCTGCCTGGACCGGCATTCGCGTCGATTCCAAGGATCCCATCGAGGGCGGCGAGGAGGCCATCGAATGGTGGCGCCAGCGCGGGCAGAACCCACGCGAGAAGCTCGCGATCTTCTCCGATGGTCTCGACGTGGATGTGATTGAGCGCATCCACCGGCATTTCCGCGGTCGCATGCGCATCGGCTATGGTTGGGGCACGCTGCTCACGAACGATTTCCGTGGGCTGGCTCCCGATGGAAAGCTCGATCCGA
The DNA here is from genome assembly GCF_015694425.1 of Microvirga terrestris. Taxonomy (GTDB): domain Bacteria; phylum Pseudomonadota; class Alphaproteobacteria; order Rhizobiales; family Beijerinckiaceae; genus Microvirga; species Microvirga terrestris. The sequence goes on from NZ_JADQDN010000006.1 coordinate 274,571, forward strand.
TCTCCATTGTCTGCAAGGTCATCTCGGCCGATGGGCGGCCGACGGTGAAACTTTCCGATAATCCGACAAAGGCCATGGGGCCGAAAGCGGAGGTCGAGCGTTACAAGCGCATCTTCCACGTGGGCGAACAAGCGGCGAAACCGGTTCTGGTGTGACGAGCATGATCATCGATCTCAACTGCGATATGGGCGAAGGCTTCGGCCCCTGGCCGATGGGAGACGACGAGGCGATGCTCGACATTGTGTCCTCCGCCAACATCGCCTGCGGCTTTCATGCAGGTGATCCCTCCATCATGTTCCGTACGGCGGAGATCGCGAAGCGCAAGGGCGTGGCCATCGGGGCGCATCCCGGCTTCAACGATCTGCACGGCTTCGGCCGCCGCATGATTCGTGGCGATTCTCCCGCCGAGATCGAGCACATGATCGCGTATCAGATCGGCGCCATGCAGGCCGTGGCATCGCTTGCCGGCCATAAGGTCACCTACGTGAAGGTGCACGGGGCGCTCAACAACATGGCGAATGAGGACGAGGATCTCGCTCTCGCGATTGCCCGCGCCATCAAGGGGGTCGATGCGAGCCTCATCAACATGTGCATGCCGGGCCTGCTGATGGAGAAGGCGTCCCACAGCGTCGGCATTCCGGTCGTGCGCGAGATTTTCGCCGACCGCACCTATGAGGATAACGGCACGCTCACCAGCCGGAAGAAGCCCGGCTCCGTGCTGCACGACGCCGAGTTTGCAGCAGAACGCATTCTGCGTGCGGTCCAGGACCGAGCCATCACGACGGTGTCCGGCAAGCGCATCCCGGTCGAGATCGACACCATCTGCGTGCATGGTGACGAGCCGAGCGCTGTGGCGATGGCACGGACAGTTCGTGCGAAGCTGGAAGCGAACGGCGTCAGGATCGCACCTTTCGCAGCGTCCTGAAACTGAGTGGGCGCTGCCTCTGTCAACGCCCAAAAGCCCTGGCCAGGAACGGCTGCAAAGCCGCCAGCGTTTCCTCGGGCGCTTCCTCGGCGAGATAGTGGCCGCAATCGATGGCGTGGCCCTCAACCTGATCGGCCCAGTCGCGCCAGACGGCCGGCACGTCGTACCATTGATCGAGCCCGTTCCTGCGGCCCCAGAGAGCCTGCACCGGGCACATGATCCGCCGACCTGCCTTTTGATCTTCCTCATCGAGGCGCATGTCGATGGTCGCGCCGGCACGATAATCCTCGCACATGGCGTGGATCGTGTACGGATCGGTGAAGCAGCGGCGGTATTCGGCAAGCGCCTCCTCGTCGAACATCGAGCGACCGCGGCGAAGATAGATGGCATCGGGATCCGATGCGATCAGCCGCTCCGGCAATGGATGAGGCTGCGCAAGGAAGAACCAGTGCCAGTATCCCATGGCGAAGGCCATGTCCGTGCGCTGGAAATGCTCTGCGGTCGGGATGATGTCCAGAACCGACAGCGCCGCGATCCGCTCCGGGTGATCGAGCGCCATCCGGTAGGCACAGCGTCCGCCGCGGTCGTGTCCGACGACGGCAAAGCGCTCGAAGCCGAGAGCGTGCATGACCTCCACCTGATCGCGCGCCATGGCTCGCTTCGAGTAGGGTTCATGCTCATCGTTTGTCGGAGGCTTGGAGCTGTCGCCATAGCCGCGCAGGTCGGCACAGACGATTGTGTAGCTGTCGGCAAGTTTCGGCGCCACCTTGTGCCACATGACATGGGTCTGCGGATGCCCATGCAGCAAAAGCACGGGCGGACCGCTGCCGCCGACCCGCAGGTTGATGACGGCCTCAGACGTTTCGATTCGACGATGGGTGAAGGTCTCGAACATCCTGCGAGTGTCTAACAATTTTCGCGTCGAGACCAGAGCGTGGGAAAAGCAGCAGGGCTGCGGACAGTAGTCCGGAGCCCTGTGACTCAAGACGGAATGTGCAATGGGCAGAACCTCACCAGGAGCGGCGTTCTCCATTGTCGATATGGATGATGCCGTTGCGATACATCTTCAGCCCCCCGACCTGGGGGTGAGACCGCAGATACGCCATGACGCCGCGACCACGGGTGCGAACCCTGAAATCGATTGCCCGGCAGGCGAGGTGAAGGGAGTGGCGAGCGCCGCCGGCGCTCCAGTTGCGGGAGCGGTTACGATGGGTGGATTCGACGCTGACAGAGCCGAATTTTTCCGCAACCGAGGCGACGACCTCACGCAGATTGCCCGGAACACAGTTGGTCGGAGCGCTCGCCCGCAACGTGATCGCTCCCTGTGAGACCAAAGATGCGAAACCGGAGAGGGTTCTCGCATTCGGCAGGCTTCCTGTCGTCTTGGGATCGTTCATCTCGTCGTTCGAGGGAAGGCTGGCATATTGAGCCGGAGGGATGAACCCGCCTTCTTCACCGGCTATTAGTATGTTTGTTGAGAACCCAAGCAGCAGTGTGCTGACCGCAAGAGTCGTTCTGAACGCACGGCGGACTCGGCATTTGTTGCTCATCGGGTTCTCCCGTTCTGAGCCCCTACACGTCATGCCGCGCGTTGGTCCTCCCAGCGGCATGTTTGTCTTCTTAGTCAGGCGACTGACGGTTGCGCGAACAGCGCTCAGGACGGCTACCTAAAGTAAGCTCTGCCTTAGGCAATAAGACCTAAGGGGATCTAAGCCATTAGAGATGACGCGTGGCTGGCAAAGCTTTGTTCTGCAAGGAATCCTATGAGAGGAAATTTTGGGTGAGTTATGAAATAACAACGGCCTGATCTTGCAGAATCTTACCTGAATCCACACATCAATGTCCGTTGTGCCGATCATCGGGATCGGCCCCTGGAGACTGGAATGGACGCTGCCCGTAGTGCTGTTTTCGATGCGATCAAGACCGCTGGCCCAAGCCGGGAGGATGCGATCGCGCGCATTACACTGGTTGCAAACCTGATGGACAGCGCCTTCCTGATTCCGGGCCTGAACCGGCGTGTGGGACTGGACGCTGTGCTGGGCCTCGTGCCGGGTATCGGCGATGCACTTTCCGCGGCGATTGCGAGCTATATCATCTGGGAAGCCCGTCAGCTTGGTCTGCCGCGCTGGAAGATCGCCCGCATGATCGGCAACGTCGCTGTCGATACCGCCATCGGTGCAATCCCGTTCGCGGGCGACGTGTTCGACGTGGTCTTCAAGTCCAACCAGCGCAACCTGCGCATCATTCACGAGCATCTGGGCACCCCAAAGCGCGGACCGAAAGAGATCGACGGTACGGCCGTGCGCATTGAGGAGCGCTAGATGAAGCGCCTGCTGTGGGTTCTGGCCTGGATCGCCGTGGCGTTCTGGTCGCTCTTCGCCTGGGGAGCCTACGGGCTTCTGGACTTCTTCGGCGGCGTCGCTGCCCGCAATGCCGATATCGTCACGGGACATCCCGAGACGGTGGAGTGGCTCTCCTGGGCTCTGATGACCCTGAGAAGCCTTGGCATGGGCGCCGTCGTGGTCGTGTGGGCGCTCGTGTCGCTGCTCATTCTCGCCGTTCCGGCCGTGCTGGGCCTGTTTCTCGGCGGCTCGAGATCTGAGCAAGGGCTCTACGAGTGGCGGGAGCCTGGAACCGGCTTCAGGTCCTCCTCTGCGCCCCCGCCTTCAACGGGATCGTATCCACCACGGCAGATCGAGAAACGCTGAAAGTAAAAAGGGCGAAGCGGATGCCGCTTCGCCCTTCGTGTTTGTCCAAGCCTCAGCGGTGGCTTGAGATGAACTGCTTGAAGCGCTCGGATTTCGGAGCGCCGAACACTTCTGCGGGTGCGCCTTCCTCCTCCACCACGCCCTTATGCAGGAACACGACCCGGTTCGATACGTCGCGGGCAAAGCCCATCTCGTGCGTTACCACCAGCATGGTGCGGCCTTCCTCGGCCAGCGAGCGCATGACCCGCAGCACCTCGCCGACGAGTTCCGGATCGAGCGCGGAAGTCGGCTCGTCGAAGAGCATCACCTGGGGATGCACGGCGAGCGCCCGTGCGATGGCGGCGCGCTGCTGCTGGCCGCCGGAGAGGTGCGTGGGATATTGATTGCGCTTGTCGACGATGCCGACCTTCGCCAGCAGTTCCTCGGCCTCGGCGATGCACTCTGCCTTCGGGCGCTTCTGCACATGAACGGGCGCTTCGATCACGTTCTCCAGGATCGTCATGTGCGACCAGAGATTGAAGCTCTGGAACACCATGGCGACGCGGGACCGGATGCGGTCCACCTGGCGTTGATCGGCCGGCTCCATGCCCTTGCGGGTCTTCTTCAACTCGATGGTCTCGCCGCCGATGCGGATCTCGCCGGAATCGGGCACCTCCAGCATGTTGATGCAGCGGAGCATGGTGGACTTGCCGGAGCCTGAGGCGCCGAGGATTGAAATCACGTCGCCTTCCCGGGCGCTTAAGGAAACGCCTTTGAGGACTTCGAGTGATCCGAAGCTCTTGCGGAGGTTCTGCACGGAGACGGCCGGAGCCGCCTCGGACGACGCGAATTGAGACGACAAGGCTGCAACTCCGTTAGACATGGGCGGCCTCCAAGCGCGGCTCCACGGCCGGGGGGCGGCGCAGGTGAGGCGAGAGCCACCATTCGATGGCCATGATGATGCGGGTGATGATGAAGTTCAGGATCAGGTAGATCAGGCCGGCCACGATGAACACCTCGACCGCCCGGAACGTCTGTGAAATCAGTTTGGCAGCAAGCCCGGTCACTTCCATCATGGTTATGATCGACGCAAGCGACGTCGCCTTCACCATCAGGATGATCTCGCTGCCATAAGCCGGAAGCGCCTGGCGAACCGCGATGGGGAATACGACTCGGCGGAAGAGCAGGAAGCCCGACATGCCGCAGGCCCGCGCCGCCTCGACCTGGTTGTAGGGGACCGATTGCAGCCCGCCGCGGATGATCTCGCTGGCGTAGGCCGCCGTGTTGAGCGTCAACGCGAAAACCGCGCACCAATAGGGCTCACGGAAGAAGGTCCAGAGGCCCCATTCCTGCAAGACAGGACGGAACTGTCCCAGGCCATAATAGATCAGGAATATCTGTACGAGCAGCGGCGTGCCGCGGAACACGAAGACATATCCTTGGGCCGGCCAGTCGAGCACCTTGAGGCCCGACATGCGCATGAGCGCCAGGAGCATGGCGAGAATGGCACCGAGACCCACGGCCATGAAGGCCAGGTTCAGGGTCAGCGGCACGCCGCCGATAAGCGTCAGGAAGGCATCCCGCATGAAAGCGAAATCCATCAGGAAGCCCTCCGCATGCCGCGCAATGAGTAGGTCTCCGCGCGCTGGAACAGGTAGGTCGAAACCCAGGTGATCAGCAGATAGAGCACAGCGGCCGTGAGATAGAAATCGAACGGACGGCGCGTGGAGCCGGCCGCGATATGCGATTGGCGCAGCAACTCCACGAGGCCGGTCACGGAAATGAGCGCCGATTCCTTCAGCACCAGCTGCCATGTGTTGCCCAAGCCCGGAATGGCATAGCGCAGCACCTGCGGGGCGATGATGCGGCGGAACAAGAGCCAGCGGTGCATGCCCACCGAGCGCGCCGCCTCGATCTCGCCCCGGCTGACGACCTGGTAGGCGCCTCGGAAGACCTCGGCCTGATAAGCACCCGACACGATGCCGATGGCCATGGCGCCTGTGGCAAAGGCCGGCACGCCGATGAACCCGTCAGCGCCGAACAGGCTGCCGATGGCACCTAACGCCGCGCTGCCGCCGAAATAGAACAGGTAGATGACGAGAAGATCGGGGATGCCGCGCAGGATGGTGGTGTAGCCGTCGGCAAGGCTGCGGGTCACAAGGTTGCCGCCGATCTTGCCCCAGGCCACCAGGGTGCCGACGATGGATCCTGCGAGAAAGCCGCAGATGGCGACCGCAATCGTCATTCCCGCTGCGGTGAGGAGAGCCCATCCCCATCCATTGGGACCAAACCCGACGAGCTCGAAATAGCTCAGTTGCTGCACGCGTCGTAACTTTCTTGAATATGTCTCCCCGCCGTGGAAGGCAGCGAGCGAGACAGCATCTGTAACATCCGGTCTTTAGGCCGGATCATATCCCGGGCCGGGGGGCGGGCCCGGGACTTTTTTCGCCGCTACGTCGTCAGACCTGCGGGGTCGCGTCGATCTTGAACCACTTCTCGGACAGCTTCTTGATCGTGCCGTCCTTGATCGCAGCCTGGATCGCCTCGTCGAAGCTCTTCTTCAACTCCGTGTCGTCCTTGCGCATGCCAACTGCGACGCCGCGGCCCAGTATGCCGCCGCGCATGCCCGTTCCGGCAATCACCATGTCCTTGAACTCGGGCTTTTCCTGCGTGGCCTTCAAGGCCCCGTGTCCGGCGAAGATCGCGTCGATGCGACCGGCGCTCAGGTCGAGATCGTGCTGCTCGGTGGTCTTGTATTCGCGGATCTGGATCGTGTCCTTGAGGTACTGCTCCAGGAACTGCGAGTTCACCGTCGAGCCCTGCACGCCGACGGTCTTGCCCTTGAGCAACGGCTTCCAGGCCTCGATGGCCTTCTTGGCACCCTCAGGATCCTTCTCGAAGCTCACCGTGGTGCCGGTGCCCGCCAGCTTGGCGAGCGGGGAATCCTTCATCACGCCAAAGCCATGCGGCGTGGCGGCATAGGGGATCGAGAAGTTGATCACTTCCAGGCGCTTGTCGGTGATGTTCATGCCCGCCATGATGGCGTCGTACTTCTTGGCATTCAGTGCCGGGATGATGCCATCCCAATCCTGGGCCACGATCTCGCACTTCACCTTCATGCGGCCGCAGAGCTCATTGGCGAGATCGATCTCGTAGCCCTCGAGCTTGCCGCCGGCACCTGTGAAGTTCCACGGTGCGTAGGCGCCCTCGGTGGCAATCTTGACCGTCTTCTCCTGAGCGGCTGCTCCACCGATGGCGAGAGCGGACGCCAGGAGCCCGAGACCCAAAGCCTTGAACAGTTTCATTGTCATCCCTCTGGTCAGTTTCGACTGATCCGGTTGTCGGGCGAAAGGCGGCTCCCTTGAGCCGGACCCATCATCCTGCGCGTCAAAGCTAACATTCAAAAGCCAAGCCGGTGCAAGCCCTAAACATGTTGAATAAGGCAGCCAAGATGGCAATTTCGGTGGCAGATGTCGCATATCCATACAAAAAAGCGCGGCCGGAGCCGCGCCTTGGATTCTTGAAAGCCGAGAGATCAGCCCTTCGGGGAGATGTCGATCTTGAACCACTTCTCGGACAGCTTCTTCACGGTGCCGTCCTTGACGGCCGCCTGAATCGCCGTTTCGAAGCTCTTCTTGAGCTCCGTGTCGCCCTTGCGCAGGCCGACGCCGACGCCTTCACCGAGGAGGCCGCCGGTGATGGACGGACCGACAAGAGCGTAATCCTTGAACTCGGGCTTCTCGAGAGTGCCCAGGATTGCCGTGGAATCGGCCAGAACGGCATCGATGCGGCCGGCGGCGAGATCGAGATCGTGGGCCTCGGTGGTCTTGTACTCGCGGATCTCGGCTGTGCCCTTGTAATACTTGTCGGCGAAGTTCGAGTGGATGGTCGAGCCCTGGACGCCGATCGTCTTGCCCTTCAGCATCGGCTTCACGGCGTCGATGGCCTTTTCAGCAGCGTCCTTCTGCGACGTCAGGCTAAAGGCCTGGCCGGTGCCGGGCATCTTGGCGAGCGGTGAGGACTTCTGCACGAGAAAGCCGTTCGGGCCGGCAGCGTAAGGACCGGCGAAGTCGATGGTCTTCTTGCGCTCTTCCGTGATGCTCATGCCGGCCATGATGGCGTCGTACTTCTTGGCGGTGAGGGACGGGATGATGCCATCCCAATCCTGGGCCACGATCTCGCACTTCACCTTCATGCGCGCGCACAGGTCATTGGCGAGGTCGATCTCGAAGCCTTCGAGCTTGCCGCCCGCGCCCGTGAAGTTCCAGGGGGCGTATGCGCCCTCGGTGGCGATCTTTACCGTCTTCTCCTGAGCGGCCGCTCCACCCATGGCGAGAGCGGAACCGAGTAGAGCCAAACCGACGGTCTTAACGAATTTCATTGTCGTTCCCTTAGTTTTATGGGTCCGGTCTGGGCCGGATCCTAACTTACCGCGATCCAGAGGGTCGCGCCGTGACGCAGTAACGGTCAATCTCGCAAAAAAGGCAAGGGGATGCGGCCAGGCCTTACACAACCCGTAGCCGGATCTCGCCCAGGCCTTCGACGGCGCCGATCATGGTCTGCCCTTGCGTGACTGCTCCCACCCCGTCGGGGGTGCCGGAGAAAATCACGTCGCCGGGGGCGAGTTCGAAATAGGTCGACAGATAGGCGATCTGCTCGGCCACCGACCAGATCATGTCCGACAGGTCGGCCCTCTGCTTGATAGCGCCGTCCACGGCGAGCGAGATGGTGCCGTTCGCCAAGTGGCCGACACTGGAGACCGGGTGGATCGGTCCGACGGGGCCGGAACGATCCGCCGCCTTGCCCAGCTCCCAGGGACGCCGGAGCTGCTTGGCTTCGTCCTGCAGATCGCGGCGGGTCATGTCGAGGCCAACCGCATAGCCGAAGACATGGTCGAGAGCCTGCTCGACCGGGATGTCCCGGCCGCCCTTGGCCAAGGCCACCACCATCTCGATCTCGAAGTGATAATTGCCGGTCTTGGCCGGATAGGGATGGTCGACGGTTGCGCCATCCGCGACAGGTTGCAGGGCATCTGCCGGCTTCATGAAGAAGAACGGGGGCTCGCGGGTCGGATCGCCACCCATCTCCCGTGCATGAGCGGCATAGTTGCGGCCGACGCAATAGACACGGCGGACCGGGAACAGGTCGTCGGTGCCGGCAACCGGGAGAGCGGGGAGGGAAGGCGCGGGAATGACGTAGGCCATGGGAACTCGCGAGAGGAGAGATGGATGTGATCCCTTCCTACACCCTGCGGCTCGCACGACAAGCCAGGAAAAAGGTTCAGCCTTCCGTTCCGGCAGACCCATAAGAATGCGGCGGGTCCATTGGACCCGCCGCACCATAATGTCAGGCTGGAAGCCGATTAACGGCGACGGGCAGTGGCGCCCGGAAGACGACGGGAATCCGCAAGGTGATGTTCGATATGCGGAACCACCGAGGCTGCGAACTGGCGTAGCGACGGATCGTTGCCGGCCTGAGCGTAGCTCGTGTGCAGGGCGAGAGCCTCCTGGTGGCCCATGCGCTGGGCCTGTCCGTAGAGACGATCGAACTGCGGACCGGAGGTCGACGCCATCTGGTTCAGCATGGCCATCTTCTCGGGAGGCAGCGCAACGCCGAGCTGAATCGGGGCGACCGAACCCGTCGCCTGCACGTCAGCCGCACCGCCGGCCGCTGCACCGGTCGTGGCGCCAACGCCCGCACCGACTGCAGCGCCAACCGGGCCGCCGACCAGGGCCCCAACGCCAGCGCCGGCCAGAGCACCGGTCGCCGTCCCGCCAGCCGTACCAGGGGAGCCGCTCGATGCAGCACCGGCCGTCGCGCCGGCCGTTGCGCCAATGCCGGCGCCGACTGCTGCGCCCACGGGGCCGCCGACCAGAGCGCCGATGCCCGCGCCGGCCAGAGTGCCGCTTAGGGAGCCGCCGATGAACTGACCGTTGGCGCTATAGACCGCACGGCCGCCGTTGAGGGCCTGGCTCGTCATGGAGTGGTCCTGGATCATCTGCTGGGCATAGCGGCGAACGGCAGGATTACGGGAGCGCTCAAGGGCGAGCTGGCTCGAGGCGATCTCGAAGGCATCCGATTGAGCCGCCATCATGCGATAGCTCTGGCTGTCCATGACCGTCTGCGCCAAGGCCGGGGCGGCCGAAACGGATGCGAACAATGCCGCGAGGGCAACGTATTTCTTCATGAGATGAACTCCTGTTTTCTCGGGTCGCAGAACACCGTGCGCAGCCCGACAGGCTTGCGAAGTTCATAGGTGGCTGCTGCACCCCTTCAACGGAGAGCGATCTAAGCGGTTCCAGGAAAGCAACGGGATTGTGAAGAAAATCTGCTATGAATACTGAAGCTTAGCTTTGGCTATGCTCATAAGGGCCCATGGCTTAACTTGTGTTAGACAGATCGCGCAGAGATCTGGGTCTCTGTGCTAGTCCTGCTCGTGAGGCTGGCGAATGCGGGCGAGCGAAAGCATGCCGAGGCCACCAACGGTTCCGTCGGGCTTCAATCCCCTTCGCTCCGCCATTAGGAGAAAGCCGGTTTCATCTCGGCCGATGGTGAAGAGATGATAGCCGGCCGTATGGGTCAGCGTTCCGCCGCGTGCCGAGGCCGAGGGTGCGCCGATTACCGGAATCGGGCCGCGCGGCCCGTCGAGATGGGCGAGCGATCCCACATGGTTGTGACCATGAAGCACGAGCTCCGCGCCCGCCCGGCAGAGCATCTTCTCGAAGCGTTTGGCATCGGTCAGGTTGCGGCCCGGATCCGCCCCGCCCACGTGCGGCGGGTGATGAATGAGCACGATCCGGAAGCAGGCCGGATCCTGACTTAGCTCCTTAAGGATCTCCTCGGTGGCTTTCATCTGCCTGGAGCCGATCCTGCCCGATGCCACGAAGGGCAATGTCGGGATGGCCGATGACAGCCCGATGATCGCGATGGGGCCGTAACGGCGCAGATAGGGAAAGCTCCCCTCGCGGCCGTCATCGCCCCGTGTCCACGGAGCGATCTCCCTCAGCAACCCCTCAAGGGAGCCACGGACATAGGCATCATGGTTGCCCGGCACGAAGGTGACGCGCGACGGATCCCCAAGCTCCTCGAGAAACACCCGGGAGGTCTTCCACTCGTCCGGCAGGCCGATGTTGCAGGTGTCCCCCGTGCAGGTGATGTGGTCGGGCTTCTGGGCGTGAATGTCGGCCACCAGAGCGGCCAGAAGCTCCATGTCGTGCATGTCGTGCCGGCTGCGATGCCAGTTGTACCAGCCGGTCAGACGCTTGCTCAGGAGCTGCTTCAGGCGCGGCCGGGGCAGGGGGCCCACATGGGGGTCGGTCAGATGGGCGATGCGAAACATGGCGGCCGGGTTCATGCGGGTGGACACGAGAACTCGCGCGGCCGCCCCGCCCCGTCAAGCGCTGCCGATGAAGATACCGGCGAGAAGCACCAGCACGCCGCCGACGATCACCTGATAGGTAGCGCTCCAGAACGGCGTCTCCATGTACTTCGTCCGGATCAAGGAGATCGCGACGAGCTCCACCGCCACCACGAGAGCCGCGATGCTGGTGGCCAGGATGAAGGCGTTGGGCCAGGAATCCGGCACCAGATAGGGCAGGGTGTGGCCGATGCCGCCGGCCGCCGTCATGAGACCGCAGATGAGGCCGCGCAGCCAGGGTGAGCCGCGTCCGGTGATCTCGCCGTCGTCAGAGAGAGCCTCGGTCAGGCCCATGCTGATGCCGGCGCCGACAGACGCTGCAAGCCCCACCAGAAAGGTCTCCCAGTTATTCTGGGTGGCGAAGGCCGCGGCGAAGAGGGGCGCGAGCGTCGAAACCGAACCGTCGATGAGGCCGGCGAGCCCCGGCTGCACATATTGCAGCACGAACAGGCGCCGGCGGGCATGCTCCTCGGCGGCTTCCGCATTCTCGGTCATGTGGGTGGCGTGAAGTTCGCCGGCCTTGCGCTCGTGCCCGCGCTCGATCTCGGCCAGCTTGGTGAAGAGCTCCCTTAAGGAAACGTCCAAGGTCTGCTGGGCGGCCTTCTCGTAGAAGCTTGCGGCCTGCAGCTCCATGACCTCCGCCTCGCGGCGCATGCGATCGAGATCGAGGTGAGCGCTCCACCAGACCGCGCGTCGTTTCAGGAAGCCGCGCACGTCCTCCCGGCGGATGGGAGGCAGATGTTCCCCGAAGCGGGATCTGTAGAAACCATAAAGGGAGTTGCGATGCTCGCGCTCTTCCTCGGCCATGCCGTCGAAGATCTCGGCCGAGGCGGGGAAGTCGGGCCGAAGGCGATCCGCAAAATGCTGGTAGATCCGTGAGTCTTCCTCTTCGCTCGCAATGGCGAGCGCCACGACTTCACGTTCGGAGAGTTCTGACAGGGACTTCATGGCGGCTCCCATTTAGAATTATTCTAAAAGAGAGCCGCGTCATAGCCAAGCCCCCTGCCATTGAGGACAGGGGATCGTCCGAATTCAGTACTGAGCGCCCGGGATCAGAGTCGAGTAGACCGTGCGGTCGTCGAAATTGAGGGCAGGCGACCACGAGAAACGGGCGGAACGGTTCAGACGGGACAGGATGAGAGCGAGAAACATTGGAACACCTTTGGTTGCCGCTGTCTTAGACCTTCGTATTATGCGGGTCACGCGCCAATTTGAGGCCACTGCTATGCATTTCATGAATGACGACATTCATTCTCCGGTAATCTTGTTGTGATAGCATAAGCCGATGTCCGACTCTCCGCCGTCTCGGAAAGCATCGCGGCTCCTGTCTCTGGGGCTGCACACCTATTGGCGTTTCTCGAGAGGCATGACCCTCGGCGTTCGCGGCGTGGTGCTCGACCGGCAGAACCGGGTCTTCCTGATCCGCCACACCTACGTGCCCGGATGGCACCTGCCGGGCGGCGGCGTCGAGACCGGCGAGGCGGCCCTGGAGGCGCTCGACCGCGAGCTGCGCGAGGAAGCCTGCATCGCCATGGACGAGCCCCCCAGCCTGTTCGGCGTGTTCTTCAACAATCGCGTGTCCCGGCGCGATCACGTCTTGGTCTATGTGATCCGGCGCTTCACGGTTCTGCAGGCCAAGCAGCCCGATCGGGAGATCGCGGAGGCAGAGTTCTTTCCCCTCGACAATCTTCCCGAGGAGACCACCTCGGCCACCCGGAGCCGCTTGGCGGAGATCCTCGAAGGCCAGCCTCCCTCGCCGCATTGGTGAAGAAGGTTTGCGCCAGGTTCCCGACGCTGCTATGGCCTAATCAACTGAGGAAACGCCGAGCTCCATGACGACCACCCGGATTCTGCGACGACGACACGGCTGATAACCCATCCAGCCGCCTGATCCCTTCTCGTCTCTCGCGCTTTGAGTCCGTTCATGACTGAGCTCTCGCTCCAGATCCGCACCGAACAACCCATCGATTCAGAAGCCATCGAGCGCCTGCACGAGCGTGCCTTCGGCCCGGGCCGCTTTGCCCGCACCGCCTCGCGCCTGCGCGAGGGAGCGCCGCACCTGCTCGACCTGTCCTTTACCGCCATGGTTGGCACCCTGCTGGTCGGCTCGATACGCATGACCCCCGTCGTGGCCGGCGAGGAGCCGGCCCTGATGCTCGGACCGCTGACGGTGGAGCCGGCCTTCGAGAGCCGCGGTATCGGCGCGGCCCTCATGCGCCGCTCGCTGGATGCCGCCAAGGCCAAGGGACACACCCTGGTGCTGCTGGTGGGCGACGAGCCCTATTACAGCCGCTTCGGCTTCAAGCGCATTCCGCCCCAGCACCTGCAGCTTCCAGGCCCGGTCAATCCGGGACGCTTCCTGGCGCTGGAACTGGAAGAGGGCGCGCTCGCCCGGGCGAAGGGGCTGGTGAGCACCGTTCCCGACTAGAGCGAGTAGAGCGCAGCCTCTCACAACCTCTCCACGTCATGGCCGGCCTTGTGCCGGCCATCTCGATGCTGAAAAGTGCAGCGCTTCAAACAATCGAGATCACCGGCACAAGGCCGGTGATGACGTGGTGGTAGTTTGGGTCTCGCTTACGCCCTTCGCCGCCCCTCGATCAGCCAAGCGGCGAGCGTCGAGCCGATCAGCAGCACCAACCCGACGAAGCCCAGTGCCATCGGGAAGACCGAGACGCCGCGCACAATGGCGCTGTCGCTCGGCCTGATGCCGATCCAATCGCCACCGGCAAAGCGCGAGCCCGAATGCACCGCAATGATGCGGGGCAGGGTGATGTTTCTGTCGCCCGCCATCGCGACCCGGCGCACCGATCCGCCCGTTGCCTCGGCGATGGGGGTCAGGGCTTCCGTGTTGCTGAACACATCCATCAGCTCGCGTGGATTGGCCGGTCCGATGCTGACGAAGGTGATAAGGTCGCCCGAGCGGATCGTATGCAGCCCGAGCTCGCGGCTTGCGGCCAGCGCGGTGAACAGGCCGGGGCGCGTCTTGCTCAGCAGAACGACGCTCTCCTGGCCGCTCGGCGCGATGACGGTCGCGGGATCGGCCGTTTCCGCCATGGTCTGACGCTCGATGCGGATGTCGCGTCCCTGGGCGCTCGCCCTCAAGGCCTCTTCCTCCAGGGCCGGCTCCTTCATGAGCCAATGGGCGAGGCGGCGCAGGAGGTCGAGATGCGGTCCTCCCTCCTGATAGCCGCGGGCCCAGAGCCAGGCATGGTCGGAGAGCAGAAGCGCCACGCGGCCCTTGTCCTCCCGACGCAGCACGAGCAGGGGCAGGTCGTTAGCGCCCGACATCAGGGTCGAGCCCGACTGCACCTGCGAGCCGATGATGCGCAGCCACTCGCCCCAGGCGGGCGGCGACTGCTCCGATCCCGGCAGGTCGCGGGTCACCGGATGACGGTCGCCCGTATCGGTGATCTCGGCCTTGTAGGGCTGCTCGACAATGCTGCCGTTGGGCTGTCCGGGGATGATCGGCGCGAGCCGGGTCTGGGCAAGGCTGCCATAGCTGGCGAATTCCGGGCCCGCCGCCACGAGGATCGCCCCGCCCTCGCGCACATAGCGCACGATGTTCTCGAAATAGCTCGAGGGCAGGATGCTCTGGTTCGCATAGCGGTCGAAGATGATCAGGTCGAATTCCTTGATCTTCTGCTGGAACAGCTCGCGGGTCGGGAAGGCGATCAGCGACAGCTCGTTGATCGGCGTGCCGTCCTGCTTCTCCGGCGGGCGCAGGATCGTGAAGTGGACGAGGTCTACATTGGCATCCGACTTCAGCAGGTTGCGCCAGGTCCGCTCGCCCGCATGGGGCTCGCCGGAGACCAGGAGCACGCGCAGCTTCTCGCGGATGCCCTCGATGGGAATGACCGCCCGGTTGTTGGCTTGGGTCAGCTCGTTCGGCAGACCTTCCACTTCGAGCTCGACCACGTTGGTGCCGCCATGCTCGATGCGCACATCGAGGGAGAAGGAGGTATCCGCGCGCACCTGCTGGCGGGTGATGACCTGCCCGTCCCGGCGCACGGTCACGAGGGCAGAGCCCGTGCCGCCCCGCTCCATCACCTGGGCGCGGATGGTCTGGTCCTTGCCGACGATGCCGAAGCGCGGGGCCTCCAGGAGCTTGATCTGCCGGTCGCGCTCGTCGGGCCGTCCTGTGATCAGCGCATGGAGGGGCGCCCTGAAGCCGAGGCTGTCCACGGAGGGCGGAATGTCGTGCACGACGCCGTCGGTCACGAAGATGACGCCGGCAAGACGATCCGGCGGAACATCGGCGAGGCCGTTGGACAGGGCCGTGAACAAGCGTGTGCCGTCATCGCCGTTGCCGTCATCGGCTCCGATGAAGCGCAGATCCACATCGGTGAGCGAGCCGAAGCGGCGCTCCAGCTCGACTCTCACCTGATCGGTCATGGGCGAGCGGTCACCGAGCGTCTGCGAGGTCGAGCGATCGATGACAATCGCCACGATGTCCTTCACCTTCTCCCGGTCCTCCTGCACCAGCGCCGGATTGGCGAGCGCCAGGAGCACGAGCCCGAGGGCAACCGCGCGCAGGATCGCCACGGGACCGCGCGTGACGAGGGCCAGGATCGCCAGCAGGGCGACGACCGCGCCGAGAGCCCATAGCGCGTAGTCGGGAATGAGAGGCGTGAAACTGATGGACAGCAAAGTAGAACTCCCGCCCTATTGCCCGAGACGTTCGAGCAGGGCCGGCACGTGCACCTGGTCGGCCTTGTAGTTGCCGGTCAGCGCGTACATGACGATGTTGACGCCGCTGCGATACGAGAATTCCCTCTGGCGCTGATCACTCCCGACGATGGGATAGAGCCACTCGCCGCGTCGGCCCACAGCCCAGGCGGCCGCAAGATCGTTCGACGTGATGATGATCGGCGAGACACCGTCGCCCGAGCGGGCCGGGCGGCTGGCCTCACCCTCCGCTTGCGGCGGCAGAACCTCGACCCAGGTCTGCCCGGTGGCGTACCGGCCGGGGAAGCTGTCGAGGATGTAGAAAGTCTTGGTGAGCACGTGATCGGCCGGCACGGGCTCGATCTCGGGAATGTCGAGGCCCGCGAGCAGCCGGCGCAGATACTGCCCTTCTGCAGTGGGCGCGCCGTCGAGGCGATTGCCGAAGGCATCGCGCGTGTCGAAGATGACGGTGCCGCCGCCCTTCATGAAGGCATCGAGACGCCGGATCGCGGCCTCTGATGGGATGGGCCGGCTGGCGACGATGGGCCAGTAGATCAGCGGATAGAACGCCACCTCGTCCCGCGAGAGGTCGATGCCGATGGGATCGCCCGGTGACAAGGCGGTGCGCTGACTCAGCACCTGCGTCAGTCCGGCAAGGCCGGCTTTGCTGGTCTCGTCCACCTGCGAGTCGCCCGTGATCACGTAAGCGAGCCGCGTCACGAGGGCAGGGCTGGAGCTTTCCATCGTCATGGAGGACCGACGCTCCTGCGCGCTTGTATCGGAGGCCGGGTTCAGGAGCAGGGATGCGCCGAGAATGATGGCCGCCGCAGCGCCGGCCCGGCGCAGGCGGCCGGTGAGATTGGACAGGTGGCCGCCGAGCCAGAGCGACGCGAGGGTGTCGGCGACCAGCAGCAGCAAGGCCAGCATGAAGAGCGGCATGCGCAGATCAACAGTCTGCGCATTGGCAAGCGGCGCGATCCGCGCATTGAGGGGCCCGAAGTCGAGCGCAGCGAGACGATCGTCCGGCATGAGCGCATTCACCGCAAGGCTCGAATCCACTGAACCGTAGAAGCCCGGCGGATGCTCTCCGTTGGCACGCCCGGCATAGTTGCGCGGCACGGCGCGGGCATTGGCCGGAGGCTGGGTGAAGATGCCATAGCCGTCAAGCGTCAGTCGGGGAGCGACCGTCGCGTTCTCCGCATTGCGGGATTCCGCGTTCAGGTCGTTCGGCGCGCCCGCGAGAGCCGTGGTCCGGCGCAGCATGTCGACGAAGAGGCCAGACAGGGGCAGGTTCGACCAGGTGGTATCGGCGGTCACGTGAAAGAGAACGATCATCCCGTCGCCGCGCTTGTCGGCGGTGACGATCGGCGTTCCGTCGGCCAGAGCCGCCCAGGTCTTGGCCGGGAGGTCGCCGTCGGGCTCCGCGAGGATCTGGCGGCGGATGCCGATTTCTTCCGGCACGGCGAGCCCGAAGAAGGGGCTCTCGCGGGTGAAGGGCGCGAAGGTCTTGGGCGTATCCCAGGACAGGGTGCCGCCAAGGCTGCGCCCGCCCCGGCGCAGGCGCACCGGCACCAGTTCGTCGTTGCCGGCGGACAGGCGCGAGCCGGCAAACCGCAGCAACATGCCGCCCTGTTCGACGAAGGCCGTGACCTTGCCGAGCGTCTCGCGGTCGAGCCCGCCCACATCGGCCAGCACCAGCACGGAGACCTGCTCGTCGATGAGCTGGTTCACCGAATCTGCCACGCCGCCGCGACCCGTACGGATCTCCGAATAGGGCGCGAGCGCCCGCTCGATGTAGTAGAGCGGCGAGAGGAGAGGCTGCGCCTGATCCGATGTGCCGCCGAACACGAGGCCGACGCGGCGGCGCTTGCCGCGCTCGTCGAGCAGGTGAACGGCCCCGGCTGAACCTTCGCCGAGGATCTCGATGCGGGCGATCGAGTTGCGGATCTCGGTCGGCAGATTGAAGGCCACGTGGGTCTCGGTGGCATTGGCCTCGAAGGAGAAGCGTGTATCGGCGAGCGGCAGGCTCTTGAGGTCCAGGACCCGGACGGTGCCGGAATCGCGCCCGTTTGGTTCAGGACGGATGAGCCTGACATTGAGCTGACCGCCGGCATTTTCCACGCCGGCAACCGCAAGGGCGGGAGCACGCTCCGCCTTGAGGACGGTGATCTGCTGGGCGTTGGCCATGGGAGCCAGACCATCGATGAAGCCTTGCCCGTCAACGCCCGCGACCCCGTCGCTGATCCAGACGATGTTGGCGTCCGGCGTTGCCTCCATGAAGCGCTTGACGGACTCGAGATGCATCTGGCGGTCCTGCAGGTGCGGCAGGGGTTTTAGGGAGCGCAGGCGCTCAAGCGCGGCGGCGGGGCTCGCAGGCTCGATGGCGGCAGGCGTCTCGGCTGTTGCCACGAGAGCCACGGTGCGCCCGTCGCGCCCAGCCGCCTCGATGCGCTCTAACGCCAGGTTCATGCGCTCGCGCCAGTCGTGAGCCGCTGCGAAACCGTTGTCGAGCACGATGAGAAGCGGCGAGCGGCTGCTGTTCTCGGCCAAGGGGTTCCAGATCGGGCCGGAGGCCGCGAGGATGAGGAAGGCGGCGAGCAGCAGCCGCAGGAGCAGGAGCCACCAGGGCGTGCGGGCCGGCATTTCCTGCTCGGGGCGCAGGTCCGCCATGATCCTGAGCGGCGGGAAATCCACGCGTTTCGGCTGCGGCGGCGTGATGCGAAGGAGCAGCCAGATCGCCGGGAGCGCTGCGAGCGCCGTGAGGACCAGTGGAACGGTGAAGGTGAGAGGCAGGCCCAGCATCGCTCAGCGCCCTCCTGCACCAACGCCGCGGGAGGTCGCGACCAGGGTCATGAGGCGAAGCGCCGCTTCGCTCGCAGGCCGGTCGGTCCGGTGGATGGTCAAGGTCCAGCCGCGGCGCCGGGCCAGTTCCTGCAGCTCCGCCCGGTGCTGCTCGATCCGCAGGCGATAGGCTTTGCCCCAGGACGCGGCATCGCCGATCCGGAGCGACAGGCCGTCCTCGAGATCGTGCAGAACCGCCTGTCCCTGGAACGGGAAGGTCTCCTCCACGGGATCGACGATCATCACCAGATGCCCGCGCGCCCCGCGGGACGAGATGCCTTCGACCATGGTGGCGATGTCGCGCACAGGCGACAGGAAATCACTGATCAAGATGGCCTCGTGCTGCGGCGCCACAGCCGCCTGCGGGGGCAGGTCCTCCTCGAGGGAGGCGCGATCCGCCACCAGGGTCTGGGCCATGGTCTCGGCAATGCGCCGGGACGCACGCGGCGACATCAGCCCCAGCATGCCGACCCTCTCACCGCCCTCGACGAAGCAATTGGCGAGCGCCATGCCGAGCACGATGGCGCGCTCGATCTTGGACGCCTGAGCGAGGTCGGAGGCGTAGCCCATGGAGGCGGAGCGGTCGATCCAGAACCAGACGGTCTGGGCCGTTTCCCACTCGCGCTCCCGGACATAGAGGCGGTCGTCGCGGCCCGAGCGACGCCAGTCGATCCGCTGCGCGGCCTCGCCGGCCACGAAGGGGCGGAACTGCCAGAAGGTTTCGCCGATGCCCGCGCGGCGGCGGCCGTGAATGCCGTGCGCGAGATTGGCCGCCACCCGCCGGGCTTCCAGCACGAGACGCGGCATCCGGTGAGCGAGGGAAAGCGCGCTCTCCGTCTCTTGGCGGCCCGGCGAACGGGCGCTTTCGGGGAGGACCCGGACACGGGCCATGGCGATGATCCTAGCCTGCCAGCCGCGCGGTAAGCCGGCCGATGACACCTCTGATCGTGTCCCCGTCGGCACGGGCTGAGAAGGTGAGCGCCATGCGGTGCTTGAGCACCGGCTCGGCCAGCGCCACCACGTCGGCCAGCGAGGGCGCCACCCGGCCCTCGATGAGCGCACGGGCGCGCACAGCCAGCATCAGGGCCTGGCTGGCGCGGGGGCCAGGGCCCCACAGGATCTTGTCGCTCACGCCCTCGATCCGTTCCGCTTCCGGACGGGCCGAGCGCACGAGATCGAGGATCGCCTCGACGACGCTCTCGCCCACGGGCAGACGGCGGACGAGGCGCTGGGCGTTCATGAGCGCCTCCGCGTTCATGACGGCGGTGGGCTTGTGATCCTCCACACCCGTCGTCTCGATCAGGATACGCCGCTCGGCTTCGCGGCTCGGGTAGCCGACGTCGATCTCCAGCAGGAAGCGGTCGAGCTGGGCCTCGGGGAGGGGATAGGTGCCCTCCTGCTCGATGGGGTTCTGCGTCGCCAGCACATGGAACGGCTTCGGCAGGTCGTGCCGCTCGCCGCCCACGGACACGTGATGCTCCTGCATGGCCTGCAAAAGGGCCGACTGGGTGCGGGGGCTGGCGCGGTTGATCTCGTCGGCCATGAGAAGCTGCGCGAAGACCGGCCCTTTCACGAACCGGAAGGAGCGGCGCCGGTCGGCGCCCTCGTCGAGAATCTCTGACCCTAGGATGTCGGACGGCATCAGGTCCGGGGTGAACTGGATGCGGCGGGCGTCCAACCCGAGCACGGTGCCCAAGGTGTCCACAAGTTTCGTTTTCGCGAGGCCCGGAACGCCCACCAAGAGGCCGTGTCCGCCGGCGAGCAGGGTGATCAGGGTAAGGTCCACCACGTCTTCCTGGCCGAAGATGACGCTGTGAATGGCCTCCCGGGCCCGGCCTACTGTCTCAAGCGTTGCCTCCGCGTTGCGGATGATCGCGTCGTCCAAGGCGGTGGGCGCTTGAGCAATGCTGGCCGTCATGAGGTCATTCTCCCTCTCATACCCATGTGCCCCCGTTAGCTAGTCTGCCTTTGATCCTGGTCGATAAGCAAGGGTCGATGCGCCGCAGCACAGAACCCGAGTGGAGTGGACGAGACAGCCGAGGACTCTATGCTCTAGGAAGTAACCATCGGCCGCCGTTCGTCGATCCCGAAAAGTGAAAAACATGTTCACGCTTGCGTCATGACCGATCCCACGCCTCTCACCCCCGGAAGCGCCCTGGCCCGCCTGACGGAAGCGCTCGGGCCCGATTCAAAGCGCAAAGGCCCGCCTCCGGTCGAGCGCTGGAACCCGGCCTATTGCGGCGAGATTGACATGCGCATCGCGGCCGACGGAACGTGGCATTACATGGGCTCACCCATCAATCGGCCCGGTCTCGTGAAGCTGTTTTCGACGGTCCTGCGCAAGGACCCTGAACGGTACGTGCTCGTCACCCCAGTGGAGCGCGTCGGGATTACGGTGGAGGACGCGCCTTTCCTGGCCGTCGAGATGGCCGTGGAGGGTGAGGGGGAGAGCCGACAGATCGCGTTCCGCACCAATGTGGACGATCTCGTTCAGGTCGGGCTGGATCATCCACTCCGGTTCGAGCAGGACGCGAATGGCGGCATCAAGCCTTACATGAAAGTCCGCGGGGAATTGTGGGCTCTCGTGACGCGAAGCCTGGCCCTCGACCTGATTGCCATGGGCGTGGAAAAGACCGTCGATGGGGCGGCGACGTTCGGTATTCATGCAGGCGGCACCTTCTTCCCCATCGCTCCCGCGTCCGAATTGGGCCTCGCTTGATGCGCCTTGCTCCCCATGATGAGCCAGACTTCCTGACCCTGGCGACCGAGCGGCTGCGGCCTGAACCGCCGCATGCGGAGGAGGCCCTGGCGAACCCGCGCGGCGATCACAGCCTCGACGATGTGCCGCTGGCCTATCCGCTCACGCCGAAGCCTGCCGCAGTTCTGGTGCCTGTGGTCATGCGCGACGAGCCGATGCTGCTTCTGACCGAACGCGCCGCGCATCTGCGCCAGCACTCGGGACAGATCGCCTTTCCCGGCGGCCGGGTCGATCCGACCGATGCCTCGGTCCTGGACGCCGCCTGCCGCGAGGCCCAGGAAGAGATCGGCCTCGACAGCCGCTTCATCAGCCCGCTCGGCTACCTCGATCCCTATCTGTCCACGACGAATTATCTCGTGATGCCCGTGGTGGCCCGGGTCTCGCCCTCCTACACGTTGGCCATCAATCACGAGGAGGTGGCCGACGCCTTCGAGGTGCCGCTCAGCTTCCTCATGGATCCCGCGCGCCACGAGCTTCATTCCCGGGAATGGAAAGGAAGGCTGCGCCGCTACTATGCAATGCCCTATCAGGGGCGCTACATCTGGGGCGTGACGGCGGGCATCATCCGCAACCTTTATGAGAGGCTCTACGGTTCATGACGCGGGCAGTCATTCAGGGTTTGGTGCTGTTCCTGCTGCCCTTTGTCCTTTTCGGCGCCTACCTGGTCATTCGTCGGCGCAATCCGCTGCTCTGGTCGCACTGGAGCAGCCAGTCCGCCTGGCTCACGATTGCGGGCTTGGGCTTCGTGGTCATTTCGCTGATCGTGACAGCCCTCCTCGAGGAGCGCCAGACAGGCGCCTATGTGCCGACGCATATGGAGAACGGTCGCGTCGTTCCGGGACATTTTCAGTGACGGAAACCTTGAATCGACAGGCGCTGACGAGCCTTCTCCAGCGCCCTGAACTGCGCCGCCTTCTTGAGGTTTTCAATGACGCGGCTGAGGAGACACGCATTGTGGGCGGCGCCGTGCGCAATGCCCTGCTCGGACACCCCGTGACCGAAGTGGATTGCACCACGACTATGCTGCCCGACGCTATCATGGCGCGGGCGAAGCGGGCCGGGTTCAAGGCGGTGCCCACAGGGATCGAACACGGCACGATCACTGTAATCGTCAACGGTGAGCCCTTCGAAATCACTACCCTGCGCGAGGATGTGGAAACCGACGGCCGTCATGCCGTAGTGCATTTCGGACACGATTTCGTGCGCGATGCCAGAAGGCGGGATTTCACCATTAATGCCCTGTCCCTCGGGATCGACGGGCATCTTTACGATTATACCGGAGGCGAGGCGGATCTCGCCGCCCGGCGGGTGCGCTTCATCGGCGAGGCCCGTACCAGGATCCGCGAGGATTACCTTCGCATCATGCGGTTCTTCCGCTTCCATGCGGAATATGCGCAAGGCGAACCCGATGCCGAGGGCCTAGCCGCCTCGGGAGCCGAGCGGCAAGGGCTCACCATCCTGTCGAAGGAGAGGATCCGGCACGAATTTCTCAAACTTCTCGTCGCGAAGCGGGCCACGGAGACGATCCGCATTCTCGGGGATCACGGTTTCCTCACCGGGCTTCTCGGTGGCGTCACCGAATTTGGCCGCTTCAGGCGCGTGGCCGCCGATGACCAGGACAACCCTGTCGCGATCTGGCGTCTTGCTGCCCTTGCCGTGATGGTGGAGGAAGATGCGGAACGCCTGCGGGAACAGCTTCGGCTGTCCAATAACGAGCACAGGGAGCTCGTCGCCTATTCCAGGCTTCTCAGCCTTCTCAAGACCTGGGCCCTGCCGCTCGATGTCGCAACCATCCGCCGCCTGGTGGCGGATCACGAGCCCGAGGCTCTCGGAGTGGTTCTCGCCGCGACAGCCGGGGAGCCGGCTCCGATTGTTCATCAGGACGCCCGCGATGCGCTTGCGCGCTACCGTAACGGCGCCGAGCCCGTGCCGATCTTCCCCCTGCGTGGGGCTGACTTCGTCGAGGGCGGCGTTCCGAAGGGCCCAAAGATCGGCGAGATGCTCGCCCGTGCCCGGCAGGCTTGGCTGGCCGAGGGATGCCGCACGGATGAAGCCTATGCGAGGAAGTTGCTCAATCGGGTGCTGAAGTAGGCTTAGGTTGCCGTCGTCTTGGACGGAATGAAGTGCAGATCCGGGATACCGTGCAGAAGAGAGTGCAGGTTTTCCCTCTCCCGTAGGGAGGAGAGAGGAAGATCAATGTTCTTATTTTGTTCTTGACAATTCTCCTAAGCTGGGCTATAGCTGGGGACATCCTCGCCCGACGAGGGGCGCGCTCGCGAGGCGTCGCAAGAGTGGGGCGAGGAGCGGTCCCGCCGCAGGCCTCGCACGCCTGTGATCGCGGGTGGCCGATCCTGGCTTGATCCAGGTCCGCTGAAACAAACCGCGCGTGACGAGCAGCTTGGCTCTCACATTTCCCACACCCATCGAGCCGGGCTGCCCGCCACGCCTCCCTCGATCCACCTTCAGGCTCGCAGCCCAACGGCTGCAGGCCCCAAGGTGCTGGCTTTTTGACACGCCGCCCACCCGCGTCATCCCGGATCTCGCTCCGCTCGTCCGGGATGACGAGTTCTTGTTTTAAGGCCACCTCACCGTCGGCGGCATGGAGGACAGGATCGAGGCGATGTTGCCGCCGGTCTTCAGGCCGAAGATGGTGCCCCGGTCGTAGAGCAGGTTGAACTCCACATAGCGTCCGCGCCGGACCTGCTGCTCGACCCGATCTTCTTCCGTCCAGGGCTTGCTGACGTTGCGGCGGACGATCTCGGGATAGACCTTGAGGAAGGCCTCGCCCACATTGCGTGTGAAGGCGAAATCCTCGTCCGGGTTTTCGGTCCAGTGATAGTCGTAAAAGATGCCGCCGATGCCGCGCGGCTCGTTGCGGTGCTTCAGGAAGAAGTACTCGTCGCACCATTTCTTGTATTTCTCATAAGATCCTTCCGGCGCGTGGGCGCTGCAGGCCTGTTCCATGGCTCCATGGAACAGGATTGTGTCCGGGTCTTCCTGCGTGCGCCGTCTTTCGAGCACGGGGGTGAGGTCCGCCCCGCCGCCGAACCAAGGCTTCGTGGTGACGACAAAGCGGGTGTTCATGTGAACGGTCGGCACGTTTGGATTCCAGGGATGGGCAATGAGCGATATGCCGCCGGCCCAGAAGCGTGGGTCCTGGTCGGAACCTGGGATCTGGCCGCGAAACTCGGGCGCGAATTCGCCGTGGACGGTCGAGACGTGGACGCCCACCTTCTCGAACACGCGGCCCTTCATCATCGACATGACGCCTCCGCCGCCGGGAATGCCGCTGTGATCCTTGCGTTCCCAGGGCGTGCGCACGAAGCGGCCGGGCTCCGCGGCTTCCGGGGGGAGGGGGGCCGTCACCTCGTCCTCCAGCGCCTCGAAAGCGGTGCAGATGCGGTCGCGCAGCAGCGCAAACCAGACAGGGGCTTCGGTCTGCAGGCGCGCGACGGCGGCTTGATCGGTCATCAGGTCTGGCCTCACATCTCGGAAGGGGCGGGATTGGGGAACGAACGGGTCTGCCGCAGGGCCTCGCCCAGGATCATGGCGGCGGTCACGGCCACGTTGAGCGACCGCATGCCGGGCTGCATGGGGATCAGGATCCTCGCATCGGCCGCTGCATGAACCTCTTCCGGCACGCCCGCGGATTCCCGGCCGACCAAGATGATGTCATCGGGCTGGTAAATGAAATCCGCATAGGGGATCGCCCCCTTGGTGGTGGCGAGGACGAGACGCCCTCCGGTCTCCTGCCGCCATGCTTCGAAGGCCCGCCAGGAGATGTGTCGGTTGATCGTTGCATGGCTGAGGTAGTCCATGCCGGAGCGGCGCAGATTGCGGTCGGAAACGTCAAAGGCCGCAGGTTCGATGATCTCGACCGGAACGCCGAGGCAGGCTGCAAGGCGCAGCATGGTGCCGGTGTTCTGCGGGATGTCCGGCTGGTAGATGGCAAGACGGGGCATGGCTTCGTCATCGTGGCAACGCGCCCCGCCGTCAAGGGAGCGCCTTGTGGGCTCATGGGTCGGCGGCATTTTGAGGCACAGGCTGGAACAACTCCAATCCGGCTATGGACAGGCGGGCTTGACCGTGCCAAAGAGCCACCGCGCGGCGACTCCCAGTCGCATTGCGCGCGCGTTGTCGTGTTCCATATCGGAATGCGTGAGCCGAATGCTTGGGTTTCCAATGCATTGCCGATGCGCGGTTCTCGTTTTTTGACCAATGCTGGAGAGCCAAGTGGCCGAGACCACCACTCATGTCGCTGAGCCGACACGGCGCGATTTCCTCTATATCGCCACGGGCGCAGCCGCCGCGATCGGCGGAGCCACCCTGGTGTGGCCCTTCGTCCAGTCCCTGGCGCCCGACGCGGCGACGGTGGCTGCCGGCGCGCCCGTCGAGGTCGACCTGACCCCCATTGCCGAAGGCCAGATCGTGAAAGTCTTCTGGCGCGGCAAGCTAATCTTCATCCGCCACCGCACCCCGGACGAGATCAAGGCCGCTCAGGATGTGAACGTCGCATCGCTGCGCGATCCGCAGCCCGACGCGGCCCGCGTGAAGGACGGCAAGTCGCAGTGGCTCGTGGTCTACGGCAACTGCACACATCTCGGCTGCGTCCCGCTCGGTCAGCAGGGCGAGTATCACGGATGGTTCTGCCCCTGCCACGGCTCGGTGTTCGACACTTCCGGCCGCGTCCGCGGCGGTCCGGCACCCATCAATCTGCCGATCCCGCCTTATGCCTTCGAGTCCGACACGAAGGTCATCATCGGCCAAGAAGCCACGGCGTAACCTAAGCGACGATCAGGCGATACACATGAGCCAGCATCCCACAACATACGTTCCCAAGAGCGCCTTCGGCCGGTGGTTCGAGAGCCGCCTGCCGGTCGCGGGTCTTGTCCATTCGTCCTTCGTCGCCTTCCCGGTGCCGAGGAACCTGACCTATTTCTGGACCTTCGGCGCCATCCTGGCCTTCATGCTCGTCGCGCAGATCGTGACCGGCGTGTTCCTGGCGATGTACTACACGCCGAATGCCGCCATGGCGTTCCAGTCCGTCGAACACATCATGCGCGACGTGAACTATGGCTGGCTGATCCGCTACCTGCATGCCAACGGCGCGTCGATGTTCTTCATCGCCGTCTACATCCATATCTTCCGGAACTTCTACTACGGCTCCTACAAGGCGCCCCGCGAGGTTCTGTACATCCTCGGCGTGATCATCTTCATCCTCATGATGGCCACCGCCTTCATGGGCTACGTGCTTCCCTGGGGCCAGATGAGCTTCTGGGGCGCCACCGTGATCACCAACCTGTTCTCGGCGATCCCGCTCGTCGGCGAGACCATCGTCAGCTACCTCTGGGGCGGCTATTCGGTGGGCAACCCGACGCTCAACCGCTTCTTCTCCCTGCACTACCTGCTGCCCTTCATGATCGCGGGCGTCGTCGCCCTTCACATCTGGGCTCTGCACGTTCCGGGCCAGAACAACCCGACCGGGATCCCGATCAAGTCGGGCAAGGACGCGGTTCCCTTCACGCCCTATGCCACGATCAAGGACATCTTCGCTGTCGTCGTGTTCATGGTCTTCTTCGCCTATTGGGTGTTCTACATGCCGAACTATCTCGGCCATGCGGACAACTATATCCCGGCGAATCCGGCCGTGACGCCGTCCCACATCGTGCCGGAGTGGTATTTCCTGCCGTTCTACGCGATCCTGCGCGCCATCCCCGACAAGCTCGGCGGCGTCATCGCCATGGGCGCGGCCATCGTGATCTGGGTGTTCATGCCCTGGCTCGACACCTCGAAGGTGCGCTCCACCGCCTACCGCCCCCTCTACAAGCAGTTCTTCTGGGTCTTCGTAGGCGTCTGCCTCGTGCTCGGCTGGCTGGGCTCCCGCCCGGCGGAAGGCTGGTACGTGATCGCGTCCCAGATCTGCACAGTCTACTACTTCGCCCACTTCCTGATCGTCCTTCCGGTGCTCGGCTTCGTCGAGCGTCCGCTGCCGCTGCCAAATTCGATCCTCGAATCCGTCATGGGCGTGCAGAAGGGCGGGGCTGGCATGCCGGCCGGCGCCAATGCCGAGCCGCAGTCCAAGGGCTGAACGGAAGCGTTGAGGAAAACATCATGATGAAGCGTACCCTTCTCATCGCTGCGGCCGTTCTCGGCCTCCACGCTCCGGCCTTCGCTGCCGGCGAGACTCCGGTCCCGCCGCAGCTCAAGTGGAGCTTCCAGGGGCCGTTCGGCACCTTCGACCGGGCCCAGCTCCAGCGCGGCTTCAAGGTCTACCGGGAGGTTTGCGCCTCCTGCCATGGCCTGAGCTACGTGGCGTTCCGCAATCTGGCGCAGCCCGGCGGCCCGGAGTTCTCCGAGGCTCAGGTTCGTGCGCTTGCAGCCGAGTACAAGATCCAGGACGGCCCGAACGAGGCCGGCGACATGTTCGAGCGTCCCGGCCGTGCGGCCGACCGCTTCCCGTCCCCGTTCCCGAACGAGAACGCGGCGGCTGCAGCCAACGGCGGCAAGGCTCCGCCGGATCTGTCGCTGATGGCCAAGGCCCGTACCTACGAGCGCGGCTTCCCCTGGTGGATCACCGACGTGTTCCGCCAGTATTCGGAAAACGGCGCCGATTACGTCACAGCTCTGCTCAACGGCTACGAGGAGGCTCCTGCGGGCTTCACGGTGCCTGCCGGCGGTCACTACAATCACTACTATCCGGGCCACGTAATCGCGATGCCGAAGCCGCTCAGCGACGGCCAGGTCGAGTACCCGAAAAACGAAGCCGGCCAGCCTCAGGTTCCAGAGACGGTCGAGCAGTATGCCCGCGACGTGACGGCCTTCCTCACTTGGAGTGCGGAGCCCCATCTCGAGGCCCGCAAGCGCCTTGGCTTCCAGGTCATGCTGTTCCTGATCGTGCTCGCAGGCCTACTTTACTTCACCAAGAAGAAGGTTTGGGCCCGGGTGGGCGGCGAGGTCGAAGGCCACGCTACACCGCCGATGACGCACAACCCCTAAGAACCAACGATCAAGGCCCCGGGTTCCGGGGCCTTTTTCTTGTCAGATGATACATCTTGGAAGCAGCCCTATCTCGGTGCCCATGCTGCAGACGATCGCCGACGACATCTGGGGGCTGCCCTGCCTCGCCTATCACGTTCAGCCGAGCCTTCAGCCTGAAACCCGCGAAGCCTTCGAGGAGGTGCAGCGGGCCATCGTCGAGCGCTGGCCCGAGCCTTTGCATGTAGGCCCCAAGCACGGGCTGCATGTTACCATCTATCCGCTGGTTCCGGTGAAGGGGTCCTTCGACAAGGACGCGTACTGGCAGGGCATCGCCCGTCAAAGCCAGAGCCTCTTGAAGGATCTCTGCACCGGGCATCAGCCCTTGGAACTGCGCTTCACCCGGCTCAAGGTTACAGATACCGCCATAATCGCGACTGCGACCGAGGCAAGCGGCTTGATCGGTGCCATTCGGGATCGGATCGTCAGCGACATCCCGCCGCCGCCCGGTCATAAGCCGATCTTCTACGATCTGATCCACACGACCTTGGCCCGCTACCCGACGGGAGCCGCCATTCCGGACGATGTGGTCAGGCGTGTCGAGAGCTTGCCCGTCTCCATCACGGCGCCGGTGACGCGCATCAGGCTCGTTCGCGAGTCGCTCTTTCCCTGTCTCGTGACCGACGAGATCGCCTCGATCCCGCTGATCGCGAGGTGAGGCTTGGGACGTAGGCCATCCTCGGTTATGACAGGGCGCAACAGCTGGGCAGATGAGGGCAAAATGACGAAGGCGGTTCTGGGCATCATCGGCGGATCGGGAGTCTATGATCTGCCGGGCCTTGAGGACATGCGCGAGGAGCGCGTCGCGTCTCCGTGGGGCGAGCCTTCCGACGTGCTGCGCATCGGCCGCATCGGCGAGACGACGATTGCGTTCCTGCCCCGGCATGGCCGGGGGCACCGGCTATCACCATCCGACATCAACTACCGGGCCAATATCGACGTGATGAAGCGGGCGGGCGTCACCGACCTGATCTCGGTCTCGGCCGTCGGCTCGTTCAAGGACGAGTACCATCCGGGCTTCTTCGTGCTGGTGGACCAGTATGTGGACCGCACCCGCAAGCGCGAGAACTCCTTCTTCAGCCAAGGTTGCGTCGCCCATGTGCCCATGGCTCACCCCGTGGGCCCTCTGCTGCGCCAGCGTATCGCCGATGCGGCTTTGGCCGAGGACATCCCGTTTGCGCTCGGCGGCACCCTCGTCTGCATCGAGGGGCCGCAATTTTCAACTTACGCCGAGTCGATCACCTACAAGGGGCTCGGCTACGATGTGATCGGCATGACGGCGATGCCCGAGGCCAAGCTCGCTCGCGAGGCCGAGATCACTTATGCGACCATCGCCATGGTGACGGACTACGATTGCTGGCATCCTGAGCACGACCATGTGGACGTAGCCTCCGTGGTGGCCGTGGCGCAGCAGAACGCCGCCAAGGTCGCGCGCCTCGTCGCCCGTGTGGCCCGCGATTTCCCGGCCGAGCACGAGCCGTGCCCGGCCGGTTCCGACCGGGCGCTCGATGGCGCCATCATGACGGCGCCCTCCGCCCGCGATCCGGAATTGCTGAAAAAGTTGGATGCGGTGGCAAGGCGGGTGCTAAACCCCTCACAAGCATAATTCCACAAGCAGGCTTGAACCCATGGACCAGCGTCTCCTCACCGACCTGAAGGCCGCGATCCGATCGATCCCGGATTATCCGAAGCCGGGCGTCGTGTTCCGGGACATCACGACCCTGCTGGGCAACGCGCGGGCCTTCCGGCGCTCCGTGGACGAGCTCGTGCATCCTTTCGCGGGCGGCCGGATCGACAAGGTGGCGGGCATCGAGGCGCGGGGCTTCATCCTGGGCGGTGCCATCGCCCACCAGCTCTCCTCGGGCTTCGTGCCGATCCGCAAGAAGGGCAAGCTGCCCCACGAGACCGTGCGGATCGCCTATTCGCTGGAATACGGCGTCGATGAGATGGAGATCCACACGGACGCCATCGGTCAGGACGAGCGGGTGATTCTCGTCGACGACCTCATCGCCACCGGCGGCACGGCGGTGGCCGCCACCAAGCTCCTGCGCCAGATGGGAGCCAATATCGTGGCCGCTTGCTTCATCATCGACCTGCCTGATCTCGGCGGCGCCTCGAGGCTGCGCGATCTCGGCGTCGAGGTGCGCAGCCTTGTGAGCTTTAAGGGGCATTGATACGACAGCATCATCGCCGCATATGCGGCGATGATGCTGGAAAGAACAGTCAGCCTCGCCTTTCCCAGAACACCATGCCGTCGAAGGCGAAGACCTCCTCGCCGTTCTGGTTCGTCCCTGTGTTGTGGTGGAACACCAAGCCCCATTCTGGGCGGGACGCGGACGGGCGCTTGGCCGTCACAGTCGTGCGGTAGATGATCGTATCGCCCGCATAAACGGGCTTGATCCATTTCAGGTTCGAGAAGCCCGGGGAGGGGCCGAGCCGGGCCGGGCGCTGGCCGTGGGCAAGCGCATAAGCACGAATCCGGTCGCGATGGCCGACCATATGCTTCATCCACACGCTCGCCGTATGCCAGCCGGAGGCGCAGAGCGCGCCGAACAGGCTGTTCTTGGCGGCTTCCGCATCCACATGGAACGGCTGAGGGTCGTACTGCTTCGCGAATCCTATGATGTCGTCCGGCAGGAAGGTGTAGGAGCCCAGTTCTTCCGTCTCGCCGATCACAAGATCTTCGAAATAGGCATTGGAGGAGATTGGCGGGATCCCCCGGTGGAGATTGTTGCTGGACCCGGACTGGGTGTTGGTTGAGAGGGCTCCACCCGTGAACGGCTCGGCATCACGGGTTGCGAACATCACCCAGTTGGTCTGCGTCAGCACCGTCTCGTCGTCATGATTGACCATGTCGAAGTGCAACTGCACGAGGCCGAGTTTGGGCCTGCTCTTGGAAATCCGGCTTTCCAGAACCTTCACATGCGAGCGAAGGGTATCGCCGGGCCTCACAGGCCTCACCCATTTTACCTCCTCGATGCCCGGGGCCCCCATGGCGGAGGAGTCCAGAAGCAGCCCATCGGCCACAAGCCGCATGTTGAGGCTGCACGTATGCCATCCCGAGGCGATCAGGGTGCCGACGAAGCTGTCCTTGGCCGCAACCTCGTCCACATGGAACGGTTGGGCATCGTATTCGCGCGCGAAGGCCAGGATATCGTCCTTCGACACATGGAGGGGCCCGAGGGTTTGAGCAAAGCCGACCGGCAGATCTTCGAACGTGCGCATGAGCAATCCCTTGTCGAGGCCTGCCCTAGCACAATGGGCGCTCCGTTGGGAGACCCGCCCCTGCAACCCTGGTCCGTCGCCCGCATGGCCTGAGAAACGAGAAAGGGGACGGGTGATACCCGTCCCCTTGAATGCGACCGTGTCTGGAAGGTCAGAGCACGAACCAGCCCTTGCTGAGGTCGATCGAGCCTTTCAGCTTGATCACGGCTTCGGCAGCCTTGTCGCTGTCCGTGTTGAGATAGACGTAAGTTTCCTTCTTCGTCTTCTCATAACGCACCTGTCCGGCCTTGGTGAACGCTTCCTTGCCGATGAACGAGAACCTCTGGTCTCCTCCCTTCTTGGTGTCGGCATCGACCAGCTTCAGGTCGATGCGATCGCCGGCGCGCCCCGAGAAGTCGGTGATGTAGTCGGCCTTGCTTTTGGAAGAGCCCGTCTCCCGGTCGTCGAAGGCGAACACATCGCGACCCGTGCTGCCGGTGAGGGTATCCTTGCCGAGCCCGCCAATAAGTTGATCATTGCCGGCGCCGCCATTGAGCATGTCATTTCCGGAGCCGCCTTCGGCCGTATCGTTGCCGAGCCCGCCGAGCAGCCAATCATTACCTGTTTCACCGCTCAAACGATCGTTGCTGCCGCCTGCATCGAGCGTGTCGTTTTCGGAACCGCCCATCAGCGTATCGTTGCCGAGGCCCGCTTCGATGCGGTCGTTTCCGGCAAGCCCATTGAAGGAATCGCTGCCATTTCCTCCCTTCATCACGTCAGCGCCGGCACTGCCGGTTGCCCGCTCATCAAGGGAGTCCTGGATCCGGATCACGAAGCTCCTGGTAATGCTCTCGCCGAATGAATCTGTAGCCGTCACCTCAATGGTGTGCAGCGTCGACTGCTCATAGTCGAGCCTGACGCCATCGGCGACGCGAAGCGTGCCATCCGGATCAATCGAGAACCGACCGCCCGCGCTGTTGGTGAGAGCAAACGTGTGCGTGTCGCCGGAGTTGTCCGTGACAGAGAAGTTGCCAATGAATTGCCCCTTCTCGCTGTTCTCATACACCGCATCCCCTTCCAGCTTGAGACCGCTGGGAGGTGTATTGAGCAATCCGTCGGAGCTGACCGTACGATCGGAGAACTGGAAGAACTCTACGTTGTAGATCGCATCCTGGTCATTCTTGTTGTCCTTTTCGGTTATGATGATCGCGCCGCCCAGGCCCCGCTCGACGGTGTAGTCGGAGAGTTTCCCCGTGAGAACGACTGTATCGTTTCCGCCTTCGCCGTTAAGGATGTTTTTGCCCTTGTTACCGCGTAGGATGTTGGCGTTTTGGTTGCCAGTCAGATCGATCGTAGTAGTGCCATCCGCGGCCTGGAGGATCTCCACATGGGCCGCATCGGTGAGATCGTAGGACACGCTTGCAATCAGTGTATCCGTTCCCTTGCCATCGTCTTCGAAGATTTCGTCTCCAGCACTGTCGATCCAATACGTATCGTTGCCGCCTCCGCCCCGCAGCGAGTCCTGACCCGAGCCGCCGTCGAGCGTGTTGGCGGCGTCATTGCCGGTAATGTCATTGTCAAGACCGTTTCCGGTACCCTTCGTAGCGCCCTGGAGCAGGACCAGGTCCTCAAGGAACTGATGGTTCTCAAGGCTGAAGTCTAGCTTAGACTGGACCGTATCCCGACCTCCATTCAGCGTCTCAATGATTGTGTCGTCCCCATCCACGACATAGGTGTCGTTGCCGCCTCCGCCACGCAGCGAGTCCTGACCCGAGCCGCCGTCGAGACGGTTATCGCCAAGATTCCCGACGAGTGTCTGAGAGACTTCGTTGCCAGTCAGATCGATGTCAGCGCTACCCGAGAGGCTAAGCTTTTCGATGGCTTGTCCCGCCTGTAAGGTGAAAGAAACCTCAGCGCGCACTTCATCGTTGTCGGTAGTGGACGTTTCGATAATCGAGTCATTACTATCGACGTAATAGATGTCATTGCCCGAACCGCCTTCAAGCGTATCTGCGCCTGAGTCTCCAGCCAGAGTATCGTTGCCTGCATCTCCATACAGACGATCGTCATCCTGGCCCCCGAAGAGGGTATCGTCCCCAGTGCCGCCATAGATGGTGTCATTTCCTGCATTGCCGGATATATCATCGTTATCGGCATCGCCATACAGATGATCGTTGTGAGTGCCACCATCTACAGTATCGTTGCCGGCGCCACCGTAAATGGTGTCGTTGCCACCGGCGCCGTTGAGGGTGTCGCCGACGTCCGTGGTAGAGTCCCGACCGTATCCATAGATCGTGTCCGCGCCAGATGTGCCGGTAATCGTATCCGCGTTAGGAGTGCCGTAGATAGGCCCCGGACCGGTTGGTGCCGGGATGACTCCATCGGCGAATTGCAGGAATTCGATATTGGTGATCAAAGAGGTCCAGTCCCGCTCTGCTGTGCGATTGGTCACACGCCAATAGCCGCCGCCGACATGGACGATGTCGTAGTCTGCTCGGTTGAAGAGGAACTGCGCGGTATCGATATCCGAACCGCCATCGAGAGTGTCGTCATCGGGATCTATGGAGGGAAAACGGCTTCCGCCTAACGTATCGTTGCCATCCCCGCCCAGCAGATGGTTCCCAAAACGGTCGCCAATGAAATGATCATTGTGAGCAGAACCGATCAGCCCTTCGACACTATAGAAGCGGTCATTGTATGCCTCTCCGGTGTTGCGATCCGGCCAGTCGTCCATTGACGCAAAGACACCTGCGCTGGCAGTCTCATAAGATGCGTAATCAAAGCCTTCGTCGCCCGACATCATGTCGTCGCCCACGCCGCCAGTCAGGGTGTCATTGCCGGCCCTGCCATTGAGGCTCTCAAACTCGGATGAAACACCTATAATGATGTCTCCTTGATCTGAGCCAATTTGGACGCTCCAGTCTTCACTGGCCATGAGGTGCGCAAACGAGGCAAATCCACCGCTCTGCAAGTCTTGGATTGATCGGGTGATATCGAGGTCGTTTTCGCCTTCCCAGTATCTTACGATGCTCGCCAAGTGCGTACCGGTCTGCCGATTTGTTACCAAGACCTCGTTTATGACTGGATTGTCGCCAAGCAATGCACTGCCGGTGTAAGCTATGCTGCAATTAATGCCGTTGATCGTCTTATTCACGATGAAAGAAGTGTCTGATGATGAGGCAATCGTGAATGCGCCCGAGAAGAGTTCTT
Source organism: Microvirga terrestris (assembly GCF_015694425.1). Lineage (GTDB taxonomy): Bacteria > Pseudomonadota > Alphaproteobacteria > Rhizobiales > Beijerinckiaceae > Microvirga > Microvirga terrestris. Next base: position 309,313 of record NZ_JADQDN010000006.1, read on the forward strand.
CCCAGGAGACTGTATCTGTATAGAGAAAGGACCGCGCCATCCCATTGCTCCTTCTGAAATAAGGTTTCTTGCCTCTATCTCTCGCCAACGGGCTTGCGCGCGGCAACTCTCTGAACAGGTAGGTTTATTGACGTAGCGTCGCTTTCGTGCAGGTTCGCGGCGTTCCACGAGATGGAATGCGGGCGCGATGCCCGCGGGGAACGAGGCGGTCAGCAGCGGCGAGGGCGCTTACGGCAAAAACTGCCCCGCCGCGTTGTGCGCCAAGCGGATCGGCTCGGGCAGGCGGTATTTGGGGGAGCAGCGCAGGACGAGCTCGGCGGCAGTCGGGATGTCGGCGAGGTGGCCGGGGGAGATGAACATGGGGTTCTTGGCCGTGCGGGTGCGAAGCGCCACGCCGATGGTCTCTTTGCGGTCGATGAGCGGGACGGCGGAGCCTTTTTCTTCGCCGAGGTCCTTATAGCGCCCGCACAGAAGCGTCTTGCCGCAGCCGATGGTCGGGCGCTGCAGCCACAGGCCCATATGGCTGGCGATGCCGATGCGACGCGGGTGGGCGATCCCCATGCCGTCGAAAAGGAAGACGTCCGGCTCGGATTTCAGCTTCTCGAAGGCCTCTTCAAGCACCGGCCCTTCGCGAAAGCTAAGAAGGCCCGGCACATAGGGGAAGGGCGTCGGCCGTTGTGCCAGCACCGTTTCCACCGGCAGGAAGCCGGGATAGGTCACCACCACGATGGCAGCCTGCGACTGCTCGTTCTTCACGCTCACATCGACGCCTGCTACCAGTTCAACCCTGTCGAGATCGATGCGATGGTCGGAGATCACCTCCCGGCGCAGCTCCTGCTGCAGGGCGATGGCCTCGGAGGGGGAGAGATTCCAGTCGTGGCGATGGTGAAGCTTCATAAGTCGACATTGGAAAACACCTAGGGTCAACGCTCAAGGTTCGGGATCGATCCCTCTGCGGCCGCAGATCGTCAGTGCCGCCCCACAGTCGATCCCGGCCACCCTGACCAATATGTAACTCCGGATCGGTATCGGCGTTACTGGTATTTCCCCTCGTCACGCCCATGGTCGGGCGTACAGTCACGGGCTGGAGCGTTCACGGGGCTCGGCAGAGCATGGCCCGGCTTGATCTTTCACAAGGAATAACCGAACGGGATGGAGAATGATGCTCCATCCCTTTCGTTTGAGGAGATCCACTTTGGCGCATTCGGCCACAGGGCGCATCAGCCCGACTGAAGGTGTGACGGAAGCGATAATCCGCGAGCTCGTGGAAACCTTCTATGACCGGGTGATCCGAGACCCGGAACTCGGGCCGATCTTTCACAGCGCGCTTTCCGGCCGCTGGAGCCAGCATCTGGCCCTGATGGTGGATTTCTGGTCCTCGATTGCCCTGAGGACAGGCCGCTACCAGGGCAAACCTCAGGCGGCCCATATGGGCATGGGCCTTAAGCCCGAGCTTTTTGCGCGTTGGCTGGCATTGTTCGAGCAGACGGCGAAAGAGATCTGCGAGCCGGATGTAGCGGCATTCTTCGTAGACCGGGCAGGGCGCATCGCGGAGAGCCTGCAGATCGGACTCGGCATCGGACCGAAGGCCCTGCCGCTGCCGTAAGGCTTACGTTAGCGTTCCCACCACTCAAGCTCGTCATTACCCCTCTTGGGTAGCAGGGACGAAATGCCGATCATGAGAAAGCCGCAGGCCATGAGAACGCCAACGAAGAACTCGGCGCTGCCAAGGCCGGGAGAAAAGAAAGTCTCGAAAAAAGCCTGCATGAAGCACCCTCCATGCAGGCTTTGTCGCATCATGGTCCTGAACGGGCGAAAAAGCCTGCGTTCAGGATTCCGACAGTTTTAGGTATTGAACCGGAAGTGCATCACGTCGCCGTCCTGTACGGTGTATTCCTTGCCCTCCAACCGCAGCTTGCCCGCATCGCGCGCACCGGCCTCGCCCTTCAGCGAGGTATAATCCGCATAAGCGATGGTCTCGGCGCGGATGAAGCCCTTCTCGAAATCCGTGTGGATCACGCCGGCGGCGCCGGGAGCCTTGGTGCCCTTGGTGATCGTCCAGGCGCGGGCTTCCTTCGGGCCGACGGTGAAATAGGTGATGAGGCCAAGCAGTTCATAACCGGCGCGGATCACCCTGTTGAGGCCCGGTTCCACCAGCCCGACGGCATCGAGATAGTCCTTCTGCTCATCGGGCGGCAGAACGGCGATCTCGCTTTCGATCTTGGCCGAGACGACAACCGCTTTTGCGCCTTCTTCCTTTGCCCGCTCAAAGACCTTGGCCGAGAAGGCATTGCCCTGGTCGGCGGAGCCCTCCTCCACGTTGCACACGTAGAGAACGGGTTTGGAGGAGAGGAGGCCCAGCATCTGGAACAGGCGCTCTTCCTCGGTCTTTCGTTCCACAACGCGGGCCGGCTTGCCCTCGCGCAGCAGGGGCAGGGTGCGGTTAACGAGGTCGAGGGTTTCCTTCGCCTCCTTGTCGTTGCCCTTGGCCTTCTTCTCGAGAGCCGTGACGCGCTTCTCGAGGCTGTCGAGGTCGGCCAGCATAAGCTCAGTCTCGATCGTCTCGATATCGGCGATCGGGTCGATCTTGCCTTCCACGTGCGTAATGTCCGTGTCCTCGAAGCAGCGCACCACATGGGCGATGGCATCGACCTCGCGGATGTTGGCGAGGAACTGGTTGCCCAGGCCTTCGCCGCGGGAGGCGCCGCGCACGAGGCCGGCGATGTCCACGAAGGTGAGGCGGGTCGGAATGATCTGCGCCGAGCTGGCGATGGCAGCCAGCTGGTCCAGCCGGTCGTCCGGCACCGCCACGTCGCCGACATTCGGCTCGATGGTGCAGAACGGGTAATTGGCGGCCTGCGCTGCAGCCGTCTGCGTCAAGGCGTTGAAGAGGGTGGACTTGCCTACATTCGGCAGGCCGACGATGCCCATTTTGAAGCCCATGGCCTCACTCCTTGTGATAGCCAGCTTCTAGCCGGCGTTGTTCTTGCCTTCAGCAGCCTTTTCTCCAGGCCGCTTCACGTCCGTCCAGCCTCTCGCCTCCATGGCGAGGTGCACCTTGTTCTGAAAGCTGCCATCCTCACCCTTGGCGAGAAGGGCGGCACTGTCCGCGATGATCCGGCATAGGTCATCGACCCAGGCCTCTTCGCTCTTTCCGAAATCGCCCAGCACGTGGCTCTGCACCAGCGCCTTGTGGCCCGGATGGCCGATGCCGAGCCGCACGCGGCGATAATCGTTGCCGCAATGGGCCGAGATCGAGCGCAGACCGTTATGGCCCGCATTGCCGCCGCCGATCTTCACGCGCAGCTTTGCCGGCGGCAGGTCGAGCTCGTCATAGAAGACCGTTACGTCATGCAGCGGGATCTTGAAGAAGTTCTGCGCTTCTCCCACAGCCTGTCCCGACAGGTTCATGTAGGTCTGCGGCTTGATCAGCAGCACCTTCTCGCCGCCGATCACCGCGTCGGCCGCTTCCGCGTGGAAGCGCTTGCGCCAAGGACCGGCGTTATGGGCGCGCGCGATCTCGTCCACAGCCATGAATCCGATATTGTGGCGGTTCCTGGCGTAGCGGGATCCGGGATTGCCGAGGCCGACGAAGAGGCGCATCGCTTGGTCCTGCTCATAAGAAACGCTCCGGCCTTGCGGTCGGAGCGTTAAAGCCGATCGATGGGCTCAGTAAACGCCCGATCAAAGCCTTTAGGCCGCAGCGGTGCCTTCGGCAGCCGCCGCCGGAGCCGCATCCTCTTCCGTGAGGCCGGTCGGGGCCACGACGGTCACGAGTGTGACGTTCTCGGTCGAGGTTGCCTTGGCGCCGTTCGGCAGGGTGATGTCGTTGAGGTGGACAGAATCGCCGATGTTGAGACCGTCGATCGAAGCCTCGATGTAGTCCGGAATCGAGTCGGACGCGACAAGGAGCTCAACCGAGTGCTCGACGATCTGGAGCGCACCACCGCGCTTCAGGCCGGGGCTCTTCTCCTGGCCGACCACGTGCACCGGAACCACGACCTTGATCGCCTGGCCCTGTGCGAGACGCAGGAAGTCGATGTGGATCGGGAAATCACGGACCGGGTCGAGCTGGTAGTCGCGCGGAATGGCCCGGATCGTCTGGCCGTCCACGTCGATCTCGAAGATCGTAGTCAGGAAGTGACCGGCGAAGATCAGCTGCTTGGTCTGGTTGAAGTCGAGGGCGATCGCCTGGGCCGGCTGGCCGGCTCCGTAAATGACGGCGGGTACTTGGCCTTGGCGACGAACGGCCCGGGCGGCCCCCTTGCCGGCCCGGTCGCGCGCCACGGCCTTGATTTGCTTTACTTCGCTCATGGTCGTGGTCCTATAGATTGAGTTGAAAAACCGATGGCCGCCAAGGTCTTGAAACCTACCGGCGGCCATGAGGTCAGCGCCCGTGCCTCCAAGGGTGTCGAGCGGGCGCGAGGCGGCTTATAGAGAAGAACCGCCGGGAATGCAAGAAAGTCCGATTTAGTCGAACAGGCTCGACACCGAGCTTTCCGTGGCCGTGCGGCCGATGGCTTCGCCTATGAGGGACGCAATGGAGATGACGCGGATGTTGTGGGCCGCCTTTACCGCTTCTGTGGGCATTATGGAATCGGTGATCACGAGGGCCTTCAGGCGGGAGCTGGCGATGCGGGACACGGCGCCGCCGGAGAGCACCCCGTGGGTGATGTAGGCGTAGACTTCCTTCGCCCCGTTGGCGAGGAGCGCGTCGGCGGCATTCACCAGGGTGCCGCCGGAATCGACGATATCGTCGACGAGGATGCATGAGCGGCCGGACACGTCGCCGATGATGTTCATCACCTCGGACTCGCCGGGGCGATCGCGGCGCTTGTCGACGATGGCAAGCTGGGCATCGATGCGCTTGGCGAGCGCACGGGCGCGCACCACGCCGCCCACGTCCGGCGAGACCACCATGCGGTTGCCGCCGTCCAGGTGTTCCTTGATGTCGCGCGCCAGGATGGGGGCCGAGAACAGGTTGTCGGTGGGGATGTCGAAGAAGCCTTGGATCTGGCCGGCGTGGAGATCCAGCGTCAGTACGCGGTCGACGCCCGCATGAGCGATCATGTTGGCCACCAGCTTGGCCGAGATCGGTGCGCGGGAGGCGGACTTCCGGTCCTGCCTAGCATAGCCGAAATAGGGGATCACCGCCGTGATGCGGCGGGCCGAGGCCCTGCGCAGCGCATCCGTGATGATCAGAAGCTCCATGAGATGGTCGTTTGTGGGATACGAGGTTGACTGGATGATGAACACGTCCTCGCCGCGCACATTCTCCTGGATCTCGACGAACACCTCCATGTCCGCGAAACGCTTCACCTGGGCTCTGGCCAGGGGAACATTGAGATAGGCGGAGATGGCCTCCGCCAGCGGACGATTGGAATTTCCCGCAACGAGCTTCATGAAAGGAACTTTGGCTCTGTGTGATCGACAATGCCCGTCGCGCAAGGCCGTGATCTCTGCGCCTTCGGGCGCAAGGGTCTTAGCAGCGATATCAAACCGTCACAATACACGTGAGCGGCTTTGATGGACCGGACAGCCGGGTTGTTGCCATGCGATCATTGCATTGCAACCTGGTTCTCCTCATCCGAAGTCACCGTGGGTTGGACCTCTGCCGTCTGGATCGGCGCCTCGGCTGTCGCCGGCGCCTCGGATTTGGCCGCGCTCAGGAACTCGGCGATCTCCCCCATGCTGGCCTGAGCCAGCTTGGCGAGAGCCTGCTTGTCGAGGGACGAGATGGAACCAACCGACGCGGGGCTCGACCCCTCCAGGCGCTTAGCGCGGCGCTTCTGGGAATCGAACACGTCCCAGACATAGGCGACCTTAGTTACACCGCCCTCGGTTGCGGTCGAGAGATAGCCGCGGACCCGATAGCGCGCCTCCGCGCTGGCGCCGACGAGGTCGACTTTGCGGTCGGTGGCCGCGGTGGCGAGTTCCTCGGCCAGGGCGGTCCGGATCGGAGCCGGTGCCCCGTCGATGCTCTCGAGAGCAACGGGGATGCCCTCGGGCGATGCGCTGAATGTGCCCTGGCAGGCCCCCAGAGCCGCTGTCAGCATGATCGCGGCAAGCCGCGGCGCAAGCGTCACCCTACCCATGAAAGCCCCCGTTCTTGTTCTTCGTAACGAAGTCTTAAGCTTAACGGGGCCTCCCGTCCAGTTCAGCCGTGCCGACGCAGCCGGATCGCCAGCGCGTCGAGCCCCAGGGTAACGAGGCCCGCCACCAATCCCCAGAAAGCGGAGCCGATGCCGAAGAGGCTGAGGCCGGAGGCCGTCACCGCCAGGGTGATCACAGCTGGAAACACCTTTGAGCCTTCGGAGAGGGCGGAGCCTAAGGCTCCCGCGAAGGCGCCGAGAAGGGCCAAGCCCGCCACGGTCTTGATGAGTTCGGGGGGCAGCGCTGCGATCAGGCCGATCAGGGCCGCACTGAAAGCGGCAAAGATCAGGTAGCTCAAGGCGTAGAAGGGGCCGACCATCCAGCGCTTGGAGGGATCGGGATGGGTATCTGGCCCTGTGCAGATCGCCGCCGAGATGGCCGCAAGATTGCTCGTGTGGGCGCCAAAGAGGGCGGTGACCAGGGAGGCCAGCCCTGTCACGGCCAGGATCGGGCGGGAAGGGGGCTGGTAGCCGGAGGCCCTGAGCACGGCGAAGCCCGGCAGGTTCTGGGAGGCCATGGTTACCAGGAACAGGGGCAGCCCGAGCCCGATCAACACCGTAGGCTCGAAGACAGGCTCAATGAAAGTAAGGGATGAGAGGCTCAAGTCAGACGTTAGTGGCCGGGCCATTCCGCCGCCGAAGGCGATGCCGAGACCCACGAACAATACGGCGAGAACGGCCAGGGCCGGATTGAACAGGCGCGCCACCAGGAAGAGTGCAACCAGGGGCAGAACGAGGCCGGGCGCGCCTTGCGCACTCTGAAACACTCCGACGACGAACTGAAGCAGCACGCCTGCCAGCATGGCCGCCGCGATGGAGGTGGGGATTCGCTCGATGGCACGCCCAAAAGGCTTGATGAGGGCGGCGAGCACGATGAGGGCACCGGCCAACAGGAAGGCTCCTACGGCAGCATGGACGGAAATGCCGGTCGACGCGGCGATGAGCGCCGCGCCGGGGGTCGACCAGGCGGTAATGACCGGCATACGATAGCGAACGCTCAGGAAACCGCTGCTCACCGCCATTGCGAGGCACAGGGCCGCCACCCAGGAGGAGGTCTGCGCCGCATCCGCACCCACCGCCTGCGCCGCCGCGATGATGATGGCAATCGTGCTGCCGAACCCGACCAGGGCAGCCACGACGGCTGACGTGACGATCGACAGGCGCATGATCCAGCTCCAAGCTGCATTCAGGAGCTTTGCCGTTTAGACCGAATGGCTGGGCTGCGCCAGTTCGTCGGCGGCACTTTCCTCACGCAGCCCGAGCCCTTAAATCTCCCCTATGAGTCGCAACACCACCAATGACGTCCCGCCGGATATTCTGGACAACGAGGAAGACGATCAGACTGTCGCCCTTGAGAGCGGTTCGGATGTCGAGTTCGACCTTGAGGCCAATCCGGGTTCGGTCCAGCGCGGCACCGAGGTCATCCGGCATTTCTGGAATACGCTTCCCAATGCGCCCGGCGTCTATCGCATGCTCGATGCGAAGGGTGACGTTCTCTATGTGGGCAAGGCCAAGAGCCTGAAGAACCGCGTGGGCTCCTATGCCCGCGGGCAGGCCCATTCGAACCGCATCGCCCGGATGATCGGCGAAACCTCGTCGATGGAGTTCGTCACTACGGCGACCGAGACCGAGGCGCTGCTGCTCGAGGCCAACCTCATCAAGCAGCTGAAGCCCCGCTACAACGTGCTGCTGCGGGACGACAAGTCGCTGCCCTATATCCTGCTCACCGCCGATCACGAGGCGCCGCAGCTCGTCAAGCATCGCGGCGCTCGAAAGCGCAAGGGCGATTATTACGGCCCCTTCGCCAGCGTCTGGGCGGTGAACCGCACCATCAACGCGCTCCAGCGCGCCTTCCTGCTGCGCTCCTGCAACGACAGTTATTACGAGAACCGTACGCGGCCGTGCCTGCTGTTCCAAATCAAGCGCTGCTCCGGCCCCTGCACCAACGAGATCCCACACGATGAGTACGCAGGGCTCGTGGCCGAGGCGCGGGCGTTCCTGTCAGGCAAGTCGAATGCAGTGAAGCAGCGCATCACCGAGGAGATGCAGCAGGCGGCCGAGGATCTTGAGTTCGAGCGCGCTGCCCGCTGCCGCGACCGTCTGGCGGCGCTCTCGGCCATCCAGGGTGTGCAGGGCATCAATACCCAGTCGGTGGAGGAGGCGGATGTGTTCGCCCTCGACGAGCAGGCGGGGCAGTTCTGCGTCGAGGTGTTCTTCTTCCGCAACTGGCAGAACTGGGGCAATCGCGCCTATTTCCCGAAGGCCGACAAATCCATGAGCCGGGAGGAGGTTCTCGGCTCTTTCATTGCCCAGTTCTACGACGACAAGCCGGCTCCGCGTCTCGTTCTGCTCTCGCACGAGATCGAGGATGCGGAGCTGATGGCGGCAGCGCTGTCGACCAAAACCGACACGAAGGTGGAGATCCATGCACCGCAGCGCGGCGAGCGGCGTCAGCTCATCGAATATGTGCTTCGCAATGCCCGCGAGGCGCTCGGCCGGCGGCTTGCCGATACGGCCTCGCAGCAGAAGCTCCTCGTGTCCCTCGGTCAGGCTTTCGGCCTGTCGAAACCGCCCCGGCGCGTCGAGGTCTATGACAACTCGCACATCATGGGCACCAATGCGGTCGGCGCCATGGTGGTGGCAGGCGCCAACGGTTTCATGAAGCAGCACTACCGCACCTTCAACATGAAGTCGGAAGACCTGAAGCCGGGGGACGATTACGGCATGATGCGCGAGATGTTGCAGCGCCGCTTCGCCCGACTGGTGAAAGAGGAGCCGCGAGATCAGGTTGGCGATGGTGCCGTGCCTGGAGATGATGGATTTCCCGCCTGGCCCGATCTCGTGCTGATCGACGGCGGCAAGGGGCAGCTTGAGGCCGCGCGCCAGGCGCTTGCCGACGTCGGCGTCAGCGAGGACGACGTAGCGCTGATCGGCATCGCCAAGGGGCGCGACCGCGATGCCGGGCGTGAGACGTTCTTCAAGCCAGGGCAGCCACCCTTCAAGATGCCGCCGCGGGATCCGGCGCTCTACTTCGTGCAGCGTCTGCGCGACGAGGCGCACCGCTTCGCCATCGGGGCGCACCGGGCCAAGCGCAAGCGCGAACTGGTGAAGAACCCTCTCGATGAGATCGCCGGCATCGGGCCGACCCGCAAGCGGGCGCTCCTGCACCATTTCGGGACGGTCAAGGCGATCCAGCGTGCTGCCTTGGAGGATCTCATGAAGGCGCCCGGTGTGAACGCCGCCACGGCCCGTGCGGTCTATGACTTCTTCCACGAGCGAGGCTAGGATTCGGGTGCTGGTGAATGCAGATCGCGTCACGGTAACGTTTGCCAATTGCGGCCCTCCGCGATTGACGGACCGTCCCTCCTCATGCTTCCTGCGGGTGTGATGAAGTCTGCATCCTCCATCGGCCGCTCCAAGGCCTTCAACCTGGCCAACATGCTGACCTATGGCCGGCTTGTGGCGGTGCCGGCCGTGGTCGGTCTCCTGTTCTGGCCCGAGGACCACTGGTCGCGCTGGTTCGCCCTGATCGTCTTTGCCCTGGCGGCCATCACCGATTACCTCGACGGCTACGTGGCTCGCACCTTCGCCCAGCAATCGGCCCTCGGGCGCATGCTCGACCCCATCGCCGACAAGCTGCTCGTTGCCGCCTGCCTGCTGATGCTGGTGGCCGACGGCACGATCCATGGCTGGGCCCTGTGGGCGGCCATCGTGATCCTGTGCCGCGAGATCCTGGTCTCGGGCCTGCGCGAGTTCCTGGCCGAGCTGAAGGTCAGCGTGCCGGTGAGCCGGGTGGCCAAGTGGAAGACCACCCTGCAGCTCGTGTCGCTGGGCTTCCTGATCGCGGGGCCGGCGGGCGAGACGGTGCTGCCGAACAACACCCTGATCGGCATCGTGCTGCTGTGGGTGGCGGCGGTTCTGACGCTGTATACCGGCTGGGACTACTTCAAGAACGGCATCCACCACCTGATGGACGAGGGCTGAGGCCATGAAGCTCGTCTATTTCGCATGGGTCCGCGAACGCGTCGGAAAAACAGACGAGGATCTCGAGGTGCCGGAGGGCATCGCGACCGTGGCCGATCTGGTGCGCTGGCTGAAAGGCCGGGGCGAGGAATATGAATATGCCTTCGAGAACGATGGCATCGTCCGGGCCGCCATTGACCATGTCCACGTCAAGCCCGAGGCCCCGATTGCCGGCGCCCGCGAGATCGCTTTCTTCCCGCCCATGACGGGAGGCTAGCTCCTTGAAGGGCGGCAGCGCCATGGCACGCACGATCCGCATCCAGGCCGAGCCCTTCGATGTTGCGGGCGAGACGGCAGCCCTGACTAGGGGGAGGGCCGATATCGGTGCGGTGGTTTCCTTCATGGGTTTTTGCCGGGACGAGGGCGGCCGGTTGACGGCGCTCGAACTTGAACATTACCCTGGCATGGCCGAGGCCGAGATCGCCCGGATTGCCGAGCGGGCAGAGAGCCGCTGGCCGCTCCTGGGGCTCACCGTCATTCATCGTTTCGGCCGGCTTTCCCTTGGTGAGGAGATCGTTCTCGTTCTGGCCGCCAGCGCCCATCGCACCGCCGCTTTCGAGGCAGCGTCATTCCTGATGGATTATCTCAAGACGCAGGCCCCGTTCTGGAAACGCGAGCACCTCAAGGACGGTACGGTTGGAGCCTGGGTCGAGGCTAAGGAAGCCGATGATCGAGCCGTGGAGCGCTGGGGCTAATCTCCCGCTTGACGCCATTCGACGACAGGAGGAGCATCCTCGGTGTTATGACACGCGGAGATGCCTCATGCGCAGTGTCGTCCTTGTCTTTAGCCTAGTGGTTTTGTCCCCGGCATATGCTCACGAGCGGCCAGCGCTGGCCCAACAGGCACAAACTCCCGATCACAATCCGCTCGATTGCTACTGCCGGGCACAAGGAAGGATGTTCGCGCGAGGAGAGAAGGTGTGCCTGAAAACGGCCAATGGGCCACGGCTTGCCCAATGCCAGATGGAGATCAACGTCATGTCCTGGAGCCTGACGGAGGCGCCGTGCCCGGAGACATAAAAAACGCTGCCGGTGAGGGGCAGCGCGGAGAGACCATGAAGATTGTCGAGCAGCTCACCAGGAGCTGCATAGCATTCGGGTCAGAAAAGACCGACCACAACGGCAACGATGAAGGAAGAGGACACGCAGACGGCGGCGATGTTGAGCTTGGCTGTCCAGTCGAGATTGGATGTCAGATGCATCGTAGGCCCCTTCCGCCTGAGGGATTATTCCCCCTCTGAATGGATAGGTAGACTACCAAAACCGGGCGACCCTGAGAAGCACCTCCGAGGAGCTAGGCAATGCCCGGCTGAGTTCGCGGAACAGTTAACGAACAGTTAATGCGTTGTTTTTATTGGCTCGTAATCGATTTCAACTTTAGACGAAAAAAGTTCCTGCTCTATTCTGTCGCACCCAATTTTCCATGAGGATTTCAGTCAGGGTAAGGCTGATTGAGCGCCGAATCGGCTGAGATCCTACGCCGTTGACGGGATGTTTACGGCCTGGTCCTAGTCTCCCGCCCATGCGTCGTGGGTTAGTTGCGTTTTTTGCCCTATCGCTCATTGGGCTCGGAGTCACCGGTTGCGGACTGTTTCGGTTCGAGCAGCGCGAGCCTTGGCGCGCGCAGGCCGAGGAGGCCTGCCTGTCGCAACGGCTCGTGCAGCCTTCGGCCTACATGGCTCTGAGTTCCAAGATCGAAGGTCCCGGCGTCTGCGGCATGGATTACCCGTTCAAGGTCTCGGCCTTCAACAATGGCGCCGTCGGCCTGAAGTCGAAAGTGACGCTCGCCTGCCCGATCATCCCGCAGATCGATACCTGGATCGACGAGATCGTGAGGCCGGCCGCAAAGATGTATTTCGGCGTGCCGCTCGCCGACATCAAGGCGGGCTCCTATTCCTGCCGCCCCCGCAACAACCAGCGGGGCGCCAAGCTCTCCGAGCATTCCTTCGGCAACGCGCTGGACGTCATGGGCTTTGCCCTAGTGGACGGACGGGAGGTCTCGGTGGTGAAGGGCTGGCGGGGCACGGACCCTGTCGAGCAGGAGTTCCTGCGCGAGGTCTTCGTCGGCGCCTGCCGCTACTTCACGACAGTTCTGGGACCGGGCTCCGATACCTTCCATTACGATCACCTCCATCTCGATCTGGCGCGCCACGACCCGAGAGGGCAGCGGCGCATCTGTAAGCCGATCCTGAAGTTTGAACCCCGGATCGATCCCGAGAAGAGCCAGGAGATTCTCCAGAGCGCGGCTGCCGCGGGCGATCTGGCGCCAGTTGATCTTGAACAGGACGTGCCGGAAGGTGAGGCTTACATCCCGCCTGCGCCAGCTCCGGCCCCTGCGCTGGCTGCGCCCGTGGCTCCCCCGCCGCGCTATTCGTCCTCGAACGGCTATGCGGCCGATCTGCCCGGTCCAAGCGCCTCAAGGACCGCGCCGCCGTCTTATCCGGCACCGCCCAGGCGGCCTCCGGAACAGACCTATCTCCCACCTCGGCCGCAGGGGCGCCCAGCAAATGCCCCGATGGTGCTGAACAGCCACGCCATCTATTAAACCACAAGCGGAGCCTTGACCTTCTCGGGCTTCGCCCACATGGTCGGTGGAACACAATCCGAAGACCTGTTGGAGCATCCGAATGAAGTGGCTGGCGGCTTTCATCTCCTGCATGATGTTGAGCGCACCTATGCTCGCCCGCGAGATCACGCCTGCAGAGCGCCGGGAAGTGCCTTTCGACGCTTCGCTGCCGGCCTGCGCCGATCCGTCCGTCCTCCAGGACATCAGCGCCAACTTCCAGCACAAGGAATACAAGTTCTGGAACTCCGATCTCCAGATCGTGGCCTTCGAGCGGGTGCAGCAGGTCGTCTGGCGCCCCTGGGGCCTCGACTACATTCCCCGCCGCTACTGCACAGGCACCGTGGTCGTGTCCGACGGCTACAAGCACAAGATCAATTTCTCAATCCGTGAGGATCTCGGCTTCATCGGGATCGGCTGGGATACGGAGGCCTGCGTGGACGGCTTTGACCGCCACTATGCCTTCGCACCCCATTGCAAGCAGGCCGCTCCTTGATCCTGCGCCGGTGCCTCACTTTCGCTGGCGCCTGCTTTCTCCTGCTCTCTCCCTCGGCGGCTCAGGGGCCGCGGGAGGCGAGGGGCGCCCCCATGGGGCAGTTCGACTTCTATGTGCTCGCGCTCTCCTGGTCGCCGGGCTTCTGCGAGAACAGCGGCAGCCGGAGCCGGCAATGCGACAGCGGCAGTGGGCTCGGCTTCGTTATCCATGGCCTGTGGCCGCAGAACGAGAAGGGTTACCCCAGCTTCTGCGAGCCCAGCGGACGTTTCGTCCCTCAGGCAGCCATAGCCGATGCCGACGGTCTCTTTCCAGACAAGAATCTGGCGCGCTACCAATGGCGCAAGCATGGCACCTGCACAGGGGAATCCCCAAGCGGCTACTTCCAGGCCGTTCGGCGCGCCCGCGAATTCGTGCGTATTCCTGAGAGTTTCAAAGCCTTGGGCAGCCGCTCGCGGGTGCTGCCGAGCGAGATCGAGCAGGCATTCCTGAATGCCAATCCTGGCTTGCGTCCCGACATGATTTCGGTTTCCTGCGGACGGCGTCTCCTCCAGGAGGTGCGCATCTGCCTCAGCAAGGATCTGCGTGGTTTCCGTCAGTGTCCCGAAGTCGATCGCGACGGCTGCCGCGCGGGCGAGATCACGGTCCCGGCGGTAAAATAGCGCATTCCCCGAATGTGCAGGCTATTTCCAGGCCCGATGCCTTAGGACAGACATGAACTACCGCCACGCCTTCCACGCCGGCAACTTCGCCGACGTCATGAAACACGCCCTCCTGGTGCGCATCCTCGCCTATTTGCAGCGCAAGGAGACGCCGCTTCGCGTCATCGACACCCATGCGGGGATCGGCCTCTACGATCTGACGGGTGACGAGGCCGAGCGAACGGGCGAATGGATCGACGGGATCGGCCGCTTGGAGGAGGCTCTTGCTCCCGATGTAGAGGAGATTCTTGCTCCCTATCGCAAGGTGATTGCGGATGTGCGCGCGCGGCATGGAGAGACCATCTATCCCGGCTCACCCGGCATCGTGCGGGAGATCCTGCGGCGGCAGGATCGGGGCGTGTTCGTGGAACTGCACCCGGCCGACCATGCAGTGCTGAGCGAGGCTTTCAATGAGGTGTCGAACCTCAAGGTCATGCACCTCGATGGATGGACGGCGCTGCATGCGCTTATTCCGCCCAAGGAAAAGCGTGGTCTTGTCCTGATCGACCCGCCCTATGAACAGCCGAACGAGCTGGAGCGCCTCGGCACGGAGCTTCTTGCTGCTCTGAAGAAATGGCCGACCGGAATCTATGCCGGCTGGTACCCGATCAAGGGTGTCGGCCCCGTCGATGCGGTGGCGGAACGGCTTCATCGGGAGAGTCCGCGTCCGGGCCTACGGCTCGAGCTTTATGTAGACGATCCGCGCGATGCGACACGGCTCAACGGCAGCGGGCTCTTCGTTCTCAATCCGCCATGGGCATTGAAGGATGAGGCGGAGCTTCTTCTACCGGCACTCGCGGAGCGCCTGTCGCGCAGCGGCTACGGAGCTTATCGCTGTGAACCCTTCGGACCCCCTGCTTAAAACGGATTGCCGCAGGCGCTCCGACCGGTCATGACTTGCCCCATTCTCGTCAATTCAGGGGTTTGCTCATGCTCGTTCTCCGCTCCTCGCCCGCTTCGCCCTTCGGCCGGAAGGTGAAGCTCACCGCCGCGATCCTCGGTCTCCTGGACCGGATCGAGATTGTCGATGCGGATACCCTCAATCCCGAGGATTCGATCCGCCAGCAAAACCCGCTGGGCAAGATTCCGGCGCTGATCCTCGAGAACGGGGATGTGCTCTACGATTCCCGCGTGATCGTGGATTATCTCGATCATCTGGCCGGCGGCGGGCGTGTCATTCCGAACGCACCGGAGCGGTACACAGCCCTGCGCGATCAGGCGCTGGCCGACGGCATCATGGATGCGGCGCTGCTTCAGGTCTATGAGGGCCGCTTCCGCCAGGAGGAAAAGCGCGAGCCGAAATGGGTCGACCATCAGGCCGACAAGGTGCGCCGTGGCCTCGACCATGCGGAGGCGCATCTGTCCGCGCCCAGCCAGAACCTGCATATCGGCCAGATCGCTCTCGCCTGCGCCCTGGGTTACCTCGACCTGCGCTTCGGCGGCCGCTGGCGTGAAAGCTATCCGAAACTCGTGGCTTGGCTTGCCGATTTCGAGGCACGTGTCCCGGCCTACGCTAAGACCCGAGTTACCCCGTGAAACGAAGAAGGCCCGGGTGTTGACCCGGGCCTTTTCGTCGATCGCCGAGGCGAAGGATCTTAGTAGGTGCCGAAGCGGAAGTTCAGGCCGGCGCGAACCACACCGAAGTC
>NZ_JADQDN010000007.1 GCF_015694425.1 Microvirga terrestris
CCACATGCTCGAGCACCGTCGTCATCACGGCCTCGCGCTCCTCGTCGCGCAGCAGGAACTGCTCGGAGAAATTCGCCAGGATGCAGAGGCCGTCGGAGCCTGCGTCGATCATGAAATCGATAGCGCGCTTTTGACCTTCGAGATCGAGGCGGCCGCTATCATCGAAGATGGTGGGCGCTACCGGAAAAACACCACGATAGGGGCGGGTGGAACTGCTGCCGGCTGCGGGCATGGTCTCTTCCTTCATGATGGCTGTATCGTCTTCTAGTGGTTGTCGCGCGGAACAGGCGAGCCGGTGCGGCCCACCAGGAAGTCCAAGTCAACGCCTTTGTCGGCTTGCAGGACATGGTCGACATAGAGCTTGGCCCAGCCGCGCGTCGCGTGCGGCTCTGGTGGAACCCAGGTAGCCTGCCTACGCTCCATCTCCTGCGCTTCCACGTGAAGATGCAAGCTGCGGGCCTGCACATCAAGGGTGATCAGGTCTCCATTCTGCACCAGGGCCAGGGGCCCGCCGGCGGCTGCTTCCGGCGCCACGTGCAGAACCACGGTTCCGTAGGCGGTGCCGGACATGCGCGCATCCGAGATGCGGATCATGTCGCGGACACCCTTCTTGAGCAGCTTCTGCGGCAGGGGCATGTTGCCGACCTCCGCCATGCCCGGATACCCCTTGGGACCGCAATTCTTGAGCACCATGATGCAGGTTTCGTCGATGTCGAGATCCTCGTCGTCGATGCGGTGGTGCAGATCCTCGATCGTTTCGAACACCACCGCTCGGCCCGTATGCTGCATCAGTTCAGGCGAAGCGGCGGACGGCTTGATGACGGCGCCGTTCGGCGCCAGATTGCCTTTGAGGATGGCAATGCCGGCTTCCGGCTTGAACGGCTCCTCGAAGGAGGTGATCACCTCCCGGTTCCAGCACGGTGCATCCTTGACGTTGTCCCAGATCGTCTTGCCGTTGGTGGTCAGCGCATCCTTGTGCAGCAGGCCGCGCTCACCTAGCGTGCGCAGAACCACCGGCAGGCCGCCGGCATAGTAGAAATCCTCCATCAGGAAACGGCCGGAGGGCATGAGATCGACGAGGCAGTGGATGTCGCGCCCGAGCCGGTCGAAATCGTCCAGCGTGAGGTCGATGCCGACACGGCCGGCGATGGCCAGTAGATGCACCACCGCGTTGGTCGAGCCGCCAATGGCCGCCAGCGTGCGGATGGCGTTCTCGAAAGCCTCGCGGGTCATGATCTTCGACAGAATGAGATCCTCATGCACCATCTCTACGATGCGGCGGCCTGCCATGCGGGCGAGCTGATTGCGACGGGCATCGCTTGCCGGGATGGCGGCATTCTCGGGTAGGCCGACGCCGAGCGCTTCGACCATGGATGCCATGGTCGAGCCGGTGCCCATGGTCATGCAGTGGCCGGCCGAGCGGTTCATGCCGCTCTCCGCCTCATGGAACTCCTCCAGCGTGACCTCGCCGGCGCGCAGCTGCTCGCTCATGGAGATGATGTTGGTGCCGGACCCGATATACTTGCCGCGATACACGCCGCGCAGTTGCGGCCCGCCCGAGACGCCGATGGTGGGTAGGTCCGCAGAGGCTGCCCCCATGAGCAGGGCGGGGGTGGTCTTGTCGCAGCCCATGAGGAGGACGACGCCATCGAGAGGATGGGCACGAATCGCCTCTTCTACGTCCATGGCGGCAAGATTGCGGAACAGCATGGCGGTCGGGCGCATGGTCACCTCGCCCAGCGAGGAGACAGGGAACTCGAGCGGGAAGCCGCCGGCATCCAGCACACCGTACTTCACATGCTCGGCGATGGTGCGGAAATGGGCGTTGCAGGGGGTGAGTTCGGACCAAGTGTTGCAGATTCCGATAACGGGGCGTCCGTCGAATTGGTCCTGGGGGAAGCCGCTGTTCTTGAGGAAGGAGCGATAATAGAACCCCATCTTGTCCTGGCGGCCAAACCAAGCCTGGCTGCGGAGAGGGCGCTTCTTGTCTTCGCTCATCGTGCTCGCCTTTGATCCACTATCGCGCCATCCGAATGAGGCTATGACCCCACGACTTTGGTTGAATAGGCGCTCCCTTTAATTCATATAATACTACTAATAGGCAGCTGTTAAGGCTGCTAAAGTCGAAGAGCAACGACAAATTGAGGGAGAGAACGCATGAAGGCCCGTCATCTTTTGACGACAATCGGCATGGCTGCACTGATGCTGTCCTCAGGCGCCGCCTACGCCCAATCCAAAATGACCATCGGCTTCTCACAGGTCGGATCGGAATCCGGCTGGCGCGCTGCCGAGACCAAGGTCTCGAAGATCGAGGCTGACAAGCGCGGCGTCGATCTGAAGATCTCCGATGCGCAGCAGAAGCAGGAGAACCAGATTCGCGCCGTGCGCTCCTTCATCGCGCAGGGCGTCGACGGAATCTTCATCGCGCCGGTCGTGTCGACCGGCTGGGATGCCGTTCTCAAAGAGGCCAAGGATGCCAAGATCCCTGTGGTGCTGCTCGACCGCTCCATCGAGACGAAGGACGATTCGCTTTATCTTACGGCCGTGACCTCCGATACGGTCTATGAAGGCAAGGTTGCGGGCGAGTGGCTGGCCAAGGAGACCGGCGGCAAGTGCAATGTGGTGGAACTGCAGGGCACGGTCGGCTCGAGCCCGGCGATCAACCGCAAGAAGGGGTTCGATCAGGTCGTGGCCGCCAATCCCGGCATGAAGATCGTCCGCACCCAGTCCGGCGACTTCACCCGCACCAAGGGCAAGGAAGTCATGGAGAGCTTCATCAAGGCCGAAGGCGGCGGCAAGAACATCTGCGCCGTCTATGCGCATAACGATGATATGGCGATCGGCGCCATTCAGGCCATCAAGGAAGCGGGATTGAAGCCCGGCAAGGACATCAAGATCGTGTCCATCGATGCCGTTCCGGACATCTTCAAGGCTATGGCCGACGGTGAGGCCAATGTGACCGTCGAGCTGACCCCGAACATGGCGGGCCCGGCCCTCGACGCCTTGGTGGCGTTCAAGAAAGACGGCAAGCAGCCGCCGAAGTGGATTCAGACGGAGTCCAAGGTCTATACGCCGGAGACGGCGAAGGCCGAGTACGACAAGCGCAAAGATCTCTACTAAGATCATAAGGCATAAATGGCAGCAGGCAGGTTCTGCCTGCTGCCATTCGGACCCGCCAAGTTTCGGCGGTTTTGCGCGTGGCAGGCGAGGGCGTGATGCAGCCGGTGACAGAACAGCCTCAACTCCTAGAGATCCGAGGTCTCACGAAGGGCTTTCCAGGGGTACAGGCCCTCGATCACGTAGATTTCACCCTCCATGCCGGAGAGATCCACGGCCTGCTCGGCGAGAACGGCGCCGGCAAGTCGACCTTGATCAAGGTCTTGACGGGCGTGTTGCGGCGCGATGCCGGCATCATACGCCTTGAAGGGCAGGAGGTCACGGCTCGGGACACCGCTGATGCGCTCTCCTTGGGAATCGGAACCGTCTATCAGGAGGTCAACCTCCTGCCGAATCTCTCCGTGGCGGAGAACCTCTTCATCGGTCGCCAGCCGCATCGCTTCGGTCTCGTGCGCACCCGCGAGATGCGCCGCCGCGCCTCCGAGTTGCTCGCGGGCTACGGCCTCGATATCGACGTCGCCAATCCGCTGAGCAGTTACTCCGTGGCCATTCAGCAGATCATTGCGATTGCCCGCGCGGTCGACCTCTCGGCCAAGGTGCTGATCCTGGACGAGCCGACGGCAAGCCTTGACGCCCAAGAGGTCGAGACGCTCTTCGGAATCCTGAGGCGTCTGAAGAGCCGTGGCATCGGCATCGTGTTCGTCACGCATTTCCTCGATCAGGTCTACGCCGTCTGCGACCGCATCACCGTGCTGCGCAACGGGCGCCTTGTGGGCTCCCGCCCCATAGCCGAGTTGCCGCGGATCGAACTCGTGTCCATGATGCTGGGGCGTGAGCTCGCCGCAGAGGCTCTCCATCGCAACCAGCGCCCTGCCGTGACGGGAGAGCCGCTCGTCGCCTTCAGGAATTACGGCAAGAGCCGCCTGCTAGAGCCGTTCGATCTGGCTTTGCGCCCTGGTGAGGTCGTGGGGCTCGCCGGTCTCCTTGGATCCGGGCGGACTGAGACCGCCAAGCTGGTCTTCGGCATCGAACGGGCGGACAGCGGACAGGCCTTCGTCGACGGTAGACCTGTCCGCCTCGCGACCCCGCGCGATGCTGCACGTTTGCGCTTCGGCTTCACTCCTGAGGATCGCAAGACGGAAGGTATCGTTGCAGAGCTGTCCGTCCGCGAGAACATCATTCTGGCCCTGCAGGCGCAGCGTGGCTGGCTCCACAAGATCCCGACAACCAAGCAGGATGAAATCGCAAGCCGTTTCATCAAGCTTCTCGACATCCGCACGCCAGATGCGGAAAAGCCGATCGGTCTTCTATCCGGCGGCAACCAGCAGAAGGCGCTGCTGGCGCGCTGGCTTGCCACCGAGCCGCGCTTCCTCATTCTCGACGAGCCGACGCGAGGCATCGATGTGGGCGCCCATGCCGAGATCATCCGTCTGATCGAGCGGCTGTGCGAGGATGGGCTTGCGCTCCTTGTGATCTCCTCCGAACTCGAAGAAATCGCATCCTATAGCGACCGGGTCGTTGTACTGCGGGATCGCAGGCATGTGCGCGAGCTTTCCGGAGACGAAGTGAGTGCCGATACCATCATGACAACCATTGCGAGCCATTCATGAGCGGCATGATTCAGGCCATTGCTCCACGTAGCTTACCTAAGGGGCTGCCTCAGGTTGCGGCGCTCCTGATCGTCCTGATCGTCAACTGGCTCGTCTTCCGCGACTTCTTCGCCCTGCGCCTGCAGGACGGGCGCCTGTTCGGCAGCCTCATCGACGTGCTGAACAGGGGAGCACCTGTCGCGATTCTCGCCTTAGGGATGACGCTCGTCATCGCCACTCGAGGCATCGATCTTTCCGTCGGCGCCGTCATGGCGATTGCCGGCGCGGTGGCTGCAACCTTAACAGCGCAGGGTTACCCGCTTCCTGCCGCACTTTTAGCGGCGGCCGGTGTCGGGCTCCTTTGCGGTCTATGGAACGGCATTCTCGTCGCTGTCCTTGAGATCCAGCCCTTCGTGGCGACTCTGATCCTGATGGTGGCTGGACGCGGCTTTGCGCAACTCGTCACGGAGGGGCAGATCATCACCTTCGTGAGCGAAGGCTTCGCCTTGATCGGCGGCGGGTCGTTCCTGATGCTGCCGATGCCGGTGGTCATCGCCCTCGTGATGCTCCTCATCACTCATCTCGTGGTCCGTTACACGGCGCTCGGGCTCTTCATCGAAGCCATCGGGGCTAACATCCGCTCCAGCGCTTATGCGGGGATCGGCACCAAGGCCGTCACCATTGCGGTCTACATGTGGTGCAGCCTCTGTGCGGCCATTGCCGGCCTGATCGTCACCGCCGATATTCGCGGGGCTGATGCCAACAACGCAGGCTTGTGGCTCGAACTCGATGCCATTCTCGCCGTGGTGATCGGCGGCACGTCCCTGTTCGGCGGACGCTTCAGCCTTGGCCTCTCGGTGGTCGGGGCCCTCATCATCCAGGCCATGAACACCGGCATTCTGCTGAGCGGCTACCCGCCGGAATACAACCTCATCGTGAAGGCGATCGTCGTGCTTGCCGTGCTCCTGGCCCAGTCTCCCGTCCTGTCCGCTGTTCGCGCCATCTGGAGGGGCAAGGCATGATCCGGCGGCACCTTCCGGTTCTCATCACGCTGGCCGTCTTCATCGTCGGCTATCTGATCTGCCTCGCTCAGTTTCCCAACTTCGCCTCGACGCGCGTGATCGGCAATCTTCTCACCGACAATGCCTTTCTTGGCATCGTAGCGGTTGGCATGACCTTCGTGATCCTCTCCGGTGGCATCGATCTCTCGGTCGGCTCGGTGATCGCCTTCACAGGTGTGTTCCTGGCAGTCGCGATCGAGCGATACAACCTCAACCCATACTTGGCTTTCATTCTCATTCTCGGCTTGGCTGCGCTGTTCGGAGCCGGCATGGGCTTCCTGATCCACGCCTTTCAGATCCCGGCCTTCATCGTCACCCTCGCGGGCATGTTCCTGGCGCGGGGGCTCTGCTTCGTGCTCACCACGGACTCGATCCCGATCAACGCACCGGCCTATGGCCAGATCACTGACATTGCTTTCGCCCTGCCGGGCGGGGGTCGACTGACCATCATCGCCATCGTCATGCTGGTGACCTTCGCGGCCGGCGTTGTCCTGGCTCATTTTACACGGTTCGGTGCCAATGTTTATGCGCTGGGCGGTAACCGGACGTCCGCTGAACTGATGGGCATTCCTGTAGGTAAGACGACGGTTCGGATCTACATGCTGTCGAGCCTCCTTGCCGCCTTGGCGGGAATTGTCTTTTCCTTCTACACCTCCGCAGGCTATTCGCTGGCTGCTACCGGGGTTGAGCTCGACACCATCGCGGCCGTGGTCATCGGCGGCACGCTGCTGACGGGCGGCTATGGAACGATCATCGGCACCCTTGTCGGCGTTCTGATCCAAGGGTTGATTCAGACCTACATTACCTTCGAAGGAACCTTGAGTTCCTGGTGGACGAAAATTGCCATTGGTGCTCTGCTGTTTGCATTCATCGTCTTGCAGCGGGGATTGTCGGCGGCATCTGTTCGATCCCGGTCCAACTGAGAGAACAGGATCATGGTGTTGGTGAACGATTTCCGGAGGCCCTCAAGATCGCGATCGGCTCATGATCTCGTTGCCCATGGGATTGGTCAGAACATCATGCAGGGCCGCTTCCCTGTGGGCAGCATCCTGCCCGGCGACGGGGAGTTGATGGAGCTCTTCGGCGTTTCACGCACGGCCCTCCGGGAAGCCTTGAAGACGTTGGCCGCCAAGGGATTGATCGAGTCCAAGACGAAGGTCGGCACCAAGGTTCTGGATCGAAACAACTGGAACATGTTCGACGCAGACATCCTCGAATGGCATCTCGAGATGGGCGTCGACGCCCGCTTTCTGGGATGGCTGTTCGAGATCCGGCAGATGCTTGAGCCGCTCGCTTGCGCGACGGCAGCTTTACGTCGGACGCCGGAACAGCTCAGGGCCATGCACAAGGCGCTTCAGGGCATGTATGGATGCGAGAGCAACCGGCAGGGATTCACGAAAGCCGATCTGGCCTTCCACCAGGCCATTCTGGAGGCTTCGGGCAATCCCTTTCTGCAATCGATTGGTTCCGTCATCGGAGCCGCGCTGGCGACATCCTTCACCATCAGCTCCCCGGTTTCCAGTGACGACCGTTTCAAAGAGGTGATGCGCCAGCACCAGGCCGTGTTCGACGCCATCGAGCAGCGCCGGCCATCCGCAGCAAGCGACGCGATGGCTGCGCTCATCCTGCAGGCGGCCGAGAGGGTTCAGATCAAGCATGCTGAGAGTTCACTGGCCAACATCCAGATTCATGCGTTCTCTGGGGCGGGTTGACTGACTCGGATGAATGCTTGCTGCCCTGAATAGTATTATAGTATGATTTATTGTCGACGTATCGAACTAACACTCCATCGGAAAAGAAGAGCAGGGCTGCTCCAGGAAAGCGGCCTGCCCTAATACAAGATCAGTCAGCTGCTTTCGGTCGAGGCTGAGGCGCCGAACTGACGGAAAGTTCTTGGGCAAGGGTGCCGATTTGCGCCAGGCGTGAGACAAAAGCCTGGGCATGAACAAGAGGGAGAACGACCTTGAAGACATTTACGACCACAATGGCTGCTGTGGCTCTCGGAGCCTTCGGCCTGTTTGGTGCCGCACAGGCGCAGGATAAGGGTACTGTCGGCGTCGCCATGCCGACAAAGTCGTCCGCACGTTGGATCGACGACGGCAACAATATGGTCAAGGTGCTGAAGGAGAAGGGCTACAACGTCGATCTGCAATACGCGGAAGACGATATCCCGAACCAGCTCTCCCAGATCGAGAACATGATCACCAAGGGTTCCAAGGTGCTCGTGATCGCGGCGATCGATGGAACGACCCTGTCCGACGCACTGCAGCAGGCGGCCGACAAGGGCATCAAGGTCATTGCCTATGATCGCCTGATCCGTAACTCCAAAAATGTCGACTATTACGCAACCTTCGACAACTTCCAGGTCGGCGTGCTCCAGGGCGGCTACATCGAGAAGGCCCTTGGGTTGAAGGAAGGCAAAGGCCCGTTCAATATCGAGCTGTTCGGCGGCTCGCCGGACGACAACAACGCGTTCTTCTTCTACAACGGCGCCATGTCCGTTCTCGACCCATACATCAAAAGCGGCAAGTTGAAGGTTCAAAGCGGCCAGACCGGGATGGACAAGGTCTCGACCCTGCGTTGGGACGGCGCCGTTGCCCAAGCCCGTATGGATAATCTGCTCTCCGCCTACTACACCGACAAGCGTGTCGATGCGGTTCTCTCACCCTATGATGGCTTGAGCATCGGCATCATCTCCTCGCTCAAGGGCGTGGGCTACGGCACGCCGAAACAGCCGATGCCGGTGATCACCGGTCAGGATGCCGAGGTGCCATCGATCAAGTCGATCCTTGCCAAGGAGCAGACTTCGACGGTGTTCAAGGACACCCGTGAACTGGCCAAGGTCACGGTCAACATGGTCGATGCCGTGCTCTCCGGCAAGCAGCCGGAAGTCAATGACACCAAGACCTACGAGAACGGCGTCAAGACCGTGCCGGCCTACCTGCTGAAGCCGGTCAGCGTCGATGCGTCGAACTGGAAGGAAGTTCTGGTCGGCAGCGGCTACTACAAGGAAACCGAGTTCAAGTAATGGGCTCAATGCAACAGGGCCCCGCGCATGCGCGGGGTCCTTCCTCATTTGCAGGGCGCCTGCCACCTTTGTGGCTTGAGGACATACGATGAATGCGATCCTTGAAATGCGGGGGATCACGAAGACTTTCCCAGGAGTGAAGGCGCTCGACGACGTCAACATCACCGTTCAGGCCGGCGAGATCCATGCGCTGGTCGGGGAGAATGGTGCTGGCAAGTCCACGCTCATGAAGGTTCTGAGCGGCGTCTATCCGCACGGTTCCTATTCCGGCTCCATCGTCTACGAAGGTGAGGAGCGCCGCTTCAAGGGCATAGCCGACAGCGAAGCGCTCGGCATAATCATCATCCACCAGGAATTGGCACTCGTGCCGCTTCTGTCGATTGCTGAAAACATTTTTCTCGGCAACGAGCAGGCTAAGTACGGCGTCATTGACTGGTCGCTGGCGTTCTCCCGCACCAAGGAACTGCTCAAGGTCGTCGGCCTCAATGAGTCGCCAGAAACGCTCGTGACCAATCTCGGCGTCGGCAAGCAGCAGCTTGTAGAGATTGCCAAGGCACTGTCGAAGAAGGTGAAGCTTCTCATTCTCGATGAGCCGACCGCCAGCCTGAATGAAAAGGATAGCGACGCACTCCTGAACCTCTTGCTCCAGTTCAAGGCTCAGGGGATTTCCTCGATCCTGATATCGCACAAGCTCAACGAGATCTCGAAGGTCGCGGATGCCATCACGGTCCTCCGGGATGGCGGAACGGTCGAGACGCTGGATTGTCGTGCGGAAGCCGTCAGTGAGGACCGTATCATCCGCGGCATGGTTGGCCGTACCATGGAGGACCGCTACCCCAAGCGCGAGCCGAAGATCGGCGAGATCATCTTCGAGGTCGAGAACTGGTCCGCCTATCACCCGATTCACACCCATGTGCAGGTGGTCAAGAACGTCAACCTGAATATCCGGCGCGGCGAGATCGTCGGCGTCGCTGGGCTGATGGGCGCGGGCCGGACCGAGTTCGCCATGAGCTTGTTCGGACGCAGCTTTGGCCAGAATATATCCGGCCGCGTGATGCTCCACGGTCGGCAGATCGACGTGAGCACGGTGGAAAAGGCGGTCTCGAATAGGATCGCCTACGCTACCGAGGATCGCAAGACCTATGGCTTGGTTCTGGCCGAAGATGTTCGTAAGAACGTGACCCTCGCCAATCTCGAAGGTGTCTCCAAGAGGTTCGTCATCGACGACATCCAGGAGCTGGCGGTCGCCAACGATTATCGCGCCAAGATGCGCATTCGCAGCCCCAGCGTCTTCCAGGAGACCGTGAATCTGTCAGGCGGCAACCAACAGAAGGTCGTTCTGAGCAAGTGGCTCTTCTCCGATCCTGAGATTCTTATCCTCGACGAGCCGACCCGGGGAATCGACGTCGGTGCGAAATATGAGATCTATACGATCATCAACAGGCTGGCCGATGCCGGGAAAGGTGTTCTCATGATATCCTCTGAGATGCCGGAACTGCTCGGCATGTGCGACAGGATTTATGTCATGAACGAAGGCTCCCTGATTGCCGAGTTCAGTATCGCCGAAGCGTCCCAGGAGAAGATCATGCACGCTATCGTCAAGTCCGGGAGACGCTGAGATGGACACCAGAACCGCTGACGAGCTTAACGTTTCCCAGCCCAAGACCTCGTGGATGGAGTTCATCAAGGCTCATTTCCGCGATTACGGCATGCTGCTGTCGCTTCTGGTCATCATGCTGTTCTTTCAGGTGGTCACCAACGGCACCCTGCTGCGGCCTCTCAACCTCACCAACCTCGTGCTGCAGAACAGCTACATCGTCATCATGGCGCTTGGCATGCTGCTCGTGATTGTGGCCGGGCATATCGACCTCTCGGTAGGCTCCATCGTCGGCTTCGTCGGCGGTCTGGCCGCTATCATGATGGTCCGGTGGGGCTTCGATCCGGTGACGACCACTATCGCATGCCTGATTGTCGGCGGCCTGATCGGTGCGGCTCAGGGCTATTGGGTCGCGTATTTCAAGGTACCATCTTTTATCGTAACACTCGCCGGCATGCTCGTCTTCAAGGGGCTGACTCTGGCGCTCCTCGGCGGTATGTCGGTCGGTCCTTTCCCGGTGGTGTTCCAGCGCCTGAGCTCAGGTTTTATTCCTGACGTCTTCGGCGGAGAGGGGTTCAACTACACGGCCCTGTTCCTAGGAACGGCGAGCGTTGCAGCGATCATCTATTTCAGCTTCCGCAGCCGCGCCAACCAGCTCAAGCATGCTGTCGAGACCGCACCTTTCGGCCTGTTCCTCTTCAAGAACGGCCTGCTCGCCGTTCTGGTGATTGCGTTCTGCTATCTCATGGCGACCTATCGCGGGTTGCCGAACGTCCTTGTGATCATGGCCGTGCTGATCGCGCTTTATGCCTTCGTAACCAACCGAACCACCATTGGCCGGCGGGTCTATGCCCTGGGCGGCAACGAGAAGGCTGCGAAGCTCTCGGGTATCAAGACCGAGCGTCTGACCTTTCTCACCTTCGTCAACATGGGCGTGCTGGCAGGCCTCGCCGGCCTGATCTTCGCAGCACGTCTCAATACGGCCACGCCGAAGGCCGGCCTTGGCTTCGAGCTCGACGTGATCGCAGCCGTGTTTATCGGCGGCGCCTCGGCCACAGGTGGCGTCGGCAAGGTGACGGGTGCCGTTATCGGCGCCTTCGTCATGGGTGTGATGAACAACGGCATGTCGATCTTAGGAATCGGCATCGACTATCAGCAGGTCATCAAGGGGCTTGTGCTGCTCGCTGCCGTGTCCTTGGACGTTTACAACAGGAAGAAATGAGTGATCGGGGAGAGAGTGAAGGAGGCGCTGGGTAAATTGCCATGTGGCGCTGCCTTCGTACTTTTTGAGCCTGTAATGCCTGCGCAAAGACTGTGCTCTGTCACGCCCGTGCAAGCACGAGGCAGTCGAGCACGGCACCATAGTGGCAGGCGGCCGCGGCCAGGACGAAAGCGTGCCAGATCGCATTCTGAAAGCGCAGGCTTTCCCAGATGTGGAACACCACGCCGGCTGTATAGAGAATGCCCCCGATGGCGAGAAGCCAGAGGGTGGACCCTGGAAGCGCCCCGAAAACGGACTCATAGGCCATGACGCCGCTCCAACTCAGAAACAGATAGAGCAGGATGGAGAGGCGGTCGAACCGGCCAGGAAAACTGAGTTTGAGGGCAATTCCTATTGCAGAAGTGAGCCACACACCAACCAGCAACACCAGGGATTCCGCATTCGCCTTCATCTGGGTAATGAACGGCGTGTAGGTGCCCGCGATCAGGAGGTAGATGGCTGAATGGTCAAACCGCCTGAGCGTCCATTTGACTGGCGAGACCGGCCAGAGGTTGTAGAGCGCCGAGACGGTGAGCACCGTCAGAAGGCCAGCGCCATAGACCAGAATGGAGGTGAACTCCCACGCTCCGACGGTTGGGGCAGCCAGCACGATCAAGGCGATGATTGAGACGGTTCCGACGATCACCCCGACCGCATGCACGATGCCATCGGCAATGATCTCACGCCTATCGTAATTCCATCTCAAGTTCGCTTCCTTTGCATGAGGCTCGTTCCATAATGGATAACGCGTGAACGCAGGCTATGGAGTATACGTGCGACAATATTCGGCGGATATCTGGATTCGATGCCATGTCGTTCAAGGTGAGCTCTGCCTTTGAAAGGGGAAAGTCCACTACGAAATAGTTGTGATTGGAATTTTATGATGAGGAAAAGCCTATCATGTCACGACCTGTTCATGCGGCTCTTCGATTTGGAGCAAAAGGAGATATGTTGATCTCTTCTGTATATGGCCGTGCGCAATCTCAAATCAGTCTCAATCCTGTCGCGCCTTCGCCTCGATTGAACTCTGACCTTATGGGTGTATTTGGGATATGCGGGGATTTACGATGCATGAGAATGAGTTATTCCCACTAGAAGCCGTTCCGTCCCGGGTGAAATCTGCCATTCTTCACGAGTTCAAGGGGCGCAGGCCTACCGTCCGGGAGGTCAGCCGGATTTGCGATAGAAGCTGGCTGGCTGTTCCGGGAATTGGCCAGACTGCGCTCGCGACTATCCGCCAAGCCATCGGTGATCAGCAGCCTTTGAGCGTCAGTCGACCGGCAGCCCGAATGTCGGATGCCGAGTTGCTAACGCGCCTTGATCTCATACAGGAGGAACTCCAGAGCCTGAACGAAGTTCTCAATGCAACTCTATCGCCGGCACAGAAGAAGGTATTCCGCTCTGGACGGATACGTAGAACGCTATCGGACGCTCCTGGATATGAAGGCGCAGGTATTGCTTTCTGATCCGCCAGTCGCTAGCGCGCGATCCTTCCTCAGCAGTCGACTGCGCTTACAGGACAGTGCAAAGCTTATCCTGATCTCAAATGGAACAGTGAGATATATTCCTACTCTCTGACTTTCCGTGTGATAACTATCACTATGAGGCATCGTTAGGCTGTCGCATGTTGTTCCAAAAAGCTGAATTCCTGTTCCTTCGAGAATCCCACAATGAGTGAGTGGCGGCCGTTGAAATCTGCGCCTCGAGACGGCTCCAAACTCGATGTATGGACGGAAAACGGAGTCCGTTACATCGATGTATTCTGGCATCAAGGTCCTGAGTTTCCTCAGGGTGCGTTCGTTTTCTACGATAGTCATATGCGAGACTATATTGATGTGGATGATGCAACTCATTGGATGCTTCCTCCAGCGCCGCCAGATGTCAAAGGATCTCCATAAAGAGAGCCCTGCGAACGGTTAATCTGGCTCCCTTTATAGGCACTGGATACCCTCAAAGGTATCATCGTTCCAAATAGCCAATGAGAGTACATGACGAAGCCACAATGTAGCCTAGTAATAGATCGTAATCGGGCGAGGTAGCCGAAACAAGAGACCCTTCGTGCCGGTATGACAATGCGGCTTTCGTGTGAGCTATCGCTCCGATGAAGGTCCAGAAACAGAGGACCGCTTATGATCCGGCAAGTGTTCTGGCGATCTAGAGCAGTCCACGAAGAAAGGCTTGCCCCATCAACCTTAGGCAGAAGGTGGTGGGGGGCGATAGGCGCTCTCGGTGCAGTGGGTGTCACGGCATATCTGTTGCCAAGCTTCGCAGGCGGAGGGCATGTAAGAGAAAGTCACTTGCCGAAAGTGGCCGAGATCCAGCTTGCTCCAAATAACATGCAAGCAGGCGGCGGAGCTTTGCCCGACTCATATTCTCCGCCAGCGGAGAGGTGGCAGAATTTACCTCTGTTCGCATTGCAGAGTTCCACTGACGTCGCGGCCGAAGGAGAGGTTCGGCTTCTTGCCCTTCAAGTGGCATTTGAGAGAGAGCGGAACAACGCCGCTGCTGCGCGATTGCAGGTCGCCGCCCTCCAGGAGCAAATGGCTAGCCTGCAGGAAAAGCAGGAGGAGGTGCTGGTTCTCCGGGAGCAACTCGCTGACACAGAGGCGCATACAAGGCAAGCAACCGGGTCTACGATTGCCGAGTCTGAGCAGAGGAGACTTGCGGAACAGGCATTGTTGAAAGTGACCGCATTACAGGAGGAACTGGCAAGCCTCAGTACTCAGATCCTAATGGCGAAAACAACAGCAGAAAGCGAGAAGGCGAAAGCTGCTTCTGCTCTTATGCAGCTGGAAGCTGTGCAGCATCAGCTGGCCATCATCACTGCTCTGCAAAGTGACAGGATGGAGGCTGACAAGCATCTTCAGCCAAATGATGATCATATTGCTCTCGATAACCTGAGAGATGCCCATCCAGGACAGCGGTCCTCCAAGCTCCCTCTGCTCCCGGTAACGACTACGGCCTCATCTGTGGAGCAAAGACAAACTCCGCACCGAAGCGGCCGGCCAGACAAAAGTGAGAGAGCGAAGGACAGCACGCCTCGCCAAGCCCCCTTAAGTATCGGGACCAAACCACCGGCCAGACCAGTCGACAAGAGTGCGGCGGCTCCAGTTCGCGCACCTGAGCCTGAGGCATCAAGGCAGACAACGCTATCCCATGAGCAAAGGAACCAAAGTGTGCGTTTCGTTGGAAAGCTCTCACAACGCGCAAATCAGCAGCCTCGATTGCTTACTCAGGACGCCCAAAACCGTCGCGGCCCTGGTGCTCTCAGCCTGCCGAACGATCTGCTGCCCGACAGCCGACTTTGGTGAACCCCGTCAGCGTTCAGTCTCAGTGGCCACGAGAACCCTAACCATCAGGAGGAAGCATGCTCCGGATTCCTCTCACTTCAATCTTCGTGGCTGTATTGCTGGCTGCTCATCCTGTTGCCGCCAAGAATGAGGGAAATGGTGGCGGCAACTCGGGTGGTCACGGCAATAGTGGAGGGGGAAAAGACGGCGGCAGCCAAGGCAATGGAAATGGTGGCGGTCAGGGCCATGGGAACAGCGGCGGCAAAGGAAACGATGGTGGCAATTCCAACAGCGACAGCAGTGGCGGAGAGAGGGGCGGACGAAGTGGCCAGGATGGTGAGAGCGGCCGTGGTGGGCAGGGGGGAAGCAGCGGCAAGGGGGGAGGAGGTGCCGAGGGGCGTGGCAGTCAGGGAAACAGTACCAGCGGAGAAGTTGCTGGAGGAGTCAGCAACCCAGATTCCAGACCGGCTGATCGTGGAGGAGGAAGCACCACCGTCGGAGCTCGCGATGATCGGGAGACCCGTAGTGTAGGCCGTCAGGCGGCGTCAAGTACGAGGGCTTCGGGAGATATAGCGGCGGCAACGGGAGCACTCACGACGCGGGAGAGCATGACTGATTTGAGCCTGCCATCCTCTCTTATCCCCCGCCTTGAATCCTCCCGTGCCGAGAGAGAAGACTTGGTTGAAGCGCGCACGATGCGAGCTGGTGTCTCTGGTCAGATCGTCGAGCTATGCCGCACTTCCATCGCAGCGGCGGCGGTTCGTTACGGGGCAATCCAGGTGGACGCAGCAGGTGCTGGGCGGGCAAGCCGCTTGGCGCGCGGCGGCCTCATAGCCCCACTCCAGGTCCGCGTCGTGTATGCCCGCGCAAACGCCCGCCAGGTTCGCCAGTCTCGCGTAGCATGCCAGCTCAATTCTGCTGGCTCTGTCGTAGCTCTGCGCTGAAGCCGGCTGATCAGCGTGGGAATTGTTAAGTCGCCGCTCCCGAAACTCCCGGCGAGTGTTCTGCTGCAGCCTCATTCAACGCGAAGAGAAGAACGCCGATGTCTTCGTTCAGCAGTCTGATTGCATTCCAAGCATACTCCCGGGAGCGCTCTCTGCTCCTCGCAGACCCGTTGTCCCATGAGCGTGCATGTTGCTCAGCCTCGTAAATTGCTCGCGCCACGAGCTCCACTGTATGATCGACCCTGACTTTGCTCATGATGAGGCCTCCAGCTCCGAAGGGTTAGAAATGTTTCGCAGCTGCTTTGTCAAATGCTAGCAAGCAAGAGACTCGCGCCGATAAAGGAACTGACTGAGGTCACGAAGAGCAAAGAAGCTCGCCCGAGCGAGGGGCCGGTGTAGGAACCACTGATCTGTTCCGAATTGACATTTTGCGAATTTTTGTCCGGAGTCATGAGCCTATCCTGCGCTTTGAGTGCAATTGCATGGCTGGCAAACGCAGGCAGCCGTCGGTCTATTCCTTCACAAACTGTATATGAGTGTTTCCAGAGCTCAGCTTTACCCAGAAGTCAGAGACCAATTCCAAACGTAAGCCTCGTAATTCTGGAGTGGATGATGAGACATACAGCTACGGGTTGTGTAGCGCTTGTTTGATTGCCCATGTCACGCTACCCAAAGTCCTCAGATGGAACCTAGTTTAATAGCTTAGGTCATATGATGGCGGTGGAGGCAGTCATCTGTGAATTTATCTCCGGACCGAGTTCCCTATTTTACGTAGGAATAATGGAAAATGTCTCTGGAATTGGTCAACTGAGGTCCGCCTAATACATCAATTCCAGTATATTATCAGTATTTCAAGTATACTGCTTGAATGCGAGCTAAAGAGGATATTTCTGTTGGAATGGGGAACTAATTTGAGCGAAGGAGGACATCTGCCTCTTAATGAGAGGGTTCTGGATTAAAATCCCAGCGCCCAGCACGTCTCAGTAAGACTTAGTTTTCGTGCAGCCTCCGGCCGGCTGCAGGTCTCAACCCTGATGATTACATAGTAAGGTAAGCACCAGACGCGCTTTATGGCTGCCGTCGGCTTTGGGTTAGCATCGAAACTTCCCAGCTGATGCTGTCCCATACAGCTAGCGGTGTTGTCGCCCTCAGGTTAGCATTGATGCCATGCAAGGATACAGCCAGGTCGGTAAGGCATGAACCAGCACCACCACGATCATGACGACCACAGTCATCTCTCCGAGATCGAGTTGCGGGTGCGCGCACTCGAGTCCATCCTTGTCGAAAAAGGCTATGTCGATCCAGCGGCCATTGACGCGCTGGTCGAAACCTATGAGGTCAAGGTCGGACCACGCAACGGCGCTAAGGTGGTCGCCAAGGCTTGGACCGATCCGACATACCGTGAATGGCTCCGAGCCGACGCGACAGCCGCCATCGCGTCACTGGGCTTCGTCGGCCGTCAGGGCGAGCACATGGTGGTTGTCGAGAACACGTCTGATGAGCACAACATGGTCGTGTGCACCTTGTGCTCCTGCTACCCGTGGCCGGTGCTTGGCCTTCCTCCCATCTGGTATAAGTCTGCCCCCTACCGCTCCCGGGCTGTGCTCGATCCACGCAGGGTTCTCGCCGAGTTTGGGGTATACCTGCCGGAAACCACCCGAATTCGGGTCTGGGACTCGACCGCAGAGGTCAGGTACCTCGTAATCCCGATGCGACCCGAGGGGACAGAAGGCATGAGTGAGGAGGCCTTGGCTGAACTCGTCACCCGCGACTCCATGATCGGCACCAGTCTCGCCCAGCAGCCGGAGGCGATGCGATGAACGGCGGGCAGGATCTCGGCGGCATGATGGGCTTTGGCCCAATCGCCATCGAGCAGGACGAGCCCTGGTTCCATGCCGAGTGGGAGCGACGAGCCTTCGGTCTGACGCTTGCGATGGGAGCGACCAGCAGTTGGAACATCGACATGAGCCGGCACGCGCGCGAATCTTTGCCGCCTGCTGAGTATCTTACCTCGAGCTACTACGCGATTTGGACCAAGGGAGTCGAAAAGCTCATTGTCGCGGCAGGTCTCGTCTCCAAGGAGGAACTGACGCGCGGCCAATCCCTTTCGGAGCCGGCTCCGATCAAGCGCGTACTGAAGGCGGAGGATGTTCCCGCCGTGCTGGTCCGCGGCGGCCCAGCAGAGCGACCGGCTGAGCGGCCGGCGCGCTTCGCGGTAGGCAATCGTGTCCTGACCCGCAACCTGAACCCGCAAGGCCACACCCGCCTGCCGCGCTACGCTCGCGGCAAGATGGGCGTTGTTGAGCTGGTGCATGGTGCCCATGTTTTCCCGGATGCGAACGCTCATGGACAAGGCGAGCAGCCGCAATGGCTCTACACGATTTGCTTCTCAGGCCGAGAGCTCTGGGGAGAGCAGGCGGATCCAACACTCAGTGTTTCAGTCGATGCCTGGGAGAGCTACCTTGAGCCGGTATGAGGACCTTGCCCGCGTGGCCGCAGACGTCTCACCGATTCTTCGCGGTGATGACGGAGAACCTGTCTTTCGAGAGCCTTGGGAGGCTCAAGCCTTCGCAATGACGCTGGTTCTATACGAGCAGGGCCTGTTTACCTGGACGGAGTGGGCTACAGCGCTCTCAGCTGCGATCAAACAGGCCCAAGGCGTTGGGGACTGCGACGACGGCTTGACCTACTATCAGCACTGGCTTGCTGCAATCGAGCAGTTGGTCGGGGACAAGGGTATTGCAACTGAGCAAGCGCTAGCAGCAAGACGGGATGCTTGGGATCGCGCGGCGCATGCGACGCCGCATGGGCAGCCGATCCTGCTCGAGAATGATCCACTTGGCTGATCCGTAAACCTTGAGGGCAGTGCGCGGTGACCGGTAGATAGACCTCATCCCGTCGACAGCAAAGGTCAAGCAGCGCCTTCATGCACGCCGAGCGGCTGCGTCGCGGACGGTCAATCACATTTGAGCCATCAACCCACTATCGAAAGTGTCTCTGGCCGGATTGGCCTCCTAGGGCATCGCGATGGTCCGAATGACAGCTTTGTGCATATCAGGGTCTCGACAATAAGAATGGTTCCCTTGCTCGCCCCAGCTGTATCGTTCAATGTTCCAGGATCGGCCTGATTTTCTGGAGGTTCCCGATGGTGTGCTCCAGGTGGAGGCGCAGAGCCTGCGAGGCCTCGTCGTTCCGCTCCTGTTCGAGCAGGTCGAGGATCTGGAGGTGCTCCTCGCATTGCTTATGATAGCGCTTGCGGTTGACCATCGAGCGATAAGAGAGCAGGCGACGGATGGGTTGATGCACCGAACCGCCTCTAGGAAGAAGGGATTACCGGATGCGCCGATGATCGCCTCGTGGAAGCGCGCGCCCCTTTCGTGTAGGGCAGCGGCACTGTCTGTTTCTGTGGCGCCGCCGAGGAGCCGAAGCTCTACCTCGCGGCAGCGAGCTGCCGTTTCGGGATCAAGACGATATGTCGGCTCCAGCAAAGCGGCGGGTTCGAGGGCGAGCCGCACCCGGTAGGTCTGTTCCAAGCTCTCCGGTGTCGTCAGCATCGGCGAGAACGACCAGCCGTAACCCTGGCGGCGCTTGGCCCACCCCTTCTGGGCTTATCTGGCCTAGCACGGCGTTTAACTGGGCCTTGGAGATCCCGTAAGTCACCTTGAGGTATGCCTCGGAGGCCGAGTCCGGCACGCGGCCTTGGAGGTGATCTTCCGCAATCCTAAAGTAGACTTCGGATTCATCGGCTTTGGTGGATAGGCCAAGAATTTCGGGCGACACGTTCGTGGCGTTCGACACGAAGTAACCCCGGTTGCGCTCGTGAACGAGGACACCTTTGGCAGCGAGCAGCTGCAGCGCTTGGCCGACCGGAAAGCGGGAGACGCTGCACCCGCTCGACCAGTTCTTGCGCGGTCAGGTGCGTTCCTGTGACCAACCCGCCGCCTCGGATATGCTCTAGGATCTGCGCGGCGAGCCCCTCGGTCAACTCGCGTTTTCCGTTGACCATGCGCTCCCTGGATGAACTCATGAACATAACCCCGCACTCGCCTCTCAAGACGGCTCGCTCTTCCTTTACTCGATTTGCAGCATTCACGGTATCTTCGGTCATGAGAGCCAGTGGAACTCAACCCGTGTCGGTCCTCAATAGTCCGGAAAAGGCTCAAAAGGGAGCCCGCACGGGCTCCTCGGTTATTGGTTGTCAGGGTACGAGCGGCAGGAATTCAATCAGTCGTGAGGGCTGCTAGGATGCTGCCTAGGCTAAGAGTTGCAGCGGCATTCTGGCGATGGTCTAGGCAAAGTTCCCAATAACTTCGGCGCTGAGTTCTATAGCGCTGACATTGGTACCATCCAGAACTTTGCCGTGTGGATGACATCGATCGCCTCAACTTTTTCCTCAATGTGCTGAGATTGGGTGCGTTCTAAGCCTACACCTTCGCGCGCGGTTATGTGGCTAAGAACATTCCGCAGTGGCGGTGGACCTCTTCCGGGGTTTGGCCGAGAATTCGGTTGATATCGATTACGGTGAACCGCTTGTTGAGATTGAGCGCTGAAACGCCGTGGTATCTCGTATCAACTCTGAATGGAGCCGCCCGGAATCGCGCGATTCACACGGATTTGACCTCTGCTCGGCTTTCCGCTGGGAGCGGCAGAGCCGTGCGGCATCGCTCCAGCAGTTCCGGAAGATGGGGGGAGCCAAGCCGTCCGCCGAACTCCTCACACTTCATCGCCGCCGCGACGTTGGCCATCTGAACCGTCCGTGCCAAGCCCCATCCGCTGACGAGGCCGTAGGCATATGTGCCGTGCCAGACATCGCCAGCATTCAAGGTGTCCACGGCCCGAACAGGGAGCGACGGGAACTCGTCGATGGAATCTGCCGATGCGCCTCGCTGCCATATCAATGCACCTGCAGCGCCAAGCGTCACTCCGACGACATCGGCTTTGAGGTCCTCTGCAACCTCCTTCAGGGCCTCCCGCGGTGAATTGCTGGCCGCGAGAGAGAATAGGGCAGGTTCGGAGAACAGCACGTGATCTGCCAGAGCGATTATCTCGCGGAGGGCTTCCGGAGGTGCCACATCGGCGTCGACGATGGTCGGCACACCGTGACGACGGGCTTCGGCAAGCAATACCCTTGCTCCTTCCAGCCACCTCATGTCGACGAGAACGGCAGCGGCATTGGCGACTTCATGAAGCGGAAGCCAACTTGGATCGGGATCGAGCGACGGATCGGTGTATGGCACCACCAGTCTTTCCCCCAGGCTGTCGACGAGAATGGTCGAGAACGCCGTCCGAGCACCCTGGATCCGGCGGATACGATCAATGCGGACAGTTTCCCGTGACAGATCGTGCAAGAAACTGTCGCCCGTTGGGTCATCCCCGACGCGCGCCCAGAGTTCGACGTTGGCGCCAAGGCGGGCGATGGTGACTGCGGCGGCCGTCGCCATGCCGGAGGCCGCCTGGACGGCCTTTTGGGGCAGCACCTTGGTCCCATGGCTCGGGATCCGGTCGATCTTGAAGATGGTGTCCCAGAAGGCGCATCCAAGGCAGATCACAGGCTTGTGGGTCATTGTTTATTCGAGTCTGAGCGCCCGCGCCCGAGCGCTCATGATATGGGCAACGGATGCCTCAACTGCGGCCGAACTGTCACGGCGCTTCATCGCCGCGATGATGGCGAGATGCTCCCGCATCACCGGAATGACAAGATCTTCGTCGAGGCTCGTCTCGCTCTGACGAATGAGGCGTACCTTGATCCAGTTCACGCGATACGCCTTCGAGATGATGTCGTTGTTGAGGTCGTCGATAATCGTTTCGTGAAATTCCCGATCGACCCGCTGAGCATCGGCCACGAGTTTACCCGTCAGGCCCGCTTGAGCCGATGAGATGATTGATTGATGCGCAGCCTCGATCCGCCCGATTGCGTCATCGCTGGCGGTCTGCGTGAAGGAGGAGATCGCTTCCCGCTCGAGGATCAGCCGAAACTGAAACGCATTGCGAATCAAGGTGATATCGAGAGGCAGGATCTGCAAGCCGCGTTGCGGAACGGTGACAATCAGGCCCTCCGCTTCCAGTCGAGGGATCAGTTCGCGAATGGCGCCGAGAGGTTGTCCCGTGAGGGCCACCAGTTCCCGCTGGGTCAAGAATTGGCCGGGCTTGATCTCGCTTCGCAGCAATTGTTCGGTGAAAACGTCATAGGCCCGCTCGCGCAGCTTGATTTCAGAGCGGGGCGCCGGGCGGACCACGCTCATGCTACAGCCTTGGCCGCTCTACCGAATGGCTCAAGCAACGCAATGGCGCGTGCCGTGCTCTGCCTGTCCAAGGTCGGCAGCGGGGGTCTTGCAACAGCCCAAGTCGGGTCTTGACGCACATGAGCCACGAGTGCCTTCACCATGGGAACGACAGGATGGCTAACGATTTCCTGAACCAGTTCGACTATGCGGGGGTCGTCTCGGCCGTTCTCCGCCAAGGCAATTATGGCTTCGGGAAGAACGTTGGCCACTCCGCAGATGGACCCCGCGGCGCCCGCAGCACAGGCGCGACCGAGATATCTTTCGTCGCCGACAAGAATGTCGATGTTGGGAAAGGCGTTGATCAGCGCAAAGGTCGACTCGGGATTCCCTTCGCTGTCTTTGACTCCTCTTATAGCGTTTGGGTAACGCTCCATCAGGCGTGATACGACCGTGTGGGACAGCGACACCCCGGTCATGCCAGGAATGTGATAGAGGATGATGTCTCGCAGGTTGTTGCCGACGGCCTCGAATACGGCCGAGTACCAATCGAATATGGCGTCGTCGAGAGCAGGACGGAAATAGAAGGGCGGTGCCAACAGGACCGCATGGGCACCACGGCGCAGGGCTTGGCTCGTGCTGGAGGCTGCCTCCTCCAGTGAGCAGGCAATGACACCCTCCACCATTTTCTCCGCCGGGATGCCGTGAGCCACCATTTCGTTTGCCACACGCTCGCGCTCGGTGACGCCGACCGAAGGCCCTTCGCCGGTCGTCCCGAAAAGGGTCACTGTACGGCAACCGCGGTCGAGACAGTCTTTCGCATGGGCCGCCAAGCGATGAGTATCGACCTCCCCGTCCAGAAAAGGCGTGATGAGAGCAGGACTGATACCGAAGCTGAGCGACACGGGAGCCTCCAAGAACAGTTCCGACACAATGTCGAACGACTGCTGTGTTGACACTAACATGTTACATGGTGCTTAATCGCTTGCAAGCACGGAAAAGAGTCCAAAAGGATCGTTAGGCTGTAACAAGGAGGAAATGCCATGGCTGCTACAGGCGGATCGATTACGCGTCGCACACTTCTTGCAGGCACTGCGGCGGCGGCTGCATACGGTCTCGGCGGCGTGACGCCTGCCTTTGCAGACGTGAACTGGAAGAAGTACGCCGGTACGAAGATCGGCGTGAACCTCATCAAGAGCCCACGTGGTGAAGTTCTGCAGAAGTACGAGAAGGAATTCACCGACCTGACGGGCATTCAGGTTTCATCCGAACAGACGCCTGAGCAGCAGCAGCGGCAGAAAGCCGTGATCGAATTGAATTCGGGAAGCCCGAGCTTCGATGTAGTGCATATCAGCTATCACGTGCAGAAGCGCCAGTTCGAGAAGGCCAACTGGCTCGCGGACCTGAATGCGTTCATGAAGAATCCCGAGTTGACGGAAGCCAGCCTGACCGAGAGCGATTTCTCTCAGGCCGGTCTGCTTTACGCGAAGAACCCGCAGGGCCAGATGCTGTCGCTGCCATTCTCGGTCGATTACTGGCTGGTCTACTGGAACAAGGAACTCTTTGCGAAGAAGGGACTGGCCTATCCTCAGACCTTCGACGAGATGGTGAAGGTAGCGGAGGCGCTGACGGATCCGAAGGAGGGGACCTACGGTTTCGTTGCACGCGGCTTGAAGAACGCCAATGTTCCCGTCTGGACGAGCTTCCTCCTCGGCCAGGGCATCGATCCCGTTGATGCCAATGGTAATCTGATGACCGACTCACCAGAGGCGATCGAGGCTGCGCGCCTCTATCAGCGCCTCCTCACCAAGTCTGCTCCGCAGGGTGTTGCCGGGTTCAACTGGTCCGAATGCCAATCGGCTTTCCTGCAGGGTAAGATCGGCATGTGGCTCGATGGTGTCGGCTTTGCGCCCCCGCTGGAGGATCCGGAGAAGTCGCGGGTTGTCGGCAAGGTTGGCTATGGCGTCATGCCGCGCGGACCGAAGGCTCAGGCCTCGGCAACGTTCGGCGACGGCATCGGGGTTACCGCTGCCAGCAAGAACAAAGAGGCGGCTTATCTCTACTGCCAATGGGCGGTCTCGAAGCTGATGGGCGCCCGCCTGCTGCAGGCGGGTGGCGGCGTGCCGTTCCGGCAGTCGATTCTTAACGATCCCGAGGCCCGCAAGGGTGTGAAGATGCCGCCGGCCTGGATCGACGCGGTGGTGGAATCGGGCAAGATCAGCAAGCTCGGTCTTCCCGTCATTCAACCAGTGACGGAGTTCCGCGACATTATCGGCATCGGCCTGACAAACCTTCTGGGAGGAGGGGACCCGGCTGTCGAAATGAAAAAGGCGACCGAGCAATTCAAGCCCGTCCTTGAGCGCAGCGAGAAGGCTTGATGCAATCCGGCCATGAGAAGGTTAGCATGGTGGAGAACGTTCATGGCCACCATGGCTGAGCGCCAGACCGCTCCGTTGACGGTAACAGTCTCCGTTACGGACGCGCGTCCGAAAAGTGCCTACTGGCCTTTCGTGGTTCCTGCCGTGGCCGTGGTGGGATCAGTGATCGTGTTCCCGTGGGTCTTCACGGTCTGGATGAGCATGCATGAATGGACGGTCGGTGGAGCTCGGCGCTTCACCGGCTTGTCCAATTACATGCGTCTTGGATCGGACGAGCGCTTTCTGACCTCAGTGGGTCATACCCTCGTCTACACGCTTCTCGCCGTGGTGCTGCCGTTGATCTTCGGCACTCTGGCAGCCCTCATCTTCAACTCCCGTCTGCCGTTCCGGGGCATTCTGCGTGGCGTGTTCGTCATGCCGATGATGGCTACGCCCGTTGCGGTCGCCCTGGTGTGGACGATGATGTTCCATCCGCAATTGGGCGTGTTAAACTACCTCTTGTCCTTGGTCGGCATCGGCCCGCAGGCTTGGGTCTTTAGTCCCTCGACGGTGATCCCGTCGCTGGTCCTGGTTGAGACCTGGCAGTGGACACCTCTTGTCATGTTGATCGTCCTGGGCGGGCTAGCCGCTATTCCAACGGAGCCTTACGAAAGCGCGGCCATCGACGGAGCAACTGTTTTTCAACGCTTCCGCTACATCACGTTGCCGATGATCGCGCCGTTTCTGATGGTTGCCGTGATCATCAGGACTATCGATGCCCTGAAAAGCTTTGACATCATTTATGCCATCACCCAGGGCGGGCCTGGCACGGCATCGGAGACGATCAATCTCTATCTCTACAGCGTCGCTTTCGCTTATTACGATGTCGGGTACGGATCGGCCATAGCGGTCGTGTTCTTCGCCATCGTCATCGCCCTGTCCCTCCTCATGCTCCATCTTCGTCAGCGTACGAAGTGGATCGACGTTCAGGGGTGAGCATGAACCTCCGGAAAGCC
Source organism: Microvirga terrestris (assembly GCF_015694425.1). Classification (GTDB taxonomy): domain Bacteria; phylum Pseudomonadota; class Alphaproteobacteria; order Rhizobiales; family Beijerinckiaceae; genus Microvirga; species Microvirga terrestris. Next base: position 25,482 of record NZ_JADQDN010000007.1, read on the forward strand.
ACCAATTCGCTCGGCCTGCTGTTCGTCGGCCTCGTGCTGGTTTCTCCAGCCATCCTTTTCTTTCTCTGGATGGCTTCGCTCTCGCTGAAATTCGAGGTCGATAACGCCGCTTACCCGCCTATCCTGATCCCGGAGAGGTTCGCCTGGAAGAATTATACGGGTGTGTTCGAGTCAAACCGTTTCGGCCTCTTCTTTCTCAACAGCCTGATCGTCACGGGTGCCGCAACAGGCCTCGCCCTCCTGATCGGTGTGCCTGCGGGCTATGGCATCGCCCGTATGAAGGCGACCAAAGCTGCCGTGGTCGTGCTCATTGCCCGCATGACTCCGGGGCTGTCATACCTGATCCCGCTTTTCCTGCTCTTCCAATGGCTGGGACTTATGGGCACCTTGGTGCCGCAGATCATCGCGCATCTCGTGATCACGGTCCCGATCGTCATCTGGATCATGATCGGTTACTTCGAGACAACCCCACTCGAACTGGAGGAGGCTGCCGTCATTGACGGTGCCAATCGATGGCATGTCTTTCGCCATATCGCCCTGCCCATTGCCAAGCCTGGTGTCACCGTTGCTTTCATCCTCGCGGTGATCTTTTCCTGGAACAACTTTGTCTTCGGTATCGTGCTGGCAGGACGGGAAACCCGAACCTTGCCCGTCGCTGTCTATAACATGCTGTCCTTCGAGCAGCTGAGTTGGGGTCCCTTGGCGGCGTCAGCACTGATCGTGACCCTGCCTGTCCTCGTGCTGACGATTGTTGCGCAGAGACAGATCGTAGCCGGGCTAACGGCCGGAGCGGTCAAGGGAGGTTAGAATGAATTCAGCGGAAGGATGAAGATCGGAAGCGGCCAACTACTGGCACGTTCCGCGAGCAGACTGATTTTCTGGGATGTTCTGGCAAACGGACTTTTCGATTGTGCTCTCCGAGTTTGCAACCCCTTAAGAAGGATCGTCGGTTCACATGTCGAGGCGTTCCAGAGCTGGCTTGTTGCGAAGCACAATGCAGCGTCGATGTGCAGGCAATTCGATAGTGCCTTGGCGCTCGAGCTGCGTCAGCGAGCGTGAAACCGTCTCGATCGTCAGACCGAGGTGATCGGCGATGTCGGTTCTGGACATCGGAAGGTCGATCTGATCGGTGTTCGCGGTGCGCCCGGACAGATCCAGAAGAAAGCTGGCTATTTTTTCGACAGCATTCTTGCGGCCGAGCAGAAGCATATGATTCTGGGCCCGCACGAGGGACAGCAGTACCGCGGGTATCATCTCGTTGGGGATGTCGCCAGCGTCTTTGGTCTCAGCGTTGAGATTGGACCGGCGGTAGGAAATGACGGTTGCGTCCCCAACAGCCTCGGCGCTGAAGCGATGCTCCTCGCCCGGCTCAATGCCAAAGATGTCACCCGGAAGATGGAACGCGTCGATCTGCCGGCGCCCGTCACTCAATAGCTTGAACGTCCGGACTGCGCCGGATTGCACCTTATAGAAAAAGGCTGCCCGATCGCCTTCGACGAAAACTTCCTCATCCTTGGCCAGGCGTCGGAAAGAGCCGAGTGCAGAAGCCTCGGGAGCACTGCGCGCCAGCGGAGTGCCGCGCAGGAGCGCAGCGCTTGGGGCTGCGTGGGAATTCAGAGCGGCATTTGCGGTTTGCATAGAACTCTCGCCGTGTTCGGTGTCTAACGTGAGTTCATGGTTACTCTGGCAAGCGGGACCGTTAAATTCAGATGCTCTCCCTAAGGGATATCCCGGAGGTCATCACGCGGGGATGGTGAGGGCTTCAAGAATGCTGTCGATCAAGGCCTCGTCCTCAAAGGGCTTTTCCAGCACTTCGCGGAAGCCGGATCGGGACGCCCGCCTGTGCAGATCCTTGGTGGCTCTCGCGGTAATCAGGATGGAGGGCATCCTAACGGCGCGCCGCCGCAGTCGGTCGATCAGTTCGACGCCGTCCATGGCCGGCATGTGATAGTCGATTACGAGGCACCCGCTGACGGGCAGGTCCTTGTCCGCAAGGAGTGCGTCGCCGCTCTCATAGAGGCGCACGTTCAGGCCCTCCATCTCAAGGGCGAACTTCAGTGATTGTCGGACAGCGTCGTCATCGTCCACCACGATGACAAGCCCTGGTGTCATGGACATGATAAGGCCCTGCTAGGTCCCTGGCTCTCGGATCGGCTAAGACCTAATCCATCGATGGGACTAAGCGTTTGATATGCCTCAATTCGAGCGGACAGACCTATTCAGGAATTCTCCTTAAGGGCCGGAAACAGCCCCACCCGTGTGATCACTTGCGAGAAGTGCCATGCGCACGAGGTCCGAGAGGCTCGCCGCCTGCATCTTGCTCATGACGTTGGCTCGGTAGATCTCGACGGTTCGCGGGCTGATGCCTAGGTCGTAAGCGATGACTTTGTTAGCCTTTCCGGCAACAAGGCCCTCAAGAACTTGGCTTTCACGCTCGGAGAGGGATTGGATTCGCGCCCTCACCTCTGTGATTTGGGCGTCTTCTTGGACATGTTTTTCCTGCCGCTTGAGCGCAGCCCGGACCGCCGCAAGGAAAAGATCGTCGTCGAAGGGCTTCTCGATGAAGTCGATTGCGCCTTCCTTCATGGCTTCAACGGCCAGCGGAACGTCCGCATGGCCCGTCATGACGATGACCGGAGGCGTGAAGCCACGCGCCTTCAGTCGGCGGATGAACTCAATGCCGTCGATGCCCGGCATGCGCACATCGGTGATGACACATCCGACGGATGAGTCCTGCACGTTATCGAGAAATCCCGAGGCTGATTCATGAAGACGAACCGGCAGGCCGTCTGATGCGAGCAGGAAGGAGAGAGACTGGCGCACGGCCAGATCGTCGTCCACTACATGCACAACAGCTTCATTCGGCATTCACCAACTCCTCATGACTAACGGACCGCAGAGTGAAGCGGAAGACGGTTCCCCGATTTGGCTCCGACTCAACCCATATTTTGCCGCCATGCGACTCGACGATCGTTCTGCAGATCGACAAGCCCACACCCATTCCGTGCTTCTTCGTCGTGATGAAAGGCTGGAACAATTGTTCCGCAATCTCTGATGCGATGCCGGTTCCGGTATCAGACACGCTCACCTCGACAAGACTCTCGTTGGGCAAAGCCTGGGTCGCCACGACGAGTTCCCGGCGCGGAGCGTCCTGCATCGCCTCAATGGCATTGCGGATGAGATTGAGAAGCACCTGCTGCACCTGGATGCGGTCCGCCAGAACCAGGAGTGCATCGGGATCTAGACTGAAGCTTACGCGGACGCCCTTCTCCTTGGCGCCGACGAGGGCGAGAGCACTTGCCTCCTGGACGAGCTTGGGCAGGCTTTCGATATGACGTTCGCTTTCACCGCGAGCCACGAATTCTCTCAGGTGGCGAATGACCTGCCCGGCCCGCAGAGCCTGATCAGCGGCTTGGCTGACGGCCTCCTGAAGCATGGGCACCTCAGGCCCGTCCATGCGCTGCAGGATACGGCGGGAGCCCTTGAGATAGTTTGCGATGGCGGTCAACGGCTGGTTGATCTCGTGCGCCAGGGTCGAGGCCATTTCGCCCAAAGCCGTAAAGCGCGACATGTGCACGAGCTCGGATTGAAGCTCCTGAAGGCGCGCTTCCGTTCTCTGCCTCTCGGTCAGGTCGCGGATGAAGCCTGTAAAATATCGCTGGCCGCTCGACCGCATCTCCCCGACGGCAAGCTCCATCGGAAAGGTCGAGCCATCTTTGCGTTGCCCCACCACCACGCGGCCGATGCCGATGATCCGCCGCTCACCCGTCGAAAGATAGCGGTTCATGTAATTGTCGTGCTGGTCCCGATAGGGGTTAGGCATGAGCATCTTGATGTTTTTGCCCGTGACTTCCTCGGCCTCATAGTCGAACAGGCGCTCGGCGGCGGCGCTGAAGAACTGGATGTGTGCCTGCTCGTCGATGACGATCATGGCGTCCGGCACCGTTTCCAGGATGGAGCGCAGATGCGCCTCACGGGTTTTCAGCGCTTCCTCGGCGGCTACTCGCTCGGTGATGTCCCGCGTGACCTTGGCGTAGCCCCGCAGTTGGCCTGCCTCGCTCCACAACGGCGTCGTGCTCACATGGGCGATGAAGCTCGTGCCATCCTTGCGCATGCGCGTGACTTGCGCCTCGAACCGACCCGTCTCGCGGGCAATCTCCAATTCGCTGTCGGCCTTGCCGCCGCTGCCATCCTGAGGTGGGTGAAAAACTGAGAAATGGCGTCCCAGAATCTCGCCCTTCTTCCAGCCCGATATATGCTCGGCGCCTGTATTCCAGCTGATGATGCGCCCATCGCTGTCGAGCATGCAGATCGCATAATCCGTCACCGCATCCACTAGAAGGTGGAAATCCACATCCTGGTGAGGCGAAGGGGCAGGGTCGGAAGCCGGGCCGGTCAAAAGGTTCTCCTATGCGGAACAAGCTCTCCATAGACAGGACAAGGATCCTTTCGGTAGAAGGCATTGTTTCAATCTTAGTTCCTACCATACTGCCAGACGGCTTCCTACGGTCAGGCATGTCGTGGAAAATCAGTGGATTATGGAACGAAGCCGGCCGCCACGGCTCCGAGCAGGGCTGCGCCCAGCAGACCTGCGTCATGAAGGCCCAGGAGAAGCCGCGACAGCTCCCCCTCCTCATGTAGCCACAAGGTTGTGCCAAGGGTCACGAGGGACCAGCCCATGCCTAGAGCTGCTGCCGATGCCGAAAAGGAGCCGCTGATGCCGGGCAGCAGGAAGAGGACGGCCGCAGCACCCACTAGCGCGCTGCCGGCCATAGTCAGCTGCCTCGGGCGGATCGACCTGAACCCTGCCAGAGCCAGCGAGGGCGCATACATGGCGATCACATGCCACGCGATGGCTCCTGGCACTGCGTCCGCAAGGCCGCAGCCGATCATAGCGATGGGGGTGGCACCCATCAAAGCCGTCATGGCGAACCATCCGGCTGCGCCGATCAGGCTCGGCCACAAGATCCGCCGCCATCCTGCCGCCGTGCGTGACGGGTGTTGGGTGCTACGCCGCCGGTAGGGCAGGGTCGCGGTGATCAGGAGCGAACCCACATGGGCCAGGGCGGATGCTAGCGCCAGTCCGACAGCGGCATTCGGAGTTGTCAAGCTTCCCGCTGTGTCGGCGACCGTTGGGGCGAGGAGACCTGCGAGCGTGGCTGCTCCGAAGACCAGCAGTGTGTCGCTGGTGCTCCGGCCGCCAAGAGGCGCGGCCGCATGCCGGTAGAAGAGGCTGAAGCCGCTTGCAATGCCGAGCCAGAACGCCCCCAAGGCCAAAGCTCCGAAATGCCAGTGCACCAGAGCCCAGGCCAGGATCAGGCCGCCCGCGATGCCAAGGCTCGCTCCTAGGGAAAATGCGGCCCGGCGGCCCATGGCATCGAGCAGAAGGGAGGCCGGGAGACTGGCAAGAGCCGCACCCGCATAGAAGGCTGCATAGGGCAGCATCATCCATGGGCCGCTTGGGGCAAGGGCCATGCCTGCAACCGGCAGAACAGTGAGAGTGAGAACCTGCGACAGTACGGACAGCGCAAAGGCGGCCGCCAGAAGCACCGTGCCGCGATGATCGGGGATGCTGCTGTCGGAGACTGCCGGCGCGCAAAGGCATTCGAGATGGCCCGCGCGCGGCATTGCATTCGAGAGTGTCATGGCCAGATGTCGTCATCCGTGAGCACGCGCAGGGCCGCGCCTTCCACGTCGTCGTATTGGCTGTTCTTCAAGGACCAGAGGAAGGCCGCGAGGCCCGAAAGGCCGAGGAGGAGAGCCATAGGAATGAGATAGAGCAGAACATCCATGTGATCAGGCTCCTTGCAGGGCCGAATCGGCCGAAACGGATTGCGGCGGCTGCGTTGCTTTGGGCTGGCTTTTGCGGCCTCGCGCCCGCAGGGCATTCAGCGTGACCAAGCTCGAAGAACCGGACATGGCAAGCGCTGCCACCAAAGGAGTCACGTAGCCTAGGAAGGCCAGAGGAACCGCAACGAGGTTATAGATCAGGGCCAGAATCAGGTTCTGCCGCATCAGATGATGCGCCCGCCGGGCGATGATGACGGCGTCTGCGATGGGCGCAAGCTTCTCGCCAAGGAAAACGGCATCCGCTTGAGCCTGGGTCAGATCCGAGGCGGTGATCGGAGAGATCGATACATCCGCGGCCGCAAGGGCAGGCGCATCGTTGAGACCATCGCCTACCATCAGTAATTTTCGGCCCTGGGCCTTGAGGCCTTCGAGCACGTCGATCTTGTCAGCAGGCTTGGCACCTGCTTTCCATTCCTCGATGCCGAGTATGGCAGCAATCGGCGCGACCGCCTCGGGCCGATCACCGGAAAGAATACGACAGTCGACGCCGAGATCCCTCAGCGCCTTCACTGTGGCGGCCGCATCCGGGCGCAGAGTCTGACGCACGAATAGGATCGTTCGCTCATCTCCGCGGGCGAAGGCGATTACGGAAACATCGGCCTCCCGACCGACTGCGTCCGCCAGGAGATCGGATGCGCCGCAATAGGCCGGGCTGCCGAGAAGCAACTTCACGCCGTCCGCAGTAGCGCGTACGCCCTGTCCTGCCTCTTCGACAGCTCCCTCATAGGGGGTGCGGAGCCTGGCTTCCTGAGCGACGGCATGCGCGAGCGGGTGATGGCTCGATAGGGCAAGGCGTGCTGCCGATTCAAGCAGGTCCGGGCGAACCTTGTCCGCATTGGCGACCTGCATGTCCGGTAGGGTCAGGGTACCGGTCTTATCGAACACGACCGTGTCGGCGACTGCAAGGCGCTCCAGTGCATCGCCCGCGTTCAAGAACACGTTGGAGCGAAACAGGGCTCCGGAGGCGACGATCTGTACCACCGGCACCGCTAGCGCCAGAGCGCAGGGGCATGTGATGATGAGCACGGCCACCGCCGTAATGAGAGCATCATGCAAGGATGCCCCGTTGGCGACCCAGATCATCGCGGTCAGCAGCGCTGCTAGATGCACCACCGGCGTATAGGCCCGCGCCACCCTGTCGGCGAACTGCACATAGCGCGACTTTGCCGCAGAGGCGGTTTCGAGCAGGCGCTCGACCTTGTCGAGAAGAGTGCCGGTGCCTGCTGCCGTCACCTGAACCGTCAGAGTACCGCTGTAGTTCAGGCTGCCCGCATAGACCGCATCGCCCGGACTGCCGGGACGGCGAACGGTTTCTCCTGTGACAAGGCTCTCGTCGAGATCGGAGGAGCCGGACAGGATCACCCCATCGACACCGATCCGCTCCCCTGGCCGAATGAGGACGCGATCGCCCGGATTGAGGGCCGCCGTGGGCACGAGAACCGGTTCGCCGCTCCGATCGATCCGGTGCGCCACCTCCGCCTGGAGCGCTGCGAGATTTCCGGCAACGGCCCGGGTTTTGCGGCGCATTGCCTGGTCCAAGTAGCGGCCGCAGAGCAGGAAGAACAGGAGCATAACCGCCGAGTCGAAATAGGTGTGCTCGGCATGGTTGATCGTCTCGATCACGGACATGACGAGGGCCAGCAGAATGCCGATGGTAATCGGAACATCCATGTTGGTCCGCCCGACCTTCAGTGCGCCAATCGCACTGCGGAAGAACGGCTGGCCAGCATAGGCAACAGCCGGAAGCGCGATGAAGGCTGCGAGCCAGTGGAAGAAATCGCGCGTCTCGGGGGTGATGTCAGTGACATTGCCAGACCAGACGGACACAGCCAGCAGCATGATGTTCATGGAGGCAAAGCCTGCCACAGCAAGACATTTGAGGAGCCATTGGCTGCGCCGCGTTTCCTCTTCCTCGACCAGACGGGCTTGGAACGGGTGTGCGCGGTATCCGAGATCTTGCAATGCATCGATGATGGCGGAGGGCGCAAGTTCGCCCTTCCATTTCACGGCAAGCCGATGGGTGGTGTAGTTGAGGCGTGCATCTAGGACGCCTGGCAGATGCTGCAGACCACCCTCAATGTCGCCGATGCAGGCTGCGCAATCGATACCCTCCACGGCGAGGTCGAGATGGACTGTGCCGTTGTCCTGACGCTTGATGAAGACGGAGAGGTCGAGAGCCTCGGTCATGGTAAACCCTTTTAGAGCGAGATGCGGTTCTTGGAGCGGAACACGGGTGCATCGGCCCGTTTGAGCGTGATGACGAGATCCCAATGTCCGTGCGGCATCGGCGTGAGGCTCATGAACTGACCGCTAGTGGTTTCAACAAACTCCAGCACGATATCGTGGCGCTTGTCGGTCGGATGCGCCAACTGCGCCTCAAGAGCGAGGCCCGAGAGCGCACGCGCGTCGGCATCCCTGGCGCTGATCAGCACACGCGCTGCATCGGCTTTTCGTTGCAGATTGGCCTCCACCCACCAGTGGAGCACGTCCTGAGCATGGGCTGCGGCCACGTCGTTCTTGAAGGCGAGCCCCGCCTTGTAGGAGCTTTCCGTCTCCACGCCGCTGAAGCTTGAGACCGCAACGCGGATCATCGCCACGTTCATGGCGATGATGCTGCCGAAGAAGGCCAGGATACAATACAAAACCATCCGTCCGGTCAGAACGCGGGGAGGACGGCCTGTTATCGTTGTGGAGGACATGAGCCGTTCCTTAAGGAGCTTTGAAGTGATCGGCTGCTCGCGCGGCTTCGCCGCTTGCAAGATCCGTCAGGGTGAAATGAAGATCGGCGGATGTGGACAGGTCCACCTGGCTGGCCGTCACCAGAACGCGAGCTTCCAGAGTCTGGTCGGGGCCGACGGATAGAACAGGCCGTCCCTGCTGGTCGAGCTTGCCGCCCACAACGTCGAGCTTCAGGTCGGGTACTCCCTCTACATCGACCACATAATGGCGCTCGTCGAGATGCTTGTTGGCGACCCGGATCGTGAATCCGTTGCGGACCGAGCCGTCAGATAGACGCACGAAAAGCGGGTTCCGGTCGTGCATCACGCTCAGATAAATGTTCTGCCGTATGGCGAGCGATGTAATTATGATCGTGCCGACCAGGGCAATGATCCCGGCATAGAAGAGGGTGCGAGGACGGACAACGCGGTGTACCTCCGGCCGACCCTCCATGCGCGCCTGAACGTTCATGTCGGTGTCGTAGGCAATGAGATTCAGAGGACGGTTGATCTTTTCCATCACCGTGTTGCAAGCATCGATGCAAAGGCCGCATTGAATGCAGTCGAGCTGAAGTCCCTTTCGGATGTCGACGCCCGTGGGGCAGACCGCTACGCATTGATCGCAGTCGATACAATCGCCAGCCGGAAGACCCTGAAGCTTCAGGGTCTCGTTCTTCTTCATCGAACCGCGCGGCTCGCCGCGGTCGTAGCGATAGGTGACGTTGAGGGCGTATTCGTCGGTGAGCGCCGCCTGGATGCGTGGCCATGGGCACATGTAGGTACACACCTGCTCGCGCATCCATCCGGCAAGCGTATAGGTGGTGCAGGTGAGAATGCCGATCCACATATAGGCCAGGGCAGGAGCCTGGAAGGTGGCCAGATCCCGCACCAGGGACGGCGCGTCGGCAAAGTAGAGCACCCAGGCACCCCCGGTCCACCAAGCTATCATGAGCCAGATGAAGTGCTTAAGACCTTTGCGGACGGCAAGTGCAAGAGTCAGCTTCTGCTTCGCGTTACGTATGCGCTCGCGGCGATCGCCCTCAATAAGCCGTTCTACGGCATAGAACAGGTCGGTCCAGACCGTCTGCGGGCAGAGATAGCCGCACCAGACGCGACCGGCGACGGCGTTCATCAGGAAAAGGGTGAGAGATGCCAGAATCAGAAGGCCGGTGATGTAATAGACTTCCTGCGGCCAGATCTCGATGAAAAAGAAATAGAAGCGGCTGTTGGCCAGATCGACCAGAATGGCTTGGTCCGGCGCGTGCGGGCCGCGATCCCAGCGGATGAAGGGCAGAAAGTAGTAGATGCCGAGGGTGATGGCGAGCACCATCCATTTGATCGTGCGAAAGCGGCCCTTCACTGCCTGGGGATAGATCTGCTTTCGCGGAAGATAGAGAGGCGCTTCGTCGGACGATGAAGCAGCCTTGGCAAGGTCAGGTGAGAGGAGAGGGATGTCAGCCATCGGATCCGCTGCGAGTCATCTCGGTAAAGGATAATCCTGGATATGACCCTGATAGGGCTTCCGCCTTGATTTGCGTCAAGAAACGGCCGGGATTGCCCCGGCCGTCGAAAGGCTCGAGATGTGCCGCCTCCTAAGGGTGCTGGTTGCCGCTCAGGGAATGCACGTAGAGGGTCAAAGCCTTGATGGTGGTGTCGTCGAGACGCCCATGCCAAGCAGGCATCACGCCGCCGCGGCCGTTGGTCAGCCCCTCCATGATGACGCTTTTGCTCGAGCCAAAGAGCCAGATCTTGTCCGAGAGGTTCGGCGCGCCTAGCTCCTTGTTACCCTGCCCCTTGTCGCCATGGCAGCCGGCGCAATTATCGGCAAAAACCTTGCCTCCCTCTGCGAGATGGGCGCTCGTCTCGGTTGGCAGGCCGGAAAGCGAGCGGACGAAATCCGCGACATGGGAGATTTCCTCTCGGTGGAGCATCCCGTCGCGGCCGAAGGCCGGCATGGAGCCCTGGTGGCCGTTGTCGCTTGTGGAGCGGGCGCCGAAGCGGACCGTCTGCTCGACCTCGTCAAGAGAGCCACCCCAGAGCCAGTCATCATCGTTTAGGTTCGGATAGCCCTTGGCTCCGCCGCCGCCTGCCCCGTGGCAGGGCGCGCAATTGTCGCCGAAGGATGCCTTGCCCTGAGCGCGCGCGAAGGCAAACAGGTCCGGGTTCTGGCGAATATGTTCAAGGGAGTTCTGAGCCAGTTGCGCGGTCATGCCAGCACGCTGAGCCTTCAAGGTATCGAGATCCTGCACGATTGCTTCCCGGGACTGCCAGCCGAACATGCCTTTCGTGTAGGATGAGACCAGCGGCCAAGCCGGATAGAACACGCAGTAAACGACAGCCCAAACAATTGTGGCATAGAAGCTCCACAGCCACCAGCGTGGCAGGGGATTGTTGAGTTCCTGGATGTCGTCCCAGCTATGCCCCGTGGTGGCGATGCCGGTGAGGGCGTCAACCTGTTCATGGTTTTCATGGGCCATGGGATCAATCCTCCTGGAGAGGCATGCGAGAGGCCGCATCGAAACGGTCTTTTCGCGAGGGAGCGAGGGCATAGATCAGCACCGCCAAGAAGACGGCCACGAAGTACAGGAGCCCCCAGGTTTGGGCGAATTCAGCGAAGAACTTGTATGCAGCGGGCATAATGATCCGTCCTCAGCGCACGTTGGCCTTGTTGTCGTACAGCTTGAAGTCCACCTGCGTGCCGAGCATCTGCAGATAGGCAATCAAGGCATCCGCTTCGGTCACCTTCCTCGGATTGTTGTCGAAGTTGCGCGCCTGAGCGTTCGGATAGCGCTTGGTAAGGTCTGCGACATTTGGGTCGTCGGCATTCGACTGGATGCGGACGTCGGTCTCGGCCCTGGCGATCATTTCGGGGCTGTAGGGCGCACCCAGGATCGCCTGCACCTTCATGTCATCGGCTACGCCCCGAGCGTCGAGTTCTTTGGCCTCAAGCCAGGGATAGCTCGGCATGATTGAGCCGGGGACCACCGCACGGGGATCGTTCAGGTGATCACGATGCCAGTCGTCGGAGTACTTGTTGCCAACGCGAGCGAGGTCAGGGCCTGTGCGCTTGGAACCCCACTGGAACGGCCGATCGTACATGCTCTCGGCGGCCAGGGAATAGTGGCCGTAGCGCTCAACCTCGTCGCGCAGCGGGCGTACCATCTGGCTATGGCAGTTGTAGCAGCCTTCGCGCACGTAGATGTTGCGCCCTGCAAGCTCGAGAGGCGTGTAGGGCCGAACGCCATCAACCTTCTCGATGGTGCTCTTGAGATAGAAGAGAGGCACGATCTCCACGAGGCCGCCGATCGCGATCACGAAAAGCACGCCGATGATGAGGATGATCGAGTTGGTCTCGAAGATCTTGTGGCGGGACCAGAGTGACATGATCTGTTCCTTTACTCGGCGGCCATGAGAACTGACTTCAGCCGGACGGATGGTTCTTCCTCGACAGCTTCAGCCGAGACGATCGTCTTCCAGACGTTCCATGCCATGATCAGGCTGCCGGCGACGAAGAGGGCGCCACCAAGGGCCCGGATGATGTAGAAGGGGTGCATCGCTTCTACGGTTTCGATGAACGAGTACTCGAGAAAGCCGAGGCTGGTATAGGCGCGCCACATCAGGCCCTGGAGAATGCCCGCGACCCACATGGATGTGATGTACAGGACGATACCAAGAGTCGAGATCCAGAAGTGCCAGGAGACTGCCTTCAAGGAATAGAGTTCCTTCTTGTTCCACAGCCATGGAACGAGACAGTAGATCGCCCCGAAGGACACATAGCCCACCCAGCCGAGAGCGCCGGAGTGAACATGGCCGATGGTCCAATCGGTGTAATGCGAGAGCGAGTTCACAGCTTTGACCGACATGAGTGGGCCTTCGAATGTGGCCATGCCGTAGAAGGCCACCGACACGACCATTAGACGCAGCACCGGATCCGTGCGCAGCTTGTCCCAGGCGCCGGAGAGGGTCATCAGGCCGTTGATCATGCCGCCCCAAGAGGGCATCCACAGCATTACCGAGAACACCATGCCAAGCGTCTGCGCCCAATCAGGCAGGGCAGTGTAGTGCAGGTGGTGCGGGCCCGCCCAGATGTACATGAAGATAAGGGCCCAGAAGTGGATGATGGAGAGGCGGTAGGAATAGACCGGCCGCTCGGCCCGCTTCGGGATGAAGTAGTACATGATGGCCAGGAAGCCGGCGGTCAGGAAGAACCCCACCGCGTTATGGCCGTACCACCACTGCACCATGGCGTCCTGCACCCCGGCCCACACGATATAGCTTTTGGGCGAGAAGATCGACACGGGAATGGAAGCGTTGTTGCCCAGGTGCAAAACCGCGATGGTCAGGATGAAGGCGAGATAGAACCAATTCGCCACATATATATGTGGCTCCTTGCGGCGTATGACGGTTCCGAGGAAAACCAGGAAGTATGCCACCCACACGACCGTTAGCCACAGGTCGGCGTACCATTCCGGCTCCGCGTATTCTTTGCCCTGCGTGATGCCGAGCAGATAGCCCGTGCCTGCGATGACGATGAAGAAGTTATAGCCGAGAACAACGAACCACGGTGCAATGTCGCCAACCATCCGGGCGCGGCAGGTGCGTTGTACGACGTAGAAAGAGCTGGCGATCAGCACGTTGCCACCGAAGGCGAAGATCACCGCCGAGGTATGCAGCGGCCGCATGCGCCCGAACGACAGCCATGCGGTGTCCAGGTTGAGCGCCGGAAAGGCAAGCTGCAGGGCAATGAGAAGGCCGATGGTGAATCCTGCGATGCCCCAGACGACAGAGGCGATCGTGGCGATTTTCACTGGGCCCATATTGTAGTTGGGCTTGCCGTTGATCGTGAGCGGCGGCAGGGCTGCTGGCCGATCATAATAGCGGTTGATGATGGTGAATGTTGCAGCGGCGCTCGCAGCGGCAAAGAGATAAGCGTGAAACGCATATTCGGGCGTATGAGCCTTTGCGGCGATGATCACGCTCAGGAAGGCCAGGGCGGCGAAGGCGAGGGTTGATCCCAATTCGCCGAAGGTCATTCCTTTGGAAGGTGCTATCGTGTGAGCCATAGGTCTCGACCATTCTGAAAAGACGCGAGGCCTTAGGCTTCGCCGTCAGTATCACTCTCTAGGAGCAGGGTGGGGTAGGGGCATTGATGCAGATCAAACGCGGAATGCGTCCGCACCCGTTAGCCTCGATGCTCCCTTAGGCGAGCCTCAGACGGCTCGGGAATGACGCACAGTGCTGCTGCCGAGATAGCGGTCGAACACCGCGCAGACATTGCGGACCAGGAGGCGGTTGTCCTCCGGGATCCTGATCGAATGACCCCGGTGCGTCACCAGCCCGTCCTCGGCCAGATCGTCTATGGCGGCCAACTCGGGCGCGAAATCTGTCACTCTCGAATGGCCCGCTGCGATCTCGTCTAGATCGACGGAGAAGTCGCACATGAGGCGCTCGATGATGGCGCGGCGCAAGCGGTCGTCGTCCGTCAGGGCCACACCCCTCACCACCGGAAGCTGGCCCTTTGAGATTGCGTCACGATAGGCGACGGTGGTCGGCGCGTTCTGGATATAGCCCTGCGGCAGGGAGCCGATGGCCGATGTTCCGAACCCGATCAGGGCTGTAGCCTCGTCTGTCGTATAACCCTGGAAGTTCCGGTGAAGACGGCCTTCGCGCTGGCGCGCCGCCAATGGGTCGCCAGGCTTCGCGAAGTGGTCGATACCGACTTGCACATATCCTGCCTGCAGCAGGGCGGAGGCTGCTGCGGTGCACTGCTCCACACGCTCCACCGCATTAGGCAGGGCCTCCTCAGGCAGCAAGGCCTGATGGCGCTTCATCCATGGCACATGGGCGTAGCCGAAAAGTGCAATGCGGTCAGGATCGAGTTCGAGAGCGAGCTTGACGGAGCGTATGACGCTGTCAGGCGTCTGATAGGGCAGACCGTACATGAGATCGAGGTTGAGCCCCGTCACGCCCGTCTCGCGCAGCCACCGGGCTACCTTTGCGGTCTGGTCGAAGGATTGGACGCGCTTGATGGTCTTCTGGACCAGGGGATCAAAGTCCTGTACGCCGAGGCTCGCCCGGTTGAGACCCGCCGCTCCCAGAGCCTCCACATGCCCGGCGGTGATGGTCCTCGGGTCGATCTCGACGGCAATCTCCGCTCCCGAGCCGATAGCGAACGTTCTGCGCAGGAGAAGCATGATCCGCTTCAGATCATCCGGGGACAGGATCGTAGGCGTGCCGCCGCCCCAATGGATATGAGCGATGTCCATACGGCCGGGCAGGTGCTCTGCCACCAACTCGATCTCCCGCTCCAGAAGATCCACATAGGCCGCAACTGGTCCATGGCTGCGGGCAACGGTTGTGTTGCAGCCGCAATAAAGGCAGAGCTCGGCACAGAAGGGTACATGGAGATACAGGGACAATTCGGTGCGGGGCGACAATTCCGAGAGCCACCGGATGTAGGTTGCCGTCTGCACGTCGGGGCTGAAATGCGGCGCGGTTGGGTAGCTCGTATAGCGCGGGACGCGCTGATCGTAGCGGGCGATGAGTTCTGGCGTCATGAAAGGGGTTCTGCTGTGCCGTGGCTCTGTTCGCCTTGATCTAGGTCAAACCTCAGCAGATGCGCAAAGCCAGGATTCGGGGCGTACCCCGTCCGGAGCCGCCCACAGGCTTGGCCGTGGCTCCGACCTCCGGGATATCCCCTAGGAGATGACCTGAATTCTCTTGCTGTCCCTAGGAATGTACCACCTCGTCACGAAAGACATTGGCTACGAGTCACGAGGATATCATGCCTACCATCTCTGCCAGGAACGGCCTGACAACTAGAATTCCGCACTTCCTGAAACATGCCGCAACAGGCCTTCTGGCTCTCGGTTCTCTGGCAACCTGGACGCTGCCGGCCGAGGCTCACGTGAAGTGGTTTGCCCCCTACATCGTGGATGCCGCCCCGCAGCCGGTCGGTGCCACGCTCAGTAACGTCTGGTTCTGGACCGGCATCGGCCTAGTGCTTGCCTTCTTCCTGGCGACGCTGACCGTTGAGCGCACGGTGATCGGGCGCTGCATCCTGTCCGGGCTCGACCGGATCAGCGCCCCACTCTGGAGCCGCTCGGACGACTTCATGCGCACGTCCATCGGGGCGTTCTTCGTGGCGATCTTCGCCGTCGGCGGTATCTATCTCACTCCTGACCTGAAGACGGATTCCGAGATCATCTCATGGGCGCAGCTGCTGATCGCGGCCTGTGTGTTCTCCCGCCGCACCATGCCGATTGCGGCGGGCGGCATCATCACCCTGTGGGTTGTGGCCCTGCGCGAGTACGACCTGTTCCACCTGCTCGACTACTTGGCGCTCGGCGTCGGCGTGGCCGGCTATCTGGTTCTGGCTTCCTCCAGCGATGCCAAGTGGCGCGAGCGCCGATTCCTTGCCCTCCGCTGGGGCATTGCGATCGCCCTCATGTGGTCGAGCCTGGAGAAGTTCGCCTATCCGAATTGGTTCTATCCGCTCGTTGAGGAAAAGCCCTTCCTGACCTTCGGCATGCCCCGTGACGTGTTCATTCCGATGGCTGGTGTCTCCGAGTTCACCCTAGGTTTCGGTCTGCTCTGGACGCCTCTCGTGCGCCGGCTGTCCGCGGTGTCCCTGCTGCTGATCTTCTTCACCGCAGTCTATCCGTTCGGCCGCATCGACCTCGTTGGTCACGCTCTGATCATGGCAGCCCTCTTTCTGGTTGCCGCCGATCCTTGCCGCGACGCCAATGCGATTGCCGTGAAGATGCCGAACACTCTGCCGCGCTTTGGCAGCCTGGCTTCAGTGCCCGCAGGTCTCGCCGTCGCCTTAGTGGTGCTCGTTACCGGATACTGGGGCCTGCACGGGGTGTTCTATGAAACCGAAGAGAGCGTTGCTCAGCCCACAGAGCTGACCACGCACTCCCACAGCAAGGAATACCCGCACGGACCACAACCTGTGCAGACCGCTCCGCACGGCCACCATTAACCGATATGAAAAATGGGAGGAGCCGCTCGGAGGATGGAACTATCACTAAGGCGCAAATCAGATAGGAAGTACAGAGCATCATTCGATAACTGTATCGGCGCTGCTGATCAGTGCCGGTGGGATGTTGATGCTGAGGGCCTTTGCCGTTTTCAGATTGATGACCAACTCGACTTTCGTGACGAGTTGCACTGGCAGATCGGAAGGCTTTTCGCCGTTCAGAACTCGTCCGGCGTAACTACCGGCGCGGCGATGCGATTGCATGAAGTCGCCGCCATAACTCATCAGGCCGCCCGCCGTGGGAAAGTCGCGGGATTGCGTAACCGCCGGCATGGAGTAGCGGAGGCACAAATCGGCAAGCTGCGTGCTGCGGAAGGCAAAGTACGGATCCGAGGTGAAGACGATGCCCCCTGCCTGTTCTCGGGTGGCAGACAAGAACATCGCTTCAAACTCTCCTTCGGTGCTGGCATTCATGATATGGAGCCGAACTCCGAGAGCCTCGGCGGCCATTTGGAGGTTCCGCACCTGCGAGCCCGAGGTCGGACTGGTCGGGTTCACGGCAACTGCGAAGGACGCTGCATTCGGGCGCAACTCGTGCATGAACTCCAGCCTTTTGCGAGAGACCTCCACGCTCAAACTCGAGATGCCCGTGAGATTGCCTCCGGGGCGCGACAGGCTATCGACCACGCCGAGCGCGACGGGGTCGCCCCCCATTTCGAACACGATGGTGATCGTCTTCGTCGCCGTCTTTGCCGCAAGTGCGGCAGGTGCGCCGCCAGACGCGACAAGGACGGCAACTTTTCGGCCGGCGAGATCGGCGGCAAGGGCTGGTAAGCGAGTGTAGTTGCCCTCAGCCCACCGGTACTCAATTGCCACATTGCGGCCCTCGACATAGCCGGCTTCGGCAAGCCCATCTCGGAAGGCCTTGAGGCGGCTGGCGAAGGGCCTAGGCGACTCGGGCGCGAGATACCCTATGACAGGCATGACCGGTGTTTGCGCGCGCGCTGGGAGCGTCCACGCCGCTGCACCGCCGATCCACCTGAGCACATCGCGCCGTCTCATTCCAGCGGCATTCGGATGAAAACGAATGGGAGATGTGAGGGATGGGACAATATTCCAACTGCCATCATCCAGTCACCTTACAGTTTTCCAGGGCAGCCGACAGCTTGACGGCATCATAGCGGCAAGGCCTGATTCATGAAACCCATTTGAACGATCCTGAAGGGGTAGGATCAGGTGGCGCTGGGCTTCTCGGGGAGAGATACCCGGTATACGAGGAGCTTTTCATCGTAACCCTTGATCAAGCGCAGGCCCATCGGGTTCAAGGCGCGCTTTCCATTAACCTCATTTGCCACTGTCGCGTCCGTGAGAATTTCCCGGTCGGTAGCGGACGCACACAGGCGGGCCGCGAGATTCACGACGCTCCCAATTGCCGTGTAGTCGAACCGGCTCTCGTAGCCGATCCGTCCGACCGTGGCGGACCCTTTGGCAAGCCCCACCCCGAACCCGATCCGGTAGCCTTGCCGCTGCCAACCGGCGACCAGGTCCTGCACGCTCAACTGCATCTCCACCGCCAGATCCACAGCCTTCAGGGCCGGGTCCGCAACCGGGACAGGGGCGTTGACAAGCACCATCAGCCCATCGCCCGAAAAGCTCGTGAGAGTCGCCTCATATTTGGTGATGATCCGTCCCAACGCATCGTAGTACTCCGACAATAAGCTCATCACTTCCTCGGGGGCGACCTTGGCTGAAAAGGCCGTGAAGCCGCGCAAGTCACAAAATACAGCGACAACCTCGGTACGGCGGCCCTCCAGCACGTCGTCGTCGCCTGCGCGGTCGACCAACTCCGCAACCTGGGGAGCGAGGAACCGCTTAAGCTTGGCGATCCGCTCTTGGCGCTCCTGTGACACGGCAAGTTCGGCTGCCATCGCGTTGAAGCTGTCGGCCAGCCGTTGGAGTTCGTCGCCGGTTTTGATCTCAATCCGGTAATTGAACTGTCCGGCCCCGATGCGTTGGGTGCCTTCCTCCAGCAAATGGATCGGCTTGGTCATCCTGCGTGCGAGGATGAATGCCAGGAGACACGCAAAGACGCCGCCGGCGAGGAGGAGGCCCAAAGTTCTCCACAGGGCTGCATAGATCGGTCGAAACGCTTCAGAAAGGGGCTGCTCGACCACGATGGTCCAATCAGGGCCCACAACAGGTGCGGCTGCGGCGGCAACGGCTATGCCATCAGCGTCCCACCCCGTTGCGACATCCGCACCGGCGCGCCTTACTGCTTCCCGGATCTCCCGAAGGGGAGCGAGCGTGGACTCATCGGCACCCCGTAGCACAAGACTGATGTCCGGATGGGCCACGAGCCGCCCTGGACCGTCAAGTACGAACGCTTGGCCCGTCTGTCCGATCTTGATCGCCGCGATCACATCCCAGATCAGCTTCAGGTTCACCTCTGCGACAACCACGCCGACGGACGGCCGGTTACCAGAAATCGCAAGTGTCATGTACGGTTCAGAGTCTCGATAGTAGCTAACCTTGCCATACCAGAGTCGGGCCGAGCGGACACCGGCCACCGCTTCGTCGGCAGAACGATCGGTTCGGCTCTCGCTGCGGTTCAAGCCGATGCGCGAGACATACAGGCGTTCGCGGCTGGTGCCGTCAAGCAGGGTAAGGCTTGCAATAGCCGGTACCTGCCGTAGTAGGCGTAAGGCATCGATCCGCCGCCTCTCATCCGGTTCCTCGGTCCAGGGGAGCTGCACCAACCAGCCGAGCTGATCAGTGATGCCATCGAGGAAGCCCTGGATCTTCGCCCCCGCAGACCTCGCCTCGACGCCCAGAAGCTGCTCGAGCCTGGTCCGTTGATCACGATAGCCGAGCCAAGCCTCACTGATGCCATTGGTTGCGAGTGGAATGACCACGGCCAGAAACAGCACGAGAAAGTATTTCAGAAAGAGGCCGCCGAACCCGAGACGCTGCCTGGTCATGACTATATACGCTTCAGCCGGTTTCACAGACGACCGGCTGCAACTGCCAGGCGGGAATAACATGGCGTGTCAAGACAGAAAGAAAATCGATCATCGAGATCCTAGACCCGCAGCTCTCACCTTCCATCGAATATGAAGCTAGGTGCGGCTCCGTGCCAGTGATTTTTCTCGGCAGAATACAACTACTACTTGTCTCACGATCACCTCAAGCGCAGAGAGTCCATCTCAGCTTCCGGTCGCAAGATCAGGAGGCAGCCCAGGCCACTATTCTGTCATACTGGCTATTCTCTTCGTGCCCTGCTCCTTGTCTGACCGAACGACTGATGGCCTATGAATGTCAATCTGACCCAAGTAGGTTTGTAGCGCTGTAGATGATTATCTCTAGGCTTCGTTAGCATGGCGCATGTGGCACCGCCCATGGACGCATGAATGAGTCCTCCGCCCTGAATCGAGCAATTTCAAATGCCTGATTAAGTGTGAGATCTATATCGTCCCACCCGTTTAGCAGCTTCGTGCGCCAAATGGGGTCAATGGAGAACGGCATTAGAGTTCCGCCAGCAGTGCTCTTCTGCTCCTCAAGATCAATGCTCAGGTCCTGGCTCTCCTCCTGAAGAAATCGAATTAAGCTCTCGGCACCTCTCTCATCAACCTTGGCAGATAGAAGGCCAATATTGACGGAATTGGAAGCGAAGATATTTTGACTAAAGTCATTGCAGCTAGTGCCAGGGAGAGGGACGTTTTTTTCAGCGATATGCGCGCGAGGAGATTACAGGAGAAATGCTTCTCGACGACATACCGGTCTCTGAGATTGCTGCAGAAGTTGGCTCCTCAGATCGGGCGCCTACAACCCGTGGATTCTGGCGTATCGTCGGCGGGATACCTACTGCCTGACAGGGAATAATTCGGGCTGCATGCGGTGAGGAGCGCCTCGCGAAAAGCATTGGCATCGGCTTTTCAATCAAACTGGCGGTAGGCGCAATGAGAATTGGCTGATGACATGAGTGTGGATGCAGACCATTCTATACACAGTATGTGCTGCACTCCTCCCATCTCTGGGGCGTCTTCAAACAGCTCTCCTGGACCTAAGTCTTTGGGCAGCTTGTGCGGGCCGAGGCTGATGTTCGCCGCTCGGTGATTGGTTATGGTCCTTCAATACATAACGGTGTTGAGTATGATATAGACGGGTGAACCCGACTTGACCTGTGCGTTGCCCCGCGCGACCAACCAGCCATCTGCACGCTCCAGGCGCGCAACGATCTGCTGCGTTGGCGAAACAATTGAAATTGAGGGTACAGACAAGGAAAAGGCTAATTTTTTTGATTTGCCATCGCTCTTGATACGTGATCTCGCGGCGCGACGTTGCGTATTATCCTGAGCGGCCCGGTCCTCAAGATAGATCTCAAGATGACCTTCCGGGATAACCGCACCGCTCTCGAACGTGACTTCGCCACGAATGGCTGCCGACTGCGCAGCGACTGGTCCAGTAGTCGCAGCGATAGCCGCGGCTCCAGCGACCATCAATACCGTGCGGCGGTCGTTTCGGTGCCTCATTACCTATTCTCCATGATCGCCTCGCATAATGCCGTCGGTGACGGCATGCTGCTCAACCTTTGACTCATAAAGACAAACCAGCTGAAGCGAGAATGCCAAGTGGGGCGCCTGAAAGCGCCCCACCTGCGGTTGATCTAGATGATAGTGAAGTCGGCCGCAGAGATATTCAGATTTTTGCTCAGCCGCGCAAACTGAATGCCTGCAACTTCTCCATTACCATCGGCGTCATAGGATAAGGCACCACTATCGGTATCATAGATGATGCGGTCGTCGGTGTCATGAGCGGCACCCGCGGCACTTCTGTGAAATGCCCCTAAGTCGAAAGCACCATCGCCACCCACGTTGGTAAAGATGAGGTTATCCAGCAGGATCGTGTCGTCGACGACCTTGAAGTCTTTAATCCAGTCGACGTTGCCATTCCCAAGCGCTGTCGAGAAGCGGAATACATCCTCTCCCGCACCGCCGGTGAGTGTGTCGGCTCCCAGACCGCCATCCAGAAGATCACTGCCGTCGCCGCCGTTGAGCCTGTCGGCCCCCGCAACGCCTGGCTGAGCCGGTGCAGGGGGAAATTCCACTGATACGTTCAACTTATATGTCGAGCCTTCCGGCACGGCTTCCGCCCAGCCATCGCCCGGCGCTGTCTCTGACCAGCTGCCTTCCAGTATGTAATAGGTTCCTGTCTCCTCGACGACGAACACGGTGCTTGAGTCCCGGCTGCTTGTAGAGCCAGGGTCGCCACCGCCATCGTCGTTGTTAGCAACGATGTTGCCATTGCTGTCGAGCAGCCTGAGCCAACTGTCATGGACATTCGGATCTGCAATTCCGTCAATGTCGATTGTAATGACCGTACCGGCGGCCAGATCGATCCTGTAATACCCGCCCAGGCCGTTTCCGGTGGCATTGACGGTCGTATGAAGGATCGTGGTCGAATCGAAGATATCGGGGTCGCTGGTCAAGGAAAAGTTGTTGGAAATATCGAACGCAGCTGCGATCGAGTTGTTCGTCGCATCCGGCCCCAGTGTGGCATAGCCGGTTCCCATGCCCGGGCGTGGCGGCGCGTCACCCTGATAGTCGAAATCCCCGAGCATGATATCATCGCCGCGGCCGCCGTCGATGATGTCGTTCCCGCCTTGGCCGATTAATACATTGGCTGCGCCATTTCCCGTTAGCCGGTCATTGAATCCCGATCCTGCAAGATTTTCGATGGAGACATATTTGTCTCCGCCAGATTTCCCTCCAGTGAGAGTAAGCCTAACGCCGCTCTTTGCATCAGAGTAGTCTGCCGTGTCGCGGCCGACGCCTCCGTTCAATCTGTCAGCACCTCCACCGCCGGTCAGCGTATCGTCGCCGGCGCCTCCGGAGAGTTCATTGGCCCGGTTCGTGCCAATAAGGCGGTCGTTAGAGGATGAACCGACGACATTTTCAAAGCCGACGAGTATGTCATGCCGAATAGTTGTGCCTCGCCCGACGATCTGTACCGGACCATCACCGTTGCCGCCGACGGCTATGCCGTTCGCAAGATCGATCGTTACACCGCCAGAGCTGCCCGCGTACACGACTGTGTCGGTACCCGACCCACCATCCAGATAATCTTGACCAGCACCGCCGATGATCGTGTCGTTGCCGGCTTCGCCATACAGGATGTCGCCATCGTTGCCGCCATCCAGGATGTCATTGCCGCCGCCGCCATTGAAATAATCTCCACCGCCTCGCCCCCAGAAATGGTTTGCGGCGGATGTTCCGATAAAGCGGTCTATGCGGTCATCAGAACCAATCAGGTTCTCGATGCTGTTGAAAGTGTCACCTGAGGCGGTGCCTCCGCTGGCGACATTCGTGGCGAGATTAACCAGAAGTTGGAACGGGCTCTCCCTGCTGTAATCGACTGTGTCGACGCCTGCGCCGCCCCTGAATACATCGACCCCGTCCTGGCCGCTCAGCGTATCGTTACCGTCGCCGCCATCGAGTATATCATTGCCCTGGCCGCCAAGAATGACGTCGTTGCCGCCGCCGCCATAGAGTGCGTCGTTGCCATCGTCGCTTTCGGTTTGGTCTTCAAGATCCTCGACATCAATCGTGTTGTTGATGTCGCGACTGGCGAGCGAGTCGCGGCCGCCGATGATCAGGTCATCACCTCCCTGGCCGAAGACCGTGTCGTCGCCGGCGCCGCCATCGAGCGTATTGTTTCCGTTGTCACCGAAGATGAGGCTGGTCCTCGTGTTGTCACCGGCGCTGGGCGGAGTCTCGCCGCTGCCGCCAGGCTGGATCGGCGACACGTCAGCATAGATGATGTTTTCGACGTTGGCGATCTTCCTGATTTTCAGGTTCCTGGCCAGGAGGATGACCGTGTCATTGCCACCGTTGAGCTCCTCCCGGACGATGTCGTCCATTGAGTCGACGAAGTAGATATCGTCGCCGCCATTGCCCGCCATGCGGTCGGCGCCGCCGCGGCCATCCAGAGTGTTGGCGCCGTCATTGCCGATCAGGATGTCGTCATACCTGCTGCCAATACCGTTCTCGATGTAGTAGTCGGTTCCATCCGCATTGTGTCCGGGAAAGATTGACACATTGTTGCTGTGGCCGTTGACACTGGAGAACTGTCCAGCGCGCAAATCAAGGATCGTACCCGCAGTCGAGCCGGAGAAGTCGATCGTGTCGGTCCCGCCGGTGTCATGAATGACGAAGCCGATGTCGTGCTGCATGCCCGAGGAGGTCAGCTGATAGCCGTACTGCGTGCTGCCAAAGCCGTAGACATTGTCGCCTGTGTTGAGATCGATGTGCTGATAGGTGCGCACTCCATTTGCGTCGACGGTTGAGAAGAAGCGGCGAATGATCGCCTCAATGTCGGCCATAAGAGGCGTCGCCGCGGACCAGCGGCTGGTTTCGCCGACATCGATCCCATCGAAATAAGACATGACGCTGTACTGCTGGCGATCATAAGTCCAGGTTGCGTTGTTCAGATAGTTGATCTGCACGCCGCCGGGGCCACTGTAATTGTACAGCCCAGGATGGTTGAGGCCGAATTCATGGCCAAATTCATGAATGAAGGAATCGAAGACGTACCCACCGATATCTGTCTTATTGGGTTCCGTGTCGTGGAAACGCTGACCGATGCTGACATAGCGATTGCTCGAATAGGCGCTGCCATCGTCCTCCTCGCCAAGTTCGGGGCTGACAACCTCTATCCAATCCGTTGCGCTATTGAATGGCACGTCGTCGACGATCTCGAATTTCAGAGGCGTGACAGATGACCACATCTGTAAGGCGCCGATAGCGGCGGCCTTGTAATCGGGGTGGTCATTGAGCTCGTAGACGTTGATCCTCAGCGTTCCCGCGGCGATCTCTGGCGTCAGGCTACGGCCCAATGCGCCAAGATAGCCGAGGAAGGATTCATAATCCTCGCTCTTGCCAAAAGGGTTATCCGGCGTCTGATCGTTGACCCACCATTGATCGCTAGTTTGGCTGGGATTAGGCATCGTAGGGTTCCTCTCTCACGACTGTGCGCAGATCTCGGCTATGCCGTTCTGCTGCTACCAATTTTCCCTCAGGCAGGGTGTGCGCCTGCCTATCAGCGCCTTCACGCTTCGCGAATAATGTGTCCGGGAAATGTGAATTGTCTACCCCCGAAGGAGTACGTTTTGTTTAGTCGGAGAAATCAGGCAGACGCAGACCATGTATACACATTGAAACGGGAAGTGTGCGTTTTCTCAGCGTTGCGCGCGTGCGAGTTTATGTGAGGCAAAGAGGAGTTTGGCGCATTTCTATTTGACTGCACTTCACCTCTGAGGCGGACTTCACTCCAGAAATTGAACTGGAGCTGATAATCAGATGTGCTGCATGATTTAGCTATAATTTGCTACCAAACGCCGCATTTGGCCACAAACTTGACACAAACCTCCCTGTACTCTGAGTTAGCTTATCCCTGCATCGATTCAGACTACGGTGATGATGGCAACGGTGGCGGTGGCATTGCTCACATAGGCTTGAGCTGACAGATAGCGAAGAATTCGCCGCGAGAGCAGCGTAACGCTTGATGGTGATATCACTTAGGAGTAACGGAGAAGGGAGCACTGACGGCCTGCGGCCCTTATCGGGGAACGATGAGCGCTGCTGCGGCATTGCTTCATACCTCCATAAACGTGCACAGAAATCAAAAAAATCATGTTTGAGACTTTGCCGGCTGCGTTGCTCACACTCTTTCTTGCCGGGTGTGTCCTCTGGCTGGTCTGGCAGACATCTCGCCGTCTTTTAGCGCCTCGGAAGAGAGGGCTTGAGCCTTCTCTTACTGACGGAACCGGCAGTAGCCGTGTCGAACCGATTGCCGCTCGGACGGCCGCTCCGGTGTCGACGATTCCGGACGCAGCCGATGTTCTTGCTCTCAAAGCTGCCATCGATAACTTGGCGCGGCAGGTTGCTGCTCTGGAGCAACGTCTCGCAACCGGTCAAAAAAGCCTCCCGCCCCAACCTCTACCGAGAGACAAGAGCATCGACCAAAGCCCTGTGATCCCTTCCGTCTCACCCGACCATCGGATCTGACGCGGAATTAGCTACACCCAATGACTGGACCTGTGAGGCGCGCCCTACCGGCACGCTACGCGTACCGGCGCCTACACTTCGCCGGTCGATGGATGCAGTACGCACAAATCAATCTTGCGCCCGTCGAAGAAGCCGAGCACTGTCACGCCTCTACAAATGACCTAGTTTGTTCAAAGGAGAGGTTCCATCTGCCGAGCTCACCACGGATCTCGCCGAAAGCGATCTTGAAATAATGAATACGACCACTGCCGCTGTGGGCCAGTCCGCTGTGAATCCTGGCCTTATTGCGCTGCTTATCGCCGTCTCCGCTGTGAGCCCGCTGGGCATCAATATGTATCTTCCGTCGATGCCTGGGATGGCGCGGGCGCTCGGTGTCGATTTCACCACTATCCAGCTGACCCTGTCGCTCTATCTCGGCGCTATGGCCCTGGGACAGCTAATCATCGGACCACTGTCCGACAGCTTCGGGCGCCGGCCCGTACTATTGACCGGACTTTTGGTATTCGTGGTGGGCTCTGCCATATGTCTGCTGGCTCAGAGCATCGACATCCTGATTTTCGGTCGTATCATTCAGGCCACCGGGGGCTGTGCCGGGATCACCCTAAGCCGCGCCATCGTACGTGATCTCTATGGGCGCAATCAGGTGGCCAGCATGATTGCCTATGTTACTATGGGCATGGCGGTTGCTCCCATGATTGCACCAACCATCGGCGGCTTGCTCGAAACCTTTTTCGGGTGGCGCGCCTCGTTCGCCTTTCTGATCGGATTCGGTGGGATCGCTCTCGTGTTCGCGTATTGGCGGCTCAAAGAAACAAACCATAATCGCGCCTCAGGGGAGACTACGCGAAATCTCCTGCAGGGCTACGGGAGCCTTTTTTGCTCTCGCCAATTCTGGGGCTACACCCTGGTGACCAGCTTCGTGTCTGCCATGTTCTTCGCCTTTCTGGCGGGTGCTCCATATGTGATGGTCGAACTGCTGGGACGCACCCCCGCGGAGTACGGGCTCTACTTTGCCATGGTGCCGTGCGGCTATATTCTGGGCAACTTCGCCACGGGCCGCATAGCAGGCACGATGGGGCCAATTCCAATGATCCTAGCAGGAACCCTCCTGTCCTTGGCCAGCATGGCAGCCATGGCCGTTTTGATCGCTTCAGGCTTCATGGTTCCGGTCGCTCTGTTCGGGCCGATGCTATTCATCGGTGTGGCGAACGGGTTGGTCCTGCCAAGTGGCATTGCAGGTGCCGTAAGCGTGAAGCCTGACCTCGCAGGAGCCGCGGCTGGCTTGTCGGGTAGCTTCCAGATTGGGTTTGGCGCGCTTGTCGCTCCCATCGTTGGTGCCGCACTCAGTTCAACAGTTTGGCCGCTGATAGTGATCATGACGATCTGCTCATTGCTGGCCATCGTCTCGCTCGCACTGGTTGCTGGTCAACGTATGCCTGCAACAGGAAGCTAATCGGGATTATTGGTCCTAAGTGCATTTCCGAATAAAGCCAGAGGTTCGTTCTTTTGAGCGTGGCGACTGCATTCATTGACCCAACAGACCTGCGGCTGTGAAACCTCCGTCGACACAAATTGTCTGTCCCGTCACGAATCCTGCTTTTACGTCATCGAGAAGAAATATTGCCATGCTGGCAATCTCGGAAGGTTGCCCATATCGTCGCTGAGGAACTCTTTCGATCCACTCAGATCGGATTTTGTCAGTATGAATCTCGCGCACAAGGGGCGTATCGACAGGGCCTGGCGCAATGGCGTTGACGCGCACTCCCGAAGCAGCAAGCTCCACAGCCATGACCTGCGTCATCGTGATCACGCCGCCTTTGGAAGCGCCATAGGCAACCCGGCCGATGTTGCCACGGATCCCGGACACGGAAGCGATATTGACGATTGCACCCTTGCCGCGCTCGCGCATCCGTTTGGCGACTTCGCGTGAGGTCACAAAACTCCCAACGACGTTGATGTCGAGGATTTTACGGAACAGGTCGGCGCTGGTGTCGAGTGCGGGTACATCCTTCGCAATGCCGGCGGCGTTGACCAGCCCGGTAATTGGGCCGACCTGCGCTTCGCATTGTTCTACCGCCTGCTCAACAGCGGCTTCATCCGCAATATCCAGCTGAAGGAAATGAACGTCATCACCCGACTGTGCGATGGCTTTCCGGCTCTGGTCGAGGTTCCGCTCGTCGCGATCCACGATGATGGCTCTCCAGCCTTGATCGAGCACCGCCTCGGCGATGGCAAAGCCTATTCCTGAGGCCCCGCCCGTGACGAAAATTGTATGCTGTATAGACATCGCTCTCCTCTGCATCGTGGATTCTCCCGCATGGTTGCTCACCAACTCACGCCTGGAAAGCAGCGCTGAGACGTTTATTGTCGCTTATTCGAAACCTCGGCGTGCTCGATCGACTGAAGGTAGCCTTTTGTCTCGAGTTCTTCACGAATGGTCTTCTTGGTAATCTTGCCATAGGCCGATTTCGGCAAGGCATCCCAGAAGAATACGCGCTTCGGGAGCTTATAGCGTGCGATCCTGCCGTCGAGCCAAGCGAGGAGCTCGCCCTCGTCCAGCGTCTGCTCCGGCCGCAGGGCGCAGACCGCCACGCCGGCTTCGCCCCATGTCCTGTCAGGCACGCCCAACACTGCGACCTCGGCGATAGCCGTGTGGGTGAGGATTTTCTCCTCAATTTCGCGCGGATAGATATTGGAGCCACCCGAGATGTACATGTCCGAGGCGCGGCCGGTGATGAAGAGGAAGCCCTCTTGGTCCATATGGCCGAGATCGCCGGTTCTGAACCAGCCGTCTCGAAAGGCTTTCCCGTTGGCTTCCGGGTTGTTGTAGTATCCGGCGAAGACAGCCGGACCACAGACGCAGATCTCGCCCGTCACACCCGCCGGCATCTCGTTTCCCTGATCGTCCTGGATTGAGACCTGCATGCCCGTCCGCTCGTAGCCGCAGGTTCCCACCTTCGCACCCGGGCCGTCTTCCGGGTCGTGCAGCCAAGGGGGCAGCACGGTGATGTTGCCGGTCACTTCCCCGAGCCCGAAGTACTGTACCAGCACCTTTCCGAGCTTTTTCAGGGCGTGCTTCTGGTCCTCCCGATACATGGTAGCACCCGCATAGATCACATAGCGCAGAGACGAGTGATCGTGCGCATCAACCGAGGGGTGTTCCGTCAGAAGTTTTACGATGGTGGGTACCGTAAACATGCTTGTGATGCGCCATCTCTCCACTAGGCTCCAGGCTTCGTCGACATCGAAGCGCTCGCTCGACAGGAGCACCGTTTTAGCGGCGCGCCCGACCTGTACGAGTTGATGGACACCCGCCCCGTGGGACAGCGGAGCGACGACCAGGGACGCGTCGGCGTTCGTGGTGCCGGGCAATAGATCGCAGAGATGATTGGTGATCACGAAGGCCATCTGACCATGGGTCAGAACGGCAGCCTTGGGCCGCCCCGTCGTTCCAGAGGTAAAGAAGAACCAACACGGATCGTCGTAATCCACAACCGCTTCCGGCACCGATTGCCCCCTATGAAGTTCGACGAGGTCGTCGTAGTTTTCGCCTATGCTGGAGCTGCCGATGGATATCAGGAAGCGAACTGCAGGTCCCGTCCCGCGGACGGTCTCGGCATGTTCGGGAAAGTCGGCGTGACAGATCATGGCCGAAGCGCCGCTCGCCTGCGCCAAGTAGGCGACCTCATCCGGCGTCTGCCGGAAGTTTGTTGGGACCCAGACCGCGCCAAGCCGGAAGCAGGCGAACATCGATTCGAACATCTGGTTGCAGTTCTTGGACTGCACAAGCACGCGGTCGCCCTTCCGGATGCCTTTTGTTCCAAGTGCCGCTGCCATCCCATCAACGCGCCGGTCGAGTTCTGCCCAGCTCCATGTGCGCTGGCCCCAAACGAAGCCGATTTCCGTGCCGTGCCGGCGTGCGGCCTGACGCAGCATGTGGGACAAGTTCATGACCCGCTTCGTCGCAGGTGTGATCAGGGGAGGGGTGCTGTTCATGGGGCTCGTTCCGAATGGGCGGGGCGGTGGATCGGCACGGTCAGGCTTTCACAGGGAAAAACATCTTGCGGAGCTTGCTCTCGACGCGCTCGGCCGCAGTTCTGAGTTGACGGACGAGCTCAGGCTGCCGTCCGACATTCATGCGGCTGTCGATGGCTGCGAGGCTCAGCGCACCGGCAATCCGCCCATCCGGGAACCTAATCGCAACGCCGAGCCCCCAGGAGCCAGCAACGATGCGGCCGGGATTGAGCGCGTAGCCCTGACGGCGCGCGGCGGCGACATCGTCACGAATCTGCTCCACGGGATAATAGGAGTACTGAGTCTCGAGGACCTTTCGGTTCGCGGTGAGCACGTTCTCTACGTCATCAGCGTCGAGGGAGGACAGCATGGCGAGCGATCCGGCGCCGATGCCGAGAGGGTGGTGGTTTCCAACCTGCAGAGCATGGGTGCGTACGGGATAAGTGCCTTCCTCCCGGTGCAGACACACAGCATAATTGTCACGCCTCACAGACAGAAAGCTCGTATCCATCGTGATATCGGAGAGGCTGCGCAGGCTCTTAAGCGAAAGCTCAAGCAGACCATGGCGGCGCGACGCGAGGGTGCCAAGCACATAGGCTTCCTCACCCAGGTGATACCGGCGCGTTTGCGCCTCCTGCTCCACCAGGCCAGCGCGCATAAGAGCAAGAAGCAGACGCCGAGCCGTCGGTTTGTTGAGGCCGCTCTCCTCGACCAGGTCAACCAGTTGCGCGCCGTGTTTGGCTTCACGACCGACGAGTGCCAGCAAGCGTAGGGCTCGGTCCACACTCTGGGACCCTGACAGATCTCTAGTCGACAAGGAGGCACCATCCATAAGGCAGATCCCTAGCTGGTCCACATGATGGACCGAGAAACCTCGATCCTCAGCCATGTCTCTAGGCTAAATCGCTTCAGCGCGTGTTGCAATGACAAGTAAGATGTGTATCTTTTTTCCGTCCGCCGTGAAACAAAGATCCACAAGGTGGACCTGCCAAATTCATTTGTTGCGGCGTGGATGGGAGGGGTACGGAAATGTTTAATGAGATACTCCGCACCGATCCCTCTCGGATCTGCCTGCATGCTGCGCCAGTTCTTCCATTGGATGGAGCGTGAGATGTCGCGCCACCTAGCAGCGTGATTTAGCATGGAAAGCAACATGACTGCCGCTGGCGATACCATCGATCCGCTGTCTAATGTCGAGGAGCGCGACGAACCTCACATCTGGGCTCTGCTGATCCGCCCGATCGAGATGATCTCGGCCTTGCTTCTCTGCATCATCATCGTGCTCCTTCTGTCCGGCGTTGCTTCCCGCTATGTGTTCTCCTATCCGGTTGTCTGGATCGACGAAGTTGCATCGATCTCATTCCTGTGGCTCGCCATGCTGGGCTCGGCCATCGCCATCGACCGGAACGAGCATCTCAGGCTGACGCTCTTTACAGGAATGTTTCCCAGAAGATTGCAAGGCTTCACCCGCACTCTTGGTCTCGTCCTCACCGCGACGTTCCTGCTGGTCATGCTGCAACCGGCCGTCGAATATGTGATGGAGGAATGGTACGTCACATCGGCGGCCCTCAACATTCCCAACAGTTTTCGCGTCTCGGCGATCGCCTTCGGCATCTTTGCCATGCTGGGCTTCATCGTATTGCATGCGGTGAAGAACTCGACACTGCGAGACCTTGCCGTGTCGGTAGTCGTCGTGGCAGCCATCGTCGGAATGCTCTGGTTCATTTCGCCTGCACTGATGAGACTCGGCAACGTCAACATCCTCATCTTTCTCGTCGGGGCCGTGGCCCTTTGCCTCGTGATGGGTGTGCCGATCGCCTTCTGTTTCGGCATTGGTACCTTGGCGTTTCTGGCCTTCACCACGCGTGTGCCGATCTTCGTCATGATTGGACGCATGGACGAGGGGATGTCGAGCATCATCCTGCTGTCGGTGCCGATCTTCGTGTTCCTTGGCTGCATTCTCGATGCGACCGGGATGGGCAAGGCCATCGTCGACTTCCTCGCATCTCTCCTGGGCCATGTGCGGGCCGGCATGTCTTACGTGCTGCTCGGCTCGCTGTTCCTGGTCTCGGGCATTTCCGGCTCGAAGGTGTCGGACATGGCTACAGTTGCGCCGGCCCTGTTCCCGGAGATGAAGCGGCGTGGGCACAAGCCGCGGGAGATGATCGCGCTCCTCGCAACAGGCGCGGCCATGGCCGATACGGTCCCGCCCTCGATCGTGCTGATCGTGCTCGGCTCGGTTGCCGGCGTCTCCATCGCAGGACTGTTCACGAGCGGCTTTGCCATCGCCATGGTGTTGCTTGCCGTGCTCGCTATCCTCGCACGCTGGAAGGCTTCCGGCGAGCGTCTTGGAGACGTGCGGCGTGCACCCTTCGGGACCATGTGGCGCACGATGCTCATCGCGGCCCCGGCGCTGGTGCTGCCATTCATCATTCGGAGTGCAGTCGGCGGAGGCATCGCGACAGCAACCGAGGTCTCTACGATCGCGGTTCTCTACGCCCTCATCATCGGAATATTCCTCTATGGCGGCATCGGACTACGCAAATTCTATGACATGCTTGTGGAGACAGCTGCGCTCTCCGGCGCTATCCTACTTATCCTCGGCACCGCGCTTGCTATGGCTTGGGCACTGACTCAGACTGGCTTTGCCCAGCAGCTTGCAACTGTGATGGCGGGCCTGCCCGGTGGCTGGATCATCTTCATGGCCATGACGATCGTGGTGTTCCTGCTCCTCGGATGCGTGCTGGAGGGCCTGCCTGCCATTGTACTCATGGCCCCGCTCATGTTCCCGATTGCCAAGAACCTGGGCATCAACGATATCCACTACTCCATGGTGGTGGTGACGGCGATGAATATCGGTCTGATGGCTCCGCCCATCGGCATCGGCTTCTACATTGCCTGCAAGATCGGCAACGTCTCCCCGGATGAAGCCATGGGCGCGATCTGGCCTTACATTCTGGCGTTGCTTGCCGGTCTCGTGCTGATTGCCGCAATTCCAGGCATTTCTACCGCGTTCCTGTAACCCAAGAGCACGCTGCAAGGCGCCTTTCACAATAAGCAAGAGAGAGAAACATGATCATTTCACGCCGTACCCTGCTGCAAGGCACCACCTCCGCTGCGCTAGTCGGCAGCTTCGGGGTTCGTGCCCAATCGGCCGAGTTTATTTACAAATACGCCAACAACCTACCAGTCACGCATCCGATGAACCTGCGTGCCAAGGAAGCGGCCGACAGAATCAAGCAGGAAACGGGCGGAAGGGTTGAGATCCAGATCTTCCCCAACAACCAGCTCGGCTCCGACACCGACATGCTGAGCCAGGTCCGGTCGGGCGGCGTCGAGTTCTTCACTCTGTCGCCGCTGATCCTGTCCACTCTCGTGCCCAACGCTTCGATCAGCGGCATCGGCTTCGCCTTCCCGAACTACGACAGCGTCTGGAAGGCGATGGATGG
Source organism: Microvirga terrestris (assembly GCF_015694425.1). GTDB lineage: Bacteria > Pseudomonadota > Alphaproteobacteria > Rhizobiales > Beijerinckiaceae > Microvirga > Microvirga terrestris. The sequence goes on from NZ_JADQDN010000007.1 coordinate 58,555, forward strand.
CGATCTCGGCGCCTATGTGCGCGGCCAGATCGCCAAGGCGAACCTCGTCGTAATGGATAAGATCTGGGATAATGGCTTCCGCCAGACCACGAGTTCCAACAAGCCGATCCAGACGCCTGACGATCTAAAGGGCTTCAAAATCCGTGTGCCGGTGAGCCCGCTCTGGACATCCATGTTCACGGCCTTCGGTTCGGCCCCGGCCAGTATCAACTTCGCAGAGGTCTATACGGCGCTGCAGACCAAAGTTGTTGATGGGCAGGAGAACCCGCTCGCGATCATATCGACTGCAAAGCTCTTCGAGGTGCAAAAATTTGTCTCCATGACAAACCACATGTGGGACGGATTCTGGTTCCTGGCCAATCGCCGTGCCTGGGAGCGGCTTCCGGAGGACCTGCGGCCCATCGTGGCCAAGCACCTCAACGCTGCCGCCGTCGAGGAGCGTGCCGATGTGGCGAAGCTGAACGCCAGCCTCAAGGACGAACTCGTCTCCAAGGGCATGCAATTCAACGATCCGGATCCGGCTCTCTTCCGCGAGGCGTTGCGCAAGGCTGGCTTCTATGCCGAATGGAAGAAGAAGTACGGCGACGAGGCCTGGGCCATCCTTGAGAAGGCAGTAGGCAGCAATCTGACCTGACCCCCATCCTCGCGACCAGCGTACATCGCCGGTCGCACACTCTTTCCTGCTGAAAGTTCTGGGACGCGCTGGAGAGCTTCATGGTCGAACGTCTGAAGGGAAAAACGGCCATTGTTTTCGGGGCTGGATCCTCAGGAGACGGTTGGGGCAACGGCAAGGCTGCGGCCGTTGCCTATGCCCGGGAGGGAGCCCGTATTGCCTGCATCGATCTAGTCAGGGAGGCAGCGGACGAAACGGCATCGATCATCGTGAAGGAAGGTGGCGAGGCGGTCGCATTTGCGGCCGATGTCACGGATACGAGTGCGGTCGCGGCAGCGGTTACCCAGGTTGTCACGGCCTTCGGGCGCATCGATATCCTGCATAACAACGTGGGTGTGACCCATATGGGAGGGCCCGTCGAACTGACCGAGGAGCAATTCGAGGCCGCTCTGAAGCTCAATCTCGGACCTGTCTACCGCACGGCCAAGGCCGTGATCCCGCACATGTTGCGCCAGGGAGGAGGCGCCATCGTTAACATATCGTCCCTCGCGGCTATCCGCTGGACCGGCTATCCCTATTTCGCCTACTACGCCACTAAGGCGGCGGTGAACCAGGCGACGGTGGCGCTCGCGATGCAATATGCCCGTCAGGGAATCCGTGCCAACTGCATCATGCCAGGCCTCATCGACACGCCGCTGATCTATCGCCAGATTTCGAGTCAATATGCCTCGGTCGAAGACATGGTGGCGGCGCGCAATGCGGCCGTTCCGGTTGGCCGAATGGGAACGGCTTGGGATGTGGCCAATGCGGCGGTCTTTCTCGCGTCCGACGAGGCGCAGTTCATCACGGGCGTTTGCCTCCCGGTTGACGGTGGGCAGAGCTGCTCCGTCTCAGATTCTCGGTGAGGATCAAGCTCAATGGCATTCGCGACCACGAGCGACGGCATTCGGCTCTTCTACGAATCCACCGGAGCGGGCACCCCCATCGTCTTCGTGCACGAGTTCGGCGGCAACCATTGGAGTTGGGAGCCGCAGGTCAGCTACTTCTCCCGCAGGCACCAATGCATCACTTTTTCGGCTCGGGGTTATCCGCCATCGGATATACCCGAGGACGTGGAGAAGTACTCCCAGGCCCGCGCGACCGATGACATCATCGATGTCATGAATGCGGCGGGGGTCAAAAAGGCCCATCTCGTCGGCCTCTCGATGGGAGCGTTCGCGTGCCTGCATGCGGCTCTCCGCTATCCCGATCGCATCCGGTCTGCTGTTGTCGCCGGAGCGGGGTACGGTTCCGAGAAGGAGCATCAGGAGTTTTTCCGCCGCAACTCCGAGCATGTGGCACTGGGCTTCGAAAAACGAGGAGCCCGGGCGTTTGCCACGGTTTACGGGGAGAGCGCCTCGCGGGTGCAGTTTCAGGAGAAGGATCCCCGGGGCTGGCAGCTGTTCGTGGAGCGGCTGGCACAGCACTCCGACAAGGGGGCCGCCAATACCATGCGCGGCGTTCAGATGCGGCGGCCGTCGCTCTACGATCTGAAGGCCGAGTTAGTGGTTCTTGAGGTTCCTATGCTCATAGTTGTTGGCGATGAGGATGATCATTCGATCCAACCAAGCATCTTCCTGAAGCGGGCGGCACCGCGCTCTGGCCTCGCCATGCTTCCGAAATCCGGTCACACCCTGAACCTGGAGGAACCGGCGCTGTTCAACCAACTTCTGACGGAGTTCCTAACGCGGGTGGAGGCAGGGCGCTGGGTAGCGCGGGATGCGCGCGCTGACCCGAGGCAGATCATGCGGGCGGATTAGGGATACGAGAGGAGGGCCTGTCATGAGACGCATCGATCATCCGGGTCCGGCTGCTGTGGAGCGTCATGCCGCCGTGCCCGGCACGGCGGTGCCGATCCGCTTCGTGCTGGAGCCCGGTCTGACGGTCGATGAGGCTGTAGCCGCGGGCATGCGGGAGGCTGGCTGTATCGGCGGCTTCGTGGAATTCCGAGGCGGACGCTGCGAACCCTTCCGGTATGTGATGCCTGCTGCATCCTCAGATCCGCGCTATGTAGCCTGGTACAGCGAGACCTTCGAACCGACCGGATCAGTGAATGTGACACGCGCCTGCGCCATCGTCGGCATTCGGGATGGTAAAACCTTTCTTCATTGCCACGGTATCTGGGATACTGGTAATGGGCGGCGGATGGGCCACATGCTCGCTCCATTGTCCAGGGTCGCGGAGCGAATCGAAGTGAGGGGTATCGGCTTCAGGGATGCGACCTTCGAGTCCATGCCTGATCCAGAGACGAACTTCACACTTTTCGAACCGGTTCGACGTGCCGGAGCCGGCTCCTCAACGACGGGAGATCGCACGCTGCTTGCGAAGGTCCGTCCAAATCAGGACGTCAGCCTTGCCATCGAGGAAATCTGCTTACGGCACGGGATAGCAAGCGCCAATGTCTATGGGATCGGCAGCCTTAACGGCGTGCGCTTCGTTCATAGAGCGCGGGTGGATTCTCACGCCACGGAAGTCCTGATCCGTGCGGGACGCATTGAGAGGGAGGACGGGCAGATAAGAGCGAGGCTTACCCTTAACGTCGTCGATTTGGATGGGGTGATCTCATCCGGGGAAATCGCCCGCGGCGACAATCCTGTATGCATCACCTTCGAACTCGTCATCGAGGCGATTGGGGATAAAACTGACGCTGGGCTGGATGCTTGAATATCTCATCTGACTTTAGATAAAGTTGGGCTAGAGAATAGGTACGCCGAACCTGTCTAAAGGATGCCGCTCCAGTCAGACAGCTCGGTTCTACCGGGTAACGGCATATAAATTTCGGCCGATCTGCGCCAGCTTCGCATCACTTTGCGTTGGACAGGAATATCCACAACTGCACGACGAGCTAACCGGCATACGGTGACGCTTGAAGGTCGGTTTTGACCCAGAGGCGACATTTCACTTCACTGTAGTCTCGCATCAGCCTGACTTCAGAGATAACTAGGAGAGCGGTCTGGGATCGCGAGACCCGCTCGGACGTCCCCGCCGTGAAAAGAAGGGGAGCCTTGGTCGGCCTAAGAGAGCACGTTAGTTGAGCCGGCGAAATGTATCGTGTCATCAAGAACAGTGAGGGAAGTACAGCTTCCTCGATCGTTTTGAGCAATCACATCATCTTGTGCCGTAACAGGCCACTGCTGGCAGAGAACCTTCAACTTTGTTAGGATTCGCTTCCGATAGTATTAAGCTGTCAAAAGGACTATGATCACAGCAACCCAAGGGGTTTGCTGTGTACCGATCCGGGGACGGCACAACTGTTTTTGACATTCACGTCGACGTTGCCGACGCGTCGAGTCGTGCGGGTGACTCAGATTCCGCAATTCTGTTTCCTGATAAGGATCTTCTTTTTAAAGCCGAGTACAAAAGAGCAGGACCCGATCTCCTACTCACAGGACCCGAGACAACCGCTGTCATCCTAGGGTTCTTCAAAGACGAACGACGTCTCAGCATTAGTACGCCGGAAGGGGCAAGCCTTACGGGCGCAACCGTCGAGGCGCTGGCAGGTCCGGATACACGAGGGCAATATGCGCAAATGGGTGCTGCGGCGGCCTTCGCTCCCATCGGGCATGTCGAGAAAGCGTCAGGAACCGTCACTGTACTGCGGAATGGCGCCTTGATCGCGCTTCGGCTTGGCGACGCGGTCGCAAAGGGCGACGTCGTGCAAACCGGCCCGAATTCTGCGCTGACGGTCAAGTTCAACGATGGAACAGTCTTCAGCCTTTCTTCCAGCGCACGGATGGTGCTGAATGATATGGTGTATGCGGCGGATTCCAATGCAAATTCGGCGTTGCTCACGCTCGTTCAGGGCGTGATCGGGTTCGTAGCAGGGCGCATTGCCAAGACCGGTGATCTCAAAATCGATACGCCAGTTGCCACGATGGCGATTAGGGGAACGGCTGTTCAGACGGAGATCACGGCTGCCAGCGGAACGACGCGCTTCTCCCTGCTCGTAGAGCCGGATGGGAACGTCGGTTCGATTGTTCTCCTGGACAAGAATAACCCATCCCACGTGATCGTATCCATGTCGGATGCCCGTGTCGCGACCCTCTTGACGCCAATGTCCGGAGCCGAACCGCGGATCACGCAAATAGCCAAGACGAACGATGACATCAGGAGTGAAAGCGACTTCGTGAGGGATCTGTATCAGTTCGTTTCCCCCGAGCCGCGACAGAGGAGGGGTAGCAGCGATCCTGATGATGCTCCCATTGTCCCTGTGAACATGCCTCAGACTGTTGATCCACTCGATTTTTCGGATTTTGCCGCAGCGCCCCCTACCCCAAAGCAAACCATATCCCGCGACGTGAACCTTCCTTCCCCGATAGCGGCACCTACGCCGATTGAGGGCGCTGCGGTTGAGGATGGGCGTGTTGAGCAGCTAGGCGCGCTGCCAGCTTCCAACGTATCGGGGTCAGAAACGCTCCCGCGCGTAGTCACGCCGGAGAAACTGCCTCCCGGTGTGACATATCGTTCTGGCTCGCGCAGCTTTCGCCTGGACCCGACGCACCCGGCTTACCAACACCTGGGTGTAGGAGAGACAGACTCGGTTACGGTTGAGTATCATCTAATCTTCAATGGTGACACCACTGTGCCAGCCTCGGTGACCTGGATAGTCGATGGTCGAAACGATGCCCCCATTGCACGAAGCGATCGCGTCGGCGCTGTTCAAGAACATGGACACACGATCCTCGCCGTGCTTCCAAACGACCGCGACATCGATGGCGACGCCCTCCGTGTGGTTCGCTGGACAGCACCTATCGAAGGTTCCGTTAGCCTGGATGCAAGGGGTAACCTCGTCTTCGATCCAGGCGACGCCTTTCAGGCTCTTAGTGACGGCGAAACCGCAACGCTGGCACTGGATTATACAATATCTGACGGCAATGGAGGAATCGATACTGCGAACCTGACCCTGCAGGTCCGGGGAGAAGGGACGTTCTCGTCGCCCCGTCAGGTCGTTCGCGACACTGACATTCTCGCGTTCAATAGTCAGTCCGTCTCGCTTTCGGTCGATGCGCCGACAGCCACCACGGCTGCAACGACTGATCTGAAACTGGTCATCGGCCTTGGCCCAGTCCTGCAGCCTCAGATGAACATTCTCTATCTAATCGATATCTCAGGCAGCACCTCGGAGAATTTCGCCGGAACGCCGGTGGGCGATCTCAACGGTGATGGTCTTGCGAACACTATTCTGGATGCGGAGATCGCGAGCCTGATTGCACTGACGGAACAGGTGAGGAGCCTCGGTTTCTCCACTGCAGACGTCACAGTGACGATCATTCCTTTCAACGGGAGCGCCGATCCCACCCTCCCCGGAGGACAGAACCAGAGCGGGGTGAATGCGGCGACCTTCAGTCTGGGGCAGGCTGGAGATGCAGCCATCGCTACCTATCTCAGAAGCCTTGATGCAGACGGCGAGACGAACTTCGCCAGCGCTCTCAAGGCGGCCATTGGCCGCCTGCAGAACCTCGATCAGGGAGGCGAGGAAAACTTCCTGTATTTTCTCTCCGACGGCAGGGGACGGGGCCCCATTGACGCCGAGATCGCGATCCTGAGCGACCTCTATGGAGCGAGGATAACTGCTCTCGGCGTTGGTGAGAATGCAAATCTCTCCCAGTTGAATGAGATTGACAACACGGATGGAGCCTCCCTGCTGACGTCGCCAGGGCAGATTGATGTTTCCGTTCTGGGATCGCCCCTGGCTGGCGGGATGATCATTGATGTCGACGTGTTCGTGAACGGCAGGGACATTGTCGAGATCGGTCCAGAGGATCTCGTTCTGACGCCGCAAGGATGGATCCTGAACGCGCCCGTCGACGGTTTGCGACGGCTTGCAGGCGATCAGAACGCCGTGTCGGCTACGGTTACGTTCGCCAGCGGCGAAGTGCTTGCGACCGAATTGACCATCGCAGGCGCTCTGCCCCGTTCCACAGATATCATCCTGTGAGTAAACATGCTCCAACCGCTGTCTCTCCTGGGGCGCTCCATGACGGGTTCGTCCGACGGAAACACGGTCAAAATTCGATTGGCTTCGCTACAGTCCTGCACAAGTCCCAGACCCTATTCTTGCTGAGTGGCAGTCATGGCGTCCGTTCTGAATAAGGCGCGACGCTTCGGGACCGGACGGATCGTTGGTCTCCTGCTTCTCGTGAATCTGCTAGCGCTCCGGATCCTGGATCCCGGACCCGTCGAGGTTGTTCGTCTGAAGTCGCTCGATATTTATCAACTCATCTATCCGCGTGCCGAGCGTCAAGGCCTTGTGGCGATCGTGGATATCGATGAGCAGAGTTTGCGGGCTCTGGGGCAATGGCCGTGGCCACGCACGATCATGGCTGAGATTGTTGCAAAGATCATCGAAGGGGGCGGAACGGTCATCGGGTTCGATGTGCTCTTTCCGGAGCCCGATCGCAGCTCGCCGGAGATCGCGGCCGAAACCTTTCAAGGTTTGGATGAAGCTACACGCGAGAAACTCCGGCATTTACCCAGCAACGACACCATCTTTGCCGATGCCATTCGAGCGTCCACGGTGGTTCTCGGACATTCGGGATATCGTGTCTCAGGAGCTGTGCCCACCGCCCAGGCAGGGATCCAGACGGGAATCGCGACACTCGGGCCGGATCCGCGCCTCTTCTTGGTTGGGTTTCCGCACCTGTTGCGGAATCTTGCTGTTCTCGATGAAGCTGCTCAGGGGCATGGCATGTTCTCGGTTGCCCCCGACCGGGATGGTGTCGTTCGCCGCGTTCCCGTAATTGCAGTAGCGGACGGAACTATCGTTCCTTCTCTCTCGCTTGAAATGCTGAGGGTCGCCACCGGATCGAATGCCGTGCTCGTCAAGACAGATCAAAGCGGTGTGCGAAGTATCGGAGTCGGGGCTTTTGAGATCCCCACGGACGGAAAAGGTCGGGTTTGGCTTCACTACTCACCCCCCAGTATGGCCCGATACATCCCCGCGGTCGACCTTGTGCGCGACAGAATGCCCGCCGATGCCCTAGCGGGAAAAATGGTGCTCATTGGGAGCTCGGCCGCCGGTCTTCTCGATCTCAAGGTCACCCCGGTGCACCCAGCACTACCAGGAGTGGAATTGCATGCTCAGCTCCTGGAGAGCACTCTCGCGGGAGCGACCTTGAGCCGGCCGAGCTACACGGCTTTCATCGAACTTGCGCTTACGACATTGATGAGCGTTCTGCTGATCGTCCAGGCTCCCAAGGTGAATGCCGGAACGCTCTTCGCTCTCGGCGGCGCCACTGCCGCGATAACGTTGGGGGTGTCGTGGTACTGCTTCACGGGCCTCGATCTTCTTATAGACTGCACCTTCCCTTTGCTCTCAAGTTTCCTGATTTACGCCGTTCTCGTTTGCACCAATTACGTGACTATTTCCGCAGATCGTTACCGGATCAGATCTGCCTTCAGCCAATATCTCTCTCCCGATCTGGTCGAGCAGCTGGCACAATCGCCGGAGAAGCTAACTCTCGGTGGAGAACAGCGTGAGCTGACCGTACTCTTCTCGGACGTGCGCGGCTTCACGGCTATTTCGGAACTCTACAAGGATGACCCGCAGGGGTTGACGGCGCTCATCAATCGGCTCTTCACCCCGCTGACGCAAGACATCATGAAGCGACGTGGGACAATCGATAAATACATGGGCGACGCGATCATGGCGTTCTGGAACGCTCCGCTCACAGACCCCAATCATGAGGTGAACGCATGCGAGGCAGCATTTGCAATGCTGGACAGCCTAAGAGCGCTCAATGAACAGCACCGGAGGGACGTCGGCGGCGATCAGGCGATTCCGCCGCTTAGAATCGGCATAGGCTTGAACACCGGCCGCTGCGTCGTCGGCAATTTCGGCTCGGATCTCCACTTTAACTATTCGGTCTTAGGCGACACGGTCAATCTGGCATCCCGTCTCGAGGGGCTGACCAAGCAGTATGGCGTTCCCATTCTCGTTGGCGAAAAAACCGCCCAGGCTGTGCGCGCTCACTTCGCAGTGCTCGAAGTCGATCATCTCCAGGTGAGAGGAAAGCTTGATCTGGAGCGGATCTTTACGATCTTGGGTCATGCCCATGTGATTAAGGACCCTGACTTCGTAGAGCTGGTCGAGCGCAACGACGCCATGCTTGCGGCCTATCGCGCCAGCAATTGGACGCAAGCTCTTGAGAGGATTCTCCTTTGCCGGGCGTTGGGCATGAGATTCGGCCTTGATGATTACTATGAACTGTACATCCAGCGGATCCAGCATCGATCCAGTATCTCCATGACGTCAAGATGAGGCGGTCGCAATTTCGTCATCATTGCGGAAGCATGATTGGTGTAGAGGCGCTCATGCAAGGCCTATAGCGCTCGAATGTCTAGTTTGACGCGTCACGGAGGTGCGTCGAATTTCAAAAACAGCGAGGCTGGCGGACTTCTATATAGTGGCGCTTAAGAGATCAGGTTGACCCAAAGGAGACACTCCAAGACCAAGCGAAGTATGGATCACACAGAGCTTGGTCCTTGGTTCAGCGCCCGATACTTGGCATTAAGGCATAGGCCGTTGTGGATTTCACCCGCTGCATGGCGAAGCGGGAAGTCACATTTTTGAGCGGAATCGCATCGATCAGGCGCTTGTAGAAGGCGTCGTAGGCTCCCATGTCGGGCACAACGACGCGCAGCAGATAATCCACATCGCCCGCCATTCGGTAGAATTCCATCACTTCCGGCATGGCTAAGACCACGTCGGCAAATTGCTGCAAGCCTTGCCCTGAGTGATCGACTATCTCGATCGATACGAAGACCGTAAGCCCCAGACCCACCTTCTCAGGATCGACCAAGGCAACCCGCTTCTGAATCACACCCGTTGTTTCCAAGCGCTGCACACGCTTCCAGCATGGCGTCTGAGACAGGTTCACCCTCTGTGCGAGTTCGGCAATAGAAATGCTGGCATCTTCCTGAAGCAGCATCAGGATCTTGGTATCTGTCGCATCCATGTCTGATCCTAGTGTGCGTGGAACAAGGATTCCATGGGGCTCGCTGGTGATGCCCCACTAAGCAGTTTCACATAGTTCTTTATATAGAACATAGTTCTTGCTTCAACCCTTGCAGTGGGTCCAGCACTCCGACTGGAGCCCAGTTTTTAGTGGTAAAGAACAAAAATTCCCTCTGGAATGAGAATGAAGAGAAGAATTTCTCTGTTCTAGCTGTTCTAAAAAAAGAACGTTCCCGTTGCATTTGGCGTGGTCTGGCCCTGATAATTCGCAGGGTATTCGTCCAACCACGCGAGGGGAAAAACGTGTTCAATATTCGACGCTTCAGGAAGACGGCCGGTCTTGCGGTCTTGCTCGGAGGCACGCTCCTGGCGGGGGCAAGCGGATGGGGAGCAGCGCAAGCGGCAGGCTCGGATGAAAAGCCTGCCAGGGGCGGAACGCTGGTCTATCTCGAGCAGCAGAGCCATACAAATCTATATCCCCCTGCAGGCGGCTTCTACCCCAATGGTGGGATCCTCAATCAGATCACCGATAAGCTGACCTATCAGAATCCCAAGACCCTCGAGATCGAGCCCTGGATCGCCGAATCGTGGACCGTGAACGCCGATGCGACTGAATACACTTTCAAGATCCGAAAAGGTGTCACGTTCTCCGATGGCACGCCCCTTGATGCTGCCGCTGTGGCCAAAAACTACGACACGTTCGGGCGTGGCAACAAGGACCTGAAGTTGCCGGTCTCGGAGGTCATCAACAATTACGACTGCAGCGAGGTCATCGACCACCAGACGGTAAAGTTTTATTTCAAGAAGCCGTCGCCCGGTTTCCTGCAGGGCACGTCCGTGATTGGATCCGGTCTTGTGTCTCCGAAGACTCTCGCGCTGCCGTATGAAGCGCTCGGCGATGCCACGAAGATCATCGGCTCGGGTCCGTTCATGGTTGCCAACGAAACGCTCGGCCGCGAACTCACATTAAAGGTGCGCGCCGACTATAGCTGGGGTCCGGCCAAACTCGAGCACCAGGGCCGCGCCTATCTCGACGAAATCAAATATATCATCACGCCGGAAGATAGCGTACGTATCGGCGCTCTGCTGGCAGGGCAGGCGGACATCATTCGCCAGATCCAAGCTTATGACGAGAAGCAGGTCGAGGACGAGGGATACCTGATATACGCTCCTTCAACCCGGGGCGTGAACAACAGCATCGTGTTCCGTCCAGACAATCCGCTCGTCGCAGACATCCGGGTTCGTCGCGCGCTGCTGCATGCCACCAACGCGGATGAGATTGTCTCGACCCTGTTCTCAACCAATTACCCGAAGGCGACCTCGATCATCGCCAAGACGGCGTCAGGCTACGTCGATCTCTCCTCGAAGCTTTCCTATGATATCGAGAAGGCCAAGCAGCTGCTTGACAAAGCCGGTTGGAAGCTTGGCTCGAACGGACGGCGCCAGAAGGATGGTCAGATTCTGGAACTCTCGGCCTACGAGTCCCTGCCGCAGCCGCAAAACAAGGAAACGCTGCAGCTTGTTGCCCAGCAATGGGAGAAGGTCGGCGTGAAGCTCAACGTGCTGACCGCCGACTCGGGCAGCGCCGTCGTGAACAACCTTGATCCCGCCAAGGCGCCCGTCTCGCCCGCCATGGTCGGACGGGCCGATCCCGATGTGATCAAGAGCCAGTACTACCCGACCAACCGTAATGTCCTGCTGCAGAAGGGCGGCAACGGCGACAAGGTGCAGTCCTTCGTCGACGAGAGGCTGAATGCGCTTCTAGACCAGCTTGCCTCCGAACCGGATCGCTCCAAGCGCTTGGCAGTGGCAAGCGAGGTTCAGAACTATGTGGTCGATCAGGCCTACGCCATTCCGATTTTCGAGGAGCCGCAGGCTTTTGCTGCCGCGCCTTACGTGAAGGGTGTGTCATTTGAAGCGGTGGGCCGTCCCAGCTTCTACAACACCTGGCTGGCGCCGCGCCGCTGAGAAAACGTCAAGCCGGTCGGGCGTCACGAACGATGTCCGACCGACCTGCAATCGATTGTCTTGATTCCAGATAGGAATATCCATGTCGCGATATGTGATCGGAAGAATCGGGCAGGCGGTTCTCGTTCTGTGGGCAGCGTTCACCGTATCTTTCGGCTTGCTGCAGGCATTGCCCGGCGACGCCATCCTCATCAAGTTCCTCAATCCCGAACTCGGTCTGGGTCCGGAGCAGATTGCCGACATCCGAACGTCCTATGGGGCCGACAGTCCGCTGGTCGTGCAATACGTTCACACTGCCATAAACTTCCTCACGGGGAATTTCGGCTATTCCATTCACGCGGGTGTTCCCGTCGGCGATCTGATCGTCGCCAATCTGCCGCCGACCCTGTGGCTTTCGACTCTCGGGTTTCTGCTGTCGCTGGTCTTCGCGATCACGCTCGCCGCACTCTCAGCACTGTCTCCCTTCGCATGGTTGCGCGCCTTCATCCAATCCATTCCCGCGCTCTTCATCTCCACACCCGTATTCTGGCTCGGTATCCTGCTGATCCAAATCTTCTCATTTCAGCTCAGGCTTGTCCCGATCATCAACCCGGGGCCGTGGCAGGCGCTGATTCTGCCCGTGCTGACATTGGCAGTGCCCATCTCTGCACCGCTCGCCCAGATCCTGATGCGCAACATCGACCACGTGCTGACCGAACCCTTCGTGGCGGTCGCCCGCGCCAAGGGTGCCTCCCATCGCTGGGTTCTGTGGAAGCATGTGGCGAAGAACGCCGTCCTGCCGACGCTCACTATCGGGGGCATCCTCTTCGGGGAGCTTCTCGCTGGCGCGGTCGTCACGGAAGCGGTGTTTGGCCTCAACGGACTCGGCGGGCTGACGCAACGCTCCGTCAATGATCAGGATATCGCGGTTCTCCAGGCGATCGTCGTGTTCTCGGCAGCGGCGTTCGTCGTCATCAATCTCACGGTAGACCTGCTCTACCCCATTTTTGATCCGCGCCTCAAAGTGAGACAAGGAGTTGTCGCATGACCGGCTTGAACACGATCGGGCGCAGCCTGCTGCGAGACGATGCGAATATCCCTGTAAAGTATTCTCAGGTGTCGAGGCAAGCTACATCGGCCGGACACGTGCTGAGGATTCTCAGAAGTATCAAGCCCGGACTTGTTCTGTCCTGGCTCGTCATGGGCGTCGTCGTGTTCTGGGCGCTGTTCCCGCAATGGTTCACCAGCTACAGCGCAACAGTCGGTGTCGCACGCCAGCAGCTTCGCGCACCGAGCGCAGACCACTGGCTCGGTACCGATGCCTTGGGGCGTGATCTTCTCGCCCGCATCATCTATGGCGCGGGCAATTCGCTCTCGGGGGCCCTTGTGGCGGTCGGCGTTGGCCTGATGGTGGGAACCACGCTCGGCATCGTTGCGGGATCGGCCCGCGGGAGGATCGACGGGGCGATCATGCGCGGCGTCGACGTGCTGCTGTCGATCCCGCAGCTCCTCCTGTCGCTCAGCATCGTCATCCTGCTCGGCTTCGGCATCGTGAATGCCGCCATCGCGGTCGGTATCACATCGATCGCCAGCTTCGCGCGGCTTGCCCGCTCAGAGGTGGTGCGGGTTCGCGCCAGTGATTATGTCGAGGCGGCTTTCGGCAGCGGCGGAACATTCAGCCGCGTGCTGCTGCGCCACATCCTGCCGAACTCCCTGACCTCCGTGATCGCCTTTGCAGCCCTGCAGCTCGGCTGGGCTATCCTGACGATCTCCACCCTGGGCTTTCTCGGCTACGGCGCGCCTCCACCCACGCCAGAATGGGGCCTGCTGATCGCCGAGGGGCGTAATTACCTCGCGCGGGCCTGGTGGCTGACGACCATACCGGGAATTGTCGTGATCCTGGTCGTCCTGTCGGCGAACCGCATTAGCCAGTCCTTTGGAAAGGCCAAGGCATGACCACGGCGATCAATATAAAGACTGTTTCTGCAGACGCGGCGAACCTGCCAATCCTTGAGATCAGAAATCTCGCGGTGGGCTATCGTGGCAATCAGGGATTTCAACGGGTCGTCCACGATGTTTCGCTTCTCGTACGTCCGGGCGAAGTCGTAGCTCTCGTCGGCGAGTCGGGATCGGGAAAGACTACCATGGCACAGGCCGTGATCGGGCTCTTAGCCGAGAACGGCCGGCTTGAGGGTGGGGCGATCCGGCTCAACGGCACCGATATCTCCGGATGGTCGCAGAAGCAGCTCGACACCATCCGTGGCAGGCAGATCAGCCTGATCCCGCAGGATCCGACAACTTCGCTTAATCCGGTCAAGACCATCGGCGCGCAGGTCGCCGAAGTGCTCCAGATCCACCGCCAGGGCAGCCGGGCGGAGATCGATGCACGGGTCATTGAGCTCCTGACCCGCGTCGGCCTCTCCCAGCCGGAGTTGCGCGCCAAGCAATATCCGCACGAATTGTCGGGCGGCATGCGTCAGCGCGTACTTATTGCCATTGCGGTCGCCCTGCGCCCGGCCCTGATCATCGCCGACGAGCCCACCAGCGCCCTCGACGTGACGGTGCAGAAGCGCATCCTGGACCTGATCGATGAACTGCGTCGCGAATACGGCACGGCGGTTCTCCTGGTGACACACGACCTAGGCGTCGCGGCCGACCGGGCGAACCATATCGTGGTGCTCAAAGGTGGGCGCATTCAGGAGCAGGGGCCGATAGCGGAAGTGCTCGCCTCTCCACGGTGCGAATATACCCGCAAGCTTCTGGCCGATGCGCCCTCGCTCGGGAAGACCCGCTCCGCCTTCCGCGTGAGATCCCGGCCCATCGTCGGACCCGATGATGCCATCGTGGTCGAGAACCTCGTGCAGGATTTTGCACTCGGCGGAAAACGCGACGTCTTTCGAGCGGTGGACGGGGTGTCCTTCACTGTCCAACGGGGAACGACCCATGCCATCGTGGGCGAATCCGGCTCGGGCAAGACGACGGCGGCGCGCAGCATCGTCGGCTTTCAGAAGCCTACCTCGGGACGCGTCTTTGTCGACGGGACCGAAGTGACGACTTTGCGAGGCGAGAACCTGCGCCGGCTCCGGAAGACGATCCAACTCGTCTACCAGAATCCGTTCGCCTCCCTCGATCCGCGGCAGACCATCTTTCAGATCGTCGAGGAGCCGCTGCTGAACTTCGATCCCCTGCCGCGGGAGGATCGTGCGAGGAAGGTCCATGCCATTCTCGATCGGGTCGACCTTCCTCAATCGGTTCTGACCCGCAGGCCTCATGCTCTTTCTGGCGGGCAGCGGCAACGCGTCGCCATCGCCCGTGCGCTCGTGCTCGACCCGCAGGTGCTGGTGCTGGACGAGGCTGTCTCGGCCCTCGATGTCACGGTACAGGCGCAGATCCTTGAGCTTCTCGATGAGCTTCAGCAGGCGTTGGGGCTGACGTACCTCTTCATCTCCCATGATCTCGCAGTAGTCCGCCAGATCTCGGATACGGTTTCGGTCCTTCACAACGGTCGTCAGGTCGACGGCGGTCCCGTCGAGGATGTGTTTCAACGCCCGGGCAGCGCCTACACGCGCGAACTCATCAGCGCGATCCCTGGACAGCGCAATGCCAACCAGCACTCATTCCAATAGGCAAAGGGAAGCAGTCCGATGACACAATCTTCGCAGCGTAAACGGCTCGGCTTTTTTACTCGCCTGTTGGATGAGGCCAGTGCAGGCGAGCGTTACCGCCTTGCAGCAGACCAGATCATCCAAGCGGAGCAGCACGGGTTCGACTCGGCTTGGGTCGCGCAGCACCATTTCCACGAGGCGGAAGGCGGTCTCCCTTCACCTCTGGTCTTCCTGTCCCATGTGGCGGCGCGAACCTCGAGAATCCGTCTCGGCACCGGCATCATCACCTTGCCGCTCGAGAATCCGGTGCGCGTGGCGGAAGACGCAGTCGTGCTCGACCTGCTGTCCGGTGGTCGCCTCGAGGTCGGCGTCGGAACAGGCGGCACTCCCTCGTCCTTCACGGCATTCGGCCTGGACAGCGCTAGCCGATCCGAGATCTACGATCGAAGTCTCGCTACCGTCAGGGATGCCTGGAACGGTCGACCTCTGAACGGCGGTGATTCCCTGTATCCCGCTGCACCGGGCCTGAACGACCGCGTCTGGCAGGCGACCTTCTCCGTCGGGGGAGGCATTCGCGCCGGAAAGGCCGGCGACGGTCTCATGCTCTCGCGCACGCAGCCCCGGCCGAAGGATGCGCCACAGGCAACTCTCCCCGACATTCAGCATCCCATCATCGACGCCTATCTCGAGGCGCTTCCTGAAAGCCGGGAGCCGCGCATCGTCGCGTCCCGTTCGCTGTTCGTTGCAGACAGCAGGAGGGAGGCATTGCGCCTCGCGGAAAAGGGGTTGCGTCGTGTTGCGGCCGATTTCGCAGCCAAGGGGCACGTGATCCCGGGTGACACTCTGGTGGACCTCCTTACCGCCCTCGACACACATGTCGGCACGCCTCAGGACGTGATCGAGAGCCTGAGCCGCGACACCACCCTGCCGCGGGTGACGGACCTCGTGTTCCAGGTCCACTCGGTCGATCCGCCGCACGAATACATCCTGCGATCGATCGAACTCATCTCCAGCGAGGTCGCCCCGGCCCTCGGCTGGCAGAACCCTGTAGAGAAGTCCCCGAAGCGCGTCGCCCTCGTGCGTTGAGCCTGCCACGTCAACCATTGGAATGTGAGAAGACCATGAGCACCATCATACCGGATGTCATCGATCATCTTGCCGGGATTCGGCCGGGATCCAGCCTCGACAGGTTGAGGGATCAGCGGCCGCAAGCCCGGGAAAACGCACAGAAGAGCTATCTGGCCCTCTTCCAACCTGAGTTCCCCGGCGACGTCACCCCGCTCGACCGCTACGCCGTTGCAACCTTCGTGGCCGGTCTCCATCGTCAGCCGCATGTTGCCGAATTTTATGCTGCAGATCTAAAGACGCTCGGCTCTCCAGAGATCGCTGCGACTCTCGCGTCTGAGATCGCCCGGGGCGCGACGGAAGGTCCCTATGGCCGCTATCCGCGGGGTCCGCTCACCATCGAGGATGTGGAGGGACCGGACTATCGGATTTCCGAAGATCACAAAGATCGTCTCGGAGTTCGGCTCGCTGCAGCGTTCGAGCATGCGCACCTGCTCGTCCTTCATCCGCGAGACGCAAGCCCGGCTGCCTTGCAGAAGCTCCTCGATGCCGGCTGGTCAACGACGGACATCGTCACCCTGTCACAGCTGGTATCCTTCCTGTCCTTTCAGATCCGTGTCGTTGCAGGTCTGCGAGCTCTCGCAGGAGCGTCCGCAGTTGAAACCGCCGATGCGAAGTTTCCGCAGATCTTCACGGGTGTCCTCGCATCCGGCGCGGTTTGAGAAGGAACATATCCATGACCGAGACTACGCTGTCGCATCCTGATAACCGCGAACCTACCGCTTTCACGCAGGACGAACTGGGCTGGCTGCCCTGGCTCGAACCGTTTCCCGTCGAGGAATTGACAGAGAGGCACTGGTCCGGTCTCGTCGACGTATCGCGGGCCAAGTCACCTTACTTTCTTCTTCTCGCCCGTGATCCCGATGTGCTGCAGGCCCGAACGAAAACCGACAAGGATATCTTCTACAACACGAGCAATGGCCTTCCCCGGGCCGAGCGGGAACTGGCCGCAACAGCCACCTCACGCGCCAACGGCTGCATCTTCTGCGCGTCCGTCCATTCCCGATTCGCCACGCAATATTCCAAGCGGCGTGCGGACGTTCAGCGTATCCTGGACGAGGGCGTAGAGACGGACATCGACAGGCGCTGGAACGCCATCATTGAGGCCTCGGTGGCGTTGACCAATACGCCGATCGCGTTCGACCACAGGCAGGTCGCGGCTTTGCGTGCGGCAGGGCTCGACGATCTGGAGATTGTGGACGTCGTCAATGGCGCAGCCTTCTTCAACTGGGCGAACAGGCTGATGCTCTCCCTGGGCGAGCCAACGCCTCCCGCTAAGGCCCAGCTCGTCTGACAAGGGAGGCAACGATGATTCGACCGCGTGTCGTCATTTTTTGCGGCAACTTTCGCCGACCCTCACGCAGTCGCATTCTGGCGGAGGCACTCGGCGCTGAAGTCGGACGCCGGATACCGGTCGACCTGAAGGTTTACGACATCCTTGATGCCGGTCCGGGCTTCGGTTCGGCACTGGCACGAGCCGATCTGCCGCTGCCGGCTGCGCGCATCATCGACGAGATCGAGAGCGCAGATGCGTTGATTGTCGGCACGCCTGTCTACAAGGGCGCCTATACCGGTCTGTTCAAGCATCTGATCGACTTCGTCG
Source organism: Microvirga terrestris (assembly GCF_015694425.1). Classification (GTDB taxonomy): domain Bacteria; phylum Pseudomonadota; class Alphaproteobacteria; order Rhizobiales; family Beijerinckiaceae; genus Microvirga; species Microvirga terrestris. The sequence goes on from NZ_JADQDN010000007.1 coordinate 76,443, forward strand.
ATCCAGGGCGACTGGCAGGCAAGCCGGTGGCGCTTACCGCAACAGGGGGAGGACTGCGCCACGCGCTCATGGTTGAGCACGCTCTCCGCCCATTGTTCGGCTTCTTTGCCGCCCTGACCGTCCCCACGGCAGTCTATGCGTCGGAGACGGATTTCACGGAAATCAGTGATGAGGCCGGGCACATCGTGACCGATGCCGGCATCCGTGCACGACTTGCTGGCGCAGCGGACGAACTCTCCCGGCTCATTCCGAAGCGTGCGGGTGTTGCGGAAGCCATCGTTCAACCTGCCCGCGTCGCACGATGATAGACTTCTCTTGAAATGTTATCCCTCAACTTTCGAAAGACCTGCACGATAGATTGCCAGCGTATCTGCTCGACGATAGCCTTCGGCCAGAACGCGGGCTGTGATGACCAGGATTGGTCGCTGGTCGCCCGCACTCTGTACTCAGCAATATGAAGCGCGGACTAGCCTTTCGGATGCAAGCCTCTTTTGCGCGGGGTTCTGCCTACCGGAAGTGAGAGTAATCCCGCTCTGATTATCCCAGTTGGTATTCCTCTCCAATTCCCGACAGTATTGTGCGTGGCACTACTCGGACCAAAGGGCTTGGTCTGCTTTGGCTGGTCAGGCGACATTCGTCGAGCGGTTGGGAAGTGAAGTTTCAATCAGAGCTGGCACCTCTCCAAAGATCGAAGTATTGTTTCAAGAGCCCGGTATTTGAGCTTGCGCCGCTTTTCTGGGCAGAAATCGTTGTAGCGCTCGAACTCCTGGGCATTCACCTCTTAGGCCACTATCTCCTCGTCGGTCCTGGCACGGTTCTTGCATATTGCCCCATGCTGCACCTGAAGCAGGGCAGGCAAGGGAGAAGGACCTATGTCGATATTCAACATGTCGCGGAGAAGCTTGATGGCGTTGGCAGCAGCCGCTCTGGTTTCTGGCGCCACGGCTGAAGCCGCAAAAGCAGAGGAAACGATCAAGGTAGGGGTTCTCCACTCATTGTCGGGCACGATGGCCATCAGCGAGACGACCCTAAAGGATGTCATGCTGATGCTTGTGGAAGAGCAGAACAGGAAGGGCGGGTTGCTCGGCAAGAAGCTTGAGGCGGTTGTCGTCGATCCGGCTTCAAACTGGCCGCTCTTCGCCGAGAAGGCTCGCGAACTCGTCAGCCAGCACAAGGTTTCCGCTGTCTTCGGCGCTTGGACCTCCGTATCGCGCAAATCGGTGCTGCCGGTCTTCAAGGAACTCAACAGCATCCTGTTTTACCCTGTTCAATACGAGGGCGAGGAGAGCGAGCGGAATGTGTTCTACACAGGCGCTGCACCCAACCAGCAGGCGATCCCAGCGGTCGACTACCTTGCCAAGGAAGAGAAGGTCGAACGCTGGGTTCTGGCGGGAACGGACTACGTCTATCCCCGCACCACTAACAAGATCCTAGAGGCCTATCTGAAGTCTAAGGGCGTGAAGGCCGAGGACATTATGATCAGCTACACGCCATTCGGTCATTCCGACTGGCAGACCATTGTCGCCAGCATCAAGAAGTTCGGCGCGTCGGGCAAGAAGACGGCCGTCGTCTCCACGATCAACGGCGACGCCAATGTGCCGTTCTACAAGGAACTCGCCAACCAGGGTGTGAAGGCTACTGACATTCCGATTGTGGCCTTCTCGGTCGGCGAAGAGGAACTTGCCGGCATCGACACGAGGCCCCTTGTCGGACATCTCGCAGCCTGGAATTATTTCCAGTCGGTCGATACGCCCGAGAACAAGGCTTTCATCGAGAAGTGGAAGGCTTACACCAAAAATCCGAAGCGGGTCTCTAACGATCCGATGGAAGCCCATGTGATCGGTTTCAAGATGTGGGTGAAGGCCGTCGAGAAAGCCGGCACGACAGAGCCGGATAAGGTGATCGATGCCATCGTGGGCATCAAGGTGCCGAACCTCACCGGCGGCGTCTCGGAGATGCTCCCGAATCACCACATCACTAAGCCGGTGCTGATCGGCGAGATCAAAGAGGATGGCCAGTTCGACACCGTCTGGCAAACCGATGATCTGGTGGCGGGCGATGCATGGTCGAAGCATCTCGACGGCTCGAAGGACCTTATCGCCGACTGGCAGACTCTCAAGTGCGGCAACTACAACACCGTAACAAAGAAGTGCGGTTCCTAGCAGATCAAAGATGAGGGCGGCTGCTGCCGCCCTCCCGCTCCCCCGTTATAAGTTCATTTCATGATTGTTTTGCGAAATATCACGCGGGCTCTCGTTCTGCTGATTGGCATGGCCTCTGCTGTCTTGGCGGGACCTTACGAGGATGCGCTGCCCAACTTCGCCAATGACAGCTATGCTGAAACGGAAGCCGCAATCGGTGCCGTTGCTGTCAGCGGCAACCCTCTGTCTATCGACGTCGTCGAGGCCCTGCGCGACGGGCGGCTTCTCGTTGGGGCCGGACAGGTCTTCGTTCGTAGAACCTCCGGAGAACTCGTCAATGCAGCCACGGGTCAGGTATGGGGCGACCAGACTGGCGAGCTGAAACCGGTTCGCGTCAACAATCGCGTGCGCCGCGCCGTCGAGGCTGCGCTCGGGAGCCTCACATTGCTCAGCTCCGATGCAACGAAGCGCCTGGAGGCGGCGCGCGCCGTGTTCCGCTCCCGGGATGAGACAGCCCTGCCGACGCTGGAGAAAGCCATTGCGCAGGAGGGCCAGTCGAGGGTCCGGAATGTCCTCGAGAGCGCCCGTGCCGCTATCCTCCTGAGCAAGCAAGATGCCCTGCCGATGCAGAGGCTCTCTGCCGTAGAAACCCTCCGGAATCGGGGTGATCAGGAAGCCCTCGCTCTCCTGTCCAACCTGCCGTCCAACGCGACATCCGAAGTCGTAGCAGCTGCGGGAAAGGCGGCCGACGGCATCCGGGCGCGCCTCGCGTTCTGGGAAGCAGTCCAGAACGTCTGGTACGGCATCTCTCTCGGATCTGTTCTGCTGCTGGCAGCTATCGGACTTGCCATCACGTTCGGTACCATGGGGGTCATCAACATGGCCCATGGCGAGATGGTGATGCTGGGGGCCTACACTACATTCATGGTGCAGGAGTTCATCCGCTCCCAGGCACCCAGTCTGTTCGGAGGCTCGCTTCTCATAGCATTGCCGCTTGCTTTCCTGGTCGCGGGTTCGGTCGGCGTTCTCCTCGAGAGAACAGTCATCAGGTTCCTTTATGGCCGCTCCCTGGAAACCCTGCTCGCCACGTGGGGAATCTCCCTCATTCTGCAGCAAAGTGTGCGCACGATCTTCGGACCTACCAACCGGGAGGTTAGCACACCGGCTTGGATGAACGGAGCGCTGGATGTCGGGGCGACGAGCCTGACTTACAATCGCATTGCCATCGTGGTCTTCGCCTTTGCGGTCTTCGCGATTCTGCTCCTTGTGCTGCGATACACCTCGCTAGGGCTCTACGTGCGGGCTGTTACGCAGAACCGGCGTATGGCAGGCTCTATGGGCATCAGGACCAGTCGCATCGACGCGTTGGCGTTTGGGCTAGGATCGGGTGTGGCGGGCATCGCTGGCGTTGCGCTCTCCCAGATCGACAATGTCAGCCCCAATCTTGGGCAGGGCTACATCATCGATAGCTTCATGGTGGTTGTGTTCGGCGGCGTCGGGAATCTGTGGGGCACGCTGGTAGGCGCGATGACGCTTGGTATAGCGAACAAGTTGCTTGAACCCTATGCAGGCGCGGTCCTCGGAAAAATCGTCCTGCTCATCGCCATCATCGTCTTTATTCAAAGGCGTCCGCGCGGCCTCTTCGCGCTCAAAGGCAGGGCGGTCGAAGCATGAGAACTCAATCGTTGTTTGACCGGCAGACCATTATCGTTCTGTCGCTCCTGGCCGCTTCTGCCATCCTGGTTCCGGCCATGAACGGCCTTACCTCGCCGGAATCAGCGCTGCACCTCTCGGATCACCTAGTGCCTTTGCTCGGCAAGTATGTCTGCTTTGCCCTGCTGGCGCTCTCAGTCGATCTGATCTGGGGCTTCTGCGGTATCCTCTCTCTCGGGCACGGAGCGTTCTTCGCCCTGGGCGGCTATGCCATGGGCATGTACCTCATGCGTCAGATCGGGCCGCGTGGTGCCTATGCGGATCCGGTTCTTCCCGATTTCATGGTGTTTCTGAACTGGAAGGAACTGCCCTGGTTCTGGCACGGCTTTGATTGGTTTCCCTTCGCAGCGCTGATGGTGTTGCTGGTGCCGGGAGTCCTTGCCTTCATTTTCGGCTGGTTCGCGTTCCGCTCCCGGGTCACAGGCGTCTACTTCTCCATCATCACCCAGGCCATGACCTTCGCGCTGATGTTGGCATTCTTCCGCAATGACATGGGACTGGGCGGCAACAACGGATTGACCGATTTCAAGGAGATCCTCGGATTTTCGGTCCAGGCCAAATCCACGCGAATAGCCTTGTTCGTGCTGTCGGTCCTGGCGCTTGCAGGCGGCTATTTACTGTGCCGATGGGTCGTGGGATCCAAGTTTGGCAAGGTACTCGTGGCTGTGCGCGATGCGGAGAGCCGCACACGCTTTCTCGGTTACTGTGTCGAGCACTACAAGCTCGCCGTGTTCGCTCTGTCCGCCATGCTGGCAGGCGTCGCTGGTGCTCTCTACGTGCCGCAGGTCGGCATCATCAACCCGAGCGAGTTCGCTCCCGCCAACTCCATTGAGGTCGTGATCTGGGTGGCGGTCGGTGGACGTGGAACCCTTGCCGGAGCCATTCTCGGGGCGCTGCTGGTCAATGCGGGAAAGACCTGGTTCACGGCCGTGCTGCCGGAGTTCTGGTTGTTCGCTTTAGGGAGCCTCTTCGTCTTCGTCACGCTCTTCATGTCCCGTGGGGTACTCGGCGCCGTCCGGGACCTGTGGGAGCATTCCAACCAGAAGGTTCGAGCGCGTCGCTCGCCACAACCTATCAGTCATGCGGCGGAGTGAGTCATGAGCGCACCGATTACGCCAACCCTGCTATATCTCGACAATGTCTCCGTATCGTTCGATGGCTTCCGGGCGCTGAACGCTCTGTCGCTCGCCGTCGACCATGCGGAGATGCGCGCTATCATCGGCCCTAACGGAGCCGGCAAGACAACCATGATGGACGTGATCACCGGGAAGACGAAGCCCAACGAGGGTACGGCTTTGTACGAAGGCACCCACGACCTGACCTCTCTCGATGAGGCGGCCATTGCCGAACTCGGCATCGGCCGCAAGTTCCAGACCCCGACCGTTTTCGAGATGCACACGGTCGAGGACAACCTGCTTCTCGCGCTGAAGAACAAGCGCGGGCCCCTCGCGACCCTGTTCTCTGGCATCGCGGCCCAGGGGCGGGAGAGAATTGACGTTCTGTTGGAGCGGGTGCGCCTCACGGCGCAGCGGCATCGCCGGGCGGGCGAGCTGTCCCACGGGCAAAAGCAGTGGCTCGAGATCGGCATGCTGCTCGCACAGGAGCCGAAGCTCCTGCTGATCGACGAGCCTGCCGCCGGCATGACGGATTATGAAACAGCCGACACCGCCGATCTTCTCCGCGACATCGCCAGGAGCAAGGCCGTGATCGTGGTCGAGCATGACATGACCTTCGTGCGTGAGCTCGGCGTGAAGGTCACGTGCCTGCATGAAGGGTCCGTGCTGGCCGAGGGATCGCTCGATGCGGTGAGCGCGAACGAGCGCGTGGTGGAGGTCTATTTAGGCCGATGACAATGCTTGCAGTCGAGAACCTGTCTCTCCATTACGGTGCCGCTCAGGCCCTGCGTGGTGTTTCCGTCTCTGCCGCCGTCGGGGAGATTACATGCGTGCTCGGACGCAACGGCGTGGGCAAGACGTCGCTACTCCGCGCCATTACCGGTCACCGGCCAATTTCTGGCGGCAGCATCCATTTCGAGGGTCAGGACATCGTGCGCCTGAAATCCTTCGAGCGCGCGGCGCGCGGCATTGCCTATGTGTCCCAGGGACGGGAGATCTTTCCCCTCCTGACGGTGAAGGAAAATCTTGAAACGGGCTTCGCTTCCTTGAAACGCGGCTCGCGGCAGATCCCCGATGAGGTGTTCGAGCTCTTCCCGGTGCTCAAATCCATGCTGGGGCGGCGGGGTGGCGATCTGTCGGGAGGGCAGCAGCAGCAGCTCGCCATCGGCCGGGCATTGGTGATGCGCCCGCGTCTCTTGGTGCTCGACGAACCCACCGAAGGTATCCAGCCCTCGATCATCAAGGATATCGGTCGGGCCATCACTTACCTGCGCGAACGCAAGGACATGGCGATCGTGCTCGTCGAGCAATATTTCGACTTTGCGCGCGATCTGGCTGATCGCTTCGTGGTCATGGAGCGCGGCGAGATCGTTCAGCATGGCGACCGTGCAGCGCTGGAGGGGGACGATGTTCGTCAGCGCCTTGCCATTTGACGGCGTTCCCGCGCGGCGCCAGCGGGCCTTCGGTCGTGTGTCGTTCGCTGCAGCCGCTCTGAACGGGCGGACAAGGCCAATGCGTATCGAGGAAAGCGGCTCCATGCGCATCCGACTCCCGAAGGGGGAGGGGGCTGGGCTCGACGCTGTTCTCGTCAACACCGCGGGCGGAATTGCCTGCGGGGATCGCTTCGCCGTGGAAGTCGAGGCTCAGGCCGATGCTTCGGTGACGCTGGCGACTCCTGCCTCGGAGAAGATCTACCGCTCGGACGGCCCGGTCTCCGAGCTGTCACTGAAACTCTCCGCAGGAGCAGGGGCCCGGCTCGACTGGCTCCCGCAGGAGACAATCCTGTTCAACAACGCAAGACTCGACCGGCGGCTTGAGGCAAATGTTGCCGAAGATGCGCGCCTCACCCTGCTTGAGGCGGTCGTTTTCGGGCGCGAGGCGAGGGCGGAGCGCGTTGAGGAGGGTCTCTTCATCGATCGTTGGCGCATCCGCCGCGGATCGCGGCTCATCTACGCCGATACGCTGCGGCTTGACGGTCCGATCGCCGACCTGCTGCAGAAGCCGGGCGTCGGGAACGGCGCCCGCGCACTTGCGACATTGATTCATGTGGCGCCGGATGCGGAGGCCCGCCTGGAGGCGGTGCGTGAACAGCTATCGTCAGTGCAGGACTGCGATGCAGCGGCGAGCGCTTGGAACAGCCTTCTCGCCGTGCGCTTCTGCGCTGTCACCATCGGGGCGCTACGGGCCGCCATATGCCCATTCCTCCTCACCTTTCGTGGCCAGCCCCTGCCTCGCGTCTGGCTCAGCTAGGATCCTGGAATGCAACTCACACCTCGCGAAAAAGACAAACTCCTGATCTCCATGGCTGCCATGGTGGCCCGTCGCCGCCTGGAACGCGGCGTGAAGCTCAATCATCCGGAGGCGATCGCCCTCATCACGGATACCGTTGTGGAGGGGGCGCGGGATGGGCGCTCCGTCGCCGAGCTGATGGAGGCTGGCGCGCATGTCGTCACCGCTGATCAGGTGATGGAGGGCGTGGCTGAAATGATCCACGACGTTCAGGTCGAGGCCACCTTCCCCGACGGCACCAAGCTCGTGACCGTTCATCACCCGATCCGGGGCGCAGCATCTACGGATGTGCCCGGTGAGGTCATGACCCAGGATGGCGAGATTGTCTTCAATGAGGGCGCGGAGCGAACCGTGCTGACGGTGGCCAACACTGGCGACCGCCCTATCCAGGTCGGAAGTCACTACCATTTCTTCGAGACCAATCCGGCCCTGTCCTTCGAGCGTGGGAAGGCACGCGGCATGCGTCTCGACATTGCACCCGGCACGGCTGTGCGGTTCGAGCCCGGCTCCACGCGCGAGGTGGTTCTGATCCCGCTGTCAGGCAGGCGCGAGGTCTATGGTTTCCGCCAAAGTGTGATGGGGGCGCTCTGATGACAAATGGAAGAAAGCCCGCTTCGCTCCCGCGTGCGGCCTATGCCGATATGTTCGGCCCCACCAAGGGGGACAGGGTCAGGCTCGCCGATACCTCGCTCGTGATCGAGGTCGAGAAGGACTTCACGACCTATGGCGAGGAAGTGAAGTTCGGGGGCGGCAAGGTTATCCGCGACGGAATGGGGCAGGGGCAGGCGACCCGGGCTCAGGGCGCGGTCGACACCGTCATCACCAACGCGGTCGTTCTTGATCACTGGGGCATTGTGAAGGGTGACATCGGGATCAGGGGTGGACGTATTACCGGAATCGGAAAGGCCGGTAATCCGGACGTGCAGCCCGATGTCGACATTATCATCGGCCCAGGCACGGAGATTATCGCCGGTGAGGGCAAGATCATCACGGCTGGAGGCTTCGACTCACATATCCACTTCATCTGCCCGCAACAGATTGAAGAAGCGCTGATGTCAGGCATCACGACGATGCTCGGCGGCGGCACAGGACCGGCCACCGGTACTTTCGCCACCACCTGCACGCCGGGACCATGGCATATCGCTCGCATGATCGAGGCGGCGGACGCCTTTCCCATGAACCTCGCCTTCACCGGTAAGGGCAATGCCTCACAGCCTGGCGCGCTGGAGGAGATGATCCAGGCAGGCGCCTGCGCCCTCAAGCTGCACGAAGACTGGGGCACTACTCCCGCAGCTATTGATTGCTGCCTGTCGGTGGCGGATGCCTATGACGTGCAGGTGATGATCCACACCGACACCCTCAACGAGTCCGGCTTCGTCGAGGATACGATTGCAGCTTTCAAGGGCCGGACCATCCATGCCTTCCACACGGAAGGGGCGGGCGGCGGCCACGCGCCCGACATCATCAAGGTGGCAGGGCTCCCCAACGTGCTGCCGTCCTCCACGAACCCGACCCGGCCCTACACGGTCAACACCATCGATGAGCATCTCGACATGCTCATGGTCTGCCACCATCTCGATCCATCAATCCCGGAGGATCTGGCATTCGCGGAGAGCCGAATCCGTAAGGAGACCATCGCGGCTGAAGACATTCTTCACGACATCGGCGCGCTCTCGATGATGTCCTCCGACAGCCAAGCCATGGGCCGCGTCGGCGAGGTCATCATCCGCACTTGGCAGACGGCGCACAAGATGAAGGTGCAGCGCGGGCCGCTGCCCGGCGAGACCGGCGACAACGACAACCTGCGTGTTCGTCGCTATGTAGCAAAGTACACGATCAACCCCGCCATTGCTCATGGCGTATCCCGGCACATCGGCTCCGTCGAGGCTGGAAAGCTCGCTGACCTGGTGCTCTGGACGCCGGCATTCTTTGGAGTGAAGCCCGATCTCGTCATCAAGGGCGGGGCGATTGCGGCGGCGCTCATGGGGGACCCGAATGCCTCGATCCCGACGCCGCAACCTGTGCATTACCGCCCGATGTTCGGAGCCTATGGCCAGGCGCTGGCAACGACCTCCCTCACCTTCGTGTCCAAGGCGGCTGTTGAAAGCGGACTTGCAGAGAGGCTCGGTGTCCAGAAGCAGCTCGTCGCCGTCGAGAACGTTCGCGGCGGTATTGGCAAGAAGGACATGGTGCTGAACGGCGCTACGCCCATCATCGAGGCCGACCCGGAGACCTATGACGTTCGCGCCGATGGCGAACTCCTGGTCTGCGAACCAGCCGAAATCCTCCCCATGGCTCAACGCTACTTCCTGTTCTGATCATGATCCGCGCCACATTCATCATCCGCCGCAACGCAGTCGACGCCGACCGGGTCGTCGACGTTATCACCCTGGACCACGGCGACCGCCACCGTCGCCGGATCATGCTGAACGCCGATGGCGGCACGGCTTTCCTGCTCGATCTCGACAAGGCCGATGTGCTGGAGGACGGGGATGCCATCCGCCTCGACAGCGGCTGGCTCGTGGAGGTGAAGGCCGCGCCTGAGAAGCTTATCCAGATCTCGACCGAGGATCCCCTCGATCTTCTCACCTTGGCTTGGCACATTGGCAACCGTCACGTGCCTGCGGAGATCACGAACGGGGCGATCTATATCGCCTACGATCACGTGTTGCTCGACATGCTCCAAGGCTTGGGAGCCAGGACAGAGATCGTAGATCGGCCCTTCCGCCCAGTACGGGGAGCGTACCACCCCCACGAGTACGGCGGGCATTCAGGCCATCATCATGGGCACGATCATGGATAATGCTTATCTGCCGGAGGAACCAGAGAAGGGGCAAAGCATCATCCCACTCTTTGCCTGGCTCTCTCCATCGTACCCTGTAGGTTGCTACGCTTACTCCCATACTCTTGAATGGGCCGTTGAGGCAGGAGACGTCACTGATGAGAAAGCACTCATCGCGTGGCTGGCCGATCAACTGACACTCGGTTTTGGCCGCAACGATGCAATCGTGTTGAGCCATGCCTACCAGGCAGTGGAGGCAGGGAATAAAGCTGCACTCATGACTGTCAACGAACTGGCCCTCGCCCTCTCCCCGTCGTCCGAGTTGTACCTCGAGACGAGCCAGCAGGGGCGCAGCTTTCTTGATGCGACGCTGGCCGCTTGGCCCGCGCCGGGTCTGCCTTCACTGCAAGGTGAGGTGGCATTCCCCATCGCCATCGGCATGGCAGCCGCGGCGCACAGCGTTCCTCTGCCGCTCACTTTAAGCGCCTATCTTTTCGGACTCGTGCAGACGCTCGTCTCCGCAGCCATCCGGCTTGCGCCCATCGGGCAGACAGCCGGCATCCGTGTCTGCGCTGGCTTGGCTAAGACTGCGCAGGAAGTCGCGCAGGATGCGATTGGCTCGTCGCTGGACGATATCGGTGGCGCAATGTTCCGGGCTGATCTCGGCTCCTTCCATCATGAAAACCAATATACAAGGCTTTTTCGCTCATGATTTCCCATAAAGGACCTCTTCGTGTTGGCATCGGCGGGCCGGTCGGGTCAGGCAAGACCGCCCTGATGGAAGCACTCTGCAAGATCTTCCGCGAGCATTATGACATCTGTGCCATCACCAACGATATCTACACCAAGGAGGATGCTCGCCTCCTGACAGTCGCCGACGCTCTTCCAGTCGAACGCATCATGGGCGTGGAAACAGGCGGCTGCCCACACACGGCAATCCGGGAGGATGCTTCCATCAACCTCGCTGCCATTGCGACGATGCGCAAACGCTTCCCGGCGCTCAATGTTGTGCTAGTAGAGTCCGGCGGCGATAATCTGGCCGCCACGTTCTCGCCCGAGTTGGTCGATCTGACGATCTACGTCATTGATGTTGCAGGCGGCGAGAAGATCCCGCGCAAGGGCGGACCTGGTATCACCCGCTCGGACCTACTGGTGGTGAACAAGATCGACCTCGCGCCCTACGTGGGCGCCGACCTTGCCATCATGGAGGAGGACACGAAGCGCATGCGCGCTCAGCGCCCCTATGTCTTCAGCAATATCCGTGACGGTGTCGGCGTCGCCGCCATCGCGCAGTTCATCGAACGAGCCGGCGGCCTCATCGCGGTCGTTTGACAGGAGCATACCATGAAATTGAGTCATTCCCTTCTTGCCATTACGATGATGGTGGCAGCTATGCCTGCCCTTGCTCATACGGGCAGCCATGCTGCGTCAGGTTTCATCCACGGTTTTGCGCATCCTTTCGGCGGTCTCGACCACACGCTGGCGATGGTAGCCGTCGGTCTCTTTGCGGTCGTTCTCGGCGGGCGGGCCCTATGGGCTGTTCCGACGAGCTTCGTCTCCATGATGCTCCCTGGTGGGGTCATCGGCTTCATGGGCATTAGAATTCCTGCCATCGAGATGAGCATTGCCCTCTCGGTAGTTGTCTTCGGCGCAGTTCTAGCTGCCAAGATCCGCTGCCGCATCTCCATAGCCATGATGCTGACCGGAGTTTTTGCCATCTTCCACGGCTACGCTCATGGAGTGGAAATGCCAACGGAAGCCGCAGTAGGCCATTATTGCCTTGGCTTTGTCTCGGCGACTACTCTTCTGCACGGAACAGGCCTCGCTCTTGGCATAGTCCTCGGTAACCACCAGATGATCCATCGGGTGGCAGGTGCAGGCATCGGCATTGCAGGCGTTGTTCTATCGCTGAGTTGAGGTTAGCGATCGGGAGCCACAGATACTTCATATCCGTTCGTACTGATCCGTACAATGTACGTGAAAACGTCAGACGCAAAGGTCAATCACTGCGTCGGAAGGTCCGAAACTGGCACTTCTCGGAAGTGATCCAAAGGTCGGCTTAGCCGGTAAAAGGAGACATTCCTGGAATGGTGGCAATTTACGTGGTTTGACCCGAGATGGACGATCACAGCGCCGGTTGGATGAAGGCATCTGCCTGGCCGGTTTGGCATAGTTGAACCACACAGACCCGAATGAGGTTGTCTAAGATGTAGGCAAGGCGCCGGCCGGGTGTCCAACCCGTGAGCGAGGCATAGCATGACAGATGTTCGCGAGGCACTGCTGACGACGATATGGCGCGGTCAGGACCCTTTTCTGAACTATCCCGGCCGGCTGTATCGGCAAGATCATCAGGGGTGGGCATCGAGCCACCCTTACCTGACCGGCGCCATCGAAGCGCTCCGGCCATCAGTGGTGGTTGAAGTGGGCGTCTGGAAGGGTGCGTCGGTCCTCTCGCTCGCGTCAAAGATGAAAGCCATGAACCTAGATGGGGTCGTGATCGCCGTCGATACCTGGCTCGGGGCATGGGATCACTGGACCAATGATGAGTGGTTCGCCCATCTGAATTTCAGCAACGGCTATCCTGCGCTCTACCATACTTTTGCAGCCAACATCGTTGGAGAAGGACTCCAGGACTACGTCCTACCCCTTCCGCTTGACTCTGTGAATGCAGCCAACGTTCTGCGGCACCACACAGTCGAAATTGATGTTGTTCACATCGACGGCGGCCATGATTATCATGCCGTCACATCGGATCTGCGCGAATGGTGGCCGATGATTCGACCGCAGGGTATGCTCATAGGGGACGACTACCCCCATTGGCCTGGGGTGAAGAGGGCCTTTGACGACTTCTTTACTGATCAAGGCAAGTTCCCGTTCGATGTCGACCCGCCGAAATGCCGGATCTGCAAATAAGGGCTTCTCTGTCTCATGGGTAGTGGACAGAGCAAGAATGGGATCCGCTGCCGAATGGCACTTCCCGGAAGTACAGCGAATGTCCGCTCAAACATGGTATACTGGACATTCCCGGGGAACACGGAATTTCGCTGACTGACCCAACGCGAAAGTTTATCGTGCTTTGACGATGATCTCGAGGCGTTCTAGGGCCTCCAGAAGACGCTCGGCTTTTGGTCCGAGTTCGTCTAGCAGTCTTCTTTCGAAGGCGAGGGCCTTGGGCACGATCTCCTGGTAGGCTTTCTGGCCAAGCGTTGTCAGCGTGAGGATCTCCTCGCGCCGGTCCTCCTCGCTCGAGCGGCGCCTGAGCCAGCGCCGCTCCTCCAGCGCCCGCACCGCCCGGCTGACCTTGGTCTTGTGCATGGCCGAGTGCAGGCCGATCGCCTTGGCGCTCATGGCCTCGAACTGCCCCAGCGTGGCCAGCACCCGCCATTCCGGGATCGTCAGGTCATGGTGCGGACCATAGACCGACCGGAACTCCTGCGAGACTGCGCCGGCGATCCGGTTGAGCCGGTAGGGCAGGAACTGCTCGAGCTGGAGTTTGGCCATCGGCTTGTTGGTTACAAAATGGACAGTTACATTCGTGACCAACTGTGGAGGTCATGCTCATGAATGTCCAGAACTCGTCCCTGCCTCAGGCTTCCGAGAAGATCGAGAGTGCCATCCGGCCCGGCTACATGTCCGGCTTCGGCAATGGCTTCGAGGCCGAGGCGCTGCCTGGCGCCCTGCCCATCGGCCGCAACTCGCCCCAGAAATGCGCCTACGGGCTTTATGCCGAGCAGCTCTCCGGCTCGCCCTTCACGGCGCCGCGCACCACTAACGAGCGCACCTGGCTCTACCGTATTCGGCCAACAGTATCCCATTGGGGACAGTTCCGGAAGGCGGATATCGGCCTGTGGCGCACCGCGCCAGCCGCCGAGGTGGAGATGCCTATCGCACCCATGCGCTGGGACCCGATCCCGCTTCCGGATGATTCTGTATCGTTCATGGAGGGCATCCGCACCATCACCACGGCCGGCGATGCCGGCTCCCAGGCGGGGATGGGCGCGCATGTCTATCTCATCACCCGCTCGATGGCGGATGAGTACTTCTACAATGCCGATGGCGAGTTGCTGTTCGTGCCGCAGCAGGGCTCGTTACGGCTGTGGACGGAGTTCGGCATCATCGACATTGAGCCGGGCGAGATCGCGATCATCCCTCGCGGGGTGAAGATCCGGGTTGAGCTCACGGATGGCCCGGCCCGCGGCTACCTGTGCGAGAACTACGGCGGCGCCTTCACCTTGCCGGAGCGCGGGCCGATCGGCGCCAACTGCCTGGCCAACCCGCGCGACTTCCTCACGCCTGTAGCGGCCTATGAGGACAAGGATGCGCCCTCGAAGATGTTCGTGAAGTGGGGCGGCACCCTGTGGGTAGCCGACATGGATCATTCGCCGCTCGACGTGGTGGCCTGGCACGGCAACTACGCTCCCTACAAGTACGACCTGCGCCGCTACTCGCCGGTAGGGCCGGTCCTCTACGATCATGCGGATCCATCAATCTTCACGGTGCTGACCTCGCCCTCCGAGACGCCCGGCACCGCCAATATCGACTTTGTGATCTTCCCCGAGCGCTGGCTGGTGGCGGAGAATACCTTCCGGCCGCCCTGGTACCACATGAACGTGATGAGCGAGTTCATGGGCCTGATCTATGGAGTCTACGACGCCAAGACGGGCGGCGGTTTCGTGCCAGGCGGCATGTCGCTGCACAACACTATGCTGCCGCACGGGCCTGACATGGATGCATTCGAGAAAGCCAGCAATGTGGAGCTCAAGCCGCACAAGCTTGAAGGAACGTTGGCTTTCATGTTCGAGACGCGCTTCCCGCAGAAGGTCACGGCCTTCGCGGCTGAAACGGAGTCTCTGCAGAAGGACTATGCAGCTTACGGCCACAAGTTGAAGAAGCACTTCAACCCGAACCAGCGGTGATTGGAGTGATGGCTCAACTTGATCACACGCGTGATCAGAGTCTGAAAAGCTGGATAACCTCAGCCGATGGTCATCCTGACTTACCAATCCAGAACCTGCCGCTGGAGATCTTCAGCACCAGTAGTGATGCCCCAAGGGGTGGAGTCGCGATCGGCGACCGGATTCAGGACCTGTCGGCTGCACTTTCAGCGGGCCTCTTCACAGGGGAGGCCGCACGGACGGCGGAGGGCTGCGTCCGGTCCCGTGCTCAATCCCTTCCTGACGTTCGGAGCGGGGTCCCGGCAGGTCATGCGTCTGCGGTTGTCCGAACTGCTTTGGACGGGTAGCCCTGATCAGAGCAGGATGGAGCCGTGCCTGCACCCGACTTGCGAGTGTGCGCTACACCTGCCGGCGCGCACCGGGGACTATACAGACTTCTATGTCGGCATTCAACACGCCGCCAATGTCGGCAAGCAGTTCCGCCCCGACAATCCGCTGCTGCGGAACTACAAGTATGTTCCCATCGGCTATCACGGCCGCGCGTCGTCAGCCCGGCCCTCGGGCGTGCCCGTTCGGCGGCCGCGCGGGCAGACGAAGCTGCCAGATGCATCGAGCCGGGCTTCGAGCCCGGTCGAAGACTCGATTGCGAGCTGGAGCTGGGCGTCTGGATCGGCCCCGGCAACGAGCTCGGCGAGCCGATCGGTATCATCGAGGTCCCCGAGCATGTGGGTGGCTCCTGCCTGCTGAACGACTGGTCAGCGGGCGACATCCAGGCTTGGGAATACCAGCCGCTCGGGCCTTTTCTGTCGAAGAATTTTGCCAGCACAGTTTCGACCTGGATCGTGACGCCGGAGGCCTTGGCACCGTTTCGCATCGCGCAACCTAGCCGGCCTGAGGCCGATCCCTTGCCGCTCTCATACCTGACGAATGAGGCGGGCCAGCGCGAGAGCGCGCTGGATCTTGAGCTTGAGATTCTGGTCCTCACGCATAGTTTGCGGGAGAAGGGAATGTCGCCGCATCGGCTCGTCTTGTCCAATGCAAGGCACATGTACTGGACGGTGGCCCAGATGATCACACACCACACAAGCAACGGCTGCAATCTGCAGACCGGCGATCTGCCGGGCACGGTAACGACCTCGTGGCCCGATCAAACAAGCTGGGGCAGGATTCTGGAGGCGACTTTGGGCGGGAAGAGCCCGGTTAACCTTGCTTCGGAGGAGGAGCGCCACTTCCTGGAGGATGGGGACGAGGTGATCCTGCGGGCCCGTGGCCGCCGGGATAGCTTTGCGCCGGTCAGCTTCGGCGAATGCCTGGCCATGATCCTGCCAGCTGTGTAAGGGAACACGCATGAATCGCTATACGTACTGGCGCACTACCTCCTCCTATTAGGTGCGCATTGTCCTCGCCTTGATGAAGCTTGAGGCGGGGCAGGCCTTCGTTCATCTGGTCTGCTATGGGGCGAGCAGAATGCTCCCAGCTATTGGGCAATCAACCCGCAGGGCAGCGTGCTGGCGCTTGAATTCGATGACGGCAGCATTCTCATCCAATCTCCTGCAATTCTCGAGTATCTTGAAGAGATCTATCCGACACCTGCGCTTCTGCCGTCCGATCCGGTGCTAAAGGCCAAAGTCAGGCAGTGGCGTCGATCATCGGCTACGATGCTCACCCGCTGCACAATGTCGGACCACTCAACCACCCCAGGAAAGCTTCCGGCCGTTCAAGGCTGGAGGTAGCCGCCTGGATCGCCACTTGGGAGGGGCAGGGGCTTTGGGTCGTCGAGGGCCTCATTGGTGATGAAGGCTTTTGCCTCGGTCCGGAGCGCACACTGGCCGATGTCTTTCTCCTGCCGCAACGCTACGCAACACAGCGGGTTGCGGTACCGCTGGAGGTCTTCCCGGGCATTCTCCTCGTCGAGAAGGTTCTCGGTGAGCACCCAGCTTTCTTGAGAGCGCATCCTGCCAAGCGGCAGGACGCAGAATGGGATGAATCAGCAGGGTTTGTGAACCAGGCTTCATCTTTCGAAGCTTCGCAGCGGCCGCTTCCGCTCTAGAGGTTGGGCCGGGACGTCCTCTCTTGAATGCACGTTGCCATCACTACCAAAATCAATGCATTCGTCTATTGCAAACGCATTCGCTGTTCGGTACCTATGTTGGTAAGCTCTGGCAAAAGAGCAGACGATCTAAAAGATAGAAGGGAAGGAGCCGCCCGAAAGCCGACCTCGGCATTGCTGGAAACGGTGCGGATAGCGTGAGCAGGAGAAAGTCTGCACTCCTCTTTCTTCCCATGGACTTTTGAGAACTGGCAGGCCCTGCCTGCCCAAAGCTCGGACGGGTTGTGCGCAATGGGCGTGGTAGCCGCGGCCGAAATCGTACCCTTGAGGGAAGGAAAACCATGACGCCAAAACATACAGCCGTGAAAGCAGCTCTCCTTGGTAGCGCGCTCGCTATGTCGTCTGCGGCCTATGCCCAAGAGATCAAGATTGGTTTTAACGGCGATCTTTCCGCTTCGCCGTCCGCACAGAGCGGTCAGGCTGGCGTGCTCGGCATCCAAGCCGCAATCGAGGACATTAATGCAGCTGGCGGCGTACTTGGCCGCAAGCTGACCCTTGTCGTGCGCGATGACCTGTCGCAGCCGCCGAA
Source organism: Microvirga terrestris (assembly GCF_015694425.1). Taxonomy (GTDB): domain Bacteria; phylum Pseudomonadota; class Alphaproteobacteria; order Rhizobiales; family Beijerinckiaceae; genus Microvirga; species Microvirga terrestris. Next base: position 94,017 of record NZ_JADQDN010000007.1, read on the forward strand.
ATCAATCCAGAATATGAGCGATCTCATAGACAACGAGAAGGTTGTGGCGGTTCTCGGTCCAACCAATTCCGGTAATGCCCTCGCCTGGAAGCATATACCCAATCAGAAAAAGAATCCGTCAATTGGCTGCATCGGCTCTGCCACCGACATCACTAAGCCTGCAAGTGCCAACGCCGAGAACTACATGTACCGTGTCTCGATGGTAGATCGGGCGCAGGTCGCCGGCCTTATTGCCTATACGAAGAACAATCCAATCACCAAGAATGTAGGCTTTCTTGTCGAGACCACAGGGTACGGCCAAGGTGGTTTGAAGGATCTTCAGGAACTCGCCGAAGCCAAGAGCCTCAAGCCTGTGGCGACTGAGAAGTTCGGTGTCAACGACACTGACATGACCTCTCAGCTCAACAAGCTGAAGAGTGCCGGCGTCGATACCGTTCTCGTTTGGGCGCAAGGCACCCCAATCGGGCAGCTCGTGCGCAGCATGGAGAAAATCAACTACTTTCCCGTGACGCTCACCTCCTGGTCATCAGATAACGCGAGCTTCTTCGATACAGCAGGTAAGACGCTAGCTGAAAAGCCGATCTTTATGCGCACCATTACCGAAGATCGTACCCCCAAGCAGCAGCAGCTTTACGATCGTCTGGCTCCGAAGATGGCTTCCAAGAGCGCCTTCAGCTTCGCGGCGCATTGCTACGACGCACTCATGATCACGGCTGCTGCGATCAAGCAGGCGGGCAGCACCGAAGGGCCAAAAATGCGCGAGGCGTTCGACAATCTTCAAGCGCCGGTCGAAGGCATCATGAAGACCTATTACAAGCCATTCTCAGCGACCGAGCATGAGGCGCTGACCGCCGCCGACTATCGCTGGACCCGCTGGAAAGACGGAAAGCTGGTCACCTACACGGACGATGTCGTGAAGGCTCTCAAGCCTGCCGACTTCACACAGTAGGACTGTGTCTGCTCAGCCTGCCGGTCCTCCGGGGACCGGCAGGCGTCGATACTTTGCACTGTTGGAGCTCCCATGGACGTCTATCTCCAGACACTCCTCAGCGGCCTTGCCATCGGTGGCGTCTACGCCTTGATCGCACTCGGTTTCAGCATCACCTTCACAACCACAAAGACGCTGAATTTCGCCCAGGGTGAGTTCATCGCGTTTGGTGCCTTCATCGGCGTGACGATGCTCCTGCTCTTGTCGGGCCTTGCGAGCACAACGACGGCTGTTCCAAGCGAGGCGGCTTCTGCTTGGCGGTATCCTGCCGCCGTCATTGGCGCCGGAGCGGTGGCGGGCTTGATGGGGATCCTCATCTTTCTGCTAGCGGTCAGGCCCTTCGCCGGAAAAGGGGGCATGAACTGGGTAATGAGCACTCTGGGGTTCGGCGTAATGCTCCAGAGCATTGGGCTTGCCGTTTGGGGTCCTGCGCCCGTCATGGTGCCGTCTCCGCTGGGGGATGACGTGCTGCGGATCGCTGGAGCCGGCGTGCGACCGCAAGAGCTTCTGGTTCTGGCCTGCGCGATCCTGATCATGGCGGCGCTCGATCTGGTGATGCGCCGCTCGCGCATCGGCAAGGCCATGATGGCCGTGGCGCACTCGCCTCAGACCGCGAGCCTGATGGGCATCAATGTCAGCCTTGTCATGATAGGTGCTTTCGCTCTGTCAAGCGGTCTCGCAGGCGTCGCGGGCGTTCTGATTGCTCCGATCGCGTCTGCCTCCCTGTTCATGGGCATGGGTTTCGCCCTCAAGGCCTTTTCAGCGGCGATCATTGGCGGCCTCAACAACCCACGCGGCTGCATTTATGGCGGCTTCATCCTGGGCGTGCTGGAATCTGCCGTAGGCCTTTGGCAGGCACAATGGCGTGAGATCGTGGTGTTCGTTCTGATTATCCTGGTTCTGGCGTTTCGCCCGGCAGGCCTCTTCGGCCAGGCTGCTGTCGACAAGGTTTAGTTCCCATGCGCCACTTGATCGGATCCGTAGCTTTCACCGCCGCAATCGCCGCCGCTGCGTCGTTCATCGACAACGAGTTTTATCTGCGCACCCTGTTCATGATCTGCGTTTACTTCCTGTGCGCAGCAGGCATGAACGTGCTCCTGGGCTTTGCTGGACAGAAATCACTCGGGCAGGCTGGCCTGTTCGCTGCGGGTGCTTATGCTGTGGCCCTGCTGACAACCCGCTATGAAGTTGGCCCCTGGCTATCCCTTCTCTTGGCGTGCGGCGTTTCGGCTGTGTTCGGCATTCTGATCGCAATGCCGTCGCTGCGCGTGAAAGGGCCGAGCCTTGCGATGGTGACCCTGGCCTTTGGAATCGTGATCGAAAAGGTCGTCACGGAGGGTTCCGAGGTGTTCGGCGGGGCGATGGGCATCTATGCGATTCAGCCACTCCATATCGGCGGCGTGCCATTCACGATGCTGCAATGGGTCTGGTTCGGGCTAGGGCTCTGCCTCGTCGCTCATCTTCTCCTGCGGAACCTTTTGCAGGGCCGGTTCGGTCGCGCCTTCCTTTCTCTGCAGGCTGACGAGGTCGCTGCCGGCGCAGTAGGTGTTGCGGTGTACCGCTACAAGGTCCTCGCCTTCGTCATCGCTGCTGTGACCTGTGGGCTGGCAGGGGCTCTCGTGGCGCAGCAGAACCAGTACATCAATTCCGACTTCATCAATTTCCACCTGTCGATCTTCATCCTCCTTCTCGTGCTGTTCGGCGGCAGCGGCTCACTCTATGGCCCGCTCCTCGGATCCGTGACCCTCGTCATCATCGGGGCGCTGGTGGCGCGCTGGACCTGGATTGAGCATTTCGTGAATGGCGCGCTGCTGCTCTTCGCCCTCTACGCCATGCCAAAGGGACTAGCCGGCGTCTTCGGCTCGTTCTTTAGGAGGTTTGGGCTTGGATACAGCGCGGGCAAAGTGGCTGCGCCGAGCCTATCGGCGTCGAAGCTGCCGACTCGATCCATCCCCCAGACAGTGGAGGGAAGCCTGCTGACAGCCGACAGTCTCAACAAGGCCTTTGGCGGTGTCGTTCCCGCCAAGGATGTATCAGTCAACCTAACAGAAGGTCATATCCATGCTCTGATCGGGCCCAATGGCGCAGGCAAGAGCACCTTCATCAACATGCTGACCGGTATCATTCGGCCTGATCGCGGCAAAGTGACTTTCTTGGGTCAAGACATCACTCAGCAGACGGTTCACGGCATCTGTGGCCATGGTGTGGCGCGCACCTTCCAGAATCTCAGACTGTTCAAGGATTTGTCCGTCCGCGAAAATGTGCTTCTTGGGCAGCATTCCCGAATGCAGAACAGTTTCGTTTCATCGTTCCTTGGGCTGCCCAAGGCGAGGCGGGAGGAGAATAAGGCCTTGCAGAAGGTCAACAATATCCTCCATTTCACTGGGCTATTGCAGTATGCCGAGGCACCAGCAGGAAGCCTCGCCTACGGTCTTCAGCGCCGCGTCGAGCTGGCGCGGGCCTTAGCCTCAGAACCTCTGCTCCTCCTCCTGGACGAGCCCGCTGCCGGATTGAATCCGCAGGAAACGGCGGAGCTCGGCCAGTTGCTGGTGCGCATCCGTAACGAGGGGATGACCATCCTTCTGATCGAGCACCACATGGACCTCGTCATGACGATCTCGGACCACGTGATCGTTCTCGATTACGGCCAGAAAATCGCCGAGGGTACGCCGAGCAAGATCCAAGCGGATCCGAGAGTGATGGAAGCCTATCTCGGCACCTCCGTTGAGGCAGCCTAGGGCAGGGGGCATGTATGCTTAAGCTGAAGGACGTCGATTTGGCCTATGGACCGATTGCTGCGGTTCGCAAGGTCTCCATCGAGGTGAAGGCCGGGGAGGTCGTCGCCATCGTGGGTGGGAACGGGGCCGGCAAGAGCACTTTGCTTAAAGGCATCGCCGGGCTGATGCCTGTTGGATCGGGGCAGATCATCTTCGATGGTGAAGAAATCTCGCGGTTCGCGCCCCACAAGCGGGTGGCGCGGGGGATCGCTCTCTCGCCGGAGGGACGTCAGGTTTTTCCGGACCAGACGGTCTACGACAATCTGACCTTGGGAGCCTATTTCCGGCGGCTGTCTAACGATACTCTCGATGCCGAAGTGGAGGAGCAGTTCAAGCTGTTCCCGCGCTTGCAGGAGCGGCGTGATCAGCTTGCCGTCACCCTGTCAGGGGGCGAGCAGCAGATGCTGGCCATCGCGCGGGCCCTGATGGGAAAGCCCCGACTGCTTCTGCTCGACGAGCCGTCCCTTGGCCTTGCGCCGAAGATTATCCAGGAGATTTTCGACATCATTGTATCCCTGCGTAAATCCGGCATCACCATCCTGCTTGTGGAACAGATGGCCAATATGGCTCTTGCTATTGCGGATCGGGCCTATGTGCTCGAAACGGGGAGTGTTACACTGTCGGGCACTGGGAAGCAGCTCCTCCACGACCCCAAGGTCCGTGCAGCGTATCTCGGGATTTCTCACAACGCCGCATGATACGGGCGTATCACAAACACTGAGCAGGTCATGACCATAGAAGGACGAGGCGTACAATCGGTCGAGGTCGGGGGACGTATCCTGTCAGCTCTGGTCAAAGCCGGAAAGCCTCTGATGCTCCGCGAGCTCGCAACCTTGGCCGATGTCGCCCCCGCCCAAGCCCATGCCTACCTCGTGAGCTTCCGTAAGCTCGAACTCGTTGAGCAGGACATCGCAAGCGGCCGTTATCAGCTTGGTCCCTTCGCCCTCCAGCTCGGCATCGCACGGCTGCGCAGCTTCGATCCCTTGCGGCTCGCAGGTCACGCCATCGTCGAGTTTGCGGAACAGATCGACCACATGGTGACCATTGCCGTGTGGGGAACCCACGGTCCCACAATCGTGCAGGTTCAAGAGGGCAGCGATCAGGTCCACGTGAATGTGCGCACCGGCACTGTTTTTTCCGTCACCGGCACCGCGACGGGAAAAGTCTTCGCTGCCTTCATGTCGCCAAAGGTCATCGAGGCTCAGCTGGCCGAGGAGCTGCGCAAGGGAGCGCGCATTCAGGGCGTGGGCACGGCTACGTCTCGCAAGGAGCTCGAAGCCGAGATAGCAACTGCGAGAAAGCTTGGCTATGCCTCCACGGAAAGCAAGCCCGTCACCGGGATCAACGGTATTGCGGCTCCCGTCTTCGATTACAGCGGACAGATGCAACTCGCCATCACTGTCATCGGACCGACCGGAGTTCTCGACATTCACCCCGAGAGTGCCGACGCCCAAAACCTCTTGGCGTGCACGCGCAGGTTGTCGGCCCAACTCGGTTACATGCCACACGCCATCGCTGGGACTGTGCAGGCGGAATTCGCGGAGATTGGGATTGCCGAAGCTCCCGTAAAGCGTCCTCGACGGGCGTAGCTCATCTCTCTCCTTACCGCTTTCCATACGGTGCTCTTGTCTGTCACGCTCGGTTGGCACCGGCGTGCTTTTGCCTGCGCACCGTGGCGAGTGCAGCCGGCCTGCGCGTTTATGAACGTTCGCTATTTGCGGATGCGTTCGTCATATGATTGTATGAGGCCTGTGCTGTCGAAACCAAAGGGACGGCGTTCTCAACCAAGTCAAGGAGCCGGAACGAATGCTGCTCAAAGAGCGTATTGCGCTGGTCACAGGCGCCGGTCAGGGCAATGGTGCTGCCATTGCGCGAGGTCTAGCGAAGGAAGGAGCGCGGCTCATCGCCACCGATCTGAATGGCGAGGCGGCGGCCGGCACGGCCAAGGGGATTGTGGACGAGGGCGGCGAGGCCTGGTCCTATGCTCTTGATGTTGCCGATGCACAAGCCTGCGGTGCTCTGGCGCGCGTTGTGGAAGCCTCGATCGGGCAAGTGTCCATCCTCGTCAACAATGCTGGCATATGCCCTCGCAACACCATCGACAGCCCGGATGTGATGCGCACTTGGGATGCTGCGATGCAGGTGAATCTGAACGGCACACTGAACGTCACGCTTGCTTTCGTTCCGGCTTTGCGCGCGACCAAAGGCACGGTCATCAACATGGCCTCCATTGCCTCATTCGTGTCGACCGCGACATCGATCAGCTATTCGACGTCCAAGGCTGCCGTGCGCATGCTGACCCAAAATCTCGCTCAGGAGCTCGCAAAGGATGGTGTTCGCGTGAATGCCATCGCTCCCGGAACTCTCAACACGCCCATGACCGAGGCGACGCGCACCAATCCCGAGCGGGCAGAGCGCTTCCTGTCTCGAATTCCTCTCGGCCGCTTCGGTGAGCCAGAGGAACTCGTGGGCCCGACTGTCTTCCTCGCGTCCAACATGTCGAGCTACGTGACCGGAACAACTCTTGTTGTTGACGGTGGCTATCTGGCGGTCTGAGGATGCCAGCAGGATCGTTCGCATGGGGCTTCTCACGCGCAGACCTGACGTGAGCCAGGATGAGTTCAGACGCCACTGGCGCGAGGTGCATGGTCCTCTTGTCGCGCGCCTGCCTAGCCTGCAAAGCTATCACCAAAACCACGTTGTCGACGACCGCCAACTTGCCATAGACCATGCCCGGGGTTCCTGGTCCATTGACGGCATTTCCGAGCTATGGTTCGACAGCGACGACGACATGAAGACGGCCTTGTCCTCCGATGAGTACAAGGAGGTTGCACGCGACCACCAGCTCCTTGTCGGCCCAACGGCGCTGATCACTGCCGTACAGAACGTGGTCGTGCCAGTCGATCTATCTGCCGAGCCGCTCGTGAAGCTAATATCGATCCTGACGCGGAAGCCAGGTCTGACTCCCGAGCAGTTCAAGGAAGAGTGGTGGGGCTTCCACGCTGAAGCCGTCAGCAAGTTTCCGAACCTCATGGGGTATGCCCAAAATCTTGTGACCGGGCGAAGCGCAGGCATTGGCCAGCCCGCCTCTTACGAAGCTATTCCCATTGATGGCGTGGTGGAACTGTGGTTCCGCTCCGTTACAGATATAGAGGCCGCGTTTCACTCCCGGGCAGCGAATGTCTCGCAGATGCATGCTCTCAGCTTCATCTCCGAAATCACGACCTTTCTTGTCGAAACCCATCAAGTCGTCTCAGCGGGGATGAGCCGGAAGTCGAACGCGTGAGGTTCGCGAAATATCTTGAATGAGCGAATGCGTTCGTCTAAAACAAATTAACGAACGCATTCACGCATGCTGAATCAAAGATCTCCCGGCGAGTTTGGTCGGCCGGTACGAGATGCGAGGAACGCCATGACGCCAACGAAGATGGTCACCTGCGATGTCCTTGTTGTCGGATCGGGAGCAGGCGGTCTGGCGACCGCGCTGACGGCCCAGCACCATGGACTCGATGTCATCGTTGCGGAGAAGGAGCCGGTCTTTGGCGGAACGACCGCACGCTCCGGCGGCTGGATGTGGATTCCCTGCAATCCGCTCGCGCAGAAAGAGGGCTTCAAGGATTCCAAGGAAGCGGCGCGCACCTACCTCCAGCACGAAGCCGGCAATCACTTCGATGCGGGCCGTGTCGATGCCTTTCTTGAGAACGGCCCGAGGATGGTTGAGTTCTTCGAGAAGAACACAGAGATGGAGTTCACCCTCGGGCCTGCCTTCTCGGACTACCATCCCGATGCGCCGGGCGGCACGCCCGGCGGCCGGTCGATCGTGGCGACACCCTACGATGGCCGCAAGCTCGGCAAGGAGATCGCGCGCCTTCGGCCCCCGCTCAAGGAAATCACCTTCCTCGGCATGATGATCGGATCCGGTAAGGAACTGCTGCACTTCTTCAACGTCACCCGCTCTTTCAAATCGGCAGCATATGTTGGCGTACTTCTGGCGAAATACGGTCGAGATCTCGCCTCGCACGGACGTGCGATGCGGTTGACCAACGGCAACGCGCTGATCGGGCGTCTCGCAAAATCCGCCTTTGACCAGAACGTTCCTATCTGGACTTCCTCGCCGGTGAAGGACCTGATCGTGGAGGATGGTGCGATCAAGGGCGCACTGGTGCAGACCGAAGAAGGTGTGACCGAGGTCCGCACCCGCCGCGGCGTCGTGCTAGCCGCAGGCGGCTTCCCGCAGGATGTGCTGCGCCGCAAAGAGCTGTTCCTTCATGCTCCCACTGGACAGGAGCATTGGTCGCCGGCACCTCCCGGCAACACGGGTGACGGCATCAGGCTCGGTGAGAAGGTTGGAGGGCGCGCGATCGAGGGTCTGCCAAATGCAGCGGCTTGGGTGCCAGTTTCGCTGGTCCCGCGCCGTGACGGAACATCGGGTCCGTTCCCGCATTTCATCGATCGCGGTAAGCCGGGCGTCATCGCCGTCACCAAAAGCGGCAAGCGCTTCACTAACGAATCCAATTCCTACCACGACTTTGTGCAGGCCATGATCGGCGCCTGTGGGGACGACCCGGAAAAGGCTGCATGGCTCATCGTGGATCATCCGACGATCCGCCGATACGGCCTTGGTTTCGTGAAGCCCTTCCCGGTGCCCCTGACCCCTTATCTGCAGAACGGGTATTTGCTCAAAGGACGAACCCTGCGCGAACTTGCGCTGAAAGCCGGCATTGACCCTGCTGCCTTCGAGCAAACCCTGGAGATATTCAACCGCGATGCCCGTAAGGGCGAGGACCCACAGTTCAGACGTGGCAGCACCGCCTATAACCGCTATCTCGGAGATCCCGACCAGAAGCCAAACCCTTGTGTCGGACCCATCGAGCGCGGTCCCTTCTATGCAGTGAAGGTTGTGCCGGGCGATCTCGGAACCTTCGCGGGTCTTCGCACCGATCAGAATGCACGCGTCATCGACGAGCGCGGACAGGTCATTCCGGGCCTCTACGCCGCAGGCAATGATATGGCGAGCATCATGGGCGGAAGCTATCCGGGCGGCGGCATTACACTTGGCCCGGCCATGACGTTCGGCTACATCGCCGGCCGTCATCTGGCAGGCGTGACGGAGGAGAATGCTTCCGTCGCGAGCAGGCCAGCGGCGTAAGCCGCCCCGTGCTGCAGCCGAAGAAGGTAGAGGCGTCATGACGTCACCGCAACGGCCGTGTCTGTTCAAGCCCCTGCGCATCCGCGGCATTGAACTCAAGAACCGGGTGGTCATTTCGCCGATGTGTCAGCATTCGGCGGAGGAGCGGGGCTGCGCAGGCGCTTGGCATCTTGTTCACCTGGGCAAGTTCGCCCTTGGCGGCGCCGGGCTGATCTTCGTCGAAAGCACTGCTGTGGAGCCCGGAGGGCGGATCGGCGTTCGGGACGTGGGGCTCTGGTCGGATGAGCAGGTCGCACCGTTCAAGACGATCGTCGACTTCGTGCATCAGAATGGCGCGGCCATCGGCATCCAGCTCGCTCATGCTGGGCGCAAAGCCGGATCGCAGGCTCTGTGGGAGGGCGGGTGCGCCTTGAGCATGGAGCAATTAAGAGAAACGGGTGAGCCGTGGCGGCGCGTCGGTCCGAGTGCTCTTGCCGCAGGCCCTGAGTGGTCCGTGCCGGATGCCCTAAGTCGCGAAGGCATCGCCGAGATCAGGCAAATGTTCGTTGCCGCGACCAAGCGGGCCGACCGGGCTGGCTTCGACGTTCTCGAGCTGCATTGCGGTCACGGCTATCTCGTAGCATCGTTTCTGTCTCCGCATTCCAATCGCCGAGAGGACGATTATGGCGTCTCCCGCGACAACCGTATGCGACTCGCGCTCGAGGTTGCACGCGATGTCCGGGCAACGTGGCCTCAAGAGAAGCCGCTCTTCGTGCGCATCTCCGCGGTCGACGGCACCGAGTACGGCTGGAGTCTGGATGACTCCGTTGTTCTCTCTCGTGCGCTCAAGGCTATCGGCGTTGACGTAATCGATTGCTCATCAGGCGGCCTGTCTGACGAAACGCGCAATATGAACGTTCCAAGAGGACTGGGCTTCCAGGTTCCGTACTCGGAGTGCATCCGCCGCGAGGCCAATATCCTGACGCAGGCTGTGGGCGTCATCCTTGATGGGCCGCAGGCGGAAGCCATCCTGCAAGAGGGCAGGGCGGATCTGATCGCGGTCGGTCGCGAGGCCCTCTACGACCCTTACTGGCCTCATCACGCGGCTCACGATCTTGGTCATGGCCTGCGGTTTGATGACTGGCCCATTCAGCACGGGCCATGGCTCGACAAGCGAGCGCCTCTGGTTGAAAAACTCCGTTCCGCGGAGAAGATCGCCAGAAGCCTCACAGGCTAAGGCCGATAATCGGGAGAAGCAGGTTAATGTCCAGTAAAACTTTCGCTTCGACAGGAGATCTGTCGGACAAGACGGTGTCGTTCACCGAGATCGGACCCGATCTCTACGCCTATACCGCCGAGGGCGATCCCAATACTGGTGTGATCATCGGCGACGATGGCTGCATGGTGATCGACGCACAGGCCACCCCGATGATGGCCGAGGACGTGATCGCCCGTGTGCGATCCGTGACAGACAAGCCGATCAAGTACGTGGTTCTTTCGCACTACCACGCCGTGCGCGTGCTTGGCGCATCGGCCTACAACGCACAGGGCATCATTGCGTCGAACGCCACCTACGATCTCATCGTTGAGCGCGGCGAACAGGACAAGGCCTCGGAAATCGGCCGCTTCCCGCGCCTGTTCAAGGGCGAGAGCAGCATCCCGCCCGGTCTCACCTGGCCCACCCTCACCTTCGAGAGCGGCATGTCGGTGTTCCTGGGGAAGCGTGAGGTGAAACTATTTCATCTCGGAGCCGGCCACACTGCAGGCGACATCGTGGCCTGGGTGCCGGACGCGGAGGTCATGTTCACCGGCGACCTCGTGGAGTATCACTCGGCCTGCTATTGCGGCGATGCCTATCTGCGCGAGTGGCCGCTGACGCTCGACGCCATCCTGGAATTCCAGCCGCAGGCCATTGCACCTGGTCGCGGCGCTGCCTTGCAGGGCAGCCAGCAGGTTCGCGAGGCAGCGGCCATGACCCGCGACTTCGTCACCACGCTCTACGGCGCAGCCGAGTTGTCGGTCGTGCGGGGTCGCTCGCTGAAGGAGACCTTTGCCGCAACCCGCGAGGTCATGGATCCGAAGTTCGGAGACTTCGCCATATATGAGCACTGCCTTCCCTTCAACGTCTCGCGTGCCTTCGATGAAGCGTCGGGCATCGACCATCCGGTGATCTGGACGGCCGAACGGGATCGCGAGATGTGGGCAGCCTTGCAAGGCTAGAAGCAGCCGCCTCAGCAACGTCACTTAGGGAAGGGACAGTCTGGACCTTCCCTTCCTGAGCGCTGACCCGATAGGGCGCCCCGCAAGCTGGGATGTCTCCAACCTCCTGCCCCGAAGAGTAAGAGCCGACGTTCTTTTGTGAACTTAAGCAGGAGTGAAGCGTGATCATCCAGAGCGGGCTGACCCGCAAACGCGACGATGTGGACTGCACCCAGTTTTCCAAGCACTAGCGTCATATGAACGGGCGGCTTGCGCTGAGCGTTGAGAGGTTGGTTGGACCGAAGCATGGCTTCCTTGCTATCGACGTTGGAGGTGACGGTGTCATCCATCGGCGCAAGGAGATCGTCCTTACGGATTGGGCCCCGAATCGTCATCCGACATTGAGGCTCTTGGGCTTGCCTTTGACAGCAATAAGGACGGCATATTCGATGCAAAGGATACGCGTTGGGGTGTGTTCAGGATCTGGCAGGATCGGAACCACACCGGCGTTACCAAAACAGGCGAGCTTCGCACGCTCGTAAAATGGGTATCAAAGCATCAACTTGACCATCACTGTTGCGGATCAAGCTGTCTCGGACGGTTCCATGGTGACGGGCAAGGGTGTGTTCACATGGGCGGACGGCCGGAAAGACTCGGCTGGTGACGTGGTGCTGACTCACAACGATGGCGAAATCACCATGTCCAGTACCTTCGGCTCGACACAGGAGACTCGCATAGTCGCGAGAACGCCAGGCGAGAGCTTGATGGTGGGAAGTGCAGGGAACGATGCATTCGTGTTCGGAGAAAAATTCGGACACAAGATGGTTGCGGACTTCCAGATCGTTGTGAAGTCTGGCGATGTGACTAATTTCAAGCAGTCTGTATTTAAGGATGAGAAATATCTCTTCAAAGACATGAAGCAGGTCGGCTCTTATGTTGTTATCACGGTGGACCACGACAACTCGATCACGCTCAAGAACGTCATGTTGGCGAGCATGCAGGCGGGCGACTTTCGAATTCTGGCCAAGGATTCAACTATCAAATTCACTCCAGAGAACACGTCATCAATGCGACCAACAACCAAATTATATTACTTACCTCTCGTAGTCGACTATCATCTACACGTGAATTCTTGAAATTTACATGATAACTACATACGGGCTTTTGCGGGCTCCGTTACTAAAGAACTGGTTGATTCAGGTGGACTGCTTGCTGGCGCAAGAAGGGTTAAGGTGGCACCTCCGCTCATACGCTCACTCGCATACAGCTAAGCCGCCGTCATCTGGCTTTTCAAATTATGATATAATATTACACTATGTTGCTCTATTGCTACAACATCCGGAATCTCTCGCCAATAGCTCCCTTGCGGCAATTCGTCAGAGACAAAGTTCTCAGAATAGATATAACGTTAAGCGGGTTTGGACCCATAAGTTGCAAAATTTTTGACGAGGGGTGAGGCAATGGCGACAACGCCAAGTGCATTTTTTAAAGACAGCGGTGCGCCTGAGGCTGTCTCTTATGCTCTGAAGAACGGGGCAAAGAGCTTCACAAAGCTATACCAGGACACGGCTCGTGCCGATCAGTTCGTGGGAACGAAGGGCAATGACATCTTCGTGCTCGGGGCTGGCGACAAGATCAAGTCGTCCGGCGGCGGATACGATGCGGTTGTGACCGATCATAGCTTCAGCATCGGCGGCACCGGTATCGACGCCGTCAAGCTGACGGGTTCGACCAACGTCAATGTGACAGGCGACAATGCCGACAACAACCTGTTCGGCAACGCGGGCGCCAACACCATCAAGGGCCAGGCTGGCGAAGACGTGGTTGCTGGCGGGACCGGCAATGACAAGCTCTACGGCGGCGCTGGCGCCGATACCGTTCTTGGCGGCTCCGGCGACGACAAGGCCTACGGCGACTCCGGCAAGGATCTCGTACGTGGCGGCGAAGGCAACGATAGCGTCTATGGTGGCTCCGACGACGACAAGGTCTATGGTGATGCTGGCAATGACAAGGTCTATGGTGATGCTGGCAATGACAAGGTCTACGGCGATGCCGGCAACGACAGCGTCTATGGCGGCTCCGGCAACGACAGCGTCTATGGCGGTGCCGACGATGACAAGCTTTACGGCGACTCCGGCAACGACAAGCTGTTCGGCGGTGCGGGCGACGACATCCTGACGGGTGGCGCCGGCAACGACACCATCGTTGGCGACAAGGGTTCGAACACCTTCATTGGTGGCTCGGGCCGTGACGTCTTCGAGATTGCCAAGCAGACGGGCGAGATCGACACGATTCGCGATTTCCGTGCCGGTCAGGACGTGATCGATCTGTCCGATACAAGCGCCAACAGCATGCGCGATCTGAAGTTCACCGCTGAAAAGGACGGTACGCTCGTGGAGGTCAAGGGCGGCGTGCAGATTAAGCTCATCGGCTTCGATCCCGATGAGATCAAGAGCTCGTTCTTCGACTTCTAATGGATAACCGCGTGGGCCAGAATGAAGCTGCGCATCTTCATGATGCTTCGGTGGTATCTGGCCCACTCTGGTGCGTGCCGGTTGCCGCAGGTATCATTGCGGTTTGGCACAATCTCACGCCCGAATTTGAAATCGTCGGCTTGGAAGGCGGGGCAGGTCTCCTGACGCAGATCGAGAGACATCGCATCTTCTCACCACAGTTTTCCAAGAACTTCTATACGATCTCCGGTCACGGCCTTCAGGATGGACGGCGTCTCCGCGTCTTTCTACGAGGAGACGATGGGGCCGATGTCGAGCAGACGCTCGATCTCAGGCTGGCCCACTGGCAGACCGAAGGTGCGTCGCAGATCGTTTCCTCTATCGTATCGCGCATTCTTTCGAAACATTCCGCCTCGGGCGATCACGGGACCCTTGAACGCTTCCTGTCGCTCGTCAGCTCGTGGAGATCCTCGGGCCGCCTTAAGGCGCAGATTGGCAGCCATTGCCTTTATGAGCTCGATATAGCCTCACACCATTTCGCTCAGCGGCAAGCATGCTTCGTACTGCGGCAGGGGAGGCTCACGCGCGAGGTCCTCGACAGCGTCAGCGACAACGGGAGCAGCATCTTCAGGATCTCAAAGGGGTATCCGGATCGGGTCTATGTCGATCTCGATGGTGATCTGGTCGAGCTTGGCCTGTCCGGCAATCCCGTTGCTGAACAGCACACCGTAGGATGGCTTCAGTGTTTGTCCCCGCCGGCCAAGAACAGCTTGCTGGACTGTCTTTCCAAGGTATCGGAGGCAGAGCCTGCAGACCTTCCGACTTATGTCACGGCCTCTCTGAAATCAGTGGCCTTTCCATTAGGTGAGCCTCATTCGGAAGTTGCCATCGAAGGCTGCTTTCAAGCTTCAGGCGCATTGTTCGCATTCCTGAAGGTGACAGGAACAACGGCTCTGGAGGATGTGCAACTTGAGCTTTTTGGAGAGGTGGTCAACGAGCGCCGTGAGCCCAACCTGCTGACCTGTTCCACCTCCTCGGCAAATGGCCTGCCGAAGTCTCTCATCGTTGCAAAAGCTTCTCTTGATGGGGGGCGAGTCTCTGCCTGCAAGGTTACTCTTCAGGTCGAGGGCCGCAGCATCCAGCACTGGATTCAGGTTCAACAGGGCTGCACAGGCTCAAGCCTCGCCTTCGCTCGCAGCTTTTGGCCGCTCTCGAACGAGGATGTGAATTACCTTGCGGAAGTTGGTGCGCCTTTCGCGTCGGCCTGGATGCAGCGCACAGTGAAAGAGGCAGCACGGACCCTTAGGCTGACAGCCCGGCAAAACACCGGCACTGCTGTCGATCTGCACGTCATCGCCGAAGCCCGGCCCGAGCTGCTTCATGGCACGCTGATTGGCTTCAGAGCCTCTGTTCCTCGTGGCCAAACCATAAGGGTAACGCTCCGCTCTAGCCCTGGTATCGAGGCGACGTGCTCAAGCGTTATCGAATGGGCAAGGCGCTATGACTTGGACGGAGAACTCCAGGTTCTTCCTGCCGATGCGCCTGCTTCAGCAGCGGCCAGCATTGGGCGGCGTTCACCGGCGGAGGTTTCCATTGCGGTTAGAGCCGGATTCATTCCACCCAGGGCCGGGTGGCTGGATGAAATCGTGGAACAGGTTGCGCAGGCGCCCGACACGTTTCTCTTAGGTGTCGCGCCAGGCCGAGTGTCTACAAGGATAGCCCTTGATCAGCTCGACCCTGAGACGCTTCTCGATCTCCTTGCTCACGATGCCGTTGTGGCTATGGCGGCGCCGGTCAATCTGATCGGGCGCATCCCGGTTGAACGGCCTGTCTGCCACACTGTTGCCGGATCTTGGATAGAGAGGATGATCAAAGGTTTCGAGTACGGCGCGAATACCGTTCCGCATGCCGCTCTCGGTTTCCTTGAGATCAACGGATCCTGGGATCAGGACAGATTTGGTATCGGGATCGATGAGATCGCCCTGTCGCGCAAAATCGGCGCGACAGAACACCGCGAGATGCCCATCAACCCTACGAACGTGCGAAGCGCGTAACCTGGATAAATCGCCTCGACATTGGTCCGGGGCGGGAAGCATTGGATCGAGTATGAGCAAAAAGCCTGGCGAGACCATCGTAGCACAAGCTCTCCGTCAATGCCGGACTCACTTCGCTTATGCGCTTGGCTTCAACGTTTTCATCAACATCCTGCTGCTGGCCTATCCGATCTTCATGATTCAGGTCTACGAGCGGGTGCTCAGTTCGCGCAGCATCGAGACGCTGATCGTCCTCAGCACCGGCCTGGTCATCGCTCTCGCCTTCAAGGCCGTGTTCCAATGGGCCAGGGGAGCGCTGTTCGTCCGTGCCGCGGTGCGGCTGGACCGGCTGCTTGCGGACCGGGTTCTAACAGCCCTGATCGAGCGCAATTCCGGTGGAACGTCATCGGAGGGCAGCCAAGCCCTTCGGGATCTCGATGCCTTCCGGCAGTTTGCAACCGGCAAGGGGGTGCTGGCTGCAATCGACGCCCCCTGGGCCATCCTCTTCACGGGCGTGCTGCTGATCCTTGATGTTCAAGTCGGCCTGGTCGCTCTTGCCTGCATCCTTCTCATGGCCGTGGCGACGATCGCCAATACGGCTCTCACGAAGCGAGCCATTGCCGAGACTTCGCAATACACCAACAGGTCTTATGGATTTGTCGAGGCGAACCTGCGCGGCTCCGAAGCCATCGTCGCCATGGGCATGGTCGGATCGGTTGTCGGTAAGTGGCGCGATCTGAGGAACCCCGGCCTCGACACTCAGGTGAGGACCAGCCAGGTCGGCGTGCTTTTCAACGCAGTTCTGGGCTCGGCACGCATTCTTGTCCAAGCGATCATCATGATGGCCGGTGTGATCGAGATCCTCTACAGCGACGCGCCGACAGGGATGCTGTTTGCAGCTCTAATCGTGGCCGGCTTTGCCATGAAGCCCATCGATCAGCTGGTCGCCGCCTGGGATGACTACATTCCCGCCCGCCAGGCGCTGAAACGTATCGAGGCGTTGCTCTCGGAGACACCGCGGTCGCGTGCCGGCACGGCCCTGCCAAAACCGCAGGGGAATCTGACCTGCTACAATCTCTATTACATCCCCCCCGGCGGCGAGCAGCCGATCCTGTCGAACGTCAACCTCGCAATCACCCCGGGAGAGTCGCTCGGTCTCATCGGCCTCAACGGGTCCGGCAAGACGACGCTGGCGCGCCTGCTCGTCGGCAACCTTAAGCCGACGCGCGGTCAACTGCGCCTTGATGGGGTCGAGCTCTGGTCGGCCAGCCGCGAGGATATCGGCCGCCACATCGGTTATCTGCCGCAGAACATCTCTATCCTGAGCGGCACGGTGGCGGAAAACATTGGCCGTTTCGGCAAGCTGAGCGACCAGGAGATTGTCGAGGCGGCCAAGGCCGCGGGTGTGCACGACCTGATCCTGCGCCTGCCGAAGGGCTATGATACGGAGATCGGCGAGAACGGGCATCCGCTGTCCGGCGGCCAGCGGCAGCTGATTGCCCTGGCGCGCGCCATCGCCGGATCGCCCGCTCTGGTGATCCTGGATGAGCCGAACTCCAATCTCGACGGTCAGGCGGAGGAAGCGCTGGTCGCGTGTATCGCGGGCCTCAAGCAGCGTGGCATCTCCTGCGTTCTGATCACCCACCGCCCGACGCTCGTGCGCGATCTCGACCATGCGGTCGTCCTGAAGGACGGCCATGTGGTCAGCGCGGGCGCGACGGACAATGTCTTCAAGCGCCTCGGCCGCCCAGTGGTCGTCAGGAACGCCTCCGGCAACGGAGAGGAAATGGCACAATGAGCATGGCATCCACCTTGTCGAGCGGCAGCACGATCGGCACGAGCTTCGATTCGCCACGCGCGCCGCTTCTCGTCGGCGGCATCGCGGCCGTGCTGATGATCCTGGTCTTCGGCGTCTGGGCTTCGATGATGTCGGTGGCCGGCGGTGCGGTCGCCAACGGCAAGGTCGCTCTTGAGGGCAACCGCAAGGCGCTGCAGCACCGCGAAGGCGGTACGGTCAAGGCGATCCTCGTGCGCGAGGGACAGCGCGTTGAAAAGGGTCAGGCCCTGATCGAGCTCAACCCCACGGACCTGCAGGCCGAGGTGGCGATCCTGGACAGCACGCGCTTGGCCACCATGGTGCGTCTGGCCCGCTTGCGGACCGAGGTCCGCAACGACAGCCAAATCCTCTGGCCTGCCGACGTGAGCGCTTTGCGCAGTCAGGTTCAGGCCCGCTCCATTGTCGATCAGGAAACCGCGGTCTTCGAGGCGCGGCTCACCGCCTATCGCGGTAACATCAACCTGCTCCAGCAACAGATCGATGGCCGCGAGCGCCAGATTGCCGGCCTTGAGACGCGTTTGATCGCGACGCAGAGCCAGCTCACCTCGGTCGACCAAGAGCATACCTCGCTTCTGCCCCTGGTGGAGAAGGGCCTTATCGCCCGGCCGCGCGTGCTCGCACTCGAGCGCACCTCTGCGTCGCTGGCTGCCGACCTTCAGACCATCAGGTCGCAGATCGATGCGGAACGCAGCAGCATCCAGCAGGCAGAGACGCAGATCGCACAACTCGAGAAGGACCGGCGCGAGGCCGCGGCCAAGGAGATCGCCGAGATGGAGGCGCGTCTTGCCGAAGTGGCGCCGCGCCTGACATGGGCGAACGAGCGGCTGCAGAACACCACGCTCTTCGCGCCGGAGTCTGGCTATGTCTATGGCCTTGCCGTATTCAATTCCGGCGCGGTGGTCACGCCCGGACAGATCGTAATGGAGATCGTGCCCTCCACCGACGCTCTGGTGCTGAGCGTCGAGATCAGCCCCAAGGATGTGGAGCGGGTGCGCAAGGGTCAGCACGTGACCGTGCATCTCCTGGCCTATTCGCAGCGCTACCAGTCCGTGATCAAGGGTCACCTCGACAAGGTCTCACCCGACCGGTTCGACAATCCGCAGACCGGAGCCGCCTTCTACCGCGGCACCGTCAGTATCGAGCCGGGCGAGCTGCGGCGCGCGCAGGTGGAACTGGTGCCCGGCATGCCGGTCAACGTGGTGATCGAGACGGGCGAGCGCACCATCCTGGAATACCTGCTCGATCCGATCTTCCGGGTGACGGATTACGCCCTTCGCGAGCGGTGATCCCCCAAGACGAGCGACACGAAAAGGCGAGTCCCGGCTCGCCTTTTTATTGCGTCAGGAGATCGAGATAACGCGGGAGGCTGCGCGTCTTGAAGTCGTAATGCTCCAGCACGGTTTCCCGCGCTCCTTGCGACAGGCGCCGGCGCTGCGCCGGATCGTCGAGCAGCTCACTCAAAATGTCCACCAGCGCCTTGCGGTCGAAGAAGCCGGCGGTGCGGCCGTTCTCGCCGTCCCTCAACACCTCGAGAACAGGGCCCGTGGCCGAGCCCAGCATGGTGCAGCCGCAGGCCATCGCCTCCAGGAAGGACCAGGACAGAACGAAAGGGTAGGTGAGGTAGACGTGCACGGACGAGACCCGCAGCAGGTCGAGATAATCGTCGTAAGCCAGTTGGCCCACGAAGTGCACGCGACCCCGGTCCAGACCGGCGCCGACCTCTTCGAGCATTGCGCTTTTCCAACTCCCGCCGCCAGGATGGTTCTGGCCGTAGCTGACCTCCTCCCGGCCCACCAGCACGACCTGCGAGTTCGGACGCCGCTCAAGGATCTCCGGCAGGGCGCGCATGAACACGTGGAAGCCGCGATAGGGTTCGAGGGAGCGCGACACATAGGTCACCACCTCATCGTCACAGCTCAGTACCCGGCCGTTCGGCAAGGTGAAAGTGGCGGCGGGGTTCGGCGCCACCTGCGCGGTATCGATCCCTTCGTGGATCACCTCGATCTGCGATCCGATCTGCGGCGGAAACAGGCCGGCCTGCCACCGGGTCGGCGTGACGCAGCGGGAGGCCGCCGCGAAGGCCATCAGGTTAGTGGTGTTGCGCAGAGGCACCGTGCGTAGATCGCCGCCTCTCACCCTCAGCTCGGGATCGAAATCGAGATCGCTGTTCTGCACGCGATAGAAGTATTCGAGATAGGCGATGAACCGGGCTTCGGGGAAGATCTCCGGCACGAACAGGGCGTCGCCCCAGCCTGGATGCGCCAGGATCACGTCGGGCCTGAAACCCTTATCTTTCAAGGATTGCGCGAGATCCGCCACCGTGCGCCCACGCCGTGCATGCTCGGCGAAATCGAGACCTAACGGAAACACCGCCTCGGCCGGCCCGGTCGGATGCCTGTAGCCCCGGTAGGTGATCTGCTCCGCCCCTCCGGACCCGCGCTCCCCTTCACCGATCCCGACAATCCGCCACCCCTCCCGCCCCATCAGCTCCTTGGCGAGCCGCTTGAACTGGCCGGGGAAGTTGGGGTGGAGAAGGAGGAGGTTCATGGGGCAGGGTGTAGCAGATAGGGGGGTTGAGTGACAACAAAGGGACGTGTAGCAGGCTTATTCTTCAGCTGTTCAGCGTATTCGGATAAATACGTGTGGCTGAGAATTGGTTTTTACAGTAGCTCAGGCTCTGATCGGGCGGAACGTTTCAGATGGCAATTTCGGGTGTGGTTGACTCACTGATTAGCGATGTGGTGTCCGGTTGGGTGGCATGCGACGGACATACTGACATTCAGGTCGTTGCCACCTTTGATGAGGAGGAGATCACTGTTCCTGCCAACATCCCTAGACGCGATCTTGGCGAGAAGTCGGGGAAGTTTGGGTTCAGAATTCATCTCCCGCGTTCTGCCGTGCCAAGCGAACTTTTCAACGGTCGGCTCTCTCTACGCGCCGTTCAAAAGGATCAGTCCGTTCCTCTCAAGATCTGGGAGCCCTTGAGGCAAGCCGCGAGCTTGGAGAGCATGGATTTCCAAGGCCTCGCTCACGCGGTACGCTTCCTTAGTCCCGAAAATCGTACCGAGTTCAATAAAATCTTCAGCGAGCCAAAAAGCTGGCAACAACTGAGCGACAAAAAGCAATTGTGCGTAGTCGCCTATGCGCATGATGCTTCTGCATGGTTTCCGTACTTCTACAGCTACTATACGTCTATCGTAGAACCAAGCTCCATTTTTATCGTGACCCCGAGCCCTCGGAGCTTCGACGATTACACACTCGGCGGCATAACCTCGATTGATGGATTCCCTTACGATAATCCCGCCCGTTCTCAGATTATGTCCCGCATCTGTCAGGGGTTGCAGGCCTACTACGAATGGACCTTGCTGTGTGACGTCGACGAGATCGTTGTTCCTCATCCTGATTCAGAAAAGTCATTTCCCGAGGCTTTGGCTGAGTTGAAGGATGGCGTGTCGATCTCGCGAGGGTTCGACGTCATTCAGATGGACGGCGAAGCGGACTTCGATTTCTCTCGTCCTGTCCTCGATCAGCGACGGTTCGGTCTCGCCGCGTCGGGGATGTGTAAGCCTCATCTTGCTCGCGTTCCGGTGCGCTGGAGCATCGGGTATCATTTCACGAACCACAAACCTCAGTTCGAGACTTCCGGCAAAGGCTTCGTGACGCTCCACCTGAAATGGGCTTGTAACAAGGTCAGAGCAGATGTGGCACGCATTGTTCAGAGAACGAAATACACCGCTTCGAATACTGCGAGCTATGCGCTTGAGAGCGTCGTGATTGAGAAGCACCCGGCATTAGCTGGCGCTACTCCCAAGATCCTGTCAATCGGTAGTGAGGAGATGAAGGCGTTCGAACGGCAATTCATTGCGAGTGCACGCTACAGCTCAGAAGAGGATCTTTGGGCTGCTGAGCATTTTGTTAGTTCAACTCTTTTTGAACTGCGGAAGTAGCCGAATGCACTACTGGTCCTGCCCAAATTCAACTTTGCATTACGATCAGAGAGACTTGTAGTGAAAAATCTAGTATTCGTAGGGGCAAGAGCCCACGCGTTGCATGGTAATGGTAAAGCTTCAACCTTTTTCCAGTATGCAGATTCTGTATTTCGTAGTTATGGGATTGACGTCTTTAAATATAAAAACTTCAACGAATTTGAACTGAATATAGATAAGCATCGCGACGGCATCGTAACGATGATCTATAATGAGGAAGATGGGATTGAGGAGGCAGAGCAGATTGAGAGAATTTGCATGCAGAATATGCGACGTGCACTCATCGTTCATCCTTCTAAGCTCGGGCGTGTGATAGGGGATAAAGCTGCTACGAACACCCTCCTCGCAGATAACGGCATCCGCGTACCTAAGCAAATCAAGAGCGAGGCTGCCATTGGGCAAGTGTTCTCGAATGATCCACTGGGCTCAGGAAGAACTGTGTCAGTACATGCTCCCGGAGAAAAGTTGAGATTCGATAGATACAATACCGAGTTTATTAATACTGTCTATCCCTTCAGAGGGCGTGATTACTACGTCTCACTCAGAGCGATGTGCGTCGGTGGCACTTGTATTGCTATTTATACAAGGTGTCGCCCAACTGAAGAGGGAAATCCTTCAGTCCATACTACGAATACGCCTGTCGATCCTGAACTTATAAACTACCTTCATGTACGAGTGGCAATCCGCCTACAGGGTAAAATTATTCAGGTGTGCGAGCAGATCGGACAGGTGATCGGTCTCGGCTTCTTCTCTCACGACCTCTTGCCGTGCGCTGATACTGGTGAAGTGTTCATTTGCGAAACAGGAGTCAAATTTGATGAAGCAACATTGATGAATCGCTTAACCCCAGTTAGGAATTCAGTTGTAATTCAGGATGTATTTAATGGTGTAGAAATCAAGAAGTCTGCGCATGAGTTCGTTCGCGCAGCGAATGAAATGGGATTTCTGCGATAAGATATTTTCGAGAATTTTCTATGGAGGCGTGAAAATTTAAAATGAAGATCTCAATAGATGATTCTTTTCTATTAATAGAAAAGTCAGCGTCGAATGTGGGCAGATTCTAGC
The DNA here is from genome assembly GCF_015694425.1 of Microvirga terrestris. GTDB lineage: Bacteria > Pseudomonadota > Alphaproteobacteria > Rhizobiales > Beijerinckiaceae > Microvirga > Microvirga terrestris. The sequence continues at coordinate 116,483 of NZ_JADQDN010000007.1, forward strand.
TGTATGTCTTTCAAAGGGAGGGGACTTCAAAAGCTTGATGCTGGTCTGCGAGAAATTTCGGGAAGTTCTGAGGACAAAGCCGATGCTGCCTAATGGATCGTTCAAAGAAAGAGGATGTTCAAAATACCTAAGTGGCGGAGATCATATATCGAACCGCGACTTTTCATTCTACGTCGCGCCGCCTGCCAAGCTCCTTATGTTACTTGACGAACAGGCACCTCCTCCCGCAAGAAGATAACATACTCATTATACAAGCAAAGCTTAGTCTGGGGCAGTTCCAGTGACATCTGCATCCATTTCCGCCGCAGGCAGCGCGCGCCTTGAGATCGAACGGCTAATCGCCCTGCGAGGAACCTTGAGCGTGGTGCTTCGGGTGCCCGCCGGGGCGGCTGTCGATGGAGTGAGCGGGATCAGGCTCGCCCAGGGGCGGGCGGCCATTGCGGTTCCGCGTGGCCAATGGATCGAGTTGGGCGCCGCAGACGGCGGGATGGAACGGCCCAAGCCCGTTTTCCGGCCGAAGCGCGGGAAGAGAATGGCCGCTCCCGTGGAGGCCGAGGCCCCGAAGGCCCGGCGCTTCCTCGCCGGGCTGCCGCGGCCGCTCGCTAGCCGATTTGATCTGGGCCAAACAGTTGAGGTGTCTCTCGATGCGCCCCGCGCCGGCAAGGCCGTAGCGCTCCATATGGTGAGCATCAGCCCGGACGACCTCGCCGACGGCCTTGGGGCAGCGCTGGCGCAGGTGCTGCGGGCTTCCGGCGACGAGGGGGGTGCGGGTCTGATCGGTGCCAGGGTTGCTGTACGGCCGCTGGACATTCCCAGACTGTGCTGGATTGAGCACCTGGTGCTCTCCGGTACCGGAATTGTGGCCAACGGCTGGCTGGCCAATATTGGCGGCCAGACTGTCCATGCGGCGAGCGCCAACTTGGAAACATGGGTTTCTAACGACGCGATCCAGCGGACCGCAAGGCCGGACGTGCATGCGCATCTTCGGGGTGAGAATGCCCTGACGAGCGCTTCCGACGAGCACGGCTTCACTTTCGTGATCCCCGCCGCTGTGGAGGGGCAGGATCTCTATTTCGTCGAGGTGTCGCCGGACAGGGCGCAGGTGACGTTTCACGGGCCACTCGCGGTGAGCGCGAAGCGCGACGACGCCCTTGCCATGAGCATCATCCGGGGCGCTTTCGGCGACATACGCTCCCTGAAGGCGGAGGAGGTGGATCGCAGCTACCGGCATCTGCTTTCGACCGAAAAAGGCGAGATGAGCGCCCAGGTGTTCGATTTCGGGCCGAAGCTCCCCCAGGACCGGCCGGTTTCCTCGGTGATCATCCCATTCTACGGCGATGCCTTCTTCATGAACTGCGTGCATTACCTCCAGCGGGTGCTCGACGACGGCTTCGAGCTGGTGCTGGTGGTGGACGATCCGCGCATCTGGGCCGAGGTCTATAACGGACTGGCCCTGCGCTCCACGGGCCTGCGGGTTCCCACGCGCCTCCTGCGGAACCTGGCCAATTACGGCTATGGCGGCGCCAACAACATCGCGGCCAGCCTTTCGCGCGGGGACGTGCTGTTCCTCATGAACTCCGACATCCTGGTCAAGGACCCCGCCGGCCTCGTGAAGGCCGCGGAGGAAATCCGCGACCGCAAGCGCGCCGGGGGGCGGGAGCTCGTGGTCGGATTCTCCCTGCTCTACGAGGACAACACCATCCAGCATCTCGGGATGACCTTCCCGCGCTCGTCCGCCATGGGCAACCTGCTCGTGGCCGACCACCCCATGAAGGGCCTGCCCTTCGACCTCTACGAGGGCGATCCCATCCGCCCGGCCCAGGCCGTCACGGCGGCCCTCATGGCCCTGTCGAAGAACCTCTTCACGGAACTCGGCGGCTTCGACCTGCGCTACGAGCGCGGCGACTTCGAGGACGCGGATCTCTGCCTCAGGGCGCGCCAGCGCGGGGCCGAGATCCAGGTCCATGTCCATCCGGGGCTGTACCACCTGGAGCGGCAGTCGATCCCGTCCATGGGAGATGCCGATGTCCGGTCCATGGTCACCTACATGAACTGCGCCGAGTTCAACCGGCGCTGGGAGGCGGAGCTGACGAAGCCCAAGCGGGTGTTCAAGGTTTCCACACCCAGGCAGACGGCATAACCGGCATCAACCCGAACGGCGCGTGCGGGGCGCGCCGGCTACCAATCGATCAGATAGGTTCTCTCACATGCGTGTCATGGTCCTTTCACACGGACATCCGGATCTCGGGGCGGGCGGCGCCGAGCGCGCGGCCTACTCGCTGTTCCAAGCGCTCAAGGCGGATCCGAAGGTGGAAAAGGCCGTGTTCGTAGCCCGCGCGGAGCACGACGCTATCGGCCACAGCGCCTTCTTTGGCAGCTTCCGCAGTCGTCTCGACGAGATCCTCGCTGCTCCGCCGCCAGTGGATGGTCTTACCTTTCAGAGCCAGAATTACGATCTGCTAAAGCAGCTGATCCACGAACTCATCCGCCACGCGCGACCGGATGTAGTACACATCCACCACTTCATTTATTGGGGCCTCGACATCTTCGAGCTCTTCAAGGAGGCAGGCGTCCGGGTTGTCTTCACGTTCCATGAATATGCTGCCATCTGCGCGCATTTCGGCCAGATGATCAAGACCAACGGCCGCTTGTGCTATGCGGCGTCACCGGCGGAATGCAGCGGATGTTTTCCTTCAATCAGCGCCGGCAAGTTCTTCGTGCGGGAGTCGATTCTCAAGCTCTTCTTCGACAATGTCGACATGTTCGTCTCGCCCAGCGCCTTCCTCAAGGAGCGCTATGTGGCCTGGGGAGTACCGGCCGAGCGCATTGAGGTGATCGAGAACATCATGGATCAGGATGTTCTCGGACGTAGCCGCACGCTGGCCGACCGTAAGCCGTTGCGGGTGGAGAGCAATCGGCGGCTCACGATCTCCTATTTTGGCCAGATCAATCCCTACAAGGGCGTCGACGTGCTGCTGGAGGCCTGCGCCTCGTTGCCTAAACGCGTTCGCAAGCGGATCGAGGTGCGCATCCACGGCGAGAACAAGCATTTCCGCGACAGCGAATTCGGGCGCAAGGTCGATCGCTTGCTCGAGGAAACGCGCGATGTGGTTCGCATGATGGGAGCCTACCGCAATCAGGAGGTCCTTAGCCTCATGCGCGGCAGCGACTGGATAGTCATCCCCTCGATCTGGTGGGAGAATTCGCCCATTGTCATCCAAGAGGCACGCATGGCCGGTCGGCCGATGATCTATGCCGATATCGGGGGCATGAGTGAGAAAGCAGACACTCGAGTCGACTTGCCTTTTTCAGCAGGTAGTCCAGGCGCCCTTGCCGATGTCATTGGATACCTCGTGGAGGGCGATATGTATGTCGATAGCGAAATATTGCAGGCTCATGTGCAAGCGCGCTTAAACTTAGACTCCGAAAATTACAGCCACCATATTACGCTGTATTTGAGGGAGACATCGAAGTTTACAGAGCGCAGACAGCTTGCAGGATAGCCCCTTTGAGATTTGCCAGTTGCTGGTATGGGCCAGCAAGCCGGCGGCTCACCATCGGTCCGTTGACTCGTTGGCAAACGATTACGGTTTTTGACCAGAGATCTGCATGAAATTTACTTCACTCGTAGTCACCACATCACTCAAACTCGGCACGAGCAGCCTGCGAGGCCTTACAGTAAGATTGAACGGTGTTCCCGCTTTTGCCTGTACCCGCGCCCTTGCCGAAATGTTGAATGACAATGGCTCGGCCATCGCTGCCCAGAATATCGTGCTTGTCGGATGGGGTCTGCGGGAGAGCAGCTCAAGCATTTCTCAACTGTGCTGCGCTGCCTTGGAGAATCCGGCCTAATCCCGCTCGATTATGGCGCCTCTCCACCGCCCGCGCTGGCATATCACGCGTTTGACGTTGGTATATACCTGACACAAGCATCAGCGTGCATCGATATTGACACCATCGAAGCGGCACGGGGCGGGCGACGTTCCCTCGCGCCAGAGACTGCGGTCAATCAGAGCTTAACTGCGCGACATGTCCAACGGGGGCTCGACGCCCTCCCGCAGCGGGCTCACATATGGGGTTTCCCGCGTTCTCTCCGCAAGATCGGCCCTCGCGGCTGCAATCAAAGATGGATCGGTGATCGCTGCCATGCCGGTAGCGGCCATAGCTTTGGCGACATGCACCATCGCCTTGTGGGCCGCTGGCATCTTACCTTGAGCGACGATCTGCCAGGTGTGGAACGGGGTGCCGATCGCCACCGTCGGAGCGTGCGCTTGAACAGTGGGTACGACCCAGCTCACGTCACCGATATCGGTCGAGCCGATCATAGGCTTGCGCAGGGAGGCGAGGGGCGTCAAGAAGTCGGCGAGAGGTTCATCGGTCTTCGGCTGCCCTATGGCTTGGTAGACGGATGCGATCTCCTGTTCCGACAGGGTTTCTCGAATCTTGCGCGCGAAGTCACGATCGGCGTCGTCGAATGGGGGTGGTCCAAGCTCCTCCATGGCGTTGTGAAGGGCATGTTCGAGCGGGGTGTTGCCAAGCGTGTTGGAGACAGCGCTGACGATGCGCATCTCGACGCTGGTTTCCGTCATGAGGGCGGCTCCCTGCGCGATCTTGTGCACGCGCTCGATCAGGTCGAGCATGCCGGGCAGGTCCATGGCGCGGATCGAATAGCGCACGCGGGCATAGGCCTGCACCACGTTCGGTGCGATGCCGCCTGTATCGAGCAGGGCATAGTGCACACGGGAATCGGACGGCATGTGCTCGCGCATATAGTTCACGCCCACATTCATCAACTCGACGGCATCAAGCGCGCTGCGTCCCAGATGTGGAGCAGCGGCGGCATGGGCTGCACGACCTGTGAAGGCGAAGTCGGCACGCGTATTGGCCAGCGACAGCGCTGGTGCGACCTCCCAAAAACTGTAGGGATGCCAGGAGATCGCGATATCGGCGTCGTCGAAGGCGCCAGCGCGAACCATGAAAGCTTTGGCCGCGCCCCCTTCCTCGGCAGGGCAGCCGTAATACCTGACGCGACCCGGAATGCCCTTCTCGGCAAGCCAGTTCTTCAGGGCGACAGCAGCGAGCAGGGCGCCTGATCCGAGGAGATTGTGTCCGCATCCGTGTCCAGGCCCGCCGGGTTCGATGGGACGATGCTCCGCAACGCCGGCCTCCTGGCTCAAGCCCGGGAGAGCGTCGTACTCGCCCAGGAAAGCGATTACCGGGCCGCAATCACCTGCTTCGCCGATGACGGCGGTCGGGATGCCAGCAACACCTTCGGTGACGCGAAAGCCCTGGTGGCGCAATTCCGCAGCATGTTCGGCAGCTGAACGGACTTCGGTATAGCAGACCTCAGGCATTCCCCAGATGCGATCACTCAAGGCAACGAAGCGGCTCTTTGCAGCATCCACATGCTGCCAAATCTCGTTTCGGACGTTCATGTCGTGCTCCAAAGTCGGTCGTGAATGGTCGTCAAATTGATGCCGCTTTACAAAGCGCCCACTTCCGCGGTGATCAGCTCTTCAGCCGGCGGAATGTTCCCCTCAAACCAGTAGGCTGCGGCCGCGCGAGACATGGCGGCACCGTCATGGCCCACACCCTTGACGCGGATCAACTTCCAATGGAGGGGAAGTCCGAGGCGCTTGGCTTCGTGGCATGCAAAATCGTAGACAAATTGGGCACGAGCGTATCGATGCGGCCCCTGCCTCAAGGCTTCCGCCTGGGCCGGCAGATTCGGATCGTTGGTGCTGATATCCTGGTCGCCCGCGAAGATGTGCATCGGATAAGAGAACCAGCGCGCCATGCTGGTTTCATCGAGGCCGAGGCCGCCGAGACCTTCGGGGAACCAGCGTTCCAGCGTAGGCAAGGTGTACCAGCCGGGATTGCCTGCGATGACCGCCTCAAAAGGCCTATGATCCTGGGTTGCGAGCATTCGGTGCGCGAATTGTCCGCCAGCCGAATGACCAAAGAGTCTCGCTCTCGGGCGGCGCGTTACGCCTCCCTTCTGCAAGGCGGCGAAGACGCGGGCCGGGATGGCATAAAGCCATTTCTCGTGAGGGCGCACACTTCCGTCATCATTGATGACCAAGCCGTTATTGTACGATTCTGGCTTGGGGAATTGCGCATCGGAAAACGTCGGCGCTGCAATCAGGATCCGATGCTTTTCAGCAGCAGGAACCCAGAAGTCCCGATACTCGTCGCCATTGCGGAGCATGCCATGCTGGACAATGACGACCGGATCGTCGGGGCCGTGATCGGTCGGGCGATAAAAGTTTACCTCGATCGGCCTGTCAGGATGATACGGGTCAACGAACGGAAGCGTGCTGCGGCCGATCTCAGGGGTAAGCATGGTTGTCGTCATGTGTTGTCCGAATGGTGCAAATGGCAGGCTGCGCTGCGTCCTGGGGCGATCTCTTTCAGGATCGGGCGTACTTCACGGCATTTTGCCATGGCGCGCTCGCAGCGAGGGTGAAAAGGACAGCCGCTGGGCGGCGCCAGAGGGGAGGGCAACTCGCCTTTGAGCGGCTGGAACACGCGCTTGCGCCGCTCCGTCGAGGGGCTCGCCGCTATGAGCGCCGCGCTGTAGGGATGGGCCGGTTCAGCGAAGATGGCCGAGGCCGGCCCGATCTCGACGATACGCCCGAGATACATGATCGCGAGGCGGTCGCTGATATGCCGGATGACTCTGAGATCGTGGCTGACGAACAGATAGGTCAGGCCATGCTTCTCGCGAATGTCCATGAACAGGTTGATGACCTGGGCCTGGATCGAGACGTCCAGCGCGGAGACCGGCTCGTCGCAGACCAGCAACCCAGGCTTCACTGCAAGCGCGCGGGCAATGCCGATACGCTGGCGCTGTCCGCCGGAGAACTGATGCGGATAGCGGTTGCGATAGGCAGCATCGAGGCCGACTTCGGTCAAAGCCTTGTCGACGGCGGCGTCGATCTCGCTTTTCGGCAACAGGCCGTGAACCCGCAAGGCCTCTCCGACGATGGTGCGTACCTGCATTCGTGGATTGAGCGATGCATAAGGGTCCTGAAACACCATCTGGACCTTGAGCAGATAATCCAGCCGGTCCTTGCCGCGCAGTTCGGTGACGTGCCGTCCTTCGTAAATGATGTCTCCGGCGGTGGGTTTGGTGATCCCAGCCGCGGCCCGCGCCAGCGTGGACTTGCCGCAACCGGATTCGCCGACGAGCCCAAGCACCTCGCCCCGCTTTACGCTGAGATCGACCCCATCGACTGCTTTCAGCACAGGTGGCGGGGGAACGCTTCCGGTTGCAGCCAGAATGCGCTGGGCGAGGGTCGCCTTTCCGCGAAAGTACTTCCTGACGCCGCGCAGCTCGAAAAAGGGTTCGATCATTGGGCAACGCCTTCGGGCACGGGGTTGTGACAGCGATAGGTCTGCCCGTTGCTCATGACCTGCGATAGGGGATCGATCTGCGCGCAGACGGACATGGCGCGTTCGCATCGCGGCTGGAACGGGCATCCGCTCGGGCGCGTGTCGATGCTGGGCGCAGCGCCGTTGATCTGTCTCAGGCGCTCGCCGGGGGCGACCATCGCGGACGAAGAACCGAGCAGGCCAAGCGTGTAGGGGTGGCGGGGGCGATCGAGCACATCGTCGACGGTTCCCGTCTCGACGATCCGCCCGGCATACATGACGGCGACCCGGTCGGCGAGCTCGGCGACGACGGCAAGATCGTGCGTGATCCACAGGACTGCCGTGCCGGTCTCCCGGCTGAGCTTCTGGACCACGAACAGAATTTGGCTCTGAATCGTGACGTCGAGCGCCGTCGTCGGCTCATCGGCGATGATTAGATCAGGCTTGTTCAGAAGGGCGGTGGCAATCGCCACGCGCTGGCGCATCCCGCCCGAGAACTCGTGCGGATACTGCTTCAATCGCGTCTCGGGAGAGGAAATGCCCACCTGGGACAAGGCCCTGGACGCCTCTTCCAGGACCTCCTGCGCGCTGCAGGAACGGTGCTCCTGTATCGCCTCGCACATCTGCTCGCCGATGGGGAGGACCGGGTTGAGGGTCATCAGCGGATCCTGAAAGATCATCGCAATGCGGTCGCCGCGCAGACGGCGCAGGCGTTCTTCGGACGCTTGGCGCAAATCTTCACCCTTGAACAGGATGTCGCCGGAAATGATCTCGCCGGGAGCGTCGATCAGCTGGACCAGTGAGAACCCGGTCACCGACTTCCCGGAGCCGGACTCGCCCACGAGACCTACAATCTCGCCGGGCTGCACCACGAGATCAACGCCGTCAACGGCCGGCCATGCACCTGCGAGATCGTGGAAGACGGTTCTCAGTCCACGCACTTCGAGCAATGCGGAGGTCATTGGCCCCTCACATTGAAGCTTCTGCGCAGGCGCTCACCCACGAGGTTGAGCGACATTATCAGCAACACGAGGGCGATGCCTGGAAAGGCCGCGATCCAGTATTCTCCCGAGAGCAGGAACTCGAATCCGTTAGCGATCAGCAGTCCGAGGGAAGGCTGCGTCACCGGAACGCCGACGCCGAGGAACGAGAGGGTGGCTTCCAGCGTGATCGCGCCCGCGATGCTGATCGTAGAGACGACGAGGACGGAGCTGATGGAGTTCGGCAGGAGATGCGCCAGCATGATGTGGCGCGTCGGCAGGCCGAAATTGACCGCGGCCTCGATGTATTCCTTGCGCCGCTCGACGAGAGCCGCCGCGCGCATCAGGCGGGCATATTGCGCCCACTGCACCAGGATGATGGCGATGATTACTTTGTCGACACCGCGCCCGATGGAGGCGAGAAGCACGAGGGCAATCAGGATCGACGGGAAGCCGAGCATGAAGTCGACGACGCGCATGATCGCCGCATCGATGGTTCCCCCGAACTGGGCCGCAACGAGACCGGCGAAAACCCCAATGCCGAGCGCTCCCGCGGTGGAGGTCAGACCGACCAGCAGGCTGGTCCGCAAGCCGTACAGGATGGCGCTGAGCATGTCTCGGCCCTGAGCGTCGGTGCCGAGCCAGTAGGTGATCCCGGTCATGCCCTGCGAGCCGGGCTCCAAGCGGTTGTCCATCACGCTGAGCGATGCGAGGTCGTGCGGATTCTGCGGCGCGATGAAGGGAGCAAGGAGCGCGAGAAGCAGGAGGATCCCTAAAAGGATGACTGCGCCGCGGGTCGTGGGGCGGCTTTTGATCCGGCGCAGGACCTTGTAGCGCAGCGCCGTATCGGCGTCGGCGGCCACCACTCTTGAAGCGGTCATGCCATTTCTCCGGTCAGATTCACGCGGGGATCGAGCGCCGCGTAGAGGATGTCGACGAGGAAGTTCACGGCGACAAAAAGAAGCGTTGCGAGCATCACGTAGGCGACGACGACGGGACGGTCGAGCTGATAGATGCTGTCGATGAGGAGCTTGCCCATGCCCGGCCAGGCGAACACGGTCTCGGTGATGGTCGAGAAGGCCACGAGGCTGCCGAATTCCATGCCGGCCACCGTCACGACAGGGATCAGGATGTTGCGCAGCACATGCCGCCCGACGATGCGCCTGCTACGCACGCCTTTGGCGCGAGCGTATTTGACGTAGTCCTGCGTCATCGCCTCCGTCGTTCCCGCCGCGACAAGGCGGATCATCAGGGCCATGTTGGGAATGGCGAGATTCAAAGCGGGCAGGGCAAGATGCTTGAGGCCGTCGAGCGTCAGCAGGCTCGTCGGAATTCCGAGCACGGAAACCGTTTCTCCGCGTCCCGCCGTCGGCAGCCAGCCGAGGAAGACGCTGAAGAGCAGGATGAGCATCATGCCCTTCCAGAAGCTCGGAAGGGAGAAGCCGAGGATCGTTCCGGCCATGATGGCGCGGCTCGGACGACTCTCGGGGTTGAGACCGGCCAGAAGGCCGAGCGGGATGCCGATGATGGCGGCAAGGCTCATGGCCAGGAGGACGAGTTCGAACGTGGCCGGCAACCGCGCCAGGATCAGATCGACCGCCGGAACGCCATGGACGAAGGAATATCCGAGATCGCCTTTCAGGGCGTTGCCCAGGAAGCCGAGATACTGCTGCCAAGCGGGCAGATCGAGTCCGAGACGCTGGATCATGGCCATGCGTTCGGCAGCGCTGACCTGCGGCGGGACGAGAAGTTCGATCGGGTCTCCGATGCCGTAGACGGCGAGGAAGACCACGATCGAAACCGCGAGCAGAACCAGGACGCTCTGGATCAGACGTTGCAGGATGTAGGCCGTCATGTGAGGCGTTCCGATCTGCTCGCGGCTTCGTTCATGGCTTGCTTACTTCGCGGGCTTGACCTGCATGGCCATCGTGAACTGGTCCGCGCGGCCGGTATATTTCAGGTTCGCCTTGTAGGCCCAGATTGTGCTCTCGAAATGCAGCGGGATGAACGCGCCGCCTTCGATGACCTTCACACCTGCCTGCTTGAGAATCTCCGCGCGCTTGGCGTCGTCGAGGGTGGTGATCGCCGTGCGGATCAGCTTGTCGAATTCCGGATCGGCATAGCCGCCGTAGTTCGAGCCGCCGATGGTCTTCGCTTCGTCCGGCGTTGCGGCCCATTGCTTCAGGAAGGACGAGGCCTCGCCGCTCGTGGAGCCCCAGCCGCCGAGGGCCACGCTGAATTCCTTCTTCGCGCGACGCGGGAAGTAGATGGCGCGGGCCATCGCGTCAACTTCGGAGCGGATGCCGACCTGTGTGAGGTACTGTGCGACGGCCTGCGTGATCTGGCTGTCGTTGATGTAGCGGTCGTTAGTCGTCGAGAGCGTGATCTGGAAGCCATTAGGATAGCCGGCCTCAGCCAGGAGCTTCTTCGCGGCAGCCGGATCGTAGGCGAGCTTCGGCGGGTTCTCCAGCGCGCCGAACATGCCGTTGGGCAGGAACTGATAGGCCGGCTCGGCGGCGCCGTCCATGATGCGCTTGATAATGGCGTCACGGTCGATGGCGAGCGACATCGCCTTGCGCACCTTCGGGTCCTTCAACGGGTTCTTACCGTTCTCGGCCTTCACGAACGGGCTCGGCTCACGCTCGACGTCGAGCTGGAAGTAGATGACGCGGGTCGAGGGCGTGATCACGTAGCTGAAGCGCTTGTCGTCCTTGATACGGGCCACGTCGCGCGCAGCTGGGTTCTCGATCACGTCGTAATCGCCGGCGAGCAAGCCCGCGAGGCGCGGACCGGCATTGGGGACCGGCACGAAAGTCACGTTGGCCCAAGGCTCCGACTGGCCCCAGTATTTGTCGTTGCGTTCGAGCTCGACGCTCGTGCCCTTCGTGTAGCTCTTGAACTTGTAGGGGCCCGTGCCGATGGCGAGCTTGCCGTCGTTGAAGTCGCCGACGACGGGCCACGCTCCGGTGACGCCGCAGTTCTTGGCGACGTCGAAGGTCAGCTTGTCATGCGGAAGAATGGACGAGCTCAGGATGGCGATGCTGGAAAGGAAGTTCGGCAGCAGGGGATCCGGCGCCTTCGTGGTGATGACGATGGTCTGCGGATCGGGCGCTTCGACAGCCGTGAAGTTGCCCGTGATGTCGGCAAACGAGCCTGCGATTGCCGTCTCGTTCTTCAGGGTGCGGCAGAAGCTGAAGATCACGTCGTCGGCGGTGAAGGGCTGACCGTTGGAGAATGTCACGCCCTCGCGGAGCTTGAAGGTCCACCGACTCTGGCCGTCGTTCTCCCAGGACGTCGCAAGGTTCGGCAGAACCTTCTGCTGCTCGTCCTGCTTGGTCAATCCGTCGAAGATATGAGCCGCGAGGGCATTGTTCGGCGTCAGATCGTGATAGTGTGGGTCGATCGCGGTCGGCTCCGAGCTGAGCGCGATCTTAAGGGACTGTGCCCATGCGGGAGCACTGAGCAGGCAGGTGCTGGCGACGAAGGCAAATATGAGTAGACGGTGCATCGAATTTCTCTCCGGTTCCCTTGGCGACTGTCTTTTGACAGATTTATTTTCTCAGATTAAAGATCATGAAAATATCCTGACGTCAATCAGTCCGGAGTGCCCGTGTCTCAAGTTCTGAAGCCGACGACGGATCTGGCTCACCGCATTGCGCTCGTGTACGCCGCGCTCAGCGAAGCACACCGGCGTGCGGCGGACTTCGTGCTTCAGCATCCTCTTGAGACCGCGACGATGACGATCGAGGGTTTCGCAGAGCGCAGCGGCGCCTCCACGGCGACTGTGACCCGGTTCGTTCGCTCCCTGGGTTACGCCGGCTACGGCGAGTTCCGGGCCGCACTCTCCGAGGCGCTGCGTTTGGCCATGGCTCCCGTCGACAGTTTCGCCGATGCCCACAGCACGAAAAGCTCCGCCTTCGCGACCTTCGTGACGGCCCTCAAGGATCAGGCGGCCAATCTGGATGAGACCCTTGCGGCTGTCGACGAGGATACCTGCTCACGAGCCATGGACGTCCTGTTGCGCGCCGGCCGCATCTTCATCGTCGGATCGGGGGCAAGCCACCATGTGGCGGCGCATCTGGATGAAGGATTGACGCTCTATCTCGATGCGAACGTGATCTTCGCCTCGTCCCGCGGGGGCGCTGAGAAAGCCGTCAGGCACCTGATGAATGTGGGGGCGGACGATCTCGTGCTGGCCATCTCGCTTCCGCGGTATTCCCGCGGGACCGTCGATCTGGCGAAACTCGCCAAGAATCGCGGAGCCACGGTGATGGCTTTGACTGACGGGCCGAGTTCTCCGCTCGTCCCCATCGCCGACATCACGCTGTTCGCTCCGGCGAGAAACCGACTGCTGCCGAATTCGCCGACCGCCGCCTTCGCGCTCGCCGACGCCATCGTAGCTGCGGTGGCCCGGGAGCGGCCTGATGCCGTCGAGGCGCTGAAGGAACTCAGCGAAAATCTTCTCTGGACGTTCTATCAGTGACAATCTGGCGCGTAGTCGCTCAGACGGATAAGTTCATCATCGAGAATAGTTACAATAACCTCTCCGATTGAACGTTGACCTCTCTGGGAACCCGCTGACGAATGCGGATAGACTTGAAGACCTGCGACAATGGACAGCTCTTGGCGCGTGTCGGAAGTAAAGAAAACTGCTGCAGTCAAGCGGCAAGCGGACCTTCATGGAACCTAGTTCGTCAACAATATTGTCTGGTTGCGCCGAGCGGTTGAACAAATGTTGTTCTGACTGCTGGGCAGCCGACCTCAACCTGATCTGATTAGCCGTTCACATGCGGCCTGAAAGAAGTCGCTGCATCCTGTCCACGCGGATTATCTCCATTGACGATAAGATGGGGGACGCGATGGGCAAAGGTGTTGGCATTGCCTGATCCTGCTCTAGCGATGACCAGCAACGGCCCGGCCGAGTTTGAGCCATCGGCCAGGACACCTTGCTTCATTGCTTGGCGCTGCCGGAAGTCGAGGTGGTCAAGGTAGGCAGGGTTCGCAGACGCAGTCGAATCCTTCCTCTTTGGGTCCATTATAGACCCCCATCCCCCTTCTGTCCGCAATGGCTCAGCTTGTCGTCTTCACGCACAGGCGCGACATCATGTTCTGTTTTTGTTCTTTCTTTCGCCACATAAATCCTTAGGGTCCGGCTCTTCTGATAAGAACTGGATGCGGGATGACCACGGATAAAACAAAAGCAATTGAGACTGCCGTCAGCCAAATTGAACGGGCCTTTGGCAAAGGTGCCATCATGCGCCTTGGTGGCGATCAGATTGTCGAAGTGGAGACGGTTTCCACAGGGTCACTCGGACTCGACATCGCGCTCGGCGTCGGCGGTCTGCCGCGCGGCCGGATCATTGAGGTCTACGGACCGGAATCGTCTGGCAAGACGACGCTCGCGCTCCAGACCATCGCCGAGGCCCAGAAGAAGGGTGGCGTCTGCGGCTTTATCGATGCCGAGCATGCCCTGGATCCGGTCTATGCCCGCAAGCTCGGGGTGAACCTGGATGATCTTCTGGTCTCCCAGCCGGATAATGGGGAGCAGGCGCTAGAGATTGCCGACACACTCGTGCGCTCAAGCTCTGTGGATATTCTCGTCATCGACTCGGTGGCGGCCCTGACCCCGAAAGCCGAGATTGAGGGTGAGATGGGCGAAAGCCGTCCTGGTTTGCAGGCCCGCCTTATGAGCCAGGCCCTGCGCAAGCTTACCGGTTCGATCAGCCGCACCAAGACGATGGTGATCTTCATCAACCAGATCCGCATGAAGATCGGCGTCATGTACGGCTCGCCGGAGACCACGACGGGCGGCAACGCCCTGAAGTTTTATGCCTCCGTGCGCCTCGACATCCGTCGCACTTCGACTCTGAAGGACCGCGATGAGCCGATCGGCAACCAGGTGCGCGTGAAGGTCGTCAAGAACAAGGTTGCTCCGCCCTTCAAGCAGGTGGAGTTCGACATCATGTTCGGTGAGGGCATCTCGAAGATGGGCGAACTGATCGATCTCGGGGTTAAGGCAAACGTGGTGGAGAAGTCTGGCGCCTGGTTCTCCTATGACAGCCAGCGCCTCGGCCAAGGCCGAGAGAACGCCAAGACGTTCCTGAAGGACAACCAGGAGGTCGCAGCCGATATCGAAGGCAAGATCCGCCAGAATGCCGGTTTCCTGATCGCGGAGTTGCAGGGGAACGACGACATCAGCGCATCGGAAGACGCAGCCTGAGGGTTCTCCTGCCGCATAACGCTGACCTTTTGCGGATCGGACAGGTCCGCATCACCTGGAATGTAAAAGGCCGCCCTTGGGGGCGGCCTTATCGGTAATTGAGATACTAAGGGGAGCTCAGGCCGCCTCTGCGACAGGGGTTGGGCCTGCTTCATCCATGGCGCGCATGTAGACGTCGAGCAGGACAGGAATGCAGCAGTGAGCAAATCGTCATGTGGATGCGCCAGAGGGCCATTCTTGCTACCGAGCAGATACTAGCTATCGACCGCTCACCAACGAAACGGTCGATTAACCCAGCAAGAGCATCCTGTCTGCACGTGAAGCAGGGACTGGGTGGGCCCCTCATTCGGAGATGAATGCCCATGGCGGAGAAGACGCTTGATGAAGCCATCCATGAGAAGCTCAACCTAATCGCCCCGACCCTGAAAGCCATCCAAAGTGGCGGGGAGCAGGCCTACCTTGGCGACCTGCAGACTCTCCTGGGAAAGAACTTGGCGAGCCTGCTTGCCTTGTTCGAACGCGATCCGGGTCTGGATGCCGCAACCGCTGATGTCTATGCAGCGGCGGCGGCCATCGTGCAGGACGCAACGGCGGCAACCCAGCCGTATGCCCGAAAGCGCCGCCTTCTCCAGGAGGCGCAAGCGCGCTTCGAGGAGCGGATTGCACTGGCGAGGCCCCGAGAGCGACGGTCGTCCGCTTCTTGGCGTCAGAGTGAACTTTTCCGGGCGGCATGATGGGTATTCGGTACAACCCATTCAGCCGCTATCAGATCGCCAACCGATAGGTTTGTTGTGCTCGCCGTCAAGAGGCAGGTTCAATTCGTTTACCTTGCACCAAGGCCTTTGTGGCGAGCGCATCATTGGTCGCAGCGAAGGCTGCCGTGTTGTCGAAGATGCACCAGACCTCAGCCGCTGCATCGCATACGAGTCGCTCCGCATTGGCTGCAAGATACTCCGCACTGTAGGCAGAGTAGTAGATTCTAGGTGAGCCATGAAGACGGTAGTAGGCCAGACCGCGCCAGCTACTTGGTTGGTCCGCGCCGGAGACCGGGGCCGGGTCGGCAGCCACTCGGGCGATCCGAAGTTCGGCGAGCAGAGCCTCGACCTCCGGCGTGAACCAGGAGGCATGGCGCGGCTCGCAGACGATGCTTCCCTCGATCCGGGTTCTAAGCTCACTCAGGAAGCAGTCAGCAACACCAGCCAGAAAGCCCAAACGAGGGGGTAGTTGAATCAGCAAGGGGCCGAGTTTGCGCCCTAGGCCTTTCACCTCTGAAAGGAAGCGATCCAGCAGGTCGCTTACATCCCTCAACCGGCGCTCGTGGGTGATCGCCCTAGGGGCCTTCACTGCAAAGTGGAAGTCCTCCGGCACAGAGGCTGCCCAGCGTTCGTAGGTGGCTGTTCGATGTGGGCGGTAGAAGGACGAATTGATCTCCACCGCGTTGAAGACGGCGCTGTAACGCTCCGGGTGGGATCCGGCGGCCGGGAACGCTGATGCATGCTCCTTCGGGATGCTCCAGGCGGCAGTTCCGATCCGGACCGTGGCCCGGCCCTGCGGGGCCCGGTAGGTCATCTGGTCTGTGCCCGGATTCACCTGCATGCCTTCTCGCATAAATGGTCACGCTGTGCCAACGCCTTTGGCCGGTAGGGCGTTCCGGCAACTGGCCTGATACAGAAGCTATCAATGACGGCTCTCGCTTCTCAAATAGGCCACCTAAGCCAGGAACTTCGCCGCCGGGAGCAGCTTCCAGCATTCCGACGTGCACCGCCTCACCTAATGTTGTGATGCCCGAGGCAAACCATGAGACCATAAGGCAGGCGATCATCGAGCTTGATAGGCTTATGCTTTCTAGCGCCCGATGAGCACTACTCTACGAGACAGAACGTCTGGGCCAGCAAGGTCCATTCATGGCACTTCTTGGACACAGCTTGGATGTCTACTTACATGGGGTAAGCAGACGTTGGTGACAGGCAGAGGACTTTCGCCTACTCACCCCGAGCAGACCTTCTGAAAACCCCGGATAGTAGGAGTCATCGTATGAGGTCACGGGTGGTACAGTTCCTCGCGGTCCTCATCACCGCTCTCGCGTTGGTGCCCGCTGGGGCCCACCTGTTCGCGCTGCCCAACAAGATCAACTTGCCGCGAGATGCCTACCTGAGCGTCCAGGGCATTTATACCGGCTGGGCTTGGCTCGGACTCTTTGATGTGGTCGCACTCATTCTCAATGTCATCCTGGCAATCAAGCTTCGGCGGCAGCGTCCGGCCGTCTACTTCGCATGGACGGCAGCCCTGTGCCTCGTCGCCTTCTTCGCGATCTTCTTCGCGTGGACGTTCCCGGCCAATCAGGCGACCGCCAACTGGACGACCATGCCGGACGACTGGAGCGGGTTGCGCCGGGAATGGGAGTACTCGCACGCGGTGAACGCGGCCGTGATGTTCGTGGCGTTCTGCTCGGTGACGCTCGCGGCGATCACCGCGAGGCGGGATTGAGACCCGATCCCCATTCCAAGACGGCCGCTGGAGGACTATCATCGGCCCTGCGGATCGGGCACCTTCGCTAGGGCTTGTCCTTGGCGGAAAGCCGGATCCGAACATTCTGTCTGAGTTGTGTTGCCCTTCCGGAGCGGGACGCCATCCGCCCGGCATCAGAGGTTGATGAGGAGGAATGCACGATGACCCGCAATCCCATGACCCCATTCCGCCCCAGCGGCGGGATGTTCCCCGGCGATCCCTTCCTGTCGCTCCACCGCGAGATGAACCGTCTCTTCGACGACGTCTTCCGCGGTGCCAGCCTGCCTGCCGCAGCCGGCAGCCAGGGCCAAGGTGGTGGCACCTTCGTCAACGCCAGCATGAACGTATCGGAGACGGACAAGGAGATCCGCATCACAGCAGAACTGCCCGGCGTCACCGAGCAGGACCTCGACATCAGCCTCGATGATGACGTGCTCACCATCCGGGGCGAGAAGAAGTTCGAGCGCAAGGACGACAAGGAGAACTTCCATTTCGTCGAGCGCTCCTACGGCACCTTCCAGCGCTCGTTGCGGCTGCCGTACGCGGTCGATTCTGAGCAGGTCCATGCCAGCTTCGAGAACGGCGTGCTCACGGTGACGGTACCGAAAACCGGGCGGCCGGAGCGCTCCCGGCGCATCCAGGTTCAAGGACGGGGCACGACCGGTCAGGGTGCAGCAGGTAAAACAGGACAGCAGGGAAGTGGGACCTTGGGGAAATCCGACGACACAAGGTCGAGCTAGCGGTCAACCAACGTAACAGCGGTCGGAGCCGATCAGTTCGAGGACATCGTCATCCAACGGGGAAGTGACGCTCCCCGACTTGCCTTGATCCAGGTCAATGTCAGTCCCCTCGAACGGGGCTACGTTCAGGATCGCGGCGCGAGGCCGGCAGGCCCCGCACGAGCCAATCGGGGAGACTGCCATGCCTAGGATGAAAGCCGCCGTCTTCGTGGAGCCCGGCCGCATCGTCCTCGATGAGAAGCCGATCCCCGATATCGGTCCACTCGACGCCCTGATCCGCATCACCACCACGACGATCTGCGGCACCGACGTGCACATCCTCAAGGGCGAGTACCCAGTGGCCCGAGGCCTCACCATCGGGCACGAGCCTGTCGGCGTGATCGAGAAGCTCGGCTCGGCCGTGCAGGGCTATCGCGAGGGCCAGCGAGTCATTGCTGGGGCGATCACCCCGAGCGGGCACAGCGCCGCCTGCCTGTGCGGCTGCCACTCCCAGGACGGGGCCGGCACGAAGCACGGCTGGAAGCCGCTCGGCGGCTGGCGCTTCGGCAACACCATCGACGGCTGCCAAGCCGAGTACGTGCTCGTTCCCGATGCCATGGCGAACCTTGCCCCCGTGCCGGACGGGCTCACGGATGAGCAGGTGCTGATGTGTCCGGACATCATGTCGACGGGCTTTTCCGGCGCGGAGAACGGCCGGATCCGCATCGGCGATACCGTGGCCGTGTTTGCCCAAGGGCCGATCGGCCTGTGCGCCACCGCCGGCGCCCGTCTGATGGGCGCCACCTCCATCATCGCGGTCGAGAGCGTGCCCGCGCGCATGGAGATGGCACGCCGCATGGGCGCGGATCACGTGGTCGACTTCACGAAGGCCGATCCGGTCGAGGAAATCCGGCGCCTCACGGACGGACGCGGCGTCGACGTCTCCATCGAGGCGCTCGGACGGCAGGAGACCTTTGAGGCGGCGCTGCGCGTGCTCAGGCCCGGCGGCACGCTGTCTTCCCTTGGGGTCTATTCGGGCGATATCAGGATCCCGCTCGACGGCTTCCTGGCAGGATTGGGAGACCACACCATTCGGACGACGCTGTGTCCGGGCGGCAAGGAGCGCATGCGCCGGCTCATGGGCGCCATTGCCTCGGGGCGTGTCGATACGCGGCCGTTGGTAACGCACCGCTTCAAGCTCGACCAGATCGAGGAGGCCTACGACCTGTTCGCGCATCAGCGCGACGGCGTTCTCAAGGTGGCGATCACCCCCTAGGCTTGGGGAGATGTGATGCTTCCGCTCAGGCCTGCATCACGTAGGTGCCGGGGGCTCCACACAGAGCAGGGTAGCCGTGTGCAGGTGCGCCCAATGCGGGTGGAGCGGAAAGCTTTCCCGAATGTGAGGCCAGCCAGCGTGCGAATTCCAGCCACCACGAGCCCTCGGAGCGAGGTGCGATCCGGGTCCATGTGTCGGGATCCATAAAGTGGCCCGCCGCGGATCTTGTCAGGACTTGGAAGCCGCCCTTCGAATTGTCCGGTTCGGCAACAATGCCCGCATTGTGCCCGCCCGTCGTGAGAAGGAATGTCACGTCGGTATCGGCGAGCAGATGGATCTTGAATGCCGAGCGCCAGGGCGCCACGTGATCGCGCTCGGTCCCGACTGCAAAGATCGGTGCCCGGATGTCGCTGATGGCGATGGGACGGCCGTCCACCTGGAAGCGTCCTTCGGCGAGGTCGTTGTCGAGGAAGAGCTGCCGAAGGTAATCCGCATGCATGCGGTAAGGCATGCGGGTTGCATCGGCATTCCAGGCCATTAGATCGTTCAGGGGCGTCCTCTCGCCCATGAGATAATGCCGCACGAGCCGCGACCAGATCAGGTCGTTCGAGCGCAGGAGCTGGAAAGCCCCCGCCATCTGCCGAGTGTCGAGATAGCCTTGGCTGCGCATCAGGTCTTCAAGAAAATGGACTTGGCTCTCGTTGATGAACAGAGTGAGCTCTCCGGCCTCCCGAAAGTCCACCTGCGCGGCGAGCAGAGAGAGGGTCGCCAGGCGCCTGTCCCTGTCACGTGCCATCGCGGCCGCCGCGATGGCAAGGAGCGTACCGCCGAGGCAGTAGCCGACCGCATGAACCTTTTGATCGGGAACGACCGCATTCACGGCATCCAGCGCCGCCATCACGCCAAGCATCCGATAATCGTCCATGCCGAGATCCCGATCCTCCGCGGTCGGGTTCTTCCAGGAGATGATGAACACCGTGAAGCCTTGGCCCGTGAGGTATCGGACGAGGGAGTTCTCGGGCGCGAGGTCTAGAATGTAGTACTTCATGATCCAAGCGGGCACGATCAGGATCGGCTCCGGCCGGACCTTTTGGGTGGTCGGTTCGTACTGGATCAGCTCGATGAGACGGTTGCGGTAGATCACATTGCCCGGCGTGGCAGCAACGTCCCGCCCCACCTGGAAGGTTTCCACGCCTGCGGGAGGCTTCGAGCGAACGATCCGCCCCCAGTCGTCCAGGAAGTTGCGGAAGCCCTGCACGAGGTTCTGGCCGCCTGTTTCCAGGATGCGCCGCTGCACGACCGGGTTGGTCAGGAGGAAGTTCGACGGTGACGCCATGTCGAGGATCTGGCGCGAAATGAATTCGACCACGGCCTGATGTTGCCTGGTGATGCCGTCGATCTCGGTCGTTGCGTTGTCCCACCATTGCTGTTGGAGCAGGAAGCCTTGCTGAATGAAATTGAACGGCCACTGCTGCCACTCGGCCTCAGTAAAGCGTTTGTCTTGGGGCAGCGGCTCGATGCATGGCTCGCATGTGCCTCCGCCACTGGCACAGCGTGAGGCGAACTGCGCCAGCCGCGCCCATTTGCGGGCGGCCTTCGCCGCGAGTTCAACCTGCTTGCCCGGCGAGATGGCGAGATTGACAGCCCAGTCCATGTAGGCATCGAAGACAGCGGCCGGTGACAGTCCGCCTGTGAGACGCGCCAGTCCCGCATGGGCGGCATGGTCGAGAGCATCCCGGATCCGATGGAGTTCGGCATCATCGGACGGTTGGGACTGAAGGGTCGGCGAAGGTACGGTTCGTGCAGGAAGCCGATCCGGCCTCCGCTCGGGAAGTGGGGCGGCTTGGGCCTTCGGCGAGCGACCGCCCGTGAGGGCACCAGTCGTATGGGACGGCATTGCAGCCTCCGGGCTTGACCCCGCGTGCCGAGGTCGGTCGATCACTCGACATTAAATCCGAGCGATCTCAGGCGAATTGCGTCAGATCAAAGCATCCACCCCGATTTCGACCACATGATGATCGATAGTCGCTTCGGCACACCGGCTGTGTCCGGGCACGCAAAGGGAGAGAGCGATGATCAAGGACATCATGGTGCATCTCGATGGAAGTCCCGAGGATGAGATCCGGCTGGAACATGGGCAAGCCCTCGCGACGGCTGGGCAGGCTCATCTGATCGGCCTTTTTACCAACCAGCTTCCTGACCTTACAATCGCCATGCCCATGGATGGCGGCGCGGCCGCGATCCAGGTTCTGACCGAACTCCAGGACCAAGCCCTAAAGGATGGTGATGCCACGGCCAAGCGGCTGACGGAGCGATTGGCCGGCCTTCAGGTGCCGAGCGAGCTGCGCCGGTTCGACGAGACGTTCGGTGCGTTGACCGGGAAGGTCGTGGACCACGCCCGGTGCGCCGATCTCTTCATCGCCACGCGGTGCTACGGCGAGGCCAAGTCCCCGCTCTGGCCGGACCTGGTGGAGGCAGTGCTGTTCGGCAGCGGCCGCGCGCTTCTTCTCGTGCCGCCCGGTCGCCGTCGGCAAGGGCCAATCCAAACCGTGCTGGTCGCCTGGAATGGCAGCCGCGAGGCGGCACGCGCCCTCCGCGAGGGACTGGACTTCGTCGAGCAGGCAGCCCGAGTCGTGGTCCTGGTCGTGGATCCTCCAGCGGATACGAAGCCTTACGCGGAGGTGAAGGCACATCTCGCTCATCATAATGTCGTGGCGGAAGTCGTCACCGCTGACAGCCGGGACCGCGATGTCTCCGACGTCGTCCTTGAGGAGGCACGCCGCATTTCCGCGGATCTCGTCATTATGGGAGCTTATGGCCACACGCGCCTGAGGGAGCAGGTGTTCGGCGGCGCGACGCGGGACATGTTGACCGCATCGGAAAGCCCGATCCTGGTGGCCCATTGAGGCGAATCCTTCCAACCGGGAGCGGACATGGCCGTTCATGCGCAAACGCACCGAGTGGCCATGACGCGGATACCGCGACGGTCGCACCTTTGGGACTGACGGGCCTCGACGAGGCCGAGGCGCAGCGGCGCCTCGCGCAGCACGGTCTCAACGTGATCGCGCGGAAGCGTTCCCGCGGCTTGGTTGACATCATCCGTGGGATTCTGCGTGAGCCGATGTTTCTCCTTCTGCTGGCCGCTGCAGGGCTCTATCTTATGATTGGCGACATCGGGGAAGGCTTGTTCATGACGGCCGGCGCCTTCGTGACGATCGGCTTGGTGGTGCTGCAAGAGGCGAGGAGCGAGCGGGCCCTGGTAGCCCTGCGCGAGCTGGCCGAGCCCTTCGCTTGGGTAATCCGCGGCGCGACCGAGCGACGTATCCCGGCGCGCGAGGTCGTGCCAGGCGATCTCATCGTCGTCGGCGAGGGTGAGCGCCTGCCTGCCGACGGCGTTCTGATTGAGGGCGACGCGCTGACGGTCGACGAGTCGGCCCTCACCGGTGAGTCCGTCCCGGTGTCTAAGCGTCCGGCGGCAGCCGGGGTGGACGAAGCTGGCGATCCCGAGCCTGGGGGAGACGACACGCCCTATTTGTTCAGCGGGACCTTGAACGTGCGGGGGCAGGGCGTCCTCCATGTCATCCGCACCGGACCGATGACGCGGTTGGGACGCATAGGCACTTCGCTCTCTGCCGTCGGTGACCAGCCGACGCTGCTGCAACGGACGACCGGCGCACTCGTCGCCAAACTCGGGATCCTCGCGCTTGCATTCTGTGCCATCGTCGCCGTGGCGTACGGCGTGCTGCAGGACGACTGGATCGGCGGTGCGTTGTCCGGAATCACGCTGGCCATCGCGCTCCTGCCGGAAGAGTTCCCGATGGTGCTGGCGATCTTCATGGCGCTCGGGGCGTTCCGCCTCGCTCGGCACAAGGTGCTGGTGCGCCGCGCCGCAGTCATCGAAACGCTCGGGGCCGCCACGTTCCTGTGCGTTGACAAGACCGGCACGCTGACCGAGAACCGGATGGTGCTCACCACGGCATGGCGCGACGGTGAGGTACAGGATCTGCGGGACCATGCCAGACTTTCCGGCGCTGCCGTCGAGCCGCTTCGGACGGCACTTCTTGCTTCCGCCGTCCGTCCGGTCGATCCCATGGACAGGGCTGTCCGCATGCTGGGAATGCGGGTTCTCCCTGAATCGGTTGAAGCCGTAGCCCCGCTGCGCACCTATCCGCTCCGTCCCGAGTTGCTGGCGTTTATCCAGGTCTCGCTGGACCCCTTGGGCGGCGTTCGATATGCGGCAAAAGGGGCGCCTGAAGCGATTTTCCGTCTCTGCCGAATGGGCGATGACGAGCGGGCCGCGATGGACACCGTGGTCGCGGGACTGGCAAATCGCGGGCTGCGGGTTCTGGGCGTAGCATCCGCCCGCGATGAAAGAGACCTCGCGCGGGCTCCTGTGGATCTGGCGTTCCGGTTCGAGGGCCTGATCGGGTTTGAGGATTCGGTTCGATCCGATGTTCCCCAGGCCGTCGCTGAAGCGAAACGGGCCGGAATCACCGTGGCGATGATTACGGGCGACTACCCAGCCACGGCCGTGGAGATCGCCCGTCAGGCCGGCATCGACGCGGAAGCTGGCGTGCTGACGGGCAACGAGGTGGCTGAACTCGATCCGGAAGACCTGCGGGAACGCGTGCGGCGGATCCGGGTCTTTGCCCGCATCATGCCGGAGCAGAAGCTCGCCCTCGTCGAGGCGTTGAAGGCCAACGGCGAGGTCGTCGCCATGACCGGGGACGG
Source organism: Microvirga terrestris (assembly GCF_015694425.1). Lineage (GTDB taxonomy): Bacteria > Pseudomonadota > Alphaproteobacteria > Rhizobiales > Beijerinckiaceae > Microvirga > Microvirga terrestris. Next base: position 140,291 of record NZ_JADQDN010000007.1, read on the forward strand.
CGTCAACGATGCGCCGGCGCTGGAAGCCGCCCACATTGGCATTGCCATGGGGCAACGTGGCACGGATGTCGCGCGTGAGGCGGCGGATCTGGTCCTACTCGACGACCATTTTGTCTCGATCATCGGCGGCGTGCGGCTCGGGCGGCGCATCTTCGCGAACCTGCGCAAGGCGCTCACCTACGTGACAGCCATCCATGTGCCCATCGCCGGGCTGGCCCTGTTGCCCATCATCATGGGCCTGCCGCCGATCCTGTATCCGATGCATGTGATCCTGCTGGAACTCGTGATCGATCCAGTCTGCTCGCTCGTTTTCGAAGGCGAACCCAGCGAGCGAACTGCCATGGAAAAGCCGCCGCGTCCCGCCACCGAACCGCTCTTCGGTGTCTCCCAGATCGTGCTCGGGTTTGTCCAGGGGGCCGTCGTCCTTGGGGCCATCCTCGGCCTTTATGTGTGGGCGCTGAATGCCGGCATCCCTAAGATCCAAGCGCGAGCGTCGGCGTTCGCCGCCCTGGTGCTCGGCAACCTCGTCCTGGCCTTCGCCGACGCGGCAGAGCCGGGGACCTCTTTCTTCGACCGGAGGAGGCTCGCCTTCTGGGGAATCGGAGCCGGAGCCGCCGTGATTGTCACTGCAGTCATTTACATTCCGCCGCTGGCCGCCATCCTCCGTGTCTCCCCGCCGAGCCCATCATGGTTGGCGACAACCCTAATCATCGCGGTCCTGGCCGGCGGCTGGTTCGGATTGGCCAAGCAACTCCGGACGGTGTGGTTACACAACGAGCGACGGACAATGGCATGATCGAAGACATGAGCGATGGCAGGCGCAAGGCCTGGCTCGGCGCCATACGCAAGTTCGGGGCATGAGCCAGGTAGGGGGAGCGATGTCGGGTATCCAGAAGGCCACTCCTGACGTTCCTTCCCTGCTGCACCCGCCTGCGATGCCCGGCGCACGGGGCCTGCGCAATCTTCACCGCGTTGTCCGCCCCATCCTGGTGGTCGTGCCTCTGCTTGGGCTGATCCTGGGATGGGGTGCGCACCTTGCCGGGATCGGGCAGTGGTCCGGATCGATCTGGGCCGCGGCCACGATCCCCGTTCTGGGTGCGCTTCTCGTCGAGATCGTTGCAAGCTTGCGCCGCGGTGATGTTGGGCTCGACCTCGTGGCAGCCTTGTCCATGACCGGTGCGCTCTTGTTCGGTGAGCACCTTGCCGCCGTCGTGGTGGCGCTGATGTATGCGGGCGGGCAGTATCTCGAGAGCTTTGCCGAGCGCCGCGCCGAACGCGAGATGACGGCGCTTCTCGGACGGGTTCCCCACACGGCCGTCCGCTATCGGGATCGACGCCTTGAGGAAGTCGACCTTGAAACCGTTGCTCCGGAAGACCGTCTGCTTATTCGCCAGGGCGATGTGGTGCCGGTGGACGGCGTCGTGGCGCGTGGAACGGCGGTTCTCGACCAGGCGGCTCTCACGGGAGAGGCACTGCCCGTGCGCAAGGGTCTCGGTGAGCCGGTGATGAGCGGCGTGACGAATGCGGGCGATGCCTTCGACCTGACTGCCACCCATCGTGCCGCCGAGAGTACCTATGCCGGGATCATTCGCCTAATCGAGGCAGCCCGGGCGTCGAAGGCACCGATGGCGCGCCTTGCGGATCGTTTCGCCATCGCTTTCCTGGCTCTCACCGTTACGCTGGCCGGCGGAGCATGGTTTTGGTCCGGAGACCCGATCCGGGCCTTGTCCGTCCTCGTCGTGGCCACCCCTTGCCCGCTGATCCTGGCTGTCCCTGTCGCCATCGTCTCCGGCGTGTCGCGGGCTGCCAAGGCTGGCGTGCTCGTGAAGGGAGGCAAAGCGCTGGAGGCGCTGGCGCGGATACGGGTGTTGGTGATCGACAAGACGGGCACGCTCACCCACGGCGAGGCGCAATTGGCGACGATGCAGCCTGCCGCCGATCTCCCGCCCCAGACACTTCTTCGCCTAGCCGCCTCTCTCGATCAGGCATCCAAGCACGTGACCGCGCGGGCTCTCGTGCGGGAAGCTCAGGCAAGAGGCCTTTCCCTCGCGGTTCCCACCGAGGTCGCCGAGGTTCCCGGCGAAGGGCTCGAAGGAACGATCGATGGTCATCATGTCGTCGTAGGCGGTCTCCGTTATGTCGCCAACACGGTCCCAACCCTCGGCAGGAGCTTGGACGGTAGCCGGTATCCGGCCGGCTCGGTGGTCGTTGCGGTGGCTGTCGACGGCCGACTCGGCGGCCTGCTGGTTCTAGCGGACCGCCTACGCACGGAAGCGGCTCAGGTCATCGAAAGGCTTCGCCGATTGGGACTGGACCGGATCGTCTTGGCCTCTGGGGACCGCAATGACGTCGCAGAAGCCGTCACGGTCGGACTGCATTTCGATGGCGTTCATGCGGATCTTACCCCGGACCGAAAGATCGATATCGTGCAGTCCGAGAAACGATATGGCCCCGTGATGATGATCGGCGATGGCGTCAACGACGCTCCGGCCCTGGCGGCCGCCGACCTCGGCGTTGCCATGGGCGCGAAGGGTGCCGCAGCCAGCGCCGAGGCCGCGGACGTCGTCCTTCTCGTCGACCGTCTCGACAAGATCCCTACGGCGATCCAGGCGGCGCGCCGATCGCGCAGCATAGCGCTCCAAAGCGTTTATGCCGGGATCGGGCTGTCCGTTGTCGGAATGACCGTCGCCGCCTTAGGCTATCTGACCCCCGTGCAGGGGGCTCTCATCCAGGAGGCCATCGACGTCGCCGTGATCCTCAATGCCCTGCGGGCCCTGTGGGGACGGGAGACATCCTGATCGCGGTCATCGGCGCTCCTGCAGGAGCTCGATCTGGAGTTCCTGGATTTCTGCGAGCCGCTCCCATTGCCGCGTGATCAGATGGTCGACCTTTTCGTGCAGGTGCCGGATCTCGAGTTCCGCCTTCAGGTTGACCTGATAGTCATTGAGGGAGCGTAGCCGGTCCTTCGCCTCCTGACGCCTCTGGCTCATCATGATGATCGGGGCCTGAACGGCCGCGAGGCAGGACAGAAGCAGGTTCAGGAGGATGTAGGGATAGGGATCGAAGGCCTCTGGCCCACGTGCGACGTTGATGATGATCCATACACCAAGTGCCAGGGCGAAGAAGATGAGAAACGGCCAACTGCCGCCGAAAGCGGCAAGCCCATCCGACAGCCTCTCTCCCAAGGTACGCTTCTCATCGAAGCTTTCCTCGACATTGGCCGTGACCATGCTGCCTTCGGCAAGGCTGCGGGCGACCTCACTGTCGAGCTTGGTCAGTTCGCCGCGTTCCTGGCGGAGCAGTTCTTCAACATAGCGTAGGCGGTACTGGTCGACCGCAGCCCGGCTTATGCGACTGTCGGCAGACAGAGCCGGATGATCTTGGCGGATCCTCTCGGCGAGAGCCGGATGCAAGTGATCGACGAGAAGAAAGTCTCTTCGGGGGTATGTCTTGCCTGTAATGGGGCAAATGTCGTTGGATGACGCTGCGTGAGAGGTCATGATCGCCGTTCCGCTGGTTTGGCTTGGATCAAACCTAGCAACTCGACGAGGGTGTACCAAGGTGCGATTCTCCACGCACGACGCTTCCTCACATCCAGGAGGTTTCTTTGTCGCTTCGCCTTCACTTCCACGGCGCCGCCCAAACCGTGACGGGCTCCTGTTTTCTCCTTGAGACGGAGGCAGCCCGCGTCCTGATCGACTGCGGAATGTTTCAAGGATCGAAAGAGGAGAGGGAGCTCAATTACCAGCACTTCCCGTTCCGCGCGGCCAGCATCGACGCTCTCTGCCTCACCCACGCCCACATCGACCATAGCGGTCTTGTACCGAAGCTCGTGAAGGCCGGGTTCGACGGGCCGATCTACGCGACGGCCGGAACGGCCGATCTTGCATCCATCATGCTGCCGGACTCCGGCTACATCCAGGAGATGGAGGTTGACCAGCTCAACCGCCGCAACCGCCGCCGCGGGCGAGAGACGGTGTCACCGATCTACACGGAGGAGGACGCCATCGCATCCCTCACGCAGTTCCGGTCCGTGGCTTATGGCCAATGGCAGGATGTCGCTCCCGGGTTCCGAGCCCGCTACTGGAATGCGGGTCATCTTCTGGGCTCGGCCTCGATCGAGATGGAAGTGACGCATGGCGGGGGCGAGAAGCCGACGCGCCTTTTGTGCTCCGGCGATATCGGACCCGACCACAAGCTCCTGCAACCGGACCCGGACGGGCCACGAGACCTCGACTATGTCCTGCTTGAGTCCACCTACGGCGATACCGATCGAGCCGGCACCACCATCGAACGCCGGCGTCGTCTTCTGCGTGACGAGGTCCGCGCGGCCATGCATCCGAGCGGGGTGTTGCTCATCCCCTCGTTCGCGGTCGAGAGAGCGCAGGAGCTTCTCGTCGATCTCATGGAGCTGATGGAGGCTGGCGAACTGCCGGAGATTCCGATCTTCATCGACTCGCCCCTGGCCTCGAAGGCCAGCGGCATCTTCAAGCGGCATGCCGGGGAACTCAGGAACGGCGCCGACCTGGTGCAGGCGCTCGAGTCCCGATGGGTCCGCGTCACGGAGAGCGTCGAGCAGAGCAAGGCCATCGATCGCATTCACAGCTTCCACATCATCATTGCGGCCAGCGGCATGTGCGAGGCGGGCCGCATCCGGCATCACCTGAAGGCGTGGCTCTGGCGGGACGAAGCCACCGTTCTCTTCGTCGGCTTCCAGGCACAGGGAACGCTCGGACGGATCCTTCAGGACGGCGCCTCGAAGGTCAGGATTCACGGTGAGGAGGTGAAGGTCCGAGCCCACATGCGGACGCTCGATCTCTATTCCGGGCATGCGGATGGGCCCGAGCTGAAGGCTTGGCTCGCCGAGCGCCTTCCGGTCCGGCGTGGGGTCTTTCTTGTGCATGGAGAAGATCCGCCCCTCAAGGCCCTGCAATCGTCTCTTGCCGATCTCGATCACGTGCCCAGAGCGATCATTCCGGAGATCGACGATGTCTATGATCTAGCGGGTGACCAAGCGGTCCGGATTGAGCGCCACGAAGAGCGCCTCCCGCCTGCGAGCGCAGGCCACCGGGATTGGCACAACGACTATGCGGAGCTGCTTCTTGAGATCAACGATGCGGTCGAAGCGGCCGCCGGCCGGAAGGCGAAGGGAGTCGTCATCCGGCGCATCAGGGATGCCCTGAAGGATGGCGCCCGCGAATAGCCTCGAACCGACTTTAGGATCCGCGGTCAGTTGCATGTTGATCAGGATCAAGGCGGCGAGTCAGGTTGGCTCCTACGCTTTGCCACAATGGCATGGCCTGCTTGAGCCGTAGCCATGCCCGGGAGGGACCGATGCTCCATCACATCACGCTGCACCTCGCCCGCAGCAAGCAGTTTCCCGAAGGAAGTTCCCGATACGGCTATGAGATCACCGCGCCGCTCGATGATGGCGGCCATCTCGATCAGGAGGAATGGGCGGACAAACGCGCGTACTGCCGTGTCCGCCGTTTCTGGGCCGACGAGGGCGAGCGGAACGGTGTCCTTGTCCATCGCTCCGGCGGCGCCGGTGGAGCGACCTGGATAATCGACTACAACCAAGGCCGCCCCGGCGACGAGGAGGCCGGCTATCGCCTCCATCAGCATCGCTTTGCCGAGGGTGAATACGTCACCATCGAGGACGATGATGGCAAGCCATACACATTTCAGGTCGTCTCGGTGACCCGGGCTGAGCCTGGCGGAGCAGGAGCGCATCGATGATGCGGCGGCTCGCTCTCCTCTGCCTTGTTCTCGCATGCGCCTCGGCGACCGCCCTAGCCCAATCGGGCCGGGCACAGCGCGGATTGACGTTCGCGCAGACGAACTGCTCCCAATGCCATGCGATCGGACGGTTCGGTGACAGTCCCATTCCCGAGGCACCGCCCTTCAGGACCTTGCACACGCGCTACCCCATCGAAGACCTCGCGGAGGCCTTTGCGGAGGGCATTACGACGGGCCACCCCTCCATGCCGCAGTTCCAACTCGATCCGGCTCAGATTAACGACCTGATCGCCTACCTGAACTCTATCCAAGGATAGGGTGTTTGACAGCCCGAGCCGCTAGCGGCGAGCCGTCGCTGGCAGTCAGGAAGTTCCTGCAAATGCAGGCTTTCTCTGCCGTCAGTAAGAGAGAAGCAAGGGCGTGGGCGCGTTTTTGAGCAGGGACTGGGTCGTGCCGCCGAGCACCATTTCGCGCAGGCGCGAATGGACATAGGCGCCCATCACGATCATGTCGGCCCGCGTCAGGTGAGCATGTTTGCGCAGGGTCTCGGCCACGTCCCCATCAAGAGCCGGCAACGCAAGGACATTCACCGCAACGCCATGGCGTGTGAGATGCGGCGCGATCTCTGCGCCGGGCAGCGTATGCGCCAAGTCCTTCTCGCCCATGACGCTCACCAGTTCGACCTGCGTGGCGGCCCGCAGGAACGGCAGGGCGTCGTTGAGGGCACGTGCCGCCTTGGCGCTGCCATCCCATGCCACGATGATCCGGTCTCCGGTAAAAGCCTCGCGACCCGGAGGCACGACGATGAGCGGCCGACCACTGTCCATGAGCACCGCCTCGATCAGCCCCCGATCAACGGCCAGGGCAATCGGTTCGGCGTCGAGGATCGTTAGGTCATGGGCGCGGGCGAGGTTGGCAAAGCTCTTGATGAGGGACGGATATGCAAGCTGCGGCGCCTGGGTGGTGCACGCCACACCCGATGCCGCAGCAGCACGCTGGGATGACTCAGCGACAGCGTGCGCCAGGGCATCCAGACGGCGGTTCTCAGCCGCTAAGAGCCCCTCGGCAAAGGCACTGACGAAGGCATGGGTCAACGTGAGCTTCAGGGAAGCGGCCTGAACCGTGATGTGGGCGCCGGCCTCTCGGGCGAGCGAGAGCCCGTAAGCCAGAGCCGAGGAACGCTCGTCGGCTTCGCCCTCTTCCGTGATCCCAATCAGAAGACTGCGAATGTTCTGGATCATGGTTTCCTCCCTCTGAACCTGTATCTTGGTTGCGGGTTGCAATGACATTTGTTTCTACCCTTCGGTTAGGGGATCAGAACGGCCGCGCCCTGCAAACGCCCTGATCGAAAATCGTCCAAGGCCACGTTGGCAGCCTCCAGCTGATAACGCACCGTGTGCGTCCTGATCCGCGCCTTGGGGACGATCGCCAGAAATTCGAAGGCGTCCTGACGGGTGAGGTTGGCGACCGATACAATCTGCCGCTCCCCCCAGAGAAGCCGATACGGGAATTGCGGGATGTCGCTCATGTGGATGCCGCCGCAGACGACACGCCCGCCTTTCCGCACGGACTGTAAGGCAACAGGCACGAGCTCGCCTACGGGCGCGAAGATGATCGCGGCGTCGAGCGGTTCGGGTGAACCGTGATTGGAGTCGCCAGCCCAGATGACGTCGAGTGAACGGGCAAAATCCTGGGCGGCTTTGTCGCCGGGATGCGTGAACGCATATACCCGCCGCCCCTGCCAGGTGCAGACCTGACAGATGATGTGAGCTGCCGCTCCGAAGCCATAGATGCCGATCCTTTCGCCGGAGCCCGCCGCCATAAGCGAACGCCAGCCGATCAGGCCGGCACAGAGGAGCGGGGCCAAGGCAATGGGATTGCCGTCGTCCGGCAACGGGAAGGCGTAGGCTGCGTCGGCAACTGCATGGGACGCGAAGCCGCCATCCCGGGTGTAGCCGGTGAACAGGGGATCGTCGCAGAGGTTCTCACGGCCGGAGGTGCAGTAGGGACAATGACCGCAAGTGTGGCCGAGCCAGGGAACGCCAACACGCTCGCCGGTGCGCAAGCCTGTCACGCCACCGCCGAGCGCATCGATCTTCCCGACAATCTCATGGCCGGGAATAACCGGCAGTTTAGGATTTGTGAGATCACCGTCCACCACGTGAAGATCGGTACGGCAGACCGCGCAGGCCTCCACCACCAGGCGAATCTCGCCTGGGCCCGGTGAGGGAAGGGGTCGCTCTTCAAGTCTGAGGGGCGTGCGCACGTCGTGGAGGACCATCGCCTTCATGGACCGGACCTCTTCTCATCACACAGTCTTAGGGCAGGTTTTATTGTTGGAAACAGTCTTTGGCCTGCTCCTGCAATTCCTCAAGCGCCGCAACGTAGGGGGCACGGCTTTCCTGATGCTCTTGCCAAAGCAGGGCAATCTTCCTGCGCTTGATGCTCTCATCGCCGAGGCCGCGTTCGATGGCTGCGAGCTTATGCTGACACGCAAAGTCGATGTCGGCTAGGTCAGCTAGGAGTGACTGGAGCCGGGGCAAAATGTCGGGCGAGTACACCCGATTTAAGCGCGATTGTTTCTGGAAGCGCAGATGTTTCACCTCCGTTGCCATGGCTTCCTCCGCTGGGGCTCTGGTTCTTACAGCGTCCGCCTGAGCGACTCACCTAAGTTAAGCACAACAATTCGGTGAACCTGAGGCAGCTTGGCGGCCGGCGCTTCTCAGACTCGAACTCGATAGAAGGATGTTGAGCGGCTTCACCTGCCGCTGCGTTGATCTGAGTCAAACCAGCCCAACTAAGAAGTGCTATTCTGATGCAGTTCATTACAGTCTGTGGCTATGTGAATCTCGCTCCAAACCTCTGCCGTCTTCACAGGTTTCTAAGCTTCAGTGTTAACGTCACCGATACTATTGCCAGCTGGATGCGGATCATCGAGCTTTTAGCGGCTTGGAAGAACATTGAGGCGGGAGACACATCCAAGAGGCTCCCACTACTGGAGAATACTGTTTCTGTTGGGGCGACCGTCTTTGCCGATACGGCAGCTATGACCGGACTGAACGCCTCTATTAGCCGGTTGGCCGATGCGATCAGCGATGCAAGCGAAGCCTAGAAGCGCCAGCAGACCAATCAACTCGCTGATGCGCTGCGCCGACTCACCGATTGACGGGATGAGCGGGGGAGAGGGCGTCACAGGTAGGACACAATACGCGAAATTGGGTTTTCTGGCCGAAAAAAGGGACGCGGGACCTTCCTTACAAGGTGCACAGTCATTCCTCTCTTAGGAAAATGTGCTATTCCCCTTCCCTTAGGGAATGAGCAGCGGCGTAGCGCTGCAACGGGCCGGGGGCTGAAATGATGGACTTGCGCGCAACGCGTAACGCGGACTTCGATCCAGCAAGGTGGGATCATTTATATTTCCAAAATGGTATGCCGGCGGTCGAATACTCGCCAAGTCAAATGGACGTTCAGATCTTCTTGGACTGGGACCTAATCGTTTATGGAACTGATTCTGCAAACTACGAAGATCTTTTCCTTGAATCGCCTGTTTCCTTCGGATCCCTTCTGTGGGCCAGGCCCGATAACGCCGGGTATTACTTCGATTTCTCTCAAAACACACACCGGGTCTCGCTAACCGGGGGCAACTATCGCGATTATCTGATCGGCGGGCTGAACACCGATACGCTGACCGGTAGCGGAGGCTTGGATCGTTTTCAGGGAACCGCTCAGACATTGGCAGGCGACACCATCACCGATATTCAGGACGGTGAGAGTATCACTCTGCTGAGTGGTACATTGCAGTCGGCCAGCCTCAACGGCAACGTTCTCGCCTACACGGTTGATGGCGCTTCCTACACGATGCTTGTGAATGGCGCCGCCAGCCGGATTGCGGTAGCTAACAATACCATCACCTTCGATAACACTGCCCCGTTCGTAGCCAGCATCAGCCGAGCCAATCCCTCCCCGACCGCTACGGGCCCAATCAGTTACACCGTCACCTTCTCGGAAACAGTCACAGGACTCGACGTCAGCGACTTCGCTCTTGTCACCAGCGGTCTGAGCGGTGCTTTCATCTCTCAGGTCACTGGAAGTGGCTCGACGTATACGCTCGTTGTCAATGCAGGTTCCGGAAATGGAACGGCTCAGCTTCAACTGATATATGGGAATACCGGCATCAGCGACGCCGCTGGGAACCTGATCACGGGCGGCTTCACAGGAGGGCAGGTCTATATGGTCGATCAGCTTGCTCCTGATACGACTATCACGGCAACTCCTCCCACGTTGTCCAATTCATCGTCGGCTACATTCACCTTCTCATCGAATGAAAGCGGGGGCAGGTTTGAGTGGACCTTAGATGGCTCAGCATACGCAACAGCCACGAGCCCCAAGACTGTCACGGGCCTCGCTGATGGAAGCCACACCATCTTCGTCCGGGCCATCGATCAGGCCGGCAATATTGATGGTAGCCCAGCAACTTATACTTGGGTGATCGACACGACGGCGCCGACTCTGACAATTGCCAGCGACGTAGAGACTCTCAAAGCCGGTGAGACTGCTGTAATCACCTTCACGTTCAGCGAGGACCCGGGCCTAACCTTCACGCTTGCTGACATCAGTGTCAGCGGCGGTTCGCTCGGCGCGCTGAGCGGTACCGGCCTGACACGTACGGCCGTGTTCACCCCAGGGGTCGGATTCGACTCTGGTACGGCCAGCATTACAGTTGCCAGCGGTTCATATGCCGACCAGGCGGGCAATAGCGGCGGGGCCGGAACGACTCCGTTGCTAACCTTCGACACCCAGGCGCCGGTGGCTCCGTCCACTCCCGATCTGGATGCCTCGTCGGACACTGGCCGCACCAATGACGACAACATCACCAGCGATACTACACCAACATTCATTGGCACCGCCGAAGCCGGTACCACCGTCTCCCTATACGATGGGGCTGTCGCGATCGGTTCGGCTGTTGCGACAGGCGGCCTATGGAGCATCACCAGCACGCCTCTTGCCGAAGGCCCCCACAGCATCACCGCCGTGGCGACTGATCCTGCGGGCAATCACAGTCTAGCCTCGGGCGCACTGGCATTGGAGATCACGACCCAGGCACCTGCCACCGAAGTGACCGGCGTTGTGTTCTCGTCCGATACCGGTGCGTCCGTCACGGATCGGATCACGAAAGTCGCCGCGCAGACCATTTCCGGGAGCCTCAGCGCCAATCTGGCCGAAGGCGAGCGCGTCGAGGTCTCGTTCGATAACGGTAGCGGCTGGACCCCCGCCGCCGCCCCTGCCGGCAGTGCCTTTTGGTCGCTGAACACCACGCTGGCTGCAGGCACACATAACCTGCAAGTGCGTGTGACAAACGCCGTCGATAAGAGCGGGCCGGTGCATATCTGGGACTATACGCTCGATACTCACTCTCCCGGCGTGACCATTGAAAGCAGCGCCTCGCAACTGCATGCCGGCGAGACGGCGACGATCACCTTCACCTTCACCGAAGATCCGGGCGCGAACTTCACCTGGGACGGCAGCGCGGGCGACGTCCTTGTCAGTGGCGGCACGCTGTCCGCCATCTCGGGCACAGGCCTCACTCGCACGGCCATATTCATGCCGAGCGCCGGCACGCAGAACGGTACGGCAAGTATCACCGTAAGCGCGGGTGCCTATGCCGACCTGGCAGGGAATTTCGGGACGACTGGCGCAACGCCGTCGCTGCACTTCGACACGCTGGCACCGGGCGCACCATCTGCGCCGGCTCTCGCCGCCAGCAGCGACAGCGGAAATTCCAGCAACGACAATCTGACAAACAACTCGGCACTGACCCTGACCGGCACCGCCGAAGCTGGTGTCACCATCAGACTCTACGACACCGACGGCGTCACGGAAATTGGCAGCGGAATCGCAATTGGAGGCACCTGGTCGATTACGACGTCGCCTCTTGCTGCCGGCAGCCATACTGTCAGCGCAAAAGCAACAGATGCAATGGGCAATAGGTCACCCGTATCCACCGGACTGACCGTGGTCATTGACGTCGCCGCCCCGACGCTTGTGCAATCCAGTCCTGTCGATAATTCTGGACACGTAGTTCCCACGGCTGACTTGGTTTTGACCTTCTCAGAGGCGGTCCATAGAGGCAATGGCACGATCGATCTGTATGACAGCACCGGCGCTCTCATCGAGAGTTTCGATGTAGCTACCAGCGGCCGCATCAGTATTGCGGGCGATGTCCTCACGGTAGATCCCACCAACCCGCTCAGCAACGGGAACGGCCATTATTATCTCAACGTATCCGCTGGCGCTCTCAAGGACGCTGCCGGGAACAGCTTCGCGGGCATTGGAGACCGCACCACCTTCAACTTCAGCGTCATCGTCGATGAGCCTTCCGGTCCTGTTACGGTTCCCAATGCAAAGGGTGGTGTGGACATTACCATCACGGATCCGTCCCAGCTGACCGCAGCTCTGGGGACGAGCGGGGTGGATCATGTGTTCTACAGCGGGCCAGGGACAGTGAGACTGCCGGGCACAATCGAGAATGTCACTCTGACCGGCGGCGACGGCAGCGCGATGGGAAACACTCAGCGCAATACTTTGCGCGGCGGCAGCGGCAACAATGCCCTGAACGGGCAAGGCGGCAACGATCTCCTGTACGGGAGCAGCGGCGACGATCGGCTAAGCGGTGGGTCCGGCAGGGATCGCCTGGAGGGCGGATCGGGCGACGACCTCCTCCTTGCTGGGAGTGGTCACGACACGATCTCGGGCAGCGCAGGCAACGATACCATCTCAGCCGGGGCTGGGAACGATGTGATCTATAGCGGGCTTGGTGCCGACGTGATCGAAGACGGTGGCGGGCGGGATGCCTTCGTGTTCAACACGCGGATTGGGAAGGGCCAAGCCGATATGCTCAAGCACTTCAATGTTGAGCCTGATACTATTTGGCTGGAGAATGCGATCTTCAAAGGCGTCGGTGGGCGTGGCTGGCTGAAGGCGGATGCCTTTCACATCGGAGTCAAAGCCTCGGACAAGGAGGATCGCATCATCTATAATGCCAAGAAGGGTATGCTGTACTACGATGCGGACGGATTGGACGGACAGGGGCAGATTGCGTTTGCCAAGTTGTCCAAGCACCTGAAGATAACCGAAAAGGATTTCTTCATCATCTGAGGTGGGCTGACCTCAAGGCGATGCGCCCTGCCGGCTCAGGCTAGCGGGGCGTTCCTTTTAGGACGAATGTAGAGCCGCTTAGATCTTCAACCGTTGTGCCGATCCATCCAAACGTTCCCACGGTTTTCTGCAATTCAGGAACGTGAGGGAATTCGTACATACCCCTTTCAGGCGATGAAGGTAAGAATGTCCCCTCATGGCACATCGCAGACGTAGGCCGGAGTTCTGCTCTTAAGCTGAATGCGGCCATTGGTCAAATCGACCGCACACACTTGCTTGTCGCCCACAACGGGACTGGCCAGTTCTTAGGCAGAGAACTGAGGCAGTATTGGCGCCATGAATGCCCTCTTTGGTGCCTAGAGAATGCCCGCCAGAGAATGTTTAACGCCGAATTGGCGCAAGAAATCCAGCACTTAGAAATAAAGGTCTTTAGCCGAAAAGCTCTGTATTGTCCGAGGCCTATTTAATGGTGGTGGAGGCAGTCACCTGCGAACCTGTCTCTAGTCAGCTTTCCCTGTCTTCAGCGAAAATACTGGGAAATTTGCTTGATCGGCCTAGCTTTAACTGCACCTGAATGAGGTATTGCATAACAATACCAACAACTTGTCCTGTCAGAGGACACAAGATAATAGGGAAATAGTTTACCCGAACAGGGAAGCTATAAGAGTAGAGCAGGGTCCTGAGCTTAAGCTCCTAGCATTCGTCAGTTCAAGCTCAGATGGTGCTGGATTATGCCGATCTTCTACAAACCGAAATAATTTCAGTGGCTTATGACCTGATCACCGGAACCATCTGTGCTACCCTTCTGGACTTACCAGCGAGTGTAATCAGTACGACCCTGGAGATACCATACAAGCCCTTGACCCTTCTATGATGGAAGGCATCACTCTTCAGATTTGATTTCTTAGGTTAAGGCTGAGCAGGGGATTGTCATGAACGAGCACCAGGCGGCCAACCAACATGCCCAGCATGCTGGGCATCATCATGATCATACTCCAACGGATGCCGAAACCGTCAGTGATCCCGTCTGCGGAATGTCGGTCGATCCGCATGCGACTCCGCACCGAACCCAACACGAGAGCAAGCCCTATTATTTCTGCTCGTCGGGCTGCCATTCGAAGTTTTTGGCGGAGCCTGAAAAGTATGTCGTGCCGAAACCTGTGATGGGGGCGGAGGTAATTTCCGAAGGAACGATCTACACCTGCCCGATGCACCCTCAGATCCGTCAGGTAGGCCCTGGCTCCTGCCCCATCTGCGGTATGGCGCTCGAACCTGTTCAGGCGACTGCCGAGACGGGCCCTAGCCCGGAACTCGTCGATATGACACGACGCTTCTGGCGCGGCCTCGTTCTGTCCTTGCCCCTGGTGGCGCTGGAGATGGGAGGGCATCTGACAGGCCTCGGTCATTACCTCGATCAGCAGACGTCGAACTGGATTCAGATGCTTTTGAGCACGCCCGTCGTGCTGTGGGCAGGCTGGCCTTTCTTCGTCCGTGGCTGGCAGTCTCTTGTCTCGCGCAACCTGAACATGTTCACGCTGATAGGCATGGGCACAGGTGTAGCCTGGATCTACAGCATGGTCGCAGTGCTGGCACCTGCCGTGTTCCCGGCAGCCTTCCGGGGCTATGATGGTGCTGTTGCGGTGTACTTCGAAGCAGCCTCCGTCATCACGGTGCTGGCCCTGCTCGGTCAGGTCCTGGAGCTGCGTGCACGTGAGACGACAAGCGGCGCCATTCGCGCCCTCCTCGATCTTGCGCCGAAGACCGCCCGCCGCATCATGGACGACGGCACGGAGCAGGAAGTCCAGCTCTATATGGTCCAGGTAAGCGATCGTCTGCGTGTGCGCCCGGGGGCGAAGGTACCGGTGGATGGTAGAGTAATTGAGGGCCGTAGCGCAGTGGACGAGTCCATGGTGACCGGCGAGTCGATGCCCATCACCAAGGCGGTAGGCGCGAACGTGATTGGCGGCACCATGAATCAAGCAGGCGCTCTCGTCATCGAGGCGCAAAAGGTCGGGCGCGACACCATGCTGTCCCAAATCGTTCAGCTCGTTGCGGAGGCCCAACGCAGCCGCGCCCCGATCCAGCGCCTAGCCGACCAAGTCTCCGGCTACTTTGTTCCCGCGGTGATCGGCGTAGCGGCGCTGGCCTTCTTCTCCTGGGCGATTTGGGGTCCAGAGCCGCGCTTTTCCTATGGAGTTGTCGCGGCTGTGGCGGTGCTGATCATCGCCTGTCCCTGCGCGCTAGGACTTGCCACGCCTATGTCGATCATGATCGGTGTTGGACGCGGCGCGCAGGCGGGTGTCCTGATCAAGAATGCCGAAGCGTTGGAGCACATGGAGAAAGTCGACACACTCCTGGTCGACAAGACTGGTACGCTCACCGAAGGCAAGCCTGCCGTGACGGCCATCGTTCCCGCGCCGGGCTTTACCAAGACCGACGTGTTGCGCCTGTCAGCAAGCGTAGAACGGGCGAGCGAGCATCCGCTGGCAGTTGCCATCGTAGCAGACGCTGAGAAGCAAGGCATCGCAACCCTGCCAGTCACGGATTTCGACTCGCCCACCGGCAAGGGCGCGCTCGGCATGGTGGGAGGCAAGCGCATCGTGCTTGGCAGCAGGGCGTTTCTGACCGAGCACGGCATCGATGTCGCTCCTCTGATCGAACAGGCGGACCGGCTGCGTGAGGATGGCGCCACCGCGATCTTTGCCGGCATCGACGGACATGTAGCCGGCGCGATTGCCATCGCCGACCCGATAAAGACCTCCACCCCCGAGGCACTAGCCGGCCTGAAGGCGGAAGGTGTACGAGTGGTGATGCTGACAGGCGACAACCGGACTACCGCGAAGGCCGTCGCACGCCGGCTCGGAATTGACGAGGTTGAGGCGGAGGTACTGCCCGATCAGAAAAGCGCCGTGGTGGACAAGTTCAAGCGCGCAGGCCGCGTGGTGGCTATGGCGGGCGACGGAGTGAATGACGCCCCGGCCCTGGCGGCGGCGGATGTCGGCATCGCCATGGGCACCGGCACCGACGTGGCGATGGAGAGCGCCGGCGTGACCCTGCTGAAAGGCGACCTGACCGGGATCGTACGGGCGCGGCGGCTGTCGCGGGCGACCATGCGCAACATTCGCCAGAACCTGTTCTTCGCCTTCATCTACAATGCGCTCGGCGTTCCGGTGGCGGCAGGCGCGCTCTACCCCGTCTTCGGCATCCTACTGTCGCCGATCATCGCGGCAGCCGCCATGGCCCTGTCGTCGGTGAGCGTGATCGGCAATGCGATTCGCCTGCGTACGGTGCGCCTGTGACGGCACGACAGAAACATTAGCAGGATCAAAGTACGGCAGTTGCTACGGGGCCAGAATCCGATCCGCTCATCGGAGGATTTCACCATGAACACCAAACCGAACAAACTCTCAGCTCCAACCAGAACGTGGCGGAGCGTCCTGATCGGGTCTCGCTTGGGATGGATCCTGACAGTCGCGCTGGCTGTGCTGGGCATCTATCTTTTCATGACCCATACGGGCCATGTCCTGACAGCCCTATCCTACCTGCTCCTGACCGCCTGTCCCCTGATACATCTCTTCATGCATAAGGGCCATGCTCATAGTCATAGCAGGGACGAGTGATCCTATAGCCGGCTGATCAACCGGTTATAGAGCGGCACAAACAGGGTAGTTGTGACCCAGGCGGTGACGGCGCTGCCGATGATTCCTTCTGCAAAGGTGCGCAGGACATTGTCAGGCTGGTTCGCAAACATCCCGATCCACCCGTGAGCTAAGCCTGCCGCCGGCCAGACAAGCGCCACCAGGTAGCAGAGGATGAACAGACCCACGAGGGTTGTGGTCAGCGCCCATCCAGCTGCCATCAGGTTCATCGGAGAAGTCCAGCGCGTCTCGGCAGTCGGGACCGTGTTCTGAAATGTTGAAGTGGACATGAGTGCCTCCTCAAATTCCAACTTCCATGCGCGAATTATGCGCTCTTTCCGTCCCGCTAACATCATGAAATTGCAACTTTTCAAGGCTGGCCGAAGATTTCTGAAGATCTAGACAATAACCACTTGACTTTCCCACGATGGAAAGGTGCACGGTTCGGCCATCATCCGATCCAACTGGAGTTCGTCTCATGTGTGGATGCAGCACCCATCAGTCCCAGACCAGCAAAGCTGTCGATCACGATCCGAGCGCCCTTGCTCTCAAGGTCGAAGACATGGCCTGCGGCCATTGCGCGAGCGCCATCACCAAGGCCATCGAAGTTGGCTTGCCGGGAGTCAAGGTCGAGGCCGATCTGGCATCGAAGAGCGTTCTTGTTCGGGGCGCCGCCGATTTGTCCAAGGTCAAGGCCCTGGTCACCGAAGCCGGCTACACCCCAAGCGTTGCTTGAGTCCGTCTCGGGCGGTATAGCACTACCCGACTTATTCCTCAGCCGCAGGTTAGCAGACATGGTGGGAACCGTGGTGCTGAGATTGGCGCGTGCTCGGAAGCCCTCACATTAGCCATCTCATTCGTTGAGGAACCCTCTGGAAACCTGACGGCTGTCGGGTAGTTTACCACCCCATAGGAGTGATTCGTTGAACGCTGCCTGGATCCGCTGTCGTCGTCTTGTCGCAAGCCTCATGCTCGTGGCTATGGCGTCGTTTGTGCTTCACAGCGGGGCTATGGCAGGCTTGCACCAACATGGACCAGACCCTGCCAACTGCGATAAAGCGGCCTCAGCGGAGCATATCCACAAGGCTGCCGCCAAGGCTGCAGCCGTCGACAGAGCCCATGATCATGACGACGGCATTACCCATCATACTCAGACGACTCCGGCAGATGAGGTTTCATCGGCCGACACGAAGACTGACCTGAGCGCAAGAGCACCATGTTGCGCTAGTGTCTGTGCCATCGTTCTGACAAGCTTCAATTCGGCAGCGATCTCCGCACCTATTATGGCTGTCGCGATGCTTCCTCCGGAGAGCCAGCGCTCTTCCGGCATTGATCCTAGCGGCCTAAGGCGCCCACCGCGAACCACCGACATCGTATAAACGAGCGACCGGCTTAAAGCCGCGTCGCTTCCGACGACGTGCTTTTAATCCGGGGCTTTCCCAATGTTGATTATTCCAAATGGCGTTCTGCGCCGCATCCAGGTCGTTCTGACCGGCCTGGGTTTATTGACCGTTATTGCTACTGCCGCGCTTGCTCATAAAGGGCATGACCATGGCGCCCCGCCTCCGTCGGCGGTGACCACTTCAAATCCGCGTGTGGCCGCTCAATCCGATGCCTATGAACTCGTCGGCATTCTTCGTGGCGAACGCCTTGGGTTATACCTTGATCGTTTCGCCTCGAATGAACCTGTTACTGATGCCAAGATCGTCATCACTGTCGGAGGCGACCAGGATATTCAAGCGGAACCGGGATCAAATGGCGTCTATACGGTAGCATCGCCCAAATTCAGCGGAGAAGGCCCCCTCGAACTGATCTTCGCGGTAACGGCACCGGGTGGCGATGATTTGCTGATCGGGACACTGCAGCTTCCTGCCAAGACAATGACGGCGGCATCTGCTCCGGCCCGATCCTTGCCTCTGCAGGAGCTGCGGGGTTCCACAGCCTTTCGTGTGGGCAATCTCGAGATCGTTTCTCCTTTCGTGATTGCGGGAGTCTCGCTTGTGCTTGGCCTCCTGATTGGTCTTGCGGCCCGCAGCCGTAGGAAGCTGGTTCCTTTCGCGGGTTTAGCTGTCCTGGTGCTTGTCGTCTCCACGGCCTACGCATTCGCGCATGAGGACCTTGATCATGGTGCGGATGCCGCCAGGGCGGCACACCCGGCAGCCGATATTCCGCGCCGCCTGCCTGACGGGACCGTGTTCGTGCCCAAGCCCAGCCAGCGTTTGCTCAGCGTGCGAACCACGATCACGAAGACTGAGGAAGCGCAAAAGGCCGTGAACCTGATTGGGCGGATCATCCCCGACCCCAACAGATCGGGTTTGGTCCAAAGCATCAACGGCGGACGTATCATGGCGTCGAAGGACGGCCTTCCGCGCCTTGGGAAGGAGGTCAAGAAGGGTGATGTGCTTGCCTTCATCGAACAAGCGGTCGGCCAGGCGGACCGGACAACATTGTCCGAGCGCGTCGGTGAGATCGAACAGGAGATCGCCGTCGCCGAGACCAAGCTCAAGCGCGTGCGCCAGCTTTCGGATCGCGGCGTTGCCCCGCCGAGCCAGGTCGCCGACGCCGAGATCGAGCTGGAGGGGCTGCGCCGCCGTCGCGAGATCGTGCGCCAGACACGGATCGAGTCCGAGGTCTTACGTGCCCCCATCGACGGCACCATTGCCGCCGCGCGGGTGGTCCCCGGCCAAGTGGTCGCCTCCCAGGACATCGTCTTCCAGATCGTCGACCCGAAGGGTCTCTGGGTCGAGGCGCTCGTCTACGGCGAGATCGATCCCGCCAAGGTCACCGGGGCCAGCGCCGCGGCCGTGGACGGCGCGCGCCTGAAGCTCGCCTTCCAGGGCTTCAGCAAGGCGATGCAGCAGCAGGCCACCGTGGTGCAGTTCGCCGTCGAGAACCCGCCGGGCAACCTGTCAGTCGGCTCGCCGGTCACGGTCTTCGCGCAGAACGGGACCTCCGTCAGGGATATCATCATGCCCAGGGATGCGGTCGTGCGCGGCGCCAACGGCGAGGCGGTGGTGTGGCGCCACACGGATCTGGAGCGCTTCGAGGCACGTCCCGTCCGGACCGAGCCCTTCGACGCCACCCGGCTTGTGATCCGGGCCGGCGTCGCCGAGGGCGAGCGGATCGTGATCCGCGGCTCCGAGCTCATCAACCAGATCCGGTGAGGGAGCGATGTTCAACTTTCTCGTCAGCAACAGCCTGAAGAACCGGCTCTTCGTCATCGCGGCGGCGCTTGCGCTTGTCGCCTACGGCTCGTGGATCCTGCCGCGCGTGCCCGTGGACGTGTTCCCCGACCTCAACCGGCCGACCGTCACCCTGATGACCGAGGCCGAGGGCCTCGCGCCGCAGGAGGTGGAGCAGCTCGTCACCTACCCGCTGGAGACCGCGATGAACGGCATGCCTGGCGTCACGCGCGTCCGGTCCGTCTCCGGTGTTGGTCTCTCCATCGTCTATGTCGAGTTCGACTGGAGCACGGACATCTACCGCTCGCGCCAGCTAGTGGCCGAGCGCCTGGCGCTCGTGGGCGAGCAGCTCCCGATCGGCGTCACCCCGCAGATGGGGCCGGTGACCTCGATCATGGGCGAGATCATGCTCGTCGCCGTGACCAGCGACACCGTCTCGCTCATGGAAGTGCGCGAGATCGCCGACTTCATTATCCGTCCCCAGCTCCTCACCATCGCGGGCGTCGCCCAGGTGATCCCCATCGGCGGCGAGGTCCGGCAGTACCGGATCGTGCCGAACATCGCGGCGCTGCAAGCGCTCGACGTCACCCATGAGCAGATCGAGGCCGCGGTCACCCGCTTCGGCACCAACACCGGCGGCGGCTTCGTTGACCAGCACGGGCGCGAGTACTTGATCCGCAACGTGGGCATGACCCGGCGCCTGGAGGACCTGCGCAACACGGTCGTGGTGCACAAGCAGGGCCAGCCCGTCTTCCTGCACCAGGTGGCGCAGGTAGACTTCGCCCCGCGGGTGAAGCGCGGCGACGCCGGCTTCCAAGGCAAGCCCGCGGTGATCGTGTCAGTCCAGAAGCAGCCAGGCGCCGACACGGTCGGCCTTACCGGCAAGATCGAGGCCGCGCTGGCCGATATCCAGAAGACGCTACCGCAGGGTGTGTCCGCTACTAACTTGCAGTTCCGGCAGGCGACCTTCATCGAGACCTCGGTCGACAACGTGAGGCGGGTGCTGCTGGAGGCAGCCGCCGTCGTCGCGGTGATTCTGATCCTGTTCCTGATGAACGTGCGGGCGACGGTGATTTCCCTCACCGCGATCCCGATCTCGATCCTGGTGACGGTGCTCGTCTTCAACGCTTTCGGGCTCACCATCAACACCATGACGCTGGGCGGGTTGGCCATCGCCATCGGCGAGCTCGTCGACGACGCCGTGGTCGATGTCGAGAACATCCTGCGCCGCCTCAATGAGAACCGGGAACTTCAGGAGCCGCGGCCCGTGCTGGAGGTGATCGCGGCCGCATCCCAGGAGGTCCGCTCCGGCATTGTCTACGCCACGATGATCATCATCCTGGTGTTCATCCCGCTCTTCGCCCTCTCCGGCATCGAGGGACGCCTCTTCGCGCCGCTTGGCGTGGCCTACATCGTCTCGATCCTGGCCTCGCTCGTCACCTCGATCACCGTGACGCCGGTGCTGGCCTACTACCTGCTCTCCGGGCGGGTGAAGGGCCATGAGCACGACAGCTTCGTGGTGCGCCACCTCAAGCGCGGCAACGCGGCCTTGCTGCGCTGGGCCTTTGGGCACCGCGGGATCTTGTTCACGACTGTGCTGGCGGGCGTCGGCCTGGCAGCCTACGGGGCGACGTTGCTGCCGCGGGCCTTCCTGCCGCCGTTCAATGAAGGCACGCTCACGATCAGCCTCGCCTACAACCCCGGCATCGCGCTCGCCGAGAGCCACCGCCTCGGGCTCGTGGCAGAAGGCTTGATCAAGGACGTGCCCGAGGTGATCTCGGTCGGACGCCGCACCGGCCGCGCCGAGCTCGACGAGCATGCCGAGGGCGTGCACTCCTCCGAGATCGACGTCGACCTGAAGCGGTCGGAGCGCTCAAAGGATGAGGTCATGAGCGACATCCGCGCCCGCCTGGCCGTCCTGCCGGCGACGCTCAACGTGGGCCAACCGATCTCGCACCGCCTCGACCACATGCTCTCGGGCGTGCGGGCCGAGATCGCGCTCAAGATTTACGGCGAGGACATCGATACCCTGCGCACCCTGGCGGAGGGCCTGCGCGAGCGGCTGTCGAGCGTGGAGGGGCTCGTTGACCTCCAGGTCGAGAAGCAGGTGCGCATCCCTCAGCTGCGCATCGATGTCGACTACGAGAAGGCCGCGCTCTATGGCCTCACGCCTGCGACGGTGACGCAAGGTTTGGAGACGATGTCGAACGGGCGCACGGTCTCGCAGATCGTCGAGGGCCACCGCCGCTTCGACGTGGTGATGCGCCTGTCCGACCAGGATCGCTCCACCACCGGCCTCGGCGACCTGCTCATCGCCACGCCGACCGGCCACGTGCCGCTGCGCATGATTGCGACCGTCGAGGAGACGGACGGGCCCAACCAGGTCCTGCGCGAGAACGGCCAGCGCCGCATCGCGGTCCTCGGCAACACGGACGGCCAGCGCGACATGGCGGCGATCATCGCCGACATCCGCCGCATCACCGCCAAGACGCAGTGGCCGCGGGGCTATGTCACCCGCCTGGAGGGTACCTTCCAGGCGCAGGAGGAGGCCACGTTCCGGATCGGGGCGTTGTCGCTCCTGTCACTCGCGATGGTGTTCGTCGTGCTCTACAGCCGCTACCAGTCACCGGCCCTGGCGCTCATCATCATGGGCAACATCCCGCTGGCCCTTATCGGCAGCGTAATCGCGCTCAACATCGCCGGCCAGCCACTCTCGGTCGCTTCGATGATCGGCTTCATCACGCTGGCTGGCATCTCGGCCCGCAACGGCATCCTGAAGGTCTCGCACTACATCAACCTCGCGCTCTACGAGGGCGAGCGGTTCGGCAAGGACCTCGTCATCCGCGGCAGCCTGGAGCGGCTGACCCCGGTGCTGATGACGGCGCTCTCGGCCGGCCTCGCCCTCATCCCGCTGCTGATCGGCGCGGACGAGCCGGGACGCGAGATCCTGCATCCCGTGGCGGTGACGATCTTCGGCGGGCTGATCTCGGCGACGCTGATCGACACCTTCCTCACCCCGGTCCTGTTCCTGACCTTCGGCAAGAAGCCGCTGGAGCGCATCCAAGTTGGCCGCGAAAACCAAGCCGGCGGCCTCAGCCCGGCAGAGGCCTTCTAGCCTTTTCAAGGAGAGTACAATGAAGCATCTCATTCTCGCTCTTGCCGTAACCGGATGGGCTATGTCGGCCAGTTCGCACGAGGTCGCGAAAGGCCCAAATGGCGGTCCTATCGCCGATAGCTCCGGCCACCACGTCGAGATGGTCGCCAAGGGAAGCGAACTCGTCCTGTTCCTCACGGAGGCTGACGATAAGCCGCTTGCATCCGTCAACACCAAGAACGCTCGCGCCGTCGTGCAGGATGGAGGCCAGACGGCCACCATCTCGCTTCAGCCCGTCGAGCCCAACAAGCTCGTGGGCAAACTCGCCCAGCCCCTAGGGGCGGGCGCTCGGGTTGTCTTTTCGGCAACCATGGCTGACGGCCACACCGTCCAAGCCCGCTTTGTCAACAATTGATTGGAAAAGGAGAAACTGCCATGAAGACCTCCATCCTCATCGTTTCCCTTCTTGCTGTGACTGCTCCGGCGCTCGCCCAAGCTCCGGCTGATCATCAGCAACACCACCCAGGTGGGACAACTTCTCCGCAGACGCAGGCTCAGCCTCAGGCACCTGCTGCACCGGCTCAACCGCAAGGTCAGATGCCGATGGGTCAGATGATGCAAAACATGCCCGAGCAGTGCCGCGCGATGATGCAGAACATGCCGCAGAATTGCATGAGTATGATGCAAGGCGGCATGATGCAGGGCCAGAGCGCCGCTCCCTCACAAGCCGCCGGACAGTCCGAGGCGACGAAAGCCTACATGACAGCCATGGACAAGATGCATGCGCCCATGATTCAGGGCATCCAAGATCCAGATCCGGATGTCGCCTTCGTTAAAGGCATGATTCCGCATCATCAAGGCGCCGTCGATATGGCTAGGGTCGTTCTTCAATACGGTAAGGACGAGCAGACCAAAAAATGGGCCGCTGACTTGATCCGCGAGCAGGAGCGCGAAATCAAGGAAATGCAGGACTGGCTGAAGAAGAACGGTCAGTAACGCCATTCTCAAGGGCGACTTTCGACGAGATAGTCGCCCTTTTCGTGGCGGAGGAGGTGACTAGCGGAGGACTCGAGCCCGGAGCTGCATGTCCCGAGCTAACGACCGCCACTTGAGTTTTGTTGTTAGCGGTTACCCTCGTCATCATCATGGTCGCCGGACCCGCCAGGCATCATGGCACGGCCCGAGCCCATCATGCCACCGGGCATGCTGGTCGACAGGATCCTGGCCTGGGACGATGAGAAAGCCTTCACCGATCCCTGCTGCTTCATGCGGGGCGTGGTACGGTGCAGCCAAGCTCACGCTCTCGACGGCAGGGTTCAGGTGCAAGTCAACTAGGTGTCGGGCACGGAAGGCTGGTCGAGGAGGCCGTCCTACAGCTCCATTTGGCGTTGACCCAGGTTCTAGACCGCGTCAATGTCATTAGAGCCAGGAGCAGGGCGTTGCTGCAAGCATCCAAGCCCTGAGTGCTTATGGTAAGCACTTTGCTCATCCGGAGTGGAAGCTGCTGGGGATTGATGGGACCCTTGTCCGACGTCACCGCTACGGCCTCAGGAACGGGAAGCGGACATTGCTCGTCCTTCTCACAGGTATCTCCAAACCACCCGTCGCATTCTCGGGAGAAGATCATGAGCCAGGCAATTGACGATCTCAGGCACGAACATGACGCGATCCTCTCGGCCCTGGATATCCTCGACCGGGTCGAAGCGGAAGCACGGCAGGGCACCGTGGCCGCCGGGGACATTTCCGCGTTCATCGGATTCCTGAAAGAGTTCGTGGACAAATGCCACCACGGCAAGGAGGAGGGGATGCTGTTTCCTGCCTTGGGCAAGGCAGGAGCATCAGAGCGGGAGGCGTCTGTTCCTGTGTTGCTCTCCGAGCATGAACGGGGGCGGGCCCTCGTCAAAGCGATGGAGGAAGCTAGCAGCCCTGCGCTCCAGCCCGAGCGGTTCTCTGCAGCGGCAAAGGCCTATTCGCGTCACCTCAGGGCCCACATCGAGAAGGAGAACAAGCTTCTATTCCCTAAGGCTGAGCAGATCCTAGACGAAGTTAAATTGGATATGCTTCATCGCGCATTCGTGAAGCACGAAGATGAGGTCATTGGGCAGGGACGGCATGAGGAGCTTCATCACATGCTTCACTCGCTGAAGGCGAAGTACTTCCACTGATGATCGGTACGCCGAACGTACCGGGGCAGGCTGCAAAGCACCGTAGCGGTGTCATCCAGGCACGAGTACATTATCGACTGAAGAGGTTATGCCAACGAACCACGGCAATCATTATCGCTTTCGGATTGATGCTCCGTCCGAGAGCGCGCTTGGCGGATACAGCACCACCCGCTCGCCCGGCCGCACCCCGTCGGATATGGCGGCCGTCTGATCGGAGCGCTGGGCGACGGATACCAGCCGCTCCTGACCGATACCCTCGTTGACGACGAACGTTGCCCAGCTGTCACCTCGCCGGAAGAGTGCACTGGTTGGTATGAGCGTGGTCATTGGGATCTCATGCACGATGATCTGAGCATCGACCCTGTAGCCGCCACCCAGGGTTGCCAAATTCTTTTGCGGCGAGGTGATGTCGATTACCACCCACACCCTCTGCTCCTCCGCGCCCAGCGCCGAAACCTTCGTGAAGGCGGGCGGCTCGACCAGTCGAACCCGGCCCTCAAGTTCCCGAGGGCTGCCCCAGCGCGTGATCTCGACCGGCGGTTCGGGTCGGATGGAAACCGCATCCGTCGTGAGCACATCGACGATTACCTCAAGGCCGCTGGGATCTCCGACCTCAACGACCGGGGCGCCTGCTGCAACGGCTGCCTCGCTCCCCTGCATGACGCGCAGGATGCGCCCGTTCACCGGTGCTGAAATCTCCCAGCCCTGGTCGGATTTAGGTTGGTCGTAGCGATGCAGTAGGGCCCGTGCCTGATTGAGCTCGTGCTCGGTTGCGTGCGTGCGAAGCTCGGCGGCCTGCAGGTCGCGTTCCGCGAAACGGAGGCTGAGCATTTCCCGCTCCAGCTGTTGAACCGTGGCCACGCCTCTTTGCTGCAGAGTTCGGATGCGCTCAACGTCGGCATGCGCCTCAATGAGTTGTGCCTAGGCCCTCTCCTTGCGGGTATCCGCTTCTCGAATGGCGGCCTCAGCGGTTCCTACACGCTCTTCGAGCTCGCGGCGGGTACGTGGGTCCAGCAGCTGCGGCAAGGAGGGCAGGAGGGATGCTATACGCCGTTCACATTCACTAGATCGCCTGCCTTGACCTCTAGGCGCAGCAGACGTCCGGCCAGCGGCGCCGAGATGACATAGCGGTCACGCACTCGGGTTCGTCCATCTTCCTCCACCACGGTGCGGAAAGAGCCCTCAGCCACGGTGCCGATTTCGACCAGGATGGGTTTGGGCGAGAACGCCCAGAAGAGAGTGTCGCCCAACACCGTCATCAGGGCTGTCGAAATCAGGATCCGCTTAACCCATCGCATGTCAGTCTCGCGTCTTGAGGACGGCGACGCGATCGAGACGGTCAATCCGGCGACGCACGAGGAGGGCGCTCACTACGCCGGCAGCCAAAACCGCGAGAGCGGCTGTTGCGAACGTCGCCGCGCTAATCATCGCCGGGATTCGAAACGTCTCGGTATCACGCAGTTCAATAATGAGGCTAACGGTGCTGTGACCCATGGCGAGTCTAAGTGGGATCGCAATGAGCATGTCGATGCCGAGTTCGGCTAGCAGGATGCGTGACGCCTCCGATCGCCTGAAGCCCAGAATTCGCAGGCTGGCGAGGTCCCAGGCGCGCTCCTGCAACACGATCCGAGCGCTGTTGTAGAAGACACCAATCGCGATGATGAGTCCAAAGGCTGTTAGCACGACGTCGGAGATCACCACCATGCCGGCGATCTTCTCATCGAAAACGCGCAGCCAGACGTTTTTCACGGATGTAGAGGTAATGCGCGGCTGTTCTGACAAACGCTGCCACACCTTAATGGCGGGGGCTGAATCGACCCGCAGTGTTGCGTGGGAGATAAGATCTCCTTCTCGTGTGAAACGATTGAGGCCGCCGATTTCCATGTAGGCACTGTAGCCGAGCATTTCATCCACGAGGGCTGCCACCAGGAGCTGGCGGATCGGCTGCTCGCCTTCGAGAACTTCAATTGTCAGATCCGAGCCGACCCCGATGCCCAGCTTTCGTGCCAACCCGGTGCTGATCGTCACACCGTCGCGCGGCAAAGGAATAGCCGCCAGATTGCTTTCGCTTGGAATTCGCAACTCTGATGCTTCGGCTAAGCCGGTCAGGCCAATCCGGTATGTGCGATGCCCGGCGCGGAGCCTGACTGGCACGATCCTCTGACCTTCCACAGTGAGAATACCTGGAGTGTGTCCGATCTCGCGGACTGCGCGGCCTGGGACAGGATCCGTAAAGGTGACGAAGGCATCGCCACGCTCAATGCCGTTGAACTGCACTGCGACCATGTAGTCGAGGGCGTCCCACCAGAAAAGGCCAAGCACAATCATCGGAACTGCGAAGGCCAAGCCGACGATTGTGAGGAGAGAACGAAGCGGGCGTCCGACGATCCCCCGCAGGGCCATCTTGGCGGCAGGTCTCAGCCTTCCGCCTGCAAGGGCACGGCTGAAAGCCACGGGCGCCGGAGGACGCATGGCCTCGGCCGGGGTGAGGCGCAGCACACGCCGAACCGCCGTCAGCACACCGGTGACGGCCGCCCCAAAGCTCACCACTAGAGCCGCCAAGGGTAGCCAGAGTGGGAATGTGTAGACCATCTCCGGAAAACGAAAGAACGGGCGGTAGTTGTTGAGCATCCCGTGGCCGTACCAGATGCCGACCAGAACACCTGTGAGAGATCCGAAGGCGTAGACGACAGCGACGAACTTCACATAGTGCAGGCCGATAGGAAGCGTCGGAAAACCAAGTGCCTTGAGTGCTGCAATCTGCTCGCGTTGAGCCTCCGCGAGTCGGCCGAGCACCACGTTGAGGAGAAACGCCGCGATGCCGAAGAAAACCAACGGGATCGTGATGGCGAGCGTCCTCTGTTCAGCAAGTTCGTCAGAGAGCAAGCGGTAAGGTGGCTGATCCCGCCGCTCGTGAGCCCCGGGCGCGCCATAGGGATCGAGCTATTCGTCCAGCACGGACATGACGGACTCGGCCGATGCGCCGGGGGCGAGCGACACAGCAACATTGTTGAACGCTCCTTCCATGTCGAACGCCGCCGCAATAGCACCTTCACCGGCCCAGAGCACCACGAAGGTTCTGTCGTCCGGCAGCGGGTTGCCGGGGCGCGAGGCGTAGACGAACTCTGGTGAATGGGCGATGCCGGCCACGCGGAAAGTTTGCATGCGCCCGTTCATGATGATGTCGATGAAATTTCCAGGCGCGACGTCCCAGGTCTCGGCAAAGCCGACATTGACGAGAACATCGTTCCGCCGGAGCGAATCGATCCAATGTCCTTTGATTAGATGAAGCCGATTGAGTTGAGGTTGTTCGTCGGCCGGTATCGAGATGATGCGGCCTGCGACCGAGAGATCGGATTGCGGCCAGGCGACACGCACATCCTTGATTACACGCGCTTCGACGAGAGCCGCCCCCGGAATCTCGGAAAGGCCCTGAAGAAGATACCTCGGCGCCCGCTTCACATCGGCCCAGAGCTCCGCGAAGCGGCTGTCCCGGTAATAGGTCTCCTGCGTGCTCAGGAGCGACACGTAGGTGCTGACCGAGCCTACTAGGACCGTCACGCCTGTGGCAACCAGCAGGATAATGGTGAAGACATGGCCCCGCATGCCCCAGAGGTCGCGTAATACCTTGCGGTCGAGCATGCTCACCAGGTCAGCTCCTCGGGTGAAAGACGGTGCGGGTTCACTTCGACGCCAACGATGCGTCCCTCACTGAGCCGCAGGACGCGGTGGGCCATGCCGGCGATGGCAGTGTTGTGCGTGATGACGATTGTGGTGGCGCACACTTCCTCATTGGCCCGGGTGATGGCAGCGAGCACCAGCTTACCGGTCTCGACATCGAGGGCGCCAGTCGGCTCGTCGCAGAGTATGGCGTCCGGACGTTTGACGATAGCGCGGGCAACCGCAACCCGCTGCTGCTCGCCGCCCGACAACTGGCATGGGAAGTGGTCAAGCCGGTGGGACAGGCCGACGAGAGCAAGCGCTTCCTCCCGCCTCATCGGGTTGTTGACGATCTCGGTGACGAGTTGCACGTTCTCGCGCACGGTGAGGTTGGGGATCAGGTTGTAGAATTGAAACACGAAGCCGACATGCTCACGGCGATATTCGGTCAGCTGTGCTTGGGAAGCCCCAGTCAGCTCATGATCGCGTCAAGTGGCCTTGCCGGAGGTTGGGACGTCGAGCCCGCCGAGAATGTTGAGAAGAGTCGACTTACCGGTGCCGGACGGGCCAAGCAAGACGACGAATTCGCCCTGATAGATCTCAAGGTCCACGTCGCGTAGGGCATAAACGAGTGTCTCGCTGGAGCCGTAGGCCTTGCATAGGCTGCGGGCGACGAAGACTGGAGCCAGCGCGCTGTGGGATACGGCTTCGCTGATCGATGTCTTGCTGACAGAGGCGGGTATCGGGGACACCCTAGCACCTCCTCTTCATTCGACCTTCTCAGAGTCCCAGGCACGTCCGTCGCCTTGGACTAGCTGCAATCCAATATTAAGCTGTTAGATCGCTACCCGTCTTTGATCGAGATCATGGACCTGATCCGTCCGCAAACCATGATGCCATCATGTCCGCTCTGCCGCGACTTACTCCTTAGGGGCATCGCGGACGAGTCATGGTAATGGATGCACGAGATGAGTATCCTATTGTTCTGCCGCATCAGGGACGTTGCTGATGCTTTCCTCTGAGAAAACCCACCTTTCAGCCTCGGCCGGGCTTTATCTTTCGGAGCCTTCGACCGTGTCATCGCTGTACGAGTTCCACAGGGTAGTCCGTCCGCTCCTCGTGATCCTGCGGGCACTGGGGCTGCTTGCCGGATTTGAAACGCGTCTTGCAGGGCCCGAGGAATAGTCCGGACCGGTTTGGGCTGCGGCGACTATTCCGGTCCTGGCTGCCTTACTGATCGAGATCGTGGCGAGCCTTCGGCGCGGGAGCGTGGGGCCCGATATCGTCGCCGCCTTGTCGATGACAGGAGCCGTCGCGTTCAGAGAAGGCACTGCAAGGCAATTCGTTATCAGGTCATTCGCCTGTCCGTAGCAACACCTCGGCCGTACGTATTGGAAAACCGCAGTTACTGCTCGATCGCTTTACTGATATTAGTCATTTTGGCTGACGATCTCGAACGGAAACACAGAGGTCTGACTGTGGCAGACCGGCACCTCGCCGCAGGCAAGAAGTGCATTGTCAAACAGCTTGCTCTGATCGAGAGGGTGATCGAGCAAGGCTGCTAGATCACAAGATCAGGGACATGCTGCGGTTGCTAGAAGATGCCATCGAGACGTGAAAGCAGCACCGCCAGCCGATTCTGGATGCCATCGCTCGGCATAATGCGACTTCGTACGATATGTTTTCTCATAAATCCTGATATTTTCGCCGCCGCGTTCTTGAGTTAGCGAATCAAGAGATTGGCCGGCCCCACCTCGCAGGCGAGTATCTCGACCATCCCCTGACTATTGGTGCCGATGCGGCCTCAGTGGCCCACCAGTACGGCCTCGCCCTAAAGTTCATCGCATCAGCATCGGGTTTGGTGTCGCTGCATCTGATAATAAGCATGCTAACTTTCGCGCTGAGCCGTTCCTATGAACCGCCTGATCACCTTATGCCTCTTGTTGAAAGGGAAATGGCATCCGCGCCGTAAAAGCAGCCAGACTTTGATTAAAGTCATATTTGCAAGGCGAGAATTTCCTGACAATTGCATGTCCGCAAGAACAGGCTCTCACCTCCGCAAGAACAGGCTCTCACCGGATAAATGGATACAGGAGATTTCTAATGGACGACCTTGTTCTACAGCAACTGGTGATCGACGAGCTAGAATTCGAGCCAAGCGTTGATGCCGCCAACATTGGCGTGGCGGTCGATAGCGGCGTTGTGACGCTTACCGGTCATGTTGGAAGCTATGCAGAAAAGATCGCTGCGGAGCGTGCTGCCCAGCGTGTGAGAGGGGTAAGGGCCATCGCTCAGGAGATTCAGGTCCGGTACCCGTCCGACAAGAAAACGTCCGACGACGAGATCGCAAAAAGAGCCGCCGACATCCTTGCCTGGGATGCTCGCGTACCGGACGAAGGCATTCAGATCAAGGTCCAAAATGGATGGGTGATGCTGACCGGCACGGTCGAGTGGCAGTATCAGCGAGTGGCAGCAGAGTCGGGTGTTCGCAAGCTGTCAGGCGTGATCGGTGTGTCAAATGAGATCGAGCTCAAGCCACAGGTGAAAGCTCCTGATGTTCGCGATAAGATCTTGAGTGCTCTCAAGCGGAATGCGGAGATCGAAGCCGACTCAATCCGGGTTTCGGTCAACGGCGATGAGGTGACCCTTGAGGGAAGGGTGCATGATTGGTACGAGCGCATCGTCATCGAAAGGGCGGCTTGGTCGGCGCCCGGCGTAAAGCACGTCCATGATCGAATGACGCTGAGTTGAGCGTTGATCTGAACCGTCATCCCAATCAAGGTTTAGTTACTCTGCTGATAGGATCGCTGTCGCAGTGGTGCAGGCAATCTAAGCTGATCGAAGCTGCTGGGCCTGTCACGCTCCCCTCCCGGTTGTTGAAATGTCATGGCCCTCCTGGCTCAACCCCCCTCGCACAGCGGTACAGCTCGTTAAGTTGATGGTACCTTTCTGAGAGGAGCTTGCAGAACCAGTGAGTCAACCTGCGGGCTTGTCGCTGTGGAGAGGCGCCGCACGTTGGCACCATTGACCTATCTCAATGCCCTGGCCGACCGCGGCGGTCCTTAAGCTTGCCTGCAATGTGCCCTGTCAGACACAGAGGACAGTGGTGAGGGTTGATCTAAGAGATGGTGCGGCACCCATGATTACGGCCATGGCAACGAGCGTGGTGCTGGTAGTGACCACGATCCTCATCGTCTACGAGACGCTGCGGCTGACCTCGAACCACTTGGCCGATCTGCCGGTGCCGCCACGGATGCGGATCATTGCCGTCGTCCTCGCCGCCTTTGTCGGCCATACGGCAGCGGTATGGGCCTACGCGTTGGGATACTGGGTTCTCAGCTTTAAGCTTCAGGTTGGTAGTTTTGCCGGCTTGCCAGTCGAGAACTTCCAAGATTGCCTCTATTTCTCTGTCGTCACCTACACGTCGCTTGGGTTCGGTGACCAAATCCCGGTTTCCCATGCTCGCCTTAT
Source organism: Microvirga terrestris (assembly GCF_015694425.1). GTDB lineage: Bacteria > Pseudomonadota > Alphaproteobacteria > Rhizobiales > Beijerinckiaceae > Microvirga > Microvirga terrestris. Next base: position 172,395 of record NZ_JADQDN010000007.1, read on the forward strand.
TGCCGGCGTAGAGGCGTTGAACGGCCTGCTCTTGATCGGCTGGACCGCCTCGTTCACCTATCTCGCCATGGAGCGATACTGGCCCCTTCATGCCCGGAAAGCGCCACGGAAGCAGAGGGAGACACGCAGGCCCATCCCGCGCGGCGTGTCTTCGGGAAAACGCCATACGTTGCCCTGAAACCAACCAGGCTCATGGTTGGGCCTGGACGGTCGCCTCGTCGCAACAAGTCTGTCAGGATGGCCTCCGGAAACAGGATGAAACGAGCTGAGCCCGATCCAACCGGCGCCATTGGGCAGCAGGTGAAACCAGTCACACGGTGGCACGGATGATCCTACATGATCCTCCCCCGCGCGGTATCCGACCGGCTCCATCATCGAACAAGTGGCCCGGTTCAATCAGGAGAGCGCCACCATCGTTTTCCCAACGCGGGATCTCGATCGCCGGATCACCGGGGCCGACCCTATGAGGTGGGAGGTGCTGCAGGAGCGGATCCATCAGGTGAAAGTCGCTCAGGGCTCCGAATTCTCGGACGACATTCGGCTGCTGCCGCGCACGCGGCTGACAAGCACGCACTGTTCGGCGGATGACATCGCCCATTTGCTGTCCATGCACCGCCGCACCCTGAGCCACCGGCCGAAGGGCAGCGACATGGGTTACCGGGCGATTGCCAACGAGATCCGGTTTGAGATTGCCCGGCAGTTGCTAGAGGACAGTGAGGTGCCGCTTGGGCAGATTGCGGCGGCCCTCGGCTATTCCGAGGCCAGCGCATTCACCATTGCGTTTTGGCGCTGATCGGGCCGGACGCTCACCGCCTTGCGGGTCAAAGGGCA
>NZ_JADQDN010000008.1 GCF_015694425.1 Microvirga terrestris
ACCAACCTCCTGGCGCTCAACGCCACCATCGAGGCGGCGCGCGCCGGCGAGGCCGGCAAGGGCTTTGCCGTGGTGGCCACCGAAGTGAAGGAGCTCGCCTCGCAGACAGCCAAGGCGACGGAGGAGATCTCGGCCCAGATCGGCTCGGTGCAGCAGGCGACGCAGCAGACGGTGGCGGCGATCCAGGAGATCGCGCGCACGATCACCGAGATGAGCCAGATCTCGACCTCGATTGCGGCCGCCATGGAGGAGCAGGGGGCGGCCACCGCCGAGATCGCCCGCAACGTGCAGGAGGCGGCGCGCGGCACGGAAGCCGTGACCGGCAGCATCGTGGACGTGCAGCAGGGCGCCGGCGAGACCACCGCGGCAGCCAGCCAGGTGCTGGGGGCCGCCCAGGAGCTGTCGCGCCACTCCAACGACCTCTCCCGCGAGGTCACCGACTTCCTCACAGGCGTCAAAGCCGCCTAGACGTCGCTTCTCTCCGCCAGACACAGAAGACCCGGCAACGCTTAGCCGGGTCTTTTTCTTTGCCGCTACGCTGAAACAAGCGTCCGGTGAGGGGTTTAGTAGTCATGACGGGTCGTGATCCAAACCTGGAAGTACCCGTCACGGACAACGGATTGGCATGACGTTCTGAGTGGGTTCTTCACGGACGCTGATCCCGCAACCTGATGAGCCGGGCACCCGCCCCGGTCTGAATGGATGGAGGTTCGCATAGCGATCTCGAATGGGCTGACCGCCCCCTCCACGTTGCGAAGTTGAGCGTCGGAGGCAGCCTTCAGCCCGACAATCTGCACAATATGACCGGTTCAAGAACCGGATGAACGTCAATGACGCGTGACCTCGAGTCACCGCGGGCCCATTTTCCTTCATGGAATGGGCCCGTTTTCTTGAGCTGGTGCTGAAAACACGAAAGGCGCCCGGAGGCGCCTTGTCGATGAATTTCTCGATTTACGGAAATGGAGCGGGCGAAGGGATTCGAACCCTCGACCCCAACCTTGGCAAGGTTGTGCTCTACCCCTGAGCTACACCCGCACGCTCCGTCTCGTCTTCAACACGCACCGTGTGGACCGAAAAAACCGGAACCACTTTTCGCTCGCGCGGCCCGCTGGGTCCGCACGATCCGAAAGCAGGATGGTGGAGCCAGGCGGGATCGAACCGCCGACCTCTTGCATGCCATGCAAGCGCTCTCCCAGCTGAGCTATGGCCCCCTGCCCTTCCTTCCCATCTCCGGCAACCTTCGCCGCCAAGGATGGAAATGGTGCCGCAAGAGGGATTCGAACCCCCGACCCCCTCATTACGAATGAGGTGCTCTACCAGCTGAGCTATTGCGGCATCGCAAATCTTGCGATCCGAGAGGCCGCCCTCTTACCCCCTCGCCTGCCGGTTGGCAAGGCGGGAAAGATTGGAAAGGTTTTACCAGACCGAAAAAACGCTGCGGCGCGCGGCCGCCTCCAGCTTCGGCTTTGGCACGTCCGGAGGCGTTGCCGGGAAGACCACAGGCCCGGGCGGCGGCAGGGGCGTTTCCTCCTTCACAGGCTCCGCATCATTCAGGGCAGCTTTCAGCTCGCTTTTCAGGACATCGTCTTCTGACTCGGGGAGCGGGTCGCTCGGGGCTACAGCTTCGGGGGCCGTTTCTGGCGCGGCCACAGCCGGCAGCGGCCTCCGTTCCTCGTCGAGATCGGCCGTTACGTCATCATGCAAGGTGAGTTCGGGAGCGACCAGCATATCCGGCGGCGCCTGCCAGACGAAAGCATCAAGGCGACCGGTGACGGGCGAGATCGGCAGCCAGTGATCCGACACGACCCCGTCGGCGATCCAGGCCGGATCCCGCGGCGCGCGGGTGGCGCGGGCAAGCCATTCGCGGCCCCGGCCCGTGGAGCCATGCTCCGCCTGCTCCAGATCGGACATGAGGAGGCAGACCCGCATGCTCGGCCGGTCCTGCAGCAGCGGCTCCAGGGCGTCGCGGGCGCGGGCGAATTCGCGGGCCTCGAGAGCCGCGCGGGCCACCGCCAGCCGCCCTTCCGGCGCACTGCCGGAAATCTTCATGAGGGTCTCGGCCCGCTTGAGCCGGTCGAGGCCGGAATCGCCCGGACGCAGGTTGAGATAGACGTCCGCCAGGTCCGGATGGGGCAGGCTGCGCCAAGCTCCTTCCACCACCTTAGCACTCTTACGCAGATCGCCCTTGCGCGACAGAAGCCGGCCGGCCATCGCAGCGGCCGGCACGAGATCGGGTGCGAGCCTCACCGCATCCTGTGCGCTCCTGAGGGCGCCGTCGGGATCGTGATCCATGCGCTCCAGGGCATCGGCGGTGAGCAGGACCGCCCGGTGGCGCTTGGCCGTGGTCTTGTTCAGGAGCCCGAGGGACGCCCGCCGTTCGACGGCTTCCAGGGCTCCGCGCCAATCGTGATCGGCACAGCGTGCCTCAAGCACCGCATCGCTCGCCCAAGCGGCAGCGGGCGCCAGACGCACCGCCTCGGAGGCATATTGCTGAGCCTCCCCCACGTCGCCCCGGCGCCGGGCCTCGACAAAGAGGCCGCGCAGGCCGAGCACGCGGGTCTCGTCCTCCTCCATCATCTGGCTGAAGGCGGCTTCAGCCGCCTCGCGGTTGCCGGAGACCTGGGCTGCCTGCGCCTTGAGCAGGAGCGTCAGGGGCTCGCGCCCGAGCAGACGCTCGGCCTCGTTGGCATAGCGGCGGGCCGCAATGGTGTCGCCTGCGCCCACGGCCACCATGCCGCGGGAGACCGCCTGGTAGCCCCTGGAGCGGCGGCGGGCCCGCGACGCAAAGGTCAACCGGGAGGGCAGGTGCAGGATGCCGGACACCAGGGACCAGAGCAGGGCCAGGAACAGCGCAAGGCCCGTCAGGGCGATGGTCGCGACCGCCACCGACATCTGGATCTCATAGCCTGCGAAGGTGATCAGAACCGTCCCGGGCCGGTCGGCCAGCCAGACCGCGCCGAAGGCCGCGACGCAGAGAAGACCGATGAAGACGAGAGCGCGCCACATGCTGGGCTGATCCTTTTCTTATTGCGTCGAGCGGTTGAGGGTGGCGAGAGCATCCGTGCTGATCGCTTGAGCGGCCTGGTACGCTCCGGCGACGGCCTTGACCTGCCGGCCCCATTCCTCGGACACCCGTCGGGCCGGCTCCGGCAGGGCATCCCAGGCGGCAGCCGCCTCTACCACGTCGCCGCGTTCCAAGGCGTGCCGGATGCGGGTGACAAGAGCAGGAACGCCGCTGCCGCCGGGTTCGTTCACGGGCCTGACCGTCACCACCTTGTCGGCCATGCGCAGAATTCGGTCGGTCCAGCCTTCGGCCGGGCCGCGGTTCTCGCGCAGGATCGTGGTCTCGACCGGCTCGAAGCTCTGGGCCAGGGCGGCCGGGGTCGGGGCGCCCTCCTGGGCGAAGGGTTCAAGGGGCACTACCCGGGCCGGATCGGCACCGGCCTTTTTCACGCCGTCGAGCACCTCCGTATAAGGGGTGCCGCCCCGCAGGGCATCGTTCAGGCGCCCGGCCAGGACGACACGGGTGCCGGTCTGGCTTGCCGTCATCGCATTCCTGGTGTTCTCGACCGCCTGCTGGGACAGGGCGGCAAGGCGCTGCTCCTGCTCACCGAAGCGACGGTCCGTGTCGGCCAAGCGCCGGCTGCTTTCCGCCAGCTGGCGGTCGAGATCGGCCAAGCGCCGGTCGGTGTCCTGGAAGCGCTGCTCGCGCTCACTGACGCGGCGATCGAGATCCGCCAGACGCCGGTCGAGCTCCTGCGTGACACTCGCTGCATTCGTGGCGTTCTGCCCGTTCGTCCGCACCTGCTCGTCAAGCGCCCCGAGGCGGGTGGAGAGATCGGCCAGCGCGGCCTCTGACTGGGGAGAGGTTTGTGGCTGGGCCGCTTCCGGCGCGGGGCGGTTAAGAGCCTCCTGCGCCTGGGACGCCGCTTGCTGGGCCGTATTCTGGATGGCCTGAAGGCGCTGGTCGAGTTCACCTCTGGCGGTCTCGAGGGCCTGGATGCGCCCTTCCAGCGCCCCGGCATTGCCCTGCTGTTGGCCGGCGGGTGCTGCCGGCTGCTGCCGCAGCGCATTCACGCGCTGCTCGAGCTGGGCGATGCGAGGGTCGTTCTGGGTGGAAGGTGCTGCCTGCCAAGCCTGCAACCCATAAACGAGGCCTGCGCCGACGAGGCCGCCGAGAAGGCCGGATCCGATCAGGGCGCCGGCGGAGCTGCGCCGCTCAGGAGCGGGTGGCGGTGGCACGGCGTCTGCGCGTGTCTCGGCCGTGGAAGAATCCTGGAAGGAGCTGCCACCTGAACCGGTATCCTCGCCTGCCATGTGCTCAAGGGAGGCTTCGGAGGGAAGCGTATCGGTGCCCGAACCCGAATCGAGGCTGGCTTCCGGGGACGCGACCACATCCTCGGCCGGAGGCTCGCTGCCGCTGGCGATGGTCTCGTCAGGCTGGGCACCCGTCACCGTATCGGCCGCGATCGTCTGCGATGCGCGCGTTTCCGCGTCGACCGTGTCTTGACCAAGAGTGTCCTGGCCGGTGGTCTCCTGGGCGGCCGCCTCGGGATTGGACCGAACGCTGCCATCGTCGATCACGAAGGCCTCCAGATCGATGGTGGCCGGCTCGCGCGAGGGTCTCTTGCGGGAGGATTTCGGGCGTCGGGGGTCTGATGAATCGGTCACGGGTCTCTCTTGCAGGGTCGCTGTCGGGCGAGGTCTTCAAAAGGGCAGTGTGGTAGGCAATTGAGGCAAGCTTGAGCGCTCAGGTTTCGTTCCCTCAAGAGCCGGTGATCGTCCAAGAACGGCAGGCCCATGGGACCATGATCGTCTCCTCTGACAAAGATCCCCGTGGCGGGATCGTAGACGAAGCGGCGGCCAAGGTCATGGGAACCCATCGAGAAGCCGGAACAGGGCTTCCTCCGAGGGCTCCTCCGCCACGAGAGTCGCGGCGCCTGCCGATCTCAGGGGCGCGGCCACATCGGCCGACAGGCAGAGATGGGGGAACATCAGGAGACTCGATGCCAGACCTGCCTCCCCCGCCAGCCGGATCACGAGATCCGCGCTCCTTCGGGAATAATGGAGCGCGGCGCCGATTTGGCCAGTGCGCAGGGCCTCGACGCCGCCGTCCGGCAGCCTCTCCACGGCCTTTGCTTCATAGGCCTCCCATTGAAGCACGGTGAATCCGGCAGCGCGCAGGGAGGCCGCCGGCTCCTCCTTGTGGTGGCGCGCCGTCACGTGAAGCAGGGTCAGGCCGGACGGGAGGGTGCCGCGAATCAGCCGCGACAGGGAGACCGCATCGCCCTCGGCCACGACGATATGGGCAAAGCCTGAGGCGTGCACCCCCTCTGCCGTACGCTCGCCGACGGCGAAGATGGGCGTGGTCCGGTCGAGAGCGGCCAGGGCTGCCTGTGCGTGGACGCTGGTGACGATCAGGGCGTCATAGGGTTCGCTCGGCGCAGGATCGCCGGTCGGCACGATCCGGGTTACGGGCGCAAGGCAGGCCTGATGCCCGCGGGCGGCAAGTTTGTCCGCCGTGCGCGCGGCATCGTCCGCGGAGCGGGTGACAAGGAACCGCATCAGGCTTTGAGAAAATCGGGCGGCATGCGCGCGCGCAATTCGGCTCCAGCCTCGCGCCCGAGCGCCACCGCATCGCCAAGTGAGCCGCGGCGCATGGCTTCCAGGCTCTCGGAGCCATCAGGGCGCAGCACGAGGCCGCGGAATTTGAGCTCGCCGCCGATGAGCCGCGCGTGTCCCGCGATGGGCGTGCGGCAGGAGCCGTCGAGGATGGTGAGGAAGGCCCGCTCGGCCGCGAGCGCATGGCCGGTCGGCGCATCGAGGATTGGCGCCAGCGCCTCCCGAACGCGCTCGTCCTCGGCCCGGACCGCGATGGCGATGGCGCCTTGCCCGACGGCGGGGAGGAAGTCGTCGGTCTCCAGCACCGTGGTGACGTGGTCGGTGAGCCCGAGGCGGCGCAGGCCCGCCATGGCGAGCAGGGTCGCGTCGACCTCGCCGCGCTCCAGCTTGGCGAGCCGCGTCTGCACGTTGCCGCGAAGCAACGTGACCTGGAGATCCGGCCGCAGGCGCCGAACTTGGGCCTGACGCCGCAGCGAGGCGGAGCCCACGACCGCGCCCTGCGGCAGGTCACTGATGCTCTTGAAGCGGTGGCTGATGAAGGCGTCGCGCACGTCCTCGCGCGGCAGGAAGCCGGCGATCACGATGCCCTCCGGCAGGGTCGTCGGCAGGTCCTTGGCGGAATGGACCGCGAGATCGATGGAGCCTTCGAGCAGCGCGATGTCGAGCTCCTTGGTGAAGAGCCCCTTGCCCCCGGCTTCCGACAGGGGCCGGTCCTGAATGGCGTCGCCCGTGGTCTTGATGATCGACAGGGGTAGGTGTTCCACGGTCCAGCCGTCCCCGGTCGAGCCATGGGCGGCGACCAGCCGGTCTTGCGTCTCGTGGGCTTGGGCCAGCGCCAGCGGGCTGCCTCGCGTACCGATGACCAGGGTGGGTGAAGAGGCCATTCTGCCTGATGACTCCAATTCAACGACGATCAAGGTTTGATCTTGTGCGGCGCGGCGGACTATAGGGGGAGGAGCGCCGGGCCGAAACCCCGGACAACACCTTAATCGAGCAGCCACCGACCATGCGCATTCTAGGCATCGAGACCACCTGCGACGAGACCGCGGCCGCCGTGGTCGGCATCGGCTTCGACGGGCGGGGCGAGATCCTCTCCAACGAGGTTTTGAGCCAGATCGCCGAGCACGCCCGCTATGGCGGCGTGGTGCCGGAGATCGCGGCGCGCGCCCATGTGGAGGTGATCGACCGCTTGATCGCCCGCGCACTGAAAAACGCGAATTGCTCGGTGAAAGACCTCGACGGCATCGCCGTGGCGGCGGGCCCCGGACTCATCGGCGGCGTGCTGGTGGGGCTCACCACGGCCAAAGCCATCGCGCTCGTGACCCGCAAACCCCTCATGGCGGTGAACCACCTCGAGGCCCATGCGCTCACCGCGCGGCTCACCGACGGCATCGGCTTCCCCTATCTGCTGCTCCTCGCCTCCGGCGGCCACACGCAGCTCGTGGCGGTGCGCGGCGTCGGCGATTACGTGCGCATCGGCACCACCATCGACGATGCCATCGGCGAGGCCTTCGACAAGGTCGCCAAGATGCTCGGCCTGCCCTATCCCGGCGGCCCGCATGTGGAGCGCGAGGCGGCCAAGGGCAATCCCGAACGCTTCGCCTTCCCGCGCCCGATGCAGGGCCGGAAGGAGCCGAACTTTTCGCTCTCCGGTCTCAAGACGGCCGTGCGGATCGAGGCGGAGAAGATCGCGCCGCTCACCGCCAGCGACATCGCGGATCTCTGCGCCAGTTTCCAGGCCGCCATCGTCGACGTGGTGGTGGACCGCACCCGCGTGGGGCTTCGCGCCTTCCGCGAGATCGCCGGCCATCCGGCGGCGCTCGTGGTGGCGGGCGGCGTTGCCGCCAACCAGGGCATGCGCCAGGGACTGCAGCGGCTCGCGGTCGAAGCCGGCCTCAAGCTCGTGGCCCCGCCTCTGCACCTGTGCGGCGACAACGGCGCGATGATCGCCTGGGCGGGCCTGGAGCGCATGCGGCTTGGCCTCATCGACGACATCGGCGCTCCAGCCCGCGCCCGCTGGCCCCTCGACACCAGCCGCGACGAGGCGGGAGCGAAGGCGTAGCATGGCCGTGCTAGAGGACGCTCTGATGCACAGTCACTTTCTCCCTCCCCCTTGTGGGGAGGGGCCAGGGGTGGGGGTGCAAGCGCGAACCTATGACGGTCTGGTGCTCACACCCCCACCTCCAACTCCTCCCCACAAGGGGGAGGAGGGCTTGGAGAACGCCGAGGGATGAGCAGCACTCTCAAACTAACCTGTAGCTTGGCAGCCTTCATTGTTGGAGCGGCCATCGGTGCGTTGGCCGGCACGCTCGCCGCTGCTGAAATTTTTGCACTTGGCTTCGGGATAAGCGCTGCTTCAGCAGAAGGAACAAAACACGAGTTTTATTTGATCCTTATGACCTTCAACGGAGCGATCTTCGGCTTTGTCGGAGGCGGCGTTGCAGGCCTTATGCTGATACGAAGCATGCTTCGCGCCAAATCCTCGACTGAGACGCCTCCAAGATGAGCGCGCAACCCCAAACCATCGGCATTGCCGGAGCCGGCGCCTGGGGAACGGCGCTTGCCAATGCGGCAGCCAGCGCCGGCAACGACGTGGTGTTGTGGATGCGCTCGCCCGAGCAGGCGGATGCGCTGGCGGCCACGCGCACCAACGAGCGCTGCCTGCCGGGCGTGAAGCTTCACGAGCGCATCACGCCGACCGCCGAACTCGCCGATCTGGCTTCGACCCGCGTCGTTCTCCTCGTCACGCCCGCGCAGACAACGCGGGAAATGAGCATGGCCCTTGCTTCCGTTCTGCCCGTGGCAACGCCGCTGGTGCTCTGCGCCAAAGGGATTGAGCGCGGCAGCGGAGCCTTCCTCTGCGACGTGGTCGCGGAGGAGCGCCCCAGCGCCCCCGTGGCCGTGTTGTCGGGCCCGAGCTTCGCCCATGATGTGGCGCGCGGCCTGCCCACCGCCGTGACGCTGGCCTGCCGCGATGCGGCTTTGGCCGAGGCGCTGGCCAATGCCCTCTCCGGCCCGACGTTTCGTGTCTATCACCGGGGCGACGTGCGCGGGGTCGAGATCGGCGGTGCGGCCAAGAACGTGCTGGCCATCGCCTGCGGAGCCGTGGCGGGCAAGGGCCTGGGCGAGAGCGCCAAGGCGGCGCTGATCGCCCGCGGCTTCGCTGAGCTCCTGCGCTTTGCCCGCGCCTATGGCGGCAACCCTGAGACCCTCATGGGGCTCTCGGGTCTTGGCGATCTGGTGCTCACCTGCTCCACGGCGCAATCGCGCAACTTCGCCTTCGGCCAGCGCCTCGGCCAGGGCATGAGTGTGGAGGAAGCCGCCGGCGGCAAGCTGGTGGAGGGCGCCACGACCGCAAGCGCCCTCGTGGCGCTGGCGCGTGCAAAAGGCATCGACATGCCGATTGCGGAAGCTGTCGAGCAGATCCTGTCCGGCGCATGGACTCTGGATCAGGCGGTCGATGCGCTGATGAACCGTCCCATCAAGTCCGAGTATTGAAGCGAAACCCAAAGATTTCGCGACGTAAGTAAAGGGGTAAGCAGAACATGGCCCACTGGCTCTACAAGTCCGAACCCTCCGTCTGGTCCTGGGAGGCGCAAGTCGCGGAAGGCGCGAAAGGCACCCACTGGAACGGCGTGCGCAACCATGTCGCCAAGCAGAACCTGATGGCGATGAAAAAAGGCGAGCAGGGCTTCTTCTACCACTCCAACGAAGGCAAGGCGGTGGTCGGCATCGTCGAAGTGATCAAAGAATACTACCCCGACCACACGGACGAGACGGGCAAGTTCGGCATGGTGGACATCAAGGCGGTGAAAGCTTTCAAGCGCCCGGTCACTCTCGACGAGATCAAGAAGCAGCCCGGCCTCGAAAAGATGATCCTCATCAACAATTCCCGCCTCTCGGTGCAGCCGGTGACGGACGAGGAATGGGCCATCGTGTGCCGGATGGGCGGGCTCTGAGAGCGACCGGTCCGGTCACATCCAGCGCCGCAGCACGATCGACGCATTGACGCCGCCGAAGCCGAAGCCGTTGGACAGGGCGAATTCGATTGGCTGCCTGCGCCCTTCGGGCCCGACGAGATCCAGCCCTTCCGCGCTGGCGTCCGGCTGCGCGAGATTGAGGGTTGGCGGCAATGCACCGTCCCGCAAGGCCAGCAGCGTGAAGATGGCTTCAAGACCGCCCGCCGCGCCGAGAAGATGGCCGGTTGCGGACTTGGTCGCGGAGATCGCCGGGCCCCGCCCCGGAAAGAGGGAGCGGATGGCCGCGAGCTCGCCCCGGTCGCCGACCGGCGTCGAGGTGGAATGGGCGTTGAGATGCTCGATGTCCTGCAGCTGAAGCCCGGCATCCTTGATCGCCAGCGCCATCGCGCGCCGCGCGCCTTCTCCGTCCTCGGGACCTGCGGTCATGTGATAGGCGTCCGCGCTCGTGCCATAGCCGAGGATCTCCGCAAGCGGGGTCGCGCCCCGGGCGCGGGCGTGGTCCAGGTCCTCGATCACGAGAATGCCCGCCCCCTCGCCCATCACGAAGCCATCCCGATCCGCGTCGAAGGGGCGCGAGGCTCTCGAGGGTTCGTCGTTGAACCCCGTCGACAGGGCACGAGCCGCAGCGAAACCTGCGAGGCTCACGCGGTCGATGCAAGCCTCGGCCCCTCCGGCGATGGCAATATCCGCTTCACCGGCGCGGATCAGGCGCGCCGCGTCGCCCAAGGCCTGGACGCTTGCCGCGCAGGCGGTCGTGGGCGCGCCGAGCGGGCCTTTGAACCCGTGCCGGATCGAGACCTGCCCGGCCGCGAGATTGACGAGGAAGGACGGCACGGTGAAGGGCGAAAGCCGGCGCGGGCCCTTGCTGCGAACCGTCTCGGCGGCCTCCATCATGACGGGGAAGCCGCCGACGCCCGAGGCGATCACGGTGGCGGTCCGCTCCCGGTCGGCATCCGTCTCAGGTTTCCAGCCGGCCTGCATCAGGGCTTCTTCCGCCGCGAGGACGGCGAACTGGATGAAGCGGTCCATCTTCTTCTGGTCCTTGATCGAAATAGCCCTATCCGGATCGAACCCGGCCTCAGAATCCATCACCCGGTCGGGGACTGTCCCGGCGATCTTCGCGCCAATGTCCGCCACCATGGCTTCGGGCAGGCGCCGGAGGCCGGATTGTCCGGCAAGGAGCCGTTTCCAGACGGTCTCCACGCCGACGCCGAGCGGCGAGACCAGCCCCATTCCCGTGACGACCACCCGTTTTCTTGCCATGTTCCGACTCGCGATAAATAATGTATATACACTATTTTATGCGGACCGGCTTTGCTAGGGCCAATTTTCATTCGCCGGCATGGCGGGTTCTCGTCGAAAAAAGTGATATTGCCTTTCCGGATTACTCAGGACTTGCGCCATGAAGGACGAAAGAATTCGATCTGTCGCCCAGTCGTGCCTGAGCCGCCGCACCCGCGCGACGGCGGCGGTCCTGTCGCGCCATTACGGCGCGCAGCTCCGGTCGACGGGCTTGTCCGGCGTGGAATTCTCGCTCCTTGTCGCGATTGCGGGCGAGGATGGCCCGAACGTCAGCGCCGTTGCGGAAGCCCTGGGCTTCGATTCCACCACGGTCGTGCGGAACCTGAAGCATCTGGAGCGTCGCGGCTTCGTCGAGAGCGAAGGGGGCCGCGGCCGCACGGGCAAGCGCCTGCGTCTCACGGATGAGGGCGAAGCCGCGATCTCGGCGGCCCTCGACAGCTGGGACGCGGTCAACCGGACGCTCGTCGAGAAACTCGGCGCGGAGCGCGTGAAGGAGGGCCTGCGCTTCCTCGAAGCCCTCGAGGAAGCGGCCCTCGCGAGCGCAGCCCCACGAGCGCCGAAAGTATGAACGACCAAAGTCCGATCATTGTCCCGCTTGCCCGCACCCTCTCTCTTTCCGTAAACCTAACCCTAAATCCATCAGGCAAGCGTCTGGGAGAAGCGCCATGGAAGAGAAGATCTACGACGTGCCGTCCGAGTGGACCCACCGCGCCTATCTGGACGAGGCGGGCTACCGGGCCAAGTACGAGGCTTCGATCAAGGACCCGGAGGCCTTCTGGGCCGAGGAAGCCAAGCGCATCCACTGGTTCAAGGCCCCGACCCGGATCAAGAACACCAATTTCGGCCCCGAGAACGTCTCGATCAAATGGTTTGAGGACGGTGTCACCAACGTGGCCTATAACTGCGTCGACCGGCACCTTCACACCCGCGGCGATCAGGTCGCCATCATCTGGGAGGGCGACGACCCGTCGGAATCGAAGAAGATCACCTACCGGGAGCTTCACGACGAGGTCTGCCGCATGGCCAACATCATGCGCAACCGCGGTGTGGCCAAGGGCGACCGCGTCACGATCTACATGCCGATGATCCCGGAAGCGGCTTACGCCATGCTGGCCTGCGCGCGGCTCGGGGCGATCCACTCGGTGGTGTTCGGCGGCTTCTCGCCGGATTCGCTCGCCAGCCGCATCCAGGACGCGAAATCCGCCTTCATCGTCACGGCCGACGAAGGCCTGCGCGGCGGCCGCAAGGTGCCGCTGAAGGTGAACGTGGACGCGGCGCTCGAACGCGTCGGCGCGGGCGTGGTCGATCACGTGCTGGTGGTGCGCCGCACGGGCGGTGCGGTGAACATGCTGCCGGGACGCGACGTCTATTACGACGAGGCCGCCAGCATGGTGTCCGACGAGTGCCCTTACGAGGAGATGAACGCGGAGGATCCGCTGTTCATCCTCTACACGTCAGGCTCGACCGGCACGCCCAAGGGCGTGCTGCACACCACGGGCGGCTATCTCGTCCATGCGGCAATGACGCACCAATACGTGTTCGACTACCACGACGGCGACATCTACTGGTGCACGGCGGATGTGGGCTGGGTTACGGGCCACTCCTACATCCTCTACGGGCCGCTGGCGAACGGCGCCACCACGCTGATGTTCGAGGGCGTGCCCACCTATCCGACGATCTCCCGCTTCTGGGACGTGATCGATAAGCACGGGGTCAACATCTTCTATACGGCGCCCACCGCCATCCGCTCGCTCATGCAGGCGGGCGAGGAGCCGGTGAAGAAAACCTCGCGCAAGTCGCTGCGCCTGCTCGGTTCCGTGGGTGAGCCGATCAATCCGGAAGCCTGGGAATGGTATCACCGCGTGGTGGGCGACAGCCGTTGCCCCATCGTCGATACCTGGTGGCAGACGGAGACCGGCGGCATCCTGATCGCGCCGCTGCCCGGCGCCACGAAGCTCAAGCCGGGATCGGCTACGAAACCCTTCTTCGGCGTGCAGCCGCAGGTGGTGGATGCGGAGGGCAAGGTGCTGGAGGGCGCGGCCGAGGGCAATCTGGTGATCGCCGATTCCTGGCCCGGCCAGATGCGCACGGTCTATGGCGACCATGAGCGCTTCGTGCAGACCTACTTCTCCACCTATCCAGGCAAGTACTTCACCGGCGACGGCTGTAGGCGTGATGCGGACGGCTATTACTGGATCACCGGCCGCGTGGACGACGTGATCAACGTGTCGGGCCACCGCATGGGCACGGCGGAGGTCGAGTCCGCGCTCGTGGCGCATCCGAAGGTGTCGGAAGCGGCCGTCGTGGGCTATCCGCACGACATCAAGGGCCAGGGCATCTACGCCTATGTGACCCTAATGGCCGGCGAAGAGCCCTCGGAAGAGCTGCGCAAGGAGCTGGTCGCCTGGGTGCGCAAGGAAATCGGCCCCATCGCCTCGCCCGACCTGATCCAGTTCGCCCCCGGCCTGCCGAAGACCCGCTCAGGAAAAATCATGCGCCGTATCCTGCGCAAGATCGCCGAGGACGAGTTCGGCTCGCTGGGAGATACCTCGACCCTCGCCGATCCCGGCGTGGTCGACGACCTGATCACGAACAGGCAGAACAAGCGCACGCAGGCGGCTTGATCGTTTCCTGATCCCCTCGTCATGGCCGGGCTCGTCCCGGCCATCCACGTCTTGGGAACCGCGGCGTCGCAAAGATGTGGATCTCCGGACCAAGTCCGGGGATGACATTGGTGCCGCTCCTTGAGCAACACAGAACTTCAGCCTTAACCTTTGTGTCTAGCCCTTACCCGTTTTTGCATCAGTGTTTCCTGGAGGAGGCACGACGATGTTGAAACTGGATCACCTGACTGTCGTCGCACCGACGTTGTCGGAGGGTGTGGCGCATGTCCGGGATTGCCTTGATCTCGATGTCCCCTTCGGACAGCGTCATGATTACATGGGAACTCACAACCACCTGCTTCAGCTTGGCGACATGGTTTATCTGGAGGTCATTGCTTTGGATCCTGAGGCCCAACCACTAGCCCGGGCCCGCTGGTTCGGGATCGACAACAAGAAAGCCGTCATGGCCGATTGGGAAGCGGGTCGCCGCCTGAGGGGGTGGGTCGCGAGGACAGACGTGATAGATGTCATCCTTGAAGGTCGAGAGACCCTGTTCGGGCGGAAGGTCGCCTTGCCCTGGACGATTTCCTCGTTCGACTTCGCCATTCCCGATGACGGTTCCTTTCCACTCGATGGCGCAGTTCCTTCGATCATACATAGGCGCGGCAAGGCCCGCTCCATGGCGACCATGGCCGACCTGGGGGCAAGGCTACAATCGTTTTCGCTACACCATCCTGACACCGCATCTCTTTCAGAGCTCTATCGGACATTGGAGATCGACCGACCGCCCGCGATCGTACAAGGCAGCGACCTTCGCTATCGGGCACAGATCAAGACGTCGGCCGGTCTGCGGGAGCTTTTGTAACATCCCTTGGATAAGGCGGCATTTCTGGCAGCCTTTTCGCTGGAACCGTAGCCTTATCTTTCGCGTCTCACCTTCACTGTTTCCGCAGGAGGGTTCGAGACATGCGTAGCCTTGCCGCCTTCGCCGCCATCGCCATCGCGACCATGCCGGCCTTCGCCCGCGAGGTCGTGCCGTTCCAGGCCGGGATGTCGCCCGGCACCATCGTGATCAGGACGGCTGAGCGAAAGCTCTATTACGTGCGCGGCGACGGCACCGCCCTGCGCTATCGCGTGGCGGTGGGCAAGCCCGGCAAGCAATGGTTTGGCGAGGCGCGGATCGACGGTAAATACGTGCGGCCGGCCTGGTCGCCGCCGTTGGAAGTGAAACGCGACAACCCGCGCCTGCCCGACGTGATTCCCGGCGGCGCGCCCAACAACCCCATGGGCGCGCGGGCGCTCACCCTCAATCTCGACGAATACGCCATCCACGGCACCAACCGCCCGAGCTCCATCGGCACCTATGCGTCCTACGGCTGCATCCGCATGCTCAACGAAGACATCGTGGATCTCTACGACCAGGTGAATGTGGGCACGCGGGTGGTGGTGGTGCCTTAAGCGTACAAATCCGCCCGTGTCGGCGGCAAACCCGAAGGTCCGCGGGTGCGTCTGGAGGCCAAAGTCTGGTTCACGCCCACCGCACCGCGCTCGAAGGCCAGCGAGCAGCCGGCAAGATAGAGCAGCCACATGCGGGTTTTTTCCGGACCGACGAGCGCCTCCGCCTCCTTGCGGCGGGCGTTGAGGCTCTCCCACCAGAGCCGCGTGGTGCGCTGGTAGTGCTCGCGCCAGGCCTCCACGTCGTGCACCTCGAAGCCATGGCGCTCCAGGTTGGAAATCGACATGCCGAGATGATCGAGCTCGCCGCCGGGGAAGATGTAGCGGGTGAGCGCCTTGTACTCGGGCTTGAGCTTCTGGAACGCCCGCTCACTCTTCTTGGCGCGCCGCGCGATGGTGTGGTGGAGATAGAGCCCGCGCGGGCGCAGTAGGCGGTGCACGGCGCTGAAGTAAGACGGATGGTTGGCAATCCCCACCTGCTCGAACATGCCGATGGAGGAGATCTTGTCGAACTCGCCCTCCACTTGCGTGAAATCCTTCACCAGCACCTCGACGCGATCCTGTAGGCCCAATCGCGCGATCTTGTCCCTGGCGAGCTTCGCCTGTTCTTCCGCAAGCGTTACGCCCGTCGCCTTCACGCCGTAATGCTGCGCCGCATGGCAGATGAGCGCGCCCCAGCCGCAGCCGATGTCGAGCAGGCGCTCACCCGGTTTCAGCCGCAGCTTGCGGCAGATCATGTCGAGCTTGTCGCGTTGTGCGCGGGCGATGTCGTCGTGCCAGTCCGGCTGGAAGTAGGCGCAGGTATAGACCATCTCCGGATCGAGGAAGAGCCGGTAGAATTCGTTCGACACGTCGTAGTGATAGGCGACGTTGGCCTTGTTCGTGGACGGCTTTCCGTCGCGGGCGTCAGGATTCTCCGCAACGCGGGCAAGCGGGCGCGGCATGTCGGCGGGTGCGCGCAGGAAGTGATAGGCGGTCCTCAGGGCCTTGACCTTGCTCACCGCTTTCAGGCGGCGTCCGACTTTCTGCGGGCGCTGGTCGGCCAAGTCGAAGATGGTGCCGTTCTTCAGGTCGAGCAGGCTGGCCACATAGGCGTTGAGCACCGTGTCGAGGTTGGGCCGGCGCAGGAGGGCCGCGATCACGCTCTCGCGCCGGATCACGAGGCGCATGGCGTATGACGGCAGGTCAGCCGGGATCGTCGAGCCGTCCCACAGCTCGAAGCCGAACTGGAGAGCGAGCGCCCGATGCGCGTCGCTCAGAAGATCCCGGAACATCTCCAGCCGTGCCGTCTCGCGCGCGCCAACCATGAGCTTCTCCCCGGGCCAAGGTAGCCGGAGGCCCCAGACGTAACAACCTTCCCGTTGCCCGAAGATCGACTTGTCGACCGTCGTTAATTCGCCAGATCCGCCAAGTGACGGAGTTTCTCGGGATTGCGGACGATATAGACCCCGACGATGCGGCCACCCTCGATGTCGAGCGCGGTCGTCTGAACCATACCGTCCTGTTCGAGGGTGACGAAGCCCGGGAGCCCGTTGATGGGGCCCTTGTAGAGAACCGGCGGCAATTGTCCTGCGCTCTTGCGCGCCACGCCCAGGAACAGGCCTGCGACCCTGCGGAAGCCGAAGAGCGGATTGAGGGCCGCATTCCGGATGCCGCCGCCATCCGTATAGGCGACGACATTCTCCGCCAGAAGATTGCGCAAGCCAGACAGGTCGCCGCTGCGCGAGGCCGCCAAGAAGGCATCGGTCATCCGCTCGCCCTCCTCCCGTTCGATGGCGTAGCGCGGTCTCTCCGCCCGCACGTTCTTGCGGGCCCGCGCCGCAAGCTGGCGACAGGCGGCGGGATCCCGGTCGAGGGTTGCGGCGACCTCATCGAAGCCTAGCCCGAACACGTCGTGCAGCAGAAAGGCCGCCCGCTCCAGGGGCGACAGCCGCTCCAGGGCCATCATGAGCGTCAGCGACAGATCCTCGGCCCTGTCCTCGGCCCCGTCCGTGTCCAGAACCGGCTCGGGCAGCCAGGGGCCGATATAGGTCTCCCGCTTCACCCTGGCCGATTTCAGGATGTCGAGGCACAGACGCGTAACGGTCTTCGACAGGAAGGCGCCCGGCTCGCGGACGGCCGAGCGGTCCGTCTGGTGCCAACGGATATAGGCCTCCTGCACTACATCCTCGGCCTCCGCGACGGAGCCGAGCATGCGGTAGGCGAGGCGAACCAGCCCCGGCCTGAGGGGCTGGAACCGGTTCGCGGCATCGCCATCAGGCGGCAGCACGCTTCGCCTCGACCGGGTGGATGGACCGGAAGCCGATGGCTAGGCGGTTCCAGGCATTGATCGCGCCGATCATCAGGGTCAGGTTGACCTGTTCGGCGGGTGTGAAGTGTCGGCTCAGCTCCTCATAATCCGCATCGGGCGCATGGGTTTCGGCCACGAGGGTCAGGGCCTCGGTCCAGGCGAGCGCGGCCCGCTCGCGGTCGCTGTAGAGCGGGGATTCCCGCCAGGCGCTGAGGAGATAGAGCCGCTCCTCGGTCTCGCCGTTGGCGCGGGCATCCCTGGTGTGCATGTGGATGCAATAGGCGCAGCCGTTGATCTGCGAGGCGCGGGTTTTCACCAGCTCCAACAGGCTGTGCTCCAGACCGCTGTTCTTCAGGGTCTTTTCCAGCTCGATCATCGGCTTCAGGGAGCCGGGGGCGACTTCGAAGGGTATCAACCGGGCTTTCATCGTCTTGGTCCTCATTGTCTTGGTGCTGACGATGCTAAGACGAGACGGGACAGCCGGATGTGACATGAGGCCCGAAATCTCTCTAAAAATCGCTCGCCAGTCCCTTCACCTCCCAGTCCTCGTAGCGGACGGGCTCGAGGCCGCCGCGGCCCTGGAGTTCCTTCTGCTTGGCGATCTCGGCCGCGCGGGCGTCGATGTCGAGGCGGCGCTGGGCCGCCTCCTCCAAGGCCCGCTGGGCTGCGGGCGACAGGGGCTTGCCGGGAGCCGCGCCCTCGATGGGGCGATCAGGAGGAGTGTTGTCGTTGGTGCTCATGAGAAGCCTTATGCCAGAATCCCACCCCTCTTGGGAGGGAGCTGGACCGTTCCCACATAGGGGTCAAAGGATGGATACGTGCTGACCACGAGGTGGAGACCCCGATGAACACCGTCAAGACCGGAATGCTGCTGGCGGGCCTCATGGCCCTGTTCGGCGTCGTCGGCTATTTCCTGGGCGGCGGCACCGGCATGATGATCGCTTTGGGCTTTGGCTTGGCCACCAACCTCTTCGCCTACTGGAACTCGGACCGGCTGGCGCTTGCTGCGCACCACGCCGTCGAGGTGGACGAGCGCACTGCCCCCGAACTCGTCACCATGGTGCGCGATCTCAGCCAGCGCGCTGGGCTTCCCATGCCACGGGTCTACCTCATCGACAATCCGCAGCCCAACGCGTTCGCTACCGGGCGCAACCCGGAGAATGCGGCGGTGGCTGCCACCACGGGCCTGCTGCACATGCTCTCCCGCGACGAGATCGCAGGCGTGATGGCGCACGAGCTTGCCCACATCAAGAACCGCGACACGCTGATCATGACGGTCAGCGCGACGATTGCCGGCGCCATCGCGACGCTGGCGCAGTTCGGCTTCCTCTTCGGCGGGCGCGACGAGCGGCCTAACCCCATCGTGATGCTGGGCACCGCGCTTCTTGCGCCGA
The DNA here is from genome assembly GCF_015694425.1 of Microvirga terrestris. Lineage (GTDB taxonomy): Bacteria > Pseudomonadota > Alphaproteobacteria > Rhizobiales > Beijerinckiaceae > Microvirga > Microvirga terrestris. The sequence continues at coordinate 18,647 of NZ_JADQDN010000008.1, forward strand.
TTGCCGCCATGATCATCCAGATGGCGATCAGCCGCTCGCGGGAATACGACGCCGACCGGATGGGCGCCGCAATCTCCGGCCAGCCCCTGGCGCTCGCCTCCGCACTCGCCCGCATCGCCGGCGGCGTGGCGCAGATCCCCAACCCCGATGCGGAGCGGCGGCCTGCCACCGCCTCGCTCTTCATCATCAACCCACTCTCCGGTCAGGGCGTGGACAACCTGTTCTCCACCCATCCCGCGACGGAAAACCGGATTGCCGCGCTCCACGCTTTGGCGCAGGAGATGGGCTCGACGCCGCAAGGCGGCTTCTTTCAGCAGAGTTCATCGGGTCCATGGGGTTCTCCTGGGGGATCCGTTTCAGGTTCGACCGGCACCCGCCGCGGGCCTTGGGGATAGATTTTGAGTCAATCGGACGAACAATCGGGCCTCGGCCCCCGCCGCCTTGCCTGGATGGCTGTGACCGAGACCCTCAAGCGGCGCGTGCCGCTCGACGACGTGATGGAGGAGCTGGCGCGCGCGGAGAATCTCTCCTCTCGTGACGAGGCGCTGGCACGGGCCATCGCCATCGTGACCTTCCGGCGCCTCGGCACCCTCGGGCACGCCTTGAGGGAGCGGCTCAACAAGCCGCCCAAGGACGAGCGCCTGATGCATCTGCTCGCCACCGGGGCGGCGCAGATCCTCTACCTCGACGTGCCCGACCATGCGGTCGTCGACAGCGCCGTGCAGCTGGCGCAGAACGATCCCAAGCTCCATCACGCGGGCGGGTTCATCAACGCGGTCCTGCGCCGTGTGGCCCGCGAGCGCGACGTCATCCTGGCCGAGAGCGACCCATGGCTCGACACGCCCACTTGGCTCGAGGAGCGCTGGATCGCGCAATACGGCGAGGCACTGGCCCAGACAATCGCCGAAGCGCACCGCTCCATGGCTTCCGTCGACCTGACGGTGAAGAGCGATCCTGAGTCCTGGACCGAGCGTCTGGGCGGCGTGCTCCTGCCCACAGGCAGCATCCGGCTCAAAGAGCGCACTGCGATCCGCGAGCTTCCCGGCTTCGAGGACGGCGAATGGTGGGTACAGGACGCCGCCGCCGCCCTGCCGGCCCGCCTGCTTCAGGCCAAACCCGGCGAGCGCATCGCGGATCTCTGCGCCGCGCCCGGCGGCAAGACCGCGCAACTGGCGGCCGCCGGCGCCGAGGTGCTTGCGGTCGACCGCTCGGCGAAACGTCTGCAACGGCTCGATGAAAACCTCGCCCGCCTGAACCTGAAGGCCGAGACCCGCGCCATCGACGCGGAAAAGCTCGACGCGGAGCCCTTCGACGCCATCCTGCTCGACGCCCCGTGCTCGGCCACCGGCACCATCCGCCGCCACCCGGACGTGGCCTGGACCAAGAGCGACGAGGACATCCGCAAGCTCGCCGGCCTCCAGAGCCGTCTCCTCGACAAGGCCGCGAACTTGCTGAAGCCCGGTGGGCGGCTCGTCTACTGCACCTGCTCGTTGGAAGCCGAGGAAGGTGAGCGGCAGGCGGAAAGCTTCCTGGCGCGTCACCCCGAGTTCACCCGCCTGCCCATTACCCCCGACGAAATCGGCGGCTTTGCCGAGTGCATCACGCCACAGGGCGATGTCAGAACCCTGCCGAGCCAGATGGCGCTGGCGGACCATGACCGCTCCGGCCTCGATGGCTTCTTTGTCGCACGGTTTGTTCACAGCCCTTCGTGACGATGGTGAATGGTCTCTTACCGGGTGTTAACCGGTCAGCAGGAACTCCTCGCTTAAGTTGGCTGAGATTTGGAGCGCCTAACAATCCCCTTCATCCTGAAAAGCCTGCGCAGCAGGCGTCTCGAAGGAGGGTCCAGTAATCTCTGGAGGCGCCTTGTCCTTCGAGACGGACCTGAAGGTCCTCTTCAGGATGAGGCTTAGGTGGTTTGTCGGCAGTTCTTGAGCGAACAAGAGGAGCGCCACGGGTGGATTTCGGGCCGGATCGCTGGCGTTTGTACAGGCTTGCCCTTCGCGAGGCAGGCCGCGCCGCGCGTGAAAGCATGGTCTGGAGCCTGTCCCGGCTCTCCGGCGCCCCCGTGCCCACGCGACTGCTCTTCGCCCCCCAGGACCTGCGCACCGCCGATCCCACCATCGCGACCGACATCTATTCCGGCTTCTTCGCGTTCTCGGGCCGCGCCGTCACCACCGGCGGGCGCTCGCCCTTCGCGTTTTCGCCCCCGAGCCGCGCCTGGGGCGAGGCGCTCTACGGCTTCGGCTGGCTGCGCCACCTGCGCGCCGCCGGCACGGCGCTGGCCCAGGCCAATGCCCGCTCCCTGGTCGACGAGTTCGTCACCTCCAAGCTCGGCGACAAGCGCATTGCCTGCAGCACCGAGATCACGGCGCGCCGGCTCATGTCGTTCATCAGCCAGTCGCCGCTGATCCTGGAAGGCGCCGACCATGCCTTCTACCAGCGGTTCCTGAAGATCATCGGGCAGCATGTGCGCATTCTGGAGCGCCAGATCCGCGCCGGCGCCCTGCCCTATCAGCAGCTCATGGCGGCGATTGCGCTCTGCTATGCGGGCCTGTGCTGCGAAGGCCTCGACCGCACCTTGCGCCGTGCGAGCCGCCTGCTGTCACGGGAACTCGACCGCCAGATCCTGGCCGATGGCGGACATGTGAGCCGCAACCCGCGCATCGTCGTCGAGCTGCTGTTCGACCTGCTGCCCTTGCGCCAAATGTTCGCCAGCCGCGAGGTCGACACGCCCGAGGCGCTGCTGCGCTCCGTCGACCGCATGCTGCCGATGGTGCGCCTGTTCCGGCACGGGGACGGCACGCTCTCGCACTTCAACGGCATGGGCGTGACGGCGGCCGACCATCTTGCAACGCTGCTCACCTATGACGACATGCGCAGCCAGCCGATCCACCACGCACCGCATTCCGGCTATGAGCGGCTGGAGGCCGGACGCACCCTGCTCGTCGCCGATGTGGGCGCGCCGCCCCCGCGTCCCCTGTCGCAGGAGGCGGGTGCAGGCTGCCTGTCCTTCGAGTTCTCGAGCGCCGCGCAGCGCATCGTGGTCAATTGCGGCATGCCGCAGATCGCAACCGATCCGATCATCCAGGCCTCGCGCTCGACCGCCGCGCATTCCACCGCTTCCATCAACGACATCTCCTCCTGTCAGATCGTCGACAAGAAAGGGAGCTGGCTGCAGCGCCGGATGTCGGCCTGGCTCCTGCGCCGGGTCGGCCCGGTCATCCTGAGTGGGCCGGAGCGGGTGAATGCGGAGCGCAGCGAGCGCGAGCACGCACAGCTTCTCAGCGCCAGCCACGACGGCTACAAGGCGCGCTTCGGCCTCACCCATGAGCGGCGCTGGCAGCTCGCACCCAAGGGCAACGTGCTCGAAGGCGAGGACAATTTCTGGAGCGAAGGGGGCAACCCCGGCAGCGCCCAGGCCATCATCCGCTTCCATCTCGCGCCCGGCATCAAGGCAAGCATTGCCCAGGGCGGCCGGGTGGTGATGCTGGTGCTGCCAAACCGGGAGGCCTGGCAGTTTTCGGCCGCTCCCATCGAAGCCGAGATCGAGGACAGCGTGTTCCTCGCCACCGCCGACGGCCTGCGCCGCACGGAGCAGATCGTGCTGACCGTCCGCCCCAGCGAGACTCCGACAATCCGCTGGCGCTTCGAGCGCTTGGCGCGCACGTTCGAGCCGAACCAGCCGCAGGAGCAGGCGGAGCTGATTTGAAGGTAAGTCTACCAGACAATGAGCGAGGTCTAAGGGGATTTTCCTGAGAGGTTGAGCCATTAAATTGTTGCGCCTGTTTCCCTCCCCCTTGTGGGGAGGGATCAAGGGTGGGGGTGCCAACGCCTGACCTTCATAGGCTATCGCTCACACCCCCACCTCCAACTCCTCCCCACAAGGGGGAGGAGGGTTGCCCGCGCTTTGTAAGGCAGCTTCTGAGGACTCACGACTCTCCTTGTCTAAGGCGGCGGATTCATCCACCATTCGCCGACCCGGCTTTCGGGTTCGCGCCACACGCCGATGTCGCGCAACGCATGGTCGTTGAGATGCTCGAGCCTTTGTAAAGCCCACCGATAGGTGAAGTGGTTCCATGATGCAGCCATTCCCGCCACCCAGGATGCAACGATCCTGAACGTCAGAATGGCCCGGTCAAAGCGGGGCTTGCGTTTCGGCGCAGGGAAATGTGTGTTCATGCTTGCTCTCCCCAATCGATAGGAGGAGAGCAGAGAACGTCAGGACCCTACCCGCCTCGGGAGGGTCCTCGGGAATGATCAGGCACGCATCAGCGCAACACCCATCCCGCGCACCCTTTGAGGTACGTGAATTGATGGGTAAGCCAGGTCATGCGCTTGATCATGACAGCAATCCTAGCAGAGGTTATATCATCCGCCAAGGTTTTGAGTGCTTTGAAATTGGCACGACCTCATGAGCAGAAGAGGGTAAATGGAGTGGTTCGTTGTCATTTCCGGCTGTTCGGGCGGTGGCAAATCTACTTTGCTCGCTGAGCTTGGTAGGCGTGGGCACCCCATCGTGGAGGAGCCTGGCCGACGGATTGTGAAACAAGAACTGCGAGAAGGAGGGACGGCGCTTCCCTGGAAGGACGAACGAGCCTTTTCTCACCGTGCAATCGCTATGGCCCTGGACGATCGAGCGGCAGCGACCGCTCTGAACGGATGGGTGTTCTTTGACAGGAGCTTGGTGGACGCTGCGGCATTCCTACAGCACGTGACACATGAGCCAGTTCTCACTTCACTCGCTCAGTCGCATCGTTACCACCACACTGTGTTCCTGACGCCGCCGTGGCCGGAAATCTACGTGAATGATCCAGAGCGGCGTCACGACATGGAAGCAGCGGAAGCTGAATACTCTCGGCTGCTAGAGGCCTACCCCATGCTTGGGTACAAAGTTTCTATCCTGCCCAGGGTGAGTGTGGCGGAGCGTGCCGATATGATCGAGAGGGCTCTGGCAGATGAATCGCACTGTTCAGGCCCGATGGAAGGTCAATGACCAGCGCCAACGGCTTCGCCCGCCATTGCGCATGGGGTGGCCTGAAACTCTGGCCTCCCCGGTTCCCATCCCGCACCCGCCATGCTATCGCGCCCACATCTTTCCTTGAATGGAGCGGCCGTCATGCCGAGCGACCTGAAGCGCGTCTCCCGTGCTCTGCTTTCCGTATCCGACAAGACGGGTCTCGTGGACTTCGCCCAGGCGCTCCATGAGCGCGGCATTGAGCTGGTCTCCACCGGCGGCACGCACAAGGCCTTGAGCGAGGCTGGGCTGCCCGTAAAAGACGTGAGCGAGCTTACGGGCTTTCCGGAGATGATGGACGGGCGCGTGAAGACGCTTCACCCGGCCGTCCATGGCGGGCTCCTGGCGATCCGCTCCAATCCGGAGCATCAGGCGGCGATGCTGGCGCACGGCATCCAGGCCATCGACCTCCTGGTGGTGAATCTCTATCCGTTCGAGGCGACGGTCGCGGCCGGCAAGCCATACGATGACTGCATCGAAAACATCGACATCGGCGGCCCGGCGATGATCCGCGCGGCGGCCAAGAACCATGGCGACGTGGCCGTGGTGGTGGACGGCGCCGATTATGCGGCCGTTCTCGACGATCTCGCGCAATACGACGGCTCGGTGACGCTCACCCTGCGCCGCCGACTGGCCCAAAAGGCCTATTCCCGCACGGCCGCCTACGATGCGGCGATCTCCAACTGGTTCGCGAACGAGCTTGGCGAAGCGACACCGCCGTTCCGGGCTCTCGGCGGATCGATTGCGGAAGTGATGCGCTACGGCGAAAACCCGCACCAGTCTGCCGCCTTCTACCGCACGCCGGAAAACCGGCCGGGCGTGGCCACCGCCCGCCAGGTGCAGGGCAAGCAGCTTTCCTACAACAACATCAACGACACCGATGCGGCCTACGAGGCAGTCGCGGAATTCGCGCCTGAACGCTCGGCCGCCATCGTGATCGTCAAGCACGCCAACCCGTGCGGCGTGGCCGAGGGCGCGAGCCTTCGCGAGGCCTACGAGAAGGCCCTGCGCTGCGATCCGGTCTCGGCCTTCGGCGGCATTGTGGCCATGAACCGGACACTCGATGCGGAGGCCGCCAAGGCCATCACGGAAATCTTCACCGAGGTGATCATCGCGCCCGATGCGAGCGAGGAGGCGGTTGCCATCGTGGCGGCCAAGAAGAACCTGCGCCTGCTGCTCGCCGGCTCCCTGCCCGATCCGCGCGCACCGGGCCTGACCGTGCGCACGGTCGCCGGCGGCTTCCTGGCCCAGAACCGCGACAACGCCGTGGTCGACGCCATGGACCTGAAGGTGGTGACGAAGCGGGCACCGACCGAGCAGGAGCTCGCCGACCTACGTTTCGCCTTCCGGGTCGCCAAGCACGTGAAGTCGAACGCCATCGTGTATGCGAAGGACCTCGCCACGGTGGGCATCGGCGCCGGCCAGATGAGCCGCGTCGATTCCTCCCGTATCGCCGCCTGGAAAGCCGCCGAGGCCGCGAAAGCCGCGAACCTGTCTGAGACCCTCGCCAAGGGTTCCGTGGTGGCCTCCGACGCCTTCTTCCCCTTCGCCGACGGCCTGCTCGCCGCAGCCGAGGCCGGCGCCACCGCGGTGATCCAGCCCGGCGGCTCCATGCGCGACGACGAGGTTATCAAGGCCGCCGACGAGGCAGGGCTGGCGATGGTGTTCACCGGGCACCGGCATTTCCGGCACTGAATCTAGGAAACAAGCGTCATCCCGGACGCCGCAGGGATCCGGGATCGTCTGACGAGTATGGCGCGGGAAACCCTCCTCCCCCTTGTGGGGAGGAGTTGGAGGTGGGGGTGCTGGCGCCACCTTCTGACGGAATGGTGCTCACCCCCCACCCTGACCCTCCCCACAAGGGGGAGGGAAAAAACATGCGCCTTATCCTGAGAACGATCCCGGATCGCCTGCGGCGTCCGGGATGACATTTCTCCTTTCCCTTCCCATCTGAAGCGGAGCAGAAGGAGAGCCCCATGATCATCACCACGACGCCCACCATCGAAGGTCGCCGCATCGCGTCCTATCGCGGCATCGTCTCGGGTGAGGCGATCCTCGGCGCCAACGTGTTCCGCGATTTCTTCGCCTCCATCCGCGACGTGGTGGGTGGGCGCGCGGGCTCATACGAGCGCGTGCTGCGCGACGGGCGCGACACGGCCATCCAGGAGATGATCGAGGAGGCGCAGCGTCTCGGCGCGCACGCCATCGTGGGCGTCCATCTCGATTACGGCGCGCTCGGCAAGAACGAAGGCATGATGATGGTGTCGGTCAGCGGCACGGCGGTGACGCTGGAATAAGCGCCGCTCACGCGCGCTTCACGCCGCTCAACAGCCAGAAGCCCACAAGCAGGAACAGGATCAGCATCGCCGGTCCCGCCGCTTGCGTCTGGAAGATCGCTGTTGCCACGGCCACCGCGAGCGGCGCGAGGAATGACGTGACTTTTCCCGAGAGCGCCAGCAGGCCGAAATACCGTCCGGCCTCCTGCGCTGGAACCAGGCGCGCGAGCAGGCTGCGGGAGGATGCCTGGAGCGGACCCGCCACGGCGCCGATGACGAGGCCGAGCAGCACGAACACCTTTTCCGGCGCGGAGCCGTAGAGGCCGTCATCGGGTGCGGGAGGCATGGTGGGCACCACGAAGAAGATGGTGTCGCGCCCCAGGGACAGAACACCGACGCAGACGAGCGCCAGGATGACGATGGAACTGAGGATCACGGGCTTCGCCCCGATGCGATCATCGAGCCGCCCGCCGATCAGCGCCCCGATGGTGCCGGTAATGGTGAGCATGATGCCGAAGAGTCCGAGCTCGATGGCCTGCCAGCCGAACACGCCGGCGCCGTAGATGCCGCCGAAGGCGAAGAGCGCCACCAGCGCGTCCTGATAGACCATGTTGGCCAAAAGGAAACGCCCGACGCTTTCGTGCCGCCGCGCATCCGCGATGGTGTTTTTCACCTGCGAGACACCCTTTTGCGCCGCGGCCTTCAGGCTCATACCAGAACGGGGCACGTCGGGCGTGACGAAAAAGAGCGGCAGCACGAAGACGAGAAACCAGAGGGCCGAGAACGGTCCCGTGACGCGGTCGCCCTCACGCGTTCCCGGATCGAGACCGAAGAGTGGGTCCAGGCCGAAGACGGTTTTCATCGACGCAGGATCGGCGGCGAGAAAACCCAGCACGATCACGAGCGACACGAGCCCGCCGAGGTAGCCCATCGCCCAACCGGTGCCCGAGAGGCGCCCGTAGCGCTCTGGCGGCACGAGATGCGGGATCATGGCGTTATTGAACACCGCCGCCACTTCCACGGCCACCGTCCCGAAGGCGAAGCCGATCAGCGCGATGGCAATGGCATTGGGCTGCCCGGGCGCGGCATACCACAGGGCGAGGGATGCGATGACCAGTACGAGACCGCAAGCGGCGATCCAGGGCTTCTTCGGCCCCGTGGCATCGGCGATGGAGCCGAGCACGGGCGAGAGAATGGCGAGCACGAGGCCCGCCGCCGCCGTCGCATAGCCCCAGAGGCTCTGACCGCTCACGGGATCGGAGGCGAGCGCCGAGGCGAAATAGGGGGCGAACACGAAAGTGGTGACGAGGGTGAAGAAGGGCTGGCAGGCCCAGTCAAACAGGAGCCAGCCCAAGATCGCCGGACGCGAGGCCTTTTGTGAAGGCGCGAGGGGATTGATGTGTTTCACTAGCCCCTCGCTATCTTCATTCAGATTTGTATCCAGCGTCGCGTGTCAGGTCGTCCGCGCCAGATCGCCCAGCAGGCTCGCCGCAACGGTGATCTTCGACAGGGTCAGGCCCGATGACACGATGCCGTCGACGGCGCTGCGGATGCGGTTGACGTCCGCGCCGCGCTTCTCACCCCAGGCGCGCACCGCCTCTACTCCGGATGCATCGTGCGACGCCACTTCGGCGGTCAGGCCGCGATGGGCATAGGCGATGCTGTCGATGGCGCGATCCAGCGCCAGGCGATCAAAGTAATCGTTGACCGTGATCTCCTGCGCGGCGCCGATGAGCGCGCCGAGACGGAAGGAGGCTTCGAGCGCGAAGTGGGTGCAGGCGATGTCGGCCACGGGCTTGTCGGTCTTGTGCGCCGTCTGCACGATGTCGGGCGCCGCCACGAGATCGGGGAGCGACGCGATGCGCCGCGCCAGATCCTCGGGAACGCCCTCGTCCACCAGCGCCTTCGTGCGCGCCTCCCATGCCGTCTTGGCTTCGGACGAGAGCGCGTCCTGAAGGCTCTGCTCGACCTCTGCGATGCCGGACTGGTAGGTGCCGATGATCTGGTCGAGGGAGTGGTTGGCGAAATCCACGTTGCGGATGAACCAGACGATCCGGTTCATGAGCAGGTCCTGCAATTCCCCGTAGAGCCGCAGCTGCACCCGGCCCGGCACGATGCCGTCGAGGGCATCGATGGCAATGTTCATCTCGGTGAGATTGAAGGAATCGCGAGTGGCCGCGTAAGCCGCCGCGATGGTCGGTGCATCGGCGCCGGTCTGGTCGACGAGGCGGGCCACCATGGTCGGGCCGCCGCGATTGATGATCGCGTTCGCCAGCTGCGTAGCGATGATCTCGCGCCGAAGGCGATGGCTTGCGATCGCGTCGGGAAAGCGTTCGCGCATCCCGGCCGGGAAGTAGCGATCGAGCTCCTTGCCGAGATAGGGATCATCCGGCACGGGGCTCTCCAGCAGCGCGTCGTGCAGGGAAAGCTTTGCATAGGCCAGGAGCACTGCAAGCTCCGGCCGCGTCAGTGACTCGCCGCGGCGGGCGCGCTCGGCGAGGGTCGAGTCGTCGGGCAGGTACTCGACCGCACGGTTGAGGCGGCCGGCCGCTTCCAGCATGTGCATGAGCCGGCGCGCGAAGCCGAGATCGGTCAAGCCCCGCTGCTCGGAGAGCGACAGCGCCAGGGTCTGCAGGTAGTTGTTGCGCAGCACGAGGGCTGCGACATCCTCGGTCATATCGGCAAGCAACACATTGCGCTGCTCTTCCGAGAGGCGTCCGTCGCGCTCCGGCGTGGTGAGCGCGATCTTGATGTTCACCTCCACGTCGGAGGTGTTCACGCCTGCCGAGTTGTCGATGGCATCCGTGTTGAGGCGCACGCCCTTCTGGGCCGCCTCGATGCGCCCGCGCTGGGTCATGCCGAGATTGGCACCCTCGCCGATCACCTTGGCGCGCACGTCCGGGCCGGCAATGCGGATCGCATCGTTGGCGCGGTCGCCCACCTGCTCGTCGGTCTCGGACGAGGCGCGGACATAGGTTCCGATGCCGCCGAACCACAGCAGGTCGACCCGGGCTTTCAGGATCGCGTTCATCACCTCGGCCGGCGTGGCCTCCGGCTTGTCGAGGTCGAGCAGCTCACGCACCTCGGCCGAGAGCGGGATCGATTTCGCGTTGCGCGGGAAGATGCCGCCACCCTTGGAGATCAGCGCCTTGTCGTAATCCTGCCAGCTGGAGCGGGGTAGATTGAACAGGCGCTCGCGCTCAAGGTAAGTCGCTTCCGGATCCGGGTTCGGATCGAGGAAGATGTCGCGATGGTCGAAGGCCGCCACGAGCTTGAGGGCCCGCGACAGCAGCATGCCGTTGCCGAACACGTCGCCCGACATGTCGCCCACGCCTGCTACCGTTACCGGGGTGGTCTGAATGTCGATGTCGATCTCGCGGAAGTGGCGCTTCACCGCCTCCCAGGCGCCGCGGGCCGTGATGCCCATCTTCTTGTGGTCGTAGCCCTGGCTGCCGCCGGACGCGAAGGCGTCGCCCAGCCAATGGCCCTTCTCGATGGAAAGCGCGTTCGCTGTGTCGGAGAAGGTGGCCGTGCCCTTGTCGGCCGCAACCACGAGGTAGGGATCGTCGCCGTCGTGACGCACCGTATCCGGCGGCGGGACGATGCTGTCACCGACGATGTTGTCGGTGAGTTGCAGCAGCGTGCGCACGAAGATGCGGTAGCTCTCGGTGCCCTCATTGAGCCAGGACTGCCGGTCGCTCGCGGGCGGCAGGAGCTTGGGAACGAAGCCGCCCTTGGCACCCACCGGCACGATGACGGCGTTCTTGACCTGCTGCGCCTTCACGAGGCCTAGCACCTCGGTGCGGAAATCCTGCGGCCGGTCGGACCAGCGAAGTCCCCCTCGCGCCACCTTGCCGAAGCGCAGATGCACGCCTTCGACCCGTGGCGAATAGACGAAGATCTCATAGAGCGGCCGTGGCAGCGGCAGCCCTTCCACCTTGGCGCATTCGAACTTGCACGCGATGGTTTGGCGCGGCAGGCCGTTATCCTCGAGCTGGAAGAAATTGGTGCGGGTCGCGGCATCGATCAGGTTGATGAAGCGGCGCAGGATGCGGTCGTCATCGAGGCTCGTGACCTGCTTCAGCTGCTCCTCGATCCGCTCGCGGATCGCGGCCTCGGCGGCCTCGCGGCCTTTTTCGTGGCGTGGGTCGAAGCGGGCATAGAAGAGCTTCACGAGATCGGCCACGATGGCACCGTGGCGCGCCAGCGTTCCGGCGATGTAGTCCTGCGAATAGGTGACCTGGATCTGGCGCAGGTAGCGGCCAAATGCCCGGATCATGGCCACATCGCGCCAGCCGAGGCCGGCTTCGAGCACGAGGCGGTTGAAGCCGTCGGATTCCGCAAGGCTGCGGAACAGGGCGAGCAGCGCCGCCTCGATCAGCGCCTGGATCTCGTCGATCTGGATCGTACCGCCCGTGGCGCGCTCCAGGGTCATGTCGTGGAGCCACACCCGGTCGGAGCCCGTGAACGCCACGCGATAGGTTCGCTCGTTCACCACGCGGAAACCGAGGTTTTCGAGGAGCGGCACGCGATCCGACAGCGGCAGCGACTGGTTGAGCGAGAACACCTTCAGGTTCACGCGGGTGTCGCCGTCACCTTCGCGGCGGTAGAGATCGACGGCACGCGGACGTGCCTCGGAAAGCTGCTCGAGCAGGCTGATATCCTGGATCACCTGCTCGGCCCCAAAGGCCTCGCGATAGGCAGCGCTGAACGCCTCGCCATAACGGGATGCGAGCGCGCGCGCCTTCGCGCCGCCAACAGAGGCGTCGAGCGCGTCGCGCAGGGCATCGCTCCAGGTGCGAACGATGGAGGATATGCCCTTTTCCAGGGTCTCACGGGCGACCTGCGGGGTCAGCCCCTCGTCGCGGCCGATGATGTAGTGCGTGCGTGCGAGCGGGCCTTCCGGATAGGATGGATAGGAGGCGGAGACGCGCCCCTCAAAAATTCCGGCGAGGAACTGGCCGATGCGCAAGCGAGCCTGCGTATCGTAGCGGTCCTTCGGCACGAACACGAGCACCGACACGAAGCGGTCGAACTCGTCGGCGCGCGCCAGCACCCGCACCCGCGGACGCTCCGACAGGTTCATGATGTCGATGGCGAAGTGGTAGAGCGTGTCCTCGTCGATCTGGAACAGCTCGTCGCGCGGATAGTTCTCGAGAACATTGAGAAGCGCGCGGCCTGCATAGCTCGCCGGGTCGAAGCCGGCGCGAGACGTGACCTTCGCCACCTTGTGGCGCAGATACGGCACCTCGCCGGTGGTGTTGGTATAGGCGCTTGCGGTGAAAAGGCCGACGATGCGGAGCTCCCCTTGCAAGTGGCCGTTGCCGTCGAAGAGCTTCACGCCGATGTAGTCGAGATGTGCCTTGCGATGGACGCGGGACTTCACGTTCGCCTTGGTGATGATGAGCGCCTGCGGACGCGCCAGGAAGGCGCGAATTTCAGGCGTCATCGCCACGAGCTCGCGCCCGCGCCGTAACACGCGCACGCTCGGGTCGCGCAGGAGGCCCAGGCCTGAGCCTTCCACCGGATCGGCCGCAGTGTCGCCGGACGGCAGGCGGTATTCGCGCAATCCCAAGAAAGTGAAATTGTCCCGTGCGATCCAGTCGAGGAACGCGATCGCCTCCTTCACCTCGTCGTCCGGCAGCGGCGGAGGGTTGAGCCGGTAATTGTGCACGATCTCGGTGACGCGGGCGCGCATACCCGGCCAGTCGTGCACCGCAAGCGACACGTCGCTGTGGACCCGCCGGATGGCCTCGATGAGTCCGGTGCGTGTCTCAGGATCGTCGATACGGGGCAGATGGATATGGATGAAGCTCTCGCGCTTCACGCCAAGCCGCAGGGCCGCCGTGGCCTCGCCCACGAGGCGGACCAGCGCACCGCTTGCGTCCCGCTCCACGGCCAGGATCGGATGGGCTACGAGCAGCGGGTCGTAGCCCTGGTCGACGATCTCGGCCAGGGTCGAATCGAGCAGGAAGGGCATGTTGTCGTTGACGATCTCGAGCACCGTCACGTCCTGGCGCCGGCCGTCGCGCTCGACCTCTACGTCGAGGAGGCGGACATCCGCGCCCTCGGCGGTGCGGGAGGCCTTGAGATGCTCGAAGGCTTCAGCTGCGAGATCCGCCAGGGATTGAGGCGAGTAGAAGGCGAGATCCTCGGACGGCACCCGCCCGTACAGATCGCGCACGAAGGTCGGAGGGGTGGCCTTGTGTCCGGCTTCCAGCACGGCGACGGCTTCCGCCGTCAACTCGCTTCCGCTGGTGGGGGTATCCAGCTTCATGCGCGCATCCTCTGATTGTCGTTGTTGCGGGAGCGTTGCCACAGAGCGGCAGGCGGCGCAAGGACAGCCTGCGAGCGCACGCTGCGTAGGGTTAAGTTCTTGCCACGCACGAACACTTTAGGCTGCCTGAGCCTCCTGAGACGAAAGATTCGTATCACCCCATTCCTTCATGGCCATGAGCACCGGCTCGAGACTCCGCCCGCGGGCCGACAGGGAGTATTCGACTCGGGGCGGAACCTGGGCATAGACCGTGCGGATGATGAGACCATCGGCTTCCAGTTCGCGCAGCTGATGGGTCAGCATGCGCTGGGTGACCAACGGCATCAGACGCCGCAGCTCGTTGAAGCGCAAGGTCCCCCTCAAAAGCTTGTAGAGCACGACGATCTTCCACTTGCCCTCGATGAGGCTCAGCGTGCGCTCGACGGCGCATCCCTGAACTCCCGGAATTTTCGAAGACACCCTCGGCATCACGGTATCCTTTTTGACACTATGGGCTGTTTTTGTGCGTTCTTGCGGTCTCAGACACTATGCTCAACTATGGGTTCGTCAACAGGAGACACGTCATGCGCGCCGTCGGCTACCAACAATCCCTCCCCATCGATCAGGATGCCTCCCTCATCGACGTCGAACTCCCCCGTCCCGAGCCGGGCCCGCGCGACCTTCTGGTCGAGATCAAGGCCGTGTCCCTGAACCCGGTCGACACCAAGGTCCGTATGCGGGCTCAACCGGAGTTCGGTGGCGTGAAGGTGCTGGGGTTTGACGCCGCCGGCATCGTGCGCGGGGTCGGCGCGGAGATCTCGCTCTTCAAGGAAGGTGACGAGGTGTTCTATGCCGGGGCCATCACCCGGCCCGGCACCAACGCGGAATTCCATGTGGTCGATGAGCGCCTGGTGGGGGCAAAGCCCAAATCCCTCAGCTTCGAGGAGGCGGCCGCGCTGCCGCTCACCACGCTGACCGCCTGGGAAACCCTGTTCGACCGACTCGACGTGAAGCGTCCGGTCAAGGGTGCGGCCAACGCGATCCTGATCGTCGGCGCGGCCGGCGGCGTGGGTTCAGTGGCCATTCAGCTCGCGCGCCACCTCACGGACCTGACCGTGATCGCCACGGCATCGCGCCCTGAAACGCGGGCCTGGGCCCAGGAGCTTGGGGCTCATCATGTGATCGATCACAGCCAGCCGCTGGCCGCCCAAGTGGAAGCCCTCGGGATCGGCGCACCGGCCTTCGTGTTCTCGATCACCCATACGGACACGCATTTTCCGGAGATCGCCAAGGCCATCGCGCCTCAGGGCCGCTTCGCGCTCATCGATGATCCGAAGGCACCTCTCGACATCAGCCTGCTGAAGGGCAAGAGCGTGTCGATCCACTGGGAATCCATGTTCACCCGCTCGACCTTCCAGACCGCCGACATGGAGCGTCAGCACGAGATCCTGAACGAGGCCTCGCGTTTGGTTGACTCGGGAACGATCAGGACGACGCTATCGGATGTGATCGGGCCGATCAATGCGGCCAATCTCAAGCGGGCGCATGCGCTCATCGAGAGCGGCCGCACACGGGGCAAGATCGTGTTGTCGGGATTTTGAGGTCTTCCAATCCTCTTCCGTCATCACCGGCCTTGTGCCGGTGATCTCGATCCGGAAAGCACTGCATCTAGAAACATCGGGATGGCCGGGACAAGCCCGGCCATGACGGCAGAGGTCATGGATACATGGCACGAAAGCTCAACCAAAAAAGAAAAGGCTGCCCCGTAAGGCAGCCTTGTGTCTCGACGTGGCCCGGCTCTCCAAACGACCCAGAGGGCTGGGGGGCTGACGTGTCCAAGCCATTCGATGAGCCGGGCCGTCGAGGCAACTTAAGCATTTACGGGGTTTAGTGCGGCTCCATTTCGGCGCGAATGAGGCAGGAATAAGATTTGCAAAGGAAGCGGTGATTCATTGTGTCCCGACGGGTTGATCCGATAGCCGCCTAAGCCCATCATCAGCAAATGTTAACAGCCATGGGAGGCGTCATGAGCGAAGGTGACATCGCGGAGCCGCTGCGCGGCGGCTCAAGTCAGGGCACAGCCCATATCGTGCCCTTCCCCGCCGCGCCGAAACAGGTGTCCTTCGACCGCTCCGAGCTGCAGGCCATTCTCAACCTCTATGGCCGCATGGTGGCCGCCGGCGAGTGGCGGGATTACGCCATAGACTTCATGCCGGACAAGGCCGTGTTCTCCATCTTCCGCCGCACGTCGGAAATGCCTCTCTACCGCATCGAGAAAGACCCGAAGCTCGCCAAGAAACAGGGCGCGTATTCCGTCATCGTCTCGACCGGTCTGATCCTCAAGCGAGGGCACGAGCTTGATCGCGTCTTGCGCGTGCTTGACAAGCCGAAGGTGGTGGCGAACTAACTTGCAGGCAGAGGCCGGGTCGGAGACTCGCTCATGCCCCGTCCAAGGGGGCGCTGCATGAGTACGGTGGAGAGCCAGCGTCCGTGCTTGTAGCCGATTCCCTTGAGAATGCCGGCGGGTTCGAAGCCGAGGCTCCTGTGCAGGCCGATGGAGCCATGCGAATCCTCATCGCCGATGACCGCCACCATGAGCCGGAAATCCAGGGCCTCGCATTGCTCGATCAATGCCACCAGAAGCGCGCGCCCGACGCCCTGTCCTTGGGCCGACGGAGCAACATAGATCGAGTCTTCCACCGTTGAGCGATAGGCGGGTCGGGCGCGGTAGGCGCCCGCATAGGCATAGCCCAGGATGTCGCCATTCATCTCTGCGACGAGATAAGGATAGCCGCCTTTCAAGATGTCATCGCGTCGGCGCGCCATCTCGGCTTCCAATGGCGGCTCAAGCTCGAAGGAGGCCGTGCCGTGCGTGACCGCATGGGCATAGATCGTCGCGATGACGGGAATATCGGTTTCACGGGAAGGACGGATGACGAAGCTCATGCGGTCTTCTAAACCATTTTGGGGGCGCTGAGGAAGTCGCACCGACTCGCCAGGGCTGTCTTTATTCCTGCTTCAGCACTAGCATGTAGCATCATGAGAAAGGGTCGCGGGTGAACCAGTTCAGCCCAGGCGCGACGCAGCCGGCCATTACATCCCGTGCGCAGAACGCTGTCGTCTGGAGTGCGATCCTCGGCTCCAGCATGGTGTTTGCCGATGGCGCCATCGTGACCGTCGCGATCCCGCAGATGCGCGAGAGCCTGCAGGCGTCGTTGGCCGAGATGCAATGGGTCACCAATGCCTACGCGTTGACATTGTCCGCTTTCCTGCTCCTCGGCGGCGCGGCAGGCGATGCCCATGGTCTGCGACGAATCTTCATGATCGGCATTGCCTGTTTCGGTCTGACCTCCCTGTGGTGCGGGTTGTCCCAATCGGCCCAGATGCTGATCGTGGCCCGGGCCTTTCAGGGTGTCAGCGGCGCCCTGCTGGTGCCGGGGTCGCTAGCGCTCATCAGCGCCCATTTCCCGCCCGATGCCCGGGGCAAGGCGATCGGCACATGGGCGGCTGCCTCCGCCATCGCGGCGGCCCTCGGGCCGATCCTCGGCGGATGGCTGATCGATATCGGCCCGTGGCAGGCGATCTTCTGGATCAACCTCCCGGTTGCCGCGCTGGCGCTCTGGATCTGCTGGAGGCATGTGCCGGAAAGCCCAGCGCTGGAAGACGCCACCATGGACTGGCTCGGAGCCGCTCTCGCCGTCCTTGGGCTCGGTCTCCTCGCCTATGGGCTGACGGCGTTCGGCGAACGGGACAGTCAACGCAGCATCGCTCTCCTGCTCACGATGGCCGGCGCGATTATCCTCGTCCTCTTCGTGCTGCACGAGAGGCGCAGCGCCGTGCCGATGATGCCGCTCGACCTGTTCCGCATCCCGGCCTTCGCCAACGTCAATGCGCTGACCCTGCTGCTCTACTTCTCGCTGAGTGGGGCCCTGTTCTTCCTGCCAACGGCGCTGATCGAAGCCCATGGCTATTCGGCTGCCAAGGCAGGGTCGGTGTTCCTGCCGTTCACGCTCGTCATGGCTGTGCTCTCCCGCCTCGGCGGGGGCATGGCCGACCGGTTCGGGACCCGGATGCTTCTTACCGTAGGTCCGTTGATCACGGCCTTGAGCTTCGCGCTCCTGGCCCCTGCGGTGTTCCATGGGGGCTACTGGCTCGCCGTCGTGCCCGTCATGGCCGTGATGGGGTTAGGCATGGGCATCACGGTTGCGCCCCTGTCGACGACGGTGATGAACGCCGCGCCCGGCGACCGGATCGGCGTCGCCTCGGGCATCAACAACGCGATCTCCCGCGTCGCGGGCCTGATTGCCGTTGCCGGTCTCGGCGTCATTGCCACCTTGGGATTCCAGTACGCCGCCGCATGGGCGAGCCCGGAAACCGCAGGTCTCTTCGGGCTGGCGACGTTCGGCACTCCCCTGCTGTCCGAGTCCAGAACCGATGCCGTGCAGAATACCTACGCCACGGCCATGGCCGGCGGGTTCGGGCTCGTGACCTTGATCTGCGCGGCAGCGGCTGTCGCGAGTGCTTGGTTCGGCCATCGGTCGGCGCAGACGTGAGCCCAAAACAAAAGCCCCGGCTGAAAAGCCGGGGCTTCGCGATCAAGCGATCCGCTCATCCTTACTCGTTGCGGTTGCCCACGAGAGCCAGGAGGAACTGGAACATGTTGATGAAGTCCAGGTACAGCGTCAGGGCGCCGAACACGGAGACCTTAGCGGCGGCTTCCTGGTCGAAGTTGCCGTACAGGTACATCTCCTTCAGCTTCTGCGTGTCGTAGGCGGTGAGGCCTGCGAAGATCAGAACGCCGATCACCGAAATGCCGAACTGCAGGGCGCTCGACGCGACGAAGATGTTCACGATCGAGGCCAGGATCAGGCCGACGAGGCCCATGATCAGGAACGAGCCCATGCCGGACAGGCTGCGGTTCGTGGTGTAGCCCCAGAGCGACAGCGAGCCGAAGGCGGCCGCCGTGATGAAGAACACCTGCACGACGCTCGCGCCGGTGTAGCGGATGAGAAGCGTCGAGAGCGAAGCACCCATCACCGCCGCGAAAGCGAAGAAGGTGGTGCGAGCCGTCGCCGCGGACATCCGGTCCATCCGGAACGAGAAGAAGAAGATGAAGGCCAGAGGCGCCAGCGCCACAACCCACATCAGGGGCGAGCCATACAGGGTCGCGCCGAACTGGGTCAGGCCGACACCACCCATCCGGGCAACCGCTTGCGACGGATCGCTCGTGGTGGCCAGCATGTTGATGCCGAGTGCGACCAGGGCCGAGATGGCTAGGCCCAGGACCATGTTGTTGTAGACGCCGAGCATGAAGGCGCGCAGGCCCTGATCGACCTGAGCCGCCGTCCGGGCAAAGCCGGTGCCATAGGCGTTTTGGTTTTGCTCATACGGTTGCATCGGAGTCCTTTCTCGCGGTGTCCGTTGTTCCCTCGAAAGGCTGGGGTCAGCCCTCGGCCGCCGCGTTGGGCGACGACACCCGAAATATGAGAGGTCGGCCCCTTTTCCGCAAGGGGCAAGGTCAAGCTTCAAATCTTCGTGAAGCAAGAAAAACGAAGAGCAGACTTGCCGCTGCTCTTCGCTAAGCTTCTCGCGCTTCTTTATTACGCCGACGCGCTCGCGGCCTCTAAAGGTTTCTTAAATATTGCGCCGGTTTTTGACTGAGAATCCGCCAGGTTCCCACCAGCCCTAATCCGACGCTCACTAGAACCGCCAGGGCTGAAGCCAGCAAGGCTCCCGAGAGGTCTAAGGTAAAGCTTAGGTTCATGACGCGCTCGACGATGAAATAGGCGGCGAGCGAGCCTGCCAGGAGGCCGAAGACCGCCGTTGCCAACCCTAAGAGACCGTATTCGAGCGCGTAGGCCGAGAGCAGCCGGGCGCGGGTGGCGCCGAGGGTCTTGAGCACCACCGCATCGTAGAGCCGTGCCCGGTGGCCGGCCGCCAGGGCGCCCGCGAGCACCAGGAGGCTCGCGATCAGCGCGATGGAGCTGGCGCCGCGGATCGCCATGACGAGCTGCGAGACCACGTCGTTGACCGCCTCCAGGGCATCCTTCACCCGCACGCTCGTGACCATGGGATAGACTTGCGCAGAGCTGCGCAGGATGCGGGTGTCGAGGGCCTCGTCGGAGCCGTTCGGGAACGTGACCGTGGCCAGATGCGTGTGCGGCGCGCCCGCGAAGGCGTTGGGTGAGAACACCATGACGAAGTTGATGCCCATGGAGCGCCACTCCACCTCGCGCAGGTTGGAAATGGTGGCGCTGATGTTGCGCCCGAGCACATTGACGGTGATCACGTCGCCGATCCTCAGCCCCAGGCCTTCGGCGATCTTCCGGTCGAAGGAGACCAGCGGCTTGCCGCGGTAATCCTCTGGCCACCACTCGCCCTGTACGATCTTCGAACCCTCCGGCGGCTTGGCCGCGTAAGTGATGCCGCGGTCGCCCTCCAGCACCCAGGACACGTCCTCGGGCGCCTTGACCTCGGCGACGGGCCGCCCCCCCAGGGTCACCAGACGGCCGCGCATCATGGGCACGCGCTCGATCTGCGCCTCCGGGGTCTGGCTCTTGAGGAAGCCCTCGAAGGCATCGGCCTGCTGGTTCGGGATATCGAGAAAGAAGAAGCTCGGCGCCCGCTGCGGCAGGCTTTGCGTCAGCTGGCGCGTCAGGTTGGTGTCGATGAGCGCGAGCGTGACCAGGAGCGTGATGCCGAGGCCTAATGACAGCACGAGCGAGGGCGTGAGCGCACCGGGCCGGTGGATGTTTGCGAGCGCGAGCCGCGGGGCCGTTCTGCGGGGACGCGGCAGGCGGCGGGCGAGCGCCATGATGCCGACGGCCAC
The DNA here is from genome assembly GCF_015694425.1 of Microvirga terrestris. Classification (GTDB taxonomy): domain Bacteria; phylum Pseudomonadota; class Alphaproteobacteria; order Rhizobiales; family Beijerinckiaceae; genus Microvirga; species Microvirga terrestris. Next base: position 39,025 of record NZ_JADQDN010000008.1, read on the forward strand.
CACCCGCAGCAGCGCGAAGGAACCCGCCGCAGCGGCGATGAACATCAGAGCAATCCGCCGATCGTAGGCCGCGAGCAGCGACAGTCCGACGAGCGCCGCGACGGACAGCGCGAGCGCCGTTACGTAGCGCTTGCGCGGCCAGCGCCGCTCCGGATCGATCTGGTCGCGGAACAGACCCGAGACCGGCACGTCATGGGCTCTCCCTAAGGGCGCGATGGCGAAGACCAGGGCAGTGAGCGCCCCGTAGAGCAGCGCGATCCCGAGCTCGCTCCAGGCCAGCGTCGGCTGGATCGGGATCGGCAGGAGATGACCGAACAATCCCGTGATCACGAACGGCAGCGCCGCCCCGAAAGCCAGCCCGATGCCGATGCCCACGATGGCGATCAGCATCACCTGGGTGAGGTACAGCATCACCACTTGGCCACCCGGCGCGCCGAGGCTCTTGAGGGTCGCGATGGAGGCGCGCTTGCGGTCGACGAAGCCGCGCACCGCGTTGGCGACGCCGACGCCGCCCACGAGCAGCGCCGTAAGGCCAACCAGCGTCAGGAACTGGGTGAAACGCTCGATGTTGCGGGCAAAGCGCGGGTCGGCGTTGAGCCGGGTGCGGATGTTCCAGCCGGCCTCGGGCAGGACGCGGCCTGCCTCCGCCTCGATCCGGGTCAGCCCGTCCTCGGTAGACACCTCCGGCGGCAGGATCAGCCGATAGGTCCAGCGCACGAGGCTGCCGGGCTGCACGAGGCCTGTGGCCTGCAGGGCCTGCTGCGAGAGCAGGAGACGCGGCCCGAAGCCGATGCCGTCGGCGATCTTGTCGGGCTCGGACACGAGACGCGCCCGCAATTCCACCTTGGCGCCCCCCACCGTGACACGGTCGCCCACCTTGAGATCGAGCCGCGCCAGCAGTGCTGGATCCACCGCCGCCCCGAAGGCGCCGTCCCGTTCGGCGAAGAGCTCGGCTGGAGCAAGCTGCGGATCGGTCTCGAGCGCGCCGACAGTGGGATAGCCCTCATCGACCGCCTTCATCTCGACCAGACCGGAGCCCTTGTCGCCGGCAATGGCCATGGCGCGCATGGTCGCAATGATGTTGACCTGACCTTTCGATTCCAGGAAAGCGCGCTCAGGCGCGCCCGCTTCGCGCTGGAGCAGGGAGAAGGCCATGTCGCCGCCGAGAATCCGGCGTCCCTCGCGGGAAATGCCCTCCGTCAGCGACCGCGACAGGGACGAGACGCTGGCGATCGCCGCAACGCCGAGCGCGATGCAGGCCAGAAAAATGCCGAAGCCCTTGAGGCCCGCGCGCAGTTCGCGCAGCGCCAGGCGCAGCAGGAGCGGCAGGCGGGGCGACGAAGAGCGCCTCGGTGGCGTGACCGGAAGGGTGCCGTGCATGGGATTTTCCTTAGGCCGCGGCGGTGGCCGCATCGGCCTCGAGCTGCCCGGAGCGCAGGCGCACCATGCGGTCGCACAGACGCGCGAGGTTGAGATCGTGGGTCACGAGCACCAAGGTTGCACCGCGGTCGCGCTTCAAGGCGAAGAGCAGGTCGATGATGGACCCGCCGGTGTTCTCATCGAGGTTGCCGGTGGGCTCGTCGGCCACGAGGATCGCCGGATTGGGCACGATGGCGCGGGCAATCGCCACGCGCTGCTGCTCGCCGCCCGAGAGCTGCGCCGGATAATGGTGCAGGCGATGGCCGAGGCCGACCGCCTGCAGCTCGGCCTCAGCGCGCTCGAATGCGTCGTCCTCGCCAGCAAGCTCCAGCGGAAGCGCCACGTTCTCCAGCGCCGTCATGGTAGGCACGAGGTGGAAGGACTGGAACACGATGCCGATGCGCCGGCCGCGGAAGCGCGCCAGCGCATCCTCGTCGAGGCCCGACAGATCGGTGCCATCGACGATCACTTTTCCGGAATCGGGGCGCTCCAATCCTGCCATAGTCATGAGCAGGGTCGATTTGCCGGAGCCTGAGGGACCAACGAGCCCCACGGCCTCGCCTTTGGGGATGTCGAGGGAAATCCCCTTGAGGATATGCACCCGTGCAGCCCCGCGCCCGAGGCTCAAATCGACATCGTGCAGCGCGATGGCCTTGTCCTGCATGCCCGTTCACCCGATCTGTTGGAAACTCGAAACGACCCCGGTTCTAGTCCGGCCTATATGGGAAGCCCATCGATGAAGCGCCAATCCGGCCCATTCATGACGATCATATTTGCGTGTGCGGTCGCCCTGGCCGCCATGATCACGCCTCTTCCAGAGGCTCAAGCGCAGGGACAGCCGATCCGCCTCGTGGCTCTGGGAGACAGCCTGAGCGCGGGCTACGGCCTGCCGCAGGAGGCGGCATTCCCAGTGGTGCTGGAGCGTGTGCTCAAAGCGAAGGGTTACAAGGTGGAGATCACCAATGCGGGCGTCTCCGGCGATACCTCCTCCGGCGGGCTCGACCGGCTCGACTGGTCGGTGCCGGACGGCACCGACGGGGTGATCGTGGAGCTTGGCGCCAACGACATGTTGCGCGGGCTCGACCCGGCACTTACCCGGAAGAATCTCGAGGCCATTATCGAGCAACTGAAAGCCCGCAACATACCGGTGATGCTCGCCGGCATGGTTGCCTCGCGCAATCTCGGCCCGGATTACGTGCAGAAATTCGACAGCCTCTATCCGGACATTGCGAAGAAGCACGACCTTGTGCTCTATCCGTTTTTCCTGGATGGAGTCGCCGGCGAGCGTTCCCTCAACCTGCCCGACGGGCTGCACCCGACGGCCAAGGGCGTGGAGATCATCGTCGAGCGCATCCTGCCCACCATCGAGGGCTTTCTCGCCCGCATCGCCCAGCGCTGATCGTCCTCAGCGCCTCATTCTTGCCTGAACGCGGCGGATCATGTCGCCGCGAGGAGATTACCTCATGGAATATCGCCGCCTCGGCCGCACGGACCTCAATGTCAGCCTCATCTGCCTCGGCACCATGACTTGGGGCCAGCAGAACACGGAGGCCGAGGGCCACGCGCAGATGGATTATGCCCTCGACCAGGGCATCAACTTCTTCGACACCGCCGAGCTCTACTCGATCCCGCCCAAGCCCGAGACACAAGGCTCCACGGAACGGATCATCGGCTCCTGGTTCAAGGCGCGGGGCTCCCGCGACAAGGTGATCCTCGCCTCCAAGGTGATCGGCCGCTCCGACAGCACCTGGTACCGGGATGACGGCTCCAAGGGTGAGCTCTCCCGCAAGCAGATCGAGGAGGCGGTCAACAAGAGCCTGAAGCGGCTCCAGACCGACTATATCGACCTCTACCAGATCCACTGGCCCGACCGCCCGATGCCCTGGGGCTCGAACCCGACGATCTTCCGTCATCAAGAAGCCCAGTCCCATCCCATCGCCGAGACGGTCGAGATCATGACCGATCTGGTGAAGGCTGGAAAGGTCCGGCATTTCGGCCTCTCCAACGAGAGCGCCTGGGGCACCATGACCTTCCTCAAGCATGCGGATTCCAAGGGTCTGGCGCGGGTGCAGTCGGTGCAGAACGCCTACAACCTCCTCAACCGCACCTACGAGGTGGCGCTGGCCGAGGTGACGATGCACGAGAACGTAAGCCTGCTCGCCTATTCGCCGTTGGCTCAAGGATATCTCACGGGCAAGTACCTCGACGGCGCCCGCCCGGCTGGGACGCGCACGACCCTGTTCGGGCGCGGCCAGCGCTACGAGAACCCCACCGCGGAGGCCGCCATCCGCAAATACATCGCGCTCGCGAAGGAGTTCGGTCTCGATCCCGCCCAGATGGCGCTGGCCTTCGTCAACTCCCGCCCCTTCGTCACGTCCAACATCATCGGCGCCACCTCCATGGAGCAGCTGAGGACGGATATCGCTTCCATCGGCGTGACGATCACGCCGGAGCTGGAAAAGCGCATCGACGCCATCCACGTCGAGCACTGCAATCCATGCCCCTAACCACCACAAGGTCATCCCGGACGGCGTAAGCCGATCCGGGATCGTTGATGACAGTGTGACGTAAACCCTCCTCCCCTTCTGGGGAGGAGTTGGAGGTGGGGGGTGTGAGCAATAGCCTATGCAGGTGAGGCGCCAGTACACCCCGGTCGCTGTCGCGACCACCCCTCCCCACAAGGGGGAAGGAAACAGGTACTTCATTCTGCGCCCGCCCCCGGATCTTCTCTGCGCTTCGTCCGGGATGACGCTCTCCACTCCGGAACAATCCCGGTCACCAATCGTCTGATTCGGCATCAGCAAGCCCTGGGAGGTGCCGCATGCCACGTCTGTTTACCGGCATCGAGATCCCGGCCGAGATCGGCTTGGCGCTGTCGAGCTTCCGCGGCGGGCTTCCCGGGGCGCGCTGGATTGACCCCGAAAACTACCACATCACCCTTCGCTTCATCGGCGACATCGACGAGCGCATGGCCGACGACGTCTGTTCGTTTCTCGGCGAGAGGCGCCAGCGCACTCCGCTCGCCATCACCATCGACGGGCTCGACAGCTTTGGCGGCGGCAAGCCCCGGGCCGTCTTCGCCCGCACCTCCGGCAATGGCGAGCTAAACGAGTTGCAGGGGGAGCAGGAACGCCTCCTGCGCCAAGCGGGTTTGCCGCCCGAGACGCGCAAGTTCACGCCCCACATCACCCTGGCGCGCCTAAAGCATGTCTCGCCCATCGACGTCGCGGACTACATCGCAACCCGTGGTCACTTTCCCAAGCTCACCTTCACGGCCCACCGCTTCGTGCTCTATTCGTCACGCGCCTCCGTGGGTGGCGGCCCTTATGTGATCGAAGCGGCTTACCCCCTGAGCTGAACCTCGACGCGCCCAGGCAGGTTTGTTACAGCCAAGATCATGGCTTCGCTCATTTTCCTCACCCATCCCGAAGTGGTCATCGACCCGGACCAGCCCATTACCGAATGGCCGCTGAACCCAATCGGGCGTGCCCGCATGAAGCTGTTCGTGGATCTGCTCGCCGACCGCGACGTCACGGCCGTTCATGCGAGCACGGAGCGGAAAGCGCGGGACGGGGCCGCCATCGTGGCGGAGCGGCTCGGCTTGCCCTACGAGACGCACGAGGATCTCGGCGAGAACGACCGCTCGTCCACGGGCTTCATCGCCCCGCCGGAATTTTGGGAGGTGGTGCGCGAATTCTTCGGCCGCCCGCACGCAAGCATCCGCGGCTGGGAACGCGCCATCGACGCGCAGGCACGCATCGTCAACGCCATCAGCGGCATCCTGCGCGAAGACGCAACCTCCGGCGACATCGTTGTCGTCTCCCACGGTGCCGTCGGCTGCCTGCTGACGGCTCATCTGCAGAAGGTGGAGATCGGAAAGGAAAGCCGCCCGCAGCATCCCGGCGGCGGCTGCTTCATCGTCATCGACCGGGACACGTTCACGTTGACGCAGGACTGGCGCGCCATCGAGGACGGTTTTGCGGGCTGAGTTGGCGAAACCTCCAGTGTCATCCCCGGCCGGAGCGCAGCGGAGGGGAAGGGAATCCATAGCGCCGCGCCTGATCATGAATACCCTTCCCTCGCTTCGCTTGGCCTGAGGATGACAATGGCGTGTTTCGCACTTGCATCCTGTCTACCTTGCGAATAGCCCCTTCCTCACGACGCGCAGGACCTCAACCATTCCCATGATCCGCACTCCTCTCGTGCAACTGGCGCCGGGCATCGCCCTTTGTGCAGGCATCGCGCTTGCCGCCATGGGGCTGCAACGGATCGAGGAGCACTGGACAGGTCGGCCCTGGCTCGAAGCCCTCGTGATCGCGATCCTGCTCGGCACCCTCCTGCGCACCCTTTGGACGCCTGATCGGCGCTGGGCTCCCGGCATCGGGTTCTCTGCCAAGACCCTGCTCGAGATCGCCGTGATGCTGCTCGGTGCCTCGATCAGCTTCCAGGCGGTGCTGGATGCCGGCCTTGGGCTCATCCTCGGCATCGCCGTCGTGGTGGCCCTGGCCCTCGGCGTCAGCTACGCCCTCGGGCGCATGCTCGGCCTGCCGAAACGCATGGCGGTGCTGGTCGCCTGCGGCAACGCGATCTGCGGCAACTCGGCGATTGCGGCGGTTGCGCCAGTGATCGGCGCGAAGCCGGCGGACGTGGCTTCCTCCATCGCTTTCACGGCTATTCTCGGCGTCATCGTGGTGCTCGCCCTGCCCTTGCTGGTGCCGCTCATCGGCCTGTCGATGACCCAATACGGGGTGCTTGCGGGGCTGACCGTCTATGCCGTGCCGCAGGTTCTGGCCGCAACCATGCCCATCGGTCTCGTGAGCACGCAGCTCGGCACTCTCGTGAAGCTCGTGCGCGTGCTGATGCTCGGGCCGGTGGTGATCGCGCTGTCGGTGATCGTGGGCCGCCAGACAGAAGGGGCTAAACCGAGACTCTCCTTTGGCCGGCTCGTGCCCTGGTTCATTGTCGGTTTCTTAGGCCTTGCGCTGCTGCGCTCGCTCGGCGCTATTCCCGAAGCGCTCCTGCTGATCGTGATGCCGGTCACGGCGTTTCTCACCATCGTGGCGATGGCAGCGCTTGGCCTTGGCGTCGACCTCAAGGTCTTGGGCAAGGTCGGCGGCCGGGTGACACTTACCGTGACGCTCTCGCTCCTCGTGCTGATCGCCATCAGCCTGGGGCTCATTCGGCTGCTCGCCATTCCTTGAACCCTTGAAAACACGTCCTGCCGCTTCATCACTAGGAGACATCTTTTCTCAGGGTGAAGGCGGATCATGCCCCGATTGTCCGATACTGAACGCCAGGAACTCCTGCCCGCCCTTGATGGCTGGGCGATGGTCGAGGGCCGCGATGCGATCACCAAGCGCTTCGTCTTCGACGATTTCAGCGCGGCTTTCGGCTGGATGACCCGCGTGGCGCTCGCCGCCGAGGCGATGAACCACCACCCCGAATGGTCCAACACCTACAACCGGGTCGAGGTTACGCTGGCGACCCACGATGCCAAGGGCCTCACGCGCCGCGACGTCGAGCTGGCGCAGCGCATGGACCAGATGGCGGCCGGGCTGGTGAAGAGGTAGGCCATGCCCGCGATGCGCGTTCTGACGGGCGGCTGCGCCTGCGGCCAGCTGACCTTCAAGGCCACAGGCGAGCCGACTCGCGTGGGCCTGTGCCATTGCATGACCTGCCGCAAGATCAGCGGCGCAGCCTTCAACGCCTTCGTGATCTACCCCGTCGATCAGGTGACGGTCACCGGGCAAATCCGAGCCTGGTCCGCTACGCCAGAATCCGAGCGCTGCTTCTGTCCCGTCTGCGGCTCGCAGGTGTTCGACCGGGATGCCGGCGACGAGATCGAGATCAAGCTCGGCGCCTTCGACGAGCCCAACCTGTTCACGCCCACCTACGAGGCCTGGACCAAGCGTCGCGAGACCTGGCTCTGCACCCCGGATCTCGAGAGTTATTCTGAGAACCGGGGCGAGCTATTTTGAGGGCTAATGCCGTTATGGCCTACCCCTCTATAGGAAGAGCATTTCATGCGTCTACATCGGCACTATCGGCAATAACCTCTCTGATTGGAGAGTCTTGTATGAGATTTTATTCTAATTATTACTTTAAAGTAAAGTATATCTCCATTATGAACTGATTAATTCGCTACAGATGACTTGACTAAAGCGCTCATAGGATGAGTAAGGTAACTTTATTGCATATCATGCAATGTTTCATACCTTAATGAGAAAACCTATGGCAAAATTGAACCTGAGATTGACCAAGACAAAGCCGACCCAAACGCCGCCGGAACCCGAGAAGTTCAGCATCGTGGTGGATGGCACCAACGGAAAGGACGTGCTGTTTGCAACGCGCGGCCATGACACGATCAATGGCGGCGCAGACAACGACTTTCTGTTCGGTCTCGGCAACCGCGGAGGAGCCGACGGGCACGACAAGCTCTATGGTGGGGCTGGCGATGACACTCTCGTCGGCGGCCCGGGCGACGACCTCCTCGACGGCGGCGACGGCGTTGACACTGCCGCTCTCTCCACGGACGTCGTCATGTGGATGCCGAAGGTGGGCGCCCGCGTGGATCTTGCCCTTACCGGCGCTCAGAATACGCGCGTCGGGACGAAAACCTTCGTCTCGGTCGAGAATCTGATCGGCACCCTCAAGGCCGATGCGTTCAAAGGCAACGACGCCGACAACACATTTCTCGGTGATGCAGGCCACGATGCACTCTGGGGTCGGGCTGGCAATGACGTGCTGGATGGCGGCGTCGGCAACGACCGCCTTAACGGTGGCGATGGCGACGATCTCCTGATTGGCGGGCTCGGTCAGGATCGGCTGACCGGCGGCAGCGGTAGCGACACCTTCTCGTTCACCCCCAAGGGGTTGAAGGGCGGAAACGTCGATGTGATCACCGACTTTAAGGCGGGAGAGGACGAGATCAGCCTATTGGGACCCGGACTCAGCGGCTCCAAAGAGGGCGGCTTCCTGGCCGAGAAGGCTTTTCATGTCGGGGCCCAGGCATCTGACGCAAATACCCGCATCTTCTACAACGAGGACAACGGAAAGCTTTTCTTCGATGCAGATGGTACGGGCGCCCAAGCCGCAGTCCAGATCGCGAAGCTCGGCGCAGGCCTCGCTCTGACCCACACTGACTTCGTGCTCTGAAAGGTTCCGTCCAAACAGCAGGCTGTCGCTGTGGTGACAGCCTGCGATATCTCAAATCTATTTCGGCTGCATGCGCAACGCGCCGTCGAGGCGGATGCCCTCGCCGTTGAGCATGTCGTTCTCGATGATGGCCTTGACGAGATTCGCGTATTCCTCGGGCCGTCCGAGACGCGACGGGAACGGCACGTTGGCCTCCAGCGCCTTGCGATAATCCTCCGCGATGCCCTCGAAGAGCGGCGTGTGGAACAGACCCGGCATGATGGTCATCACGCGGATGCCGAAGCCTGAGAGATCGCGCGCGACGGGCAACGTCAGGCCCAGCACGCCGCCCTTGGAGGCAGCATAGGCCGCCTGCCCGATCTGTCCGTCTTGGGCTGCGACCGACGAGGTGTTGACGATGACGCCGCGCCCGCCGTCCGGCGTCACGGGATCCAGGCCCGCCATTTCGGCGGCGCATTTAGAGATCATGGCATAGGTGCCGATCAGGTTGATCTCCACCGCGCGGCGGAAGCTTGCGAGATCGTGCGGGATCAGCTCGCCGGTGTCGCGCTTCTTCGACACCGTGCGCTTGCCCGGCGCGATGCCGGCGCAGTTGACGAGGACACGCTCGATGCCGTTGGCCGCCCGCGCTTCCGCCAGCGCCGAATCGATGGAGGCCTCGTCCGTCACGTCGGCCCGGCAGAAGACTGCACCGATCTCGCGGGCAACCGCGCCGCCGCGTTCCGCGTTCATATCGAGAATGGCCACCTTCGCGCCGCTGGCCGCGAGCATGCGGGCGGTGGCCTCGCCGAGGCCCGAAGCGCCCCCGGTGACGACGGCTGCCATCAATTTGTCGAGCTTCATCGCTTTTCTCCCTGTGTCGGGACCTGTCTTACGGTATCCTCGACGGAACGGAAACGCAGACCATGGAAGGAACAGACCGGATGAGCGAACCCTTCATGAAGCCTTTCACCAAGGCCGAGATGGAGGCCATGCGCGAGGCGACCCGGGACGAGGCCGGCCTCAAGCGCCGCTTCTGGGAGAAATTCAAGCGCGTGGCCGGCAAGATTCCCTTCGCTGAGGATCTCGTGGCGGCCTATTTCTGCGCCACCGATCCCTCGACCCCAAGCCGCGTGAAGCTGATTCTCCTCGGCGCCATCGCGTATTTCGTGTTCCCGACCGATGCGATCGCCGACCTTCTGCCTATCATCGGCTTCGCCGACGACGCGGCGGTGCTTGCGGCTGCCATCACCCAGGTGGCTGGCTCGATTACGGAAGAGCACAAAGAAAAGGCGAGAAAAACTTTGGGAGAGGCTTTGACCTAAATCTCCTGACAGTTGCGGCAGATCCATCTCAGAGAAGAATATATACTTATTGCAATGTTATTTCTTGTCGATATAAGTGATTCCGTTAGCGACAAAGTGATTTCAATTCCTCCGACATTTTAAAAACGAACAAGCTTTGAAGGCTACTGAACGGGTCGCGCAAGCGGCCCTTTTTGTTGGGTTGAGGTTCAGGCTGAACCGTCATCTTTGGAGCAACCGCCACGTTTCGACGCATCGCCAATCTCTCGATGTAGCCTTAACGGAGGTGGTGAAAAGTTCTTAACCATCGGCTTGTATCGTCCCGCCCCATGACCTCTGCATCTTTCCAGCGCGGCATCGCCGCGGGCATCCTTTCCGCCCTCGTCGTCATCGGAACCGGACCTGCAGCCCTGGCTCAGGCCCAGCGTTCGACGCCGCCCTCGAACCGCCAAACGCCGGCGAAGCCCGCAGCCAAGCCGGCTGCCACGGCGAAGCCTCCGGCCGCCAAGACCACGCCGGCCAAGCCCGCCGCAGCAGCCGCTGCTGCCGGAGCGGCAGCTGCTGCCACCACGGCCAAGCCAGCCAAGGCCTCAAGCCCCGGCGGCTCCCTCGTGACGTCCTATGGCGACTGGGAGGTCTACATGGCCCAGAGCGGTCGCTCGAAGATCTGCTATGCGCTGAGCCGCCCGAAAGACTGGTCGCCCAAGACTGCCAGCCGCGACCCGGCCTATCTCTTCGTCTCTTTCCGCCCGGCGGAGAACGTGAAGAACGAGGTGGCGTTCGAGTTCGGTTTCACGGCCAAGGAGAACGGTCCCGCCGAGGTTTCCGTGGGCAACACGTCCTATGCGCTCCTCGCCAAGGCCACCAATGCCTGGCTGAAGAACCCGGCCGAGGAAGGCCAGGCCATCGCCATGATGGCGAAGAGCGGCACCATGACCGTGAAATCGCAGTCGGCCCGCGGATCGAGCTTGACCGACCGTTATTCCCTCAACGGCTTCAACAAGGCCCTGGAGCACGCCCGCAAGGAATGCGCTTCATAAAGCTCTGCGCGATTGAAAATCAGTACGCTAATGAACATCTTCCGGGCCCGAGGCCCGGATTTTGCGTTGAGACGCTCACTTTTCCGGCGCAATCGTGTTATATGACCGCCGAACTCCCAACAACGAAGGCATGATCTCCCATGGCGACGGTGCTCGACATCGCCAAGCACAACCCCAATGCGGCGCCTATAGCCGTCAGCGATGCCGCACGCGCGGCCGGGTTCATCGAAAAGACCGCGGAGCTGACCGTCGCGGCGGGAGCAGCCCCTGGCGGCGCCTCGCTCGTCGGCCTTACCCGGGACCAGCTGAAGGACTCGCTGGCCGCCATCGGCGTGCCGGAGCGCGAGCTCAAAATGCGCGTGGCCCAGCTTTGGCACTGGATCTATTTCCGGGGCGCCAGGGACTTCGCCGAGATGACCAACATGGGCAAGGAGCTGCGCGCCAAGCTGGCAGCCGCCTACACGCTCGCCCGCCCGCAGGTGGTCTCCGAGCAGGTCTCGAAGGACGGCACCCGCAAGTGGCTGATCCGCATGGCCTCCACCGGACCCCTCGACAAGGGCGCGGAGATCGAGTGCGTCTATATCCCCGAGACGGACCGCGGCACGCTCTGCGTGTCGAGCCAAGTCGGCTGCACGCTCACCTGCTCCTTCTGCCACACGGGCACCCAGCGCCTCGTGCGCAACCTGACCTCGGCCGAGATCGTGGCGCAGCTCATCGTCGCCCGCGATGCCATCGGCGACTGGCCCGGCGCCACCCCGCCGGAAGGCGCCTTCGTGCCGAATGACGGCGGACGCTTCGTGTCCAACATCGTGTTCATGGGCATGGGCGAGCCGCTCTACAACACCGACAACGTGGTAACCGCCATTGAGGTGATGTCGGACGGCGAGGGCCTGACCCTGTCGCGCCGGCGCATCACTGTCTCCACCTCCGGGGTCGTGCCGCAGATGGAGCGCCTCGGTGCGGAGGCCAACACTATGCTGGCGATCTCGCTCCATGCCGTGCGCGATGAGCTGCGCGACGAGCTGGTGCCGATCAACCGCAAATACGACATCGCGCAGCTGCTCGATGCCTGTCGCGCCTATCCCGGCCTGTCGAACGCTCGCCGCATCACGTTTGAGTACGTAATGCTCAAGGGCGTGAACGATTCGGATGCGGATGCGCGCAAGCTCGTCCAGCTGCTGAAGGGCATCCCGGCGAAGATCAACCTGATCCCGTTCAATCCCTGGCCCGGCTCGAAATACGAGTGCTCGGACTGGGAGCGGATCGAGCGCTTCTCCGAGATCGTCTACCGCGCCGGCTATGCCTCGCCAGTGCGCACCCCGCGCGGCCGCGATATCCTGGCCGCCTGCGGCCAGCTCAAGAGCGAGACCGAAAAGCTGCGCGCCCGCGCCCGCATGATGGCCGAACAGGGCATCGGGGCCGAGGGCGTGTATGCGGTGGGGAACGGGGAATAGAAGCTGAAAGGCGCCGTGTTGCCCTTGAGCGCGGCGCTTTCTCCACAGCCTGACTGGCGGATGCTTTGAGGCTCCTTTAGTTATAGGCCATGATCCGCTGGCTCATCCTCATTCCCTTTGCGCTCCTCATCGCCGTCGGCGCGAGCGGCACGTTCTTCCTCATCGCCACCATGGTCGATCCGGTAATGGCGCTGCTGACCGGCGACACGCTGTTCGTCGGCTTCTGGTCGCTGATCGACGCGGTGTTTGCGGCCGAGGATCCCGGACCCATCGTGGAGGACGCGTTCCTGGCGGTCGGAAGGATCATGTTCACGCTGCTGATCTTCCCGCCGCTGCTGGTCGCCATCGTCAGCGAGGTGCTGGGGATGCGCAGCCTTCTGTGGCACATCCTCGCCACGGGGGTGCTCACGGCGGCCGTGCCCTGGATCCTGCGCGGGCAGGCGCGGATCGCCAGCCCCGAGGAGCTGCATGTGAGCTTCGTGCTGGGACTGACCGGCGCCGTGGCCGGCCTCATCTATTGGGCGATCATCGGCGGACGCGAGCCGAGGCGAAAGGAGCCTAACGGGTCGATGTCGCCAGGATCTTGATGGCGAAGACCGAGAACAGGCCCGCGAAGGAATAGTCGATTCCCCGCATGAACTTGGGATGGCCGCGCAGGAGCGAGATCATCTTGTCGGCCCCCAGGATCATGAGCGCGCCCATCGGCGTGTTCAGCACGACGAAGTAGAGTCCGAGGAACAACAGCTTGTCGGCCGCATGCGGATCGCTCGCGTCCACGAATTGCGGCAGGAAGGTCACGAAGAACAGCACCACTTTGGGGTTCGTGAGATTGATGCCGACGCCCATGAAGAAGGTCTTCCAGAACGAGACCTCCGCCCGGCCATCCTCTTTCACATTCAGGGCCGAGCCGTTGCGCACGGCATCGAATGCCATCCAGAGCAGGTAGAGCGCGCCGACGATCTTCAGCACCGTGAAGGCGGTGACGGAGGCAGCCAGAAGCGCCGAGAGGCCAAGGGCTGCGAGCAGCGTATGGACGCAGCACCCCGCCGTCGCGCCAAGCATCGAAGCCATGCCGGCCTTGCGCCCGCCTGACATGGTCTTGGCCAGGAACAGGCTCATGTCCGGGCCTGGCGTGATGAAGAGCAGGATGGCGGCCAGGGTGTAGGTGAGCAGAGTGCTGACGTCGGGCAGGAAATTCATGAAGCGAATCCGGTGACTACGGCGGGATCATGCCTCAACTCCATGTGCACGGCCACCCGAAAGCCGCTTGTTGAAATGCCGCCCCTGCTCCATGTGTTGATCCGGGCGGGGCAAAAAGAACCTAACGCATCGTGCGGAAAAGTGGACCCGGTTTTTCCGCGCCCAACGATGCGTAACTTAAGAAGTGGAGCATCGGATGGATCCCAAAAGTGCAAGTCCACTTTTGGGTCCGATGCTCTAGGAACCGCGAAAAGGACAGACATGACCGCATTGCTCTCAACGGCTCGGATCCGCATAGGCCTGATCGGCCTGATCCTGGCATTCGGATTGTCGGCCTGCGGCATCAACAATGTCCCGACCCTGGAAGAGCGGGCCAAGGCCGCCTGGAGCGAGGTGCAGAATCAGTACCAGCGCCGGGCCGATCTCATCCCGAACCTCGTCGAGACGGTCAAAGGTTTCGCCCAGCAGGAGCGCGAGGTGCTGACCCAGGTGACGGAAGCCCGCGCCCGCGCCACGCAGGTCCAAGTCGACGCCTCCACCATCACCGACCCGGAAAAATTCCGCCAGTTCCAGGAAGCGCAGAACCAGCTTTCCGGCGCGCTCGGCCGGCTGCTTGCCACCGTCGAGCGCTATCCGGAGCTGAAATCCAACACCAACTTCCTGGCCCTGCAGTCGCAGCTGGAGGGCACCGAGAACCGCATCGCCGTGGCGCGGCGCGACTATATCTCGACCGTTCAGGCCTACAACACGGAGCTGCGCACAATCCCCGGACGCTGGATTGCCGGCATTCTCTATCCAGAAGCCAAGCCCATGGAGACGTTCACCGCCACACCCGGATCGGACCGCCCGCCGCCGGTGAAGTTCTGACGGGGTGAAGTTCTGACGGGATGAGGAAAGCCCCACAAGTCCCCTCCCCCTTGTGGGGAGGGTTAGGGTGGGGGTGCTGGTGTTTCGCTAGATTTGACTTGGTGCCAACACCCCCACCTCCAACTCCTCCCCACAAGGGGGAGGAGAGCAGATCTGCGTCCCTCATTGCTGTCATCGGTACCCTTCTCACCCTTCTCTTCTCCCTCCCCACCCTCGCCCAGACCTTCCCGCCGCTGACCGGCCGCGTGGTCGATACGGCCAATCTCCTCAAACCCGAGGAGCGGGAAGCGCTGGAGGCCAAGCTCAAGGCGCATGAGGACAAGACCACGGATCAGGTGGTGGTCGCGACCCTGCGCTCACTGGAAGGCTATGAGATCGAGGACTACGCCAACCGCCTGTTCCGGCAATGGCAGCTCGGCCAGAAGGACAAGAACAATGGTGCGCTGCTCCTCGTGGCGCCGCAGGAGCGTAAAGTGCGCATCGAGGTCGGCTACGGGCTGGAAGGCGCTCTCACCGACGCCCTGTCGAAGGTCATCATCACGACGGCCATCGCGCCTCAGTTCCAGAAGGGCAATTTCGCGGGCGGCATCAATGCGGGCGTGGACGCCATGCTGTCGATCCTCACCGGCGATGCGGAGGAATGGCAGCGGAGAGCACAGGTGCGTGAGGACAACACCACCGCCATCGATCCCATAATAGCCTTCGTCATCCTGTTGATCCTGTTCTTCCTGATCTCGCGCCTGATGGGCGCGGGCCGCCGCGGCATCCGGCGCGGCCGCCATGGCCCGTGGATCGTCACCACCGGCGGGTGGGGCGGTGGTGGGGGTGGATGGTCCGGCGGGAGCGGCGGCTTCTCGGGAGGCGGCGGCTCGTCGGGCGGCGGCGGCGCTTCGGGGAGCTGGTAGATGATCTCAACCGACGAACAGACCCGTCTGGCCAGCGTGATCGGCGACGTGGAGGACGAGACCTCCGGCGAGATCGTTCTCGTGATCGCCGAGCAGGCCGGGCATTACCGCGCCGTTCCGCTGCTCTGGGCGATGCTCGCAGCGCTTGTTACGCCCTGGCCGCTGATCTGGCTCACAGACATCGGCACCTCGCGCATTGTGCTGATCCAGCTCGCGGTGGCGCTGGCATTGAGCCTCGCGCTCTCCTGGCAGAAGCTGCGCTTTGCCCTGGTGCCGCGCTCGATCAAGCACAACCAGGCTCACGAGGCGGCCTCGCGCGAGTTCCTGCGCCGCGGGATGACCCGCACGCGGGAGAAGACGGGTGTGCTGATCTATCTGGCGCTTGCCGAGCGTCATGCCGAAATCCTGGCCGACACTGGGGTCGCGGACCGGGTCGATCCACAAATCTGGATCGGCATCGTCGCGGAACTGACGGCGACGATCCGGGAAGGGCGCATGATCGCGGGACTGGAAGAGGCCATTCGGCGCACGGGCGCGATTCTCGCCGAGCACGCCCCTCCCCGTCTCGACGACGTGGACGAGTTGCCGAACAAAGTGATCTTGCTCGATTAGAGACCGGGTCCCTTCGCCGCACCGAGAATGAGGCCTGGCCGCGCTGCATCGGTGCCCTGCAAGAGCACCACATAGGCATCGCCACCCTTGCGGGCCATGTCGAGCGGCACCTCGAAGCGGGCGGAGCCGCCGCGCCATTCGCCGACCCGGTTCAGGCCGCGCACTACATTGGCATAGGTTATGGTCTTGCCCCGGTTCTCACCGCGCTCGATCGGCACCGTCTGCGATCTCAGCACCGGCAGGATCCAGATCTCGGCCTCACGCTGCGTGGTGTCGGGGGTCTCCTCGACGGTGATCGTGACCGTATCGTTCTGCTCAGCAATGTTCACAGTCACCGGCAGGGTCTTGCGCCCTTTCGTGGTGAGCTGGATCGCCTTCTCGACCTGGGCCCGGTCGGACCCGATGGAGGACTTCTTGCCATTGACGATCATCTGCGGCGTGAAGACCTGCCGGTCGCTGCGGGAATGGGCATAGGCCTTTTGGCGCTCGGTGAAGGCCACATGGGCGAGCGTGTCTTTCCAGCCGAGATAATCCCAATAATTGACCGGCAGCGACAGGGCGACGATATCCGGCTGGCGGGAATACTCGACCAGCAATTCATCCGCCGGTGGGCAGGAGGAGCAACCCTGGCTGGTGAAGAGTTCGACCACCGCGCGGGGTGGTTCAGCCAGAGCGGGCTGCAGAAAAGCAGCAAATGCAAGGGCCGCCAGGGTCGCTTTCAATTGGGATACCATGATGCCGCCATCGAACACGAATTCCGCATCAACGTGAACTCACGTTACCTTGAGCGGTTGCAGGCACCCGCCAACGGCGATGCATCCACAGCCACTGCTCGGGGTATTCCCGTACCCATTCCTCCACCACGGAGGTCATGGCCTGCATGGCGCCCTGCACGTTGATCTGGCCGTCCGGGTCACGCGGCAGGTCGAGGGGCGGCGTGAGCTGCAGGCGGAAGCGGTGGTTCGGCAGGCGGATGACGCGCACCCCGTGGACGGGACAATCGAAGCGGCGAACGAACTTGCCGAGGATCGGGTTCACCAGGGCCGGGCGGCCCATGAAGGTCACGATCACGCCGCGGGTGAAATGCTGGTCGATGAGCATGCCGAGATGCCCGCCCTTCTCCAGCGCCCCCTGCATGGCAAAGGCCGCACCCTGGCGGGCCGCCTCCAAGTTGCCCATGGTCTCGCTGCGGATCTCGTGCAGCACGCGGGCGATGGCCGGATCGTTTGGCGCACGGAACACCGCCGTGGTGTCGAGCCCGAAGCGGGCGGCGCAGATGGCAGGCAGTTCCCAATTGGCGAGGTGGGCCGAGAAGATGAGGCCGGGCCTGCCGTCGTCCCTCAGACTCAAGAAGTGGTCGATGCCGTCGACCTCGGTGCGGCCGGGAACATCGCTCTCGGGATCGAAATCGAACAGGCGCCCGAGATGCGGGTATTCGCCGGCCGTGCGGCCGAGATTGTCCCAGGCCGCCATGGCAAGCGCCTTGACCTCGGCCTCGGATTTCTCCGGATAGACCGCGCGGATATTGGCGAGGGCCGTCTTGTGGGCGCGCAGCAGGGGACCGAAGGTGCGGGTCAGCGCGGCACCCACCGCGCCGGAGCGCTCGGGGCCGAGCGCCCGCGCCAGGCCGAAGACGCCGCGCACGACGCCGACCATCACCGTCTCCGTGAGGCGCGAGACGAGGCTGCGGGGGCGGTGGGGCTGCTGCACGTTGTCGGGATCCTGGCCTGAAAAGAAGCTCCCCGGGTCTTTCCGCGGGGAGACGGTTTCGTCAAGGTCTGCGGTCGCGGCTCATTGTTCCAGCGGCCCGCTTTCGGCTCAGAACGTCACAACCACCTTGCCGAAGACTTTTCGGCCCTCCAACCGCTCCAGTCCTTGTCGGAACTCGTCGAGCGGGAAGACCGCGTCGATCACCGGTGTCATGCCTTGAGCCATCTTGTCCAGGGACTGGCTGATGTTCTCGATCCGGCATCCGAAGGACCCAAAAATCCGGTATTGCTGCTGGAAGAGCTGCATCAGGTTCATGGTGGTGGACACACCAGAGGTCGACCCGCAGGTGACGAGGCGACCGCCGCGCTTGAGGCACAGCAACGAGCCGTTCCAGGTCTCGGCGCCCACATGCTCGAACACCACGTCGACGCCCTTGCGCTTGGTGAGGCGCCTCACCTCGCCCTCAAAGCGCTCGGTGCGATAGTTGACCACGTAATCGGCGCCGAGCGCCTTCGCCTTCTCGCCCTTCTCGTCATCGCCTACCGTCGTGTAGACCGTGCAGCCGATGGCTTTGGCCATCTTGATCGCCGCCGTACCGATGCCGGAGCCGCCCGCATGGACGAGGATGGACTCGCCGGGCTCCAGCTTGGCGTTGTCGAACAGCATGTGCTGCACGGTGCCGAAGCCGATGGGCGCGCAGGCCGCCTGCTCGAAGGATACGCCCTTAGGCACTGGGATCACGAGGCGCTCGGGCCGGTTGATCAGCTCGCGGGCGAAGCCGTCGATATGAAAGCCCATGATGCCGGCGACGTTCTCGCACAGATTGTCCCAGCCCTTCCGGCAGGCCGCGCAATGGCCGCAGGTCTCGGCCCCGTACATGGTCACCGGGTCGCCCGCCTTGAAGCGCGTCACGCCCTCGCCGACAGCCGCAATCTCACCCGAAGCCTCGACACCCACCGCCTGGGGCATCTTGCGCTTGGCGAACGCCATGCCGCGAAAGCCCCAGACATCGAGGAAGTTCAGCGCCAGCGCCTTGACCCGCACCTGGACCTCGCCGGGCGCGGGCGGCGGCGGCGTGTCGATCTCGGTGATGCGAAGGTCACGGTCGCCGAAAAGCTGGAGGGAGCGCATGGGTCGAAATCCTTGTCGTCGTCATTCCCGGACTCGTTCCGGGCCCATCCCTTGCGGAGCAAAGACGTGGATAGCCATGACGGGAGAAGCTGATTGCGGCGGCTTAAAGGGCTGGTGGAGGAATGGCAAGCTGTTGGCGGTTTTCCTCTCATTCATACCCATATAACAATACAGAGTTGTCTTCAGGTTAAGGGGCGGTCGTGAGCACCATCTTGGCAATCGTTACAGGTGCCCCTGCATGGGTTTGGGCAGTTCTCGCCCTGATCATCTATCTAGGCATGAGAGCCCTGAAACCGAGAAGCGGAACGCCTGCGCGCCTTTCCGTCGTACCAGGCATTTTCCTGGCGTCAGCGCTCGGCACGCTTTTGCTTTCGTCACGTCTCTCGGACATTCTTCTCGTGTGGCTTGCCAGTTGTCTTTTGGGGATCGGGATCGGGGCATCCTGGACCATGCTACTCCGGATCGACATCGACAGAACACGGGGGATCATCTGGATGCCCGGGACGGCGTTCTGGCTCGTGACGGGCCTCACCATGTTCGGGATGCGCTACGCCATAGAGGTCTACATAGCCTTCAACCGAAACCTGGCCCAAGAGGCCTTATGGTTTGCGCTGCCCTATGCCGTCATGGGCTTAGGTACCGGAATGAGTGCCGGCTGGTGGGCTGCGTTGATGACCCGCTATTTGCGCGCCGCCGAGGCGTGAGAGATGCGACAGACATAGCTATGGCTTATGCTGTCATTCCAGACATAGCGTTTACCGATGCACGCCCAGCATTGAGGTCAGGCCACCGTCGATGGGCAGCACCGTGCCGGTAATGTAGGCGGCGGGCTCGCTCAGAAGGAAGGCGGCGAGGCCGGCGATCTCGTCCGGCTTGGCGAAGCGCCCGGCCGGGATCTGCTTTTCCATGTTGTCGCGATAGGCCGCGTAGGGCGCCATCATGTCCGTGTCGATGAAGCCCGGGGCGATCACGTTCACGGTCACATTGCGCTTGGCGGTTTCCACGCTGAGCGTACGGCAATAGGAGATCAGCGCGCCTTTCGAGGCCGCATAGGCGGCGTTGCCCGGATTGCCCTGGAGCGCCGCCACGGACCCGATGGCGACGATGCGGCCCTGCTTGGCGCGGATCATGCCGCGCATGAGCGCCTTGGCAATGCGGGTGAACGACCAGAAGTTCACCTGCATGGCGGCTTCGGCCTTGTCCTGCTGCATCATGGCGGCGAGCGCATCGTAGGGCTGACCGGCATTGTGGATGAGCCCGAAGAAGCTCTCGCCCTCGATGGTCTCGCAGAAAGCTTCCAGCGCCGCCTTGTCGGCGAGATCCACGGAATGGGCCGTGACGGTGCGGCCAGCATTTGCCTGCATCAGCTCCTGGCTAAGCGCTTTCGCGGCCTCACCCGAGGAGCGATAGGTGAAGTCGACATCGTGGCCGGCGGCCACGAGCGCCCGCACGATGGCGGCACCGACGCCTTTGCCACCGCCCGTCACCAGAACCCGTGTCATGATCTCAAGCCCCCTTCGGCTCGGCCCCGAAGACGAGGCAGGTGTTCTGGCCGCCGAAGCCGAAGGAGTTGGAGAGCACGTAGTTCACCGTCGCGTCGCGGGCGACGTTGGGCACCACGTCGAGCGGGATGGCCGGGTCCGGCACCTGATAATTGATCGTCGGCGCGATGCGGCCGGTGCCGATGGTCATGAGCGACATCACCGCCTCCACCGCACCGGCGGCCGTCAGCGTGTGGCCGATCATCGACTTGTTGGAGGAGATCGGAACGCTCGCCATGCGCTCGCCGAACACGGCCGTGCAGCTCATGGCCTCCATCTTGTCGTTCTCCGGGGTCGAGGTGCCGTGAGCGTTGACATAGTCGATGTGATCGGGTGCGAGGCCTGCATCCTCCAGCGCCTGACGGATGGCCGTGATGGCCGGCATGCCGTCCGGGGACGAGCGGGTGCGGTGGAAGCCGTCACCCTTCTCGCCACATCCGAGCACATAGCCGAGGATCCTGGCGCCGCGCGCCCTTGCCTTCTCGGCATCCTCCAGAACGAGCGCCGCGCCGCCCTCGCCCATGACGAAGCCGTCGCGATTCTTGGAGAAGGGTTTCGAGGCGCCCTCCGGGTTATCGTTTTGGGTTGAAAGAGCCGAGAGCAGGGAGAAGCGGATGAGCGATTCCGGGTTCACCGAGCCGTCGGTGCCGATGCAGAGCGCGGCGTCCGTTTCGCCCCGGCGGATCGCCTCGACGCCGAGCTGGATCGCCGTGGCACCCGACGAACAGGCGGTCGACAGCGAGATCGGCGAGCCCCTGGTGCCGAAGCGGTCGGCCACCCGGTCGGCCACCGTGCCGAAGATGAAGAGATCATGCCAGGGCTTGAACTCGCCCGAGGCTGCGGCCTTCAGCAGATCCTTGTAGGTGACGTCGCCGTCCTGTCCGGAGGCCCTGGCCAAAGCCGCGCGCTGCGGCCATTCCATCTCGACCGGCGGCACGGCGATGAACAATGCGCCCGGGAAATCGCTCGATGCCAGCCCTGACTGGCCGACCGCTTCCTCCGCCGCCAGCATGGCGAGCCGCTCGGACAGCAGGGGGGCGCAGAAGGGCTCCACATCGACCGAGTCGATGGTGCCGGCAATCGTGGTGCGCAGGCCCTCCGTGGGGAAGCGCTCGATGCGGTGAATTCCGGACCGGCCGGCCGTCAGCGCAGCCCAGGTGTCGTCCTTGCCCTGGCCGAGGGACGTGACCACGCCCATGCCGGTGACGGCGACGAGCGGGCGGCCCTGTTTGTCGCGAAGCGCCATAGCCTTCTCCTCAAGCCTTGGTGAGCCGGATGGCGCCTTCGCCGCGCCAATGTCCGATGGACGTGACGAGTGCCTCGCCCGCTTGGCCTCCGGCGATCAGGCCTGCGGCCAGCGCGACACCGATGGGCGCCTGGGCTTCCATGGTGTGACCGACGAGATCGCCCGTCGCATGGACCGCAGCGCCGGGGGCAATGTCCTTGAGCGTCGCCCGCTCCTCGTCCGTGATGGCCTTGATGCCGGTGGCACCGGAGATCACCGTGTCAGGCTTCGCCCCGAGCTGCCGCGACAGATCGTGAAGCGCGGTCTCGACGCTGTCCGGCTTGCGGCGGCTGCGGTCGGAGGCGACGCCGGCAATGGCGGCAAGCGGCTTTGCGCCGCGCGCGGCAGCGTGCTCGCGGGATTCGAGCACCAGGAAGCAGCCCCCGCTGCCCAGGATCATGCCGCCGCCCTGAGCCGGGCGCTCCCAGACGGAAGCGTAGGGCTTCTTCCAGAGGAAGCCACCCATCTCGTAGATGAGGAGCACATCGGGGCGCTCGGCATTGTACGAACCGCCGACGAGGAAGATGTCGTCCTGACCCGAGGCGATGCGCTCGCGGGCGATGCGGATGGCGTCGACGCCGCTCGATTCCTCACCCATGAAGGTGCGGGAGGCGCCGGTCACCCCGTGGACGATGGAGATGTTGCCCGCGAGCAGGTTGGAGAGCTGAGCGAGAAAGAGGGTCGGGCGCAGGTCGCCCATCAGGCGCTCATTGAGGAAGACGCCGGGATTATCAGCCTGGCGCAGCCCGGTGAGGATCTGCCCGTCGACGGCATAATCCCGCTCGCCGCCACCGGCCGAGACGATGAGCTGCATGCGGCCCTTGAGAGCCGCATCCTCCTTGGCGCCGGCGGCATCGAGGGCGAGGCCCGCCGCATAGCAGCCGAGCTTCTGCCACGGCTCCATCTGGCGCTGGTCGGATTTCTTCGGGATCTGCCGGTCCCATTCGAGGGGAACGGCCGGGTGGACCGGGAAGGGCTCGAAACTGGCCGCATCCGTATTCGGGGTGCCACAGGCCAGCGCCTTCAGATGCGCCTCAAGGCCTTCCCCGGCCGAGGAGACGAGGCCCACTCCCGTAATGACGACGTCGCGCATCACAAATTTTCCTCCAGGAGGCCGATGCGCTTGGCTTGCGCGCGCATCAGGCCGTCCATGCCGTCAGGAAAGGGCATGATCCGGAAGCGCAGCTCAGCGTCGCAGATCGGCTTGCCCTCGGCCCTGATCCTGGCCTTGGTCACCGCATAGCCCGAACCTTCATGCTCCAGCTGCGCCGTGACGGTGAGCACCGTACCCGGTCCGACGAAGGTGCGAAAGCGCGCCTTGTCGACGCCCATCAGGAACGGCATGTGGGTGAAGCCCATCAGGCCGAGCACGAGATAGCCGGAGGCCTGAGCCATGGTCTCGGTAAGGAGAACACCGGGCACGAGAGGATGGCCGGGGAAATGCCCTTCGAAGACGGGGCTTTCCTGGGGGACGACGGACGACACCTCGATCCGCTTGGTCTCGCGGTCGAGGGCCGTCACCTGGTCGATCATTTCAAAATATTCGAGGCGCATGGTTTTGCAGAACCTGTCCCCCTCCCCCTTGTGGGGAGGGGCTAGGGGCGGGGGTGCCAGCGATGAACTGGACCAGCGTGACGCTTACACCCCCACCTCCAACTCCTCCCCACAAGGGGGAGGAGGGCTGCGTCGCGCCTACCATCCCGACGAGCCCCTCAAGGCCTACCTGCCGGGATAATCTTTCTTGTCTTCAGGCCTGCTTGGCGGCCACCAGCGCATCGATGCGCGCCACAAGGTTCTTCAGAACGAAGTATTCCTCGGCCGGAGCCTTGCCCTCGTTCACTTCCTGGGTCCACTGCTCCAGGGGCAGCTTGATCCCAAAGGCCTTGTCGATCGCGAACGCGATATCGAGGAAGGCAAGCGAGTCGATGCCCAGATCCTCGATGGCGTGGCTCTCAGGCGTGATCTGCTCGCGCGGGATATCGGCGGTCTCTG
The DNA here is from genome assembly GCF_015694425.1 of Microvirga terrestris. Classification (GTDB taxonomy): domain Bacteria; phylum Pseudomonadota; class Alphaproteobacteria; order Rhizobiales; family Beijerinckiaceae; genus Microvirga; species Microvirga terrestris. Next base: position 62,619 of record NZ_JADQDN010000008.1, read on the forward strand.
AAATGATGCCGGCGACGGTCTCGAAGGTGGACGACATGACGCCGCTCTCCTGAAATGCGTGTTGGTCTCAACGATGCGGCGCCGGCAAGCTTGGGAAGGCCGGTGTCCAGACGCTCTTGTCGTTGACGAGGGTTGTTTCGGAGCGCACCCCTTACACGACGGGCGCCGGACCGGCAACAGATTGGTTGCGCTCAGCGGATCAGGCCTTGCCGGGGGAGCGGGAACTTTCCCTGCGGCAACGGCATAGGCAGCAGCCGATTGATTATTCGGCGCCTATCGTCGATAAGGGCCGCCTTCGGGCTTGAACCGAATGATCTTACATAAAAAGAGATTGCTGGATCGACGTGTTCAACAGGTTCCTTAAGCCTGAAGTCCGCTATGCCCGCCGCATGGCCCGGATCGCCCGATGGGACAGGCCCGTCGAGGGCCTGTCCGGGCGCCTGCGCGCCTGGGCCCATATGCTCATTGCCGATCACGGCGTGTTCCGGCTCTTCTACCTGAACAAGCACCCGGTCACCGACCAGCTCTGGCGCTCGGCCCAGCCGGCACCGCACCAGATTGCCGCCCTGAAAGCCGAAGGCATCAAGACGATCATCAACCTGCGTGGCGGCCGGGAGCACGGCTCGTGGCAGCTCCAGAAGGACGCTTGCGACCGGCTCGGCATTAACCTCGTGGAGTTCGTGGTGCGCTCCCGCGGCGCACCGGACCGGGAGACCCTGCTCTCCGCCAAGGAATTCTTCGACACGATCGAATACCCGGCGGTCCTGCACTGCAAGTCGGGGGCGGACCGGGCCGGCTTCGTGGCTGCTCTCTATCTCGTGGTCTATGAAGGCAAGTCCATCGACGAGGCCCAGCGGCAATTGTCCATGCGCTATGGGCATTTCCGCTTCTCGAAGACGGGCATCCTGGATGCGTTCTTCGACCTCTACCGCCGCGACGGCGAAGCCAAGGGCATTCCGTTCCTCACCTGGATCGAGACCCGGTACGATGCGGACGATCTGGAGCGGAATTTCCGGTACGGTTTCTGGTCCCACATTCTCGTCGACAGGATCATGCGGCGCGAATAGGCCTCAGGAGACCACCAGGCTGGGCTCGCTGTCGTCGGACAGCTGCAGGCGATGCAGGCGGGCATAGGCTCCCGCCTTGGCGATGAGAGCCTCGTGCGAGCCCGTTTCCGCGACCCGGCCCTTTTCCATCACGACGATCTTTTCCGCGTTGCGGACCGTCGAGAGGCGGTGGGCGATCACCAGGGTGGTGCGGCCCCTCATCAGCTTGCGGATGGCATCCTGCACCAGCCGCTCCGATTCGGAATCGAGGGCACTCGTCGCCTCGTCGAGGAGCAGGATCGGCGCGTCTTTCAGGAAGGCGCGGGCGAGCGAAATGCGCTGGCGCTCACCGCCCGACATGCGGCCGCCGCCAGGCCCGACCACCGTGTCGTAGCCTTCCGGCATTCTCATGATGAAATCATGGGCGGCCGCTGCCTTGGCGGCATTCACGATCTCCTCGTCGGAGGCGTTGGATCGTCCGAAGGCGATGTTGGCCCGGATCGTGTCGTCGAAGAGGATCACATCCTGGCTCACCACCGCAACAGCCTGCCTCAGGCTTGCCAGGGAGACGTCACGCACATCCTGCCCGTCAACCAGGACGGCGCCCCGGGTCGCATCGTAAAGGCGCGGCACGAGGGACAAGAGCGTCGACTTGCCCGAGCCGGATCGGCCGACCAAGGCTGTGGTCTGCCCGGCCTCGGCCACGAGACTGACGTGGTCGAGGGCGGCCGCCTCACCGTCGTATGAGAAGGACAGGTCCGCAAACCGGATCTCGCCGCCCGCCAGCCGTAGCGGCTCGGCCCCCGGTTTGTCCTGGATCTTGGGTGCCTGATCCATCACGTCGAAGGTGCGATGCAGGGCGGCCGCCGCCTCCTGGACGATGGCGTTGAGGTTGCCGAGCGCCCGGACCGGATGCGCCGCCATGACGAGGGCGCTGACGAAGCCGGTGAAATCTCCCACGGTGCTGTCCCCGGCGAGAATGCGCTGGCCGATCAGCATCAGGACGATGGCCACGGCAAGGCCGCCGCCCGTCTCGAGCACCGGATCCATCCGTCCACGGGCATTGGCCGCCTTCATTTTGAGGCCGCGGACGTCGTCGAAGGTCTTGGCAGCCTTGGCTTTCAGATAGCGCTCGAGCCCGTAGGTCTTGGCAATGCGGGTGCCGGCGAGGCTCTCGGTGATGAGGCTCGCCATCACGCCGGTCTGCTCCTGGGTCGACGCGGCCACCTGGCGCAGCTTCCGGCCGATCTTGTTGACCGGGTAGGCGAAGAAGGGCGCGATCACGGCCGCCACGATGGTCAGCACCGGGTCGATCCAGAGCATGGCGGCGATCAACGCAATGAGGGTCGTCGACTCGCGCAGGAATACCGTGGAGAGGCGGGTCAGCGCCTCCCGGATGAAGGAGAAATCCGTGGTGAAGCGCTGGGTCAGCGCCGCCGGGCTCTCGCGGTCGATCTGGGAGAGATCGGCCTCGATCATGTGGCCGTAGAGAGCCGTCTGCATGTCGGCCTCGATCCGGGTCACCACCTTGTTGGTGAGCACGGTGAGCGCGAGCAGCGAGAAGCCCTTCACGGAGGTTACGACGATCACGAAGAGCGGGGCCAGCATGATGGCCCGGGCATCCTTGATGTCGAAGGCGTCGAAAGCCGCCTTGATCAGGACCGGGTAGAGCCCCGTCGCGCCGGACACCAGGGCGACCAGCACAAGCACCACGGCCAGCGTCTTCCGGTGCGGGCGCATCCAGTCCCGCCACAGACGGCTGATCAAGGGAAGGGTGTCACCCCGAAGGATGGTCTTGGACGCCATGGATTCTGCGAAGTTCCCGATTAGAGGCACGCGGTTAGCATGTGAACCATTCGGCCGCAAATCTTTCGGAATGCTCCCAGGGCCTCAGCGCTGCTTTGCCGCTTGCAGACTTCCCCCGCTCCCCCTCGGTTCCTGCTAGACCGCCCGCAGATGGCGCATGGGGCGGCCTGGGGCGATCATCTCGGCGGCCGCAATGATGCCCCGCGCGTCGATGCCGAAATGGCGGTAGAGGTCCTTGACCGTGCCGGTCTGGCCGAAATGCTCCACGCCCAGGGAGCGGGTGCGGTGACCCATGACCGAGCCCATCCAGGCGAGCGTGGCCGGATGACCATCGATCACCGTCACCAGACCGCAATGGGGCGGCACGTCGGCAAACAGGCGCTCCACGTGGGAGCGGGCATGAACGAGGCCGCGCTCGCGGGCGCGCTGCGCCGCCGTCCAGCCCGCATTGAGACGGTCGGCCGAGGTAATGGCGAGCAGGCCGATATCGCGCCGGTCCTCAGCCATGAGACCCACCGCTTGAATAGCTTCCGGCGCGACCGCGCCCGTATAGGCTACGACAACTTGAGCGTTCGGCCCGGGCTTCCGCAGCCAGTAGGCGCCGGCCATGATGTCGTCGGCCAATTCCGGCGTCATCTCGCGCTGCGGCTGCTCCAGGGTACGGGTGGACAGGCGCAGATAAACCGAGCCGCCGGTCTCGTCGCGCAGCCAAGTCTTCTCATTGGGCTCACCTCCCTCGCGCTGCATGTAGTCGAAGGCCCAGCGCATGATGACCGCAAGCTCGTCCACGAAGGCGGGCTCGAAGGATGCCAAGCCATCCTGCGCCATGCCGACCAGCGGCGTGCCGATCGACTGGTGCGCACCGCCCTCCGGGGCCAGCGTCACACCGGACGGCGTGGCGACGATCATGAAGCGGGCATCCTGGTAGCAGGCATAGTTGAGCGCATCGGCGCCGCGATAGATGAACGGGTCGTAGAGGGTGCCGATAGGCAGGATGCGCTCGCCGAAGAGGGAATGCGACAGACCGAGTGCGGAAAGCACGATGAAGAGGTTCATCTCGGCGATGCCGAGCTCGATATGCTGACCGGACGGCGAGAATTCCCAATTGTAGGTGGAGGGGATCCGTTCCTTCTTGAAGGTGTCGACCAGGCTCTCGCGGGCATAGAGCCCGCGCCGGTTCACCCAGGCCCCGAGATTGGTCGAGACCGTCACGTCCGGCGCCGTGGTGACGACCCGCGCGGCAAGCGCGTTGTCCGAGCGCGCCAGTTCGTTGAGGATGAAGCCGAAACCCTGCTGGGTCGACATGGCCGGATTGGCCGGGAAGGTGAGCTTCTCCGGCACCGGCACGGCCGGAGCGGCGTAGCGGCGGGTGCCCTTCTGGATGAACGGCACCGCGCTCAGGAAGCGCTCGACCTCGGCCTGTGGGATCGTCACGCCCTCGAACTTGTCCCATTCATGGCCGGGGCGCACCCCTTGGGTCTTCTGCCAGGCCTCCATTTGGGAGGGTGTCAGCATGCCGGAATGGTTGTCCTTGTGGCCGGCGAGCGGGAGCCCGAAGCCCTTGATGGTATAGGCCAGGAAGCAGACCGGGCGGTCGTGCCCTCGTGCCTTCTCGAAGGCGTCGAGCAGGCTCGGCAGGTCGTGGCCGCCGAGATTGGCCATGAGCTCGGCAAGCTCCTCGTCCGAGCGCTTCTCGATGAGGCGGGTGACCGGCCCCTGGTCGCCCAGGTCGTCGAGCAGGCGCTTGCGCCACGCGGCGCCGCCTTGATACGTCAGGGCGGAGTAGAGCTGGTTGGGGCAGGAATCGATCCAGTCGCGCAGCTTCTCGCCGCCGGGCTCCTTGAAGGCCGCCTGCATGAGCGAGCCGTGCTTGAGTACCACCACGTCCCAGCCGAAATTGCGGAACAGCGCCTCGAAGCGCTGCCACAGGCCCTCGCGAATCACCGCGTCGAGGCTCTGCCGGTTGTAGTCGATGATCCACCACGTGTTGCGGATGCCGTGTTTCCAGCCTTCCAGCAGGGCCTCGAAGATGTTGCCCTCGTCCATCTCCGCATCGCCCACGAGCGAGATCATGCGGCCCTCGGGCTTGTCCTTGGCCCAGCCATGAGCCTTCACGTAATCCTGCACGAGGCTGGCAAACAGCGTCTGGGCGACGCCGAGGCCCACCGAGCCGGTGGAGAAATCCACGTCGTCGATGTCCTTGGTGCGGGAGGGATAGGATTGCGCACCCTTGTAGCCGCGGAAATTCTCCAGCTTCTCGCGGGTCTGGCGCCCGAAGAGATACTGGATGGCGTGGTAGATCGGGCTGGCATGGGGTTTCACCGCCACCCGGTCCTCGGGGCGCAGCACCGAGAAATAGAGCGCCGCCAGGATGGTTGAGAGGGACGCGGAGGAGGCCTGGTGCCCGCCGATCTTCATCCCATCTTCATTGGGACGCAGGTGATTGGCGTTGTGGATGGTCCAGGTGGAGAGCCAGAGCACCTTGCGCTCGAGTTCCTTCAAGATGCTCAGGTGCCGTGCGTCAGCCATGGGGTCCCTCCCGGTTTTGCCGAGATATAAGCCCAATGGTTTTTCGAAGCGAGGCCTAAGGCTTCAGCGAGGCCTTGAGGGATTGAAAAACGAAAAGCCCGCCGGTTGGCGGGCCTTCGTGAAACTCTCAAAGCTTGAGAGAAATTGGAGCGGGCGAAGGGATTCGAACCCTCGACCCCAACCTTGGCAAGGTTGTGCTCTACCCCTGAGCTACACCCGCGCTCCGCGATGCCGAGGCATCGTTGCGAGGCCCGTGATGTGCCCCAAAACAGCGCGCTTTGCAAGAGGGTCCCGCAGAACTTTTCTGGCAAACCCTTGAGCCTGCTTCATCCGGTCGCTAGAAGCCAAAGAGGTTTTTGGAGAATTGCCTTGGCCCATCTGTCCCCGCAGGAACTCCTGAATCGCCTGTCCGCCCTCGGCATCCAGACCGAGACGGTGGAGCATGAACCCGTCTTCACGGTGGCCGAGTCGAAATCCGTCAAGGAACGAATCCCGGGAGCCCATTCCAAGAACCTGTTCGTGAAGGACAAGAAGGGCCGCTTCTTCCTGATTTCCGCCAAGCACGACACGGCCATCGATCTCAAGCGGATGCACGAGGTCCTTGGCGCCTCAGGCCGCCTGTCCTTCGGCTCCGCCGAGCAGCTACGCGCGCTGCTGGGCGTCGAGCCCGGTTCCGTCACGGCCTTCGCCGTGGTGAACGACACGGACGGCAAGGTCACGATGGTGCTCGACGCCAACCTCATGGAACACGAGCGGGTGAACTTTCATCCCCTGGTCAATTCCATGACCACCGGCGTGTCGCGGGAGGATCTCGTGACGTTCCTGCGCGCCACGGGCCATGATCCGCTGATCCTGCGCCTGCCGGAGCCGCCGGCGGAATTGCCAGACAACGCTCAAGCTCCCATCTAAGGGAAATTCGTCTTCCGCCTCCACCCTTCGAGGATCGCATGCTCTCCGACAATCCCGCCCCGTCCGACGATCTGGTGAAGGACACCACCACGGCAAATTTCCGACAGGACGTGCTGGCTGAATCCATGCAGCAACCGGTGCTCGTGGATTTCTGGGCGCCCTGGTGCGGACCCTGCAAGCAGCTCACCCCGATCCTGGAAAAGGCCGTGCGGGCCGCCGGCGGCAAGGTGAAGCTCGTGAAGATGAACATCGACGATCATCCGCAGATCGCCGGTCAGCTCGGCGTGCAGTCGATTCCTGCCGTCTTCGCGTTCCAGCGCGGCCAGCCGGTGGACGGCTTCATGGGCGCCCTGCCGGAAAGCCAGATCAAGAGCTTCATCGAGCGCCTGGTGGGGCCCCTCGGCCCCAGTGCCGTGGAGGAGATCCTGGCTGAGGCCGACAATCTGGCGGCCGCCGGTGACATGGGCGGGGCGGCCGAGCTCTACGCCGCCGTCCTCTCGCAGGATCCCGAGAACGTTGCGGCGCTCGCGGCGCTCGTGAAGCTCCATGTGGAGGTGGGCGATCTCGAGGGCGCCAAACGCTTTCTCTCCATGGCGCCCCAGGCGAAGGCCAATGATCCGGCGATTGCCGGCGCCCGCGCGGCCATCGAACTGGCCGAGCAGGCGGGCTCCCTGGGCGACCTGGCGGATCTCCAGCGCCAGGTTGAGGTGGATCCTGCGGACCATCAGGCCCGCTTCGATCTCGCCGTCGGGTTGAACGCCCGCGGGCGGCGCGGAGAAGCTGTCGATCACCTCCTTGAAATCGTCCGCCGCGACCGCAATTGGAACGAGGACGGCGCGCGCAAGCAGCTCGTTCAGTTCTTCGAGGCCTGGGGCCCGATGGACGAGATGACGCTGGCAGGGCGGCGGAGGCTTTCCTCGCTGCTGTTCTCCTGATGCGCCCAAGTTTGGGGAGATCGGAATGGGAATGAACGCGGTATACCGAGGGCCGGAGGATTGCCCGTCGGTCATCCCGGTCTTTCCTCTTCCCGGCGCGCTTCTTCTCCCGCGCGGCCAGATGCCGCTGAACATCTTCGAGCCGCGTTATGTCGCGATGGTGGATGAGGCGCTCAAGACCGACCGCGTCATCGGCATGGTGCAGCCCGACGCGGACAATGACGCCCATGCCTCCGTGCCGAAGCTCTACCGGGTCGGCTGCGCCGGCCGCGTCACCCAATTCGCCGAGACCGGCGACGGGCGCTACCTGATCACGCTCATCGGCGTTGCGCGTTTTCGCATCGAAGAGGAGCTGCCGCCGATCGATCTCTTCCGCCGGTGCCGCGTGAGTTTCGAGCCTTTCGCGTCCGACTTCACGGCCCGCGCGGGCGAAACGGAAGTCGACCGGGCCGGCGTGGTCAAAGCCCTGCGCGACTTCGTCGACGCCGTGCACGTAAAGGTCGACTGGCGTGGGATCGAGGAGGCGCCGAACGAGGCCCTCGTGAACGCGCTGTGCATGATGAGCCCGTTCGGGATCCGCGAGAAGCAGGCGCTGCTGGAAGCACCCAATCTCAAGTCGCGGGCCGAAGTACTTATCGCGCTCACCGAGATCGAGCTCGCCCGCAGCAGTGCCGGCTCCGACTCGACCCTGCAATAGGAATTTTGACGATGGTTCCCGACACACCCGAGACGCCCCAGGCCGTGGAGGCAACGCGAATCGACCCCAAGCTCCTGGAGCTTCTCGTCTGCCCGCTCACTAAGGAAACGCTGGAATACGACGCGGCGCGACAGGAGCTGATCAGCCGCCGCGCCAAGCTCGCCTACCCGATCCGCGACGGCATCCCGATCATGCTGCCGGAAGAGGCGCGGCCGTTGGGGGATTGAGCTTTCTCTTTGGCGTCATCCCGGACGAAGCGCAGCGAAGGTCCGGGATCGCGTGCAGGATATAGTGCTGTTTCCCTCCCCCTTGTGGGGAGGGGGCTGCGAAACAGCCAGGGTGGGGGTGCCGGCGCCCCCACCTTCATAGGCTATCGCTCACACCCCCACCTCCAACTCCTCCCCACAAGGGGGAGGAGGGCTCACGCGCTATACTCTTCACGCGATCCCGGGTTCTGCTGCGCCGTCCGGGATGACATTCACAATGAACGCTCCCCAATCGCCGCTGCCAGCGCAAGAACGCGCCTTGCCATCTCGGCATGGAGCCGCTCGACCATGCGGCCGTCGAGGTTGATGGCGCCTTTGCCCGCGTTCTCCGCCTGGTCGAAGGCTGCCGCGATGGCGCGGGCGCTCGTGATCTCCTCCGCTGAGGGCGCGAAGATCTCGTTGGCGGTTGCAATCTGATTCGGGTGGATCAGCGTCTTGCCGTCGAAGCCACCATCGCGGCCCTGCTCGCACTCTGCGCGAAAGCCCTCTGCATCGGAAAGGCTGTTGTAGACCCCATCCAGAATGTCGATGCCATGCGCCCGCGCGGCGGCGAGCGCCGTCATGAGCCAGGGCAGCATCGCGGTGCGTCCCGGCAGCAGGCGGGCGCGAGTGTCCTTGGCGAGATCGTTCGTGCCCATGACGAGGCAGTCGAGGCGCGTGTCGACATCGCGGGCCGCGCTCGCGATCGACTCCGCATTCAGAACCGCAAGCGGTGTCTCTATCATGGCCCAGACGCGGGTGCGCTCCTTAGCCCCGAGCTTGCGCAGACTGAGACCCACCGCCGCGAGCGTCTCTGCCGACGAGACCTTCGGCACGAGAATCGCATCGGGCGCCGCTGCAACGGCGGCCGCGAGATCCGCCTCGCCCCAAGGCGTTTCGAGGGCGTTGATGCGAATCACCAGCTCACGCCTTCCGTAGCCGCCGGCCTGGACCGCCGCGCAGACCTGCTCGCGGGCCTCAGCCTTCATGTCCGGCGCCACCGCATCCTCAAGGTCGAAGATCACCACGTCCGCGGCAAGCGTCTTCGCTTTCTCGATGGCCCGGGCATTGGAGCCTGGCATGTAGAGCGCTGAGCGGCGCGGGCGGATGGTGGTCATGGCGTCTTCCTCACGATGCGGATCGGTCTTAATCGTGGTCCCATCTGAAGAACAGTGTCATTCCCGGGAGGACGCGTCAGCGGAGGGGAAGGGAATCCACTCACCCGCACTGCGCTTTGGATCCCCTTCCCTCGCTTCGCTCGGCCTGAGGATGACAAGGAGGCTCGGAATGTGGGTTGCAGGCGTCGACGGCTGCCGGGCTGGGTGGATCGCGGTGGTCCTGCGGGTGGACGACCCGCACGCCCATCGCATCATGACGGCGCCGACGCTCGCCGCCATCGCGGACGCACCTGAAAAGGCAGAGGTGATCGCGGTCGACATGCCCATCGGGTTGCCCGAGCGCACGGATGGCTCAGGCCGGCTGCCGGAGCAGCTGATCCGTCCGCTGCTTGGGCAAAGGCAATCGTCCGTCTTCGCCATCCCCTCGCGCCGCGCCGTGGAGGCCGAGGATTACGGAGAGGCCTGCGCGATTGCGGCTGCTACCTCGGATCCGCCGCGAAAAGTCTCCCGCCAGGGCTTTGCGATCTTTCCCAGGATCCGCGAGATCGACGCGCTGCTGCGGGCGCGGCCCGATCTGCTGCCGCGCGTGTACGAAGTGCATCCGGAACTCGCCTTCTGGGCCCTGAACCATGCTGAGGCCCTCGGCCAGCCGAAGAAGGTGAAGGGCATACCCTATGGACCTGGCATGGCCCTGCGGCGCGAACTGCTCACGCGATCCGGCCTCCTGCCCGATGAGCTGATCCATGCACCTCCTCCCCGGGGAGCCGCGCAGGACGACCTGCTCGATGCACTCGCGGGGTTGACCGTGGCGCTCGATATCGCGAGAGGTGGAGGACAACCCTTTCCCGACCCGCCCGGCCGCGACGCCCACGGCCTGCCGGTCGCCATCTGGACCCTGCGCATCTCATGACCATCATTCGCGCCGAGATCGAAGCCGCCCATGCCCGCATCGCCCCGCACGTGCGCCGCACGCCGGTCCTGCATCAGAACCGGGCCTTCGGCCATGACGGGCCGGTCAGCCTGAAGCTCGAATTTCTGCAGCACGCGGGCTCGTTCAAGACGCGCGGCGCCTTCAACGCGCTCCTGTCGCAGGAGCTGCCGTCCGCCGGTGTCGCGGCAGCTTCCGGCGGCAACCATGGCGCGGCGGTGGCCTATGCGGCGAGCCAGCTCGGCGTGAAAGCCCGCATCTTCGTGCCGGAGATCTCGAGTCCCGCAAAGATCGCCGTCATCCGCTCGCACGGCGCCGAGGTGGTGATCGGCGGCGCGCGCTATGCGGACGCCCAGGAGGCCTGCGACCGCTTCGTCGCAGAGTCAGGCGCCCTGCGCATCCATCCTTTTGCCGCGGAAAGCACCATGATCGGCCAGGGCACGGCGGCGCTGGAATGGGAACAGGACGGCCCTGCCCTCGACACCGTTCTCGTGGCGGTAGGCGGCGGCGGGCTCATCAGCGGCGTGGCGAGTTGGTGGGCGGGCCGCGTGAAGGTGGTGGGTGTGGAGCCGGAAGGCTCTCGGGCGCTCCACGCGGCACTTGCAGCCGGAGGGCCGGTCGACGTGGAAATCGATTCGGTGGCAGCCGATTCGCTCGGCGCCAAGAACACCGGCGATCTGGTCTACGAGGTCTGCCGCGGGACGGTCGATCATGTGGCCCTCGTCACCGATGCGGCGATCCGCGATGCCCAGCGGACGCTCTGGCGCGATTACCGCATCGCCTCCGAGCCCGGCGGCGCAGCCGCTCTGGCCGCGCTGATATCCGGCGCCTATATGCCACGCTCAGGTGAAAGAATCGGCGTGCTCCTGTGCGGGGCCAATGTCGAACTCCAGAAGCTCGCCGAACTCGTGCATCCCTAATCGCAAGGACGACCCATGTTCCCGACCCGCCTGACCGAAGGATACCGCGCTTTTCTCGATGACCGCTTCCCGCGCGAGAAGAACCGCTTCGAGACGCTTGCTGAAAAAGGCCAGTCGCCGGAGGTGATGGTGATCGGCTGCTGCGACAGCCGGGTGTCGCCGGAAGTCATCTTCGATGCGAGCCCCGGCGAATTGTTCGTGGTGCGAAACGTAGCCAATCTCGTTCCGCCCTTCGAGACCGGCGGTGAGTTTCACGGCACGTCCGCGGCCCTTGAGTTCGCCGTGCAGGCGCTGCGCGTGAAGCACATCGTGGTGCTGGGCCATGCCCGCTGCGGCGGCATCCGGGCCTTTGCGGACGATACGGCTCCGCTGTCGCCGGGCGATTTCATCGGCCGCTGGATGAGCATGATCGGGCCTGCGGGCGAAAAGCTGGGGCCGCATGACGGCAACCTGGAAGAATACCTGCCGCGGCTCGAACTCGCCGCCATCGAGCACAGCCTCCGGAACCTGATGACGTTCCCCTGCGTGCGCATCCTGGTGGAGCGCGGCAAGCTGCATCTCCACGGCGCCTATTTCGGTGTTGCCAACGGTGTGCTGCTGGTGCGCGATCCCGAAACCGGCGAGTTCAGGCCGGCCGTGGACGACTTGCCGGAGCGCGTGTCGATGTTTTCCGCCCGGGAGGTCAAAGGCTAGGATTCCTCGGCCGCCTGTACGATCCTTCGCCTTCCCGTCGGTTCACCGGAAAGATCTATGGCCATCATTCGCAATCCCATCTTGCCGGGCTTCAATCCGGATCCGGCCTTTTGCCGGGTCGGCGACGATTACTACATCGCGACCTCCACCTTCGAGTGGTATCCGGGCGTGCAGATCCACCACTCCCGCGATCTCGTGAACTGGCGGCTGGCTTCCCGTCCGCTGAACCGCAAGACTCAGCTCGACATGCGGGGCAATCCCGACAGCTGTGGCGTCTGGGCGCCGGCCCTCACCTATGCGGACGGCCTGTTCTGGCTGATCTACACCGACGTGAAGCGCCGCCTCGGCAACTTCAAGGACACGCATAACTACCTCGTAACCGCGCCGTCCATCGAAGGCCCGTGGTCGGATCCGATCTACATGAATTCCTCGGGCTTCGACCCGTCCCTGTTCCACGACGATGACGGCCGCAAGTGGTTCGTCAACATGGTATGGGATCACCGCCGCCGCCGCTCTTCGTTCGACGGCATCCTGCTGCAGGAATACTCGACAAAAGAACAGCGCCTCGTCGGGCCCATCAGGAACATCTTCAAGGGCAGCCCGCTCGGTCTCGTCGAAGGACCGCATCTGTGGAAGCGCAACGGCTGGTACTATCTGACCGTGGCCGAGGGCGGCACCGCCTACAACCATGCGGTCACGATGGCGCGTTCAAGAACCATCGACGGTCCCTACGAGCTTCATCCCAACATCCATCTCATCACCAGCAAGGACGCGCCGGATGCGCCGCTCCAGCGCGCGGGCCACGGCTTTTATGTGGAGACGTCAACAGGCGAGGTGTTCCACACCCATCTGTGCAGCCGCCCCCTGCCGGGAACGCGGCGCTCGCCTCTGGGCCGCGAGACGAGCATCCAGCGGGTGGTCTGGAGCGAGGACGGATGGCTACATCTGGCGCAGGGCGGGCAGGTACCGGCCGTCGAGGTTGAAGGACCAAACCTTCCGCCGCATCCCTTCCCGCCCGAGCCCGAGGGCCACGACTTCGACGAGACCGAACTGCCCTCCGCGTTCCAGTGGCTGCGTACGCCTGAGCCGGACCGCATCTTCTCGCTCTCGGCGCGGGCCGGCCATCTTAGGCTCTACGGCCGCGAGTCGATCGGCAGTTGGTTCGAGCAGGCGCTGGTGGCCCGCCGCCAGACCTCCTGGGTCTATTCGGCCGAAACATCGCTGGAATTCGAGCCCGAGACCTACCAGCAGCTGGCAGGACTGATCTGCTACTACGACCGCGCCCGCTTCCACTATCTCGCCGTCTCCGCCGATGACGACGGACGGCGCGTGCTTCAGGTCATCTCGTGCCTTGGGGATCATCCCGATGCGCTGATGACCTATGCGCTTGAGAGCGATCTCCCTCTGCCGGACAACGGTCCGGTCCATCTCGGCGTCGATGTGCGTCTGGCGGAGCTGCAATTCCGGTGGTCCCAGGACGGCAAGGCCTGGACGCCGGTCGGACCGGTTCTCGATGCGAGCATCCTGTCCGACGAGGCAGGTCCCGGCGCCCACGGCTCGTTCACGGGAGCCTTCGTGGGCATGGCCGCGCATGACATGACTGGGCGCGCATTCCCGGCGGATTTCGACTTCTTCAGCTATCGTGAGAGCCTGTCGGAGGCTTGAAACAGAAAGGCCGCCCGAAGGCGGCCTTTTCATTAGATTTGCGGATCGATCAAGCCGCCTGCTTCTTGGCCTTCAGCAGGCCGCGATTGACCATGGATTCCGCGATCTGGATCGCGTTCAGCGCTGCGCCCTTGCGCAGGTTGTCGGAGACGCACCAGAACGACAGGCCGTTCTCCACCGTGATGTCCTCGCGGATGCGGGAGATGTAGGTGGCGTCCTCGCCGGCGGCCTCGTGTGGGGTGATGTAGCCGCCGGGCTCGCGCTTATCGACCACCATGACGCCTGGCGACGACCGCAGGATGTCGCGGGCCTCGTCGGCGCTGATCGGGTTCTCGAATTCCACGTTCACGGCTTCCGAGTGGCTGATGAAGACCGGCACGCGCACGCAAGTTGCGGTGAGCTTGATCTTCGGGTCGAGAATCTTCTTGGTCTCGGCCATCATCTTCCACTCTTCCTTCGTGTAACCGTCCTCCATGAACACGTCGATATGGGGGATCAGGTTGAAGGCGATGCGCTTGGGGAACTTCTTCTCCTGCACGTCCTGGAGCGAGTAGAGCGCCTTGGTCTGGCGGTCGAGCTCGTCCATGCCGTCCTTGCCGGCGCCGGAAACGGACTGGTAGGTGGCAACGACCACCCGCTTGATGGTGGCGCGGTCATGGAGCGGCTTGAGGGCCACGACGAGCTGGGCCGTGGAGCAGTTCGGGTTGGCGATGATGCCCTTCTTCATGTCGCGTAGCGCCTCGGCATTCACCTCCGGCACCACCAGGGGCACGTCTTGGTCGTAGCGCCAGGCGGAGGAGTTGTCGATCACGACCGCCCCCTGAGCGGCGATCTTCGGCGACCACTCCTTGGAGACCTCGCCACCGGCGGACATGAGGCAGATATCGACATCGGAGAAGTCGTAAGTGTCGAGGGTCTTCGTCTTCAGGATCTTGTCGCCAAAGGAGACTTCCGACCCCTGGCTGCGGCGGGAGGCCAAAGCCACCACTTCGTCGGCCGGGAAGGCCCGCTCGGCGAGGATGCTCAGCATCTCGCGGCCCACATTGCCGGTCGCACCGACGACGGCGATCTTGAAACCCATGTGACTTCTCCTGTTGCGGCTCTCCCCGGAAAACTTGAAAACCCTGCTCGGGTGTCGCCTCTCGCCCCGTGGGAGAGAGGACCGGGGACGACGAGGCTTATTCGGCTGTTTTCACAGCCGAGGTTTTTCCAAACCATTTGGCGGTTTTCGTTTTGCTCGTCGTCTGGGTGAGCAGCGCCATTGCCATCGTCCATCCAAAGCCTGGTTGCGGCTTTGATCGCGCCAGAAACACACCAAAGACACGCTTTCGTCAAGCGTTTCCTTGGGCTCCGTGCGTTCAATCGCCCGTCAGTACATCGGTCGAGAGATTGAAGCGGTAGAAGACCTTGTTCATTCGCTCGGCCCCGAGGCGCTCGTAGAACGCCTGCGCCCCGGTATTGGTGCCATCCGTAGTGAGGTCGATACGCGTGAGCCCCTGCGCCCGGGCATGATCCGCCAGCCAGCGCATCAGCACGCCCCCCACCGCTTGGCCCCGGGCCTCGCCTTCGACGAAGAGTTCCTTGATGAAGAGAAGCCCCGACAGCTTGAAGCCTGGCCGCAGCACGGCAAAGCAGGCCAGACCCACCGGGCGCCCGCTCCGACAGGCAAGGGCATAGCGGGTGCCCTCCTGTTCCCGCATCGAGCGCTCGACCATGGTTTGCGTGGGCTCGAGGGGCTGCGCCACCTCCGGGCCGCCATAGTGCAAGTCCAGGGCGCGAATCAGCGCCGCGATATCGGACGCATCTTCAAAGGTGGCAAGGCGGACGACAGTCTCGGACATCGGGGCTCAGCGCTTTAAGCTTTGGTTTACCTTGCTTAGCAAAACCTTTCGAACCCTGGCCAGTGTCACGGTAGAACACGGTGATGACGTGATCCGTGGATCTGAGTGGTGGCGCGATGCCGAGGGCGGGCTATGCCGAATGGGACGAGGATGATCTCGCCGACTGGGTCGACGAGCGCCCAGCCCGTCGCCTGAGGCGCAGGCCGTCGTCCTGGCTGCGGGTGGTCCTGATGTCCTTCTGCAGCATCGCGGGCCTTGCCTATCTCGCCCTGCAGCTTGAACCGGCACGCCGCCCGGCCGAGCGCGCCAAGGAAGTGCCCTCCTCAGTCCTGGTCGCGCCCGCACCGGCCTGGAAGCCGGTCCCTGCCTCCCCTGCCCCCTATGCTCTCGCCGGGGCTCCGGGTTCTATCACCGCGGAAGCGCGCCAGCACACGAACGGCGCGCGGGAGGACACTCTGATCCTCGGCCGCTTCGGCGATTTTCGCTATGCCCAGGTATCGCTCGTACAGGGACAGCCTGAGAGTGCGGGCAGCTTCTATATCGACATCGTGCGCCGGGCCGCCCGTGCGGGCCTGGCCGTGGCGCATCAGGGCCAGGGCCGGTTGGTGGCGACAAAGTTCGGCACCCTGGAAGCCGCTCCCCTGACCCTGGCAGCCAAGGGCGAGCAGACCTGTCAGGCCTTCCGCTTTTCCGATGCGGACGCCGATTTCAGCTTCCAGGGCTGGCTCTGCGGCTCCTCCTTGCCCGATGACGCGCAGCTTGTCTGCTTCATCGACGGGATGACCCTGGCCGGCGGTACCAGCCCGTCCCTGAAGGCGGTCTTTGCCAAAGCCGAACGCAGCCGGATGGAAGCCTGCGGACCTGTTGCCCGCACCGCTTCGGTTTCCGTCAAGCCTCCGGCCCGACCGTAACCGCCACCCGGTGCATGACGTTGCAGCCGTAGCCGTTCGGATTCCAGTTCGCGGCGCGGAAGGGCTGCGCCCGCCCTTTCGAGTCCGTGGCCCGGGCGAATATCTCGTAAAAGCCATCCTCAGGCAGGGCGAGAGACACCTGCCAGCGCGTCCAGTCATAGCGGTTGCGCGGCGGGGTCATTGTGGCCTCGGTCCAGGTCGCGCCGCCATCGACGGTCACCTCGACCCGCGCCACCTCGTCATCGCCGGCCCAGGCCGCGCCGCGAATGGCGATGATGCGCGTGCCTGCAGGGTAATGGCTGCCATCGGCCGGCGCCGTGACGATGCTGCGCACGGGCATCGATTCGATGATGCGGTTCTCCACATCTTTGCCGTCCGCCCCGGGCGCCAGGGGCCGGACCGGCAGGCGGTAGGACAGGCCTGTCATGCCCGGACCGTCATGCTCCCGGTCGCGGATCCAGATGCGCTTGAGCCATTTCTGGCTGAGCGAACCGGGCCAGCCCGGCACGACAAGGCGCAACGGACCGCCATGAATGAAGGGCAGCGTCTCGCCGTTCATGGCCCATACCAGAAGCGTGTGGCCCTCCATGGCCTTGGCGATGGGCACCCCGCGGGACATGGCCTGTTGCTCGTGGCTGCCGTGCTTGTCGGGATCGGCGCCGAAATGGCCGGTGAAGAGCGCGCTTTCCTTCAGGCCCGCCTCCCGCAGCACGTCGCCCAACGAAACGCCTGTCCATTCCGCGCAGCCGACGCCGCCATGGGTCCAGGGATTGCCCTCGGCCTTGGGCTCGAAGAACGAGCGGCCATTACCGCCGCATTCGAGCACCATGCGGAAGGTTTTTTGCGGGAAGCGGCTCTTGAGTTCCGCCAGCGAGAGATTCAGCGGGCGCTCCACCTCGCCGTCGACCGTGAGGGTCCAGCCGTCTGCATCCGTCACCAGCTCAGGAAGAAGGCCGTTGTTGCGTACGAAGAAGCGCGCAATCGGCGTCGTCTCGTCATTGAGAAGCTCCTCGGGCGTCTCGGCCACGAGGGGCACATCGCCCAGTAGGCTCAAGCCGCCCTTGCCTTCGAGGCCTTTTCGCCCTTCGCGCTTGTGCTGCATCGCACGCTGTCCTTCTCACCTTGCAGTGAACGCCATGAGTGAACGGAACCATTTTAACGATGGTCGGCTTGTTCTGACAGTATTCAAGCGTAACAACGCCGGCGCGCCGATGGCAGAGATTGGAGCGCCCCTTCTGGAGGTTTTACCATGCGCCTCTTTGCCTTTCTGGGTCTCGCTTCCCTGGCTGCGCTCGCAACCGTCCCCGTGACGGACGCACAGGCACAGGACCGTCCCCTCGTTCTTCGCGTGCAGCCCCGCAGCTTCCTCGATCCGGGCCCGGTGGCGCCGGTCGGCTCGATGAACCGCTACGTCACGGCGCCGATGATCTCCTCCGTAGCGAACCCCCCTTGGGGTAACCAGCGTGAGCGCTTCGAAGGCGCCCTGCCCGATCCGATCGGCGGACCGTTCATCGGCGCGCGCAACCCGTTCCCCATGTTCGGCGTTCCGGATGTCGAGGCGACAGGCTCGATCCGATAGATCGTTCCTGACACGAAAAGCCCGGGCATGACCCGGGCTTTTGCTGTTAGGACTGGGCTTCCAGCTCCTTGACGATGGCGTCGCCCACATCCTGGGTGCCCACCGCATTGGCCCCGGGGGCTGCGATGTCCTTGGTGCGGGTGCCGGAGGCCAGCACGTTGGCGATGGCCCGGTCCAGGCGATCAGCCTCGTCGAGAAGGCCGAAGGAATAGCGTAGCGCCATGCCGAAGGAGCCGATCATGGCGATGGGGTTGGCGAGGCCTTTGCCGGCGATGTCCGGCGCGGAACCGTGCACGGGCTCGTAGAGCGCCTTGCGCTGGCCTGTCTTGGGATCCTCCGCACCGAGCGAAGCGGAGGGCAGCATGCCGAGCGAGCCGGTGAGCATGGCCGCGATATCCGACAGGATATCGCCGAACAGGTTGTCGGTGACGATCACGTCGAACTGCTTCGGATAGCGCACGAGCTGCATGGCGCAGTTGTCGGCAAGCACGTGCTCGAGCGCGACATCGGAGAACTCCGCCTTGTGGATACGCGTGACCACTTGGCGCCAGAACACACCGGTCTTCATCACGTTGAATTTTTCCGCCGAAGAGACCTTGTTACGGCGTTTCCTGGCGAGATCGAAGGCGACGCGCGCGATGCGCTCGACCTCATAGGTGTGGTAGATCTGGGTGTCGACCGCGCGCTGGGAACCGTCTTCAAGCGTCACGATCTCCTTCGGCTCGCCGAAATAGACGCCGCCGGTGAGTTCGCGCACGATCATGATGTCGAGGCCTTCCACCACCTCGCGCTTGAGCGAGGAAGCGTCGGCCAGGGCCGGATAGCAGATCGCCGGGCGCAGGTTCGCGAAGAGGCCGAGATCCTTGCGCAGGCGAAGCAGACCCGCCTCGGGGCGCACCGCGTAAGGCACGCTGTCCCACTTCGCGCCGCCGACCGCGCCGAAGAGCACCGCGTCGGCTGCTTGCGCCAGCTTCATGGCGTCTTCGGAAATCGACGCTCCGTGGGCGTCATAGGCCGAGCCGCCGACGAGATCCGTCTCAGTCTCGAAGCCGACGCCGCGCTTGCGGAACCAGCCCACAATCTTCTCGACCTCGCGCATGACCTCGGGGCCGATGCCATCGCCGGGGAGAAGGAGAAGCTTGTGCGTTGCCATGATCGGTGTCCTTGCTCGATTGTGCTTCGTCATCCCCGGGCTTGTCTCGGGGATCCATGTTCTCGTCTCTGCCTTGCACGATCTCATCCTGAGGAGCAGCCGCTAGGCTGCGTCTCGAAGGAGATTCCAGTGCTCTCCGGACCCTCCTTCGAGACGGCGCTTCGCGCCTCCTCAGGATGAGGGCTCAGGAAAATCACCGGCTAACGCTGAGACGTGGATGGCCGGAACACGTCCGGCCATGACGGGAGGGTTTAGGCGCGCGACCCTTGCCTTGGCAAGCATTCATCGCGTTGGCCGTTAGGCGAAGACCGTCAGCCGCTCGCCTCCCTGCGGTCTCTGGGCGTCCGCACAACCGTCACCGAGCAGGGCGCCTCTGCAACCACCTGGGACGAGACGCTCCCCAGGTAGCGCCTGAGCGCCGAGGAGGCCCTGGCACCGATCACGATATGGTCGACATTGTTGCGGCGGGCGTAATCGACGAGCGCCGCCGCCGGATCGGGCGCCTCCAGCACGCTGTAGGAAATCCGCTCCTTCGGGATCTCCAAGGACGAGGCCCAGTGCTTGAGCTGCACGAGGCGCTGGACATGGAGGCTGTTGCCCTCTGCATCCTCCAGGATGTCGACGGCAATGCGCGAGGTTTTCAGGATGTTGACGCAGGCGATGCGCGCTTCGGTTTCGAGCGACAGGACGCGCTGCACCATCAGGCGCAGGGACTCGGCCAGATCCTCAGCTCCGGGCGAGAGATCGACGGCGGCGAGCACGATGGGCGCCCGGAAGAGCTGGCCGGCGATGTTTGGCGTCTCGAGCGGCTGCGCATTCCGCGCTTTCAGCCAGCGCCGGAATGTTTTCATTCCGCTGTCGCGAGCTAACCGCTCAGCACGCTCGGTGAGCTTCACCTGGTCAGGATTGTCCAGGTCGAGGGCGAGCTGGGCGGCCGTCGCGTAGCGATCTTTTGGGTCGACCTCAAGGCAGCGCAGGATGGTCTCCTGCAGCCATGACGGACAGTCGGGCTGCAGGGCCCGCGGAGGTACTGGATCGCGCCACAGACGGCGTCTGATCTGGCCGCCGCGCGGGTTGCCGAAGGGGCGCTCGCCGGTGACGAAGAAGTACAGCATGACGCCAAGCGCGAAGAGGTCGCTGCGGGGGTCGGCCCGGTCCTGCAGCACCTGCTCGGGCGCCATGTAGGGCGTAGTCCCGAAAGGCTCACGGAACTCCTCGGCGAGGAGATCGGGCAATTGCTCGTGCCGCGCGAAGCCGTAATCGATGAGCACGGCCTCGCCCGTCTCGCGGATCATCACGTTGCTCGGCTTGATGTCGAGATGGATGACCTTCTGCAGATGCAGGTCATGCAGCGCATGGGCTACCTTCGCGCCGATGGCGACGACTTCCGGCCAGGGAAGCGGCACCTCGTCCAAGCGCGCTTTCAGGGACTCGCCCGGAATCTTCTCCATGACGATGTAGGGCATCGGGTCAAGGGGACCGGCCGCCACGAAGCGAGGCACATGCGGGCCCAAGAGGCGCGGCATGATCATCTGCTCGGTCTCGAAGCAGACGATGGGCAGCGGATCGTCGCTGTCGAGGAGCAGCGGGATCTTCATGACCAACGGCGTCGGGTCATCCTCACGGGTCACGGTCCAGAGCAGCGCCATGCCGCCGGTGCTGATGTGCTCCTGCAGCGTGAATCCATCGATCAGCATGCCGGGTTCAAGGCGCCAGCGCATGCGTCAGCGGCCCTGTTCGAGACGAAGCGCGAGCTTCTCAGGCAAGCCCGCCTCCCGCACCTTCCGCGCGGCCGTGGCCGTGTCATAGGGCACGCGCAGGTAGCGCAGGGTCTGGCGGGCCGTGTCAAAGATGGCGTAGTTCGCTGCCGCCACCCCGTCGCGCGGCTGTCCGACGGCCCCGATGACGGCAAGCCAGGTGCGGGTCGGCAGCAGCGGGATGTCGTTGTCGGCCACCGGCGAGAAGGAGCCCACCTTCGCGGTGGTGCTCATGTGGTAGAGCATGGGCACATGCACATGGCCGCAGAAGGTGATGTGCGCCTCGACGCGGGAGAAATGCCGGATCGCTGCCATAGGCCCGTCCATGTAGTCCCAGCTCTTCGGGGCATAGCCATTGGCATGGACATAGAGGACATTCCCATCCTCATGGGTCAGGGGAAGATCGGCCAGGAACCGGCGCTGCTCGGGCCCGAGCTGGCCGCGGGTCCACTGGATCGCCTCGCGGGCCGTGCTGTTCATGTCCTCGTCGGAACCGTCGATGGCGGCATCATGGTTACCCAGCAGCGCGACGGCGCCCTGATCCACAAGGGTCCTGACTGTGTCGACCACCCAGGCAGGATCGGCTCCGTAGCCGACATAATCGCCGAGAAGGACGAAGCGATCGACCTTGAGCAGGCGCGCATGGGCGAGGCAGGCGGAGAGCGCCTCGCGATTGCCGTGGATGTCGGTAAGAATGGCGATGAGCATGGGAGCAGTTCAACTCCAAACGCATCGCCACCGCAACCAGCTAATCGGGCGAAGCCTCAGCCCCTCAAAGCTTCCAGCACCTTGCCGCCGGGCCGGCCGCGGGGCTCGAGCCCGATGCGGCGCTCCACGTCCTTGATCGCCTCGCGGGTCTTGGAGCCGATCTTGCCGTCCGGCTCGCCCACATCGTAGCCGCGGGCGGTGAGCAGCTGCTGCAGCTCGCGGCGCTGCGCGCGCGACAGCGGCGGATCGTCGGTCGGCCAGGCGGTCTGGATGCCGGGAAGGCCCTTCATGCGATCCCCCAAGAGCGCGATGGCGAGCCCATAGGATTCGGCGGCGTTGTAGGAATAGACCGCGTCGAAGTTCTTGGTAACGATGAAAGCCGGGCCGTTCACACCCGCCGGGATGATGATGCCTGCCGCGTAGCTGCCTTCGAGCGGGCGCCCGTCGACGCGGCGCACGCCCATGGCGGCCCAGGTGCTCAGCGGCTTCTTGTTCTTGCGTCCGGCCAAGCCCTGGTTGAAATTCGCCGGCAGGCGCACCTCGTAACCCCAGGGCAGGCCGTTCACCCAGCCGGCTTTCCGGAGGAAGTTCGCCGTGGAATGCACCGCATCCGGCACGGAGGCCATGATGTCGCGGCGCCCGTCGCCGTCACCGTCGACGGCGAGGCGCTGGAAGGTGGAGGGCATGAACTGGGTGTGGCCGAAGGCGCCGGCCCAGGAGCCGCGGAGATTGGCCGGGTTGATATCCCCGTCCTGCACGATCTTGAGCGTCGCCATCAGCTCGCCCTTGAAATACTCGTTGCGGCGCGGCGCATAGCAGACAAGGGTCGAGAGCGACTGCACGAGGGGCCGGCCGCCGATGTCCTTGCCGAAATTAGACTCCACGCCCCAGACGCCGGCAATCGCGTGGCGGTCGACGCCAAAGCGGGCTTCGGCCGAAGCCAGGGCCTGGCCCCATTGGCGCATGGCGGTGCGGCCGTCCTGCACCCGCTCGTCGTCCACGAGGGCCGAGAGATAGTCCCAGATCGCCGTCTTGAACTCGGGCTGATTGCTCATGAGCTCGAGAATGGTCAGATCGGGCGCGATGCCGCGGGTCGCAGAGTCGAAAGCCTGGCCGGAAATGCCCTTGGCGGCGGCCTGGGATCTCAGGCCGGCAAGGCAGGAGCCGAAATCGGCCTGGGCTGTGGCCGGCGTGGCGAGGCCGAGGCCTGCGAGGACGAGGAGGGTGGAGGCAAGGAATGTCTTCATGCCCGGCACATTGCAGGGAATTGGGTTAATCTTGTGGAAACGGGGCTGCGCCTCACGCTTTTGTCATGAACCGGCTTCGATCTCCGGATCGGGAAGATTGCACTGGATCCAGCGGTCGCTCACATGAACGTCGGTGGTCTCCAGCCGCCCCGGGCCGAGATTGACGAATTTGTGCGGAACATGGGCTGGGCCGAAAACGACCTGACCCTTTTCGCATTCGAAACGCTCCTCGCCCACGGTGAAGAGCGCCCTCCCCTCGCGGATGATGAAGATCTCGTCATAGGGGTGAACATGCCATTTCGGCCCGCCGCCGACCTCTTCCGTAGAATAGAACAGCACGGTCGCGCCGGTGCCGAGGGTGTACCCCTCTACATGGCCTTTCCAGAAAAGGTCGGGGTGGGTTGCCCAGTCGGCGCGATCAAGAACCCGCGGTTTGGCTATTGTCATCGCTCATCCTCGTGTCGCCGAGGATGATATCTTAAGCCCAGGCGCGCTCCGAGAGCTTCTTCTCGAAGCTGTCGATGGCGGAGGCTTTCTCCATGGTCAGGCCGATACCGTCGAGGCCGTTGAGCATGCAGTGCTTCTTGAACGGGTCGATATCGAAGGTGATCTTGCCGCCGTCGGGGCCGCGGATCTCCTGGTTTTCGAGATCGACTGTCAGCGTGGCGTTGGCGCCGCGGCTGGCGTCGTCGAAAAGCTTCTCCAGGTCTTCCGGCGAGACCTGGATCGGCAGGATGCCGTTCTGGAAGCAGTTGTTATAAAAGATGTCGGCGAAGCTCGTGGAGATCACGCAGCGGATGCCGAAATCGAGCAGCGCCCAGGGGGCGTGCTCGCGGGATGAGCCACAGCCGAAATTATCACCCGCCACCAGGATCTTTGCATTGCGGTAGGCCGGCTGGTTGAGGACGAAATCCGGGTTCTCCGAGCCGTCCTCGCGGTAGCGCATCTCCGAGAAAAGGCCGGTGCCGAGCCCCGTGCGCTTGATCGTCTTCAGGTACTGCTTGGGGATGATCATATCGGTATCGATATTGATGATCCGCAGCGGCGCCGCGACGCTTTCCAGCACGGTGAACTTGTCCATGGTCCTCATTCCTTCGGGCGGCGAAAAAGGCCGCTCTCGGGTGCCTCATATCAAAGGGTTCCAAAATCGGCTAGGGCCAGGATGGTCGCGGAACGCAAAGGATTGTCGTTTGGAGGGCTGCCGGCGCAATTTTATGAGGCTCAGGAGGCCGCCGCCTCGATCGCCTCCATGTCCTCGTCGGAGAGGCCGAAGTGATGGCCGATCTCGTGGACGAGCACATGGGTGACGATGTGGCCTAAGCTTTCCTCGTGCTCGGCCCAGTAATCGAGGATCGGGCGGCGGTAGAGCCAGACCATGTTGGGAAACTGGCCGGTCTGCATCATGGCGCCGCCCTGGGCGAGGCCGATGCCGCGGAAGAGGCCCAGAAGATCAAAGGGCGTCTCGCAGTCCATCTCGCGCATGGTCTCGTCATCGGGAAAATCCTCGACCCGGATCACCACGCCCTCGCATAGGGCGCGGAATTCGGCCGGCAGGCGGGCATAGGCATCCTGCGCCAGGGCTTCCATATCGTCGAGGGAGGGCGCCTGGAGGGCGGCGAGATCAGTCATGGGCTCAAAGGATGTCGAGTTGAACAAGGAGCCAGAAACCAAGGATCACGACGCCGATCAGGGACAGGGCGCGCCCGATGCGCCGGCCCCAGAGCTCGATCGGGTCCGTGCCGCCCTCCGGATCCATGGCGTCCTTGGCGCCGAAATGATCGCCCGCCCGGCGGCCCATGCGGGCGAGCGCCGAGGATCCGAGGGTCTCCGTGTCCCGCTGCACACGCTCCAGCGCTTCGCGGGCCTCAGTGGCCTCACGAGCTTCGTGCTTCCGGTCGTTCATTGGTCTCTCTCGGCTTAACATTGGCTTCACCATGGCGCCTGAACGGTCCCTTCGCAACGGAACGCCTTGAGCGCCCAGCCGTTAACAGCCCCGGATAACCAATTCTTGAAGAGGCAACAATGCGTACGATTATCGGTGTCCTGGCTGTGGCCGGGCTGACTTTCTTCGGCGCCGGCGCGGCGTCGGCCCAAGGCGTTGACGTGCGGATCGGCCCTGGCGGCGTTCGTCTGGAGCAGAATCGCCCAGAGTATCGGGAGCGCATCATCGAGCGTCGCGTGGTGCGTCCCGCCCGCACCCGCACCGTGTGCCGCACGGTGATGGAGGAGCGCGTCCGTCGGAATGGCGTCGTCGTCCGCCGCCCGGTCGAAAGCTGCCGTCAGGTGACGGCGGGCCGCCGGGTCTACGTGGACTAAGCGCGAAGAGCTTCATGCAGAAAAAGGCCGTGGCTCTCCCGAGTCACGGCCTTTTCGTTTCTTCTGACGCAGTGGATCAGCCGAAGGTGCGGATGTCCACGAAGCGACCCGCGATCGCCGCCGCCGCCGCCATGGCGGGCGAGACGAGATGGGTGCGGCCCTTGAAGCCCTGACGGCCCTCGAAGTTGCGGTTCGACGTGGAGGCGCAGCGCTCGCCCGGGGCCAGCCGGTCAGCGTTCATGGCCAGGCACATGGAGCAGCCGGGCTCGCGCCAGTCGAAGCCGGCCGCCTTGAAGATCCTGTCCAGGCCCTCGGCCTCCGCCTGCATCTTCACGATGCCGGAACCGGGCACGATCATGGCGCTGACGCTTTCCGCCACGCGCTTGCCCTCAACCACCTTGGCCACTTCCCGCAGGTCCTCGATGCGCCCGTTGGTGCAGGAGCCGATGAACACGCGGTCGAGGGCGATGTCGGTGATCTTCGTGCCGGGGGTCAAGCCCATGTATTCCAGCGCGCGCCATTTGGAGCGGCGCTTGTTCTCGTCCTGGATGTCGTCCGGGTTCGGCACCACGCCGGCGATCGAGACCACGTCCTCAGGGCTCGTGCCCCAGGTCACGATGGGCGGAAGATTCGCGGCATCGAGGCGAATTTCGCTGTCGAAGAACGCACCCTCGTCCGTGCGCAAGGAATCCCAGTAGCGCACCGCCGCGTCCCAGGCCTCGCCCTGCGGGGCCTTGGGCTTGCCTTTGAGATAGGCGTAGGTCTTCTCGTCGGGCGCCACCATGCCGGCGCGGGCACCGCCCTCGATCGACATGTTGCAGATCGTCATGCGGCCTTCCATCGAGAGCGCCCGGATGGCTTCGCCCGCATATTCGATCACGTGGCCGGTGCCGCCAGCGGTGCCGATCTCGCCGATGATGGCCAGGATGATGTCCTTGGCGGTGACGCCGGCGGGCAATTGCCCGTCCACGGTCACGCGCATGTTCTTGGCCTTCTTCTGGATCAGCGTCTGGGTGGCGAGCACATGCTCGACCTCGGATGTGCCGATGCCATGGGCCAGCGAGCCGAAGGCGCCGTGGGTCGAGGTGTGGCTGTCGCCGCACACGATGGTCATGCCCGGCAGCGTGAAGCCCTGCTCGGGGCCGACCACGTGGACGATGCCCTGGCGGGTATCGAGCTCGTTATAGTATTCAACGCCGAAATCCTTGGCGTTCTGGGCGAGGGCCGCCACCTGGGTGGCGGCTTCGGGATCCTCGATGCCGTGCGAGCGGTCCGAGGTCGGCACGTTGTGGTCGACGACGGCGAGCGTCTTCTGCGGCTGGCGCACCTTGCGGCCGGTCATGCGCAGGCCCTCGAAAGCCTGCGGGCTGGTCACCTCGTGGACAAGGTGGCGGTCGATGTAGAGAAGGCACGTCCCGTCATCCTGCTGATCGACGACGTGATCGTCCCAGATCTTGTCATAGAGGGTGCGGGCTTTGGCCATGGTTCTCTTCCAAGGGTCTCGATAAGGATGATTTCAGCATGTTTAGCGGTTTGCCGCCCTCGAGAGAAGATGCCTTGAGCGCAGGCCGCCTTGAAACGATCGCATAGCAGACAGGATTGAGCACGCAATAATATTTTTGTCGCGCCGCTCATTCCGCAAAGCTTGTTCCATTAGCAAAAAAGCGCGGTTTGCACCGCGCTTTACAAAACTCTGCCTGAGAAGGGGGCAGCCTTACTCGGCTGCAGCCTGGGGCTTCTTCTCGGCGCGCTCGGTGATACGGGCCGACTTACCGCGACGGTCGCGCAGGTAGTACAGCTTGGCGCGGCGGACGGCGCCACGGCGCACGACCTTGATCGAGTCGACGTTCGGCGAATAGATCGGGAACACGCGCTCGACGCCTTCGCCATAGGAAATCTTGCGAACCGTGAAGCTCTCCTGAAGGCCGCCGCCAGAACGGGCGATGCAGACGCCTTCATAGGCCTGGATACGCGAACGCTCGCCTTCCTTCACCTTCACGTTGACGATGACGGTGTCGCCGGGCTGGAAATCGGGAATGGTCTTGGCGAGCTTAGCGATCTGCTCCTGCTCGATCTGCTGAATGAGGTTCATGGTCATTACTCCTGCCGTTGCATGGCCTCAGGGCAAGCCCCGGACCCGCTGGATTTCGGCGTCCTGTTTTAAGTTGAGGCCGCGCCTATACAGGAGTTTGGGGGGGTTGTCGAGCCTACGGGCGTGCGGCAGACCCAACCTCAGCAAACAGGTACCGCTCGAACCAGTCCGGAAATGACCTTGCGAGCGCTCGCGGCCCTTCCAACGTGAGACCCATCCGTTGCGCGTCAGAAAAGCTCGCATCGCCGCGCCACCAGGCGACCAGTGCAGGCAGGCGGGCGCGAACTCGAAGCGGCTCCGGAAAACCGGGGTTCTGGGTGCAGAATGAGACCTCGGCCTCTTTCAGCAGCAGGAAGCGCGGCTGGCGCTGCCCCTCGATCTCGAAGCGGATGACGAAAGGCTCCTTCGGCAGCGCTGCCACGCGCACCCGCCGCTGCATGTCGACGAGCAGAGGCTCAAGGTCGAGATCCTCGTCCTCAGCCTGCCGCGGCAGCCAGCGCTGACCCCAGGTGCCGAGTGCGCTCACGATGCCCATCAGTTCCCGGCCGGCCTCGGTGAGCGCATATTCAGGGCCATGCCCACCCTCGATGCGCGACACGGCACCTGCCTGCACCAGCGCCTGCAGGCGCTCGGACAGCATGGTGCGGGAGATGCGCGGGATGCCACGCCGGATGTCGTTGAAACGGCGGCTGCCGCAGAGAAGCTCGCGCGCCACGAGAAGGGTCCAGCGACCGCCGATCGCCTCATGGGCGCGGGCCACGGAACAGAATTGACCGTAATCTGCCATGAGCGATGCGCTACCATGGCGGTCAGAGGTCGGAAAGTCCAGATTCCGGACCTGACGGGCTGCCCAGGCCGGTCTAACCAGAATGCACATTTCGGATAGCACCCATGACCGCACAATTCCGCACCATTCTCGGTCGTATCGGCAACACCTCGCTGATCCCCCTGCGCCACATCGTGCCGGCCAATGGCGCCCGCATTCTGCTGAAGCTGGAGAACGAGAATCCCACCGGCAGCATGAAGGACCGGATGGCGCTTGCCATGATCGAGGCGGCAGAGGCCGATGGACGCCTTAAACCCGGCGGCTCCGTGGTCGAATATACCGGCGGCAGCACGGGGGTGTCCCTGTCGCTTGTTTGCGCCGTGAAGGGATACCCGCTCGACGTCGTGACCTCGGACGCCTTTTCACGCGAAAAGCTCGACCACATGCGGCTGCTTGGCGCGAAGCTTCACATCGTGGAGAGCGACAGCGGGCGCATGACCGAAAAGCTTACTAAGGACATGATCGAGCAGGCGCGCATCATCGCGGACGCGAAGGGCTCCTTCTGGACCGACCAGATGAAGAACCGGGACCAGCTCGCCGCCTACCATCGGATGGCCGACGAGATCTGGGAGCAGACGGGCGGCCGAATCAACGGCTTCGTCCAGAGCGTGGGCACGGCGGCTTCGTTGCGTGGCATTGCCGAGGGGTTGCGCCACCATCGCGACGATATCCGGATCGTCGCCGTCGAGCCTGCCGAGTCCGCGGTGCTGTCAGGCGGCTCGTCTGGCGCGCACAAGATTGACGGAGTGGGTGCGGGCTATGTGGTGCCGCTTTGGCAACGGAGCGTCGCCGACGGCATCGAGCGGGTCTCGACCGAGGATGCCATGGCCATGGCGTTCCGGCTTGCCCGCGAGGAAGGCCTGTTCGCCGGCAGCTCCACCGGCGCCAACGTGGTTGCGGCCTTGAGGCTCTCCGAACGGCTCGGGCCGGATGCCACCATCGTCACGGTCATGTGCGATACGGGCATGAAATACCTGAAGACCTTCGGGGCGAGGCTCGCAGCAGGTGCATCCACCTGATCGTTCAGCGAATGGGAGGCAATCGGCGCTTGATCGGAGATGCCTTGACGATGGAGGTGCTGGTCTGCGCCCGTTGCGCAATCCGCTCCAGGATCGGATCGAGCTCGTCGATGGAGCGCAGGAGATAGCGCGCCACGAAGCAATCGTCCCCCGTCACCTTATCGCATTCGATGACCTCGGGGCTCTCGATGAGGAGTCTCTCCACGTGGTGCAGTTGCCCCGGCAGGGGCCGGATGCGCACGATGGCCGTGAGGGTGTAGCCCAGGGCCTTCGGGTCGAGTTCGACCGTATAGGCGCTGACCACGCCGTCCTCCTCCAGCCGCCGCAGCCGCTCCGCAACGCTCGGGGGCGAGAGGCCCACGCTCCGGGCGAGTTCCGCATGGGACAGCCTGGCATTGTCGCTGAGGAGCGCGATCAATGCCTGATCGATCTCGTCCAGACCTGAATTTTTGGTTTTAAGGTTTTTTGCGAAAACCGCCATTGCTTCGAAGCCTGAACGTTCAAACTGCTTTCGATCCTGAAAGTACGCCGACTTTGGCGAAAGATAAAGTTCTGCCCTCATCGCAGGAGGTGCAGCCATGAGATCGCAAATCGGATTGTCGGGACGCTTGGAGATGATCGCCGCGATGGCGCTCTCGGGCACCATCGGGTACTTCGTCGTGGAATCCGGCCAGAGCGTGTGGAACGTGGTGTTCTTCCGCTGCCTGTTCGGGGCCCTGAGCTTGTTCGCCTATTGCTGGGCCAAAGGCATGCTCGTGCCTTGGCCTTTCTCGACCCAGACGCTGATGCTCGCACTTTTAAGCGGCGCGGCCATCGTGCTCAACTGGGTGCTGCTGTTCTCGTCCTACGGGCATGCGTCGATTTCGATCGCGACGGCCGTCTACAACACCCAGCCCTTCTTCCTGATCCTGCTCGGGATGATCCTGTTCGGCGAGCGGCCGACGGGAGACGCGCTCGGCTTCATCGCGCTTGCCTTCGTGGGCCTTCTGATGGTCACCCAGGTCGAGGCCGGCGGTCTCTCCTGGAGCAGCGGCTACATGACCGGGCTTCTGCAGGCTTTGGGCGCGGCCTTCCTCTATGCGGTGGCGTCCGTCATCGTGAAACAGCTCAAAGGCATCCCGCCGCATGTGATCGCGCTCGTGCAAGCCATGCTCGGCACCCTGATGCTTCTGCCGCTGGCCGACTTCTCCAGCCTGCCGATGGAATTCCTGCAATGGGGATACCTCGCGGTGCTCGGTGTGGTGCACACCGGCATCATGTACATTCTGCTCTACGCGGCGCTCCAGAAGCTGCCGACACCGGTGATCGCCGTGCTCTCTTTCATTTATCCGGCCGTTGCGATTCTCGTCGACTACCTGGCCTATGGCCGCGACCTGTCGCTCGGCCAGTGGAGCGGCATTTTACTCATCCTGCTCGGCAGCGCCGGGGTGAACCTGAAGTGGCGCCTCGGATTCACGCGTCCGGTGATCAGTTCCGCTCGGACGTGAGTAGATCGGGGCGCCGCTCGCGGGTGATGCGCTCCGATTCCTCTCGCCGCCAGCGCTCAATCATGGCGTGATTGCCGGAGAGCAGCACGTCGGGGATGGGCCGACCCTCCCATTCGCGGGGCCTTGTGTAGTGTGGATACTCGAGGCGGTTCGACTCGAAGCTTTCCTCGGTCCCCGACGCCTCCTTGCCCATAACGCCGGGCAGAAGCCGCACGCATGAATCGAGCACGATCATGGCGGCCATCTCGCCGCCGGAGAGCACGTAGTCGCCGATCGACACCTCTTGCAGCCCACGGGCCTCGATCACCCGCTCGTCCACGCCCTCGAACCGGCCGCACACGATGACGACGCCCGGACCGGCAGCAAGCTCGCGTACGTAACTTTGCGTGAGCGGTTTTCCGCGCGGGCTCATGAGCAGCTTGGGACGCGGATCATGTGCGGGAACATTGGCATCGATGGCAGAGGCCAGCACGTCGCAGCGGATCACCATGCCGGGACCGCCGCCCGCCGGCGTATCGTCGACCGTGCGGTGACGGCCGAGGCCATGGTCGCGGATGTTCTTCGCCTCGAGCGACCACACGCCGCGTGCCAGCGCATCGCCGGAGAGCGACATCCCGAGCGGTCCGGGGAACATATCCGGATAGAGCGTGAGGATGGTGGCGGAAAAGCTCACGCCTCGTCCTCAGGTTGAGGTTTGGCCGGCTCGAACAGATCATCGGGCGGCACTGCCACGATGCGCTTTGCCGCGATGTCAACAACAGGCACGAAGGCCTTGGTGAACGGCAGAAATGCTGTGGGGCCTTTTGGCGCCGGGGCGATTTCGAGAAGGTCGCCACCGCCGTAATTGGGCACGGCCACAACACTGCCGATCACGTCACCGGCCTCGTTTTGAACCGGAAGTCCGATCAGGTCGGCGAGCAGAAACTCGTCCTCCTCGTCGGGCGGGGGAAGCTTGTCGCGCTCCACATGGAGCTGCACGCGGTTGAGGGCTTCAGCGGCCTCGCGCGTCGTCACGCTGTCGACAATGGCGATGAGCATATCGGGGGCGCCGCCGGGGGCGGTGCGCACGCTTTTCAGGGAATAGGTTTTGCCGTTGCTGGCGATGAGTGGACGGTAATCGGCAATCGCCTGCGGATCGCCCGTATGGGATTTCAGCCGCACCTCGCCCTTGAGGCCATGCGCGCGACCGAATTCGGCCACGAGGACGAGGTCGTTTCTGACAAGCTCGAGTCTACCCTCCTCCCCCTTGTGGGGAGGAGATGGAGGTGGGGGTGTAAGCGCACCCTTCGATAAGTTTGC
This sequence comes from Microvirga terrestris, assembly GCF_015694425.1. Taxonomy (GTDB): domain Bacteria; phylum Pseudomonadota; class Alphaproteobacteria; order Rhizobiales; family Beijerinckiaceae; genus Microvirga; species Microvirga terrestris. The sequence goes on from NZ_JADQDN010000008.1 coordinate 94,345, forward strand.
GCTGGCACCCCCACCCCTGCCCCTCCCCACAAGGGGGAGGGGTGAGGCAGGGCGCTGATTAGATCGCCCCTTCTTCATGAGCCTTACGCAGCCTCGCCTTCACCGGCAGGAGCGGCAGCCGCGGCAGCCTTGGCGTCGGCGCGCTCCTGGGACTTCTTGCCAGGCACCGCCTTCTCAGGGTTGTTGCGGGCCGGACGCTTCAGGAGGCCGGCGGCATCGAGGAAGCGCAGGACGCGGTCGGTCGGCTGGGCGCCCTTGGCGAGCCAGGCCTGGATCTTCTCGGTCTCGAGAACGACGCGGCCGGCGTCATCCTTCGGCTTCATCGGGTCGTAGGTGCCGACCTTCTCGATGAAACGGCCATCGCGCGGAGAGCGCGAGTCGGCGACAACAATGCGGTAGTAGGGACGCTTCTTCGCACCACCACGGGTGAGACGGATCTTCAGGGACATGGATACTCCTTTTGGTGTCCTGTGATCAAACCTTGTGCCGCTCCGGATCAGCCCAGAACGACAAAACCTATTTCTTCTTCCCGAATGGGAAGCCGCCGATGCCGGGAAGACCCGGGATCTTAGCCCCACCCAGACCGGGCAGGCCCGGCACGCCCTTCGGCATAGACGGAAGACCGCCGCTGCCGGGGAAGTCGGGCAGCTTGCCGCCCATCTGCTTCTGCAGGGCCTCGATCTGCTCCGGCGTCGGCTGGGGCATGCCGCCCATGCCGCCGCCGAGGCCGAACATCTTGCCGAGCTGGCCGGCCATGCCTTTGCCCTTGCCGCCACCCATCATCTTCATCATGTCGGCCATCTGACGGTGCATCTTGAGCAGCTTGTTGATGTCCTCGACCTTCATGCCGGCACCGGCCGCGATGCGCTTCTTGCGCGAGGCCTTGAGGATGTCGGGGTTGCGGCGCTCGGCCGGGGTCATGGAATCGATGAGCGCGCGCTGGCGCTTGATGACCTTGTCGTCGAGATTGGCGTTCTCGAGCTGCGACTTCATTTTGGCGATGCCAGGCAGCATGCCGAGCATCCCGCCGATGCCGCCGATCTTTTCCATTTGGCTAAGCTGGTCGCGCAGGTCTTCGAGATCGAACTTGCCCTTGCGCATCTTGTCGGCCATGCGCTGGGCTTTTTCGGCATCGAAATTCTCGGCAGCCTTTTCCACCAGCGAGACGATGTCGCCCATGCCAAGGATGCGGTTGGCAACGCGCGACGGATGAAACTCCTCGAGCGCGTCGACCTTCTCGCCCGTACCGATGAGCTTGATCGGCTTGCCGGTGACGGCACGCATCGACAGAGCAGCACCGCCGCGGGCATCGCCGTCCATTCTCGTCAGCACGATGCCGGTAACGCCGAGACGCTGGTCGAAGGCGCGAGCGGTGTTGACCGCGTCCTGGCCAGTGAGCGCATCGGCGACGAGCAGCACCTCATGCGGGCCGGTGGCAGTGCGCACCTCGGCGGCCTCCACCATCAGGGCCTCGTCCACGGTGACGCGACCGGCGGTGTCGAGCATGACCACGTCGTAGCCGCCGAGGCGGGCCGCCTCCATGGCACGCCGGGCGATCTGCACCGCCGACTGGCCGGCGACGATCGGCAGCGTGTCGACGCCCACCTGCTTGCCCAGCACCGCAAGCTGTTCCATGGCGGCCGGGCGGCGGGTGTCGAGGGAGGCCATGAGCACCTTGCGGTTCTCGCGATCCTTCAGGCGCCGGGCAATCTTGGCCGTGGTGGTCGTCTTACCAGAGCCCTGCAGGCCGACCATGAGGATACCCACCGGCGGGACCGCGTTGAGGCTGATCACCTCCGCATCCGCGCCTAGCATCTCCACGAGCTGGTCGTGGACGATCTTGACCACCTGCTGGCCTGGCGAAACGGACTTGACCACTTCGGCACCGACCGCACGGGCGCGCACCTTGTCGGTGAACGAGCGCACGACTTCGAGGGCGACGTCCGCCTCGAGAAGGGCGCGGCGGACCTCACGCAGGGCCGCGTTGACATCTTCCTCGGTGAGAGCGCCGCGGCGCGTCAGCCCGTTGAGGATACTGGAAAGCTTATCGGAAAGGCCTTCGAACATGATCACTCAATTCCTCTTGCGATGAGAGGTACATCGCGATCCTCAAGGGCTTTTTCAAAGTGGCTTATGGCCGCCTCGAACTTGTCGCGGCAACCGGGATTGCAGAAGCCGACCACCTCGCCGCGATAGAGGGTGAGCGAATCCGCCGCGATCGGCTTCCCCGACCACGGGCAGGTCTTGTTGATCGCGTCCTCGATGCGCAAGATCTTGTCCGACATCCACTACCATCCCAACGCGAGACCCAAATGAAAGCGCGCCCGAGGGCGCATCGCGCTGTCGGACGTTGACCTCCAGCCTCTCGGGCTGGTCGGCGGCTCAAAATGGGCTCGCTCTACAGATTTGCGGCCAGCGCTTAAGGGAGAAGGGCGCAAGAGTCAAGGAAAAGGCTGGAGCTGGAAAGTATTGAGGCCTTCAACCGCAGTCATCCCGGACGAAGCGCATCGCAGATCCGGGATCGTTGGACGAGTATAGTGGTACTCGCCCTCCTCCCCCTTGTGGGGAGGAGTTGGAGGTGGGGGTGTTGGCGCTTGGCCCTGATAGGTTGTCGCTCACACCCCCACCCCGGTCGCTACGCGACCACCCCTCCCCACAAGGGGGAGGGAAAGAGAGCCAGATCCTGCACCCGATCCCGGATCGGCTGCGCCGTCCGGGATGACGCTGCGGGGCCTTGCCGATCCGCCTTGCCATCCCCACGCTTAAAGCTTCGCCGAGGATCCCTGCTCCGATGAACCGCCGCACCTTGCTCAAAGCGCTTGGCCTCCCCGTCGTCGCCGTCACCGGGGCGCTGGGTTGGATGACCGCCGCGCGCTCGAAGAATCGCTACTACGAGGGACCCGTCAGCGACCATTTCGACGGGGTGCGGTTCTTCACGCCAGGCCAGCCGCAGGACAAGGGACTGCTTGAGCTGGCACGCTGGCGGCTCGGTGGCGGACGCAAGGATTGGCCGGAGAGCTTCCCGAGCCCATTCAAGGACAAGCCCCCCGCCGAGGTGCGGGACCTGCGCTCGGCGCTCATCGGCCACGCGTCGTTTCTGATCCAGGCGGCCGGCCTCAACATCCTCATCGATCCGGTCTTCTCCGAGAAGGCGAGTCCCGTCTCCTTCGCCGGTCCGACGCGGGTCAATGCGCCTGGCATCGCCTTCGAGGACCTGCCGCCCATCCACGTGGTGCTGATCACCCACAATCATTACGACCATCTCGATACCGAGACGTTGGGCCGGCTCTGGCAGCGTTTTCAGCCGAAATTCGTGGCGCCGCTAGGCAACGACGCGGTGATCCGGGCCGAGCATCCGGAGATCCCGGTTGAGACGCGCGACTGGGGCGGCTCGGTCGATCTTGGCAACGGCGTCACGGCCCATCTGGAGCCCGCCTATCACTGGTCGGCGCGGGGCATCAACGACCGGCGCATGGCGCTCTGGTGCGCCTATGTGCTCACGACACCGGAAGGCGTGATCTACCACATCGGCGATACGGGCTTCGGCGACGGCAAGATCTTCCATGCCGTGCGCGAGCGTTTCGGCAAGCCCCGCCTCGCGCACCTGCCCATCGGCGCCTACGAGCCGCGCTGGTTCATGGAGCCGCAGCACATGAACCCGGACGATGCCGTGAAGGTGTTGCGCATCGTCGAGGCCGAGCAGGCGCTGGGCCACCATTGGGGCACGTTCCGGCTCACCGACGAGGGCGTCGAGGAACCGCTGCAGGAGCTGGCCGTCGCTTTGCAGACCGCCGAGATCCCGGAAGTCCGGTTCAGGGCGCTGCGGCCCGGCGAGGCATGGTCGCCGTCCGCATGAGGATCGGCTCCGCGAGGTCCTGCGGAGCATCCACGAGGCGGGCGACGCCTGCATCGAGCAGTTCCTGCCGGGAGCCGTAGCCCCAGGTCACGCCGATGCTTGCGAGCCCATTGGCCTTGGCCCCGATGGCATCGTGCTTCCGGTCGCCGATCATGACGGCATTCATCGGGTTGAAGCGCTCTTGCTCAAGAATGTGCCGGATCAGATCGCGCTTATCCGCGTTGCGGTTGTCGAGTTCCGAGCCGTAGATCTCAGAGAAGAACCGCGACAGGTCGAAATGGTCGAGGATCCAGCGCGCGAAGACCTGGAGCTTCGACGTCGCCACATAGAGGCGGATGCCCCGCTCCTGCAGGTTCTGAAGCAAGGCCGGGATGCCCGCATAGACCTCGTTCTCGTACAGGCCGATAGCGCTGTAGCGTTCGCGATAGAGGCGCACGGCCTCCTGCACCTCGTCCGACCCGCCCAGAAGCTCCGTGAAGCCCGCGATCAGCGGCGGGCCGATCATCCAGGTGAGGTCGTCCGCCTCGGGAATAGGACGTCCCAGTTTGCCCAGGGCATATTGGACCGAGCGGGTGATGCCGGTCTTCGGGTCCGTCAGGGTCCCGTCGAGGTCGAAGAGCGCGATCAACGCAGGCGTCACTCCTTCGGCTGAACGTAGATGTTCACCTCGAAGTTGGTGTCCTGCGAATCCGTGAAGTCGCTCACGTACTCCTCGATGAACGCGTCCTTGGCCACGATCTCCTTGATGTCGAGATAGGCCGTGATCGTCTCGTAGGTGCCGTCGATCTCGTCATAGGCATCCTTGTGCACGAAGCGGAAGGACTTGCCCTCCGGCGTGCGGCCGAACTTGATCTCAGGCGTCAGCTCGGTCCTGCCCTCCGGCACCTTCGCGATCGGCACCATGGCCTGGTACTTGAAGCCGTTGTCGTCGGTGTCGACGAAGATCGTGAGCGGCCGTCCCGCGGGCACGATCCCGGCCTTCTTCATCTCGCCATCGATCTTGGCGAAGGCGTTTTTCAGGTTGTCGTAGGCCTCGTCCCAGGTGCTGATGCCGGCGAGCACCACCGTGTCCTTGGACACCAGCACGCCCTCCTCCACGCCGGCCGGATCGCTCGGGTTCGGGAACAGGGTCGTGCGGCCGGCCTCCTGCACCGGGGCCGGGCTGGCAGGAGCCTGGGTCTGAGCCGGAGCATCCGACGGAGCGGGCGGGGCGGTCTGAGCCTGCGGCGCAGGCTGGGGTGCCGCAGGAGGAGGTGCTGCAGGCGTCTCAGACGCGGCCGGTGGCGGGCTTGCCGGCGGAGGCGTCTGCGCCAGCGCCACGCCGGAGCAGAGGGCCAGGACGAGGACAGGATGAAAGAAGCGCAGCCGCATGAGAAGAACGCCTTACCCGCGAATCAAGAAGGGATACCTTGCTGCACCATAAGGGGGTTTGAACAAGGTCGCGAGAGCATCGCCGGGCTGCTGTGGAGAGACGGATTGCAGCAGGGCTGCACAACAATTGGTTTGATTGGCAACTTGATGCTCTCCCGGAAGCTGGATCCGATGCCATATGCTCATGCTTGGTCTCCTCAGCCTTGGGCTTACCCATGACGGAAGAGTTTCTGATCTTCGCGGTGATCGGTTTCGGGGCTCAGCTCGTCGACGGAGCACTCGGCATGGCCTTCGGGGTGCTGTCCACCACGAGCCTGCTCGCCTTCGGGGTGCCGCCGGCCACCGCCAGCGCCGTCACCCATGTGACGGAGATCTTCACCACGGCCGCTTCCGGCGCTTCCCATGTGGTCCACCGCAACGTGAACTGGCGCCTTGTCGCCCGGCTGGCGCCGGCCGGCATGATCGGCGGCGCCATCGGGGCCTTCATCCTCGCCAACATCGACGCCAAGACCATTCAGCCCCTGGTCTCGGCCTATCTCCTGGCGATCGGCGTCTACATCCTCTTCAAGGCCTTCCGGCCCCTCTGGCCCAGGGAGGTGCGCGACTGGATGGTGCCCTGGATCGGGGCAGGCGGCGGCCTCCTCGACGCCATGGGCGGTGGCGGCTGGGGACCCATCGTCACCAGTTCCCTGATCGGCCGAGGCCATGCACCCCGGCAGGTGATCGGCTCGACCAACCTGACCGAGTTCCTGGTCACCACGGTCATCTCCGCCACCTTCATCGTGACGCTGGGCTGGTCCGAGCTGAGTTCGGCGGCGGGCCTCATCGTCGGGGGTGTGCTGGCGGCACCGCTCGGCGGGCTGGTGGTGAGCCGCGTGCCGACCCGCCCGCTGATGGTGGGCGTCGGCCTCATCATCATCGCCACCAGCATTCCGCGAATTCTTCCGGCCTTCTAGACGATATTGCCGCAGGGCTTTTCGACCCCTCTCGCGATTTCAAGCATTTTCGGCCATATACGACCGCATGAGTGCTCTTTCGAACAGCCGCTTCCTGAAGATGAACGGTCTCGGCAACGAGATCACCGTGCTGGATCTGCGCGGCTCCCTCCACCGCGTGAGCCCCGCAGAGGCGCGCGCCATCGCGGCCGACCCGCGCTCGCGCTTCGACCAACTGATGGTGCTGCACGATCCCGTGACGCCGGGCACCGATGCCTATATGCGCATCTACAACACGGACGGGTCGGAATCCGGGGCCTGCGGCAACGGCACCCGCTGCGTCGCCTGGGCGATGACGGTGGATCCTGTCATGAGCCGCCCCGTGGACCGCGATCTCGTGCTGGAGACCAAGGCCGGGCTCCTGCCCGTGGAGCGCGTCTCGGACCGGGTCTTCACGGTCGATATGGGCCCGCCGCGGCTGGCCTGGAACGACATTCCCCTGCGCGATCCCTATCCGGACACCCGTACCATCGCCCTCGATACCCGGCTGACCAATGCGCCGGAGCTGCAGGGGCCTTCGGCCGTCAGCATGGGCAACCCGCATGTGATCTTCTGGGTCGAGGACGCGCTTGCCTATGATCTCGGCGCCATCGGCCCGGTCTTCGAACACGATCCAGCCCTGCCGGAGCGCGCCAACATCTCTTTCGCCCAGGTCACCGGCCCCGAGCACATCGTGCTGCGCGTCTGGGAGCGCGGCGCCGGAGCCACGCGCGCCTGCGGTTCGGCGGCCTGCGCTACCCTCGTGGCCGCCGCGCGAAAAGGCCTGACCGGCCGCAGGGCCGTGGTGGCGCTCCCCGGCGGCGATCTCGTGATCGAATGGCGCGCTGACAACCACGTGCTCATGACCGGCCCGACCGAGCTGGAGCACGAGGGAATTCTCTCCCCTGCCCTATTCACGGGAGCAGCCTGATGGCGGTGGAGGTCGTCACCTTCGGCTGCCGCCTCAACATCTATGAGTCGGAGACCATGCAGCGCCACGCGGAAGACGCGGGCTTCAGCGAAGTCGTGATCGTCAACACCTGCGCGGTCACGGGCGAGGCGACGCGCCAGGCGCGCCAGTCGATCCGCAGGATCGCACGCGAGAAGCCTGGTGCCCGCATCGTCGTGACAGGCTGCGCCGCGCAGGTGGAGCCGGAAACGTTTGCCGCCATGCCGGAGGTGTCTCAAGTCGTCGGCAACCACGAGAAGATGAAGGCCGAAACCTGGGTCGGGATGCGCGATTTCGGTGTAGGTACCAGCGAAAAGGTTCTGGTCAATGACATCATGGCGGTGAAGGAAACCGCCATGCATCTCATCGACGGCCTGCGCGGCCACACCCGCGCCTTCGTGCAGGTGCAGAACGGCTGCGACCACCGCTGTACTTTCTGCATCATCCCCTACGGCCGCGGCAATTCCCGCTCCGTGCCCATGGGCGCAGTGGTGGAGCAGGTGCGTACATTGGTGGAGCACGGCTCCCGCGAAGTGGTGCTCACCGGCGTCGACATTACCAGCTACGGCAAGGATCTTCCGGGCGAGCCGAAGCTCGGCACCCTGGTGAAGGGCATCTTACGCCACGTGCCGGAGCTGGAGCGCCTGCGCATCTCCTCCATCGATTCGGTCGAGGCGGACGGCGATCTTCTCGACGTGATCGCCAATGAGCACCGCCTGATGCCGCATCTGCATCTCTCGCTCCAAGCTGGCGACGACATGATCCTCAAGCGCATGAAGCGGCGGCATCTGCGAGGCGATTCCATCGCCTTCTGCGAGCAGGTGAAACGGCTTCGGCCTGACATGATCTTCGGCGCCGACATCATCGCGGGCTTCCCGACGGAAACGGAGGAGATGTTCGCCCGCTCCCTCGACATCGTCGAGGAATGCAGCCTCACCCATCTCCACGTCTTCCCCTTCTCCCCCCGCCCTGGCACGCCGGCCGCGCGCATGCCCCAGGTGGCGCGCGATGTGGTCAAGGACCGGGCGCGCCGCCTGCGTGAGAAGGGTGAGGCGGCTTTGCTCAAGCATTTGAATGCAGAGGTCGGCGCGCGCCGCAACGTGCTGATCGAGATGAACCAGCTCGGCCGCACGGAAGCGTTCACGCCCGTGCGCTTCGACAAGCCGGTGACGCGGGGCGAGATCATGTCAGTCACCATTGCCGGACATGACGGCAAGGAGCTGCTGGCGGCTTAAGTCATGCCGCACGCCTCCACCCGCTCGCGCATATGCTCGGGCACCGGTGCTTCCACGAGGATCGGCGGCTTCTTCGGATAGAGCGGCACGGTCACGTTTCTCGCATGCAAGTGGAGCCCCGGACCGCCGAACCGTGGCGCCGTGCCGTAGATCGGATCGCCCAGGATCGGAAAGCCCGAGGCCTGGCAATGGACGCGCAGCTGATGGGTGCGGCCGGTGATGGGGCGCAGCTCCAATAACGTAAGCTCTCTTTCACCCTCCCCTTGAGGGGGAGGGTCAGCCGTCAGGCTGGGGTGGGGTGACAGCGCCGACGAATGTCGTGTTTCCACCCCCTCCCGCGTCTCCGGCTCGACCTCCCCCCTCGAAGGGGAGGTGTGGCTGCGCCCGAGCACCCGCCACTGCGTCAGGGATGGCTGACCCTTCGGGTCTACCTTCATCCACCAGCCGCGGTCGGGTGATTTCGGCGCGAGGGGAAGATCGATCTCGCCTTCGTCCGCGCCCGGCCCGCCCTCGACCACGGCCCAGTAGACCTTGTCGATCTCACCCTTCTTGAACATCTCGTTGAGCCGGGCGATGGCCTTGGGGTGCCGGCCGAGGATGAGACACCCCGATGTGTCCTTGTCGAGGCGGTGCGCGGCCTCCGGTCGGCGTGGCAGGCCGAATCGCAGGGCATTGAGATGATGAAACAGGGTCTCGCCGCCCTTGGGACCCGGATGCACCGGCAAACCGGCGGGTTTGTCGATCACGAGCATCAGGGCATCGCGATACAGCAATCGGCTTACTATCTCTTCCGCATCCATGATGCCTCGGCTATCGAGGCGACAGCGCTAAATCAAGCACAAGAATGAAAAGGCACAGCGAACCCCATGGCGGACACAAAGCCCGACAAGCCAGGATTCCTCTCCCGTCTGTTCGGGCGCAAGGCTGACACACCCACGGTTCCCGAGCCGTCACCAACGACCCCGCAGGCGGGCGGCGAACCCGAGGCGATGCCCTCCCCGCCCACCACGGGCGCGGACGATCTCGCGGCAGCCCCCTCGACCGTGACCACGGCTTCCCCCGATACGCCTGAGGCGAGCAAGACACCCCCGGAGCTGGCGGGGGCCGATCTCCAGCCGGTCGAAGGTCTCGATCCGGAAGGCACCAACCCGCAGGAGCCGCTGCCGCGCATTGTCACCGAGCAGGGCGCAGAGCTGCGCCCGGACATCACCGCTGCGGACCTGCCGGCGTTCGAGCCCGCTCCGGCCGAGATCACCCCCGAAGCAAAGCCCGCCCCGGCTCACGGCTGGTGGCAGCGTCTCACGGAGGGCATGCGCCGCACCTCCTCGTCCCTGTCAGACAGCGTCACCGGCCTCTTCACCAAGCGCAAGCTCGATGCGGCCACCCTCGAGGAGCTGGAGGACGCACTGGTTCAGGCCGATCTTGGCGTGCCCACCGCCATGCGGATCACCGAGGCGATCTCGTCCGGTCGCTACAACAAGGAGATTTCACCCCAGGAGGTGAAGGCAATCCTCGCCGGCGAGGTGGAGAAGACGCTCCAGCCCGTGGCTCAGCCGCTCGTCGTGGATCGATCCAAAAAACCCTTCGTCATTCTGATGATCGGCGTGAACGGAGCGGGCAAGACCACCACCATCGGCAAGCTGTCCCAGAAATTCCGCAGCCAGGGCCTGAAGGTGATGCTGGCCGCCGGCGACACCTTCCGGGCCGCGGCCATCGAGCAGCTGAAGGTGTGGGGCGAGCGGGTCGGCGCACCGGTGCTCTCTCGCGAGCAGGGCGCCGATGCGGCCGGCCTCGCCTATGACGCCCTGCAGGAGGCCAAGGCCAATGGCAGCGACGTGCTGCTCATCGACACGGCAGGCCGCCTTCAGAACAAGGCCGGGCTCATGGCCGAACTCGAGAAGATCGTGCGCGTGGTCAAGAAATTCGACCCAAGCGCGCCCCATGCCACCCTCCTCGTGCTCGATGCCACGGTCGGCCAGAACGCCATCAGCCAGGTCGAGCTCTTCCAGAAGGCGGCCGGCGTCACCGGCCTCGTGATGACCAAGCTCGACGGCACGGCCCGGGGCGGCATCCTGGTCGCGCTCGCAGAAAAATTCCGCCTGCCCGTGCATTTCATCGGCGTCGGCGAGGGGGTGGAGGACCTGGAGCCTTTCACCGCACGGGATTTCGCCAAAGCCATTGCCGGAATCGAAGGATGAATGCCCTGATTTCATTCCCGGCCGGAGCGCAGCGGAGGAGAATGGAATCCATGGCGCTGAGCCTGATCGTGGATCCCCTTCCCGGTCCTGCGGATCGCTGGGGATGACACTGGTATTCGTTTACCCAGAAATCCATTAGAAGAACCTCATGACCGACGAAAAGCGCCTTCCTCCCCTTCTTAAGCTTGCCCTGGAACTCGGGCCGCTGGCCCTGTTCTTCATCGGCAACGCCTATGGCGACCGCTTCGGCGTCGCGGAAGACCAGCGCATCTTCGCCGCCACGGGCATCTTCATCGTGGCGACCTTGATCGCGCTCGGCATCAGCTACGGGCTCACCCGCAAGCTGCCGATCATGCCGGTGGTGTCGGGCATCGTCGTGGTGGTGTTCGGTGGGCTGACGCTCTTCCTGCAGGACGAGACCTTCATCAAGCTCAAGCCCACCATCGTGAACAGCGTGTTCGGGCTCGTGCTGCTCGGCGGCCTCTATTTCCGTAAGCCCCTGCTCCAGATCGTGCTCGACAGCGTGTTCGACCTCGACGAGGAGGGCTGGCGCAAGCTCACTTTGCGCTGGGCCCTGTTCTTCTTCGCGCTCGCCGCCATCAACGAGATCGTCTGGCGCACGCAGTCGACGGATTTCTGGGTCAGCTTCAAGGTCTTCGGCATCATGCCGCTCACCATCGCGTTCGCATTGGCGCAAACGCCGCTTTTGCTGAAGCACGAGATCAAGAAGGCGGAAGAGGTCTGATACCTGCAACGTCATCCCCGGACTTGTTCCGGGGATCCACGTCTTTGATCCGCTGCGTTTCCTAAGACGTGGATGGCCGGGGCGAGCCCGGCAATGACGATGGAGTGATGAGAACCCTCACCCCACCGGCTTCATCAGCACCATCCTGCGCGTGACGCCCGGCAGCGGATCGCACTCCACCTCCGTCCAGAGATCCTCCTCGCCCGCCGCCACGACGGTTTCCTGTGAGGCGAGAAGCTCGCAATCCGCGGCTTTCGTCGCCTGCTCGATGCGGGACCCAATGTTGACGGTCTCGCCCACCACGGTGAATTCGAGCCGGCTCTCATCCCCCACCACCCCACAGAACACGTCGCCCGTATGGATTCCGATGCCGAGCCGCACGGGCGGGTTGAAGCCGCGCTTGGCGTTCCAGCGTTCGATCAGGGTGAGCAGGGTGCGTCCGCACGCCAGGGCACGCCTCGCGTCGCCGTCCCGCGCGCCCGGCACGCCGAAGAGGATGAGCGCTCCGTCGCCAGTGAACTTGTCGATGACGCCGCCGTGCCGGGAGGCCGCGCGCAGCACGCGCCGGCGGAACGATGTGATGAACACCGCGAGCTGCGCCGGCTCCATCGTCTCGCCGAAGGTGGTCGAGGCGCGGATGTCCACGAACATCACCGTCACCGGAATGCGCCTTCCCTGGCGCAACGAGGCAAACGCCTGGTCGGTGAGGATGGGCGCGAGTTCGCGCGGGAGGTAGCGGGTGAGATTGGCCCGCAGGGTGGTCTCCCGTACGGCCCGCTCCAGCATGAGCCGCCCCTGGCGCGCCACAAGGATCAGGATCAGGCCGGCGGCAAACACCATGACGATGCGGACCATATTGGCCTGCATCGAGAACAGGCCGGCAATCGCCGCGAGATCCTGCCGCCGCTCCTCGATGCTCATGAACCCGCCGCTGAAGGCGATGAGCGTGAGGCCGATCACATAGATGGCGGCCACGAAGGCCTGGAGCCGGGGCTGATAATGGATCGCCGCTGCCGCCATGGTGATCGGCACCACCCAGGCCACCGGAAACGCCGCGAAGAGGCTTCCGGGGATCCCTAAGCCCCAGTGACTGTAGGCGAGGTTGCCGAGCACCAGGAAGGCATCGGTCATCGCCGTGATCACCGGCAGCTGGGCAATGGCGATCCGCTTCGAGGCAAGCCAGGCGCCAAACCATCCCGAGGCGCCGAACAACACGAGGGTGAGTTCCGCCGCGCCGATCTGCTTGCGCGCCATGGGCGTATCGAGCTCGATCCCTGCGGTCGCGAACACGAGGGCCAGCAGCAGAAGCCCTGCCGTGACCATGCGGGCCATGCCGGCCCGCTGCAGCGCACCGGTATCGGCCTCGCGGATCAGCCGGTGGGTGGCATCGCTCAAGGCGGGCGTCGTTCGCAGCGAATTGATGAAGCCCAGAGCGGTGCGGGTGCGGGATCGAGGGGTCACGGGCTTCCTTTTGCTCCCGGGCGGGTTGTTGCGTTATGTCACGGAACTGCCCCGACGCCCATTACGGATCCGTTACGCCCGCATGAAGAGCCGTTCAACCACGGCAGCATCCCCGCATCTTACAGGAATATATGGTTCATGAGCGAGACCAGCCAAGTGATCACCATCTATGTGGATGCGGATGCCTGCCCGGTGAAGCCGGAAATCTACAAGGTCGCCGGGCGCCACGGGGTGAAGGTGTTTGTGGTCTCGAATGCCTTCCTGCAGGTGCCGCAGGACCCGCTGATCGAGCGCGTGGTGGTGAGTTCAGGGTTCGACGCGGCGGACGACTGGATCGCCGAGCGGGCCCGGCGCGGCGCCATCGTGATCACCGCCGACATCCCGCTCGCCCACCGCTGCGTGACGGCCGGTGCCGACGTGATCGGGCCGACGGGAAAGCCCTTCACGCAAGCCTCCATCGGCATGGCGCTCGCCACCCGCAACCTGATGGAGGATTTGCGCGCCATGGGCGACGTGACCGGCGGGCCGAAGCCGTTTTCGGCGAAGGACCGCTCGGCGTTTCTCTCAGCGCTGGACGTGGCGATCAACCGGCTCAAGCGCGCGGGGTTTGGTGGATAGAAGGCTCGTCGGTAGCGAGATCAGGGCGGTAATGGTGAATGATGCTCAGTACCTCGACCCTCGCCGTCGTAGGGAAAAACCCTCGATCAAATTCGATTACGGTGTTCTCCCCATAAGACTTCAGAGTCGGGGGGCCGATTATTCTAATCGTATTCTCCTGAACAATTACCGATTGGACCTCGGGCCAGGATAGGGTTCGAACCCGGAAAATGAAATTCCGTCGGATACCTTCTGGTCCCACAACGAAGTCCGACCTCCTATCAAATGCATGAAACAGGAGACAGCCCGACAACAAGGCAACAACGAGAGATAGCGCCCCAAAAACCGCCCCACGTACCCACCACGGCAACATAAGCAGGACATCGTTGATTAAAGCACTGCGCATACGGCGGCCTGTGGGGCGCCAATCCGGATCGGATAAGTCGTATGCTATCCACAAGAACAGCAAGGCTAATACGATAAAGAGAGCGGAAAATCCCAACACTTTGGGTTTGGAAAATGAGTATCGCTTCTCAGGTTGACCTATAACTTGAGGTTCTATCGACTTATCCAGGTTCTCCTCCCAATCTGCATGGGATGAGAAACTCTATTACTTATTCGCCACCACCTGCAACCGCTCCTTGAATCCCGCAAAATTCTCCGGCGTCAGCGGGCCGATATGCTTGTGGCGGATGGTGCCGTCGGGGCCGACGATGAAGGTTTCCGGTACGCCGTAGACGCCCCAGTCGATGGAGGTGCGGCCGTTGGGGTCGACGCCGACGGCCGCATAAGGGTTGCCGAGCGCCCCGAGGAAGCGGCGGGCGTTGTCCGGGTTGTCGCGCTGGTTGATGCCGACCACGCGGATCGACGGATCCTTGGCGAGATCGACGAGCAGCGGATGCTCCTGGCGGCAGGGGCCGCACCAGGACGCCCACACATTCACCACCGTGACGCGACCCTTGAGGTCCTCGTTGGAGAAGCCCGGCACGGGTTTGCCGGCGGCTGTGAGACCTTCGAGCGGCGCGAGGCTGAAGGTGGGCACGGGCTTGTTGATGAGGACCGAGGGGAGCTCGGCCGGGTTGCGGCCTGAAAACAGCTGCACGGCGAAAAGCCCCACGAGGGCGAGAAAGACGAGCCCCGGCAGGATGAAGATCATGCGGGACCGGGAGCGCTCTGCAGCTTCAGCCACGGCGGGATCTCCGACCGATGCCGCGGGATTCGAGATCGGCGAGCGCGCGAACCTGAATGCGGTGATCGATCACGGCGCGCAGGATCAGGCCCGCGACCACCAGGGCGGTCACGATGTAGGAAAAGCCGATGAAGAACGTGTGCGACATGAGTGTCAGGCCGCCTGTGCGTCGAGGCGCTCGGCCTCGAGGATGGTGAGGGTGCGCACCCGGCGGCGCAGGATCTCGGTGCGCATGCCGGACAGATGGAGTGCTACGCCTATCAGCGTAAAGGCCACGGCCATGACCAGGAGCGGCACGAGCATGGAGGGATGGATCGTCGGACCGTCGATGCGAAACACGGAGGCCGGCTGGTGCAGGGTGTTCCACCAATCGACCGAGAACTTGACGATCGGCACGTTCACCGCGCCGACAAGCGTGAGGATCGACACGGCCCGCGCAGCGCGGTTCGGCTCCTCGATGGCGCGCCAGAGGGCCAAGATGCCGAGATAGATCAGCAGCATCACCAGCATGGAGGTGAGCCGGGCATCCCACTGCCAGTAGGTGCCCCACATGGGCTTGCCCCAGAGCGAGCCGGTGACGAGACAGATCAGCGTGAAGGCGGCCCCGATGGGAGCGGCCGCCTTCTGGGACACGTCCGCCAGGGGATGGCGCCAGACCAAGGTGCCGAGCGCCGAACTCGCCATGATCATGTAGAAGAACAGGGACAGCCAGGCCGCCGGGACGTGGAGATACATGATCTTGACCGTTTCGCCCTGCTGGTAGTCGGCAGGCGCGGTGAACCAGACCAGGTAGAGCCCGACGGCCAGCAGGGTCGCGGCCAGTCCCCCCACCCACGGCAGCAGCGTGCCGCTGAGGCTCATGAAGCGGGTCGGGTTGGCAAGCTCTCGGATCATGGGCTGGATGTAGCGGTCTTGGATAGCGCCTGCAACGTGGAGATCGCCGCACGGCGAATAACGTTTTCGCCAGAGACGAGGCTTGTAAGGGGTCCGGGCGCGGTTGGGCATTCCGGAAATGTGCGTAGGATCCCGGCCATACTGGCTCTTCGACGCGCCTTTCATTCGCCATCCAACCCGGCCTATAGTTTCGCATCTCTGTTGCGGAGCGATCATGCGCCTCGGATTGCCCAGCCTATTCGGCCTCACCCTGCTCGCGCTTCCGGCCTCGGCGCAGGACATCAGCTTACGCCTGCCCGTCGCCTGCGAGCTCGGTCGCAGCTGCTTCATCCAGAAATACGTGGATCATGACCCGTCTCCGGTCATGCGCGACTATCAATGCGGCGCCCTTGGCGAGGACGGCCACGACGGCACCGACATTCGCCTGCCGTCGATGGTGGAGCAGCGGGCGGGCGTCGATGTGGTTGCGGCCGCGGACGGCAAGGTCGCCAGCACCCGTGAGGGCGTTCCCGACGCCTTCGTGACAGAGCAGACACGGGAAAAGATCACCCAGATCGGCTGCGGCAATGCGGTGGTGATCGACCATGGCCAGGGCTGGCGCACCGCCTATTGCCACATGGCAAAGGGGAGCCTCACGGTACGCTCCGGCCGCGAGGTCAAGGCCGGCGACAAGATCGGGCAGGTCGGGCTCTCGGGTCTGACCGAGTTTCCGCATCTGCATTTCACCGTCATCAAGGACGGTAAGCCTGTCGATCCCTTCGCCTATGGGTCGACGGAGAAATCCTGCGGCGGCGGCAAGTCCCTGTGGGAGGCGTCGTTGCAGCGGGCCCTCGCCTATCAGGCGGGAACCGTCCTCAACAAGGGGTTTGCTCCTGGCCCAGTCACGGTGGAATCCATCGAAACGGGAGTGGCGGAGCAGGACACGCCGACGACAAAATCCCCGGCCCTTGTGGCCTATGTGCGCGTGATCGCCCTCAAGGGCGGCGATGTTGCGACACTCACCCTGTTCGACCCCGACGGCAAACCGCTCGCCCAGAACAAGGCCCCGCCTCTCGATCGCGACAAGATCCAGTGGATCGCCTTCGCCGGCGTCAAGCAGCCCGAAGGCGGCTTCCGCCCCGGCCTTTACCGGGCGATCTACCGGGTCGAGCGGGACGGCAAGCCTGCCATCGAGCAGGCTTTTGGGATCAACCTTCGCCCGTGATGCCTTCATGCGCCGTGCGGCTGTCCGCCGGTGCCTCATCGCGCTCGTTGAGACCGTAGTCGCGAATCACGCTCGCGACCCTCAGGCGGTAATCGCGGAAAACGCCGTCACGGCCCGCCCCTTGCGTGGTGCGATGGGAGGGCAGGTTGCGCCAGGCCCGCACCGCCTCCTCGTCGCGCCAGAACGACAGGGACAGGAGTTTTCCGGGCTCGGAAAGGCTCTGGAACCGCTCGACGGAGATGAACCCGTCCATCGTCATGAGGTCGGAGCGCAGCGCCGCCGCGAGACCGAGATAATCCCGCTTCCCCGCATCGCCGTCCGGCCAGACTTCAAAGATCACCGCGATCATGGCTGGACCAGCTCCGCATGAGGACCTGAGGCAAGGCGCAGGAAGATCCGGTCCTCCCGGCGGATGAAATGCTCCCGCTTGGCGAATTCGTAATTGGCGCGGCCTGCGGGATCGTTGCGCAGGCGCTCGCGATAGGCCTCGTATTCGGAGAGGTTCTTGATGTTGTACACGCCGTAAGCAACCGTGCTGGAGCCCTCGTGGGGAGCATAATAGCCGATCAGGTCCGCGCCGCAGCGGGGAATCGCCTGACCCCAGGTGCGGGCATATTCGGTGAAGGCATCGACCTTGAAGGGATCGATCTCATAGCGGATGAAGCAGGTGATCATTGATGGCATCCTTTGACTAGAGCATCGTGCGGACCCAGCGGGCCGCGCTAGCGAAAAGTGGATCCGGTTTTCGCTGACGCGGCCCTCTGGGTCCGGTCCACACGATGTTCATTTTCATGAAGAAGCATCGGATGGGTCCCAAAAGTGCAAATCCACTTTTGGGTCCGATGCTTACGACAGTTTGGTCTTAGCCGATGGATCGGCACCGATGCTTCGGCTATGATCGAAGTATGAAAGAAGGTCCTGTCATCGCGTCTGTTGCCGCGCTCCTGGGCGATCCGGCCCGCGCCAACATCCTCACTGCCCTCATGGACGGGCGGGCACTCACCGTGAGCGAACTCGCCGAAGCGGCCGGGGTCACGCTCCAGACTGCGAGCGGACACTTGGCCAAGCTCGATGCGGCCAACCTGCTCGTCGCTGAAAAGCAAGGACGGCATCGCTATTTCCGGCTCTCAGGCCCCGATGTCGCCCAGGTGTTGGAGGCCCTGATGGGCCTCGCCCAGCGCACCGGCGCCACCCGGGTGCGAACCGGTCCGAAGGATGCGGCACTCCGATCCGCCCGAATCTGCTATGACCATCTTGCCGGCGAGCGCGGCGTCGCGATGCTGAAAGCGGCCCGTCAGCAGGGCCTCATCAATGGCGATAAGGATTTGGCCATCACGACCAAGGGCCGCGCCTTCTTTGCCGATTTCGGCATCGATCTGGCAGCCCTCGAAAAAGGCCGCCGTCCCGTCTGCCGCGCCTGCCTCGACTGGAGCGAGCGGCACAGCCATCTGGGCGGCGCGCTGGGCGCCGCGATCCTGTCCCGCATGATCGAGACAGGATGGATACGGCGCGAGGCTGGGCGCGTGCTCACCTTCACCTGCGAGGGCGTGGAGGGCTTTGAGACAGCCTTTGCGCGACCAGGAGAAGACGCTTCGCAGGCGGCCTGAACCTCAGGCGAGCTTGTAAGACTCGACCTCCTCGAACCCGTGAGACCGGTAGAGCCGCAACGCCCCGGACGGGTTGTCCGCGTGGACCTTCAGGTCGATAAAGGCCGCACCCCGCTTTCGGAAGGTGTGAAACACCTGATGCAGCAGCGCTGAGCCCAAGCCCTGCCGGCGCATGACCGGAGCAACGGCGAGATCCTTCACGAAGGCGCCGGTCCAGCATTGGACCACCCCAACAATCTCGTCCTGCTCGTCCGCTGCAACGAAGACCAGGGTCGGATCGTAGTCCGCATCATCCCGCAGGCTCGGCCACCAGATCGCGAAGGGTTCGACGTAGCCGCCACCGCGTGAATAGGCCTGCACGAGCAGCGCATGGACCTTTTGCGCATGCCGGTCGGGTTCGAACGAAATCGGCCGAATGCCGACGGGCCAAGCAGGCTCCGGCACGGGATCGGCCAGGGAACGCCGCATGCGGATCACGAGGCGTTCGGTCATGGGTTTGTCTATTCTCCGGACCGCAGGGCTGCCGCAGCCCCCACCGTGCCGACCACCGCGGCGATCAGCGACAGGGCGACGAGCACCAGGAACGGTGTCGCGAAGGGGATCGTCCCGCCTAACGCCGCATTGGCGGCCGAGACCCCGAAGATCAGGGTCGGAATCATGAAGGGCAGCACCAGAATCGCCAGGATCAGCCCGCCACGCCGCAGCGACGATGTCAGCGCCGCCCCGACCGCCCCGATGAAGGTGAGCGCAGGCGTGCCCACTAAAAGGGTCACCACCATGGCGAGCATGGCCTCGGGCGAGAGTGCCACGAGAAAGCCGAGGAAGGGCGCCGCAAGGGCAAGCGGCAGGCCCGTCACGAGCCAATAGGCGATGACCTTGGCGAGAACCACGATCTCCAGCGGCGCCTGCGACAGGCGCAGGAGATCGAGCGACCCGTCCTCCTGATCAGCCTGGAACAGCCGGTCGAGGCCGATCAGCGTAGCGAGCAGAGCCGCGATCCAGAGGATGGCCGGGCCAATGCGCGCGAGCAGGTTCAGGTCGGGCCCGAGCGCGAAGGGGATCAGCGTCACAATCATCAGGAAGAAGATGAGTCCCATGACGCCCGAGCCGCCGACGCGGGCGGCGAGCTTGAGGTCGCGGACCAGGAGGGCGTTGAAGGATTTCAGCATTAGCCCTCTCCGCGCTTGCCCTCTCCCCTGTGCGGGAGAGGGTGGCCCGCAGGGCCGGGAGAGGGGCCGTGTTCGGTTGATGACTGCCCCTCTCCCGCCTCGCTGTGCTCGGCACCCTCCCCTGCGGAGGGGGGACGGTTTGGGGTGCGCTCGATCCTGATCTCCTTGGCATCCTTCAGAAACAGGGGCGAATGGGTCGAGGCGGCGATCATGCCGCCGCTCTCCCGGTGGCGTTCGAGAATCAGCCGCAGGGTTTCCTGTGAGGCGGTGTCGAGGGCCGAGGTCGGCTCGTCGAGGAGCCAGAGCGGCCGATGCGCTACCAGCAGCCGGGCGAGCGCCACCCGGCGGCGTTGGCCGGCCGAGAGATAGGCCACCGGCAGGCGGGCCGCATGGGCAAGGCCTACCGCCTCCAGGGCCTCGCGGGGCTTCAGGGCCGGATGTCCCAGGAAATCGCGGGCGAAGGTGAGATTTTCCTCGGCGGTGAGCGCCGCCTTGAGGGCGTCGCGATGGCCGACATAATGCAGGCATTCTTGCAGGGTCCGTTCACCGGCATCGTCGAGCAGGATCGCGCCACCCGCCGGGTGCAGCCGCCCGGCCAGGATATCCAGGAGGGAGGACTTGCCGGCCCCGTTGCGGCCGGTGATCACCAGGGCCTCACCGGCCAAGAGCGTGAAGGAGACGCCTTCGAAGATGCGCCGCTCCCCCCGCTCACACGCCAAATTGTTAACGCTCAGACGCAAACCCGGTACCCCTGCCCTCTTTGCACCCCAGAACCGTTCTAAACCGTGTAGCGGGATGGTTGGAAATGATCTATAGCACCCGTGGCTGCGCCGCGCGCCAAGGCGTCCAATCCGTCTCGCGCGCTTCTCCCCTGTCCGGGCACCCCCGGAGCGGCGCGCGCTTATCGCGCTTTCGGCCGAACACATGTTCGTAACCCAAATGCACGCGAGGATTCGCCGTGACGCTCAACAACAGCTTCAATGCCCGCCAGACCCTCAAAGTCGGTGACAAGTCCTACACCTATTACTCCCTCGTCGAGGCCGAGAAGAACGGCCTCAAAGGCGCCTCGAAGCTGCCCTTCTCCATGAAGGTGCTGCTCGAGAACCTTCTGCGCTACGAGGACGGCCGCACGGTCACCAAGGCCGATATCGAGGCCGTGGCCGCCTGGCTCGACAACAAGGGCAGGGCCGAAAAGGAAATCGCCTACCGGCCCGCCCGCGTCCTGATGCAGGATTTCACCGGCGTGCCGGCCGTGGTGGATCTGGCCGCCATGCGTGACGCCATGAAGAACCTCGGCGGCGACCCGCGCAAGATCAACCCGCTGGTGCCCGTCGATCTCGTCATCGACCACTCGGTGATCGTGGACGAATTCGGAACGCCCAAGGCCTTCGACCGCAACGTGGAGCTGGAATACCAGCGCAACGGCGAGCGCTACCGCTTCCTCAAGTGGGGCCAGACCGCGTTCGAGAACTTCTCCGTCGTCCCCCCCGGCACCGGCATCTGCCATCAGGTGAACCTGGAATTCCTGTCCCAGACCGTTTGGACCCGCAAGGACACGGCGACCGGTGAGGAAGTGGCCTATCCGGACACCTTGGTCGGCACCGACTCGCACACCACCATGGTCAACGGCCTCGCCGTTCTCGGCTGGGGCGTGGGTGGTATCGAGGCGGAGGCCGCCATGCTCGGCCAGCCGGTCTCCATGCTCATCCCCGAGGTCATCGGCTTCAAGCTTACCGGCAAGCTCCGTGAGGGTGTGACTGCCACCGATCTCGTGCTCACCGTCACCCAAATGCTGCGCAAGAAGGGGGTCGTCGGCAAGTTCGTGGAATTCTACGGTCCCGGCCTCACCGACATGACGGTCGCCGACCGTTCGACCATCGGCAACATGGCTCCCGAATACGGCGCCACCTGCGGGTTCTTCCCCGTCGATGCCAAGACCATCGATTACCTGCGCACCACGAGCCGCACCGACGAGCGCGTGGCTCTCGTCGAGGCCTACGCCAAGGCGCAGGGCATGTGGCTCACTCCCGACATGGCCGACCCGGTCTTCACCGACACCCTGGAGCTCAATCTCGGTGACGTGGTCCCCTCGCTCGCCGGCCCCAAGCGCCCGCAGGACCGCGTGACGCTGGACACCTCCAAGACCGAGTTCCTCGGCGCCATGGAGAAGGAGTTCCGCAAAGCCGGCGAGATGGGCAAGCGCGTGAAGGTGGACGGCGCCAATTACGATCTCGGCCACGGCGATGTGGTGATCGCGGCGATCACCTCCTGCACCAACACCTCGAACCCGAGCGTAATGATCGGCGCAGGTCTGCTCGCCCGCAACGCGGTGAAGAAGGGCCTCACCTCCAAGCCGTGGGTGAAGACCTCGCTGGCGCCCGGATCGCAGATCGTCGAGGAGTACTTCAAGAAGGCGGGCCTCCAGGGCGATCTCGACGCGCTCGGCTTCAACATCGTCGGCTTCGGCTGCACCACCTGCATCGGCAATTCGGGCCCGCTGCCGGAGAACGTGTCGAAGGCGATCAACGACAACGACCTCGTGGCCGTGTCGGTGCTCTCCGGCAACCGCAACTTCGAGGGCCGCGTGAACCCGGACGTGCGCGCAAACTACTTGGCCTCGCCCCCGCTGGTGGTGGCTTACGCGCTCGCCGGCTCCATGCTGGTCGATCTCGTCAACGATCCGCTGGGAACGGGCTCGGACGGAAAGCCGGTCTACCTGAAGGACATCTGGCCCTCGTCAGTGGAGGTGCAGGAGTTCATCGATCGCACGATCACGAGCGAGCTGTTCAAGAGCCGCTACTCGGACGTGTTCTCGGGCGACGAGAACTGGAAAAAGGTCACCTTCGAGCCGGGCCTCA
Source organism: Microvirga terrestris (assembly GCF_015694425.1). Lineage (GTDB taxonomy): Bacteria > Pseudomonadota > Alphaproteobacteria > Rhizobiales > Beijerinckiaceae > Microvirga > Microvirga terrestris. The sequence continues at coordinate 116,652 of NZ_JADQDN010000008.1, forward strand.
CCTACGAGTGGGACATGGGGTCCACCTACGTGCAGAACCCGCCTTACTTCGAGGGCATGACCAAGGAGCCGAAGCCCGTCACGGACATCCTGAACGCGCGCATCCTCGGTCTCTTCCAGGACTCGATCACCACCGACCACATCTCCCCGGCAGGCAACATTCGCGCCGCCTCGCCGGCCGGTGAATACCTGCAGTCGCATCAGGTGCGGGTCGCCGACTTCAACCAGTACGGCACCCGTCGCGGCAACCACGAGGTGATGATGCGCGGCACCTTCGCCAATATCCGCATCAAGAACCAGATGGTTCGCGACGAGAGCGGCCACGTGGTCGAGGGCGGTTACACCATCCATCACCCGTCGGGCGAGCGGATGTTCATCTACGACGCCGCCATGCGCTACAAGGAAGAGGGCGTTCCGCTCATCGTTCTCGCCGGCAAGGAATACGGCACCGGCTCGTCCCGCGACTGGGCGGCCAAGGGCACGAACCTGCTCGGCGTGCGCGCTGTGATCGCTGAGAGCTTCGAGCGCATCCACCGCTCGAACCTCGTCGGCATGGGCGTGGCACCCTTCGTGTTCGAGCAGGGCACGTCCTGGGAGACACTGGGTCTGAAGGGCGACGAGACCATCACCATCAAGGGCCTCGCCGGCGACCTGAAGCCGCGCATGCGCATGGAGATGGAAGTCACCTCCGCCGACGGTTCGGTGAAGCGGGTTCCCGTGCATTGCCGCATCGATACGCTGGAGGAGGTCGAGTACTTCCGCAACGGCGGCATCCTGCACTACGTCCTGCGCCAGCTTGCGGCGTAAGCGGACATAACAAAACGCCCGCTCTTCGGATGAGGAGCGGGCGCTGACGAATAATAGGAGCGCGCTAGCATGGCGCGCTCCTATTATCTCTAATGCGCTGGAGCTCTTCCCTCCCCGTCACAAGAGCATACTTGGCCGAGATCTCAGTTCGACAGGCGCGAAAGCTCTCCTGCGAGGATCACATGTGACAATGCGCCGCCGGTCCGAGCGTGAGGAAACCGTCCTTCAGCCGATGCGTTCTCGGCCGTCGCTCTGGCTTTCTCAAGGTATTCCCTCGGAAAGAAGCCGCTCCCCTGCACCCTTTCATAGTGACTCAGGAAATCTTCTCGCAGCATGCGAAGGGCTTTCTGCTTCGTAAAATCCCCGGCTTGCAGCGATGCAGCCTCCGATGCGAACACCTGCCCGTCGTTGCGTGCGGAGCGGATCGCATCTTGGGCGTCTGGCACTTCCGCAAGATGCCTTGTGTCGAACGATTTCCCTGGTTCGTCATAAGGCATGGTTGCCAGTTCACGATTGGCGTTGATGAGGATATCCGCCAGGACTTGGCTCCGTTCGATCTGATCCGGTGAGCACAAGGAAGAAGCCCATCTCAGGTTTGCGCCCGAGAGAGGCGAAATCAGGTTTCCGTATTGTGGTGCACGCCCTCCATGGCAGCGATCCCTGAAATGCCGATAATGAACGATCATCGGATCAACCGAAGCTTCAGTTCCGTGACGCAAGCTTGAAAGATCTTCGAGAATATCCCTTTTCAATCTCTTGAATTGGGCTGATGAGGGAAAGAATCCACGCTGCTGATTGAGGAAGCGGTTTGGAGGAACGCTAGGGTAGAAGCGTCTATGCCCCTCTCCGCCAGCACCGCCGAACGAGAGGGCTGTCGGAACAGGACGGGTCACTGGAAAATAGATCGGCCCATAAACCCCCAAACAAAGAGATTTCCATTTCTCGTATGCTTCAGAGGTATCCAGGCGGATAGGGACACGTAGGTCTTCCCTCTTGTCCATGAACCGCAGCTGGAATCTCTCGGCAATCTGGCATGCTAAAGCGAAGTCACCTTTCGCTCCTATCTCGCTCGTGAAATTGATTTGCCGAATGAAATCGCTCCCTATGTTTCGGGCGGCAGCCAACATCAGGGATAGAACCGCACGCGAGTCCCGTCCTCCTGTCAGATCGCTGCGCACATAAAGACCTGACTTCAGCACAGTCGCCATGCGTCCGACCCAAAGCCTGAGATAGTCCTGCAAGGCCTCTCTGTAGCTTCTCACATTCAGAGCATGGCCGGATGCCGTTGATACGGGCCGGAGTGTCAATGCGGTTCCGAAAAAGGCCTTAGTCAGCACAGCCTCCATCGTTGATGGGATCAGCCGAATTTCTTTGACGCTTGTCCGCAGGGAGGTCAGCTGATCGCCAAACGGCCCAGGGATGAAGAAACTAGAGAGATGGTTCTCGTCAATCGTGACTGGCAGGTTTCTGCTTGCCGTGTAGCGCACGAGTTCGATAAACGAGTTGGAAAGAGCCCATTTTTCTCCGCGCTGATAGAGGAAGAGCTTATAGTATCCGCTGAAATCCGTTCCGATTACAGCCTCTTCTCTATATGTGTTTACGATGATGTAGGAACCATCCTGACCTGGTTGGATTTCAGCACGCTGGGCAGCTCTGTACTTTTTGTATCCTTTATTGCCGATTATCAAATCTTCTCCTTGCCAGCATATCCCCCGCAGATCATGCTGCGGTACCGGGTCAAAACTGGATAGCAAGAAGATATTCGGATCCATTCATACTCTCATGGACATGTGCAACTAAAGCGACTCAGGTTAGCATATGCCTGAATCGGTTGAGGACGCGCCCAACCGGCCGCACAACCTGAAGAATCCGAGCAGACAAGGCGGAGTTGGAGGCGAAACGCACATAGGCTGCGGCCAGACGGTGCGCGCGTGACGCATCAAGCGTCTGCTGTGCTTTCTGGAGTGCCTTGAGCTGCATCCTGGTCGCAGCCAATTCCGCCTTCATCTGTTGGGATTTGTCTTTCAGACGCTGTGAGGAGGCTTTGAGGCGTTCATAATTACCTCTCAGCCGTTCCTGCTCTTCTGCATAGGCCCTGATCGTCGGTTCTTGCTCCAGGAGACGCTCCTCAAGGCGGGCTCGTTCGAGAGCTGTGATCCGCCGGATCTCCCGCGCGCGATCCTCTGCAAGCCGCGCCAACATCTTATAGTGTTCAGCCTCGGGGTTTTCCGGCTGCGGTCGTGGAATATCGGACCTCTTATGCATGCTGAAAATGCCCCTGCTGCAACTGAAAAAGCTCGGCAACACGCGTCTCATGCGCTTCCGGAGAATGATGCTCCTTGACGAATGTTCTGGCCTGTTGTCCAAGCCTCAGGCACAGATCAGGATCGCTTACGAGCCTCAGAAGAGCCTCGGCATAGGAGGCTGCCATGTCGTCGTCGTCAGGCAGCGAAGGCAGCAGGATCCCGGTCTCCTCATTGTTGATGATCTCCGAAATCCCGCCCAGGTCAGGGGCTACGACAGCCAAGCCATGACTCATGGCCTCGAGGAGCACATTGGGCACTCCATCTTGAAGGCTCGTGTAGAGGAGGATGGAGTATCGGGATGTGGGGAGGGACTCAAAACCGGCGTAGGACCCGTGATAGCGAAGATTGGACAATCCTTCGAACTGGCGCGCATCGAAAGCTTCAAGCACTGAGCTGCCGAAAACATCGATGGTCATCTGCGGAGCAACGCGGTGTAGCTCGCGTGCAATGGCGGGAAGAAGAGAGGGTCTCTTATCGGCGTCAAGACGTGATGCCCAGAGGATCCGGTGCTGTGCATCGGATGTGCGTGCCGGCAGGACGGCAGGGGCCTCTATAGAGGCTGGAAGATGGTGCCACTTTTGAGTCTGTGTTCCGACACGATGCATGTCGTGACTGATCATGGAGGCGCTGTCGCAAATGATCTTGGACAAGGAGTCGAGGTGTTCGGATATATGACCCATCGAGGACCCGACGGTTATGAAACGTCCCTTCTCAATCCGAACGACATCATTGAACCGATAGAAGATCGTTTCTTTATCCTTGAGGACGGCGGAATAAAGCTGCAGAAAACGATCCACGAATGGGCACTCACGCAGATGAATGCGAGCTTCGAAACCGCATGATTCCACAATTTTCAGCGCCAACAGACAGCGCTGGTCCCGATTCAGCCCGCGGCCATACAGAGACATATCGACAATGGTAACATTTGGTGGGAGGCGATCCATCCACTGCACAATGTCGAGGTCGCCACCAAGGATTGCCAGAAGATTGCAGAACGGATCGATTCGGGAAATGGCTTCCATCAATGCGGCGAAGTATTTTTCCGCTCCGCCTCGTGACATAAAGGGAAACAGAAAGACATCGCTGTAGACGTGATTTCCAAGAACTTGGCAGATATCATAATAGGCTGCACCGAGAGGAGAAAATCCTGTGTGATTGCGGATGGCAGGAATTCTTTCGTCACGATACCTTGATAGGACGATGGAAGGATCTATTGCGTTCGCGTGCTTGGCTAAGTCTTGGAGGATTTTGCCATTGAGAAAGTCGCGCGCAATGGCGCTGGATCCTGCATCGTTGCAATTCGAATGGGCTAGATGGTTGTAGAATGGTTCTGAAATCTTCAAATAGCTTACAGGATCGAACAATCGCGTCGGTGGGATCTGGCGGACCGAAATTGCATAGGCAGACCTGAACAGGCTTCCAGGCCTTTGCCTGTAGAAGAGAGCTACGTCCTCTACAATTCTGATATCTAATCCCGAAGCAACAGCCTCTGCATTGAAATGCCAATCCTCGAAGGCATAACCCGGGGACAATCGAACGTCGCGAAAAGGAATTCTGCGAAACACATCCCGATGGGCGCAGACCCGGGAGATGTAGGGGTTTTGCTGAAGGAACGTCATCGGTGTGACGTTGATCAAGGGCTCATACCGACAAACGAAGCTGTGAAAGCCGAAGCCGATAACATATTCCGGAAAGTAGAGCGCTTCCGAGCCGAGCCTTTCAGCCGCCACATAAATATCGTGGAAGTAGTTGTATGAGACGAGATCGTCGGCATCTGCGGTAAAGACATAGTCGCCGCGTGCTCGCTCTATCCCAGCATTGCGGGAAAGACCAAGCGAACCATGGTCGACCTCAATGATCTGCACGCCCTGATAGCTGCCGAGATCGAAGGATGACAGGACCTCGCGCGTGGCATCGTCGGTCCGATCCAGTACAGCCACCAGTTCGAGTCTCAGACCCTTTGATTGTGCAAACCGCACAGCCTCGTCGAGAGACAGGAGCGTCCGTCTCAGGAAGACGGCTTCGCAATGAATGTTCAGGATGATCGATGCATGGAATAAAGTCTCGATCATCAAAAAGTCCTGCTAATATCCAGTTCTGTGAATGGTGGGGTCAGATGCAGATCATTGAAGTACCCGCCTATTAGTAACATGATCATGTATCATGTCGAGAGGCCAAGACTCCTTTTCTGCAAGAGGACTGGGCGACGATCTGACGTGATGCATGACGATGGAGGGCATCTCCGTCAGCCCCTTGGGGAAGCGCGTTCCCATGTAGTGCCGCACCAATGCGCTGGAGGATGTCGAGTCCTGCCGCAATGGCGGCATCCAGCATCGGGGCCTGCGCCATTCAGCCGCCTGATGCAGAAAAAGCCCGCTCCTGGGTGAGGAACGGGCAGCTATGAAGAATGCAGACTGCTCCAGCAATAGAGCGCCCGATTGCCTGAATTAGCTCAGATCACGAAGAAGTCGTGATAGTAGAGCTTCGTCTTGTCGTTGAGGCTTGCGATCTTTACCTGAGCCTTGTTGCCGGTGCCGTCCTGATCGTAGTAGAGCGCACCAGCTTTTTTGTCGTAGACAATCCGGTCCTCGGCATCCTTGGCCTTCTTGCCCTCGATAAACATTTCTTTCTTGAATTTCTGCGGCTCGGACATCGTGCCGGAGCCCAGCTTTGTGAAGACTTTATTGTCCAGATAAAAGCTGTCGTCCCAGGAACGATAGTCCATCACGTGATCTACATTGATGCTCTTGTTCGGCCTAGTGTCGAACACGAAGATGTCGCTGCCGGTACCGCCGATGAGCACGTCGTTGCCTGTACCGCCATAAAGCGTATCATTGCCGCCGGCGCCGGCAAGTCGGTCGTTACCTGCTGATCCGAACAGCCGGTCGCTGCCGATACTGCCCGTCAGGGCATTGTTGCCCTTCGTGCCGGTCTGCGTTTCGACCGCATCCCCAACCTGGATCGTGAACGCTTTCTCGTAGGTTTCGCCGGCCTTATCGGTCACCGTGACCTGGATCTGGTGCGCCTGAGCCGTCTCGTAATCGATTCTGGAACCATCACTGACCGAGAGGCGGCCGTCCTTCGTGACCTCAAAGCGCTCATCAGCGAGCGAGAAGGCGAAGCTGTCGCCTCCATCCGGATCCGTAGCTGAGAGCTGGCCGATGAATGTGCCGTTCACAGCTCCTTCCTGCACCGTGGCCTGGCTCAGGCCGATATCGGTCGGGGCGTGATTCACTGGTACCGGCACGTCCTTGATGATGACGACGAACTTTTGTATTGCCGAGCCGCCTTGGCCGTCATCGACCTTCACCCAGATGTTGCGGGTCTCATCCGCCGATACCTGGATCCCACCCTTGGTCACCAATTCATATCGGGTCACCGCGGCGCCGTTGGTGACGGGCCGGACGGCGAACGCGCTGGTTGACGAGACATCGGCGCCGTTCTCATCCACCAGGGTGTAGGTGAGGATGTCGCCATCCGGATCCGTCGCGCTTAAGGTTCCGACCGTGACCGATGCAGCACTTTCGTTGACGTGGAACGACAGCGTCAGGCCCGTCGGAGCGCGATTGTCGTCCGAAGGATCGTTGGCGACGTTGATCGTAAAGGCCTTCGTGGTTTCGATGCCCTGGCCGGCCGATGCTATCACATGGATGGTGTACGAGCGTATGGCCTGCACCCCATCGTAATTGAGCACCTTGCCCGGTGCGACCTTGACCTGTCCGCTCCCATCAATCACGAACATGCCGCCGGCATCGCCGCCTCCTTCGGCGGATGTATCGAAGGACCAGGTGATCCCACTCTGGTCGGCCGTTAAGGCACCAATTCCGGTCTCACCCTCCATGACGGAGATCGTGCCTGTGCTGCCGGCCAGCTTGAGGTCCGATGGAGGTTTGGGAGCAGCAACAAGACCGAGCGTGGAATCGGCGAACTGGATGAATTCGATTCCTGTGAGTTCGTCCACACCATCACCACCCAGGAGGGTATCGACGATTGTGAAGGAACCATCAGCATTCTCGATAATGCTGTAGTTCCCGCGTGTGCCTGTGAAAACCGCCGTATCGATGCCGTCGCCGCCAACCAGGACGTCATTGCCCGCTCCTCCGGAGAGGGTATCGTTTCCGATGCCTCCCTCCAGGGTGTCGCTGCCGTCCGCGCCTGTGAGCCGATTGTCGAGGCCGTTGCCGATCCCTATGAGGCTTTGCGCTCCCGCGAAGCGGAGATGTTCCAGATTGTCGCCCAGCGTGTAGTCGATGGAGGCGATGACCGTGTCCTCTCCCTCGCCTGCACTCTCGATAATCCTGTCACCCTCATCGTCAACGACGCAGGTGTCATTGCCCCGTCCACCGTTCAGGCTGTCAGCCCCCTCGCCGCCGTCGAGTGTGTCGTCGCCATCCCACGCAATGAGGTTGTCATCGCCGCCTCGCCCCTCAAGGAGATTGCCGTTGCCATTGCCGATGATGGTGTTGTCGAGGGCGTTGCCGGTTCCACGGAGTTGCTCCATGCCCTGGAGGACCAGAGCTTCGACCTCGTCGGAAAGCGTATGGGAGGCGTAGGAGAGGACGATGTCCTGCCCCTCGCCCGCCGCTTCAATCACCACATCGTTTTCATCGTCGACATAGTAAGTGTCTGCGCCTTGGCCGCCGCTTAGCGTATCGGCTCCCCCGCCACCGTCGAGCGCGTTGTTCTCGGCATTGCCGGAGAGGACATTGGCGAGGGCATTGCCGGTAATGCCGGCATTCACTTGGGCGCCGGGGATATCGAGCAGAGAGAGACTCTGAGTATCGGGCTCAAGTCGATAGGTATTCCAGAAAGAATCGTACTGATAACCGCCCATCGACCTGGTGCCCCTGCTTCATGAGGAAGGCATCTTTGCTTCTCTTCCCCGTGGGAACTTCGTCTTACCATAAGGAATGATATTTTATAGCATCTACAGATTGTATGGTGGTGCTGGAACATCCTGAATGGATCGCCCTCCCTCCTTCCTGTCATGCAAATAGGGTTCTGGCCTGTCCTGCGGCACTTTGGCCAGTCTCCCAACGTTTTGATTCTGCTGAAAATGCCACGCTTTCGACGTAAGTCTTCCCACTTCGTTAAGGTGCCGTTAACCCTTTCACGCAGAAACTCTTTTCATTGCTTCTCTCACGTTTTGCCAGAGCCATGAGCGACCTTCTCGTCAGTATCCGTCATGCGAAGCCCGACGATGCGGCTTTCCTGTCGAAGGTCTTCGACGCGGCCTGGCGGGAGGCTTATTGCGGCATCATCCCGGGCGTGACCCTCGAGAAGATGTTTTCCCGGCGCAGCGAGGCTTGGTGGCGCTCCACGGTGTCCCGCGGGCGCCCGCTCGTGGTGCTGGATCTCGGCCAGGGCGCCGTCGGCTACGCCTCCTATGGCCGCTGCCGCGACCGGTCGCTGCCGGCAAACGGCGAGATCGACGAACTCTACCTGCTCCCGGAATACCAAGGCATCGGCTTTGGGCGGCGCCTGTTCAAAGCCGTGCGCAACGACCTCCGGCACCGGGAACTCGACAAGACTGTGGTCTGGGCCCTGGAGGCGAACACCCGCGCCTGCGCTTTCTACGAGGGCATGGGCGGACAGAGCATCGCCCGCGTCGAGGAGCGCATCGGCGGAACGCCGCTCGCCAAGGTGGCTTACCTGTTCCGCTGAGGCCGGTTCGCCCTGGGCAGGGCGCCTTCCGGCTGAAACCCTAAAATTTTCAACCTTCGGTCCTTGTTGCCAAAGCCTGCTCCGGCTAGAGCATCGTGCGGAAAAGTGAACCCGGCTTTCCGGTCACACGATGCTCTTATTCAAGAAGAAAGCATCGGACCCAAAAGTGGATTCCACTTTTGGGTCCGATGCTTTAGTGAAGCGTCCAGCTTCGGGAGTGGTCGGTCCGGCATTCGGGCTCGCGCTGCTTCCAAATCCAGCTTCTGCCGCATTTTCACCGGTGTCCCGGTGTCCTGTTCATTACGGACGTCGCGCCCGCGAAGATGCTCAAGCCCTGCTCCGGAGAACAGCTCTATGCGCCTTGACGCGTTAAAGATTGGAAAGAACCCGCCGGACGACGTGAATGTCGTGATCGAAGTGCCGATCGGCGGCGAGCCCATCAAGTACGAGATGGACAAGGAATCCGGTGCCCTGGTGGTGGACCGCTTCCTCTACACCGCCATGCGCTATCCCGGAAACTATGGCTTCATCCCCCATACCCTCTCGGGCGACGGCGACCCGTGCGACGTGCTCATTGCCAACACCCGGGCGATCATTCCGGGGGCCGTCATGAACGTGCGCCCTGTCGGCGTCCTCGTGATGGAGGACGATGGCGGCCAGGACGAGAAGATCATCGCCGTCCCGTCGAGCAAGCTGACCCAGCGCTATGACCGGGTGGCGAACTACACCGACCTGCCCGAGATCACCATCAAGCAGATCGAGCACTTTTTCGAGCACTACAAGGATCTCGAGCCCGGCAAGTGGGCCAAGATCATCCGCTGGGGCGACGCCGAGGAAGCCCGGCGCCTGATCCTCGAGGCTATCGAGCGGGGGAAGGGAAAGAAGTAATCCAGTTTGGAATCAACCAAAGCGGATCGCTTTTTCACCAGCGTCTGGACTCAAACCCGGCTCATATACTGAGCCGGGTTTTCTTTTGGTCCGGTCAGATGATGAAGAAGTCCTTGTGGGTCATGCTCAGGTTCTTCGAGATGCTGGCGAACTGGATCGCCTTCGCGGAGCCGGATCCATCAGAGTCATAAAACAGGGCGCCGGCCTTTTTGTAATAGAGCACCCGATCGTCTTTGTCCTTGAAGGTGTCGCCGACCACGAAGGCCTTGCTCGACAGGGTCCCCTTGGAGAGCTTCGAGAAGATCTTCTTTGCCAAATGGATCGTATCGTCCTTCGGGACGAAGTCCTGGATAAAATCGCGGTTCGATTTCGCGCTCAGTCTCTGGTCGAACACGAAGACGTCCTTGCCTGCACCGCCGAGAAGAATGTCGTTCCCCGTTCCTCCATAGAGCATGTCGTTGCCGATCTGGCCTGAGAGCGTATCGTTGCCCCCCAGGCCGAAGAGCCGATCGTTGCCGGATTCTCCCGTCAGGGAATCCGCACGCGTCGTGCCAGTGCGGGTCGATGGGGTCGTCTCAACGACATTCCGAACATTTATGGTAACGTTTTTGGCGAACTCGCCGCCATAGCCGTCATAGGCCGTGATGGTGATCGCGTGCTGAGTGGCCTTCTCGTAATCGAGAGACTTGACCAAGATGAGTTCCTTGCCGGTGCTGTCCAGGCCGAACATTCCATCCGGATTCGACGTGATGCGATAGGTCAGCTTGTCGCTGTCCGGATCGCTGCCGTAGATGTCAGCCACCGAGGCTCCCGCCCCCGTGCTCTCAGATATGCTCGTGCTCGACAGGGAGACACTGGACGGATTGGAGTTGACGAGAGCAAGGGTCTGGTCCGAGAATTTCACGAACCGCACAGCCTTGAGCGTATCGGTCCCGTCCCTCTGCGCTTGACCATCTTCGATGGTGACGGTGCCGTCCTGGTTGTGACTGATCGTGTAGCCGGCCCGCGCACCGGAAAATTCGGCCGTATTCTGCCCACTGCCGCCATCGAGCGTATCATTGCCTTTGCCGCCTACGAGCGTGTCGTTGCCGGCCTTGCCCTCCAGTTTGTTGTTTACGTCATTTCCGATGAAGTGGTCGGCACCTGTACCGCCGATCAGGTGCGTGATCCCAATCAGGGTATCGGAGCCGTAACCGCTGGTACTTTGGGCAACCTGAATTCTGAGATCGACCTCCGCCGCGGCAGACCCACTATACCGGGCCGTGTTGGTTCCCGCCCCACCATCGAGAGTGTCGCTGCCGAGTCCGCCCTCGAGAATATCGTCGCCGCCGCCGCCGTAGAGAGCGTTGTTGCCTGTGCTGCCGATGATGTCGTCGTCGTGAGCGCTTCCGGTCACGTTCTCGATGTTGATGAGGGTGTCGCTGCCTTGCCCGCTGCCGATGGTTTGTGAGGTCGTTCGGCTGAGATTGACGGTCACCTCGCCTGTGGCCTCGGAATAGTCCACCATGTCGTTTCCAGCACCGCCATCGATATAGTCGGTGCCCTCACCGCCCGAGAAAGTCTCGTCTCCCAGCCCGCCGAAAGCGGTATCATTGCCCAGCCCGAGCTTGATCATGCCGCCGATGGCACTTCCCCCGATACCCTCGTAGAAATCGTTTCCGCCCTGGAGATCCAGCAGAACGGCGCCCGTTGCAGTGGAGGTGGTCTGCAAAGTGCCGGTATTGGTGATGCGATCATTGCCGCTGTTCCCTTGGATCGCCATGCCCAGGGCAGTGATCATTCCGGAATTATTGACGGAATTGGCCCCACCCCCTTCAAACAGGATCGCAGTGGTGGTTTTCGACTCGATCTTGCCCTCGTTGTAGACCGCATTTCCGGTTCCGAGGAGGTGGAGACCATGACGCTGGCCAATGGCGCTTCCGTCCTTGCCGATGAAGATTCTCTGCGCCGCCGCCGCCTGGATGGCTGACAAGTTCAAGCTGCGGATTTCCTCATTGGTGCTGTTGACCGCAATGTCGATAAGAAGGTTGCCATCCTCACCAGGGCCGAGTTCGAGTCTGGCTTTCGAAGTCGGACCTACAGGGGGAAGTTGAGTGGGATTGTTATAGACGCGGGTAGCCATGGGAGATCCAATCTGAACGGGCCATTCTCCTGTATTATATATTATTACGTAACGATATGGAACTGTCGGATATTGCCACGCCCGCTTTGAAGCTGCCATTCAGGCAGCTTCACCCTGGCAATGGACCTTTCCCGTCGTATCACTCCGCCGGAATCGCGGCACCCGGGCCGGCGCTGCGGTATTCATCCCAGGCCTGCCGCAGGATCTGCACGGCCGAGGATAGGAACAGGCCGGCCATGAGGCCCGCCACGATGAGGTCCGGCCAAGCGCTAGCCGTCCACCAGACCGCCCCCGCCGCCCCTGTGACGACGATGTTGCCGATGGCGTCGTTGCGCGAGCACAGCCAAACGGAGCGCACATTGGCGTCGCCGTCTTTGTAGCGCATCAACAGGAGCACGCTGGCGACGTTCGCGGCCAGCGCCAGGAGCCCGATCACGCCCATGATCTCGGCGCGCGGCAGGCCGAGGATCAACACGTGGTAGAGGGTCGAGCCCAGCACCCAGGCTCCCATCAGCGACAGGCTCACCCCCTTGAACAGGGCGGCAGTGGCGCGAATGCGTAAAGAAGCGCCGATGACCGCGAGACTCAGGCCGTAGGTGACCGTGTCGCCGAGAAAATCGAGGGCATCGGCCTGGAGGGCCTGCGAGCGGGCCAGATGCCCGGCGACGATCTCGGTCACGAACATCGCGGCATTGATGAGGATCACGGTCCAGAGCACCCGCTTGTAGCGCGGATCGACCCCGTCGAAGACCGGCACGCCGCCATGGCAGCCGCAGGCCTCCTCGGCATGAGCATGCCCCTTCGCCGGATGGGTCTCATGCGCTGGGTGCTCGTGGGACGAACAGCAGGCCCCGTGCTGGTGACCGCAGGTCTCGCTCATCCGAATCTCCTTTTCGTCATCGGATGCGACCTCTACAATCTCCAGCCACTAGAGGTTCAAGAGGAAAAATGATGGATCTTTCGATCGGAGCCTTGTCGCGCCAGGTTGCCGTGAAGGTGCCGACCATCCGCTATTACGAGCAGATCGGCCTTCTGCCTGCCCCGCCGCGCACCGCGGGGCGCCAGCGCCGCTACGGCGCCGAAGACGTGGCGCGCCTCAGCTTCATCCGTCATGCGCGGGATCTCGGCTTCGACGTGGAGGCGATCCGCGAGCTTCTGAGCCTGACCGCTCGGCCGGATCAGCCCTGTGAACCGGCGGACCGGATCGTGCTGCGGCATCTGGACAGCGTCGAGCGCCGCATCGCCCAGCTGACGCTCCTGCGCTCCGAGCTGCGGCACATGCTGGAGGATTGCCGGCATGGGCCTGTTCGGGAATGCCGGATCATCCAGGTCCTGGCCGATCACGACCAGTGCCGGCATGAGCATGGAAAGGTGAGTTAGAGCGTCTCGCCCCGCAACAGTCGCGGCGCTTCCTGTCTCGTCAGGCCCGCCGCCTCACGGATGAAGAAGCGCTTGAGGCCGGGCATGCGGTCGACGAGGCCCAACCCCAGATCTCGGATCAGGCGCACGGGCAGCACGTCGTTTGAGAACAGCCGGTTGAGCCCGTCCGTCACCACCCCCATGGCGGTGATATCGGTGCGCCGCGCCCGCTCGTAGCCGTCGAGCACGTCGGCCGCACCCGGGTCGAGCCCCAAGCGCATGACATCGGTGATGATTTCGGCGAGCGCCGCTGCGTCGTGCAAGCCGAGATTGAGGCCCTGGCCGGCAATGGGGTGGATCACATGGGCGGCATCGCCCAAGAGCGCGAGGCGCTCGGCGACAAAGGAGCGTGCCACTCCAAAGGACAGGGGGAAAGCTTGCGGCTTCGTCTCGAAGGCGAGTTTTCCGAGCTGCAAGCCGAAGCGGCGCTCCAGTTCGACGAGCAGGTCTTCCGGGTGCGATTCCAGCAGGGTCGGCACGTTCTCGGCCCGCTCGGTCCAGACGATGGAGCAGCGGTGCTGCAGGGTGCCGTCAGCCTGCAGCACCGCCTTGAGCGGCAGGATCGCGAAGGGACCGGAGGGCAGGAAATGCTCCACCGCCCTGCCCTCGTGGTCGCGCTCATGGGCGATGGTGGCGACGATGCCGGATTGCCGGTAAGGCCAGGAGATCCAGCCGATGCCCGCCTGCTCGCGCAGGCGCGAACGCCCGCCATCGGCGGCCACCAGCAGGGCGGCAGGCAGCACCGCGCCGTCGGTCAGGGTCACGTCGGTGCGGCTGCCCTGAATGGAGAAGCCCTTCACGCCCTCGGGCCGCAAATCGACGCCGGCCGTGCGGCAGGCTTCCAGCAGCACGGCTGTCAGATCGCCGGCCGTCACCATGTGGGCGAAGGGCTCGTTGCCATCCACTTCGCCCGCGAAGGTGAGGAAGGTCGGGCGGACCGGATCCTGCAGGCGGCTGTCGGTGATCACCATGTCGAGGATGGGCTGAGCGCGCTCCGCCACCCGATCCCAGACGCCGAGCGCCGTCAGCATCCGCCGCGCCGCCGCCGCGATGGCATAGGAGCGCTTGTCCCCGTGCGGATCGCGCTTGAGAGCCGGATCGCACATGGTGACGTCGATCCCGTCGGCGAGAGCCCGCTTGAGCGCCAGAGCCAGGGACAGCCCAGCGAGACCGCCACCTGCGATGACAATGCGCGGTGTTGCCGAGCCTGTTGCTGCGCCCATCGCTCTATCTCCTCGCTCTAAACGTTATAGGTGGGTGTCAGCCAATCATTGACCAGCGTCAAGCTTGACGTGTCGAGGCTGCTCCGTGATGGATGACCTTTCGTGATCACAGGATTTTTGAGGCTCATGTCCCGCGCCGTCACCGATCTCCTCGCCATCCTCGACCTCGAACAGCTCGAGGTGAACCTGTTTCGCGGCCAGAGTCCCAAGAGCGGCTGGCAGCGGGTGTTCGGCGGGCAGGTGATCGGGCAGGCCCTGGTGGCTGCCACCCGCACGGTGGAGGGGCGCCATCCCCATTCGCTCCATTGCTACTTCATGCTGCCGGGCGATCCCAAGGTTCCGATCATCTACGAGGTCGACCGCATCCGCGACGGCAAGAGCTTCACCACCCGTCGGGTGCTGGCGATTCAGCACGGGCACGCGATCTTCTCCATGTCGGCGTCCTTCCATCTTGAGGAGGACGGCTTCGCCCATCAGGCCGAGATGCCCAAGGTGCCGGGCCCGGACGAACTCCCGAGCGAGGAGGAGGTGAAGGGCGGGTTGATCCTCAAGATGCCGGAGCCCATGCGCACCTATTACGAGCGCGAGCGGCCGCTGGAATTCCGGCCCGTGGAACTCGCCCGCTACATGTCCCACGATCCGGGCGAGCCGCGCTTCCACGTCTGGATCAAGACCATCGGCCGCCTGCCGGACGATCCGGCGATCCACCAGAGCGTGCTGGCCTACGCGTCTGACATGACGCTCCTCGACACGTCGCTCATTCCCCATGGCCGGACGGTGTTCGAGCCCGAGATCCAGCCGGCGAGCCTCGATCATGCCATGTGGTTCCACCGCCCCTTCCGAGCCGACGAATGGCTTCTCTACGCGCAGGATACACCCAATGCCGGCGGCGCCCGTGGCCTGTCGCGCGGCCTCATCTTCCGGCAGGACGGCACGTTGATCGCCTCGGTTGCCCAGGAAGGCCTTATCCGCGAGCGACGTCGCTGAGTCTGTCTGCCTAGAATTTCATCAATCGGGTTATTTTCCAGCCAAATCCCCGCTGCCTCGAAAAGAGGCAGCGTGCTTTCGCCATGACCGGCAAGGTCTGGCATGTTTCTTGCATAAAGCCCTCCGACACCCGGACCTGGAGCCGGGTTCACGTTGGAACCGTCGCCCGTATTTTTCGGGAGGACGCAATGAAGGGGGCCTGACCCATGAAGATTGTGATGGCGGTCATCAAGCCGTTCAAGCTGGAGGAGGTGCGCGATGCGCTCACCTCTCTCGGCGTGCACGGCCTCACCGTGACCGAGGTGAAAGGATACGGGCGGCAGAAGGGCCATACCGAGATCTATCGCGGCGCCGAATACGCCGTGAGCTTCCTGCCGAAGCTGAAGATCGAGGTGGCCGTTGCAAGCGAGCTGGTCAACCCGGTGATCGACGCGATCACGGCTTCCGCGCGCACGGGCCAGATCGGCGACGGCAAGATCTTCGTCACCTCGCTCGAAAAGGCGGTCCGCATCCGCACCGGCGAGACCGACGGCGACGCCCTTTAATCCCCTTTTTTGCTGAATTTTCCGAGGTCTCATCCGATGAAGTTCCGTCCTCTTCTCCTACCGGCGCTTGGTGCGCTGGGTATAGGTCTCCTGGCCCTTAACCCTGCCCTGGCGCAGGATGCCGCCGCGGCTGCCCCCACGGTCAACAAGGGCGATACCGCCTGGATGCTCGTCTCGACGATCCTGGTGATCCTCATGACGATTCCCGGCCTCGCCCTGTTCTATGGCGGCCTCGTGCGCACCAAGAACATGCTCTCGGTGCTCATGCAGGTCTTCGCCGTGTTTTCCCTCGTGGGGATCCTGTGGGTGTTCTACGGCTACTCGCTCGCCTTCACGTCCGGCGGCGAAGGCCTGGTTGGGGCCATCATCGGTGGGTTCTCGAAGGCATTCCTCGCCGGTGTGACCACGGATTCCACCGCCGACACCTTCACCAAGGGCGTGGCGATTCCGGAATTCACCTTCATCGCCTTCCAGCTCACCTTCGCATGCATCACGCCTGCCCTGATCGTCGGCGCCTTTGCCGAGCGCATCAAGTTCTCCGCCGTGATGCTGTTCACGGGCCTTTGGCTGACTTTCGTGTATCTGCCCATCGCCCACATGGTGTGGTTCTCGGAAGGCTATCTCTTCGGCCTCGGCGCCCTCGACTTCGCGGGCGGCACCGTGGTGCACATCAACTCCGGCGTCGCCGGCCTCGTCGGCGCCCTGCTCGTCGGCAAGCGCATCGGCTATGGCCGCGACCTGCTCGCCCCGCATTCGCTGACGCTCACCTTCGTCGGTGCCTGCCTGCTCTGGGTCGGCTGGTTCGGCTTCAACGCCGGCTCCAATCTCGAAGCCACCGGCGGCGCGGCGCTGGCGCTTCTCAACACCATCGTGGCGCCGGCCGCCGCCGGTCTTGCCTGGATGACCGTTGAGGCGCTCCACAAGGGCAAGGCTTCGCTGCTCGGCATCGCGTCCGGCGCGGTCGCAGGGCTTGTCGCCATCACCCCGGCAGCCGGCCTTGCGGGTCCGATGGGATCCATCGTGCTCGGTCTCGTGGCCGGCGCGGTCTGCTACTACGCGGTCACGGGCGTGAAGAACGCGCTCGGCTATGACGACGCGCTGGACGTGTTCGGCATCCACGGTGTCGGCGGAATCATCGGGGCCATCGGCACCGGCATCGTGGCGGCTCCATCGCTCGGCGGATACGGCCTCGGCGAGTACAGCATCAGCGGTCAGCTGGTGACGCAGGTCATCGCCGTGGTGGTGACGCTGGTCTGGACCGGCATCGGCTCCCTGGTGCTCTTCAAGATCACCGACGCCATCGTGGGCCTGCGCGTCACACCGGACGAGGAGCGCGAAGGCCTCGACCTCGCCGACCACGGCGAGCGCGCCTACAACTACTGAAGAACAGCCTTCCAGAGGCTCTAACGGAAAAGCCCCGGTCACACGCCGGGGCTTTTCTTATTCTCAGATACTGACTGTCGTTCCGGAGCCGCGCAGCGGAGCCTGGAATGACAGTGCAGAGGAAGCGCGCTCAACCGTTCTTCACGAGCTGCCGCAGCTTCGCGCGCCGCGTCTCTTCCGGCTCCTGGAAGTTGGATGTGCCGTAGAACTCGCCCTTGCTGTCCATGAGGAACAAGGTGGCCGAGTGGTCCATGGTGTAGCCGCCGTCGGTCGGGACCTTGCGGTAGTAGATCTTGTAGGCGCGCGCCGCCGCGGCGATCTCCTCTTCCGTTCCCGTGAGGCCGACGATGCGCGGGTCGAAGGACTCGAGATACGTCTTCATCAGCTCCGGTGTGTCGCGCTCCGGATCGACCGTGATGAAGGCGGCCTGCAGGTTTGAAGCGTCCCGGCCCAAGGCCGCCATGTCCTGCGTGAGATCGTAGAGCGTTGTCGGGCAGACCTCCGGGCAATGGGTGAAGCCGAAGAACACCACGAAGGGCTTACCCTTGAGGTCTGCTTCCGTGAACGGCTTGCCCTCGTGGCTCATGAGCTTGAACGGGCCGCCGATCGGCACCTTGCCGGCGCTCTGCTGCGACCCTGAGGGAAAGAGGAGCAGGCCTGCCGTGACGACGAGCACCAGAACGCCCGTCGTGAAGACGAGGAGCGGCACGAGAAGACGTTTCATGTTCATCGTCGTGTCCCTCCTTAGTGCTTGTGCTCGGCGGGAGCGGCCCCGCCCATGCCGCGCACAATGTATTCCACCTCGACAGGCCCGGCCTTCTCGAAAGTCAGCGTTCCCTTCAGAACTTGGCCCTCCTTCAGCGGCTCCTTCAGGTCCATGAACATGAGATGGAGCCCACCCGGCTTCAATTCGACCGTGTCGCCGGGCTTGATCTCGAGCCCGCCCTCCAACGGCTTCATGCGCATGACGTCGCCCTCGAGCTTCATCTCATGCACCTCGACCTTGGAGGCGAGCGGAAACGATCCGCCGGTGAGGCGGTCGGGCACCGTGCCGGTATTGGTGATGCGGAGATACCCGCCGCCCACCTTGGCGCCCCCGGGCGTGGCGCGCGACCAGGGCTGATCGAGGGTCAGGGCTCCGGCCTTCACCGCCGCCGGTGCAGCACCGGCGGCGGCCGCGATCCGCACGCCGGGCGCG
This sequence comes from Microvirga terrestris, assembly GCF_015694425.1. Lineage (GTDB taxonomy): Bacteria > Pseudomonadota > Alphaproteobacteria > Rhizobiales > Beijerinckiaceae > Microvirga > Microvirga terrestris. The sequence continues at coordinate 135,193 of NZ_JADQDN010000008.1, forward strand.
GGCGCCTTCAGGCTGTGCGGATCTTCGCCGGCGGCGGGCACTTGCGTCCATTCCTCCACGGCGCCGTCGCATTCCTGCACCACGGGGAAGAACACCGTGGCGCCCGGCTGGTAGGCATCGGTGAAACGGGCCTGGAACACGAACTCGTCGTAATGCCCGTCATCGAGGGAACCGGTCCAGACGATATCGGTCACGCCCTCGGACACCGCCTCGCCTTGGACCTGATAAGCGCGCACATAGGCGCCTTTGGTGGTTTCCAGTTTCCAGCCGGCCTTCGGCATGGGTTTCACGGCAACGATCCCTTCCGGGATCCGCACGCGCACCTTCTGAGTCGGCTTGCCGTCGCATCCATGCGGGATGCGCAAAATGGCCTTGTAGGTGGAATTGGGGCTGGTCTGCGCATTGTCGAACGAGACATGCGCCAGAGCAGGCGACGATACGGCCATGAGGGCGCCAGCAAGCGCGCCGAGGCGGGACGAAGTCATGGATGTCAGTCCTTGCAGAAGTGGGAATCGATGGCGGCGATCAGCCGAGGCGCGGCGGCGCGCGCGATCCCAGGGGCAGGACGTTGGAGGTGAGGCGTAAGCGCGGTGAGCCCGCTGTGCGGACGCTTGCAACAGCGGGAGGTGCGATCCGCCCGCGGAGGACTGCCGCCGGGCCTGGGCCTGCCGCTCCCGAGCCGTGGCAGCTCAAGGTGCAGCAGAGACTCCCGTGATCGTTCGCGGGAGAATGATCGGGCGCCGAGGAGCCGTCCTGGAGACAGATGATCCCCAGGGGGTCGGCCGCAGAGGCTGCATGGACGGCGCCACTGACGGACAGCAGGAGAGCCTGCAGGACGAAGGCATAGGCCATCACCGCCGCAATGGCGGCGCGTGTCCAGCCCTGTGCCGAGGTCCTGCGTCTCATGGCCGGGACACTGGTCTTTTGGCGTTCGGACGTCAACCGTGCAAAAGGCCACTGGAGCATCGGTGCCTTTCACGAAGGACAAAGCCACTTTTCCCCACCCGATGCACTTACGGTTAAAGGACCCTTAACCCGCCCGCGCTAGCATCCAGGCAATAGTGTCTCGTCCTGTGGTTTTTCAGAGTGGTTTGATGCGCGCGGCCCGCCGTTCTTCTTCCGCCTACGATGGCCTTTTCAGCTCTTTGAGGGCCTTTCTGGCCCGCCGGGCCCAGGAGTTGACGGGCCTGTGCCTGATTGCCTTCGCGGGCGCGGTCGCCGTGGCGCTCGCCACCTGGTCGGTGGACGATCCGAGCCTGAACAACGCCACCGATTTGCCCGTCCGCAACCTCATTGGCTGGCCCGGCGCCATCGTGGCCGACCTGTTCATGCAGCTCTTAGGATTGGGCGCCATCGCGGCCGTGCTCCCCCTGGCGCTCTGGGGCTGGCGGCTCATGAAATCGGGCGCGCTCGGCCGCCTGCAGTTGCGCTTGGCCCTCTGGGTCATCGGTGCGGGCGCCGCCACGGCGCTCGCCAGCGCCCTGCCCCCGACCCAGAGCTGGCCCTTGCCCACGGGCCTCGGCGGCGTGGTCGGCGATGCGATCCTGGCCGGCGCCAAGGCCATCACGGGGTTGTCCAACGGCTCAGCCAGCGCGGTGCTGGGCTTCCTGTTCGCCGGCATCGCCATTCTCACCCTTTCGGCCGCCTGCGGCCTCGGCCCGGCAGACGAGCGGCACCGCGAGGAGCCGGAGGAGATCGAGGATCCCGTTCCGGTGCGGCGGCGCAAGCTTCAGGACTGGGACGAGGCGGAGGAGATTGGCCGCGACGAGCCAGGCTGGGGCATTGTGTCCCTCGGGGCCCTGGCCCATGGGGCCATGAGCCTGCGCGCCGCCGCCCGCCGCTGGCGGGAGGGCCGCAGCACCGTGGCCGACGAGGATTACGAGGATGCGCCCGCACCGGTGAAGCGCTCCGCCCGTCAGCCGGGTGTCCGCCGCGAGCCCGTCCTCGACGGCGCGCCGACCCGTCCGCGTCCGGCGCCGGCTTCCGTTCCCATGCACGATGACGACGAGGCTCCCTGGGACGAGGACGATGCTCCCCCGGCCCGTCCGGCCACCCGGCCCGACCCTGCCCCGACTCGCGTCGGGCCCGTGCCGACGGCGCCGAAGCCCGGCAAGCGCATGGCCCGTGAGTCACAGCCTTCGCTCCTCGACGAGGAGAATTACCAGCTGCCGCAGCTCGGCCTGCTCGCCGAGCCCAAGCGCCCGGCCGGTCCCACGATCTCGGCCGACGCCCTGGAGCAGAACGCCGCCCTGCTTGAGAGCACACTCGAGGATTTCGGCGTCCGCGGCGCCATCTCCAAGGTCAATCCCGGCCCTGTTGTCACCCTCTATGAGCTTGAGCCTGCGCCTGGGACGAAGTCCTCTCGCGTGATCTCGCTGGCCGA
>NZ_JADQDN010000009.1 GCF_015694425.1 Microvirga terrestris
AGCAGCCCGGTAGCTCGTCAGGCTCATAACCTGAAGGTCACAGGTTCAAATCCTGTCCCCGCAACCAAACCTCATCACCGCAAGACGACGAAGCCCCCGCACGTGATCAACTTCGTTCAAGTGCGTGAGAACAGTTATGCAGGCTCAGGCCACCTGCCCGACCGGGTCGAGGTCAGCATTGAGTGAGAACCGCTCCAGCTGGACCGCATAGGCAGCCTGATACTCAGATGATGAAGAAGTCCTTGTAGGTAAGAGACAGGTCCTTCTTCAACTGGGAGAATTCGACCGCAGCCTTTGAGCCTGATCCGTCAACATCATAGCTAAGAACCCCTGTTTTCTTATCATAAATCAGGTAGTCATTCCGATCTTTGGCCTCGTCGCTGACAGTGAAGAATTTTTTGCTCATCTGTTTAGGATCTGCGAGGGATCCGCTGCCAAGTTTCTTGAACACAGCGTTGTCAAGCCAAAGGCTGTCATATTTGACATTGAAGTCTGTAATCGTATCGAAGCTCATCTTGCGGTCGGTCCGCGAGTTGCCGAGTTTCGAGTCAAATATGAACGTGTCTCTGCCCGTGCCACCAGAAAGTCTGTCGACGCCAGATCCGCCGTTGATCGTGTCGTGGCCGGAATCGCCACGGATATTGTCACTGTTGATACCCCCATGAAGCCAATCGTCGCCTGAGCGGCCCCAAAGCAAGTCCTTCCCTGCCTCTCCATAAAGCGTATCGTTGCCAAAGGCGCCAATGATCCTGTCGTTTCCACCCCGGCCATACACGGTGTTATTGGTGAACTGCAGGTGTGTGTTAGCCCCCGTGCCGAGCCTGATGGTGTCATGGCCAGGCGTTCCATACAGAATGAAATCCTTCGACTCAGCAGGTGTGTTGGTAGATTGCACATCCGAAACCAGGACATAGTTGGTGAGGTCTGAAACGCTTGCTTCGCCAAAGTAAAAATAACGTCCACTTGTCGGAACGGGAGTTTTCAGCAGGAATGTCACCTGCCCACCCTCACCGAGGGAAAGCCAGCTGTCGTCAAGATTATTAAGCGGAGCTTTCTCAGGGTCATAGATGTTTGCGCCGGAGGTTCCCTGAAGGTTAGTATTCCATTTGGCAGGGTCGTTTGCTCCAAGCGGTGTCTGGAAGCCGGGCTGAAACACGATTCCTCTAGAGCTGAAGTCGAAGACGTTTTCGCTTGAATGGCCAGGCATATCCGCTCCATAAGCAACGCACGTGTCCAGGAGCTTTACAAAATCCAAGTCCATGCCGGAGTATGTGCCGGGACTACCGGAAATGACATTGTCATCATTAATTGTGATTGCAGTAATGGTGCTGAGACCGCTCTGGCTGAGATCAACTCGATATATGTCAGTATCTTTGACTCGCCCAATGAAAACAGGCTCAAGACGAACAACGGTCATTTGATCCCCTCACCTATAGAGCATAACGGACTAGCTGCATCCTCGCTCAGTGAATACTTAATAATAATAGAAATGAGAGAACTATAAGTAAGCAAAAAAGGATTATAGATATGATTGGATGCCTGCAGCCCAATTGAGGTATGTACTTTTCCTTGACGAAAGCACTATATGATTAGAAGGCCGGTAAAGAAGGTTCTGGACAAGTCCGTTGCTGAGGGCAGGTCGATGAAAAGCGGGCTCTTGCCTTGATCAGCTGCATGAGGGCACCGCCAGCGACCTCGATGCGTGCCACCCATTCCATGGAAGCTAGACGGGGAGCCGACCTATCCTTTGCGCTTGAGCGTTCATCGCAGTGCAGGCGCGGTAATCCCCTTTTGAAGGACGAGGTAACCAGATATCAGGTCGTGACCGGTCCCGGAAACTCGTGCCCTCACTACAGCAGCACGTCATGGCTGGTGAGTAAGGATGTCTCCAAGATACTTGAATTGGTTTAGACGAAGCTCAAGCTTGTCGAAACGGCACGACTGAAGGAGTCTTGCCGCCAGTGAGGGGGGCAAATGCTCGTCTCCGCAGTCTGTCGGGGAGGCATGGCGGCTGTTCCCAAAGCTCCCGTGATCTTCATTGGAATCTTGCACGGCTCCATAGAATCCAAGCAGAGTCGTAAGAGCCTCCTTGGAGGTACTGCAAATACATCAGAACATACCTGCGCGCCAGATATCGAGCAGACGTAGGAGGTATAGACACAGGATCGCGGTTCACTCACTCTTAGCTAAACCAACCTAAATACGGTGAGGCTACTATATGAGCCAGGTCGCCACGGTTCGCACGCTCTGGATTGGCCTCAAGTCTGAGAGGCCCCTGAAGCGTGTCAGTTCTTATGTCGGTTCCTCTTCCAAACGTATGCTTGATCTGACCCTCGCGTTAAGCCTGCTTATCATCTTTAGCCCTCTTATCCTGATCATAGCCTTAGCTATCAAGTCTACGAGCCCCGGTCCGATATTCTTTCGGCAGAAGAGGTATGGCGCCCGTCAGCTGCCGTTCATGATCCTGAAGTTTCGCTCTATGCATCATACCAAGTTGGTCGAACATGATGTGAAGCAGGCCACACAGGGCGATCCTCGTGTAACTCCCATTGGCCACTTCTTGCGCAAGACCAGCCTGGATGAGCTTCCGCAATTGTTCAACGTGGTCCTTGGTGAAATGTCGATCATCGGCCCTCGTCCTCATGCTGTATGTCATGATGACCATTACATACGTCGGATTCCACAATATGCGCGGCGTTTCTGCGTTAGGCCCGGCATTACGGGCCTTGCCCAGGTATGTGGCGCTCGTGGAGAGACAAGAACGGAGGGCGACATGCAGCGGCGTATCGACCTCGATATCCAGTATATCGAGAATGGATCTCTGCTGCTCGACATGAAGATTCTAGTCGCTACGGCGCATGAGGTTTGCTTCTCCGCTAATGCATATTGATAAGGCCAGAGAAGCGGCTACGGCTGCATGATCGGGTCTAAATCCTCCAGGAGTGGAAGGCATTTTGCATCACCCCAAGGTGGACTTCACTGTCTCAGATTGCATGAGACAGCCCTCGAACCGGAAGACGGATAGACCCGATGACAGAGGTCGAGAAACAAGACAGAATCAACTTTCTCAGGCTGCTGCTGATCATTGGTTTGGTGTTCTTGCACTATGGAACATTTCCAGGCTTCAGCACCTCGCCCTATATTGATACCCTCGGCCCGGGTGATGCTACGCATCCCGTAGCATCCTTTACCAACCGCTATTTCGTTTTCATTTTCTATAGCGCCGTACCTCTGCTCGGAGCTATATCCGGCTACCTATTCTTTAAGAACGCATCAGGTGATTTAGGATTCTTCCTGAAACGCATTCGCAGCAGGGCCTTCTCGATCCTTTTTCCGATGATCTCGTGGTGCGCAATCATCCTGACAATTTTCATGATGATCAGGATCGTCTCCCCAAGTTCTTCTCACCTAGCGATGATCGAGTATGATCTTGACAGGTTTGGTCCTAGTCAGCTCCTGAACAGTCTTGTCGGCGTTACACGACGGCCCATCAATTTCCAGTTCTGGTTTTTGCACGACCTATTTCTGACGGTGTTGATCTCACCTGTGCTCTATATCCTGCTGCGCAGGCTCCCTTTTGTCGGCCTTTTTGGGATCATGGCTATCTGGCTGACTGGCATCGACCTTCCATTATATTTCAGAACGGATGTGCTGTTCTTCTTTTACCTCGGCGGCTTAATCCGCATGCGCAGTTGGAATTTGGACTTCATCCGCCCACAGACGGCGCTGATCGCAATGACGTTCTATCTACTGCTCATCGGCTTTCGCGCGATTGCACCGCATTTCATCCTTGAAGATAGTCAGATCGGAGGTTTTTTGTATGGGCCAGGAACACGCGGATTGCGTCTTCTCGGGATCGTCGCCTTCTGGGGTTGTGCTCCATACCTAATGAACAACGCCCTCGGCCGCCGCATCACCGCTTTTGGTGCACTTGCCTTCTTCCTGCACTCGATTCACTGGCCACTCAATCAGTTTATCAAAGCTGGTCTCTCGGCTGCCATTCCTATCGATGGAGAGATCGGCCTTCTTACCAACTACTTTGCTACTGCAGTTCTCACTCTTGCCATGGCCTTCGGCATTGCATCGGCGATCAACTCGCTGTCCCCGACACTCTTCTCGCATCTGAGCGGCGGGCGTTCGTTCACTAAACTTGCGCAGAAGCCTATCTCTGATACCGCATCCATAGTAGATCCCAAACCAATCAACCCGCAACACACCTCTTAATACTGCAGTTTCAGCTTGCGCATTTGGGCTCATAGCCTCCTGATAAGGCTCAGGAGTTTACCACTAGGAATGTGGCAATCGAGCAGAAGCTAAAACTCTAGCTGTGTAGTTGCGCAAGGTCAGAGATCACCTCAAATTCCCTGTTTGCTCGTCAGAGTATCGCGCACTAGATTGCCGCTTGTGTGCCTGACTACTTCTGCTGTGTTGGGAAGGGCTAGGCAGAAATGCACGACATGATGTCCCAGCCAAAGCGGACTTTTGGGTAGCCAGGGCGTGAATAACTATTCCGGAACTGTGAGGCACTAGGTTCTATTTGTTGTTGTCCTTATTTTAGAAACCGAACCCGTCTGACGAAACGTCCTAGGATGGGTGCATGGTAGCCAGTCTCCGACCTGTAAGATCCCTGGCCCCAGCGCCGTATGTTCATCCCCGCCGCTGGGCTGAAGGTAAGGTGGACCTACCTGTCAATGTACAAACGCTCAGTACCGCGGTATGCGATGGCGAATCGGACCGTTCAACCCAGAGTCGTGCAAGGACATAGGTGATTGCAAAACAACTATATTTTCGAATGCCATAATGTAGACATATTTAGACTTACTTAAACGGCTCAGTTCAGTATAGCTCTGGACTATAGTCTTAATTAACTAAACAAATAATCTTATTGTTCTCATTTTTATTTGAGAAACAAAAAATATAGGGGCACTACAATGGCAACCAATATCATTTGGGTCGCAAAGACCGGTCGTTCAGGGGCATTAGGAACAGAATCCTCTCCCCTCGCTAGTATTCAAGAAGCTATCAATAAAGCGACGCCAGGAACGACTATTATGGTCAAGTCTGGCGTCTATACGGAAAACCTGAAGTTCAGCAAGGGCGGCACGGCGTCTGCACCAATTGTACTCGTGTCTGCTGATGGTCCCAGCAAAGCTGAGATCAAGCCGGCAAGCGGAACTGCCGATACTATCCGCGTCCAAGCGCCAGCGAATTACATCACTGTCGACGGCTTCAAGGTCTATGGCCCATCGTCGAAAGACTCGGTCCACATTACTTCGTCTGACAACATGACAAAGATTTCCACTGGCATTACGATCCAGAACATGGAGATCCTGGCTACTCGAGGCGATGGCATTAAGGTCAGCCAGGGCGATCATATCAAAATCCTCAACAACAAGGTCTCCGGATCGACTAGCGAACAGGGCATCGACCTTGTCGGCGCCACCCATTCTGTGATCTCGGGCAATGACGTATCGGGCATCGCCACGATGGCCGGCATCCAGGTCAAGGGTGGGTCATACGACATCGAAATCTCCTACAACACTGTCCACGACACTGGAAAATGGGGATTCCTGGTGGGCGGCGTTACCAGTCCATCGAGCTTGCTGCCGGGAACGACCGATTACGAGGTCAAGGATGTCCGGATGTTTGGCAACGAAGTAGATGGCTCTGCCGCGCAGGCGGTCCGAGTCATGGGCGGTACGAACGTCAAGATTTCTGGCAATTGGTTCCACAACGTGGCGTCCAGCAGGTTCATCGACGTGCTTGCAGCGGCCGATCAGCATGCTGCCTGGGCTAGCAAGAACGTGACGTTCGAGAACAACAGCTTCGACCGGGCCAGCTGGCTCACCGTCGAAAGCGGCAACCCCCAACCAACTCTGACGGGCAACATCACGAGCGGCCAGACGCCGGCGGGTTGGGTTGATTCCGGCGGAGCGGTTAATACTGCACCGACTCCAGCGCCGACGCCAACGGTGCCGGCTCCCACTGCTCCGAGCACACCGCTGCCGACGAAGTTGCCGTCAGCCTATGACGATAAGGCCTCAACCATGGTCAGCACAGCGGTAAAGATCGACGTCCTGGCAAATGACGATGCCATCGCCTGGGTTAACGCAAAGATCACTAACCCTCTCAATGGAACGCTGAAGTCTGGTGGGAATGATACGATTGTCTACACCCCGAAGACTGGATTCACGGGTGTTGATACGTTCAAGTACACTCTGACGGACGCCGATGGACATCAATCCACTGCGACTGTCACTGTCGAGGTGGGCGGAACGACGACCACCCAGAAGTTGATGGCCGACTACTTCCTGCTCTGATAAGACCAGCTGCGGCTGAAGATTACAAGGATAAGTGTCTCATAAATCCCTTGGTTTTTCAGCCGCAGCGCATCTGATAGGGTTCTCTCATCCGAAAGAGAGGATATCAGGTGCCGGCTTGACCTACAGCGGTGACATATACACTCTGCTCTTGCGATGGAGAGCTCCGTGAGGAGCGGAGGCGGCCCTAGCTACCGTTCTGTATCGCTGGCAGCCGAACCGCAGGCTTTTACCCGCGATCAGGCCAAACATGTCGTGCGCCAAGCGGCTTGGTTCTTTCAGCGGCAGAAGACGTTCATCATCATTACGGTTCTCGCGATTACGCTGACTACAGGCGCGATAAGCTTTCTCCTCGATCCTGTCTATACGGCCACTGCCGCTATAGTCGTGGAACGCAATCGCAACCCTCTGCTGCGCGATGAGAACGAGCGCCCAGTTTCGGCAATTGAACTTGCGAACGACTTGCGTGATATCATCCGATCCCGCCCTGTCATCGAAGCCGTGGTCGATAAGCTGCGGCCCCATGAGAGACCACGACGCCAGTCCACTGTGATGACGGTGGTATTCCAAGCTTTGGACGATCTCGGTCTCTTCAACCTGCCACCCCTGAGGGAAAGGTACATCAGGCGCTGGACCAAGTCTCTCGTGGTCGAGGCGGATGGAGACTACGTGACTTTTGCATTGACGGATGAGGACCCGGAGATTGCTTCTGCAGTGCTCTCCTCCATTGTCGACGCCCAGCAGCGTCGATACGTCGAGGTTCTGCGCGCCTCTCACGGTTCGCATCTACGCAGGGAGATGCTGAGCAGGATTCAAGCCGATATGGCAGCTCTGCGTGAAACTCTAGCTGGTCTGAGCGCTCCAACGGCCAATTCGAGCGGTTATGCAGTGGCTCTGTCTCAACTAAGCGCAATCCGTAGTATGATTTCGGCTTCTGACGATCAGTCGTCGTCTTTGCGCACCAGGCTTGGTCCGAACCACCCTGAGACAGTCGCGGCAGAGGAAACCAGTGATGCATTGAAGCAAAGGCTGTCGGCCCTCGCCCATGATGTGGATGCGCTAGGACGAACGGCAGTCCGATCAGAGGAGATGCAACTTCTCATCCGCTCCTACACCGAGGCTTTAGATGCAGTCCGCAAGGACCTTAAAAAGTCAGAACTGCACGAAAACTCGGACATACGCGCGGTCAATCTTCGAATTGCTGAACAAGCCCTACCTCCCATCGTTCCTGATGTGAGTCGTATACTGCAACTGGCAGTCGGCCTCGGTGCCGGTATCGTCTTTGCCATCGGAGCTGCCATGATCCGCGACAGGCTAAGTTCGTCCCTAATATCGATCAATCATGTTGAGACCATCTTGCGAAGCCCAGTGCGCGGCGATCTCGCCAATAGCCGTAGATTGGCTGAAAGCATCCGCTCAACCTATTGATCCGTCCAAGCTTTTCAACGGAGAAATCGATATGAGGTTGATGGTCAAGAGCGGTTCCGCTTCGAGAGCGCCGAAAAAGCGCTGGTTTGCGCTCTTGGCTGTCAGTATGGCCGTCGTGTTTGCCGGCCATGTCGCGTACAGCTCCGTATACTATATGAGCAATCTCGAACTGGGCTCCAAGGAATTCGCTGATGGCTTTGAGAAAGGTGATCTTTCTGCCTGGCGGGTGGGAGAGACGGAATTCTGTTGCGACCGTTCGGCCATGATCGTTTCCTCAGGAGCCAGGGAGGGTAATCGGGCCCTAAAGGTCGGCCTTTCTCCTGAGGATCCCCGCGTTGCTGGCAGCAAGCGTGCGGAGGTAAGGCTCAAGGCAGTCGAACTCGGGGAGGAGCGCTGGTACGCTTTCAGCCTCTTCATACCGGAGGATTGGCATTCGATCCCCGAAGTGGCGACGATTGCACAATGGCATGCCGTCGACGATAAGATTCTCGGCGAGGTTGGGCGCGCTCCTCCGTTGCGTCTTGTAGTCAAGGGCGACCAGTGGTCCATCGCAAGCCACTGGGACAGTCGGCGAATATCAGGCATCCCATTTCTGCATGCGGCGCCGGAAGGAGGAGATGTACTCTGGTCGGCACCGCTGACGCGCGGTACGTGGACGGATTGGGTCTTCCACGTCCAGTGGTCCTATAACGATGATGGTATTATTGAGATTTGGAAAGACGGTACTGCTATTGCCAGGAGGAAAGGCCCCAACGCTTACAATGATTGGTTAGGCCCCTTTTTCAAGCTTGGAATCTATGTTCCGCATTGGAACAAGCCGGGAGCTAGTTCGCCCATCGAGCGGCATGAAGTTCTCATTGATCGGGTAAGGCAGAGCACTCATCCGCTCGTGCCTGCCATACGCGGCATGGCGGCAAATACCCGGTCAGCGGATGAATAGAGGACAGCGTCCAAGATGCATCCTAACTCCACGGAACAGTATCTAGGCCATCTTCTAGTGAGCGCGCTTGGCGCGAGACATCGTCGTCAACTCGGCCGGACAACGCCGCGGAGAGGCGTTTCGGCCTTGTCGCCGCCGCTTTTCAAGTGGTTGGGGCGCACTACCGATGCCACGCCAACCATGAAATATGTCATGGCAGCAAAGTAGTTATAGGCCATGAAGTCTACGAAGAGTCCATTGACGAGAAGACTCACGAGCACTGCGAGAACGTAGATGGCAAGCGTGCGCGCAAACATGGACGCTGCGGGAGAACGATAGATCTTCCATAGAGTGCAAATGCAAGCTCGGATGGCCAGGACATAAAACAAGATGCCGACGATGCCGGTGAGCACGGCAATGTGCAGGAACTCGAGATGGGGAATGCCGATGCTTGCAGCCCATTCTGCGCCGATTTCGCCCATTCCTGATAGATAGTCAGTCTTATAGTCACTGAAGGCATAGCGGCCGAACCCAACTCCGATAATAGGATAGGCAATGATCATGTTGCCAGCCGTCGCGAAGAGCGCGATGCGGTTATAGATCGGCTCCATTTCCTCCATGCGGGCCATGAGAGCATCCGTATCCATGATGAGCGGGACTAGAATCGCGCCAAGGGAGATCCCCAGAATGGCCATGAGCCCAAAGAAAGGCCTAATCCTTCTATCTCCGAGAAAGATGACAATCAAACCTACGGCCACTCCAACCAAAGGAGAGCGGGTTAGGGCAAGAAGGCTTCCTCCAAGCATCGCTCCGAAGCAGCCTAGTAAAAACAAACGCAGTGTTGAGTTCTGGGCGATTGAGAACTGTGCAAGGGTTAAGATGGCCATTCCCCCCAGCACAGATCCATATTCGGCGGCATTGCCGAAGGTCCCGGTGGTGCGCCCCTCGTGAATGACCTCGAAGTATTTCGGCGTGAACCACTGGATACGCAGGAAGTACTGAAGGACGCCGATGGCGACGAGAAGAACGCCAGTCAAGGTCATCAGCCGTAAAAGGCGCAACACATCAAGCTCAGTCCAGTCGATTCTCCGTGCTATGAGGATGGACAACCATGGCATCAGATAGCACTGGAAGATGAGAGCCACGTCGCTGCGGACGATCTTCATCTCCTTCGAGGGTAGAGTCGTCAGAAATGACGCAAGAAGCACCCCAATAAAGCTGAGAACGACCCATTCCAGACGGTTAAGCGGACGGGATAGCGGCGAGCGGGTGAGGGCATGGAGGACCATAAGGCCAAGCAGGAGTAGGAAAAGGCCTCGCTCGACGGTGAAGAATGGCACCCCCGCTGCTAGGTTGTTGGGAAACACGAATAGGACCGGCTGGCCCAACAACCAGATCATGGCCAAGATCTTGGTCTCGATAAGCAAAAGACAACCGACCGCGATGAGACCGAGAATCGCGACGGTTATAACCCAGTCGGCTGACCCTATGGCCAAAGCTAGCGCGAGGGCGAAGAAGCCCCAAAACGTAGTCTCCGCAAGCCTGCTGAGCAGCCGTGGCGATGGAAGACGGAATCGAGCTAGGCTGGCAGCTCTCATTGCGGCTTGCGGCATGCGTAGAATTGATCCCACCGGTGGAAATTGGCTGTCAGACTTGGCTTCGTCTGACCACGTCCCAGACGAACCTCAGAGTTGAAGTAAAGCAACTCGAACCCCGTCTTCCGCAGCAGAGCCTTCATAGAAAATGGGTTCGTAGTGTGCCAGCGCATCTTCTGACTGCCTTGCATTACCTCGACCTCAAGAGGCGTACCACCATCGTGTTGTCCAAGCCCCATCCGGGCCAGAAGGCGGGGAACATAGAAATGGCGGGCATAGGTGCTATTGAAGCAAGACTTTGTCGTGAAAACGAAGACTCCGCCCGGACGCAGCACCCGGAAGACTTCTGACAAGACCTTGATCTGGCTCTGCTTGTCCAGAATCCCCTCGATGCCATTATAGGCAAAGAGGACTGCATCATATTGATCTGAAGCAACGGAGAGTTGCGTGGCATCACCCACGAAGAAATGGATTCCGGTCCCGAGTTCGGAATTCCTTTTCCGTGCCACCTCGATCATCTCAGGTACGATGTCGAAGGCATCGATCTCTTGGAAGCGACCTGCTAGTAGAAAACAAGTACGTCCCGTGCCGCAGCCTACGTCAAGGAGCCGTCCGCCCGAGGGCAAGAACTTGTCGAAGACGTACGCCTCGCCCGTACGAAGTTCCCAGGCCTTGCTGTATTGCTCGAGAACCTCACCACGGCCGTAGAAGAGCTGCTTCTCGATGACATTGCGGAAATTGGCGACCTCCGTTTCAGGCTGCTGGGATGCCGTCATGTTGCACCTCCCTCTGGGTTTCGAGCAGCTGTAGCCAGGATTCGATGTTCAGTGCATACCAAAGCACGTAGGCTTCCTGCCCTGAACCCCGTCCCGAGACGAAGTCGTCATAAGCGCGGCGCAACCAATCGATATCGATGTACTCGCCGATGCGGAAGCTTCTTTGCTTGAAGAACTTCTCAAGTGTCCTCGCGAAGTGCGCATTCTGCTGCCGCCAGAGAACAGGGTTAAGATTCTTTTTGAGATGCTCCTGAGTGACGACTGGCGGCAGAATGCCCTCCATGGCCCGACGTTGTAGCATGCGGGTTTGACCGCCACGGATTTTGTACTCGCGCGGAGCTGCGAAGAGATATTCGACGAGTTCGCGGTCGAGGAGAGGAAATCGTGTATCCACATTGAAGGTCGCGCCGAGAGCCTCATGGATCGGCACGGTCATGTTGATCATGATCGATTCGAAAACTTCCAAGCAATCTTGCCGGTAATAGTCATTGAAGACCTGAGGCGGTCCTGCGGCGATCCTCGCGGCAAGGTTTGTGCGTTGAGCCAAACCAGGCGTGATCCAAGCCGGGTAATCTCCCCTCCCCTGCCTCCTGCGCAACCACGCCCGAACGCCTCGCGACATGAGGGGCGAAGCGATATAGGCCGCAGCAAGCTTTTTCAGCGAGGTCTTCTTGCCTGTGCTCCGATCGTAAGGAAACAGGCTTGCCACCTCGCGGGAGAGTTCGATGAAGCGCCCCTTTTTCAAGAGGTCGGCCAAGAATTGGTAGCGTCCGAAGAAAAGCTCGTCGCCGCCGAGACCGCTCATGGTCACGTGTACGCCGTGACGTGCCGTTTCCTCCTTGCAGCGCCAGAGATAGAGAAGGCCCATATCAAATTGTGGCTGCCCTCCCGCCTGTAACATATGGGGTAGAAGCTCAAATACATTGTCCTTGTCGACATAGATGTGGTGATGGTTGGCTCCGACATCCTTTGCTACCGCGTCAATGAGTTCGGGCTCATCGGCTGCATTATCACGAAGCTCAAAGGAGAATGTTTCCATAGGGTCGTCAATGCCGCGCCGCTTCAGGTCGCGCCTCAACAATCCCGCAACGGTTGAAGAATCGAAGCCACCACTGAGTTCGCAGCCATAGGGGCCCTTCTCAGGCGCTCGGCGACGTACGGACTGGATCAGCATTTCGCGAACACGAGCCGCCATGTCAGCTTCAGTCTTCTCCTCATTCACCCGGTGAGGATCGATGCGCCAGTAGCGTATCTCGCGTGGAGCGCCTGACCCTTCCTGAACTATCAGATGCCCTGGCTTGAGCCGGCGGATCTCCTTATGGAATGAGAGACCTGCGTCGAGGAGAGATCGCTCCAGAGCGATGTAGGAAACGATGGATTCCTCACAGGGTGTCGACGGAACGCCAGCAGCCAGGATCTGGCGGGGCTCGGATGCGATCCAGAGGGCTCCATTCCAATGCGAGTAGCAGAGAGGCTTTACGCCGAAGGCGTCGCGCGCGCCCAGGAGACGGTTATTCAATGAATCATAAAGAGTGAAAGCGAAGTCGCCATCGAGTTCTCGTACGCAGTCGTCGCCCCAGGCGTCATACGCTGCGGCGATGGTGCCGCAATGGCTCCTGTCACGCACCGGGTGGCCCGCCTGCTCTACCTTACGTGCCACCTCCTCGCGATTGTAAAGGCGACCACTCAGCACGACGGCGAGACGGCCGCTATCGACGACGTAAGGCTGCGGCTCTTCGAGTGCAGCTGCATTGGCCTGATGGGCCATCGCAATGCGCCCGGTGATGTAGGTTGTGGGGTTCCTGCCTCGATGGGGAGCGGCGGCTGCCATTTTCAACAACGATGCCGCAGATGGTGTCGCGCCATCAACACGAAGGATTACGTCAATTGCGCCCATCATCGTCACTCCCGTTATTGTCATGCCTCTCAGCCCAACGGCGTGAGATTGTCGTCGCTAAGGCTTTACTTGCCCATAACATCCGTCCCCTGATCTGCGGGCTGAAGATGTACAAGCGTTGATAGTTTGTAGCACTCGTTGCCCATTTTCGTGCGTAGGCGGTCACGCCATGGATATCGAGTTCAGTGATCTGCCGTTCCACCGCGTCCCTTATGAGAGAATCCCATAAGGGAGCAGCATTCAGAACGGTGCGCATGTCGTCTCGCAAATAGACCACAAGCGAGAGCATCACATTCCGCCTAGAAAGACCGAAGAGAGCTCCGGCAGGACGTCCATCCAGACTCATCACATGGATGACAGCATCGTCTTCGGCAGCATAGGCGTGAGCGACCTCCGAGAAGAATCGTTTGAGCTGTACATCGAGCGGCATCCTGACTTCTGAATAAAACTCAGTCTTCGCTTTCCAAGTATCGCGCTCAATCTCGAACATAATATCGAGACCCTGGCCGATATCTCTCCCTCGATACATCGACATTTCGAAGCGGCCCGCACGCTCGCATGCTCTGATCTGCGCCTTATGCCGCTTACGGAAATGAGATCCACGTCGACCCAAATACTCGTTCATTCCGCCTGTCAGGTCAGCGGAATACATTTCACGTACGCGCCCGTGGGGCAAAGTCATCAACCCTCTAGAGGCTGCGGCAGCTTGCAGAAGATCGCGCTGTCCGGATCCTTCCGGCAACCCGTCCAACGCCATGACATCCCAAGTGTGACTTCTATCCCGCCAGTAGTCGATAATTTCCCCACATACTTGCGCGGCATCATCTGCAACAAGCATGTGCGCGCGTGAGTTATGCGAGGGGATGTTGAGAGGGAATGTCACGCGCCTTATGGGAACTATGCGCTTCCATGCAGGGATTGAAAGGTTATTGCTGTCATCGGCAATCTGCAACTTACCATCTCTACTCGGCCAAGCTTCCCAGCCTTGCGAGTAGATCATCGGAGCAATGCCTACCGGCTGCCCTCTGTGGTGAATAATTAAGCCATGCAGTTCTTTGTGCGCTCCGAAGACGTTCCACCATGCCTTGACCCATCGATGATCCATCAGGACATGATGATATTGGCAACGATCCTGTACCAAGTTCCAATCTGAACAAACTCGTTCAAACGCTGATAGCGTGTCGAAGCGGCTAGTGTGGAATGAGTTTTTCTCGACTCGACCCGATGCCTGCAAATCAAGCATCATCTCTGCCGATGTACCTGAAATCATCACGGTGACGCCTCTGCTGAACCGGGGCTAATGCTAGAATGCCTAGTTAGGATGTGCCGCCTTACTGCTACCAAGCCTTCGTCGACGAAGTGCAAGATCCGGGAGTAAGGCCTCGTGTTGAAGATCATAGGGGCAACGTAGTCGTGATGATCCTTTGCCCATTTTAGATAGTGTCGGGTGTAACCGTTGATGTCGAGCCGTTTGAGGCCGGAAGAAATACTGCGCTGAACAAGCTCCTGTAGGACAGGCGCAATGCCGACTGGAGCTCCGAGTTGTTCATTGCGGTAAGTCAAGATGCATGACGAAGTACCACCACGCTCCAGAGTGAACCAGCCTGCCGCATCAGTGTCACCAAAGCGCATGATGATAATCTGCGCATTATCGTGCTGAGAAAACCGTCTAGCGACTTCCTTGAAGAAGCTTTTGGCGGTATCGTTGAGCGAGAGATGCAAACGCCTCTCTTTTTGATCCATAACCTTCCAGCTTAGAGCTTCAAGTGATAGAAGCCGTTGCATTCCAGCTTCGATGTCACGCCCCCTAAACGAGTCAAGGGTCATCTTTCCGAGATGGGAGAACGTCCGCTCAACCTTGTTGCATTCCTGCCGCATATGCCTGCGGAAATGAGCCGAGCGGGTCTGGAGGTATTCGTCGTAGGTCTCAGGTAGATCGATATATAGCATTCTCCGAGTCGTTTCACGAGCTCCTGGAAGTAAACCCACTCTCTTTGCGGCGTCGATAAGAAGACTTTGCTCTTGCTCCCATCCTCTCATGCCCGGAAAGATTGCAACGTCCCATTCGGCAGAGATAGAAGATATATAATCTGCTAGCACTGCGTAGGAGTAAGACCCCCCACCGGGAAATAGAGTTTGCCCACGGATATTGCCTGCAACTAAATTCACGGGAAATGTCAAACGACGCAGCGGTGCAATTCTGTTCCAGCTCAAGCCTGGCAAAAATTTGTAGTCATCAGGTCCCATGATGTATGGATCACGCAGCGGATAGACTTCCATACCACGCATGATGCAGAGCGGTACGATCCCCATGGGCGTCCGGCCAGACGATACTAAGAGCGTGTGCTGTGTCTTTCCTGCCCCAAAATGGCGCCACCAGGACGTCATCCATCGGTGGTCCATCATAACATGCTGGTGAGCGCATGAGTTCTGCAGATCATTCCAGAGCGGCCCTGCAGCCTCGAGCGCCTCCAGGCTGTCTATACGCTTGACCGAGATGCCTTGGGTCATCGCCCGCTCCAGCGTTTGACAACATCGATCAACCGCTCAATGTCTTCCTCTCGGAGCGACTGATGGACTGGAAAACCGATCGCCTTCTCCTTCCAATGATGTTCGCGAGGGAAACGCTCCCAAGGCACAGCGGCATGGAAGTAAGGCCAGATGTGCTTTACCCCCACTGCCTCTGCGGCCAGCGCGCGCCTCAGGCGGGCAGCCTCCTCGACAACGACCGGGAAGTAGAGAGGGCATGCCCCGTCTGGCAAATGCGGCACCAGAGGAACAATTCCCGGGATTTCAGCCAGGGCTTCTTGAAGTCTTATATAGTTGTGTCGACGGCGTTCCCGCACATGCGCATGGTCCGTGGCCCGGAAGATGCGTAGTGACCGGCTCGACATTCCCGCACCAATAAGCTCATTTGGAAACTTGATCAGATGCCACTCATCACCGCCCTTTTCACGTAGCTGAATGGAACCAGCTCCACGCCGAAGCTGCTGCCGCATTCCTTCGGTCTTGCGTAGAATAGCGGAAGGATGACTTCGAAGCGTCCTCGAAAGGAGGTGACGTGTCGCCTTCCTGATGAGTTCCGGCGGCGGCGGCTTGGGGGCACCTTTCTCCGTGCCTTTGCGCATATGCAAGGCTCCGCCGTCTGGTAAGGCGACTGTCTTCCAAAAGCTGTAGATTGCGGCATCGCCTGCAAGACCGACTTGCTCTCCCGCTCGTGTCGTATAGAGCGCATGTGCACAATCCTCAATCAATGGAATGCCTTTGCGTCGTGTCATCTCAAGCGCAGGTTCGAGGTCAACGGGTAAGCCGAAATAATGCGTCACCATCGCCGCCGAGGACCCGTCGATTGCCTTGCGAAACGAAGTCGGATCCGGAGCCAAATCTTCGCCGACCGCGAAGAATGAAAGCTCAAGCCCTGCAATGAGGAAGGGCTCCAATTCGGAGCCGCAGCAGAATGCTGGCACAGCAACCCGGTCTCCAGACTTCAGGTCCAGCGACCTAATTGCTTGCCAGAGAGCAATCCGTGCGGAGGTCCACAAAGTCATCCCGGGAGAGGAAAACGGATGAGGCAATGGCCGCTGTGAATAGGAGAGCAGCGATCCAAAGGTCGGCCACGGCATTGAGGCAACAGGTCGATTGGCGGCAACCTCCAAGACTTCCTCCATTATCATCCACGAATCGATGGACTAGCCAGCATTCTTGGCTCGCGGTACGTCGCTAGCTCCCTGCTTCATCCAATCAGCACGTCCGAGCAGAAGGCTCAGCGCGAGAGTAAGGACGGAGAGAATAGCGATCTTCAGTAGGATCCCCTGAGTAGGCAGGAAGCGTCCGTCCAAAATCGTGCCGACCAGCACAGCGATAGTCGATATTATGGCCGCAAAGCTCAACCGAACCCATGGAAACAAACGGACTAATCCGGAATGACGATCGGCCCAGATCATAGTTAGGCCGGTACGGAAAAGCGCAAGAATAAAGCTCGCCGCAGCCACGCCCACGATACCAGCTGTATACATCGCTCCCCAGAATAGTGGGACAGCGACTACCAGGCTGATAAGTGCAATGACCATCAGGGGTGAAGTCTTCTTGGCATGATGCAGTCCGATCTCAGCGAAGTTGCGCAGGGCAATGGCCACCTGCGCGGCTGCGAGCCAGGGCAGCACGGCAGCAGCTGGCGCGTAAGCGTCGTCAGCGATGATCTGGACCGCCAATCCACTGAACAGACATATGGCAGTGCTGATGAGCAATAGCACGAGTGTAAACTGGAAGAAGATATTGGGCAGTTCGCGTTGGTCGCCGTCAGCCTGAAGCGCTTCCAGTTGCCGCACGCCCCAGATCTGTAGAAAGGGTGATGTCACAAAGAGGTTGATAAGGCTCGCAAGCCTAACACCAAGTCCGTAATAGCCGAGTGCCGCCGTCCCTTGCACAGGGCTAATGATGTACCTATCGAGAGATGCTATGACCGTGTCGAGCAGGATGGTCGGAACAAGAGGAGCACCGAACTTCGCCATCTCCACGAGCAACGGACGCGATACGCTGATCGAGGCTGTCCTGACCATATGAGTCAAAATGACTCCAACCACGATGGCACTGGCGCTGAAGGTCGAGATCACAATGCCGAATACGCCTAGGTCAAGCCAGACTACGATCCACAGGTTTAGGGCGATGAACAGAAAAGCCTTCAGCGCCGATATCGCTAGGTAGATGGCGGACTTCTTCAGAACCACGATGTAGTTGAGCTGCAGGTTGAACAGCGTTGAGGGGATGAGAGCCCAGATTGACCAGGTAAACAGCCAAGCTTCATTTGTGGAGCCGAAGAGAAGATCTGTTGCGAGGAGAGCAATAGGGTACGCGATAGCTGCGATGATCACTGACATCACTGCGAACATGGTCATGGCAGTCCACACCACGGCGTCCTTGCCGGCTTGGGTCTCCTGCTCGACATGCATCCGGATCAGTGCGCGGCCGAGACCCATTCCCAGCACCACAGAGATGAGATCCGTCACCAAGATTGTGCTGGCGTAGAGGCCAAACTCGACCGGCGCGAGGATATGGGTGTAAACAGGAAGGAGAACAAGGCCGGATGATCGGCTGATGAGGTTGGCGAGCCCATAGAGGCGACCGTGGCGGATGACGTTCTTGGTTTCGCTGCCGGCCATCACGCTGCCTCCTCGCGCTTCAAGACACGCTTTGCAAACGGTTTGGCCTTCACTACGGCTAATCTTAGCAGTTCCCCCCAGAGGCTTCTGGCAAAGAGCCAGATTTCGTCATGTTCGATTGTCTCTGACGTCCAATCGGTAAGGATATTCGGCTTTTGCAAACTGCCGCGGGAAGCATCAAAAGTGTCTATGCCGGAAGCGGACGCCGTCTGAATCGCCTCGGCTAACAGAAGTCTGCCGACACTGAGGTCATCGAGTTCAATCGGATGTGCGAAGTTATAATCGAGAAAGGTGCGGCCTACTCTGAACCCATAGCGGTAGCTCACCACACGATCGTTAATGGTATACAGAAGAACTTCAAGGCGCCTTGACGCTGCAAAGGCCAGAGACACTTCTCTGAAAAAATCGTAACGCTTCGAGGATGAAAAGATGCCGACGCCAGCCTTGCCCTTCCAGCTGACATCTTCGATAGTAGCTATGGTGCGCAGCAAATCCGGAACATGAGACGGTAGCGGCGTGAGGCGTTCAAATCCCGCTTGGCCAGTAGCAATCACCTTCTTGCGTGATCGTGATAGGCGCGTCCGCAAGGTTTTGGACAAAGATGCCTCTAATTTGCGAGGATCCGATACATTGAGGACAGGTGCCCGGCCGCAAAGCTTGACGTAAGGAGCACGCCACTCGGACTCTGCTCCCGTTGGTGTGCGGAAGCCAGCATGAGCTGGAAGTTCGCTCAGGATCGCGACGTCAGCGTCCGATCGCTTAGAATCGACGAGGGTATCGATAAGTGCTGCCCTAACATCAGTTCGGCCTTGCAGGACCGGAAGTCCAATGCGGTCGCTCAAGGGATAGCCAAGAGGACGCAGGGTGCGCACGGGCAGACCCGCAATACTCTCGCGTCCCACAGTCATAGGGAAACAGGCTACCAATATGCCTCTCTCGAATACCGTGACAGTCCGAACCTCACGACCAGCAGGCACTAGAAACTTCGCTGCGGCGCGAATCCACGACCATTCGTTGAAGAGGGTCGTCCCCGAGCAGTCGGACAAGAGCCGAGCATAGTCATCCTCAAGGCGATCAAGGGCCTCGACGCCCTGATGCCACGAAACCTGCAAGGTCATGTCGTTGCCTCGCTCAATTGTGGCATATTCTCCTCAGGCTTTCTGTCGAGGCGCTTCTTGAATTCATACGCACGTGCCAGCATGCGTGGCCCAACGGCCTGCCTAAAAGCATAATAACTTCGTACCGTCTCAAGCTGCGTAGCCCAACCTGTCTTGTAGTCGCCATGAGACGTGATGAAATCCAGATCTACAGTATGCACCGCCGGATTTTCCATTGCATTCTGAATGATGGCTGAGAAAGCAAAGCGGCCCGCACCAGCCTGGGCTCCAGCCTCTGCGAAGGCTGTCTTCAAGGCATAGAGGACACCGTGTTCGATGATCCCAAAGATGAAGGCAACGGGCATCTCTCCATCAAAGGCGCAGGAAGCATGAAGTGTGCCCTGAGCTGCAGCTTCGTGAAGTACCCCCTGCCAGAATTTCCACTCCGGCTCTATGGAGATGATCGACGTTCCTTCTCGGAAAGCCCAGCTGTTATGCGCCACGGCCGCGATCGCGGCGACGAAATCGCCGGCGGAAGCGAAATCTTGAGGGTAGTTACGGATGCTAAGCAGTTGATCCTGGTGTCCTCTCTTTCTTTGCTTCCTGAACTTGCGCGAGCGCTCCTTCAGATAGTCGTCCCATCTCATCGTGGTAGCTACGCGAGGAAGCGTATAGCTAACCCGCTCCGCTGCATCCATAACGATTGAACTGGATTTAATGCTGCGCAGAAGTGGGTCATTGTCGTGGACTCTCTCCGGATCGAGCCACCACCATCTCAGCCGGTTTAGATCCTTGAGCATTGCTACAGCGGCCTCGTCCTGACGACGCGCTAGAATGACCTGTGTGCGCTTTGACATGGGGTTTCCAGCCAAGCTCAGGTATGGAGCGGAGAATAGCTGGAAGCTCCTTCTCTCCCGGATCCAAGCAGCGCAGCCAAGAACGCCGTCACTGTCATACATCAGGCGAAAAGCCATTTCCCGATCCTGTCCCACTGTTTTCAGCCAATGCTTCAGCCAGAAATGTCGGGCATGGATGCTCGCGTACGGAGTTTGAGCGACCGCAGAGTCCCAATCCTGGGCGCAGGCTTCGAACTCTTTGAGCGAAGTAATGCTTCGTACCGTAATCGGACCGCTCATAGTGCAGTTCCCAGGGTGCGCCGAAGCCGCGCGAAAAGTCCGTGGCCCGTTAGTTGGGGAGCAATGAGCAGGATTCGCTCAGTCGGCAATCCGTCCATATAGCGCTCATAATTCTTCTTATACTGCGGAACGAAGAACCATTCCGCCCACCCGACCATATGACCCAGGAGAGAACCGATATCGCGTATGAGGAGAACCTGTATTCCAGTCGTGATATAGTTGAGCTTCTTCAACCCTCCGTCGACCTTGATGATTTTCCGGATTCCTGCTGCCCAGGCATAAGTTGCGAACAGCACTAGTCCTGCGAGGGCGAAATACGAGGAAACAAAACCGAGTACCATCAAAAGAGATAGCGTCGTGTAGATGCCTACCAGTTGGATCACATGCTTCGAGAGGAAATGCATCTGACCATTGCCACGACCATATAGGTAGAGCTGACGGAAGAGTTCACGCGGAGAGCGACGCACATGGTGCCAAAGTCTCGCGTCGATGGCGATCATGCCTTTACCGCCTATGGCATAGACCTTCCGGCTGAACATCTTGTCCTGTCCCTTGGCGAGCCACTCGGGCTGTTCGCCAGCGGCGAGCCAGATCCGACGGGTAAAGGCCGTGCAGAGACCGCCGGGAAAAACAATTGGAGGAAGGATCTTTTGAATCTCCTCCCTGCTCATTCTATTCAGGGTATAGTCTTCGAAATAGTGGATCGCCGCGACACAGTGCTCAAAATCTGTCGTCGCGCGCATTCGAAAAAGTCCACCGACGATATCCATCGTCTCGTCTTCCTCGAAAGGCTGGACGATCTTCTCTATATAATCGGGTTCGATCGTGTTGCCAAAGTCGCAAAGCACGATGACATCGCAATCTGTCGCGCGGACCGCTGCATTGCGCCCCCCACCGCACCAGATGGTGGGATTCTGCACCACGCGGATTGGAACGCCACGATCACCGTAAGTAAAGATGGATGAAATGCAGCCATCCGTCGACATTGCATCCGCAATGATGATTTCGTCTGGTAGGCGGGTGGAAGCGAAGACGGAATCCATCGTCTCCTTGACTGATCGCTCCTCATTGCGGATCGGCATGACGAGAGCGACACGCTTGCGGGTGAGGCTGTTCATAAAGAGCACCTTAGCTTCTTTCTATGGACCAGAGTGTATGAAGATCATTCTTTGGAAGATTCTCGAGCCAACCGACGACGGGAGCCCTAAGGATTCGCTCGACCTCGTCTGCTGACGTAGGACGGCTATCGAAGAACTCGCGTACAAAGGCGACGGAAACTGCGAGAACGGCACTCAGGAGCGCTGCGCCTATGATCAGGAAGAGTCTTGGCATCCACGGTTGTGGGGGCACTCTTGCCTGTTCGACAACTCGAACATTGACCACATCGGAGTCGGCGTGCCCGTTGATTGTCGCTTCACCATACTTGTTGATAAAGTCGAGATAGGTCTTTCGCTCGCTTTCCAAAATCATTTCCAGATCCGCGAGAGTTGACTCATTCTCTTCAAGCTTCTTGAGCTTGTCTTCGGTATCACTAATCCTGCTCTCGACGGCAGAGATTACGTCCTTTGTAACCGTGACCTCAGGATGCTGCTGATCATAGCGGCGCAGAAGGCGACTGAGATCGTTAGAAGCTGTTAGAAGCTGGCTGCGGAGCGTTCCAAGCTCGCGCGTATACTCTTCACGGGATGCGGAAACTGCAAAGAGCGATGCATTTGTCTTGAAAGCTAGTACGTCCTCACGCCTTTTTTTGTAGCTAGCCTCGGCAGCGTTCATACTGTCGCGATAGAACTCGGCCAGACCTAAAGTCGAGTAGATTTTTAGGTGTGCCTTAACGTATTGAGTTGAGATCTCATTCACGATCTCTGCTGCCAGTTTAGGATCGTCAAGAGTGATCGAGATCGTAAGAATGTTGGAGTTCACAACGGGCTTAACCGTAGCCAACTTCATCAAAGACAGAATCCAAGAATCTCTCTCGTCAACATCAGGCAGAAGGCCGAGTGCAACCAGAGCTCGGTTTGCACCTCTTCGAACCGTGGATATGAGAGACTGCTTCTGCGGACGCTCCGGCAATCGAAGGCTATCAACGACGGCAGCCAACACGGTCCGTGAACTGGCAATGCTGCGCGCCGTGTTCATGACCTCCGCCATTTCAAGACCGGGCAGGATGTCCGCCCGCATGATAGGCGAACGGTTTCGCTCAACGAGCAGGTTCGCCTCCGCCTCGTAAGAGGGCGGAATTAGGTACAGCAGAGCTGTAGCCAGAAGGAAGAGAGAGACGAACATGCCTAGGATCGTCTTTTTCCGACGAAACATGAACGTCCACATGGTGGATGACGTGGGCACGCTCGGACGATTGAATGTTGAGTCGATGGTGGTCCAATGTTTGTTCATGATCTCCCCTTGCTAAGGAAGGCCGGAACCGCAAAGGACCGCCTGTTGAGGATCGCACCGGCAACCGGCATCTGGAGGATGTCGAGCTCCTTGCGCGCGCCTTGGAGCGTCTCTGCAGGTGTACTTGACATATCCACGACTACGTAGGTCTGGTCGAGGCATGTACTCCAAAAAGGTGAAAGCTGCGTCTGCAGTGAGCCCAAATCGATGAGTACGACTTGGTAGCGTTGCATGATAGCGAGTTTTAATTCGGACCAACGCTTGTCCCATATGGAGGCTGCTATCTGGTCCGCGTCTATGGAGAGCAGATCGAGATTGGGAGATGAACAAGGAACAAGCCATTCCCTAAAGCTCGCGAGTTGGAGTTGCGCAAGGTCATCTGCGCTGAGAATGTGACGCTCTACCCCGATGAGATCGGAGATCGGGCGCCCTGCACTGGCATCGATCAAAAGTACCCTGGATGCCTCGGCTAGAATGCGGGCTAACCCAATGGCGATCGTGGATACTCCCTCATGCGGGAGCGTCGATATTAACCCCACGACTACCCCGCTCTTGCCATTGATATTGGCTGCTTGGATATCCCGGCAGATGCGACGCAATGACTGCGGTATTGTTCCAGATTGCAGCATCCTACCTCCTACCCGGGGATGAACTATTGCCGGCGACGTTTGACTCCTGTGGCAGAAATGCGGTCTCAGCCAGACTGGAAGAACCTGTGGCCAGGACGTCGTTCTTAGTCGAGGCCTCCATCACACGCTCCACGATTAGAACATCGCTAGGGCTAATCTGCATGTTTTCTGATGCCAGGATTGGTTCGGGTTTATTCTTGCGCACAATGCTGAGCCGACGGCGAACCTCACCCTGACCGGTAAGGCTCCCGGGTGTAGATATACCGCGCATGTTGAGCAGTTCGACGGCACTGATGAGCTGCCGATTGATCACGACGAGTTCCGTCTCCGTATCCACGAGTTGCTCGGCAATCTTGACCCGGGCCGCCTCAGACGTCTGTCGAATGAGCAAGTCGATACCTGCGAGACTCTGACTGGCTTGGGAAATCATGGATATGCCGCTATTGATGCGCATCTCAGTGTCCGCGGAGATGCGCTCCAGTTCGAGCACACGGGTGCTAGCGGTCAGTCCGCGCTCCTTCAGGTCTCGGATGTTTCGGAGCTCGGAGTCGATGATGACCTTGAGACGCTTTGTCGCCTCAAGCTGCTCTTCGAGTGCGGCCCGCCCCTTGACCACCTCCTCGGCCTGCCTGCGTAAAAGCCGAACCCGCTGCTCCTCCTCAAATACCCGAGAGCGTTTCAGATGCATCTCTGAAGCTTTGATTTGCTCCAGGCGGTCTTTGCCGATCATTGCTTCGAGTTCCGCAGGGGTGTCGAACGAGGCCTTTCCGTCTCTTTCCGCTAAGAGGCGTGCGCGCTTTATGGATTGGGAGGCGTATTTCTCACGATAGACAGCGAGGTCAAGTTTCTGCTTCTCCACTTCCTGCGCCGTGCTGTCTCCTTCGGTGGTGCCCAATGGTGGTGGATATCCGCCTGCAAGCGCAATGAGTTGGAGTACGGTTAGACCGGGTGTATACAGCTGACGACCAGGATTGCGGACGTCTCCCATGATATAAACCGGGCTGTATTGTACAACCTCAACAGTGATACTGGGATTTGCATGGTGGAGATCCGACAGCGCTTGCTTGGACACATCGCGCAACTGAGTTGGGGTAAGACCCGCAGTCTTGATTTCGCCAACTCCTGGAACCGACACGAACCCGTTCGCACCTACCTTGTATGAACCTGATATGTCGGGCTCCTTGAACACTGTTATCTTGACCTCGTCTCCAATCTGGAGAACGTATGATTGCTCCTCAGCCTGAGCCACTCGCCCCATTGTCGCGGATAGGGCCAAAAGGATGAGAAGGCTGCGCTTCGCGAATATGACGATACTAGCCATGATCATCCTCAAGTAAGTTCGTTGGGCCGAGTTCGGTGGGCATCTTGCTCTGACGGCTCCACGTGTATCGGCGTGTCTCGTTCTTGTGGCTCGCGACCTGAGCGTAGCAGGCTAAAAGCTGAGGAACTTGACGATCCCAGGAGAGTGTGTCAGCAACTCGTTCCCGCGCCGCACTTCCCATCTGCTCCATCTTCTCCTTGTCCGCGAGAAGAGTGATG
The DNA here is from genome assembly GCF_015694425.1 of Microvirga terrestris. Lineage (GTDB taxonomy): Bacteria > Pseudomonadota > Alphaproteobacteria > Rhizobiales > Beijerinckiaceae > Microvirga > Microvirga terrestris. Next base: position 24,887 of record NZ_JADQDN010000009.1, read on the forward strand.
ATCTTTTCAGCAAAATCGATCGGGTCGTCTGGGGCCGCTCCCACCGATGCTTCGCCGGCTGTGAAGCGGCCCTCAGCAAGGTCGACCTGAACAATGGGCTTTCCCAAAGCCATGTACTCAACAATTTTGTTCATGGAAGAGAGATCGTTGAACGGGGTCGCGAGATCTGGATTCACGCAGATATCGCAACTCGAGAGGATCCGGATGAGATCGTGGTCTGATACCCGACCTGTGAACTCTACCCAAGGATCGACTCGACGGGTCATCGCCTCCGACTGCAAGGCTTGGAGCTCGGAGCCGTCACCGATAAGAACAAAGCGGATGTCCCGTCGACCGAGTTTATGTACTATATAAGCTATGCTTGCGAGCAGGTTCGACAGGCCTTCCTGTGGACCCATAACTCCCACGTAACCAACGAGATGGGACCCGCCGGCCCGAAGCGATGGATCCAGACCCGCGGGCTGCCACAGTTTCAGATCGGGTGCGCTTCGTACCACGTGAACACGGTCCGGATGCATGCCTCCCCGTCGGATCGCAACGGATTTGTATGACTCGTTGGTAGCGATGGAGGCGTCTGCTAAACGAAACGTTGCGCGTTCGAGGAAGCGTAAAGCGCGCTGGATGGCGGCTTGCTTGCGTCCTAGCCCAAACTTTGAAACTGCAAGCTCGGGACAGAGATCGTGGTGGTCGAAGATGAACTTCACCCCAAGCAACTTGAATGGTGCGGCGACCAGAAATATGAGGTCGGGGGGATTGCAGGCATGTATGATCCTGAAACCACGCGTCAGGTAGATGCGTGCGGCGAGAAAAAGCTGCCAGAAGAAGGCGATGCCATATTCAAACGGATATCCGATGGCGCTCCGCGCCTCGGGCAGTGAATGCCTGTAGATCTCGATCTCGTCGATTGTCTCGCGGGAAGCCGTGTACTTACCGCGTTTTGGGCAAATGATTGCGACATTCCATCCTGCCGCCGTGAGGGCCTTCGCTTCCTGCCAAACGCGCCTGTCGAAAGGAACCGGGAGATTCTCCACGATCATCAAGACCCCGCGGTCCTTCTTAGCACGCCGCAGGACTGACGAGTACACTTCGATAACTCGATCAGCGACCTTTCCAATCTCCAGCTCGGCTACAGCCTCACGCCGGCTGCCGTCCCGATTGTCAGCGAGCACCGCCGAAATCGCGGCTGCGATAGATTCTGGATCAGTGCCGCAGATGGCTGTGCCAGGAACGCCATCAAGCCTGTCCCGCACATCACCAGTGTCGGAAGCGACGATCTTCATATTGCAGGCCATAGCCTCTTTGACAGCATTTGGTGATCCCTCCCAGAATGAAGGGAGAACCAGCAGATCAGCGGCGTTCATGTAAAGAGGAATCCTGTGCTGTGATTCGCCCGCAATGGTCAGGATCTCAATGGTTCTGTCAGGCGAGTTCACATGCAATCGACGTACGGCCTCCTTCAGAGAGGCGAAGTTTTTGCGAGGTCGGTTAGAAGCATAGGGAAAGAGAATGTATGTGCGTTCAGGGTCGAGCTCCAACTCCTCGCGACACGCCTGTTTGTCGAGGGGGCGGAACATATCCATGTCGACCCCGTTGGAGATGACCTTGGCGATCGGGCGCGGAAGCAAGGTGTTCATCGCCTTGGACTTCACGATCGACGCATCGACGAAATAAGACAGATGCCTATGGATCCAGGCTAGGGGACGACTAGTCAACCGAGCTCGCCCCTTCGCATCGGAATGACCGTAGAGATCATCCCCACAGAACGAAACGACGACCGGAACGGAGAACTGAAAGCGCGCAACCAGGCCGCTCAATCCATAGTGGGCGTGGATGAGGTCATATCTGCACTCACGCAGCATCCTGCGCATTCTGCCGATTGCCTTCACGTACTCGAGCTTGCTGCTATAGCCGTTGATGACCAAGACATCGATGTCCACGCCAGCCTTGCGTAGGCTCTCTACCTGCGACTGTACGAAAGATCCCCATCCGGGGCGCTTTTCACTCGGGTACATGTTCGTTATGGCAAGGACACGCATGGTGGACTTACCTCTGCAGAAGGCGCGAGAAACGCGCCTCTTCGAGTTTGAAAACGAAACCCTCGAACCCTAGCATCTCGTTCACGCCCTGCCGTGGCAGATCGAGATATGACGATGACTTAGTCAAAATGCCACGGCGAGACGTTCCGGCAGAGACATAGCCGAGCTCGCCTGCCACGTTGATCGCTGCTTCATCGACGTTGTTCGAAACATGTCCGTTAGGGTATGCTAAATGATCAACGGCGTTATCCAGCGCGGCCTCGAGATCGGCTTTGGAGCGTGACAGCTCATCGTACACCACCCGCCTTTCGAGACCTGCGAGCACGCGGTGCGTCGCTGTATGGGCGCCAATCGTCATCCCAGCTTGATGAAGTTCCCGTAGGTCGTCGACCGTCATCATGAAGTCGCTTGGCAGCTCCATGGGAGGCATGGCCGGGAAGAGGCGCTCAAGCTCTGAGAAATAGTTCTGGCGTACACTGCATCTGGCGTTGTCCACGAGGGTCGCCAGCGCGGCAAAGCAGGCGTCACGAGAGGCTCCTGTCGTTGTTGTCCCGGTCAGCGCTTGGCATGCCTTGGACAAATGGGCATCGGATGCGGTTGCTACCGCGCGATACAGCCAGCCGACCCAGAAGCCACCCTTGCCGAGAACTGAGTCCGATGTGACAAAGAAGGTTGCAGTAAGGCCATACCGGGCGAGGATAGGCAGCGCTTCAGTTGCGTTGTCGAGATAGCCATCGTCGAAAGTGATCGCGACACTCCCTTTCGGAAGCTCCCTTCGCGCAAAACGTGTCAGTAATTCACCAAGTGGAAAAACGATGTAGTTTCGAGCCAGAAAGCTCATTTGCCGCTCGAAGAGTTCTGGACTGACCGCGATCGTCGGAGAGCAGTAGTTTGCGGAAGCACTCACGGAGTGATAGCGAAGGATTGTGGCGCATTCCTCGGGAGCAGGCATTCTTCTGGCAAGAGCAACAACGCCGGACCGGACGAGAACTTTCTTGACCGCATGCGAGAACGTGCTTTTCGACGGGGCCTTTCTACGTTCGTCAGGCTGCGGGGACACGTCTCTTGCAAGGAGTTGCGTCAAGGGAGAGCGTTCATCAATCACCAGTTCGTCAGCCTCGCGACATTGCTGCATCGAGCTTACTCTCATGACTCAAACGCCTGACGTGATTTGTGTGAAAGCCGTTCCAGCGGATGTAGTATGCATTCGGCCGGAGCTGACCGGTGTAGCCTGGTACCCGCGCGTCTGTGCAGAATGCTTTTTCTGGAGATCCCGCCAGATCCTGCCGGTAGTTGCACGAGAAAGCCCTAGGGTCGCAGCGACCTTGCGAACGGACCACTGACCTCCACCGGGAGGTATGTCTCCCATGACCTCACTTATTTGGATTGCAATTGTCTCATGCTCGAGGCGGCGCGGCTTACCAGATCGTGGCCAATCCGTCAGTCCTTCAATACCTGCTTCCTGATAGCGACGGCGCCATTTACTTACGGTATGAACGGATACCTGGAATTCCGCAGCAACTTCATTATCCGTCAGCCCTGCAGCTGAGCGCAGAACGATGCCGGCCCGCCGAACTTTCAGTTCCTCAGGGCCGCCGCTTCCGAGTGCTGCGACGAGCAGACTTTTTTCGCTTTCTTCCAACGTGAGCTTTATAGCACGCATCAGCTTCTCCGTGTCCTCGGCGCAGTCCATCGCCTGGCAAAAGAAAGGTGTGTTGTTTGTAGGTTTAGCCTTGCGATGCTCACGAGACTGCCCGAAGCAACTACTCGTATTTATTATTTAGATATACACAGTGTTGGCTGCATAAATGCTTTCGTCTCGTAAGTACGTTTACTCGACGACGTACAAATGCTACGTTTTATTCCTGTCCATCACAATACGGCTTATGTATTGGCGTGAGTATTTTTGGGAGTACTCATAAAGCTATGAGGGCCATATAGGAGGCAACGTGCCGCTGCGTGTCTTGCATGTCATCCATAACCTCAAGCGCGAAGGCGCTCAGACCATGGTCGTTAATCTCGCCACAGCGCTGGACCCAGAGTTTACCCAAGCGGTGATTTTTCCTTGGCGCGAGAGCGGTCCTTACGAGCACCGACTTAAACAGGCCAAGGTTCCTGTCATCCAGCCTGTATCAGGCACCGCCCCGCCCCTTAGAACGGTAGTTGCATTGCGGCGTGTAGTCAGGGAGGAGTCGATTGATGTGGTCCACGCCCATATGTCCGACAGTGCCATACTTGTAGCTCTTGCCCTTGCCGGTACAGATGTTCCCTTTGTGGTGACGCATCACAGCAACCGGCTCCTGCCGAAAGAGGGATGGGCAAAGCATTTTCTGCGGCGCATTTCATCGGCGTGGGCCTTACGACGTGCAGCCTTCAACATCGGCGTTACCCCCAATGTTGCGGATCAGCTGAAGGAGGAGTTCTCGCTTCCGCCGGACAAAGTGATCCACATCACAAACGGGGTAAGAATCCCGCCGCAGGCGGCAGTGGATGCGGCCCATACAGCCAGGCTTGAGAACGAAGAGCGCAAGAAGCCTTGGCCCCGCATCACCACTCTCGGACGGCTCGCTCCCGTAAAGCGGCAGGACATCGCAATCGATGCCATCCATTACCTACGCGATATCCTTCCCGAACTGAGTCTTCGCATCTTGGGTGAGGGGCCGCTCAAGCCGGAACTTGCCGACCAGATAGAACGGCGAGATCTCAGCTCTTTTGTGAACCTTCCGGGCCCTACTGACGATGTGGCGGATGCGCTCCGCAACACGGACATATACGTCTCCACATCGGCTTATGAGGGTCTGCCCGTCGCTGTTCTTGAAGCAATGAGTTGGAGTTTGCCTGTCATCGCGACGGAGGTGCCAGGGCATCGCGATGTCATCCACAATGGCGTCGACGGTTGCCTTGTTCCCTTCAATAATCCACAAGCCCTAGCACAAGAGATTTTGCGTTTGTGTACAGCCGCTACTGAAAGAGCGGGGCTCGGCCGCGCTGCTCGGGAAAGAGCCGTCAACGATTTTTCAGACACCAAGATGGCCGCTGAGTATTGCGAAACCTATCGCGCAGGCTTGAAGCTCAGCACACGCGGCAAGCTCATTGCCCTCACTCCCATTGGAAGGACACATCGTCGATGAGAAGCTCAATCGGACTGGGAGTGCTATTCGCCGTAATCCCGATTTGAAACCGGTCATACATGATGTCTCGCAAAACTATGCCCCATTTCTCGAAAGATTGAGAACTGGGCAGAGTAGGGCCGCGTCCCGTGTATATTCTCTTGTTATCAATCAGAATTTCTGAACTTCCGTTCTCATCGGCGCTGAGTCTCAGCCGCCACTCCAGATTGAACCAACGCCCACGGGGTAGAACCACGGACTCTTGTAGATCATTGCGCATGTCCGGTTGGCCAATTTTGCGGCGCTCCACGGATGGGCTGCCATCGCGATCCCGAAGTTTCAACCGGACACCAGGACTCTGGTTGGGATAGATCGAATCTCGAGGCCAGCACTCGCGGCACTCGATATCGATAAGAAAGAGATCCTTGAGATCAACATTCGGCGGTAAGAAGAACAAAGCCGCTATCCGCAGCTCCTGCCCAGAGCGAAGCTCGAATCCTTCTCTCTCGATATCGGACTTTGAGACTTTCTTTGTGGAGGGAACTGCAAAAAATCGAAGCGCACTTCCGCCAGAAGGAGCCGCCTCCGGAACGATCTCCGCCTTGTTCTGTGGAAATGTGTTCTGGTAGTGCGTCCACCGGGATTTGTCCTCTCTGAGGAGGTCGGTGAGCTTGGAAACTTCGAAGTCTTCCGAGAATTTGTAATGTTCTCTAGCTTCGAGCATGGGCACAGCTACCATCGTTAAAAGAATGGCTGCAAAACCTAGACTGCACCATCTCCATGCTGGACCCTGTCGCACTTCTGTCACGATCGGTCTCCTGATCAATTCCCCTGGCTTCGAGGGGCATTTGTGCGGACATCGAGACAGCCACATAGCCGGCCCAGCAATAGCGGTCCGCTAACGAAATAGATGTGAAAACACTGCGCGGATAAAGCCTCTCAAATGGAGTAGTTCTCAGTAGTAGTCTCGCTTTGCTTCAATGGGAGCGGTCTGCTAACTGGTGAGCAAGCCTTTTGACCCGAGCCGGTCTGACATCTGCGAACGTCAATTGGAACCAGGCCGGGTCTTCGGATTGTCAGAGCCTTGAGAGCCAACTCCCACGGACCCGATGGCTGACTGCCCAGCCACCATCAGTCGGACGGACAAATAGAGGTCTACGGCCAGATACAACCAGAGATATGCAACCTGTTCAACCCATACCAGGGCGCTGGAACGAATTCAGGACCGCCGGCTATACTCCCCTGTATTCGTCCGATGTTCTAGCACTGAGCATGTCAGCCACGTCCCCCTTGCGTCAATTCCGAATGTTGTAAAGGCGTCCTTGGTGTTGTAGAGCCACCGGTGCGTCTTTAGGCACGTGCTCCCAGACGGGCGGAAATCCTGCGTGCAGGGTTTAGGATCGGTCTAGGAGATGTCTTGCAGGTCAGCGAGCGACGGTGCCTGGCGCTCAATGTGTCCCTGACCCCGAGCAAGAAGCTACCTGCCGCGACTTCGCAAGGTGTGACGCAGGGCGGGCGCCTCTCGTATATTGGTTCTGTTTGAAAAGTGGATTGAGCGGATGAATGCTCCCGCGCCAAAAGTCTCGTTCGTGTCTCTGGGGTGCCCGAAGGCCCTGGTCGATTCCGAGCGCATCATCACCCAGCTTCGCGCCCAAGGTTACCAGCTGACTAAGGAGCATGATGGAGCCGACGTGGTCATCGTCAACACCTGCGGCTTCCTCGACAGTGCTAAGGCCGAGTCCCTGGAAGCCATTGGCGAGGCCATGGCCGAGAACGGCAAGGTCATCGTGACCGGCTGTATGGGTGCTGAGCCAGAACAGATCCGGGATCAGTTCCCTAACGTCCTGGCGATCACCGGCCCGCAGGCCTACGAATCCGTGGTCTCGGCCGTGCATCAGGCTGTGCCGCCTGCGCATGATCCCTTCGTCGACCTCGTGCCGCCCCAGGGCGTCAAGCTGACGCCGCGCCACTACGCCTATCTGAAAATCTCCGAGGGCTGCAACAACCGCTGCTCCTTCTGCATCATCCCCAAGCTGCGAGGCGACCTCGTCAGCCGCCCGATTAGTGACGTTCTGCGCGAGGCCGAGAAGCTTGCCAAGGCCGGCGTCAAGGAACTCCTGGTGATCTCACAGGATACCAGCGCCTACGGCCTCGACATCAAATACCAGCCGAGCTTGTGGAAGGACCGTGAGGTCCGTACCCGTTTTTTTGACCTCGCCAGGGAGCTGGGCGAACTCGGCATGTGGGTGCGCATGCACTATGTCTATCCCTACCCGCACGTGGACGAGGTCATTCCGTTGATGGCCGAGGGGAAGATCCTTCCATATCTCGACATTCCCTTCCAGCACGCCTCACCCAAGGTGCTGAAGTCCATGCGCCGCCCCGGCAACCAGGAGAAGACCCTGGAGCGCATCCACAAGTGGCGCGAGATCTGCCCGGATCTCGCTATTCGTTCGACCTTCATCGTAGGCTTCCCCGGTGAGACCGATGAGGACATGGACCTCCTGGTCCAATGGCTGAAGGACGCCAAGATCGACCGCGCCGGCTGTTTCCAGTATGAGCCGGTCCAGGGCGCGCCTGCCAACGACATCATCGGGGCAGTTCCGGCGGAGGTGAAGGAGGAGCGCTGGCATCGTTTCATGCAGACTCAGCAGAAGGTCAGCGCCAGGATTCTTAAGAGCAAGGTCGGCAAGACCCTGCCAGTCATCATTGACGAGGCCGGCGCCACGGTTGCCACTGGCCGCACCAAGTATGATGCGCCCGAGATTGATGGTGTCGTCTATGTGGCCTCGAAGACGCCGCTGAAGCCGGGTGAGATCGTCAATGTGGCAATCGAAAGCTCGGACGAGTACGACCTGCACGGGGCGGTCGTCTGAGGCCCCTGCCCTTCATGTCCTATTAGTATGAGCGCTGCTGAGGATCCGAATGCCGGCAGCGCCCATGATGTCGTCTTGAGCCCTGGCAAGGGATCCATCCGTGCCGATTGCCCGCGAGGCGTCCTCGATTACATAAGTCTCGAACCCGGCAGAAGCCGCATCGGGAGCTGTCCAGGCGACGCAGAAATCGAGTGCCAGCCTTGCGCAGAAAACCCTGCGGAACCCGCCCTCCCTAAAATAGCCCTCCAGGCCCGTGGGGGGTTGCCGGTCCGCTTCCTTGAAGCCGGAATAGCTGTCGATCCCGGCATTATCGCCTTTGCGAATGATGGAGCTGGGCATGGGGAATGTCGAGGTCTCGCGCGATCTCGGCGCCGGGCGTGCCCTTTACTCAGTGATCAGGCCAGAAACTGGGGGCCATAGTGAAGATCGATCATCTCGGAGGGCTGCCTGTCAGGATGCCTTGAAGCGAAGGACGCATGGCCTTTTGGGTGCCAGTCCTGTGTCAGAACCACATGGCGGAAGGCTCTTGCAAGGCGGTTGATCGGTGCGATGGCGGCATCGCCATCGGGCACCGCGAGTGCGCCGCTCGGAAGAAAATCGGCCTGTAAGTCCACAACAATGAGCACATCGCCCTCGACTGGCTTGATCGCCATCTGATCCTCCTGGCCCATGTCTTTGCGTGAATATAGAGGCAGTGACAAAAAGGGCAGCCGGTCTCCCGACTGCCCCGTTATGGCGAGATAAGCGCAGGATTATTGTGGGATCTTGTCCTCAATGCCCTTCACGTAGAAGTTCATGCCGAGCACCTGCTCGTCGGAGAGAGCACCCTGCCCCTTGCACTCGATCTCCTTGCCGTCCTGGCCGATGACCGGGCACTTGAAAGGATTGAGCTGGCCGGACTTGATGGCGGCTTCGGTGTCCTGCGCAAGCTTCTTCACGTCATCGGGCATGTTCTTGTAAGGCGACATGACGACCATATGAGCGTTGATGCCACCCCAGGTGTCTTCCGACTTCCAGGTGCCGTCGAGAACGGCCTTCGTGCGGGCAACGTAGTAATCGGACCAGTTATCGACGATGGCGGTGAGCTGAGCCTTGGGAGCGAAGCGCTCCATGTCGGAAGCCTGGCCGAAGCCGAACTTGCCGCGGGCCTCGGCGGCCTGGATCGGAGCTGGGCTGTCCGTGTGCTGAGCCAGCATGTCGACGCCTTGGTCGAGGAGCGCCTTCGCGGCGTCGCCTTCCTTCGCCGGGTCATACCAGGTGTTGGCGAACACGATCTTGATCTTAACGCTCGGGTTCACTGACTGGGCGCCGAGGTAGAAGGCGTTGATACCAGCGATCACTTCCGGGATCGGGAAGGCGCCCACATAGCCGATAGTGCCCGACTTGGTCATCTTGCCGGCGATCTGGCCGATGATGTAGCGGCCCTCGTGGAACTTCGCCGCGTAGGTGGCGAGGTTTGGAGCGCGCTTGAAGCCAGTGGCGTGCTCGAACTTGATGTTCGGGTACTTCTTGGCGACCTTGAGGGTCGGCTCCATGAAGCCGAAGGAGGTCGTGAAGATCAGATCGTGGCCCGTACGGGCCAGCTGCTCGATGGCGCGCTCGGAATCGGCCTCCGGCACGCTTTCAACGAACGTGGTCGTGACCTTGCCAGGAAAGGCCTTTTCGATCGCCTGACGGCCCTGATCGTGCTGATAGCTCCAACCGTGATCTCCGACCGGGCCTACATAGATGAAGCCGACCTTGACTTTGTCCTTCGGCTGCGCAACCGCGCCGCTGGCCGAGAGGGCCAGGACGGTTGCGCCCACTAGGGCGCCAAAGATTTTTGCTGAAAACATGCTCGTTCCCTCGAGGTTAGATTTCCAATATTCCGTCGCAGGTCTGAAGCGTTCTGGCAAGAATTCCCCTGCCTACACTTTGGTCAGATTAACATCCCTTTGCTCACCGGTCAGGCACGAAGGGCACGCCTAAGGATCCGGGCGCTCCGATGGCCCGGCCATGCCGAATAGAGAGGAGCAGCAGGGCCAGGATCGTCGCCAGATAGGGCACCGCCGATAGCACCTGCGACGGCACCCCGAACTGGGCCGCCTGGGCATGGAGCTGCAGCACCGTCGCAGCGCCGAAGATATAGGCGCCAACCAGAACCCAACCGGGACGCCAGGCGGCGAAAACCACGAGCGCAAGGGCGATCCAGCCCCGTCCCGCAGTCATTCCCGGCGACCAGAAGCGGGTATAGACGAGGGCCAGATAGGCGCCTGCCAGGCCCGCACAGGCGCCGCCGAACAGGATGGCCCAGAAGCGCACCCGCCATACCGGCAACCCGAGCGCATTGGCCGAGGTATGGTTCTCACCGATGGACCGCAGTGTGAGGCCCGACCTAGTGCGCATGAGGTAGAGGCCCACCAGGATCGTCAGCACGATTGAGGCATAGACGAAAAGGTCCTGTTCGAAGAACAGGCGGCCGATGACAGGGATATCGCTCAATCCTGGAATATCGATTGGCGCCACAGGGTCGCGCCTTGCGCCGACGAACGGAGCGCCAATGAGGCCTGACAGGCCAAGCCCCAGGATGGTGAGCGCAAGGCCCGAACCGGTCTGGTTTGCGGCAAAGCCCAGAACAAGCAGCGCAAAGAGCGCTGCCATGAGGGCGCCGGCCAGCATACCGGCAACCACGCCAATGAGCGTGGAATCGAAGGTCACGGCCGCGGCGAAGCTGCAGGCAGCTCCCATCACCATCATGCCCTCGACACCGAGGTTCAGGACGCCGGAGCGCTCCGTCACGAGCTCGCCGAGAGCCGCGATCAGAAGCGGCGTGGAGGCGGTGACGATGGTGAGGAGAATGGCTTCGAAAGTGGTCATCTGCCACCTCCCCGTGTCACGAAGCGAATGCGATAGCTAACCATGGCATCGGCCGCGAGCACGCATAGCAGCAGGATGCCCTGGAACGCCTGGGTGAGATCGAGCGGCAGCTTGAGCATGATCTGCGCGCTCTCTCCACCGATGAAGGTGAGAGCGACAACAAGTGACGCAACCAGGATTCCGATGGGGTTGAGGCGCCCCAGGAACGCGACCGTAATCGCTGTAAAGCCATAGCCTGGAGAGATCGAGGGCTGAAGCTGACCGATCTGCCCCGATACTTCCGAGATGCCGGCTAATCCGGCCAGCCCACCGGAAATCGCGAAGACCGCAAGAGTTGTCGCCTTGGAGTTGAATCCGGCGAAGCGGGCCGCACGAGGGGCATCGCCCGTCAGCTTCAGGCGGTAACCGAACAAGGTTCGTCCCAACACGATGACTGTGACCAGGACGGCAATGCCTGCAAACACGGCCCCGTAATGCACACGGCCACCCTCCAGGATAGGATGGAGCGTCGCCGAGGGATCGAAGGTTACCGATTGCGGGAAGTTGAAACCCTTCGGATCGCGCCAGGGCCCGCGGACGAGATAATCGAGGATCAGCTGCGCCACATAGACCAGCATGAGGCTGGTGAGGATTTCGTTGACGCCGAAGCGGGTCTTCAGGAAGGCTGGAATCAGGCCCCAGAGTGCGCCGCCAATGATGCCGAGGAGCACCATGAGCGGCAGCAGCCAGGCGCCTGCATCGGTGCCATGTGTCCGGAGCGCGAGCCAGCCCCCAAGCACCGCCCCGATCACATACTGCCCCTCGGCGCCAATGTTCCAGAGATTGGCGCGAAAGCAATAAGACAGACCGATGGCGATGAGCGCCATGGGTGTCGCCTTCACAAGAAGTTCCTGGAGGGACCAGGGATCACTCAGGGGCTGGAGGACATAAACATCGAACGCCGCGATGGGAGAACGGCCCATGAGCCAGATCACGAAGCCCGCGATCAGGAAGGCCGTGATGAAGGCTGCAACCGACGCGAAGATGCGCATCACCGTGGGCGAGTTGGTGCGTGGCGTCAGCTCAAACCGCATGGGCGCCTCCCTGAGCCTGAGCAACGCCGAGCATTTCAAGACCCACGGCTTCCTTGGTCCATTCGCCGATAGGTCTTAGCGGGCTCAAAGTGCCCTGGTGGATCACAGCCATTCGGTCCGCTACTTCAAACAATTCATCAAGATCCTGGCTGATGACCACTACAGCGCTGCCCTCCCGCGCCAGATCGACCAGAGCTTGGCGGATGAGGCGGGCTGCGCCCGCATCGACTCCCCAGGTCGGCTGATCGACGATGATGAGCTTAGGGCGCCGGATGATCTCGCGACCGATGACGAATTTCTGGAGGTTGCCACCCGAGAGCTTGCGCGCCTGTGGGTCTCCTTCGGGCGTGCGTACGTCGAAGCCTTGGACGATGGACCTTGCAACCCGCCTGGCGGCATTCATCAAGATGAAGCCGGACCGGCTCACCTCGGTGGCAGCGTGAGAGATCAAGGTGTTCTCGCTCAGACTATGGGTCGGAGCAGCCGCATGACCCAGCCGCTCCTCCGGCACGAAAGCAGCCCCAAGGCGTCTACGTGCATCGATCCCCATGGCGCCTGAGAGCTTGCCGTTGATGGCAATGGACTCAGGGTGATCTGCAAGGCGCTCACCTGACAGCGCGGCAAAGAGTTCGCTCTGGCCGTTACCCGCAACTCCGGCAATGCCGACGACCTCGCCGGCCCGCGCCACGAGGTTGATATCGCGCAAGGCCTGTCCGTGCAGGCCAGCGGGTGTCATCGACAGGTTCGACACCCTGAGTGTCTCCCCTTGCGGATGATGCGGCGCGTCGGTGCGGATATCGCCCACAGCGTTGCCGACCATTAGGGCCGCGATCTCGCGGGCGCTGCTTGCCCGCGGATCGATGGTCGCCACCACCCGCCCTGCCCGCAGGATGGTGGCGCGGCGGCAGAGGCGGCGCACCTCCTCCAGCTTGTGGGATATGTAGAGGATCGAGCAGCCCTCTTCCGAGAGTCTGTCGAGCGTCGTGAAGAGGTGCTCGGCCTCCTGCGGCGTGAGCACCGAGGTCGGTTCGTCGAGAATGAGCAGGCGTGGATTCTGGAGCAGGCATCGGACGATCTCGATGCGCTGTCGCTCGCCGGCAGACAGGGTCCAGACGGCCCGGTCCGCATCGAGCGCCAAGCCATAGGTTCGGCTGATCTCGCCAAGCTTGTCTCTAACGGTGGAGAGGCTCCAATCGTCGGAGAGCGCCACGGCGATGTTCTCCGCCACGCTGAGCTCGTCGAACAGCGAGAAATGCTGGAATACCATGCCGAGGCCAAGAGACCGCGCCTCCACCGGCGAGGCGATGGTGATGGGTTGGCCCTCCCAGCGGATTTCACCCGCGCTCGGCTCGATCACGCCATACAGGATCTTTACCAGAGTCGACTTGCCGGCCCCGTTCTCGCCCAGGAGCGCGTGGATCTCACCCGGCTCTATCGACAGATCGATCTCGTCATTTGCCAGAAGATCGCCGTAACGTTTGCTGATCCCTTTAAGTTCGACGAGGGGCGGCCCCGAGGGTGGTACGTCTGCCTTCACACAAGCGTCTCTGACTTAAAGGTTGAAGCCGGGTCGGAATCTGCACATGAATAACGCCCAGTACGGAACGTAGAAGTCGCCGCACCGGTTCGTCATTCTTTGTAGCCGATCATAGGGATGCGGCGCACTGGTCGGCAATGGCGAATCCATGGTTTATTGTGAGTCCGCTCCCCGTCCACAAAAATGGTGAAGAGGCAGGCCTTTGACCGAGAGCACCTATAACATCGCCGTTGTCGGCGCCGGGGCTGTTGGCTTGAGTGCGGCTCTGGCCTTTGCCCGTGACGGCTTCAGGACCGTTCTGGTCGGGGGGCTCGATGCGCGCCGGGATGGCCGCACGGTCGCCCTCCTCAACGGCTCGGTCCGCTTTTTGGAGGCCCTCGGCGCTTGGCCCATAATCGTCAGGGAGTCGGCGCCGCTCGAGACCATGCGGATCGTCGACGACACCGGCAGCCTGTTCCGCCCACCGCCGGCGTCCTTCCGGGCCGGTGAGATCGGCCTGGATGCCTTCGGCTGGAACGTGGAGAACGCCACTCTGGTCGAGAAGCTGGCTGAGGCAGCGCGTGCTTGCGAGAACCTGACCCAGGTACAGGACTTTGCAACCGGCTTCGAAGTGGACGGGACCGGAGCCACCCTCACCCTGGCCGATGGTGGGACCATCAAGGCGAGCCTTGTCGTTGCCGCGGATGGGCGCAATTCCAAACTGCGCCAGATCGCTGGTATCGGGAACGAGACATGGTCCTACCCGCAATCTGCCGTGACCGTCATCCTCGCTCATGACCGGGATCATCGGGAGACCTCGACCGAGTTTCACACCCGCCACGGGCCCTTCACCTTGGTTCCCCTGCCCGGCAGGCGCTCGAGCCTCGTCTGGGTAACGAGCAAGGCAGAGGCCGAACGCCTGTCGCAGCTTGACGATTCAGCCCTCGCGCTCGCCATCGAACGGCAGGCCCAGTCTCATCTCGGGGCGATGCGCATCGACGGCCCACGCGGTCTCGTGCCGATGACCGGCCTCTCGGTGAACCGCTACTGGTCGGCGCGCCTCGCCCTGGTGGGCGAAGCCGCCCATGTGTTCCCGCCCATCGGGGCGCAGGGTCTCAATCTCGGCTTCCGCGATGCGGCCTCGTTGAGGGACGCGGTTCTGGACGGGCAAAAGGCGGGCTGGGATCTAGGATCGGAGGAAACCTTAAGCCGCTACCAGCGCGGCCGCGATCTCGACGTCCGCCTGCGCACCGCTGCCGTGGACGGGCTGAACCGCACCCTCCTCACCGGCATGATGCCGACGGACTTCCTCCGGGGCGCCGGTCTGCTGGCGCTCAGCAATATCGGCCCCCTACGCCGGATCGTCATGCGCGAGGGCGTGCTGCCGCAAGTAGGCACACCGCGCCTGATGCAGGGCGCCTCGCCGGCTTAAGGAAAGAGGTCGTACGGCACGGCACCCGTCTTGGTGGTGATGTAGAGAATGCCGGTCAGTGTCAGCATCGAGACCAGCGTTCCGATGAGCACGCAGGCCGAGGCTCGCTCCACGCCTACATTGTACTGGGTCGAGATGACGAAGATGTTCAGGGCCGGCGGCAGCGCCGCCATGATGATCGCCGCATAGGTCCAGGCTGGGCCGAAATCCCCCAGGGCCGAGAGCACCACCCAGACAAGCAGCGGGTGGAGGATCAGTTTGATGAAGACCAAGACCGGCACCTCCCCCGGCATCTGCCGCAGCGGCCTCGAGGCTACCGTGACACCGAGGATGAACAGGGCGCAGGGCGCGGCGGCTCCAGAGAGCCAGGTGACGATCTGATCGGCAGCCTGCGGCAGCTTGAGATGCAGGTAGCTTGCCGCAACGCCGATGGCTGTTGCGACATTGAACGGGTGGGTCACGACCCGCCAGACGATCCTGCGGATCGTGGCCGACAGGCTCAGCTTCTCCACGCCGGCCAGGGACATGAGCAGCGGCACGACCGAGAAAAGGAACAGGTTGTCGAAGACGAAGATCAGCACCACCGGAGCGCTGGCGGAGGCGCCGATCGCCGCCAGGATGAGCGGCGGTCCCATATAGCCGATATTGGAATAGGATCCGGCAACGCCCTGCATCACCGATTGCGGCAGCTCCCTCGTGTAGCGCCAGCCGGTCGCGAAGGAGAGCGCAAAGGCGCAGAAGGTCGAGAAGGTCGTGGCCAGAATGAAGGGCCAATTCGCCAGCTCATCCAGGGGCTTGTCGGCGATGAGCCTATAGAACAGGCAAGGCAGTGCAACGTAAATGAGGAAGAATTGCATCCAGGCGAGCCCGGCCTCCGGCTGCTTGACCACCTTGCCGCAGAGGAAGCCAAGTCCGATGAGGCCGAAGAAGGGGGCGAGCAGGTTGAACAGCCCGATCAGGTCGGACATGGGCGGCTCCAGGCAGAGGGTCTAGGCGGATGCGGGCGTGATGGTCTCTTTGGCAAGGTTCCAACCTTGCGGCAATCCCACCTACCGGAAGGGCCCTAGTCCTAAAATGCAGGGCTGGGCAAGACATCTTCCGATCTCTCGATCGTGAGGTGGGCAGGTTTGGAGATTCCTGCCCGGATGTTTATATGAGGGTTCAGGAGTTAAGACCATGAAAGCGAGTTTAGCCAAATTCGCGATCGGCCAAGTGGTTCGGCACCGGGTATTCGACTTCAGGGGCATCATTTTCGATGTCGACCCCGAATTCGACAACACGGAAGAATGGTGGCTTTCCATCCCCGAGGATGTGAGGCCCCACAAAGACCAGCCGTTTTATCACCTCTTCGCCGAGAATGCGGAAACCGAATATATCGCCTATGTCTCCGAGCAGAACCTTCTGCCCGACGAGTCAGGCGAGCCGTTGCGCAACCCGATGATCGGCGAGATGTTCACCCGCCAGAAGAACGGCACCTACAGGGCCCATCCAATTCTGGCAAATTGAGATTAAGTGCAGAAAAAGAAAACGCCGGGCTCATGGCCCGGCGTTTCTGTTTGGTGAAGCCCTTTAGCCTTAAGGCTTGGGAGCAGCCTGCGCGGCCGGAGCGGCTGCGCCTGGAGCGGCAGGGGCAGGAGCGCCCGGTGCACCGGCGGCGCCGTTCAGCATGCGCTGGCGCATCTCCTCGCTCTTTTTCTGCAGTTCTTCCTGCAGCTTCTTCTGCTGCTCCTCGAGCACCTTCGGGTCGATCGGCGGGCCGTCGAACGACTTGCCGAAGCCGGCGGCTGGGACGGCGAACGTAATCTCGCGGCCCATCTGGTTCTGGACGCTGACGTTAAGGTTGGCGCCCTTCTTAAGGGAGGCGATGAAGTCGTCCTTCACCTGGGCCTCGGCGAAGCAGCCGTTGGGCAGGCACATGACGTAACGGCCGGCGACCGCCTGGCCTTGATCGACCGTGAAGCGCAGGCCAGGCTGCAGGAGCAGGCCGAGCGGCATCACGAAGCGCACGACCTTCTGCGGCTGCTGGCCCTTTACGTCATAGACGGCAAGCGCGAGAACCGGCTGGCCCTGATCCGACACGAAGTCGCGGGTAGTGTAGCAGATCTCGGTCTTGGTGTTCTGGTCAGTGCCGCAGACCTTGGTCCACTCCGGCTGGGAAGGCTCGGCCTTCACCTGCACGACCGTGGGACCGGCATTCTGCTGCTGTTGAGCGCCCTGAACCGCAGCCCCCGGGACGGTAGGACGTGCCGGCTGAGTGGCAGGAGCAGCCGGAGGTGCGGCGGGACGTGCCGGCTGTGCTGCCGGAGCAGCCGGGCGCTGGGCCGGAGCTGTCTGAGCCGGAGCAGGTTGAGCTGGAGCGGTCTGAGCCAGAACAGGTGCGCTCACCAGCACGGCCAGAGCTGTTGCCAGGCCACGGGTCCCCCCCAGGCTCGCGAAGCGGGTCGCGAAAGACATATCGTTAGATCCTCTTTAGTCGAAAGGTCGGCTCTCGAAGTGGCCGTTTATCCGGCGCATTCTTAACCTGTGATGACGTGGTCAAATCCTTGCCCAATGTGGCGAAGACAAGACGCGTGGCGCTCCTTTAACCTTTCACGTGGTAGGTTTCCAGTCACCCCGGGCAAAATTCTGTACAACATTGCTCAGGTGAAAATTGGCATCGGGAGAGCCATGGGCCGCTGGCTAGTAACGAATCTGCTGTTTTCGGCTGCTTTTGCCCTCATGACCTTCGGTGCTGTCGCGGAGGGAACACCGCCACTGCGGCATGGCATCGCGATGCATGGCGAGCCTGCGCTCGCACCCGGCTTCGAGCACCTGCCCTACGCCAACCCTCAAGCTCCGAAAGGCGGACGAATCACGCTCGCCCTGCAGGGCACCTTCGACAGCCTCAATCCATTGATCGTCCTGGGCGTCGCGCCGGACGTAGTGCCGCGCTACGTGCTCCAGCCCCTCATGATGCGCTCCGCCGACGAGCCCTTCACGATCTACGGCCTTCTCGCCCGG
Organism: Microvirga terrestris; assembly: GCF_015694425.1. GTDB lineage: Bacteria > Pseudomonadota > Alphaproteobacteria > Rhizobiales > Beijerinckiaceae > Microvirga > Microvirga terrestris. The sequence goes on from NZ_JADQDN010000009.1 coordinate 42,786, forward strand.
GCCATTGAGATGCCCGAGGACCGGAGCTCCATCACCTTCCACCTCGATCCCCGCGCCCGTTTTTCAGACGGGCATTCGCTCACGGCCGAGGACGTGCGCTTCTCCTTCGAGATGCTGAAGAGATACGGCAAGCCGTTCCATCGGTCGAGCTTCGGGCATGTAAGGGCTGTAGAGATCCTCGATCCGCATCGCATCAGGTTCGACCTCTCAGGCTCGAACGACCGTGAACTGCCGCTCCTGATCGGGATGATGACGGTGTTTCCGGCTCACGCCACCAATCCGGAGACTTTCGACAAGACCAGTCTGACCCCGCCTGTCGGCTCGGGGCCTTATGTTATCAGCGAGGTAAAGCCCGGGGAACGGGTGGTGCTGACCCGGCGCAAGGATTATTGGGGCGAAGACCTGCCCATCACCCGCGGCCTGTATAATTTCGACGAGATCCGCTACGATTTCTATCGCGACGCCAACACGTTGTTCGAGGCTTTTAAGGCGGGACTTTACGATTTCAGAATCGAGGGCGATCCGGGTCAATGGACCACCGGCTACGGCATTCCCGCCGTCAGGAGCGGGCAGGTCGTTCGAGAAACAATGGCGACCCGGCTACCCAAGGGAATGAACGGCTTCGTCTTCAACACTCGCAAGCCGCTCTTCAGCGACGTGAGGGTGCGCGAGGCCGTGAGCTACCTGTTCGACTTCGACTGGGTGAACCGCAATCTCTTCTTCGGGCAACTCACCCGCTCCAACAGTTACTTCTCCGGTTCGGATCTTGCCTCCACCGGGAGGCCTGCAGATGCACGCGAGCGTATGTTGCTGGCAGAATCTCAGTCGCCTCTAAGGGACGACATCCTCGAAGGCCGCTGGGAGCCGCCGACGAGCGACGGTTCAGGTCGGGATCGGGATATGGCCCGCAAGGCGCTCACCCTTCTGGCGGATGCCGGTTGGGTGCTCGAAGGCGATATCCTGCGGAAGAAGGCGACAGGCGAGTTCTTCACCTTCGAGTTGCTGGTCAATTCCCGCTCGCAGGAACGACTTGGCCTCAACTTCTCGCAGTCCTTAAGTCGAATCGGCATTCAGGCGCGGGTTCGCCTCGTTGACGACGTGCAGTATTGGCGGCGTCTGGCCCGATTCGACTTCGACATGGTCCAGTGGCTCTGGCCCGCATCGCTCTCGCCCGGAAACGAGCAGCGCAACCGTTGGGGCTCCGCCGCGGCGCAAAGGAGCGGATCCCATAACCACGCCGGGGTAGCCTCCCCGGCGATCGATCGCCTTATCGACGCACTGCTGGAAGCCAAGCGCCGGGAGGATTTTGTCTCGGCCGTCCGGGCCCTCGACCGCACCCTACTGTCGGGCTTCTATGTGGTTCCGCTGTTTTATCTGAAGGACCAATGGCTTGCCTACAGCAGCGACCTCAACAAGCCCGAGACCGTGCCGCTTATGGGGACCAACATCGATACTTGGTGGCGGAAGCCACACTGATCCACAGCGCTGGCCTAGGGCGCCTATTGTTGAGCTTCCATTCATGTAGACAATGAAACTAATGCCCTGCTTCGACGTTAGGTGAGTGCCTCCTGTCCCACTGTCGCGTCCAAATGCAGGGTATCGTCATGAACGCAATGCCGAAGGTCCTCGTTGTCGATAGCGGCGAGCGCGCCCCAGATGGCGCTCTATCCGTCGAACTGGCCGGCATGGGGTATGCGAGCGTGACCACGCCCTTCGAAGCTGCCGATGACGTTCTGGCGCTGATTCCGAGCCCGGCGGCCGTGGTGCTGCAGATGCCCCGCCATGCCGACTGGGCGGAGCGCAGGCGCTTCCTCGACCTGGCCCGCCGCCTGCGCAAGAACCTGGGCGAGAGCGGAACTCCAGTCATCATCACGGGCGGAGTCAGCGGAGCGGCCACGATGCTCCAGAACCAGCTCAGCGTCCGGGCCGTTGCCGCACCGGATCTCTAGCCTTTCAGAAGCCGGAAGGCCCCCTCTTCTGTTTTTGCCTCATCCTCGCTCGTCCTGAATAAGGCAGCTGTTCGCGGCCTTGCGCTGCCAAGCCCGTGGTAAACCGCAACCGTGCTGCCTGGCCCTCCCCCTGTATGGCCGCCGATCTTGAGACCTTCTGTCGTCGTACCAATCATGGTCCCGAGCCCATAACCGGGACTTTGCCAGGGTCGACCAGGTATGGGTCCTGGAAGCTCAAACGGAGCCAACATTTCTTGCAAGAGGTTGGGCCTCAACAAGCTGCCTGAAATCAGGTGGTCGAGCAGGAGCGCGGCGTCCAACACTCTTCCTACCAACAACCCATGATAAACCCAGCCTGGATGGTAGCCCTCTGCTGCCCCCATGGTGATGTGATCAAGATCCGAGCGCTCGCGTGCGATGTTTGCGGTCCCGATCCTGAGCGGCGCCAGGACAAGGCGCTGCAAGGCCGTGTTTAGGTCGCAGCCGGCCGTGGTCTCGATCAACCGGCCCACAACCAAATAGCCGACATTGGAGTAGTCCCACCCCTCGCCTGCCGGATAACGGAGTCGCTCTGCATTGAGCCGGTTGAGGATTTCCGGCACTGGCCAAGGATCGTCGCCGCGGCCGATAGCCTCATGGTAGGCGCGAAGGCCGCCGTAGTTTGTCAGTCCGGAGCGATGTTGGAGCAGATGCCTGAGTGTGTAAGGTTTGTCATTTACCGGCTCATCCAGACCGATGAGCCCATCCCGCACGAGCACAAGGGCTGCGGCGGCGAGAACCGTCTTCGTGAAGCTCCACCACGGTACGAGGCGGTCGGCGTCGCGGCCGTCGACCAAAGTGCCGTTCTCAACCAGAGCCCAGGCTTTGACCATCAGGCCGCCTTCTTCTCCGCGATCCGGGCAAGGCTGCGCAGGATCGTGGTGGCCGCCTTGATACGCTCGTCCGGCGTCTCGATGTCCCTGATGAACACGATCTTCATGTCAGGCCGCACCTTCGCGAACGAGGCCTGCTCCGTGACATAGGAGATGAGGCCGGTCGGGTTGGCGAAGGAATTGTCGCGGAACGAGATGATGATTCCCTTCGGGCCGCCATCCACCTTCTCCACGTTAGCGCGGCGGCAGAGAACCTTGATGGCCATGATCTTGAGAAGTTGATCGACCTCGGACGGTACTGCTCCGAACCGGTCGACCAGCTCCGCCCGGAAGGCATCGATCTCCTGGTCGGTCTCGAAGGTCGAGAGGCGGCGATAGAGGCCGAGGCGCAATTGCAGGTCGGAGATGTAGCTTTCCGGAATCATCACCGGCGCACCGACCGCGATGGTGGGCGACCACTGGTCCTCTGTCGGCTCCTCAATGCCGGCCTTGAGCTGCGCCACCGCCTCCTCCAGCATCTGCTGGTAGAGCTCGTAACCCACTTCCTTGATATGGCCCGACTGCTCCTCGCCGAGCAGGTTGCCCGCGCCGCGAATGTCCAGGTCGTGGGAGGCAAGCTGGAAGCCCGCGCCCAGCGTATCCAGAGTTTGCAGGACCTTGAGCCGACGCTCCGCCTGCACGGTCAGGGATTTGTTGGCCGGCACCGTGAACAGGGCATAGGCACGGGTCTTGGAGCGCCCGACACGACCACGCAGCTGGTAGAGCTGCGACAGGCCGAACATGTCCGCCCGATGGACAATCAACGTGTTGGCGGTGGGGATATCGAGCCCAGATTCCACAATGGTGGTGGAGAGCAGGATGTCGTACTTGCCCTCGTAGAATGCTGTCATGACATCCTCGAGCTGGCCCGCCGCCATCTGGCCGTGCGCCACCGCCACCTTCGCCTCCGGCACCTCCTTATCGAGAAATGACTTCACCTCGCCAAGATCGTCGAGGCGCGGCACTACGTAGAAGGCCTGTCCGCCCCGGTAGCGTTCACGAAGCAGCGCCTCACGGACAAGAAGCGGATCGAAGGGCGTAATGAAGGTGCGCACCGCCAAGCGGTCCACTGGCGGTGTGGTGATCAGCGACAGCTCGCGCACCCCCGTGAGTGCCAGCTGCAGGGTGCGTGGAATGGGTGTTGCCGAGAGGGTCAGCACATGGACCTCGGCGCGGAGTTCCTTCAGGCGCTCCTTGTGGGTCACGCCGAAATGTTGCTCCTCGTCGATGATGATGAGGCCGATATCCTTGAACTTGATCGCCTTGCCGAGGAGGGCATGGGTGCCGATGACGATGTCAACGGACCCGTCGGTCAGCCCCTCCTTGGTCTTCTTCATCTCGGCTGCTGGCACAAAGCGGGAGGCCTGGGCCACGTTGAGCGGCAGGCCGCGGAAGCGGTCGCAGAAAGTACGGTAGTGCTGGCGCGCCAGAAGGGTTGTGGGCACGACGACGGCCACCTGCTTGCCGCTCATGGCGGCCACGAAGGCAGCACGCAAGGCAACTTCCGTCTTGCCGAAGCCGACGTCGCCGCAGACGAGGCGATCCATGGGGCGACCGGAGCCCATGTCGTCGAGAACCGCCTCGATGGCATTTAGCTGGTCTTCGGTCTCGTCGTAGGGGAAACGGGCAGCGAACTCGTCGTAGAGGCCTTCAGGAGGCGTCAGGCGGGGGGCATCCTTGAGGATGCGGGCGGCGGCGATCTTCATGAGGGCGCCCGCCATCTCGCGGATGCGCTGCTTCATCCGGGCCTTGCGAGCCTGCCAAGCCCCGCCGCCGAGCCGGTCGAGTTGGACCTCCGTCTCCTCCGACCCGTAGCGGGTCAGGAGCTCGATGTTCTCGACTGGCAGGAACAGGCGGTCGCCGCCGGCATAATGCAGCTCGAGGCAATCATGCGGGGCGCCCGCCGCTTCGATGGTCTTGAGGCCTTCGAAGCGCCCAATGCCGTGATCCACATGGACCACGAGATCGCCGGGCGTCAGCGCTGCAACCTCGGTGAGGAAGTCCTGCGGTCGCTTCGACTTGCGCTTCTGGCGTACAAGCCGGTCGCCGAGGATGTCCTGCTCGCTGATGACCGCAAGATCGGCCGTCTCGAAGCCCGATTCCAGCGGCCAGATGCCGACCGGGATTTCGTTGCGCGGGTACGCCTGAGCATCCGAGAAACGGGCTATTGGCTTGGTCTGGCGCAGGTCGTGATCCTGCAGCACATGGCAAAGGCGTTCCCGAGAGCCTTCGGACCAGGCGCCCAGCATCACGCGCTTCTTGGCGGCCTGGAGGTCGCGAATATGGCCGATGACCGCCTCGAATACGTTGGCGTTTTCGTCCGCCCGCTCGGCGATGAAATTGCGCCCCTGGCGGACTTCGCAATCGATGACGAGACGGCCCGGCGCTTCCGGGATGGCAAAGGGTGTCAACCGGGCAAGCGGGAGGGAAGCGGTTCGATTCGACCACTCCTCCGGCTCGAAGTAAAGCGCATCTGGCGGCAAAGGGCGGTACGGCGCAACGCCCGCTTGGTTCTGGCCCATGCCGTCTCGCCGTGCGTCGTAATAATCCTTGACCTGGGAGAGTCGCTCGGCGGCCGCATCGTCCGCCAAGGCATCGAACACTACCGGAATGCCAGGAAGGTAGTCGAAGAGCGTGTCGAGATGATCGTGGAACAGCGGCATCCAATGCTCGAGGCCAGGATAGCGCCGTCCTTCGCTGATGGCTTCATACAGCCGGTCGTCGCGAGTGGGTGCCCCGAAAGCCGCCACATAGGCCTGCCGGAAGCGCTTGATGGTCTCGGTGGTCAGCTGCACCTCGCTCATGGGGACAAGGTCGAGGGAGCGCAGAGTGCCGACTGTGCGCTGGGTCTCCGGATCGAAGGCGCGGATCGATTCCAGGGCGTCGCCGAAGAAGTCGAGGCGAACCGGGTTAGGCAGTCCTGCCGGGAAGAGGTCGATGATGCCGCCGCGAACGGCGTATTCGCCCGTGTCGCGCACGGTCCCGGTGCGGAGAAAGCCATTGGCCTCCAGCCAATTGACCAGCTGGGTCGTGTCCACCACGTTGCCGGGCGCGGCCGAGAAGGTCTCAGCTGCGATGCGGCCCCTTGGCGGCACGCGCTGGACGAGGGCGTTCACCGTCGTCGAGAGGATGCGCGGCTTGTCCTCCGAGGTCTTGGAGCGGGCGAGCCGTGCGAGCGTCGTCATGCGCTGCGCTGTAATGGCCGAATTAGGAGATACACGATCATAGGGCTGACAATCCCAGGCCGGGAAGGTCAGAATCTCGATTTCGGGAGCGATGAAGCCGAGACTGCTGGCGAAATTCTGCTGCCGCTGCCCATCGCGGGCCACGTGGACCAGAACGGCCGGACCCTCGACCTGCCCAGAGAGGCCGCGCGCGAGATCGGCGACGGCCAGCGCATCGAAGCCGTCAGGAACGCCCGACAAGGTGAGGCTTTGCCCCATTTTAAGGGCATCAAGGGCGCGGGTCAGGACAGGCTTCATGGTCAAATGTCAGGTCAGAGATCAGAGGGAACGCGGGCGCTTCCACCCAGTTCGGTCAGAAAAGCGTCGGCAGAGCGTCAGCTGTGAATCGGCGAGGTGTGCGTGTGGAACGCCTTGAGACGCCGGAACAGGGGTGTGTCGTAATTCGAGGGCGTCTCGATCTCACCGGTGATCCAGCCGAGCAGATCGCGGTCTGTGACCTCGATCAACCGCTCGAACTCGGCAAGGTCCTCCTCGGAGAGCTCCCCAATCTCCGCATCGGCAAACCGGCCCATGATCAGGTCCATCTCCCGCATGCCCCGGTGCCAGGAGCGATACAGGATTTGCCGGCGGCGGGTGTCGAGGCCGGCGCTGCTGCGTGTCGTTCCGCTCATGGCATTGCTCCGATCGGTGAAAGATAACGTCGCCTCCGGACGGCTTGGCCGCTATATAACCATCTCCCCTCCAGTTGCTACCCATTTGAATGTCACTGCGTCCATCCATTCTCGATCCGCTCTTCGCCCCGGCGAACACCCTGCCGGGCGTCGGCCCGAAGATCGCTCCCCTGCTCGACCGCCTTCTCGGAGAGGCGGGCAAGCCCACGCGCGTCGCGGACCTTCTCTTCCACCTACCGAGCAGCGGCATTTCGCGGGAGATGAAAGGCTCCGTGGCGGATGCGCCTGTGGGCGAGCCGGTCACCCTCTCGGTCAGCGTCGTTTTACATCGCCCGCCTCCGCCCGGCCGGCGCGCGCCCTACCGGATCCTGGTGGAGGACGAGACAGGCGATGTAACGCTGATCTTCTTCAATGGTCAGAAGGCCCGCCTGGAGAAGATCCTGCCCGTAGGCGAGCGCCGCTATGTTTCCGGCAAGATCGAACTATGGGATGGCCGGCGCCAGATGATCCATCCGGATCGGATCCTCGATGATCGCGGCATCGAGAACCTGCCGGCGGTCGAGGCCGTTTACGGCCTCACCGAAGGTCTCTCCTCACGTATGGTCGGGCGCTACATTGGGGCTGCCCTCGATAAGGTCCCCCATCTGCCCGAGTGGCAGGACGCTGCCTGGATGGACCGCAATGCCCTTCCCGATTTCCGGCAGGCGCTGTTTGCCCTCCATAGGCCCGACAATGCCGCCCAGCTGTCCGAGGATGCGCTCGCCAAATCGCCCCCCCGCCGGCGCCTCGCCTATGATGAGTTGCTGGCTTCCCAATTGGCCTTGGCACTCGTGCGAAGCCGCATGCGGAGGCTGCCGGGGCGGGTGAATGCGGGCGACGGTCGTTTGGTCGAACGCCTGAGATCCGCCCTGCCCTTCGGTCTCACGGGATCGCAGGAGAGAGCCGTCGAGGACATTCGGCACGATCTGGTGTCCGACAAGAAGATGCTCCGTCTGCTCCAGGGCGACGTCGGTTCTGGTAAGACTGTGGTCGGCCTGCTCACCATGGCAAGCGCCATCGAAGCGGGCCGTCAGGCCGCTATGATGGCGCCCACCGAGATCCTCGCCCGTCAGCACTACGAGCGTCTTGCCCCCATGGCGGAACAGGCTGGGCTCACCATCGCTCTCCTGACCGGACGCGAGAAGGGTGTCGCGCGTCGGACCATCCTTGCCGGGCTCGCCGATGGCAGCATCCAGATTGCGGTGGGCACCCATGCCCTGTTCCAGGAAGGCGTCGCGTTCCAGGATCTCGGCGTCGCGGTTGTGGACGAGCAGCACCGCTTTGGCGTGCACCAGCGCTTGGCGTTGGGCTCCAAGGGCGAGGCTGTCGATATCCTCGTCATGACCGCCACCCCGATCCCCCGCACCCTAGCCCTCACCTATTTCGGCGATATGGACGTGTCGGTACTGAGTGAGAAGCCGGCTGGCCGAAAGCCTATTGCCACGAAGCTCATCGCAATCGAGCGGCTCGACGAGGTGATCGGCGGTATCGGGCGGGCCATCACCAATGGTGACCAAGTTTATTGGGTTTGCCCACTCGTGGGAGAATCCGAGTCGATCGATCTCGCGGCCGCCGAAGAGCGGTTCGAGATGCTGAAAGGCTTCTTCGGCGATCAGGTCGGCCTTGTTCACGGCAAGATGGCCGGCAAGGACAAGGATGCCGCTATGGAGCGGTTCTCGGGCGGCCAGACCAAGATCCTGGTTTCCACTACGGTCATTGAGGTCGGCGTCGACGTGCCGAATGCCACCATCATGGTGATCGAGCATGCGGAGCGCTTCGGTCTCGCTCAACTCCACCAGTTGCGCGGGCGCATTGGGCGCGGCTCGAAATCCTCCACCTGCCTTCTGGTCTATAAGGGCCCTCTGGGACAGGTCGCCCAGGCGCGGCTCGAGATGATGCGCCAGACGGAGGATGGCTTCCGCATCGCCGAGGAGGATCTGCGCCTGCGCGGTGAGGGCGAGGTGCTCGGCACGCGCCAGTCAGGTACGCCCGGGTTCAAGCTGGCGCGTCTGGAAGTCGATGGCGATCTCCTCGGAGCAGCCCGCGATGATGCCCGCCTGATCGTGGATCGGGATCCGGATCTCATCAGCGAGCGAGGGCAAGCCTTGCGGGTGCTGCTCTACCTGTTCGAGCGCGATTCCGCGATTCGGCTTTTAAGGGCGGGTTAAAACCCTGTTCGATTGTCATTCCGGGGCGACTCATGGAGCCGATCCCGGAAGACTTAAACACACGACCGATCGAGTTACATGCTACGATAGCCGCTTCGTTCTAGCCTGCACCGTCGGCGGTTATGGATTCCGGGCTCCGCTAGGCGCCCCGGAATGACAGCAGAGGCTCGTCTCACTCCACTGTGACGGACTTCGCAAGATTACGCGGCTGGTCCACATCCTTCCCCATGAAGACGGCCGTGTGATAGGCCAGCAGCTGGATCGGAACCGCGTTGATGATAGGCGCGACGATGGGGTGCACCGACGGCATCACAATGGTGGCCATGGTGTCGAGGCCCGTTTCCAGAGCTCCCCGCTCGTCCGTGATCAGGACGATGCGTCCGCCACGGGCCGCGACTTCCTGCATGTTGGAGACGGTCTTCTCGAAGATGCTGTCATGGGGTGCGATTACGATGACGGGCATCGTCTCGTCGATGAGCGCGATCGGTCCGTGCTTCAGCTCACCAGCCGCATAACCTTCCGCGTGGATATAGGAGATTTCCTTGAGCTTCAGAGCGCCTTCCATGGCCAGCGGATACGAGGTGCCGCGCCCGAGATAGAGCACGTCCTTGGCTTTCGAGAGCTCGCGGGAGAGAACCTCGATCTGATGCTCCCGCTTCATCGCCTCGGTCATCTGGCCCGGCACTGCGATGAGGGCGTTCACCAATTCCTTCTCGTCCTCGGCGGTGAGCGTCCCCCGTGCTCGGCCCGCAGCGATGGCGAGCGACAGAAGCACTGTGAGTTGGCAGGTGAAAGCCTTGGTCGAGGCTACACCGACCTCAACACCCGCAAGGGTTTGCGCAACTACATTGCTCTCTCGGGCCATGGTGGAGGTCGGCACATTCACTACAGAGACTGTATGCTGTTTCTCGGCAGTGGCGTAGCGCAGCGATGCGAGGGTATCCGCCGTTTCGCCTGACTGCGAGACGAAAAGAGCCAGACCACCGGGCTCCAGAGGAGCCTCCCGATAGCGGAACTCGGACGCGACATCGATCTCGACCGGAATGCGCGCCAAGCGCTCGAACCAATATTTTGAGATCAAACCCGCCAGATAGGCTGTGCCGCAGGCGGAGATCGAGATACGGTTCAGGTCCTTGAAGTCAAAGGGCAAGTCAAAAGGCAGCTCAACCCGCTCGCCTGCAAAGTTAACGTAGTGGGCAAGCGTCCGCCCCACGACTTCCGCCTGCTCGTGGATCTCCTTGGCCATGAAATGGCGGTAGTTGCCCTTGTCGGCCATGAAGGACCCGACGGGTATCTTGTGTCGGATCCGCTGCACGGATTTACCGCTTTCATCGCGGATGTCGGCACCCTTGTGGGTCAAGATGGCCCAATCGCCGTCGTCGAGATAAGCGACTTCATCGGTAAACGGCGCCAGAGCCAAGGCATCGGAGCCGAGATACATCTCGCCCTGGCCGTAACCGATGGCCAGAGGTGCGCCGTGACGCGCTCCGATCAGCAGATCGTCTTCTCCAGAGAACAGGAATCCAAGCGCGAAGGCGCCACGCAGGCGCGGCAGGGTGATCGCCACTGCTTCGATGGGACCACGCCCCTGGCGGATTTCATAGGTGACGAGCTGGGCCACCACTTCGGTGTCGGTCTCGGTCTCGAACCGGATGCCCTTGGCTTCCAATCCGGTCTTCAGCTCGCGGAAGTTCTCAATAATGCCATTATGGACGACCGCCAGCTTGTCTGTGGCATGCGGATGAGCATTGGTTTCGTTGGGTTTGCCATGGGTTGCCCAGCGTGTGTGGCCGATACCGATGACGCCGGAGAGCGGCGATTGGGAGAGCTTGGTCTCGAGGTTGCGTAGCTTCCCCTCAGCGCGCCGGCGGTCTAGGCGCCCCTCTTCCAGGGTCGCCACACCGGCAGAATCGTAACCTCGGTATTCAAGCCGCTTGAGCGCCTCCACGATCTGTGGCGCCACGGGCGCTTTCCCAATGATTCCAACAATCCCGCACATGATGAACAACTTCCTTTTGCAACGCGACCAACGCCACGCTTGAGGGTTCTCTTACAAAGGGAGGCCTCAAGGGCAGAATCAACTTACGTAACCTATTGTGACAAACGGCCTTATTTCTTCTTGGCTGCTTGAGCCTTTTCCCGGAATTCGATCGCCCAGCCTTCCTTTACGGTCTGACGTCCTCGTCCGAGACCTAAGGCATTATCAGGGATGTCGTCCGTAATGACTGAGCCGGAGCCCACGAATGCACCCTTGCCGATGGTAATAGGAGCCACAAGCGATGAATTCGAGCCGATGAAGGCGCCTTCTCCAATCTCAGTTCGGTATTTACCAAACCCGTCGTAGTTGCAGGTGATGGTGCCGGCGCCGATATTGGCCTCGGCCCCCACAGTGGCATCGCCGAGATAGGTCAGGTGGCTGACCTTGGCGCCTGCCCCGAGATCCGTGTTCTTGATTTCGACGAAGTTTCCGACCTTGGCCTTGGGGCCGATCAACGCTCCGGGGCGCAGACGGGCAAAGGGGCCAACTCCGGCTCCGGAAGCAATCCGCGCGCCCTCAAGATGGCTGAAGCTATGGATGACAGCCCCCTCCTCCACCAAGACTCCCGGACCGAAAACCACATGCGGCTCGACCAGCACATCCTGCCCCAGCCGGGTGTCATGGCTGAAGAACACCGTCTCGGGCGCAACCAGCGTGACGCCGGCCGCCATGGCGGCTTGGCGCAGGCGGTCTTGGATCATGCGCTCGGCGGCTGCGAGCTGTGCCCGATCATTGACCCCATGTACCTCCTCCTCCAGCACGACAGCAATCGCTGTCCTGTGGCCGAGACCGTGGGCAATCTCGACGATGTCGGTGAGGTAGTACTCGCCCTTGGCGTTCTTGTTCTCCACTCGGTCGAGGAGGGACAAGGCCAGATCGCCTCTGATTGCCATCAGCCCGCCATTGCACAGGGTGATCGCCCGCTCGGCCTCGCTCGCATCCCGATGCTCGCGAATGGCCAGGAGTTCGGTGCCCGAAGTGATGAAGCGGCCATAGCCGGTCGGGTCTTTAGCTTCGAACCCCATGGCAACCACGCCTGCACCTTCAGAAAGGGGCGCCCTCAGCTTGGTGAAGGTCTCGGGCAGGATCAGAGGTGTGTCGCCGAAAGCGATGATCACATCGTCGGCGGGTTGCGCCAGCGCCTCGCGGGCGCTCAGAACCGCATGAGCGGTCCCGAGCCGGTCCTTTTGTACGAAGATCCTCGCTTGGGCCGAGATCTCCTGAACCTCCTTGGCTACGTCCTCGCGATCCGGGCCGATCACCACAGCGGTGCTGGTGGCGCCCGCCTGAGCCAGGGTCGCCATCACATGACCCAGCATGGAGCGGCTGGCGACCTGATGCAGAACCTTGGGTTTTGCGGATTTCATCCGGGTGCCCTCACCTGCCGCAAGCACAATGGCCAGGCAGCTCCGAGACGAGACTTGGGCGGTGTGAGACAGGGTCATACAGTTTCAATCCGGTGAGGCACTGCCGTGCAGCTAAATCAGAAGGGGTAATTCGGCAATCGTTTCATAAGCAATCAGGCAGTTTGCCCAATGGCCGCGTTTACTTCGTGCTCACGATTGACGATATGTATAGAGCATTCCACTTGTCTGGCTGAAGAGCCTTCGTACACACGCAAGAGTATTACTGTGCCGGTTCCGCTAAGGGGCACGTCCCCCTTCCATCTTCGCCGGCGCGACATGCTGGCTTATTTCGGTGTCTCGGTCGCCGGGCTGGCATTCGCGCCGTCCCTCAGGGCGCAGACGCCTCAGGAAACGATCTCAGCCAGGATGGGAGAGAATCAGCGGTTCGACCCGTCAATTGTGGTCGACATTGCACGCCAACTCTCCAAGAAGCCGTTCGTACCTCCCCCGAACGACCTGCCGGACGTCTTTGCCAATCTGAACCCGGAGCAGTATGCCGCGATCCGCTATACGCAATCGCCGATCTGGGGCTCCGACGCCCGAGGGATTGCGGTCGAGCCTCTCCATCGCGGCTTCGTATTCCGAGACGCGGTTGAGCTTTTCATCGTCGAGGATGGAGCGGTCCGCCGTATTGGCTACCAGCCGTCCCAATTCGAATTCGGGCGAGTCAGTCTGCCGAACAACCTCGGGGACATTCGCTATTCGGGATTCAGGCTCATCGCCCAGGTCGGCAATGGCAAGCCATTCGACTTTGCCGTCGTGCAGGGCGGCACCTTCTTCCGAGCGCTTGCCCGGGGGCAGAACTACGGAGCCATAGCAAGGGCGCTGACCTTGCGTCCGGCCGAGGCCCGTGGCGAAGAATTCCCGGCCTTTCGTGCTTTCTGGCTCGAGCGTCCGGCTGTGGGAAGCAACAGCATCACGATTCACGGGGTTCTCGATTCCGAATCGACCACCGGTGCAGTCCGCATGACTTTCCGGCCCGGTGACATGACCATCGTCGATGTCGAGACGACCCTGTTCCCGCGAGTCAATCTGGAACACGTTGGCTTGGGCGGCCTTGCCTCGACCTATCTTTACGGGGCGAACGACCTTCTCAACTCTGACGACATTCGACCTGCCGTTCACGATTCTTCAGGCCTTCAGATGCTGAACGGCTCCGGGGAATGGCTCTGGCGGCCGCTTCACAATCCGGAAACGCTCCAGATTTCAGCATTTGTCGACAGCTCCCCCCGCGGCTTCGGTCTGCTGCAGCGGGAGCGGTCCTATGAGGCTTTCCAGGATGACGACCAACGCTTCGAGCGTCGGCCGAGCGTCTGGATCGAGCCTCTCGGCGACTGGGGGCAAGGCAGCGTACAGCTGCTGGAAATCCCGACCGACGCCGAGATCAACGACAACATCCTCACCTATTGGCGCCCGAGAGCGCCCATGGCAGCCGGTTCCGAGGTCCCCCTCGCCTATAGGCAATACTGGGGTTGGAATTCCCCGGAGCGGCCGCCGCTTGCGACCGTGACGCAGACCCGCTCAGGCCGGGGCAGCGGAGCCCGACGGCGGCGGTTCACAGTAGACTTTTCAGGCGACGCGCTTGGTGAAAATCCGCCGGCGGACCTAAAATCTGTCTTAACCGTTGGCCCTGGAACGTTCCAAAACCTCAAACTTTTGCCATATCCTGATAGAAAGACAGTGCGTGTCGCATTCGAGCTTGACCCAGGCAACGAAAACGCGTGTGAGATGCGCCTGATCCTTGAAGCAGGCGGGAAACCGATTAGCGAGACATGGCTGTATCGTTGGACACCGTAAGTCACGACTCGAACCCGAACGTAGCTGCTCTTGAGCGGTCCGGCGCCGCTATGCCTCCCGAAAAGCACCTCGATATGCCGACCCAGTCGCTGCGGCACTGGTCGGCCTCGGAGGAGCGCAAACCGATTCTGCCGCATCCAAAGCTCGCAACATGGCTGGCGCGCCTCTTCGTGTTCGGTGGCGGCCTCCTGCTCACGGCCTACGGCACCTGGGAAATGTATCAGGTCGTGTCGGTCAGCCGCACCACGGCACTTCAGTGGGTGCTCGTCGGCCTGTTCACGGTCAATTTTTCATGGATCGCCGTGGCGTTCACCAGCGCCCTCTTGGGCTTCCTGGCCTTGCTCCGCCGCCCGGGACATCGGGGGCCGTTGCCTTCGACGCTCCAGCACAAGACCGCCATCGTCATGCCGGTTTACAACGAGCAGACGGATCGCACCTTCGCGGCGCTGGAAGCAATCTATGAATCGGTTCACGCGACCGGCCTTGGAGACAGCTTCGACTATTTCATTCTCTCCGACACCACTAACCCGGATGCCTGGGTTGCGGAAGAACGCGCTTTCCTCGCCCTGAGGGAGCGTCTGGGACCAGGCGCCCGGTTCTACTATCGTCACCGACAGAAGAACCACCACCGCAAGGCCGGCAACATCGCCGATTTCGTCTCGCGCTGGGGCGGCCACTACGAGCATATGCTGGTGCTCGATGCCGACAGCCTCATGACCGGCGAGTGCATCGTGCGCCTGGCCGCCGCTATGGAAGCGGATCCGGATGCCGGCATCATCCAGTCGCTGCCGCTGATCATCAACCGCAACACCCTGTTTGCCCGACTCCAGCAATATGCCGCCCGTGTCACCGGCCCGGTGATCGCCATGGGCCTCGCGGTGTGGATGGGGCGCGACGGTAATTACTGGGGCCACAATGCCATCATCCGAACCAAGGCCTTTGCGGCTCATGGGGGATTGCCGGACCTAAAGGGCAAGCCGCCCTTCGGCGGCCACATACTCAGCCACGACTTCGTTGAGGCGGCCCTGCTCCGCCGCGCCGGCTGGTCAGTCTATATGCTGGCGGACCTGCAGGGGTCCTATGAGGAAAGCCCGCCTTCTCTCATCGATCTCTCGGCCCGTGATCGGCGCTGGTGTCAGGGCAATCTGCAGCACATGCGAGTGGTCACGGCGAAGGGACTGAAATTGCCGACCCGGCAGCACTTCGCCACCGGCATCATGTCATATCTGGCGTCGCCGTTTTGGCTGTTCCAGCTCATCGTCGGTATCGCCCTGGTCCTGCAAACCACCTATATCCGGCCGGAATACTTTGCCCGCGATTTCCGACTCTATCCGATCTGGCCTCGATTTGACCCCGAGCGAGCCCTCACGCTGTTCGCGGTGACCATGGGCATCCTGTTGGCCCCAAAACTCTTCGGCCTAATCCTGATGCTCATCCGCGGCAGCGACCGGCGTGCCTCTGGAGGCGGGATCCGATTGATCATCTCCTCGACAATCGAGATCATCCTGTCGGCTCTCCTGGCGCCGATCCTCATGCTCATCCAGTCCGGTTCGGTGTTCCAGATCCTGCTCGGACGCGATACCGGCTGGCAGCCGCAGCGCCGCGACGACGGCTCCATACCGTTCAAGGACATCGTTCGTCGCCACCGGGCCCATACGGTCCTCGGAGCCCTTGCCGGCCTCTCGGCCTTCATGATCGCCACGTCCCTCTTCCTCTGGATGTCGCCGACGATCATCGGTCTGTTGTTGGCAATTCCACTTTCCTGGCTCAGCGGCCAGTTGGGAGCAGGTCTGGCCTTGAAGCGTTTTGGACTTCTCAGGACACCCGAAGAATATCAGCCTCCGGCCATCGCCACCCGCGCCAATGAGCTCCAAGCCCGGAACATTGCCTTCGGTTTTGACGATGCAGACAGCCTCAAGGCCATCTATGAAGACGCGACCTTGAGGGAGCATCATATCGAGATGCTCCCGCCCGCCCCGCCGCGCAAACGCGGGATCATCGAGACGGAACGTGCGCTCGCCGAGGCCAAGCTCGTCGATGCGGAGACCATCGATGATGCGGTGAGCTGGCTCCACAACAAGGAACGCATGGTCGTCCTCCACGACCGCGCTCTCATCGACATGCTGGTGCAACTCAAACCGCAGCCTGTGGAAGCCCAGGCTGCGGAATGAGAAACTCGGAACTAAGCACCAGCTTTCACTGCAGACGCTGGTAAAGCTCTGTCGGTGTCGAGCGCCACTTCGCTCAATACCCAGTCCCGGAAAGCCTCGATTTTGGCGGACCGCCTGCGAACTTTCGGGTAAACCAACCAATAGCTGCGATCCGTCAGTGCCATAACATCGAAAGGCTTGACGAGTCGCCCGGACGCCAGATCCTCCGGGAAGAAGAAGGGGTTGATGAGTGCGACGCCCTGGCCAGCAATAGCTGCCATGCCCTCGAACTGCTGCACCCCAAGCGAATTGTCCGGGCGACGTGAGAGGTCAACTTTCTTCACTCCGGCAGCCGCAAACCAGTCATGCCACCAGGGATCACTGGGAGAAATGAGCGGCAATTTGAGAATGTCGAGAGGCTCGCGCAGCTCGATTCCCTTGAGGAGTTCCGGACTGCAGACCGGCATGAAGTGGTTCGGAAACAGAGCGTGCGTTTCCAATCCTGGCCAGTCACCCGTACCGCTCCGAATGCCGATGTCATATTCGCTCTGACCGAACTCGACGATGTCGGTCGACACAGAGATCTGAACCGCGATGCTGGGGTAAAGTTGCTGGAAACGTCCCAAGCGGGGAACGAGCCAGTTGGATGCGAAAGTCGAGAGAGTCGTGATCGAGAGGACCGACTGAACTCCATCCTCAAGGCTAGCAAACGCGCTCCTCAACGCTTCGAACGCCTCGGATACTGCGGGAGCGAGTTGGCGGCCCTTGGCCGTCAGTGACACTTGGCGTGGCTGGCGGATGAACAGAGGCGTTCCGATCCGATCCTCCAGAACCTTGATCTGATAGCTCACCGCGGCTTGCGTCATGCCGAGTTCCTCGGCTGCACGGGTGAAGCTCTGATGACGAGCCGCCGCCTCGAAGACTCTGACGGCGCTCATGGGGGGAAGTTTGGATGGCATTGTTGGGACTACGATCCATAAGGCTGCCTTATGCCAGCCTATTGGCATTCGCTTTGTCAAGATCCTGAAACAGGAGCACCTTAAGGATGCTTGATCGAGGGCGCTGAGAGCCCTTTGACGAAACAAATCGGTAGGTTGTCATGAGGTATGAAGAGACTCGCCGCTCGCGCGGTATTGAGAACGCTTGGCTGCGCCTGAAGCTCTGGTTCCGCCCGGACATCCTGCGAAGCGATTCCATCGTTTCAGATCTAAACAACCTGTCCGATCATGAGCGGCGCGATATCGGATTGCCCGACCCGGTCCGGTACATGGACTGGCGCACCCTGAAGGATCAGAAATAGCTCTCGCGATCAGGATGTCAGACGGCTAGGCTTGAGCTCTCCGCTCTGCTCCAGCAGGGAGTGGCCAGTCGACGCGATATGAGCCTCGATGCGCTTCAGGTCACGAACGATGTCGAGCTGAAGCGTACTGGTGTCACCCACGGTCCTGCCTGACCTGAGCTGGTCGAGGTGCTTCTGGGCTACTGCGCGCTCAAGGTCTCGGAATCGCTCCTTTTCGGAGACGAGCCTGCGGGCCGAGCCGATATCCTGGAACATGAGAACGGACGCGGCCAGTTGCAGGTGCTCCAGCAGCTTGGCGTGCATGCTTGTGATGTCCTCCAAACTGTCCTTCGGCAGGCGCAGGTGGTTCTTAATGCGCTTGGCGGCCAGCTCCATCAGATTCTTGTCGATGATGTCGCCCACGTGCTCCAGGTTGATGGCGAAGGCGAGAATGTCCGAGAGGCGTTTGGCCTCCGCCTCGCTCAGGGCCTCATGATTGATGGAGCTGAGATAACGCCTGATGGCGCTGAACAGGCGATCCAGCACGTCGTCGGTGCGGCTGACCTGATCGACGCGGCTGATGTCGTCCTCCCGGAAAAGATCCTGCGAACTGCGCAACATGGATTCGACCGTGTCGACCATACGCAGAACCTCGCGGGCTGCGTTCGACAGGGCGACCGGAGGCGTGTCCAAGGCATCCTTGTCCAAATACTGCGGCACTCCAGGATCCGAGGCTTGGAGCTTTTCCGGAAACAGCCTGACGAGCAGCTTTGCAATCCATGGCAGCGGCAGAATGAAGACGGTGGCGAGTGCCACATTGAAGATCGTGTGGAAGTTCGCTGCCAGACGCGACGGGTCTGGGTCGATCAGTGTCATGGCCGAGAGAATCGGATCGACCAGGGGCAACGCCACGGCGCAGCCAATGACACGCGTGGCCAGGTTGCCGACCGGCACCCGGATCTTGGCAGGATCGCCTCCCATAGCCTCCAGGAATGGATTGAGAGCGCTTCCAAGATTGGCGCCAAGCACCATCACGAGAGCCGCCGGCGGTCCGATGACAGCAGCCGCAGCTAGGGACATGATCAGCAACATCGCGGCCACACTGGAATGGGCGATCCAGGCAAGGAATGCCGACAGGAGCACCAGGATCAGCGGATCGGACGCGATGGACGCAAGAAGCTCCTTCAGGACAGCCGAGTTCTCGATGAGGTGGATCGTCTCGCTCAGAAGGTGAAGGGACAGCAGCATCAGGCCCAGGCCGATGGCGACGCGCCCCAGATCTTTCGTCCGGCTGGTCTTTCCACGCCGGTACGTCATGAAGCCGCCGAAGACGAGCACAGGAAAGATCAGCGATACGTCAAAGGACAGCACCTGTACGATCAGGGTTGTGCCAACATTCGCGCCCAGCATCACGGCAAGGGCCGGAACGATGTCCACCGCTCCGCCGGCCGTGAACGAAGCCACCATCAGGGCAGTGGCGGTGCTGCTCTGAAGAACAGTCGTGACGCCGACACCCGCCAGAAAGGCCTGGAGGCGGGTTCTCAGTGCCGCTCCCAAGATCCAGCGCAAGTCACTGCCGAAAGCGCGCTGCACCCCGCTGTTGACCATGGTGATGCCCCAAAGAAGCAGGGCAATCTCACCGAAAAGGTGGATCAAGACGGATGTTGCAGACATTCAGCCCTCGGAACAGGAAGTGATGGCGCGATCGCTCTGCTTATCCTTCGTGAGCCATGTCCGCAATAAGGTTGCCGGCTAATAATGAGCCGCCCCCACGTGCGAGTCACCAGTTTCTTGAAGCGGGAGGCAGATCGGGCTGGTCCCTAACCCCAAAGCGAGCCTTGATCCCAATTTGGGTAATGGCTTCAAAGATTTGGGCCTGTATACCCTTCTCGGGACAGTCGAATGTAGGTGTGGAACAATTTGGCTACTCCCAACGCATGTTCCTATCCCCGAAATGACGTCTGCTCTTTTCCACAATTAGCCGGTACGCATGAGTATCTGGCACGGCCAAGTCTTGAGGTTGCATTCTTGATAGACGGTATTTCACTGGTGAGTATGCGAGGGTGTGAGATGGGTTTGGACGATCCATTTCCGATCGAGAAATGCTCCGGACGTGTACGGGGAGCCATCCTGGCAGAATTCCAGGGCCGGTGTCCGACGATCCGTGAGGTAGCGAGCATCTCCGATGCACAATGGCTGACGGTGCCTAATATTGGCCCGACTACCCTGGAGGAGCTGCGCAGCATGGCGCAGCCGCTGCCAAATGGAGAGGAGGGTGCAGCTGCCCGCATACCGGATCACGAGATCCTATCTCGGTTGAGCAGGCTGCAACGGGAGTTGAGTATCCTGATCGGGGAGATCCGGGCAAGATTGAGCGCCAGTTCCCCTAGAAGAGGCCCGCACCGTTAAAAGTTACGATCCCGCAGGAAGAACCTGACCTCCAAATGGGCCAATTGCTCTACTGCTTGGTTTCTCATAGCAAGATCCGCCTAATCCTCTCCTATCATTCCCCTAACGTTAGGATGAAAGAGCGACCAATCTTGACGCGTGCGAAGAGAATTAGATGCAACTTTATTCTAAAAGTTTAAATAGGTATCTGAAGAAAGGCTTAGACTGCAGGCTGCCAAAAACTTAAGCATCGATTGACTTTACGTCATGAAGAGAGTTGATGGATCCCAAATATGGGGTGGCTCGCTCTGGCTTCATTGCGCCGGCTCACTCTTGTCTGGGGGCAAGTTGCATGTCTGGCGTGGTTCGGTCGCTTGAGTTCGTCATCGACAAGGATGAAGCGATTGGGAAAACCGGTTCGGTATACGAAGTCGGAACTCCTGCGGTTAAGTTTCTCATTGAACAATTGTCGGATGGCACTCTGCAGTTGACTGCAACCCTCTTCGACAACGATGGGGATAAGAATAGGGATACCGCCGATCTGCGCGGCATCTTCTTCCATATTGCAGGTATTGAGAACGATCCCGCAGGCGAAACCTGGCTGAAGGGGCTCTCGGTCATTGGATTAGGCAGTTCAGCCCCCCTGATCGAAGGACGCATGTTTGATGCCGATGGTGTCGAGTCTGTGCCAGGCGGCGGTAACAGCGACAACATGAATGGCCGCCCCCTTACTCCCTACGATGTGGGAATCGGTATCGGGACATCAGGAATTGGGCGGGATGACATCAAGACGGTCTCTATCCTCCTGGACCATACCAGCGACAACCTGACCCTCGAGCATCTGGCGCTGCAGGGTTTCGGCGCACGTCTCACGAGCGTCGGCACGGACGGAGCCAAGCGCGAGGACAGTCTC
This sequence comes from Microvirga terrestris, assembly GCF_015694425.1. Lineage (GTDB taxonomy): Bacteria > Pseudomonadota > Alphaproteobacteria > Rhizobiales > Beijerinckiaceae > Microvirga > Microvirga terrestris. The sequence continues at coordinate 63,680 of NZ_JADQDN010000009.1, forward strand.
AAGCTTTGGGGATTGGCTCCTACAGCACCGGCTGTTGTGCCTCCGATAGCGCAGACCGGCTCCCTTTCCGGGCGAGTTTGGCTCGACCTCAACAAGGATGGTCTGCAAGATGATGACGGCCAGGAAGGTGGTCTGCCCGGTATTGAGGCCAATCTCATCGACTCTAGCGGCAAGGTCGTGTCGACTGTCGTAACGGACCACAAGGGCGAGTATCGCTTCAGTGATCTGCCGTTCGGGACTTACAATGTTCAGTTCGGTAAGGGTCCCGAGGGAACATACCAGTTCACTGGGTTAGACGCCGGGCCTGATGACGCCCGGGACAGCGACGCCGATGCGAGCACCGGACGCACGGGCTCCTACACGATCAACGAGACGACTAAGCACATCACGACCGTAGATGCTGGGCTGTCCAAGATTGAGGCCCAACCTCCTGTGGTGACTCCTCCCAAGGAAATCGGAAACGACGATCTCATCGAAGCGGGTGACCATGATGACTTCATCCATGGCGGTAGCGGCAATGACGAAATGCAGGGTGAAGGTGGTAACGACACGATCTACGGTGGAACGGATCGCGGGGAGATTGCCCTCAACCCCGGCAATGGAAAGCTGAACAAGGTTCTCATCGGCGACAACCTCTACGGCAATGACGGCCAAGATACCTATCGCTATACCAAGGGCGACGGCGTCGACATGATCTGGGACTTCAGGCCAGGCGACGATGTCATCGAGCTCTCTGGTTATTCCCTCAAGGACATCAAGGCGACTTGGGTCGGCAAGGTTGCAAACTGGATCGATACGCCAAAGCACGCCAAGCTTGCACTGGTGTTCAGCGACGGTGGCGCCATCGTCCTCAACGACTACTCGGGATTGGACAGCAGTTCGGCCGCGGCCCTCAAGTTAAGCGACGGCACGGTGGTCAAGTTCGCGGATCTGATTGCATTAGCAGGCAGCAAACCAGCGAGTGCCGAAGTCAACGATGAGCGGCAGGTCGCCCTCCGGAAATACGAATGGCGCGATGTCGGGAAGGGTCAGAACGGCTATGGCGGCAACGACCGTGACAAGCTCATCGGCGCAATCGGTGATGACAACCTCTACGGCAATGAGGGTGTCAATGGCCTGAACGGAAAAGATGGTAACGATCAGCTGTTCGGAGGCAACACCCGCGACGTCATGATCGGCGGAACCGGCGATGACATCGGCTACGGCAATGACGGCGACGATTTGATCGTTGGCGGAGCAGGCTCCGACAGGCTCTACGGCACAGGCGGTGCGGACTATATCTTTGGCGACGAGATGCCTCTCGGCTTTGTTCTGCCGTCCACCTTCTCCGGCGATCTCGTATGGCTGCAGGAAGAGAAGACGCTCGTGACCTCTTCCAGCATGACGCTCGCGAGCGACGTCAGCAACATCACCGCTTCTGGCACATCTTACCTCAGCCTTATCGGCAACAAGCTGAACAACGTGATGATCGGCAATGCCGGTAAGAACGTGATTGAGGCCGTCGAAGGCGATGACATGGTCTTTGGGGGGTACGGCAACGACATCCTGTCCGGAGGCTCCGGCAAGGACAAGTTCGTGTTCAATGAGAGGCTGGGCAGCGCGACGACCGACAGGACGGTGAACTTCGATAAGATCACCGATTTCAGGGTGAAAGACGATCTCTTCTACCTTGATGACGCTGTGTTTAAGAAGCTCGGCAAAGGCTCGCTCGATAAACCGTCGCAGCTGAACAAGAACTTCTTCACGACCGGCCCGAAAGCCAAGGACAAGAACGACTACCTGATCTACGACAAGGCATCAGGCGTTCTCTCATATGATGCCGACGGTTCGGGGGCGAAGGTTAAGGCAGTCGAGTTCGCCAAGATCGATGCAGGCCTCAATCTCAAATATACTCACTTCTATCTGATCTGAAGATCAGAGAAGTCTTCGCCTCATCTAAGTTGCAGGAGGTGCTCATCCGCTGTGCACCTCTTGTTTTATGAAAGCGAAGCCTTTGGAGACGCCCCTCAGATAGCAAAGGGCAGTACGGCGCGCGTCCCAGCATGCTGCTGGTCGAACTCAATGGACGATTGCAGATTGGACGCCATGGCCTTCACGATCTTCGTGCCGAGGCCGCTCCCCTGCACTTCGCCATTGCCCCTCCAACCAATGCCGTCATCCTCAACGACAAGGACGACTTTCTCGCCGGAAGACGAAAGCGCGACGCGTATGTCGCCGGACGTGCCCTCCGGATAGGCATACTTGAAAGCGTTGGTGACGAGTTCCGTAACTATAACCCCAACGGAGACGGCTTTGTCGGTCGGAATGGCAATTGGTTCCGCCAGAACCCTGATCGTATGCACGCGACCGGCAGCTCTCATGGCCCCTTCCAGTTCCTCGACCAGCCCTTGCAGATAAGTGTCCATCTCCACAAAGCGAATATCGTTCGAGGTATAGAGACGGCGATGAATCTGTGAGATTGCTGTAATGCGGCTCTGGGTTTCGGCCAAGGTGTCCTTGGCGATCGGGTCGTTTCCAAGCGCTCTCTGCTGCATGGCCACTAGTGATGCAACCAGCTGAAGGCTGTTGGCGACACGGTGATTGACTTCGCGGAGGAGCATCTCGGCCCGCTCCCGCGCCTCGCGCATTTCCCGCTCGGCCGCTTCCTTCTCGCGACGGAGGCGAGCGGCGGCAAGTGCCTGCTCAGCCGCCGTGCGGAGGAGATCGATGAAGACACCGCCGACATCCTTGATCACATAGTCCGCCGCACCTGCCTTGAGAGCGGCAACGGCGATCCGGCCTTCATCGGCACCCGTCACGTACACCACGGGAGGAGGGTCGGAGAGTTCATGGATTTCGGCAAGGATTTCCAGTCCCTCCTTGCCCGGCATGAAGTGATCCAAGGCGATCACGTCGAACCGCTCGGCGACGAGCTGGCTCAGTCCCTCATCGCCGCTCAGGGCATGCCTGACATGAAAACCGTGACGTGAGAGGGTCCGTTCGACGAGGCGACCGAGACCGTGGTCGTCATCGATGTACAGGAGCCGGATCGGCGGGCTGGCTGCATCACCGTTGATCATAGCGTCTCGGGAACCTGGATGACGGACAGGAATAGTCCTAGCTGGCGAATGGCCTGGGAAAAGGATTCGTATTCTACCGGCTTCGTGATGTAGACATTTGCACCGAGGTCATAGCACCGCTGGATTTCGCGCTGATCGTCGGTAGTGGTGAGCACGACCACTGGTGCGCGCTTCAACTTCTCGTCCGCTTTGAGCTTGATGAGAATATCCACGCCGTTCATGTCCGGCAGGTTTAGATCCAGCAGAACGAGAAACGGTCCTGCATTGCGAACATCTTCGCTGAAGAGGTGCTCCAAAGCGCCCGTCCCGCTCGCAAAGGTGCGGATTTCATTGCAGACGCCTGCCCGGCGAATGTTCTTCTCGATCAAGCGGGCATGCCCCTCATCGTCCTCGACCATGATGATGGTGACAGGCTGTTGGCTAGGCATCAGGCGGCTTCCGAGTTCATGCTGAGGTATTTGGGCAAAATGACCGTGAATGTCGAACCCTGACCCAGTTGGGATGACACGGTAATTGAGCCGCCAAGCCTTCGCACGAGTGCGCGCACATGCGCAAGCCCGATCCCTTCTCCCTGCTGGTCCTGGACGCCGGATCGCCGGAAAAGGTCAAAAATCCTCTCGAAGTCCTTGGGGTCGATCCCGCGTCCGTTATCCTGGATATCGTACTGGACATTCTCTCCCAACTCCCGGCCGCGAACCACGATGCGGCCTGCCCGGCCAGTGTCCAAGTACTTGACAGCATTGTCGATCAGGTTTCCGAAGACCTGTTCGAGGGCGAAGCGGTCGCTCGTGAGGTCCGGAAGTGCTTCGATCACCAGGTCTGCACCGCGCTCCTGCAACTGATGTGCGACGCTTTGGCGCTGGGCCTCGAGCACTTGGCTCATGTTGAGCGGCTCCGGCATCAGAATACGTCTGCCCTCGCGTGACAGTTTCAGGATGGCGTTGATCAATCTGTCCATCTTGACGGTAGACGACCGAATGAACCCGATCGCCTCCGGCAGATCGATCTCGACAGCCGTGCGGGCTTTCTGTGTGACCAGTCCGGGATCCCGCTCAAGAACATTCCGATAGAAGCGATCCACTTCTGCCTGGGCGGCCTCAAGTTCGCTCGTGAATCCCATGACATTGACGAGAGGTGCTCGGAGGTCATGGCTGACGATATAGGCGAAGCGCTGGATTTCCTCGTTCGCCTCATCCAGTTCAGCCACGCGCTCTGTCAGCATGGACGCAAGCCGGCGTGTCTCCTCCTGGGCCATTTTGAGGTCATGGATGTCCGTGCAACTGCCATACCACCGAACAATGCGACCCTTGTCGTCGCGAAGGGGCTGAGCGCGACCAAGAACCCAGCGATACTGGCCAGAACGATGGCGAAGCCGGTATTCGATGTGGTACGGCTCCCCTGTTTCCAGGCACTGGCGCCAGACACCCCAAGCTCTATCCTGGTCGTCCGGATGAAACATCCCGTTCCACCCTTCCCCGTCCGTCGTTCCCTCGGGAACGCCTGTGTATTCGTACCAACGCTGATTGTAGTAGTCATGGGAGCCGTTCGGCTGCGTTGCCCAGATCATCTGATCGATCGAATTGGCAATGACCCGGAAGCGCTCTTCACTCTCGCGCAGGGCTTCCTCGTTCCGCTTCTGCTCGGTCACGTCGTGGCCTTGAACGAAGATCCCGGACACCTTGCCATCCGGGTCGAACACCGGCTGGTAGACGAAATCAAGGAAGCGCTCCTCAGGAGCGCCGCCAGAACTTGGCTCAAGGACAATCCTGATGCTTCGGCCCACGAAGGGCTGGCCACTCCGGTGCACGCGGTCGAGTAAAGCCAGGAAGCCCTGGTCGACCACTTCGGGCAGAGCCTCCCGTACGGTTTTCCCAACGATGTTCTCACGGCGGATCAGCCGCAGATAAGCAGCATTCGCCATGGTGAATACATGGTCGGGACCGCTGAGAGCCGCCATGAAGCCGGGAGCCTGTTCAAAGAGGCCACGCAGGTGCTGACGCTCTTCAGTCAGGGCCTGATTAGCCTCCTGCACCGCCTGGGCTCGGCGGAACATATCCGTCTCGATCAGGGCTGAAGGCCCTGAGGACAAGCCGGAGCTTCTCGCCAGAACCCTCAGGCGCTGGAGTTCGGTCACATCCACCGTATGCTGGAGGATGAAAGTCATCTCGCCCGCGTGAGTGAAGAGCGGCGTATGGGTTGCGCTCCAGAAACGCTCCTCGAAACCCTGGCCGTTGGGTAACGGGATGGCGTATTCGATGAGGGGCAGATGGTCGGCTAACTTCTCGCGGATAACCTTCTCGAATGAATTCCGCAGCTGTCGATGGCTCGGCGAATCCGGATCGCTAGGAAAAGCATCGAACATGTTGCGCCCGATGAGATCTTCCCGCTCGCGCATGGTGACGTTGAGATAGGCCTCATTCATTCCGACAATGGTGAGGGACAAGTCCACCAGCACGTAGGGATTAGGGGAGGCGCTGAACAGCGCCTCAAAATTGATCGTCTTCAAGAACCTGCGCTGGACAGCAGCCAGCCTCCCTGTCTGATGCCGAATGGAGCTTGTGCTTAATTAGGCACCCTTTGACCGAGAGCCATGGCAATCCCCGACGACAGGCGGACCTGTGACCAATCCGACACTCTTTGCCGCGATCATACCGCGATTGGCACCAAGCGTACCCCACCACAGAGGCGCAACTAAACCTTGGCCATGAGCGTTCCGCTGGAGAGCAGAGGCCTGTCGCCTCAATGGAAGGGAGCCCAGGGTCAATGATGAATGCAGCGGGCCTCGTAGCGCCCTCATCCGAATAGGTTGAATTCGCTCAGCTGCAGGCGCGTATGCCTCCCATGTTCCGCGGCTTTTCGGATCAGGACGCCCCCAGAACGGTCGTCATCGTTCCAAGCCTGACCATGGATCGGGAGGTGCTGGCCAACATATCGGGCGCTCATCACTACGAAGAGCGGATGCTCTGCTATCTGATGCTTCTGCGGATGCCCCGGACGCAGATTGTCTACGTGACCAGCCACCCGATCCCGGAGCCCATTATCGACTACTATCTGCACCTGCTGCCAGGCATCCCGGCGCAGCACGCCAGAAAGCGGCTGACCCTTCTTTCCTGCCACGATGGCTCTCAAACGTCCCTGACCGAGAAGATCATCGAGCGCCCTCGCCTGCAGCAGAGGATCCAGGACGCCATTCCCGATCCAGATTCTGCCTACATGATCTGCTTCAACGTCACGGAGGTTGAGCGAAATCTGGCGCTCAGCCTCGACCTGCCGATCTATGGCTGCGATCCGGATCTGCTGTCACTGGGCTCCAAGAGCGGCTCAAGAAAGATCTTCCGCGAAGCCGGCATCGCCATGCCCGAGGGTTTTGAGGATCTCTTCACGCAGGATCAAATCGTGGATGCGCTCTTGGAACTCCAACGGCGCCGACCCGCGATCCGGCGAGCGGTTGTGAAGCTGAACGAGGGGTTTTCCGGCGAGGGAAACGCAGTCTTCGCCTACGAGGAGGCGCCCAAAGGGTCCAAGCTCCGAGGTTGGATTCGCAGCCGCCTTCCTCAGCTCGCTTTCGAGGCAAAGGACATGACCTGGGAGCTGTTCGAAGAAAAGCTCTCCGTGATGGGCGGAATCGTGGAGGAATTCATCGAAGGCGAGGTCAAACGCTCCCCGTCGGCCCAATTCCGTATCGACCCGCTCGGGCAGCTGGAGCCTGTCTCGACCCACGATCAGGTTCTTGGAGGTGACAGCGGGCAGGTCTTTCTCGATTGCACCTTCCCAGCCGACGAGCACTATCGCCTTGAGATCCAGGAGGATGGCCTGAAGGCAGCCCGGGCACTCGCCGAGCAAGGCGTCTGTGGGCGCTTCGCAATCGACTTTCTGTCAGTTCTGGAAGGCAACGAATGGCGCCACTATGCCATCGAGATCAACCTGAGGCGCGGAGGCACGACGCATCCATTCATGATGCTCGAGTTCCTCACGGACGGCTGTTACGACCCTACCACCGGCAACTTCGTCACCCCGTCCGGTCAACCCCGTTGCTATTATGCCTCCGATAACCTGGAATCGCCGCTCTATCGCGGTCTCGCTCCAGGCGATCTGATCGATATCGCGGCTCTCAACAGGCTGCACTTCGATGGAGCTTGCCAGAAAGGCGTCGTCTTCCACCTGATCGGCGCTCTATCGGAATTCGGCAAGCTCGGCGTCCTCTGCATCGCTCCCTCCCACGAGGAAGCAAGGGAGCTCTACCGGCGCACGACCGACGTGCTCGATCGGGAGAGCACCGAGGCCTGACCTACAATTTCAACCCTCATACTTGATTTGGATGCGAGCCGCCGCCTGAGACGCTCGTTTGCGGGCCTCCTCCACTGTGCTCCCGGATGCCAAAGCAACGCCCATCCGGCGGTGCTTGCGGGTCGTCGGCTTGCCGAACAGGCGAACCTCTACGTCCGCCTCATCGGAGGCGAGCTCCAGCGCCTCCCGGAGCCCCTGAATCGAAAACCGTTCAGCCTCGCGGTCCGCCAGGATCACGGCTGATGCTGTCGGCCCCTTGAGGCGAACCGGCGGGATCGTAAGCCCCAGAACGGCACGGGCATGGAGATCGAATTCGGAGAGGTTCTGGGACAGGAGCGTGACGAGACCGGTGTCATGCGGGCGAGGCGAAAGCTCAGAGAAGATCACCTCGTCGCGAGTAACAAAGAATTCGACCCCGAAGATCCCGTAGCCTCCAAGGTTGTCGACGACCTTGCGGGCCATCTCCTTGGCATCATCCAGCAGCTTCTCGGTCATCGGTGTCGGCTGCCAGGATTCCTGATAATCCCCTCGCTCCTGCCGGTGTCCGATAGGCTCGCAGAAGGACACGCCCTCCCGGGAGCGGATAGTCAGCAGGGTGATCTCGTACTCGAAGGCGACAAACTCCTCGACGATCACCTTCTTCCGGTCGCCCCGCATGTTGGCCACGGCATCGTTCCAGGCCTGCTCCAGCTGATCGGGCGTTCGAACGGTGCTCTGCCCCTTACCCGAGGAGGACATGACCGGCTTGATGACGCAGGGCAGCCCGGTATGCTCGGCTCCAGCCCTGACCTCTTCCAGGCTCTCCGCATATCGATACTTGGACGTACGCAGGCCGAGCTCGGTGGCGGCAAGCTCGCGGATCCGGTCCCGGTTCATCGTCAGGGAAGCAGCACGGGCAGAGGGCACGACCGTCAAGCCCTTATCCTCGAACTCCTGCAGCACCTCAGTGCGGATTGCCTCGATCTCCGGCACGATGAAGTCGGGCCGGTGCTTCTCGATGGCCTGCCGCAGGGCGTCCGCATCCAGCATGGAAAACACCTCGGCCTCATCGGAGACCTGCATGGCCGGTGCATTGGCATAGCTGTCGCAGGCAATCACATGGCACCCGTACCGCTTCGCCGAGATCACGAACTCCTTGCCGAGTTCGCCCGATCCGAGGAGGAGAATTTTGGCAGTGAACACAGGATTGCCTTTCGTCTTGCCCGGCGGTGACGACACTGCATGCCTTAGCCGATCAGTATGGTCGAGTCTGCACAGGCCGAAAAGAGCGGTCGTGAACTCGAAACTTTGCGACGGCCTGGTATGCGGCACTGCTGAAAAAGCTTTGCTCCTAGCCATTTTTCCAGCTTTACCATGGATCCGGTTTGCTCCAGTGGCGTTCAAGAGCATCGAGGGGATTTCAGCCTCGCTTGCGCTCAGTGCAGCCCTGCCGCCTCAACCATGCATTACGCAAACCTCAGCTTCATGAGTTAAGGGTCTGCCCAGGAGAAGCCCGATGCTAGCCAAGAAGAAACCTTCGGAAACCCAGAACCGGCGCGTTACCCGTGTCGACCTTCCTGCCGTTGAGGAAGCCATTGCGGCGGCCCAGGGTCTGACGGACGATGTCGAGAGCCAGATCGAGATTGCCGCACAACTCATGGGAATGTCCGAGGATGAGGTCCGACCCGAGGTGCTGAAAGCTGCAGTTCCGGCCGCGGTCCGTCGGCCTATGCGCTTGGCAGATCGTTTCTCCATGCCCGAACGCAACGAGGGCCCGAAGGTCGTGGTAGTCGAACGGAAGCGCCCTCGCCTCGTCATGCCGCGATAAGCCTGTTATCCTGTTCGCCCGCCCGCTGGCGCTAGCCTGATCGGCTGGCGCCTTTGCCTTTTCTAACCGCCCCTCCCGCGGGATTGCCCGAACATGGTCAAAGGTATCATTCTCGCTTTCCTTGCCTTCGCGGTCTTCGCCTGGGGCGACGCCATTGTGAAGGCGATCGGCCATGACCTCGATCCGTTCGAGGTGACCTTCTTCGGTTATCTTATCCCGCTGATCCTCTCGCCAGTCTTCATGAAGAAAGGCGACAGTGTCATCGATATGGTGCGCTGGAACAGGCCTTGGCTCATGGGGTTCAGGGTCTTCTTGATCGCGGCTACGACGCCATTGAGCGTCATAGCATTCCGGAGCCTGCCCTTCGCTGAAGCCTTCGCGCTTCTGTTCCTTATGCCCAGCCTCGTGACGATCCTCTCCATCTTCATCCTGAAGGAACATGTCCGCTGGCGCCGCGGCCTTGCCGTCTGCGCGGCCTTCATCGGGGTGCTGGTCATCGTGCGTCCTGGGTTTAGGGAGCTTCTCCCCGGCCATTTTGCAGCCCTAGCTGCGGCTTTGTGCGCAGCCGGAGGGGTCATTGCCGGTCGCATGATCGGCCACACGGAGAAACGGTTCACGCTCATCAGCACCGTGTTTCTGGCCACAACCCTCTTGGCCGGTGTGCTGATGATCCCAGGCTTTGCCTGGCCCACAATCTCTCAGTGGATCCTGCTGATCGCCTTCGCAGCCACAGCCTTCGTCGCGCAGGCCTTCTTCATCGTGGCGACCATGTACGCTCCGGCCGACCGCCTAGGGGCGGCCCAATACAGCCAAATCCTCTGGGCTCTGGCGATCGGCGCCCTGTTCTTCGACGAGTGGCCGGACGCCTTGGCCCTGTTCGGCATCGCCATCGTGGTTGCAGCCGGTCTGTTCATTTTCGCCCGCGAGCGGACCCTCAAGCGAGGCCGACCGGAGGCTGACCCATTGCCCGAACCCGTGCCGCAGGCGTCGGCCGCGACATCCACGACGCGCTGAAGCTGCGCCGCGATCACAGAGGTGCGACTTCTGCCGCACCCGCGTTCACTCGATTAGCCTGTGCCCTATGTCCCTGATCTGCAATCGTAAGGCATGGGCCGCAGCCTAGGCCGTTGAGGCAGGGTGGAACTTGTGACAGGCGCGTATATCAACCGGATCGGCACGGCTGTGCCGGAGCATGACGTCCATCAGACATTCATCGGCTTTGTCGACCGCCTCCTGCCCGAGCGGAAGGACAAGCTTCTTTTCAGGCGCATGGTGCAGCGTTCCGGCATCGAGCATCGTTACTCCACCCTCACGCCTAGTGAAAATCTGGACATTGCCGCCGATCAGGAAGGGTTTTTCCAGCCGGGACAGTTTGCCGGAACCGCGGCCCGAATGAACCGTTTCGAGACCCATGCAGTCGACCTTGCCGAGCGGGCAGTCGGTGGCCTCGAACTGGGCGAAGAACTCTCCACCCTCACCCATCTTATAGTGGCGTCCTGCACAGGATTCACAGCTCCCGGGCTCGACCAGCAGCTGATGGAACGACTCGACCTCAATCCGTCCATCGAGCGTACCTTGGTCGGGTTCATGGGCTGCGCTGCGGCCGTCAACGCGTTGAAGCTGGCGCACCACGTTGCCCGGTCGGAACCCTCTGCGAAGGTGCTGGTCGTCAATTTGGAACTCTGCACGCTTCACCTCCAAGAAACCATGGACCTCGAGGTGATCTTGGGTGCTTTGCTCTTCGGCGACGGATGCGCCGCGAGCATCGTTACGGCCGAACCACGAGGCATTGCCCTCAAGGATTTCCGCGTAGCGACCATTCCGGACACGCGGGATCTCATCACTTGGCGCATCGGCGATGCGGGCTTTCAGATGAGCCTATCCGGCGAGGTGCCGCAGCAGATCGCAAAAGCGCTCCGCCATGAGTCAACCCGCAACGACGACGGTGGCATCCTGCGGGGCCAGCATAAGGACGACTTCGATCTCTGGGCCGTTCATGCGGGCGGCCGTACGATCCTTGATGCGGTCGAACAGGGCCTTGAGCTTGCCCCGGACGCTCTGCGCTGGTCCCGCGGCGTCCTGCGGGATTTCGGGAACATGTCGTCCGCCACGCTGATGTTTGTGCTCAATCGCATGATGCATCAGGCGCCTCCGGATTCGAAAGGCATCGGCATGGCCTTCGGGCCCGGACTCGTCGCCGAGACCTTTCGGTTCGATATCACAGGATAACCCCGCCATGGGCCGGAGCTTCGCCGAGCGCAGCCACGAGACGGAGTTGATGGACACCGAAACTGTCAGCTTCGAGGATTACCAAGCCTGCCTCAAGGATCTCGCCATGGTCAATGCTTTGACCTTGACCCACGGCCCCATCCTGAGCTGGCTCGACCGTGCCACCCGCAATCTGGCACCGAACGAGCGTGTGACGGTGCTCGATGTGGGATACGGCTACGGTGACCTCCTACGCAAGATCCATTCCTGGGGCCGTCGCAAAGGCCGTGCAGTCGGTCTGGTCGGGGTCGACCTCAATCCTATGAGCGAACCGATTGCCAGAGCTGCAACACCTGCCAGTGTCTCCATCGAGTACCGGACGGGCAATGTCTTCGACTACATGCCCGAGCAGCCTATTGACTTCGTGATCAGCTCACAGACGACCCATCATATGTCGGATGAGGAACTGGCGGTCTTCATTCGCTGGATGGAACAGGTGGCGGCAAGAGGCTGGTATATCGCCGATTTGCACCGCCATCCGCTTCCATTTCACGTCTTCGGCACGCTCGCCCGCCTTGCCCGCTGGCACCGCTTCGTCCAGCACGATGGACCTGTCTCCATCGCCCGCAGCTTTCGGAAAGGGGATTGGGAGAAGATCCTGCATGCGGCAGGCCTCGCACCCGGAGTGGCAGAAATCCGGTGGCACATTCCGTTTCGCCTCTGCGTGAGCCGGTTGAAATGAACGGTCACCGCACCGAGGAACTCGTGATCGTTGGCGGAGGGCTTGCCGGTGCCTCTGCTGCCTGCATCCTGGGCAGGGAAGGACGCTCGGTGCTTCTCCTCGAGCGCGATGTGGGAGCACGGCACAAGGTTTGCGGTGAATTCCTCAGTGTCGAAGCACAGACCTACCTCGCCCGTCTCGGCATCGATCTCGATGCCCTGGGTGCGAGCCGGATTTCGCACCTTCGTCTATATCATCGCGGGAAAAAGGCAGAAGCGGAGTTACCCTTCCTGGCACGGGGACTCTCCCGCAAGATTCTGGATGAGGCGCTGCTGGAAAAGGCGATTTCGCACGGCGCTCAGATTATGCGGGGAGTGACCGTGCGATCCATCACCGCCGACGAAAGGGCCAGTTGGGTTGATGCAGGTTCATTGGGCCGCGTTCGGGCCGAGACACTCTTCCTGGCCAGCGGCAAGCATGATGTCAGAGGTGCAAAACGGCCGATATCGGGATCCATCAATGATCTCATCGGCTTCAAGATGCATTATCGGCTGTCGGAGCAACAGCGAACCGCCCTTGACGGCGCCATCGAAGTCATCCTGTTTGACGAAGGCTATGCCGGGCTGCAACTCATTGAGGGCGGTGTCGCCAATCTCTGCCTCGTCGTCAGCCAGAGAGGGTTTGAGCAGGCTGGTAAGAGCTGGGACAGCCTGGTCAACCAGGTCACCCGTGAGTGCCCGCCTGTGGCAGATCGGTTGAGGAACGCAATCGCGCTTTTCGAAAGACCTTTCTCGATCTTCCAGATTCCCTATGGCTTCGTTCATCACCCTGACTGGACCGAGCCTGGCGGCCTCTTCCGCCTCGGCGATCAGATGGGTGTAATTCCCTCCTTCACCGGTGAGGGAATGTCGATGGCTTTGCATAGCGGGTATATCGCCGCCTCGATGTTCCTTCGCAATGGCCGCGCCAGCACGGATTTCCATCGGAAGATGGCCGCGAACGTCCGGCAACAGATCCGGCTCGCCTTTCTTCTCAACAAGGCAGCCCGCTTCGGGCCTGGGCAGGCTGTTCTGTTTCACCTGTGCCGCACTTGGCCCTCCCTCATGCGTCAGGTGGCAGCGTTCACGCGGATCCGGGTGGGCTCCATTCACAAAACCGCGGCTCTGTCATGATCGTGCCGCGTGAGGTTCAGACATCGGCCGCCGTCGCAGAGCATTATGACGAGTTGGATCCGTTCTATCGTGAGATCTGGGGCGAGCATGTTCATCACGGTCTGTGGAAGACTGGCCGGGAGACACCAGATGAGGCAGTCGAAGCCCTCATAGCCCACCTCGCGGACAAACTGGACCTCCAGCCGGGTCAGCATGTCTGCGATGTCGGCTGCGGCTATGGCGCGACGGCGGAATGGCTCGCATGTCATCACAATGTCCGCGTGACCGGCGTCACGCTCTCTTCGGCGCAGCTTCAGCGGGCGCAGGCGCGCAGCACCGCGTCGACCCTGCTGCACTTCAGCCGGGAGGACTGGCTCGAGAACACCTTCGGGGACGAGACCTTCGACCAGGTGATCGCCATCGAGAGCTCCGAGCACATGCCCGACAAGCAGAGGTTTTTCGACGAAGTTTTTCGCACCCTTCGTCCCGGCGGCCGCTTCGCCGTTTATGCTTGGCTGGCTTGTGACGGAGCCAGTTCCTGGGAGGAACGCTACCTGCTGGAGCCGATCTGCCGTGAGGGACGCCTGCCGAGCATGGGCAGCGAAACCGAATATCGTACGTGGGCGAGCAAGGCCGGGTTGGCAGTCGACGGGTTCGAGGATCTCAGCGCCGGTGTGAGGCGCACCTGGGCGCTCTGCACGGGACGGGTTGCAAGGAAACTCCTGACGCAGCCGCGATACAGACGCTACCTGCTGGATGCCCATGCCAGGAACCGCATCTTCGCCCTGAGCGTCCCGCGTATCTGGATAGCCTATTTGAATGGTTCGATGCGTTACGGTCTTCTAACGGCGCACAAACCCGTAAAGGCCTCTGGAACGCTCTACGCCTGAGCCACACGAGCGAGCAACTCGGCCGTGTCGGATGCACCCATCGCACTCGCCAGCGCCTCGGCCGTAAGCCCGCCAGCATCGAGCGCTTGAACATCCGCTCCACGCGCCAGCAGCATCTCGACGATCTCTGCTCGGTTGAACATGGCTGCGACCATGAGCGCGGTCTTGCCGCCGTCACCCCGGCCATTCACGTCGGCGCCACCATCGAGAAGGATTTCCACCGATGTCAGATCGCCCTTGAAAGCCGCCCCGGCGAGGGGCGTCTGCCCACGGTCATTGGCGAGTTCCGGATCGGCGCCATGCTGCAGTAGAATCCGTACGGCCTCTGAATGCCCGTGATAGCTCGCCAGCATCAGGAGCGAGTCGCCCTTCTCGTTGCGCAGATTGGGCGGCAAGCCCATGCGGAGCAGGTCGCCAAGCTCCTGCACCTGCCCTGCTCTCGCATGCTGGAAGACACGTTGGGCGAAGGCGATGGTCTCCTCGTCGAGTTCCTGAGTTGGTTTCTGCGGCTCGTCCGTCATCGCAGTTTCCTATCCAACTGCGCTGAGTGTTTCAGCAAGGCGGTCGAGAGCACCGGGACCGTCGACGCCAAGTGCCACCTGCACAGGGCTTCCTTTTGGGTCGATCGTGAGCGCTCCAGCCATCTCGCCATTGCCGGTATCGACGATCAGGCGAAGCTCCTCGATGCGGAAGAGTTCAGGCGCAAGGGCGTACAGCATCACGCAGGGATCGTGGAGCGGACGGCTCTCCCGGTTCGTTTGAGCTTCGAAATAGGATTCAATGAGGCTGGCCACCATGACGGCCATCGGCTTTTCGCTCGCTGACAGCGTCTCCACGAACTCACGTGTGGCGCGAACGCGGCGGGTCACGTCGAGGGGAATGAGTATAAGGGGCATGCCGGATGCTACGACAACCGCCGCAGCCTCAGGATCGGCCCACAGGTTGAACTCGGAGCGCGGCCCAACATTGCCGTGCTCGTGGATCGCCCCGCCCATGGCGATGATCCGGCCGATGCGCCCTGCGGCCTCAGGCCTCTCCAGAGCTAGGCGAGCCAGATTCGTCAGAGGCCCTAGGGCAAGCACATCGACAGAGCCTGCCGGTTGATCGAGCAGGAAATCCGCCAGCCATTCCACAGCAGGCTGGCTTTCAGGGAGACGAGTGGGATCAGGCAAGGCAACACCACCGATGCCGTCTTCGCCATGCAGGTTAAGCGGCTCAGGCCCGGCCCGCGAGATCGGCGCGGCTGCGCCTTGGAACACGGGAATATCGCCCCGATCCGAGAATGCGAGAAGGCGCCCTGCGTTGCGCGTCGTGCTTTCAATGCCGATGTTGCCCGCCACGGTCGTGATTCCGGCGATGGTGAAAGTGGGCGAAATGAGGGCCAGGAGGATGCCGATGGCATCGTCGATGCCGGGATCGGTGTCGATGATGGTCAGGCGGGGTTTTGCAGGGGTCATGATCGGGGTAGAAGCCTTTCAGGTCCGTATGGTTTCTTATCCGACAGCGGGCCGCTTTTGACCATAGCTGCAGGTGCGCCGTGACCCGTTCCGCTTCGCTCCCCGACGATCTTCTGGTGAATGCCGCGGACGAAGTGGTAATCCGTCAGGACCTCGTCTTGGTCGCCCTTGGCAAGCGCCCGGCCGACAGGCTCCTGCGCGTCGGGCGGCTGCTCGATGTTCACACCCGCACATGGCTCGATGATCAGGAGATCGCGATCCGCGGTCGGCGCATTGCCTGGACCGGGCCTGCGGGCACATTCCCTGGGAAAGCCCTCGCGCTGGAGGACCGCTCGAACTTTGCCGCCGTTCCGGGGTTCGGCGAGGTGCATAAGCACATCGAAAGCTCGCATATAACCCCCGAATACGAGGCAGCTTTGGTCCTCCCGCACGGCAATACCTGGACCTGCGAGGCAAGCCATGAGTTCTCGAATGTCGATGGTCCGCACAATCTGGAATTCTGGCTGACGGCTCGCCGGCATGGCTCGCCCATGAAGATCTTCCCGCTTCCCGGCTCGGCGGTGCCGCCCACGGCCTATGAATGGGGCGGTGGCTATTACGGCCATGACGAGCAGGCGAGTTTCCTGAAACACAGCCTGATGGTGGCTGGCCTCGACGAGGTGATGGACTGGCCTGCCCTCTGGAACCCGGAAAATCCGTCCCATAAGCGGCTCTGGGGGATGATCCAGGCTACATTTGAACAACGCGGCGTCATTGAAGGTCACGGTGCTGGCCTACGAGACCTTAATTCCATCAATGCCTTCGCGGCGGCAGGGCTCGCGTCCGATCATGAAGGTTGGACCGCCGAAGAGGTGTGGGACAAGCTGCGCCACGGTATCTTCATCGAGATCAGGCCACATTCCATGCCGGAGATCATTCAAGGCATGCTTCAGCGGGGTCTTACCGACTGGTCCCAGGTCGCTTTTGCCACCGATGACCGCAGCGCCTCGGATACGCTGAAGATGGGGTCAACGGACTACAATGTGCGCCTTGCCATTCAGTCGGGTCTCTCGCCGGAGATCGCAATCCAATGCGTGACCATCAATCCGGCACGTCACATGCGTCTGACGCCCTGGGTTGGCAGCATCGCGCCGGGACGCTTCGCTGATATTGTCCTGCTCGACGATGTCGACAAGCTCTCCATCACCGAGGTCTGGGCTGACGGTCATCCTGTTTCCAGGGGCACTGAATATCTCGGAGCCCTGCCTTCCATCGACTGGCCCGACTGGGCCTCCCAAACCATCAAAATCAAGCGTCGGGTCAAGCCTGAGGATTTTACTATTCTCGCGGAACCCGGCCGCACCACGATGCAGGCCGCGCTGCTGCGGCCCTTTCATTGGCATGACGACTTCATCACCATGGAGTTGCCGGTCGAAAATGGCGAGGTCCAGCGCGATCCGGCCCGGAACGTCACCAAGTTCGCCATCGTTGACCGCTTCTCCGGCGAGGCGAAGATCTCGCGCATGTTCTGGCTCGGCTGCGGCCCGAAGACTCCCGATACGGCCGTCGGCTGTACGGTGGCGCACGACAAGCACAACCTCTGGATCGTCGGTTCGTCCGACGAGGCCATGGCAATGGTGGCGAACCGCGTAGCGGAGATCGGCGGCGGTTGGGTTCTCGTCAGCGGCGACAAGGTTCTGGCGGAGGTCCACTATGAGATCGGCGGTCTGATGACCCAGCGTCCGGCGGAAGAACTCGATGCCGAGATGAAGCAGCTTTACGCACAAGCCGAGACAATCCAATGGCTCTACGAGCCGACTTTCTCGCCGCGCTGGTATCCGGGTTTTCCCGAGCGGCTGCAATTCGCGACGCTCACCTGTGCGCCTTGGCGCTGGGTTCTGGTCGCGCCTTGCGAGGCGGCTCCTCAGGGCTTTGTGAATGTGGCGACCGGGCAAACGCACCCGGTCGTCTGGTAAAGTTCAACCGGCCGCGTCGATCCGAGCCATCTCAGCCTTGAACGCTGTCGCAATCTGACCGGCATCGCGCAGGATCTTCTTGCGTTCCAGGCTTTCCACGTTGCGGCCCTGCATGATCCAGCGGCCGCCGACCATCACGTCCTGAACGTCGACCGGCATCGCGGAGAACACGAGCGTCGCGTAGATGTCGTAGACCGGCTGCAGGCGCGGCGCAGACAGGTCGATGCGGATGATGTCGGCCTGCTTGCCGGGCCCAAGCGAGCCGATGCGGCTGTCGAGGCCGAGCACCTGTGCGCCTTCCAGCGTCGCTATGCGGATCACCTGGGCGGCCGGCATCGGCTTGCGGCTGTGGCCGAGAAGCTTCTGGAACATGGAGACCGGCCCGAACTGGCTGAACAGGTCCAGCGTGTTGCCGCTCATCGGGCCATCGGTGGCGATGCCGACCTTGATGCCGGCGGCACGCATGGCCTCGATCGGCGCGATTCCACGCCCGGCCTTGGCATTCGAGCGTGCATTATGGGCGACCCGCACATCGGCTTTGGCCATGCGCTCGATCTCAAAGGGATCGATATGCAGGCAATGGGCTGCGATCAGCCCGGGCATCAGGAGACCTGCCTTCTCTACAACCGCGACTGGCCGCAACCCATGGTTCTTGCGGCACCATTCCATCTCGCTGTCCATCTCGGCGAGGTGGATCTGCACCGGCACTCCCGGATGAGATTCAGCCCAGCGAGCGACACGCGCCATCACCTCGATATCGGTCGAGTACGGCGCGTGAGGGGCGATGGAGGGGATAATCCGGTCGTGCCCTGAAAACTCGGACACGAGTTCCTCAACCAGGGCAAAGCCTTCGTCGATGGATCTGTGGTCCGGCGGGTCGAAGGTGGCGAGGGTCTGGCCTACGACGCCGCGCAGTCCGGCCTGATTGAGGGCCCGCCCGACCTCCGTCTCATAATAGTACATATCGGCGATGGTGGTGACGCCTGCCTCGATGGATTCGAGCGCGCCCAGGAGCGTACCGACGCGCACCATTTCCGGCGTCACGAACTTGCGTTCCATCGGCAGCACGTAGCGGAACAGCCGGTCGTCCACGTCCTCGCCGAGGCCGCGGAACAGAGTCATGGCCAGATGGGCATGGGGATTGACCATGCCGGGCATGACCACGTCGCCGTTCACGTCAATGATCTCGGCCCCGTCCACCTGCGGTGGCTCGCCGGAACCAAGAGCCCGGATCGTGCTGCCCTCGATATGGATCCATCCACCTTCGATGACGCTCATGGTCTCGTCGATGGGAAGCAGGCAGGCGTTCCTGATAAGGATCGACGCCATCACCGAGCTCCGTCAGCGGGAAGGATGGTGCACTGCTCCGGCATCGGCACGAGCTTTACGCTGGTCCCAGCCTCGAGCGGTGTTGTGAGGCTGCCATTGGCGACGAGGTGACCTGCCTGGGTGTCGCACTGGTACTGGTAGGCCCGTCCCAGATAGGTTCGCAGGCCCAATTGGGCTGAAAGACCTTCAGCCATAGGGTCGGTGGATACCACCAGGCCGTCGGGTCGCGTCGCCAGAAGGAAGCTGTCAGGGATGGCGCCATAGGCGGCTTGCGACAATCGGAGGATCATCCCCGCCGTCTCCGCCGTAACCCTGTCGCCGTCCCGTGCAACCACCTTGAACGGAATGATGTTTTCAAATCCGACGAAGCGGGCCACGAAGGTGTTCGCCGGGCGCCGGTAGAGCACCTCCGGCCGGTCGAACTGCATGAGCCGCCCGGCATTCATGATGGCCACCCGGTCGGAGATCGAGAACGCCTCCTCCTGGTCGTGGGTGACATAGACCGAAGTTGTGCCATTCGACCGCTGCAGCTGGCGGATCTCGACGCGCATGTCGACCCGGAGCTTGGCATCGAGATTCGACAGCGGTTCGTCGAACATCAGCAGTGGCGGTTCGATGACGAGCGCCCGTGCCAACGCGACGCGCTGCTTCTGGCCGCCTGAGAGCGCTCCGGGCGCACGATCCGCCAAAACCGCAAGACCGACACGCTCCAGCATGGCCACGGCGCGCTTGCGGCGCTCGGCCGGACCTATACCCCGCTGCTTCAGCCCGAAGGCAACGTTGTCGAGAACTGACAGATGTGGAAACAGAGCGTAATTCTGAAAGACCAGGCCGATATCGCGCCTATGGGTCGGCAAGCGCGTCAGGTCGCGGCCGCCGAGTTGGATCGAGCCGGTGGTGGGCGTGAGAAAACCGGCAATCAGGCGCAGGGTCGTGGTCTTGCCGCAGCCGCTGGCTCCGAGAAGCGAGACGAGTTCGCCGGCCTGAACCGAGAGCGAGAGGTCTTCGAGGACCTTGGTCGTTCCGTAATGGGCGGAAACGGCTTGGAGAGCGAGAGGCTGTGTCACGGGAGTTACTTTGCCAAAAAGGTGAGGCCGAGGGTTCGCTCCACCACGGCCATGACGGCCACGGTGAGGAACATCAACAGGACGGAAACGGACGCCACGGTCGGGTCGAAGAACTGCTCCACATGGGCGAGAATCTGGATCGGTAGGGTACTGATCCCAGGTCCTGTCAGGAAGAGCGACACCGATACGTCGTTGAGCGAGGTGATGAAGGCGAGGATGAAGGCTGCGATCACCCCGGCCCTGACGTTCGGCAGGACGATGGTGAAGAAGGTTTTGACCGGAGCGCTGCCTAAGCTGATCGCCGCCTCCTCGATGGAGAAGTCAAAGGAAGCCAGACTCGCGCTGATCACGCGCACTACATAGGGCAGCACGATCAGCGTGTGGCCGATGAGGAGAGACAGGAAGATCGGCGCGCCCGTCCCGACCGTGAACGACTTGAGCAGGGCAAAGCCGAACACGATCTCGGGCACAAGGATCGGCAGAACGAACAATGTCCCAAGCCATTTCGGCAGCTCGACCCGGAAGCGGTTGAGCGCATAGGCAGCCGGAATGCCGATCAGAAGAGCGATAAGCGTTCCGAGAAGCGCAATCTGCAGGCTTGTGATGATTGTTCGTCGGAAAGCACTGATCTCAAAGATGTTTTCGAACCAGCGCAGGGACAGGCCCTGCGGCGGGAACGTGAGATAGGTGGTGTCGCTCAACGCCGCGCCGACCACGATGACGAGCGGCAGCATCAAGAACAGGTAGACCAGCGCCGCAACGACGATCAGGAGGAAATGAGGTCTGTCCGACATCATGTGGCCATGGGGTTGATGCGGCGGGCGACGTGGCTCATCGCGAGAACGATCGTGATGGTGATCACCGTCATGATGGCCGCGATGGTCGATGCGCCGACCCAGTCAAAGGATACCATGGCACGCTGCTGAAGCAGGGTTGCCAACACGGTCTGGCGCTCGCCACCGAGCAATTGCGGCGTCGCATAAGCCGTGAAGCTGCCGGTGAAGACAAGTACAGCGCCGACGATCAGCCCCGGCACGGCCAGCGGCAGCAGCACCTGCCAGAAGGTCGCCATTGGAGACGCCCCAAGAGATGAGGAAGCCTGCAACACGTCCTTGGGGATGTTCTCTAGAACTCCCACCAGGGAGAGAACCATCAGCGGCACGAACAGATAGACCATACCGATGACCACTGCCCCCTGGGTGTAAAGCATCTCAAGCGGCTCGTTAATGATGCCGAGGCCTAGCAGAGTCTGGTTCAGAATGCCGTTCCGGCCCAGGATGATGAGCCACGCGAAGGCACGCACCACCACGCCGGTCAGAAGCGGAAATACGGCTGCGACGATCAGCAGACTCTTCAGCTTTCCCGGGGCGCGGGAGACCACATAGGCGGTCATGAAGCCGAAGATCAGGGAGATGATCGTCGTGATTGCGGAGATCTGCAGTGTGCGGAACAGAACGGTCGTGCGGAATCCGCTGTTGAAATAGGCAATGTAGGGAGCAAAGACCCCGCGCGGATCCATGAAGGTGCCGGCGATCACGGCTCCGATGGGTATGAGCAGGAAGCCGATGACGGCGAGCGTGGCGGGCGCGGAGAGCGCCCACCCGGTTGCGCCATTGCGGCGCCAGAAACGTCTTGAGGTCATGATAGCTGGATTACTTCCCGAAGACCTCGCTCCAGGCATCGAGCCAGTCGGTCTTGGCCGCATTGAGCTTTTCATAGTCCAGGCGCTTGAGCGACGAGATCATCTTCTGGCCATAGGTCCAGCGGGCAGCTTCCTCCGGCTTGAGCTGCACGGCGGTTGCAACGGGAGCATCCACGCCGCGCTCGGCCAGCGTCTGCTGAATCTTGGGATCGAGAATGAAGTTGATGAACTGGTGCGCGAGTTCCGGGTTGGCCGCGCCCTTGGCGATGTTCACCGTGTTGAGGGTCGCGTAGTCTCCCTCCTTCAGCTCAGCCCAGCGCACCGTCGGAACGGCAGCTTGGATCTGGGCCAGTGTGAAGTCCTGCGCCATGGCCACGGAAACCTCGCCGGTCGAGAACAGGTTCACGAGCTCGGAACCCGTGTTGTAGTTCTTCACCACGTTGGGCTTTAGCTGCTCGAGGGCTTTGAAGGCCGCCTTTTCGTCCTTGTAGGGATCGACGCCCGCCTTGCTCGCGGCAACCAGAACGGTCATCGGGCCGGCCGTGGTGGTGATGCCGGGAAGGGAGACCCGGCGCTTCAGGTCTTCCCGCCACAAATCATTCCAGGAGGTGACAGGCGCGCTGACTTTGGCGCTGTCGTAGATGATCCCAACGCGGCCGATCGTGTAAGCTGGGCCGAACTGGCCCTGCGGCGCGCGGGCCAGTTCATAGATGCCATTGAGGTTGGGGAGCTTGGAACGGTCGACCGGCTGGAACAGGCCTTCCTGGATGCCGAGCTGGGAGTAGCTGTCGGTAAGATAAACCACATCGACGCCGCTGCCGCCGCGGATCTTGATCTTGTTCAGGCGGTCGGCGTTATTGCCAGTCTCGAAGACCAGCTCGCAGCCGCATTGGGCGCGGAACGGCTTGAGCACAATCTCTTCCAGCTTATCGCCGTTAAAGCCCCACCAGGAGATCGTCAGGGTCTTGTTCTGAGCCATGACCGGAGCCGACAACAGCGCCGCCAGAAGAAAGGTCGTGCCTGCAAGCGGTTTGTACCAACGCCCTACCATCTTAAGGTCTCCTATGTTTCAATGTTTCGCTGCCGAGAGGGCCGTCGTTTTGGCCATGGCCCCCTGCCCTGGTGCATAGGCATTAACACAACCATGGCCATGGAAAAGCCCCGCCTCTCACGGACATTGCCCACGTTACCGCCATTCTGCTCAAAAAGCTCCCAAATCAGAAAGCAGGCATCCAGCCACCGCCAGCAATCCGCTTGAGCCGTGGCGTCCGCAGCACGCCTACTACCCGTTCTGGCCATTCTGGGCCGAGAGCGGCGAGCTTGTCCCGCCATGCATCGGTCTGGAGCATTGCCGCGCCGATGGCGACGGGCAAGACCCCGCACGAGGTGAGGAGCTCCAGCGCGGCGGCGATCGATCGCCCGCTGCTGATCACATCGTCCACCAGCAGGACCCGCCTGTTTTCGATCAAAGGGAGCATGCGCGGATCGAGATAGAGCCGCTTGAGCTGGTCGGGGCTGGTGATCGATGTCATCGGCACCGACAGATCCTCCCGGTACCAGAACTTACGGGAGGTCCCGAGGGGGACATAGCGGCTGTGCCCGAGCTTCTTGGCTGTGCCGCTCGCCAGGGTGAGTCCGAGGGTCGGAAGCCCAACCACCACCTCCGGCTCAAAAGCGCGGACCTTCTCGGCAAGGCTGGCGCAGAGGGCGTCTTCCACAGCAAAGCCGGCCTGGTTGATGATGAGTGAGGCCAGGGCATGCTCGCCATCGGCCAACTCCCGGATCGGCAGGCGCAGCTGACGTCCATCCTCGAACTCCGCAGGATAGAATCTGCGATGGCCCTCGGCTGGGTGGCCATCGAAGGTCGATGGCGGATGGATCTCCTGCCAGAAGTCATGGGGCTGCATCGCTCGCTCCTTGTCCCTCAGACACGCGGAGGGTGATTGTGGGCTATCCTTCGCCGGGTTATCGAACCATTCGAGCCGGCTTATCCAGGATGACAGCACGATGCCCCTTCAGGACCTCATTCAGGCCGACCTACCATTCCTGCGCAACCTCCGCCAGGATCTCCATGCCCATCCGGAACTTGGTTTCGAGGAGGAGCGGACGAGCGGGATCGTTGCTTCCCTATTGGAGGAGGCAGGCTTTCAGGTGCATCGAGGACTGGGCAAGACAGGGGTCGTCGGCACCCTCCAGGTCGGCAACGGCATGCGCACCATTGGTCTTCGTGCCGACATGGACGCACTGGCCATGCCGGAGCATGCGGAGCGTCCGTACCAATCGAAGTTCCCCGGCAAGATGCATGCCTGCGGCCATGACGGACACACGACGCTCCTCCTTGGAGCGGCTCGCTACTTGGCCAGAATCCGCAAGTTCTCCGGCACGGTGCATTTCATCTTCCAGCCGGCGGAGGAAGGCCGGGGCGGAGCGAAGAAGATGGTGGAGGACGGGCTCTTCGACCTCTTTCCCTGCAATGCGGTCTATGGCCTGCACAACATGCCAGGATTAGCTGTCAACGAGATGGCCGTCACCGCAGGCCCGCAGCTTGCCTCGTCTGACAGCTGGTTCGTGACCTTCATGGGCGTCGGCACCCATGGGGCCAAGCCCCATCTCGGCAAGGATCCGATCACGGCGAGCGGCCACTTCCTTGCGGCTTTGCAGACCATTGTGGGGCGCGTGGTCAACCCGCTGCAGCCTGCAGTGGTGAGCGCCTGCTCTGTACAAGCCGGCGATCAACGGGCGCTCAACGTCATTCCCGATATGGTCGAGATCGGCGGTACGGCGCGGGCTTACTCCGCTGAGGTACGCGATCAACTCGAAGCGGAAATCGGGCGCCTCGCCAAGGGTATTGCCGCAATGTTCGATATCAACGTCTCGTACGAATTCCGCAGGCGTATCCCACCCGTGATCAACCATGCCGATGCCACGGTACGAGCCTTGAAGGCGGCGCAAGCTGTCTGCAGCTCGAAGGTCGTGACGAATTTCGAGCCATCGACGGCCGGTGATGACTTCGCATTCTTCAGCGAGGCAGCTCCGGGTGCCTATGTCTGGCTCGGAAACGGCCCCGCTATGAACGGAGCGCTCCACCACAACGCGGCCTACGACTTCAACGACGAAGCAATCCCGACCGGCGTCGCCTTCTGGGTTGCGCTCATTGAGCAGGAGCTATCAGCCTAGAGATGATTCCACTAGTATGGAACCATCTCTCTTCTTTCCTCTGCCGCATTTTTGGCGGCGAACCGGATCCAATTCGCCGAAAAATGCTTTAGTGCCTCCTGGGGCGAACCTGCTCCAGATCACCGGCATCGGACTCTGTTCTACGCTGCCGGTTCCTTCTTTGCTTCTGCGTAGCCTTGCCCCTGTCCCGCCGCACTTTGTCCTCGGGTTTCCGACGATGCGAAACGGAGGTTGCGACGAGCTTTTCTTCGATCTTGGCGTTAAGGCTTGCGCGCAGATCGACAACAGCCTCCACATCCTCGAAGACAGCCGGATAACGCTGAGCGAGCCAAAGCCAGGAGGTGGCAATCTTCACTCGAGCCTCAAGCTTGAGGAGATCCGTGTTGACCCCGAAATCAGGCGCCTGAACACGCCCGTCTCGGGCATGCTGCCGGGCCCAGTCCAGGAGCAGTTCGACGGCCAGCTGCTCGCGACCGTCGACCGGCGCCATGGAATAGGACAATCGGTCGAGGATCGGCATATCGACAGTGTCGAGAAGCGTTGCCAGATCAATCATCTCGTCCATGTCGGCCATGCGCAGATCCGGGTGGCCCGCCACGAGGGTGTCGTACAGGTGACGAAGCACGCGACCAAGGCGATCCGTCTGCAGCACCTCGCTCGCCGAGAGCACGGTTTCCTGGTTGGGACGGACATAGGCCTTCCCCCGCAGCTTCTCGGCATCGCCCGTCAGTGCTTGACTGATGATCTTCTCCACCTGGGCGTAGCCGCCGACGTCCGGCAGAGCCGTCACGAGACCTTCATCGTGGTGTCCGAAGCGTCCTGCACGGCCGGCAATCTGCTTGATCTCCATGGCGGTAAGTTGGCGATCACGCACGCCATCGTACTTTCGCAGGGTGGAGAATACGACCCGCCGCAGCGGCCCGATATTCAATCCCATGCCGATGGCATCGGTGGCCACCAGGATTTCGGCCTCGCCATTGCGGAAGCGCGCGGCCTCGGCCCGGCGAACTTCAGGGCCCAACGCACCGTAAACGGTTGCGACCGTGCGCCCCGATTGCACGAGGCGCGCCCGCAGGTCATGCACATCACGGCGGGTGAAGGCTACCACCGCATCACCACGGGTCAACTTGGCGAGATTGGCCGGCACACCTTCGACGCGCAGCCTACCCTTGCGCTTGAGGATCTTCACCTCCAGTGGTTCGCCGGTCATGGCGAGCAGGTGCTCGACGAGAGGGATTGCTTCCGGCGCACCCGTCAAGACCACGAGCTTTGCGGGGGCGCCGACCATCGCCTGAGTCCAAGCCCAGCCACGGCTCGGATCTCCCAGCATCTGAACCTCGTCGATGACGCAGACATCGACAACGCGATGCAAATCGAGCGTCTCGATGGTGCGGGCAATGTGCGTCGCGCCTTCCGGCAGCACCCGCTCCTCGCCCGTCACCATGCCGGCCGGAAGCCCCTCCTCGCTCATGCGCTCGAAATGCTCCAGCGCCAGGAGGCGCAGGGGAGAAAGGATTTCAGCAGTCTCGGCCTCGCGCGCGAGCTTCAGCGCCTCATAGGTCTTGCCTGAGTTGGTCGGCCCGGCCAGGAAAAGGAAACGTCGGTTGAGGGAACGGGCGACGGGGAAGATTGCCGCATAGCGCTCGTAGCCGGAGGCTTCGCGGATCTGGGCCTCGCGCAGGTGCCGGAGCCTGCGAGCCGCGGCTTTCGAGCGGTAGTCATCGAGCTTCTGTCGCAGCTTGCGCGCGGCAGCGGCAGGACCGCCTTTGTCGGACCCATGGATCCGTTCGAGCTTGTCGACAGCGGCACGGATGCCGCCAAGGATCGCCTGCCGCTCGCCTGCATCCTCGAATGCGTCGAGATAGGTCTCAAGCTCATCGCGCCAGCCGCCAAGCTCCTGCTCGCAGGCCTCGAACGTGGCATCGCGCAGTTCGATCAGTCTTGCTTCCAGGGCTTCCGAGGCGACCGTGAGCTCGGCTCGCTCCACCCGAGCCGGTGCCAGGGTCACGGCAGCAACCTCTACCGGTTCGACAAACGCAAACTCGACGGCGATCTCGATAGGCTCGCTGTCCGGCAGGACCTGCATCGGCCGGCTGAACACGGCACGGTAGCCGGCGAAAACACGCTCTGGCTTCCAGCGGCCGCTCTCGATCCGACGAATGTCCTCGGCGATGTAGACGCCTGTGTTTTTCCGGATGGGCGCGAGCATGCTCTGGCGCCGCCGATGCGCCGCCTCATCGAGCGATGGGTCGGCCGATCTGCCGCCTTCCCTCCCGCGTGCTTCAGAGCGCGCTCCCTGGCTTCCTTGGTCGCCGTGCTCCCGCCACGCCGGCACTTCGGCGGCAAGCTGCGCAACGACCTCGGGATCGAACATCGGTTCCTCGACGTTCCGTCCTCGTCGATGCACGGTCCGGCGTTCGGCCACCGGGATCAGTCCGGCCTCGATCCAGCGCATACATTCAGTCTGGCTGGCGAGCAGAATGCCCGGCAGGTGGTTGAGGCTCACAAAGCTCTTCGATTTCTTGGACATTCAGATTTCCGGAAGGTGAAGCGCCAAAGCGGCTTCCGCCTTTTCATGGACAGCGTGCCGTCACGGCTTGCGCAGCGCGCTGGGGAAACTCCCGAAGGCTGCAGATGTTTTCGATTATTGCTGTGATGCGATGATGATCTCGCTGCTCCGGTCGTACCTTTGACGACCGGCTGAGGAGGTTAAGACGTTGAGGTGACGCGCTTTTCCTCTGCTTCTATGTGATTGCGGCATAGTGCATTATCAAGAGAGCCGCCGGCTATGGACGGCTCACCTTTGCAAAGCGTTATCCCCTGCTTAACGGCTTTCCCCGTTCAACGTTCTTCGCAGGAAGGACAAGCCTAAAGCCGAGAGAAAAGCCGCCTGCTCCTTATTGGCGGCGCCATGGCCGCCATCGTCGGGCTCGTAGAAGAAGACCGGCTGCTCCAGCGCCTCCAGCCTGGCCGCCATCTTGCGGGCGTGGCCCGGGTGCACGCGGTCGTCCCGTCGGGATGTGACCAGCAGCACGGGAGGATAGGCGCGCCCCGCCTCCAGGTTTTGGTAGGCGGAAAAGCCCGCCATGTAGGACCAATCCTCGGGCTTGTCCGGATCGCCATACTCCGCCACCCAGCTCGGCCCGGCCAGCAGACGTGTGTAGCGCTGCATGTCGAGAAGCGGCACGGTACACCAGATCGCCCCGAAGCGCTCAGGATAGCGGGTCAGCATGTTGCCCACGAGCAGGCCGCCATTGGAGCCGCCATAGGCCGCCAGCTGTTTCGGCCTTGTCACGCCCCGGTCGGCAAGGTCTCGGGCAATGGCGGCGAAGTCATCGTGGGAGCGGCGCTTGCCCTCTCGCATGCCGGCCTTGTGCCAGGCCGCTCCGAACTCGCCTCCACCGCGGATGTTGGCCACCACCCACACATTGCCCCGCTCGAGCCACGTCTTGCCGATGCCGCCGAGATAGCCTGGCGTCATTGAGACAGAGAAGCCGCCATAGCCGTAGAGCACTGTTGGGCGCGGTTCGTCCTGGCCCTTCGGCCCGATCTGATAATAAGGAATCCACTCTCCATCCACGGAGACGGCTTCATGCCGCGTCACCTCCAGACCGGAGGCATCGAAGGCGGCGGGCGCTTCCTTCAAAACTTCGATCCGCCTATCCCCCGTCACCAGCGCGAGCTTCATCGGTTCGACGAAACTGGAGATCGTCAGGAGAATCTCGTCGGTTCGTTCCAACTGGCTTGCATCCAGCGACATGGCGTGGACGAAGGCCGTGTCCGGCAGCTCCTCGAGTTGCTCAAGGCTCCAGGGTGAGCCCGGCGTTCCGAGCCAGATCTGGCTGGCGAGATTGTCGAGAACCGTGAGCACCAGCCGGGACTTGGTCCACCAGAAGCTGGAGAGGACGCGTCGCGGGCCGGGTTCGAACAGCACTTCGAACCGGCGCTCTCCTTCAAGGAAGCGCGAGAAGCTCATCGCCAGGAGCGCATCGGCCGGATAGGTGCGCTCCGGAAGGCTCCAGTCGCTTTTCAGCTTCACGACGAGCCAATCCCTCTCCACATTGAAGCGGGCGTCGAGTGGCAGATCGATCAGCACGGGCTCGCCTTCCTTGCGTGCAACGTAGCTGAGCCCCTCCTCGAAGGTGATCTGCCGTCGGTAGAAGGTGCGCTCGAAACCGGGCTCGCGATCCACCGACGCCGAGATGTAGATGTCGCTGGCCTCGCCTTCGAAGACGACCGGCGCCTGCATGAAATCCGAATCGCGGCGCCACAGGCGAACGGTACGCGGATAACCCGAAGCGGTGGTGGCCTTCGCCCCGAGGGTGGTCGAGACGAGAAGCGTATCCTGATCGAGCCACGTTGCTCCGCCCTTGGCTTCCGGCAGGGCAAACCCGTCCTGGACGAACTGCTTCTGGACGAGATCGAACTCGCGGACCACGACGGCGTCAGCCCCGCCTCGCGACAGGCTCACCAGACCGTAGCGCTGCTCCGGCTCAAGGGTAGTGCAGCCCTTCCAGACCCAGTCTTCTCCCTCAGCTCGAGCGAGTGCATCAATGTCGAGCACCGTCTCCCAGGTGGGCTCCGGCCGGCGGTAATCCTCCAAGATGGTGCGGCGCCACAAACCGCGCACATGGGACGCATCCTGCCAGAAGTTGTAGAGTTGATCCCGCCGTCGGGTGATAAATGGGATGTTGTCCGGTCGGGTCGAGATCTCGTAGAGCGTCTTTTTGTCGGCTTCGAAAGCCGGATCGCACAGGGCCGCCTTGGTGGCTTCGTTATGTTTGCGCACCCAGGCCAGCGCCTCGCCGCCCTCCACATCCTCCAGCCAAAGGTAGGGATCAATACGTTCCTGAAGCTGTTCGGCCATGGTGTGTGGATTCCGCTCGAGTGGGATGAGAATCGATGATTGGCATTATTGGTCAGCTCAAGCCTTCGGCAATATTTCTATGAGAACCGAACCCGTCACTGTCCGTTGACGGTCAAACCACTCAAGAAAAGGGGCTATCATGGATCCGTTCGTTTCGGCGCTGGAGGAACTCGCGGAAGCCCTGTTGGCGGGAGAGGATCCGGAAGGCGCCCTGCAGGATATCGCGCAGGAACACGACCTCCCAGCTCAAGCCCTACGCAACCGGGCCCTTCGGGCATTCGGCCCGCTGGAGACCTATAAGCAGCGTCAGGCGGAGCTGAAGAAGGAGCGCGAGCAGACCGCCAGACGACGGGACCCCGTTTTGGCGGGCGCATCGTTTCTGGCCGCCATAGCGAGCCTAAGCCCCAAGCTGACCACGGAGGAACGGCTAGCCGAGATCAAGCGTCTTGCGGCCGAGTATGACGTCAACCCCGCAGCGCATAAGGATGCCATCGAGCGTCTGCGCAGGCGCTGATAATCGACAGACCTGTCAGGTGCGCAGATTGTTGAGGCAGCCTGCGGGAAGGCCCGCCCCGGTCACGAGGATCGCGCCATGCCAGAACAGCTTCCAGCCTGATTGCCCATCAGGCAGCGTGACGACCGCGATTTCCCCGCTGCCATCCATCCAGACCATCTGCGCATCGACCGATGCGAGCGATTTGATGGCATACTCCTGCCCTGTGCCCGGTAAGAACATCACCGTGGTAAATTCATCCCCTCGCAACGGCCAAATTCCCATAGCGCCCATGCCGAAAATCAGAAGAGATACCAACGTGCGGGCTTGATTGGGCGATCGGACAGCCCCGGATCCGTCGCCCGTCGACCCGCGCATGATCCACCCGAGGATCACCGGCACGAGACCGAAGAGGCCCAGCCAGAGGAGATCCCAGAAGAGCGGGCTGCTGCTGTCCATCCGGATCCGGTGGATTCCGAGGAGCCAATGGGACAGAACCGCATCGACGATGTGCCACACACCGAAGCCGATCAGGATTCCAGCTAGCAGCAGACGGCCCGACATCCCGACAGGGTTGCGCCCCGAGGCCCACAACATCCAAAGCCCCATGGCGGCAATCACGTACATTAGGGCATGGAAGTACCCATCGGCAGCAACCTGGAATCGGATGTCGTCGCCGTTGATGGCACTCAGGAGATGATGCCATTGCAGGATCTGGTGGAGCAGAATTCCATCGAAGAAGCCGCCGAGGGCGAAGCCAAGCACATAGCCGGGCCACGGATGGCAGCGTCGGGATGCGGTGATTGCCAAGATATGCCCTGGGTTGGAGAGCCGTTTCGTTCCCTCAACCGTCGGTGCTGATCGGAGGTTTCAAAGATTCATCCATGTTTACGATTGTCATTGATGTGTCGGGTTCCTGACAGACGAGAAGACACCCCTCAGGTAGGATTCGAATCAACAATACAACGAACGATTTGTAGGGGGCACAAGCATGGCCATCCGAGCCTCGGTCGTCGTCTTCCTCAGCAGGGAGAGCGAAGGCCACGTTTCGGACCCTAAGGTGCCAGATGAAGAGCAGGAAACCAAAACCTTCTGCATCCAAAGCCCGACGTGCCGCAAAGCTTGAGCGACAACTCAAGATCGTCGAGGCGCAGATTGCCCTTTTGGAGAAGGACACCGACTTGAAACTCGCCGCGCAGGATCATTTCGTCCTGTGGAGGCGTCCCAGTCTGTTTGCACCTTGGCCCCTCGGAGTTCAGCACTAAACGGAGCAGTCTCATTCATCGGGATCGGTAAAGCCGGTTAATCGCTATCGTCCAACGATGCGGCCAGAACGCCACGACCGCAACGATGAGTGCGATGAGGATGAGGGTCATCATCACCTGCGCGGCGCCGAATATCGGCGCATCCTTGGCGACGAACCAGCCCGTCACGAAGCCGGCCGCGATCATCAGAATTCGAACGATCCAGCCGAGCATGTGAGCCTCCGTGCTGTCGCAAATGCCTTGTGCATCATGACGGCACATTCGGGTATTTCCTTGATCCCGATCAAGGTCGAATAAATTCACTCTGGCGATAGCTTTCAGGTCCAGTAGAGAATCCGAGCGGATGGAAGATAGTCCTCAATCGCCTTTTCGAAGAAGCCGCGCATCTGCTTCATGATTTCGGACGGATAGACATATTTGACCGAGTTGAACTTGGTTGTCTTCCGTACCCGTGTCTGTTCATCCATGTCGAGGTCCGAACCCGAATACCACCCGTTCAGGACGGTTTTGGACCCAGGCGTGAACCGGTGGGTAATGAGTTCCACCGACAGATCGAGATCAGGCACATCGCGCGTTGCGGCGGCGGCTTCCTGGAGCAAAGCGCCGTAGGCCCCACGCCAGTTCTCGACGGGCATGATCGGTGCAATCGTCAGGCCTATTCTATAGCCGGCCAAGGCTGCCAATCGCATGGCATACAGTCGCGCTGAAACGGGTGCTGTCCCACCCTCGAAACGAGCCGCAGGCATCGCATTGACGGAAAAGCGGATCCGGGTACGCCGGCCATGCGCGATGCCGAGCAAAGGCTGGATGGCATCATATTTGGTGGTGAACCGGAGTTGCACGGGAGCCTGCCAAGATCCGAAATGCGCGATGGTCGCTGCCAATGAGCCGGTAAGGTGCTCGATGCCCAACGGGTCGGTGTAGCAAGACGCCTCGAACGTGGTACCCTCGTGTATGCGATCCGGGGATCGCGAGGTCACGGTGCCCTTGCCGGCATAATCTGCTAGGCTGCCAATGATCCCCGGGAGATTGGCGTAAACCCTCGTGACCGGAGGACCGGAGAGCGAGCCTGCCAAGTAGCAGTACTGGCAATGGGCCGGGCAGCCCTCCGCAAGATCGACCCGCCAATCCGCGCTTGGCGGAATCGGCTGCAGACGAAGCTTGCCTGGAGGCGCCACGACAACTGCGAGGGTCGTCTTGGCATTCACGTAGCTCTGCCGTTCATTCTCGCCGGCGAGACCCGTGAGGCGGTTGCTTTTCAGCTCGACGATCTCAGACCCCAGAGAGGCCGCTCGCTCCAGAATGGCGCGGCCATGGTCCCATTCCAGCGCCGCCGGCGTCACAAGCACGCGCTTGGGCCGCCAGAGCTTGGGCGCACCCTCCTTCTTCTCATCAAGGGCTAACCCGGCATTCAACACGGCATCTCCTTCAACGGAAGTAACGCCGACCGCTAACCGGAGGTCCTTCACGGGCAATCTGCCACAGCTTCAGGCTTGGTCGGCACGAAGCTCAGAATGGGATGCGTTGTCCGTCCCAGGCGAAGAACCCTCCACTGTCCGCTGCGGTGAGACCATCCAGGACACTGAGCAGTCGCTCGGCGGCATAGGCGGGAGTAAAGAGATTCCCGCTTTCAACTCCTCTCTGAAATGGCTGACTTAAGGCTGTATCGACGGTTCCAGGATGAAGGGCAACACAGATGGCGTCGGGCTTCTGGCGCCGGAGTTCCACGGCCAGGGTGCGCATGAGCTGGTTGAGAGCAGCTTTCGACGCGCGGTAGCTGTACCACCCGCCGAGCCGATTGTCCTCGATACTGCCGACACGGGCCGAGATCACGGCGAAAATGCTCTTCCCGCCCTTCGGCAACAAAGGCAGCATGTGTTTGGCGACCAGCGCAGGCCCGATGGCATTGATGCGAAAACTCCTGGCCAGAAGTTCCGGATCGAGGCTTCGATAGGTTTTCTCTGGCTGATAGTCCGCTGCATGCAGCAATCCGGTTGCCACAAGAACCAGACGCAATGGGGCGCCGTCTCGGAGTTCCCCAGCCGTTGCGGCAACACTGGGCTCGTGCTCGATATCGATGACCCCTGCTCGTACGCCTCGATACCCGCTGTCGAACCCTCTCCGTGACAAGGCATGGACAGCCTCGAACCCCTCGCCTGCCAGCAACTCCGTGACAGCCGATCCGATTCCTCCCGAGGCACCGATCACAGCAGCCCGTGAGGACCGCTCAAGACTTCCCAAGGGATTTGTTGAGGTCATGAGAACCTGGCAGGAGTGACGCTAGAATATGCGCGGCTTTTGCCATGAAGGGAAAGACCTATCATCCCCGTCCGCACCGTGCTCCGGCATTTGTGAACGGGGCAGCCGGATCAGAAACGCTGTGCGGAGAACGGACTGCCGTCGACGGGGCCCGGTCGCCTTTCGAGCATACCCGCGACCATCTGGGCCGTGATCGCAGCCTGGGTCAAGCCATAATGCCCATGACCGAAGGCGTAGATCACGCGCCGGTCCCGCCCGGCAGGCCCGATGACCGGCAGGGAATCCGGGATCGAAGGCCGGAACCCCATCCATCGCTTTGCGGACGGCTCTGATTGCACATGGGGCAGGAAGCGCGTCAGACGCTGCACCATAGCATCAGTCCGGCTATGGTTGGGCAGAGCCTCAGTTCCGGCGAACTCGACCGCGCCGCCGACCCGGTCGCCCGTGTCGAGAGGCGTTGTGACGAAGCCCTCGCCTTCGAACATGATCGGTCGACTGATCCCGAACGTACCCTTTGGATAGGTCGCGTTGTAGCCTCGCTCGGTATCGAGCGGGATCCGGTCGCCGAGCTGGGCAGCCAAGGCGCGAGACCAGATCCCGGCCGAGATCACGAGCCGATCGGCAACCACGGCTTTCTCGGCACTATGTGTATGAATGTGAATCGCCCCGTCCTGCAGCTCGATTCTTGAGGCGTGCGCCGCCACAGGAACGGCGCCGCGCTCGAGAGCCAGTCGCAGAAGGTCGGCAGCGAGAACAGCTGGGTCGGAAACATAGCACGCATCCGGATACAACACAGCGGCTTCGACGCTGTGAAGCGACGGTTCCAACTCCGCGAGTTCTTCAGGGTGCAGAGCCTCCGCCGCAATTCCAAAGCTGCGCTGACGGTCGATGATGTCCTGAGATCGAATGAAGTCGCCTCGATGCCTCCACACGGAGAGAATTCCCTTCCCCCTGAGGTGCCCATCCAAATTCAGAGAGGACAGGAGTGCCTTCCAGGCCGGCAGCGCCTCCGCGTTGATCGAGCGAATCGCCCCAATGCTGGCCTTGATCCGTGAGGGCGACGAGGCTAGCAGAAAGCGCACTAGCCACGGTGCCAGATGTGGCAGGTAGCCCGGCCGGATGGTGAGCGGCCCGAGCGGATCCATGAGCCAGCCTGGCAGGTTCCGCCAGGCCTTCGGCGAGGCGAGCGGCATGACGTCGGTATGGGCGATCCAGCCGGCATTGCCGTCCGTCGGGCGCCCTTGCTTGCCGCCCGGCTCGATCAAAACGACCTCATGGCCTCTGTCGAGCAAGGCGTGCGCGGTGGCAAGCCCCACAATGCCTGCACCGATGATCGCGACCCGCATGGTTCGTTCCTAAAGCAGGCTTAAGGCCTAGCGGTTCTGGTCGACAACCTGGAAGCCGTTGGCGAAAGGATCCCGGTCGTCGACGAAGATGGTGTTGAACCCTGTGACCCGCGCCCATCCCTCGATCGACGGGATGATGGCATCCCGGTCACCCACCTTGGTGCGCCCTTCGATGCGTCCCGTGAAGGTCGAGCCGATGATGCTCTCGTGCACGAAGGCATCGCCCTCTTTCAGTGCTCCGCGGGCGGCCAGATGCGCCATGCGGGCGGAGGTGCCAGTCCCGCAGGGTGAGCGGTCGATCGCCTTGTCGCCGTAGAACACTGCATTGCGCGCGGTGCCACTTGGTGTCTGGGCCTTACCGGTCCATAGCACGTGGGTCAGGCGGTTGATGGCCGGGTTCTCGGGATGCGCGATCTGGTAGCGCGCATTGAACGCCTCGCGCAGCTTCGGGCTCCAGCGCAGGATGTCGGACGGGTTGACGTCTGCCACATCCGAATAGAGCGTCTGCGGCTCCACGATGGCATAGAAGTTGCCGCCATAGGCCACATCGACCATGAGGTGCCCAAGCCCTTCGACCTCGACCTCGTAGCCAGTGCCATAAAGGAAAGACGGGATGTTGGTGATGCGCACCCGCTCCACGAAGGGACCGTTCTGCTCGTAGCGCGCCTCAACCACGCCGGCTGGCGTATCGAGCCGCAGCAGGCCGGGTGTCTTGGGATGAATCAGGCCGTTCTCAAGCGCGATGGTCACCGTGCCGATGGTGCCATGGCCGCACATGGGCAGGCAGCCGGACGTCTCGATGAACAGGATGCCGACATCGCAATCCGGCCGGGTCGGCGGGTAGAGGATGGAGCCCGACATCATATCGTGGCCGCGAGGCTCGAACATCAGGCCGGTGCGGATCCAGTCGTATTCCGCCAGGAAATGCTGGCGGCGTTCGAACATTGTGTCCCCTTTGAGCTGGGGAATGCTGCCGCCGCCGACCACGCGGACAGGGTTGCCGCAGGTATGGCCGTCGATGCAGAAGAAGGTGTGGCGCGCCATGGCCTCACTCGCTGTTCACAAGAGATCTTATCGAAGATGACAGGCGCCGCGAGATCGCACCGCCTCGTTTTTCAGGCTGCGGATTTCAGGCCTACATCCGGCAGCTTCGGACGGTTCTTAAGTGCCTTGTCCATGACAGCTTCGACATGAGCGCGGTCCGCTCCTTCGAGGGGCAGACGCGGCGGACGAGTGAGAGCCGAGCCGCGACCCATGATTTCCTCGCAGAGCTTGATGCACTGTACGAGATCCGGCCGCGCATCGAGATGCAGGAGTGGCATGAACCACTCGTAGAGCGCCCTCGCCTCCTCATAGCGGCCGGCCTTCGCCAGACGGAACAGGGTCTCGCCCTCCTGGGGGAAGGCATTGGACATGCCGGAAATCCAACCCGCCGCGCCGAGCATCACGCTCTCGACCACCACGTCGTCGAGGCCGGCGAAGAGGACGAAACGGTCGCCCACCATGTTCTTGGTGTCGATGAAGCGGCGCGTGTCGCCAGACGAATCCTTGAAGCAGACAATGGTTTCGCAATCGGCGAGCGACGCCAGGATGTCAGGCGTCACGTCGTTCTTGTAGATCGGCGGATTGTTGTAAACCATCACAGGAAGATCGGTGGCCTCGGCAACGCCGCGGAAATGGGCGGCGGTCTCATGTGGCTTCGAGGAGTAGACCAGGGCGGGCATAACCATCACGCCATCGACGCCGACGCGTGCGGCCTCCTTTGCAACCTCGGAGGCGAACTGGGTGGTGAACTCAGCGATGCCGGCGATCACCGGCACCCGGCCGCGGGATACGCTCTTGGCGGTTTCCATGATGGCGACCTTTTCGGAGCGGCTCAGGGACGTGTTCTCGCCAACGGTGCCGCAGACGATAAGACCTGAGACGCCGTCCCGGATCAGGCCGTCCAGCACCTTGGCCGTGGCATCGAGATCGAGATCAAAGTTCGATTTGAACTGGGTGGTGACCGCGGGAAAGACGCCTTCCCAACCGATTTTGTACGCCATTATGGTCCTGCTCCCAATGAGGCATTGAAGTTCTGTATTGTAGATTGTATAAAATCTACACTGTCAAGCGATACCCTTCCCTCCTGCTGCATGAATTTGATGACGAACCGAGCCGCACCGCCCCCGACGCCCATTCACAAGACACTCCAGCACCGGACGATCTCCGCCTCGGTAGCCGGGGAGCTGCGCCGTCGCATCGTGGACGGCGAATTCCAGGCCGGCTTCCAGCTGCGCCAGGAGGCTCTGGCCGTGGAATTCGGGGTCAGTCGAATCCCGGTTCGCGAAGCTCTGATGCAGCTCGAGGCCGAGGGGCTCGTCAAGATCCATCCCCATCGAGGCGCCATCGTGTCAGCGCTCTCGCCGGAGGAGGTCGAGGAGCTGTTCGAACTCCGGGCACTGCTGGAGCCGCGCCTTCTCAAGGCCTCGGCTCCGCACCTGAGGGAAACGGATTACCGCCGGCTAGAGGACATCCTGAAGGAATACAGCTCTGAGCTCCACGCTATGCAGGTGAGCCGCTGGGGCGAGCTGAACCGGGAATTTCACATGGTCCTGTACCAGCATGCCGGCCAGCCCCGCTCGCTCGCCATCGTGGCGAATCTCCTGCAGGAATGCGACCGCCACACCCGCCTTCAGCTCGCCCTGACCGATGGCCGCGCGCGAGCAGAAGCCGAACATGACGAGTTGCTTCGCCTCTGCGCCGCTGAGGACACTGCTGCGGCCTGCAAGCTCCTCAAGACTCATATCGAGGGCGCAGGGAAGTCGCTTCTGAAGTATATCCACGAGCATCAGAAGGGGGGCTAGCCCCGAAAATGCTGTTGTTACGAGGTCTGCAAGGCGGGCTCTGCCTGCTGCTTCATGCGACTCTTGGCCTGCCGGGTCATCCAGACGGTGAGGACGATAGTTGCCATCAGCCCAACGGCTAGCAGAATCCAGTTCATCACGCCCGCACCTCCCTCTGCGGCCGTTCGGCCGATCACGCCGATCCACACGTTCTGGATCGTCCCGGGCACGATCCCGATGGCCGTTGCCAACAGGAATGAGCCGAGGCGTACGCCGGTGACGCCGAAGGCGTAGTTCTCGACCGCGAAGGGAGTGACCGGCGTCAGCCGGGCCAGCACGATGGTTTTGAACGACTCCTCATAGGCGACCGTGTCGACCGCCTTCATGGTCGGATGCCGGTCCAAGAAGCGCTTGACTCCCTCCCGGGCGAGATAACGGCTGACCAGGAAGGAAATAAGGGCTGCCGTCATACCGCCTAAAAAGCAGATCGTCAGCGCCCACCAGCCATAGGCGACGGCAACCGCGAGGGTCAGGGCCACGCCGGGCACGAGCAGCAATGTGCAGACGACGTAGCCGATGCTGACAATGACAACGCCTGTCGTTCCAAGGCCTTGCGCCCATCGGCTGAAGTGATGCAGCCACTCATCCATGGGCAAAAGGAACCAAGCCGCAATGAGAGCGATGAAGCCGATCACGGATGCGGCGGCAAGCCAGATGAATTTTCGGTTGGCGGATGCAGATGGCAAGGATGGGAACTTCTCATTTGGACGAAGCCAAACGCTTGATCCTCCCTGCCGTTCCGACTGAAGCTGTGGAGGTAGTCACCGCACAGCGGACACGTCCATTGGTGAATGGCGACTCCGGTAGGGCTCGAACCTACGACCTGCCGCTTAGAAGGCGGCTGCTCTATCCAGCTGAGCTACGGAGCCGTTCGGTAGCCCGCCTCGACCTCAGTGGGTCCAGGGGCCGACGCGGTTGAACTTGAAATTGTCTGAATAGGAGATCGCCCGCCGTTTGATCTCGTGCGGCTCCTCGACCCGGTACGCGATGCCTTCCCGCTCGGCATAGGCCATGGCCTCTTCCTTCGAATCGAACCACAGGCGAAGTTGCTGGCGGGTGTCGCCCGAGCTCGTCCAGCCCATCAAAGGCTCGATCTCGCGGGGTTTATCCTGCTCGAAGACGAGAAGCCACTGCTTGGTCCGGGCCATCCCGGACTGAGTTGCAGACTTGGCAGGCTTGTAGATCCGTGCAGGCATCGGTTTTGGACTCTCTCCAAGACTCATGCGGTGATGATGGTCGGGGCGGCAGGATTTGAACCCGCGACCCTCTGCTCCCAAAGCAGATGCGCTACCAGACTGCGCTACACCCCGAAATCTTCAACAGCTTGGTTTCTCTATCGATTTGAGAACCCCTGTGCAAGCCCTCCAGTTCCTTGTCCAACTCTCCTGTGAACTCGAAGCATCAGGAGAGGCCGATGCAAGGCTCATAGATCGACTTGGTCGGGATATTGTCCCGGGAAATCGCTGGTGGCCGGGGAACGATCGCCTCTTGTTGAGCTCAGATGGGCGAGTGCATTCCTAATACAAGAGAAGTATTCATTCCAATATCATAGGAAAAAGGGCCGCGCCCTGTCATTGCTTGACAGTGTCCGCGACCCTCCCGGCCCGTAATCCCCTACGGGAAAACCCTCCCTAAGATAATGTTTACGCTTGAGCAACCTATTTTCGTTCATAGGTGAACTTTCATATGAGATATAATGTCTCACTAAATCGTTGTCTTGCCACATGAATTCCCACCTTGCCGCAATGATGACACGATCATGCAGCACATAGGGAGGAACCGGCCTTCTTTGCCCCTACGGGCCGGACACTCAGCGTCCATGCATAACCATGGGCGCTTTCTTTTTGCGCATATCACCCAAAAGCCAGCATAATGGTGATCAGCGCTCCAAGGGCAACAACCCCTGTGGCGAAGCCCGCGACGGTTAGCGCATTGTTGCGATCTCGACGGTCCATAAAATTATCCAGGCTTGTCCAGGACTACCCTGCCAACGCGGGATAGGGACGATTGTCCCCAGCCAAAGGATTGCACCAAAACGCTCATGTGGTTCGAGGCTGTAGCTCACCCTCCTCTTGGCGAAACGTCAGGGCAGTCTACTGAGTAAGCATTGATGGTCTTTGGCTGTCACATTGTCAGTGATCACCCAATGGATGATCTTCTCGTTCTCATCGATCTCAAGCACCATTTCGAGAACCGAGTTCTCTGCATAAACTCCGAAGAACCCGTAGCGGCGCGCTCCCCAGGACGGCAGACTGAAACGCTCGATCTCATGAGTCAGGCCGTGGCAGTGCGCCAGGGTCAGCTGCAGGTCCTCCAGCGAGTATTTCTCCTGTAGGGATGGCGCTAGAAGCTCGCGAAAAGCTTCAGCATCCCTTGCATTGTAGATGCGCAAGAGGCTCTGGGAGACGTTGATCACCGCATGGGGACCGACCTGGGCGGCGGCGGCATTCGCCAGCAGCAAACCAGCCAGGACGGTAATAACGATTGTGGTTCTGCCGGACATCCCTGCCCGTGCCTGTCTCAGCGCTTGAAGAGAGGGTGTTCCACCCGGTCGCCCGGCTTGATGCCCAACTTGGCAGCCGTGCCGGCGTTCAGCTCGAGAACCGCCAGAACCGGCTCACCGGACGGGATGGTGCGCGTGGACAGGGGCTCGGTATTGGCAGCGATGCGGGCGACGGTGCCATCAGGCCGGATGAACAGCATGTCGAGCGACAGATATGTGTTCTGCATCCACATCGACACGGGTTCGACGCGCCCGAAGTCGAACAGCATGCCCTGGTCAGCCGGCATGGAGCGCCGGTACATCAACCCTTGCGCCCGGTCCGCGTCGTTGCGGGCGACCTCGACCTTAAAGGATTGCTTCTGTCCGCCCTGAGTGGCAATCGCCAGGGCCTCAAGAGCTTGCGCGTAGGCGGCACCGGCCAAGAGGACGACGAAGCCGAGAGCCGGGAGAACCGGCCGGAAACGCTGCAGCACGGAATGTCTCATCAATGGGAGTGCGGCAGGGCCATATCGGCCAGACGAACCTCGGCAGCCATGAGACCCTTCGAGCCGTCACCGAAGCGCACAAAGACCCGCTCGCCGGGCTTCAGCTCGGCAATGCCGTAGCGGCGCAGGGTTTCCATGTGGACGAAGATGTCCGGCTTGCCCTCGCCTTGGGTGAGGAAACCGAAGCCACGCAGGCGGTTGAACCACTTCACAACCGCGGGTTCCAGGCCGCTGGTCGGCACCACCTGGACATGGGTGCGGGGCAGTGGAAGCTCGGATGGGTGGAGCGCCGTCGACTCATCAAGGGACAGTATGCGGAAGGCCTGCAGACCCCGGGGGCGCTGAACGGCCTCGACGACGATCCTCGCTCCTTCATTGGCAGCCTGATAGCCGTCTCGGCGCAGGCAGGTTACATGAAGTAGGACATCCGGCATGCCGTTATCCGGAATGATGAAGCCGAAACCCTTGGCCACATCGAACCATTTGATACGACCACTGACCTGGACAAGATCGAGAGCGCCCTCCTCCGAGCCCGGCTGAGAAACCTCGCGGCGCCCATGATCTAAGGAAGGATTCTCCTCTCGGAGACTGAAAGAATTGGAGCCGTAATCGCCAGTCATGAAATAACCCAAACTCGAATCATGAACCCGATTCTTAAAAAGAAGATAACATCGTCCTGAATCAGGGGAAGCCAGAAACACACCTCAGCGACCGATGAAATTTTCAGCACCCTGCATGTTCTTGAAGTTACGCAATAAATTTTGAAAAGACTTCGCCTATTTCTGCATGTATCGTTAGATCGGCGGCCGTATCGAGGGGTGTCGGCTCCCGATTGACGATGACGAGGCGCGCCCCGTTCTCCTTGGCGAAGGCCGGAAACGCAGCCGCGGGGAAGACCACCAGCGATGATCCTGCGACCAGGAAAAGGTCGCAGACCGCCGTGAGCCTCTGTGCCCGCCGCATCGGTTCTTCCGGCATAGCCTGCCCGAATGAGATGGTTGCCGATTTGAGAATGCCGCCGCAGACCATGCATTCAGGCGGATCGTCGTCTCTCTCGAAATGGTAACGTACCCAGTCGAGTTCATGACGGCGGCCGCAGGAGAGGCACTTGGCAAAGGTGCCGTTGCCGTGCAACTCGATGACCTGATCCTCCGCCAAGCCAGCTTCCTGATGGAGTCCATCGATGTTTTGGGTAATGACGGCTGGCATTCTCCCCGAGGCGACCAGCGACGCAAAGCCGACGTGACCGGCGCTCGGACGAGCCCCGCGGTAGAGATCGTCCATGGTGAACTTGCGTCGCCATGCCTCCCGACGCGCCTTCGGATCCCGGAGAAAAAGCTGGAACGGGATCGGCTTATTGCGCATCCAGGGAGAGCCCGGTGAACGGAAGTCCGGAATGCCACTCTCCGTCGAAATCCCGGCTCCCGTGAAGCCCGCCACGATCCGGGCATCTTGAAGCATATCCAGCAATGTGGCGATTGAAGCGGTAAGACTCTCAGTCATGCCTGTTCATGTAAGACCGGACGATCAGGAAGGAACGCCCCTGCTCATGAAACATTCGGACGTGAAGGCCGGCCCCCTCCTGTCTCAGACGATTACGGTTCAGCGGTGGGATGCCATCGACGTTGCCCGCGGTCTCGCGATCCTGGCGATGATCGTCTACCACTTCAGCTGGGACCTGAGTTTCCTGCAACTCATCGACACCAATATCCTTCAAATTCCGGCCTGGCGCTGGTTCGCGCGTGGCATCGCAGGCTCCTTTCTGATGCTCTCGGGCTTTGGCCTCGTCCTCGCTCACGCAAAGGGTTTTAACAGTTGGGGCTTCCTAAAGCGTCTCATGAAGGTGGGTGGTGCGGCTCTCGCGGTGACTCTAGCGACGTACTTTGCCTTTCCGGAAAGCTATATCTTCTTCGGCATCCTTCACTGCATTGCGGTCTCGGGCGTGCTGGCCCTGCCTTTCCTGAGGCTTCATCCGATCCTGATTCTGGCCTGCGCGGCCCTGTGCCTTGGAGCGCCGTACATCCTCACCGATCCAGCCCTTAACGCTCCATGGCTCGACTGGCTCGGACTCGGTTCGACCAATCCGGTCACCAATGATTACGTGCCGATCTTTCCCTGGCTTGGCCTCGTGCTGACTGGCGTGGCGGCAGGCAGGATTTTGCTGGCAAGCCAGAAAACCATGAGCCTTGCCGGCTGGCGCTCCAGGGATCCGTTCTCAAGACTGCTGATCTGGGCCGGGCGGAAGAGCCTGCCGATCTACCTGACCCACCAGATCATTCTTCTGAGCATTCTCTACGGGGTGCTGCAAATCGTTGGCCCCAACCGCATGGCAGAAGCACAGCCCTTCATGATCCAATGCGAGGCCTCCTGTCTGCAGAATGCGCAGCCCCAGACTTGCAGGAATCTTTGCTCCTGCACAGTCGAAACCCTTCGCCAGAGCGACCTCTGGCAGAAGGTGCTCGACAATACCACGACGGCCCAGGACCAAACACGCATCTCACGAGCCGCACAGCAATGCCTGCGCCAGAGCCCGCCATCATAAAGGGCATTGACAGCACAAACTGGATGTCTCGCTCTCCTTGCTAGGCCGGAGGACAGCACCATTAATCTTACGCTATCCCGTCATTCATTTACGGAATCCGCGGGCGAAAAGTCGCCTACTCCACAATAAATCTCCTATTTTTGCTCCTATTCCGATTGATTATTTATATCGTTTCGATATCGGATGAAGAATAGACATCATGATTCCGTAGCGGAATATACCAAGGATCCATCCTGTGACTTTTTCGTTGAAGGCAGAAGTCGCTCAGCATGTTCTTATGCTCTGCCAGATGATAGACGGGAATAAGACCACACCTATCGCCATAGATGTCTCTCTGACGCGCACCCTTGCCTTCGACTCCCTCAAACTCATGCAGTTCTTTGCAGGGATCGAACAGCTCTACCCCGGCATCGCGCTCGAGGACTGGTTCGTCGAACACAGCACCGATGGGCGGGACACGGTTGACAGCGCTGTCGCGTACATGACGCGATTTCTTGCTCCAAGCTCCTGAATGGTTGAAACCGGCTCTGCATCTGTCCAACTAGTAGCGGTCGGCTGACACCCGGTGTGCTTAAACCCAGCTGCACCCATGGGAGGAAAACTGTGCTGCGCGATTATCTGGCTGAACTCCCTCTCATAGCG
The DNA here is from genome assembly GCF_015694425.1 of Microvirga terrestris. Lineage (GTDB taxonomy): Bacteria > Pseudomonadota > Alphaproteobacteria > Rhizobiales > Beijerinckiaceae > Microvirga > Microvirga terrestris. The sequence goes on from NZ_JADQDN010000009.1 coordinate 107,717, forward strand.
ATCCTGCGTGGCCTGAAGCCGGAAAACGCGGAACCCGTCGGTCACGCCTTGGTCGAGGCTGGCTTTCGTATCATCGAAGTTCCGCTCAATTCGCCGGAGCCGTTCCGCAGCATCGAGATCCTGGCCAAGACCATGCCACGGAGCGTCCTCGTCGGCGCCGGCACGGTTCTCGACCCTGAACAGGTGAATGGGATCCGCGATGTGGGTGGCAAGCTGATTGTCATGCCTCATGCGGATCTTGACGTCATCAGGCGGGCCAAGGAGCAGGACCTCATCTGCACGCCGGGCGTCGCGACGCCGACCGAGGCCTTCGCAGCGCTCAAAGCCGGAGCCGACGGCATCAAGATCTTTCCTGCCGAAGCCGTCCCGCCCGCTGTCGTGAAAGCCTGGCGGGCCGTTCTGCCGAAGGATGCCATTGTTGTGCCCGTCGGCGGCATCAAGCCCGACAACATGAAACCCTATGTGGATGCTGGGGCCAATGGGTTCGGCCTGGGCTCGGCGCTGTTCACGCCGACTATGTCGGTGGAGGAGATTGGCCGGAAGGCTCGCGATTTTGCCGCCGCCTGGCAGGCCCTCCGCACCCCTTGAGCCTCTCAAGAACGTCAAGCTGAAACACCTGGGCAGGAACCCCCGAGGGCGAAAGCCGTTCTCAGGAAGAGATGCCCCTTTGTTGGAGTTTGACCATGAAGAAGACGGCTTTGATTCTTGCAGCTTCGCTCCTGAGCACGGCTGCATTCGCTCAGGATACCACGACCACCATCAAGAAAGAGGAAGGCCTTCTGGGCAGCAAGACCACGATTGAGCGCTCCACGGAGCCCAGCACCACGTCCTCGACGTCGGTGACGACCTCCACGACCGGTAGCGTCGGCTGCACCTCTGAGACCAAGCAGAAGACCGACGAGTTCGGCGATACGACCACCAAGAAGAAGGTCGAGTGCTAAACCGCTTCCGCAGGTTTTCCAGCCAGGCCCGGCATCTCTCGCCGGGCCTTTCTTATTATCGGCGCCCGCTACGAAAGAACGGAACCGTCAGAAGGCGCCGCCCCGTCTCGTCGGTGATCTCGAGCTCGATATTGCCCGCGTCGGCGAGTTCGTCGCGAAGCTCCTCGACGGTTGCCAGAGCTTCGGCCTTAGCCGCTTCGAGATCGGGAAGCTCGATGCCCTCCTCGTCCTCATCAACCTCGTAGCCGTCCCGGATGTTGAAGAAATAGCGGGGCATGTTTTTAGCTTCATTCTGATCTGTGGCGGGGAAAAACGCCTTTGCCGGCGGCAGGTTCAACCGAGCGCTTCCGCCTCCTATACACATTCCTGTGCCGGACAACAGCCCGCGTCCGAACGGTGGAGCTTTTTCCGTAATGGCGCGTTGATCCGCACGCCAAGGGTCAGTGCGGGTCAACCGTATAGGAAAACGTCATGATCCGCTCCTCCCTTGCCCCGCTCGGGGCCTTGGCCGCCCTGACGGCGATTGCCGCATCTCCGGCCAGCGCCCAGTCGGTCTGCGGCCCCCGCGAACATCTCGTCAAGCTGCTGGCCGATCATTACAAGGAAGATCCTGTAGGCATGGGTCTGTCCCAGCCCGGTCAGATCCTGGAAGTCTTCGCATCCTCCAACGGCTCCTGGACGATGGTCATGACCATGCCTGACGGAAAAGCCTGCATGATCGCTGCCGGTGACAGCTGGGAGATGGTGATCAAGGTCAAAGGCAATCCCGTGTGATGGATCGCTTGCTTCGGGCAATGCCCTAGGGCCGGAGCTTACTGAAATCCTCTTTGGTGTCGATATCCTGGACAACGGCATTGTCCGCAGTCGGCCATTCCACAACGTCCGGTCTTCCGCGAAGAACAGATCCTGCGCCAACGTCGCCGGAGAGGCCTTCGATTACAGCCTGAAGACCACGCGAAATCACGACCGGGTTGCCGCGCCTGCCGCTCAGGGTGGGCACCAAGGCAGCCGGCCCTCCGCTCTCATGCCAGCCGGCCACAACGGCATTGATGAGGTCAGAGCCCACGAGCGGCATATCTCCCAGGAGAATGATTGCGGCTCGCGTCTCTTCCGGTAATGCGGAGAATCCTCTTTTCAGAGACGTCGAGAGACCATCCGCGAACAGGGGATTGTGAACGACCTGAATCGGCAGCCCATTCAGTTCTTCCTCAACAGCGTCAGCGCGATGGCCTGTCACCACGATTACCGGGTTGGCCAAGGAGTGGACGGCAGCCTCCGCAGCATGGCGAACCAGGGCTTTTCCACCGACTTGAGCCAACAGCTTCGGCTCTTCGCCGAAACGGGTGCCGCGACCGGCCGCCAGCAGTATCGCTGCGACGTCGCTCATTCCTCACCCTCGCTCTCGCCGCCCTCGCGCGGCTGAGGCCGTGAGACGATCTCCATGAGAAGCCCGCCGACCCCCAAGGACATGATGTCAGCCCGGGTCACGGGCACGTCCGCCAGAAGCCGATGAAGAATCCAGTCGAAGCCGTTCTCCTTCGAGGAGCGGGCGCAGCCGGGGGCGCCAATCACGGGCTTGCCGGCAATGGAGCCCACAAGAAGAAGGTTTCCCGGATCGACCGGCATCCCGAAATGCTCCACCTGTCCGCCGGCCATCTCGATGGCCGATGGAATGACGTCGCGGCGGTCGGCAATGGCGGATGCTCCGAAGACGATGATGAGTTCAGCATCGCCACTTGCCTGAGCCGCCAACTCCTCAGCCAGGATGCCGGCTTCATGCGGAACCCGGCTCTCCTGCACGACCCGCGCATGCGCCGGCTCCAACCGTCGCCGGAGCACCGCAAGGGTCTTGTCGATCACGCTCGGCTTGAGGCCTGGAAGTAGAGTGGAAACGACGCCAACGGAGCGGCGTGCGTAAGGGGCGATCCACAGGGCTCCCTTGCCTGCTCTATCAATCCCACTCTGCAGCAAGGCATCCGGGATGGCATAGGGAATGATCTTGACTGTGCCGACCATCTCTCCGGAGACGACAGGCTTGTAGGCCGGCAGGGTAGCGACCGTCATGGCTTCGTCGACGGCATTGAGACCGTGGATTGCCTCGACATCGATGACGAGAACGCCCGCGGCTTCGGCGTAGAGATTAGATCGTCCAGTGAAAGGCGCCTCGACAGCAACCTTATTGCCTGCAAGGGTATGAGCCAGCCGGGAGGCGGCCTCGTCCTCGGCAATATCGCCGGGCTCGAACCGTGCTGCAATGAGGGTCTCGACCCCAGCCTGCATCAGGCGCATAGCAATGTCCGCCGTGATGACGGTTCCCTTCTTCACCACCATCTCATCGGCCCGGACGCTATGGGCCGCCAGGGCCCCGATCGCTTCCTCGACTCGAACCTGCCCGAACTTCACGCCGAGCGCCTCTGGTCCTTGCGCAGGCTTGCAACGATCTCAGCCAGAATGGAGACTGCGATCTCCGCAGGCGAAACGGCCCCGATATCAAGGCCGATGGGCGCATGAATCCGCAAGAGATCAGCCTCCGCAAAGCCCGCCTCAGTCAGGCGTTGGATGCGGCGTTCATGGGTTTTGCGCGAGCCGAGCGCGCCGATGTAGAAGCACTCCGACCGCAGAGCAGCAATGAGCGCGGGGTCGTCGATCTTCGGATCGTGGGTGAGAGCCGCGACAGCCGTATACCGGTCAATACCGATCTCCGGCAGAACTGTATCGGGCCACTCCGCGAGCACCGAAACCTCGGGAAAACGCTCGGACGCCGCGAAAGCCGTACGCGGGTCGATGATCGTGACGTCGAGGTCGAGGCCCATGGCGATCGGCGCCAGCGCCTGACTGATATGAACAGCCCCAATGACCACCACCCGCACCGGCGGCGTCTGCACGGTCAGAAAGAACTGGCGGCCATTCCGTTCGACCAGCCCGCTCTTGCCCCGACGCAAAGCATCCCCCAGGTCCTCGGCCAAAAGGTCGCCGTCAACCTCCGCCTCTCGAATGAGGCGCTGGTCGCCCGACGCGACGTCGGTCACGAGCACGGCAGCCCGCCGGGCGGCGCGCTCCTTGTTGAGATCTGAAAGGAGACTCAGGCGCATGCCGTCTAGTCCACCCTCTCGACATAGACCCGGATTCGCCCGCCACACGACAGTCCCACCTGCCAGGCTGTCTCGTCGGCGACACCAAACTCGATCATGCGGGGCTTTCCGTCGGCGATCACGTCGAGGGCCTCGGTGATCACGGCCCCTTCCACGCACCCACCGGAGACGGATCCGAGGAAGTTAGTGTCGCCGTCGATCACCAGGTGGCTGCCGACCGGCCGGGGCGCCGATCCCCATGTCTCGACCACCGTCGCAATTGCGACACCCCTGCCCTCCCGTCTCCAGCCTTCTGCTGTCTTGAGGATATCTGTGTCGGTGGAGAGCATGAGATTTCCCGGCAAAGGCGCATAACGCTGATCGATACTGCCACCACCACCCCTTGAACGGCAACCGGCATGCGAAGCGCCAGGACGTCGAGGCATTGACAGGCCTAGCGTTGGAGAGTCTGATCTATGCGGAACAAGCACCTTCGTCGGATGGACCGCCCGCAGGATGCTGAATGATATCTACAGCCGCCGCATCCTGGAGCTTGCGGCCGACATCCCGCTTCAGGGCACCCTGCCCGATGCGCATGCGAGCGAAAAAGCCCATTCGAAACTTTGCGGCTCGACGGTAACGGTTTATCTGAAGCTCGACGGCGATGTGGTCAGCGCCTTCGCTCATGAGGTAAAGGCCTGTGCCTTGGGTCAGGCCTCCTCGTCGATCATGGGACGGCATGTGGTCGGCTCGTCAGCCGAGGAGCTCCGGGCGCTCCGGGAGATCATGCATCGCATGCTGAAGTCCGGCGGGTCTCCTCCTCCCGGCAAGTGGGCCGACTTGGCGCTTCTGGAACCTGCCCGGGACCTGAAAGCCCGCCACGCTTCCATTCTCCTTACCTTCGACGCAGTTGTCGATGCACTTGCTCAGGCCGAGGCTGCAGCCAGAGCTCAGGCCGTCACAAGTTCAGACAGTTGAACACTTGGCTCTTGCGTGCATTGCAGCAACGCTTGGCAGGTGACGCACCGCCTGATTTGCCCTTACTCTGCTGTTGGGCTGTTGTCAGGAGGAGAACGCAGCATGGCGATGACGATGCAGGGCGAAGTCGCACTTCCGGCCGACCGGGCGACCGTGTGGGCGGCTCTCAACAATCCGGAGATCCTGAAAGCAGCTATTCCCGGATGCCAGGAACTGGAGAAGATCAGCGACACGGAGTTCCAGGCGACCGCGAAGATTTCGGTCGGGCCCGTCAAGGCAACCTTCAAGGGCGGGGTGAATCTCACCGATCTCGACCCGCCCAACGGCTACACGATCAGCGGTGAGGGACAGGGCGGCGTTGCCGGTTGGGCCAAGGGCGGGGCGAAGGTACGGCTCGAGGATGTCGAGGGCGGTACCAAGCTGATTTATGACGTCGAGGCCAATGTCGGCGGCAAGATCGCTCAGCTCGGCGGGCGCCTCATCAACGGCGTCGCGAAGAAATATGCCGACGAGTTCTTCGCGAATTTCGCCAAGATCCTCTCGCCTGCCGAGACGGTCGCCTGACCGGACCCTCATGCGCCGTCCTTTGAATTATTCCAATGCTTGACCGCTCGGATTGGGCGGGCCACACTCGACCTTGATGGATCGCATCCGTGCGGTCGTCCAACAACAATACCTGCCGGTGTCTGAGACCACCTGAAGGTTGGCCTGACTCCCGGCGTTTGAGGAGGAAGCCACGCATGACAACCGTCTCCCTGACGGTGAACGGTCAATCCGTTACCGCAGACGTCGATCCCCGCACCCTGCTCGTTCAATTCCTGCGCGACAATCTCAGACTCACCGGAACCCACGTAGGCTGCGACACCAGCCAGTGCGGCGCCTGCGTCGTTCACCTGAATGGGCAGGCCGTAAAGTCCTGCACCACCCTCGCCGTTCAGGCCAATGCCAGCGTGATCACCACCATCGAGGGCATTTCCCAAGGCGGCGAGCTGCACCCGATGCAGGCGGCCTTCCGTGAGCATCACGGACTCCAATGCGGGTACTGCACGCCCGGCATGATCATGTCCGCCATCGATATCGTGAATCGCAAGGGTAATACCCTCGACGAGCAGACCATTCGGGCCGAGCTCGAAGGCAATCTGTGCCGCTGCACGGGCTATCACAACATCGTCAAGGCTGTTGCCGCCGGTGCTCAGGGCATGGCCCAGACGCCTCTGCAGCAGGCAGCCGAATAAGGCGAAACGCTCGTCGACGGTGCGGCTCGAACAGGAGAAAGCTGCAGGTGAGTCTCGAAGCAGGCACGTCACTCATAGCCTTCTTCGCGGTTTCCGCTTCGCATCCCGGTGAGGGCAAAGGAAGACCAGGGAGGATTTCATGACTGAAACAGGGATCGGCGCACCCGTCCGCCGGAAAGAGGATCAGCGTTTCGTCACCGGCCAGGGACGCTACGTCGACGACTTCAACCGGCCTGGCCAGGCCCACGCCTATTTTCTGCGCTCGCCGCATGCTCATGCTGCCATCCGGTCCATTGACACGGGACCAGCCACGATCATGCCAGGCGTGATCGCCGTCTTCACAGGCGACGACCTTGCGGCCGATAAGATCGGCGGGCTCATCTGCGGCTGGATGATCCATTCCAAGGACGGCAGCCCGATGAAGGCTGGGCCTCACCCGGCGCTTGCCCAGGGCAAGGTGCGGTATGTAGGCGACCACGTGGCGGTTGTCATCGCCGAGACGCTCGCCCAAGCCAAGGACGCGGCGGAAGCCATCGTGGTCGACTATGACGTGCTCCCGGCCGTGGTCGAGACGGCCCAGGCCACAAAGACACCGGTCCAGGTGCATGAGGTCTCGGCCGACAACACCGTGTTCAACTGGCATCTCGGCAACAAGGACGAGACGGAAGCGGCCTTCGCACGGGCGAAGCACGTCACCAAGATCGACCTCGTCAATAACCGCCTGGTGCCGAACCCCATCGAACCGCGCGCGGCGGTTGGTGAATACGATTTCGGAACCGACAACTACACGCTCTACACGACGAGCCAGAACCCGCACGTAGCCCGCCTCGTGCTCTCGGCCTTCATCGGCGTCGCCCCCGAGCATAAGCTGCGCGTTATAGCGCCGGATGTGGGCGGCGGGTTCGGATCCAAGATCTTCATCTATGCGGAGGAGACGGTCTGCGTTTGGGCGGCCAAGAAGGTCAAGCGGCCGGTCAAGTGGACGTCGGATCGCTCGGAAGCTTTCCTGTCCGACGCGCATGGCCGCGACCACGTCACCCATGCGGAGATGGCGACCGACGAGAACGGCAAGATCATTGGCCTGAGGGTGCACACCACGGCCAATCTCGGCGCCTATCTCTCCACCTTCTCCTCGTCCGTCCCGACCTATCTCTACGCCCCGCTCCTGTCGGGCCAGTACGACATTCCGGCGATCTACTGCGAGGTCGACGGGGTCTATACCAATACGGCGCCGGTCGATGCTTATCGCGGCGCAGGACGACCCGAGGCCACCTTCGTGGTCGAGCGGCTCGTCGAGAAGACCGCACGAGAGCTGGGCCAGAACCCGGCCGAGTTCCGTCGCAAGAACTACATCACGCAGTTCCCGCATGCGACCCCGGTCATCATGACCTACGACACGGGCGATTATGCCGCCTCGCTCGACAAGGCGCTGGAGATTTCCGATTACAAGAACTTCGATAGCCGCAAGCAGGAGAGCGCCCGCCGCGGCAAGCTGCGGGGCATCGGCTTCTCGAGTTATATCGAGGCCTGCGGCATCGCTCCCTCGCAGGCAGTAGGCTCGTTGGGTGCCGGTGTGGGCTTGTGGGAATCCGCCGAAGTGCGCGTCAACCCGACCGGCTCCGTCGAAGTGCTCACCGGCTCGCACAGCCACGGCCAGGGCCATGAAACCACCTTCGCCCAACTCGTCTCCGACCGGCTCGGTATCTCCATAGATCAGGTCAGCATCGTCCACGGCGACACCGACAAGGTGCAGTTCGGCATGGGCACCTACGGCTCGCGCTCCGGTGCGGTCGGCATGTCGGCCATCGCGAAAGCCGTCGATAAGGTGATCGCCAAGGGCAAGAAGGTGGCGGCCCATGTGTTTGAAGCGTCCGAAGGCGACATCGAGTTCAAGGACGGGCGCTTCGGCGTGGCCGGCACCGACCGTTCCATGGCCTTCGGCGAGATCGCCCTTCAGGCCTATATCGCCCACAAGTTCTCGGGCCAGGACCTTGAGCCCGGTTTGAAGGAGGGAGCGTTCTACGATCCCACCAACTTCACCTTCCCGGCCGGCGTCCATATCTGCGAGGTGGAGATCGACCCGGATACAGGCGTGACCAAGATCGAGCGCTGGACGGCGGTGGACGATTTCGGGGTGATCATCAACCCGATGATCGTCGAAGGCCAGGTGCATGGCGGCATCGCGCAGGGCGTCGGTCAGGCGCTTCTTGAAGGCGCCGTCTACGACCAGAGCGGCCAGCTCATCACAGCCAGCTTCAACGATTACTGCATGCCGCGGGCCATCGACCTGCCGTCCTTCCAGGTCGGAATGACAACAACCCCCTGCCCTTCGAATCCACTCGGGATCAAGGGCTGCGGCGAGGCGGGAGCCATCGCAGCTCCGCCGGCAGTCATCAACGCGATCACCGACGCCCTGGGACATGAGGACATCGCCATGCCGGCAACACCCCAAGCGGTGTGGCGGGCGGCCCAGAAGGCGCGCATGCCGATGGCGGCGGAATAAGGGAGGACGGGAATGTACGCTTTCGAATATCACCGCCCGACGAGCGTCAAGGAGGCCGCAGGCCTCGCCGGCAAAGCCGAGGACATCAAGTTCCTTGCCGGCGGCCACACGCTTCTGCCGACCATGAAGCTGCGGCTCGCAGGTCCGGCCAACCTGATCGATCTCGGGCAGATTGCGGAACTTCGCGGCATCGAACGCTCCGGTGACACGGTCACCATCGGGGCCATGATGAAGCACGCGGAGGTCGCCAATTCGGCCGAGGTAAAGGAGGCCATTCCGGCACTTGCCGAAATGGCCGAACTCATCGGCGATCCGCATGTGCGCAATCGCGGCACCATCGGCGGCTCCATCGCCAACAACGATCCGTCGGCGGATTATCCGGCCGCCTGTCTCGCCCTCAACGCGACCATCATCACCAACCAGCGCAAGATCGCCGCGGATGACTTCTTCCAGGGCATCTTCACGACCGCTTTGGAGGAAGGCGAGATCATCACCCAGGTCTCGTTCAAGGTCCCCTCGCAGGCAGCCTATACCAAATTCCGTAATCCGGCGTCGCGCTATGCCCTCGTCGGCGTATTCGTGGCCAAACATGCGAGTGGCGTACGCGTGGCCGTGACGGGAGCGGGTTCGAGCGGGGTGTTCCGGGTAACTGATATGGAGCGGGCGCTGAGCGGGAACTTCGCGGCTGAAGCTCTCGAAGGTGTCACAGTGGCGGAGAGCGAGATGAACAGCGACATCCATGCGGATGCCGCCTATCGGGCTCATCTCGTGGGCGTCATGGCACGACGCGCCGTACAGGCGGCGGTCGCGCGGGGCTGAACAGCCACACCTGCTTGACGTTGACTTGATGCCCGGGCTCGCTCCGGGCATCTTGTCCTCAGGGAGAAGCACAGTCCGTGGCCAATCAACCCGATTCCATTGACAGCACACTGGCTCTTCTGGAGAGTTCCGGCTATGTGGCCGACCGTTCGCTCGGGACGGTGCTCTTTCTCGCGCTGAAGCTCGGACGGCCGCTCTTCCTCGAAGGCGAAGCCGGTGTCGGCAAGACGGAGATCGCGAAAGTGCTCTCGTCGGCACTCGGACGACGCCTCATCCGCCTTCAGTGCTACGAGGGCCTCGACGTGGCCTCGGCGGTCTATGAATGGAACTATGCCGGGCAGATGATGGCCATCCGGCTGGCCGAAGCCGGCGGAGCGGTGGATCGTGACACGCTGGAAAGCGACCTGTTTTCGGAACGCTATCTGGTCAAGCGCCCGCTTCTGAAGGCGCTGGAACCTGACACCGCCGGCGCCCCGGTTCTCCTGATCGACGAGCTCGACCGTACCGACGAGGCGTTCGAGGCCTTTCTTCTGGAGGTTCTCTCGGACTTTCAGGTCACCATTCCGGAACTCGGCACCGTCAAGGCGGAGCACCCACCCATCGTGATCATCACGTCGAACCGTACCCGCGAGATTCACGACGCGCTCAAGCGCCGCTGCCTCTATCACTGGGTTGACTATCCGGATGCTGAGCGGGAGCTTGCGATCCTGTCGAGCCGTGTTCCGCAGGCGGCCGAGCGCCTGTCGCAGGAGATCGTGGCCTTCGTCCAGGCAATCCGGAAAGAGGATCTGTTCAAGGCGCCGGGGGTAGCCGAAACCCTCGACTGGGCCTCGGCCCTCGTGGAGCTCGATGCGGTGGCGCTCGATCCAGCGCTGGTCTCCGACACCCTCGGTGTCCTGCTGAAATACCAGGACGACATCCAGAAGATGCAGGGCAGCCGGGCTAAGGACATGCTCGATCAGGTTCAGAGCATATTGAGGGCACCCGCGTGACCGGCGAGACCACCCGTCAGGGTGAAGGTCGTCTTGCAGACAACATCGCCTATTTCGCCCGCGCCTTGCGCATCGCCGGTCTACCGGTCGGCCCCGGGGCGATTCTGGATGCCATTGCGGCAGTCGAAGCGGCGCGGATCGGAACCCGCGAGGATTTTTACTGGACGCTCCATTCGGTGTTCGTGAAGCGGCATGAGCACAGCATTCTGTTCGATCAGGCGTTCAGGATTTTTTGGCGAAGGCGCGCTTTGATCGAGAAGCTCATCGCCCAAATGTCGCCGATTGCGCCCGGCGGAGCCAAAGAGGAGAAGAAGCCGCAGGCTGGCGCTCTGCGCGTGGCAGAAGCGCTTGCTACGCCTAGGCGGGAGAAGCCGGAGCCGGTCGAGAAGACCGAGCTCTCCGCCCGCCTCACCGTGTCGGATCGCGAGGTCCTGAAGGCGAAGGATTTCGCCCAGATGTCGGCGGCCGAGATCGCCGTAGCCAAGCGCCTGATCGCCGAGATGTCCTTGCCTACCGATGAAGTGACCACGCGCCGCTTCCTGTCCGATCCGCGAGGCCGTCGGATCGATCCGCGCAGGACGTTCCGGCGCTCGTTGCGTGGCGGCGGAGCCGTGATCGACCTCGCCTATCGCTCTCCGGCCGTCCGTCATGCGCCGGTGGTGGCGCTCATGGACATCTCTGGCTCCATGGCTGAGTATTCGCGGCTCTTCCTGCATTTCCTGCACGCCATTGCCGAGAAAAGGCGGAAGGTTAATTCCTTCGTCTTCGCGACGCGGCTGACCAACATTAGCCGCGAGCTAATGAGCCGCGATCCTGATGAGGCGCTCACCCGCGCCTCGAAACGCGTGCATGATTGGGAGGGCGGAACGCGGATCGCCCATGCGCTTCATGACTTCAACCACCATTGGTCCCGACGCGTGCTCGGCCAGGGCGCGATCGTGCTGCTGTTCACGGATGGGCTTGAGCGGGAGGTGACCCGAGACCTCACCTTCGAGATGGACCGGCTCAAGCGTTCATGCCGCCGCCTGATCTGGCTGAATCCGCTCCTGCGCTTCGACGCTTTCGAGGCCCGTGCGACCGGCATCCGGGCAATGCTGCCCCATGTGGATGAGTTCCGACCGATTCACAGTCTGGCTTCGATGCAGGAGCTCTGCCGTGCCCTGTCCGGCGAGCCAACAGTGCGAGACAATCCGCGCCAGTGGCTGCGGGCGTCGTGAGACACGGACGCCAGGGCTCGAACCTGCGACAGCGGAGTCGCCGAAAGGAGCAGGCTGCGGATGGTGAGACGCCGCGCGAAAAGATTCCGGCAAGCTTCTCTCAAGACTAGTTTTTCGATGATGGGGAGAGTGGCGCGCCCTAGGGGAGTCGAACCCCTCTTTCCTGCGTGAAAGGCAGATGTCCTAACCGATAGACGAAGGGCGCGCAGGGCTTCGGGGCGGTGCCGCCGAAGTGGGCGAACCTATAGATGGGTTCGTGATGCATCGCAAGCACCCGAATTCAATTATTCAGGCCGTGCGGCATCCATGATGCGAAGCTCGGCTTTCTCTCCGCCGCCCCAGCGATCGATGGCCAGCGTTCCGGCCACATGGAGCGGATTGCCGATGGCCTGCGACAGCACATTGCCAAGAGGCTGACCCGCAGCCCGGAAGGCGATTCCGCCGATGAAACTGCCGTCTCCGCCGCGAAGCTTCACCCTCAGATGCCCACCGCTGCCGACCTCCCGTGCCTCGATGACCCGATGCTGCGGGAAAACGAAGACAGGCTCGGGTTGGCCCTGGCCGAACGGACCTGCCCTTTCGAGCGCCGTCACCACGGCGGGCTGTGCGCCAGCGGCGGTCAGGGTCGCATCAATGGCGAAATTGTCCCGCAGGCGCATGGCGCTCACGGGTTCGGAGAGCCGCTCGGTCACAAAATCCAAGAAACGCTGAAGGTCCGTGGCTTGGATCGTCACGCCGGCCGCCATGGTGTGGCCGCCGCCCTTGATGGCAAGCCCGGCATCCACGGCCGCCCGCACGGCGTAGCCCAGATCGACGCCGGGCACGGACCGGCCCGAGCCGGTGGCTGTCCCATCCTGGTTGAGGGTGAACGCGAAAGCCGGACGGCGGAACCGCTCCTTGGTACGGGCGGAGATCAGCCCGACGACGCCGGGGTGCCACGCGGCTGAAGCCGTGACGAGGACGGCTAAGTCCGGCGCCCGCTCAAGGGCCATCATGGCCTGGGCCTCCGCCTCGGCGACGGCTACGACTTCGATGGCCTGCCGGTCCCGATTGAGCCGGTCCAGTTCAGCGGCCAATCTGCCGGCTTGAACCGGGTCTTCAGTGAGGAGAAGCTTTGAGCCCAGGGCGGCATCGCCGATGCGACCGCCGGCATTGATGCGGGGCCCGACAAGGTAGCCGAGATGCCAGCTCTCCGGGGCTCCTGCAAGCCCTGCCGTATCAAGAAGCGCTGCCAAGCCCACCCGGCGGCGGCTTCTCATGATCGCCAGTCCCTGGCGCACGAAGGCACGGTTGAGGCCCAGCAGCGGCACCACGTCAGCCACTGTGGCAAGAGCCACAAGGTCGAGACTGCCCATCAGATCGGGCTCAGACCGGCCCTCGAAGAACCCGCGCGAGCGCAGGGTGCGGTTGAGGGCGACAAGGGTCAGGAAAACCACGCCCGCGGCGCAGAGATGGCCGAGGCCCGACAGATCGTCCTGCCGGTTCGGGTTCACGATGGCGAGCGCTTCCGGCAGGCGCTCGGGCGCCTGGTGGTGGTCGATGACGACGGGATCGAGTCCAAGGCGGCGGGCCTCGGCCAGGGGCTCGATGCTGGCGGTGCCGCAATCGACCGTCACCAGGATATCGGCACCCTGCTCTTTTAGGGCCCGGATCGCATCCACGTTCGGGCCATAGCCCTCCGTGATCCGGTCGGGAATGTGGATGACATATTCCACACCGCAGGCCAGCAGGTATTCGGCGAGCAGTGCGGCGCTGCAGGCGCCGTCCACATCGTAATCACCGAAAATCGCCACCTTCTCATTGCGCGTCACCGCATCGGCGAGGCGGGAGGCTGCCGCCTCCATGTCGGTGAGCTTGTGCGGGTCCGGCATGAGGTCCCGCAGGCGCGGGTTCAGGAAGCCGTCGGTCTCATGGATGCCGACGCCTCGGCCAGCGAGTACACGGGCGAGGACGTCGGGCAGGCCATGGGTTTGGGAAATGGCGAGCGCAACGGTGCTCTGGGCGGCATCGCAGCGCTCGACCCAGGTACGCCCGAGGGCGGAATTGGCGACACCCAGGAAGGGTTTTGGCAATTGAAGAGGGGATGATTCGGTCACAGCGCGAGTCTTAACCCCGAATTGTGGTCAAAGCACCCGACGATCTTCGGGGAGTGCCGTCTCCTTGTCATCCCGGATGCCGCAGGGAATTTGGAAGTGTTCAAGCAATCGATTGTCACAGAGCCAGCACCTTGGGGCCCGCAGCCGTTGGGCTGCGAGCCTGAAGGTTAAGATCGAGGGAGGCGTGGCGGGCAGCCCGGCTCGATGGGTGTGGGAAATGTGAGAGCCAGACTGCCCGTCACGCGCGGTTTGTTTCAGCGGACCTGGATCAAGCCAGGATCGGCCACCCGCGATCACAGGTGTGCGAGACCTGCGGCGGGACCGCTCCTTGCCCCACATCTGCGACGCCTCGCGAGCGCCCCCCTCGTCGGGCGAGGATGTCCCCAGCTATAGCCCAGCTTAAGACGATTGTCAAGAACAAAATAGGAACATAACCTCGCCCTCTCCGGGTCGTGGCCGTGCTCGTCCTGTCCATGCATGCCTTGAACGGCGGCAAAGACATGGGTTCCAGACCAAGCCGAGGGGATGGCGCCTCAGCCCAGCAGATGCCGATACTGGATGAAGCCGCTGCGGGAGGCGACCTTTTCGTAGAGCGCCTGGGCTGCCACGTTCGTCTCGTGCGTCAGCCAATAAACCCGGCTTGCTCCATCCGCCCTCGCCTTTTCATAGACCGCCTCGATCAGCATCCGACCTGCACCGCGTCCGCGTGCCTCCTCTGCGGTAAACAGGTCCTGCAGATAACAGTAGCTGCCGATGGTCCAGGTGGAGCGGTGATAGAGGTAATGCACGATACCGACGATCCTGCTGTCGAGGATTGCAGCGAGACCATGCATGGGTTCGGCAGGATCGTTGAGCCGCCGCCACGTCTCCTCCGTGACCGCCGCCGGCAGGGATGATTTGTAGAAGGTAAGATACCCCTGCCAGAGGGGTTCCCAGGCCTCGCGATCATCCACCGTGAAGGGCCGAATTTGGATCATGCGTCTCTCCTAATCTGCTCCATCGTCATCCCCGGATTTATTGCGGGGATCCGCGTCTCTAGCGTCCTAAAACGTCGATGGCCGGGACGAGCCCGGCCATGACGAAGATAATATCGGCAGCTTGGCTGCAATTTAGTCCAGGTGGAACTTAGCAAGTTCCCGGTGCTCGCCGTAGATGCGGCGGACGGTGCCTGTCGCGGAACGGTAGACCACCGTCTCAGTGGTGATCACATCCTTGCCGAAGTGCACGCCCTTGGTGAGCGCGCTGTCGGTCACGCCGGTGGCTGCCACGATCACGTCACCCCGAGCGAGATCCGTCATATCGTATTTCCGGTTCGGATCGGTGACGCCCATCTGGAGAGCGCGGGAGCGCTTCTCCTCCGTGTCGAGGATCAGGCGGGCCTGCATCTGGCCGCCGATGCAGCGGAGCGCTCCGGCCGCCAGAACGCCCTCGGGGGCGGCGCCGATGCCGAGATAGATGTCGATGCCCGTCTCTTCCGGCTTCGTGGTGAAGATCACGCCGGCCACGTCGCCATCCGAGATCAGACGAACGCCCGCGCCCGTCTTGCGGATGGCCGCAATCAGATCGGCATGGCGCGGACGGTCGAGCACGAGGGCGGTTAGCTCGTTCACCTTCACGCCCTTAGCCTTGGCGAGATTGTGAAGGTTTTCCTCGGGGCTGGCATCCAGATCGACCACGCCGGCAGAGTATCCGGGACCGACGGCGATCTTGTGCATGTAGACGTCGGGAGCGGCCAGCAGGGTGCCGGATTCGGCCATGGCCATCACGGCGATGGAGCCTGGCATATCCTTGGCGCAGAGCGTGGTGCCTTCCAGCGGATCGACAGCGATGTCGACCTTCGGACCCTGCTTGTTGCCGACCCTCTCGCCGATGAAGAGCATCGGCGCCTCGTCGCGCTCGCCCTCGCCGATCACCACCGTGCCGTCGATGGGAAGCTTGTTCAGCTCACGCCGCATGGCATCCACGGCCGCCTGGTCGGCGGCCTTCTCGTTGCCGCGGCCGCGCAGCCTGGCGGAGGCCACCGCCGCGCGCTCAGTGACGCGGACGAGCTCCAGGGTCAGGATGCGCTCGATGATTTGGCCCGGTTGGACGGTAATGCCTTGCGACATGGACGTGTCGTCTCCCTTATCGTGATCGTGGCCGAGCCATTGGTCCCGGCGTTAGGTTACTCGCGTTCGATGCGAATGACTTGGGGCGGCTCGGCAATAAGACCATCCCCCGTAATTTTTTCCAGGGCGGAGCGGATCGAAGCTTCCGTCGCCGCATAGGTGATGAGCACCAGCGGAACTGGCGTGCCCGAACGGCCGTGCGGGTCTTTGTTTGCTGCGGTTTCGGAACGCTTCTGGAGAATGCTCTCAAGGGAAATGTCCGCCTCGGCCATCCGTGTCGCTACGCCAGCGGCAACGCCCGGGCGGTCATGGACGGTGAGGCGGATGTAGTAACCGCCCTCATGGCGCTGCATGGGCGCGCGGGGCGCCTTTTCCAGCTGGTCGATGGGCGCACCAAAGAGCGGCTGCACATTGCCGGTTGCCACATCGGCAATATCCGCCACGACGGCGGAAGCAGTGGCGTCCCCACCCGCCCCCGGCCCGATCAGGGTCAGCTCGCGCACTGCGTCCGCATCAATGGTCACCGCGTTCGTCACGCCCATGACCTGGGCGATGGAAGAGGTCCTGGGCACCATGGTCGGATGGACGCGCTGCTCGATGCCAGTTTTCGTGCGCTCGGCCACGCCCAGAAGCTTGATGCGGAAGCCCAGCTCCTTCGCCATTGTGAGGTCGAGCGGCGCGATGGACGAAATGCCCTCCACGTAGATCGCCTCCGCATCGATCTGCGTACCGAAGGCAAGACTGGTAAGGATGGCGAGCTTGTGGGCCGTGTCGAAACCTTCGACGTCGAAGGTCGGATCGGCTTCCGCGTAGCCGAGACGCTGGGCGTCCTTGAGGCACTCCTGGAAGGTCAGGCCCTCCAGCTCCATCCGGGAGAGGATGTAGTTGCAGGTGCCGTTGAGGATGCCGTAGAGGCGCGAGATACGATTCGCCGGCAGGGCCTCGCGCAGGGTCTTAATGATCGGTATGCCGCCGGCGACGGAAGCCTCGAAGGCTAGCGATACGCCCTTATCCTCGGCGAGCTTAGCCAGCTCAAGCCCGTGCTTGGCAAGCAGCGCCTTGTTGGCTGTCACCACGTGCTTGCTGTGGGAGAGCGCCCTGCGCACCGTCTCCAGCGCTGCCCCGTCCGCCCCGCCCACGAGTTCGACGACGCAATCCACGTCCGTTGCACCGGCAAGGTCCACGGGATTGTCGAACCACGTGAAGTGCGAGAGGTCGAATCCACGGTCCTTGGACCTGTCGCGGGCTGAGATGGCCATAACCTGAACGGGCCTTCCGCCGCGCTGGGTGATGGCCTCGTTCTGACGGTCGAGGATGCGAATGACCGATGCGCCGACGGTGCCGAGGCCGGCAATACCGACCCGAAGGGGACGTGTCACGAACAGCAGCTCCTTGAAAATCTCGGGCTGCTTTTACGACCGCCGGGGTTCCATGTCCATGCGGACCAGAACCCAGGTCACAGGCATCGGCATGAATTTCTGCGATTTGGATCAGACCCGCCGAACCATCGGAACCACGTTGTGGAGGGTCTGGTCCGCGCTGTCGAAGAACTTGCGGATGTTGCGGGCGGCTTGACGGATGCGCTGCTCATTTTCCACAAGGGCAATCCGCACGTAATCGTCCCCGTGCTCGCCGAAGCCGATACCGGGCGCGACCGCCACATCGGCTTTCTCCACCAGGAGCTTGGAGAACTCAAGGCTGCCCATGGGGCGGAATTTTTCGGGGATCTGCACCCAGGCGAACATGGAAGCCGTGGGCACCGGCACGTCCCAGCCCGCCTTCGCGAAGGAATCGACCATCACATCCCGGCGGCGCTTGTAGGTGGCGCGCATCTCGCGAATGCAGTCGTCCGGCCCGTTCAGCGCGGCAGTGGCCGCCACCTGCACCGGCGTGAAGGCGCCGTAATCGAGATAGGATTTCACCCGTGCAAGCGCCGCCAGAAGCCGCTCGTTGCCGACCGCGAAGCCGATGCGCCAGCCGGCCATGGAGAAGGTCTTGGACATGGAGGTGAACTCAACGGCCACGTCCATGGCGCCGGGCACCTGGAGGATCGATGGTGGCGGGTTCGCCTCGTCGAAATAGACCTCGGAGTAAGCGAGGTCCGACAACAGAATCAGTTCGTGCTTCTTGGCGAAAGCAACAAGATCCCGGTAGAAGTCGAGCGACGCCACATAGGCGGTCGGGTTCGACGGATAGCAGACCACGAGGGCCACGGGTTTCGGAATCGAATGGGCCACGGCCCGCTCGGCCGCGATGAAGAAGTCGGGGGTCGGCTCGGCCGGAACGGACCGGATGACGCCGCCAGCCATCAGGAAGCCGAAGGCATGAATCGGATAGCTCGGGTTCGGCACCAGAATTACATCGCCCGGCTCGGTGATCGCCTGGGCCATGTTGGCGAAGCCCTCTTTGGAGCCGAGTGTCGCCACCACCTGGGTGTCCGGGTTGAGCTTCACGCCGAAGCGGCGCTCGTAGTAACCGGCCTGGGCGCGGCGCAGGCCGCCGATGCCCTTGGAGGCCGAATAGCGGTCGGTCCGGGGCTTGCCCACGGTCTCGACGAGCTTGTCGATGACATGCTGCGGGGCCTGAAGATCCGGATTGCCCATGCCGAGATCGATAATGTCGGCGCCATTGGCCCGTGCAGCGGCCTTGATCCGGTTGACCTGCTCGAAGACGTAAGGCGGAAGGCGCTTGATCCGGTAGAAATCAGACATGGTTCTCGTCCCCGAGCGGAATCGCATCATTCCGTATAGGCACTAAGGCCTTCTGTTGGAATTCGTCTTCTGGCGCGTTTGCTGCGACGTGTTGGCAGAGGAGTTGGGCGGCAGCCTGATGGGCTCAGGCGGCGGAGTCTTGCCCGCCTCCGCGGCGGCCGCGCCCGCAGCCTCATTCCGGGTGCGCAGGGCATCGAGTTCCGCTTCGGCTGCCTTGGTCTCTTCCGCCGTGCGCGCCGGCGTCGGACGCTCGGGAACGGACGTACCGATCGGCATGTATTCCAGATTTGCCGGCCTGGATCGCGCGACGAAGTCTGGAGTTGCCGCGGTCTGCGGACCGGCACCGACGGCCGTTGCCACGTCCCGGACAGGATTGAAGCCACCATTGCAGCCGGCAACGCCGACGACGGCAAGCATCATCACGGCAACAGTGGAAGTGCGGCGGATCGAAAAGGCCATCGTACGCATTGTGATACCTAAGAATTGCAACATGACTCTGGCATATCCGACAGGTCGACCGTTAAGATGTCGGAAATACCGCTTGCGAGCAATGCTGCTGCGATAGAGGGAGATCGCCTTATGGACAAGCCATATGGTGAAGAGAAGATCCAAGGCCCCACCCCGGACTTCGAGGAACTCTCCCATAACGTCGCTCGGTTTATTGAGGGCGCCGGCAAGGCTGCCGCCGCCTACCTCAAGCCCGTTCAGGAAGGCAAAATCCTGACGGAGCCTCCAGGAGACACCTCGGAGGCGATCAAATCCCTGACGCGGGTGGCCGAAGCCTGGATGACGGACCCGCAGAAGAGCCTGGAGGCCCAGACGCGCCTTAGCACCCAGTTCTTGAGCCTTTGGGCCTCGACGCTAAAGCGGGCTCAGGGCGAGCCTGCGGAGCCGGTGGCCGAGCCCGAGCCCAAGGACAATCGCTTCAAGGATCCCGAATGGTCCGCGAATCCGATCTTCGATTTCCTGAAGCAGGCCTATCTCATTTCCTCCCGCTGGGCGGAGGACTTGGTGGAGAATGCGGACGGTCTCGACGAGCGCACACGCCACAAGGCGCAGTTCTATCTCAAGCAGCTCTCCAGCGCGCTCTCGCCTTCCAATTTCCTGCTAACGAATCCCGAGCTGATCCGCGAGACCATGCGCGAAAACGGCGCCAACCTCGTGCGCGGCATCACCATGCTGGCAGAGGATATCGAAGCGGGTCAGGGCGAGTTGAAGATCCGCCAATCCGACCCTAGCAATTTCAGGGTCGGCGCCAACATCGCCAATACCCCCGGCAAGGTGATTTTCCGTAACGATCTCATCGAGCTGATCCAGTACACGCCGACGACCGAGAAGGTGCTCAAGCGGCCGCTGCTGATCGTGCCGCCCTGGATCAACAAGTACTACATCCTCGATCTGAATCCGGAGAAGAGCTTCATCCGTTGGGCCGTAGCGCAGGGCCTGACCGTTTTCTGCATCTCGTGGGTGAACCCGGCCGAGCAGCATGCGGAAAAGGGCTTCGAGCATTACATGCGCGACGGCATCTTCGCGGCTTTAGACGCCATCGAGCAGGCCACGGGCGAGAAGAAGGTGACGGCGATCGGCTACTGCGTCGGCGGCACCCTGCTCGCTACCACGCTGGCCTACATGGCCGCCAAGCGCGACAAGCGCATCGACAGCGCAACGCTATTCACCGCGCAGGTGGACTTTACCCATGCGGGCGACCTGAAGGTGTTCGCTGGGGAGCAGGAGGTTCAGAGCCTGGAAGCCTCCATGAAGAAGCGCGGCTATCTCGAAGGCTCGCGCATGGCCAACGCCTTCAACATGTTGCGGCCCACCGATCTGATCTGGCCCTACGTGGTAAATGTCTACATGAGAGGCAAGGCGCCGCTCCCCTTCGACCTGCTCTATTGGAACGCCGACTCGACCCGCATGCCGGCAGCCAATCACGCCTTTTACCTGCGCAACTGCTACCTTGAGAACAAGCTTGCCCAAGGCGAGATGGAGCTTGCGGGGGTAAAGCTCGATCTGAAGAAGGTGAAGGTGCCGATCTTCAATCTTGCCACCAAGGAAGACCATATCGCCCCTGCCCGCTCGGTGTTCGTCGGCTCAAAGGCATTCGGCGGTCCGGTGCAGTACGTGCTTGCCGGATCGGGACATATCGCCGGTGTGGTCAATCCACCCGGCAAGCCGAAATACCAGTTCTGGACCGGCGGACCGGTCGAGGGCGAGCTGGAAGATTGGATGAAGCAAGCGAACGAGACGCCTGGATCCTGGTGGCCCTATTGGTTCGAGTGGATCAAGGCCCAGGGACCCAAAATGGTGCCGGCGCGGGAACCCGGTGGCGGCAAGCTGGAGCCTCTCTGCGACGCGCCGGGAACTTACGTCCTGGCGAAGTCCTGAAATCTAACGTTTCTCGAACCGACATAAGAAGAAAGGCCGGCTTTCGCCGGCCTTTTGACTTGATCGGTTGCTGAGGATCTCAGTACTTGCGGACGATCGGAGCCGCCGGGATGGCAACGGCGGGATCGTCCCAACGGTAGCGCAGGCCGACCGACAGAATGTCCGTGCTGGCATCCACATCGGCCACGAAGGGTGCGCCCTCGAAGTCCTGCTGGCCCTCGACGATGCGGATATCTGCCTCTCTCGAGAAGATGTGCGTGTAGGCGATATCGAACGACAGCTTCTCGTTCCATTGATAGCTGGCGCCGAGTGATGCCCAGATGCGGTCACTGTCAGGCAGGCGCGTGGAACGGATCTCGGTGTCGATCGGCGACTTCTCGTAGGCAAGACCGGCACGCAGGGTCCACTGGTTCGTCAGCTTGTAGTCCAAGCCAAGGGAGTAGAAATAGCCGTCGTTGTAGTTGAGCGGCAGATCCGTGACCGTAACGCCGCCAGGGCCAACGACGAGAGGCGTCTCAAGAACGCTCCAGTTCGTCCACTCGAAGCCGGCATGCACGGTCACGGCAGGCGTGATGACCTGCGAGACACCGATAGTGACCTGGTCCGGGGTGGTGAGATCCGCAGTGATCGGAATACGGGGCGCCCCGGTTACGGAACTGCCCACATTCCCCTCAAGCTCGTGATCGATCCGTGAACGGTAGCCGATACCGATGGTCGTGCCGGCAAACGGCGTGAGGGTCACACCGGCGGTGAAGCCATAGCCGATGTCGTCGCCATCGAGAATGACGCTCGGAGCGCCCGGCACGGGGGCTCCGGCGCGCTTGAGGGTAATGTCGAAGTACTGGAGCGACGGCCCAACCGCGACGGAGAGCCAATCGTTCACCTTCACGCCCACCACCGGATTGATGTTCAGCGAGAAGATCCTGGACGAGCGCGAGTAAATCTGCCCGGCCCAGTTCTGCCGGGGATCGGTGACGAGGCCGTAGGGCGAAGTCGAGGACAGGCCGACCCACAGCATGTCGTTGATCTGATAGGAGCTGTAGCCTGCAGGAAGGATCGCATCCTGGCCGATATCGCCGGAGGCACCGAGAGGCAGCAGGAGGGGGGCGGTTCCGGTCGTGGGATCGATCTCGACCCGCGGAATGATCAGCGATGCGTGTCCTTCGCTCCACCAGCCGGGCATCATCGTAATGACAGCGGGGTTCCAGAACATGGAGGACAGGTAGCCGGAGCCTGAGGCTGCACCGGCGAAGGAGTAACCCTGAGCCGTTGAGCTCTGCTCGCGGAGCGCGAAGGCCCCGGCGTGAGCACTGCCTTGCGCGGCGACCAGGGCTGCCAGGGAGACTGCAGCCAACGACAAAGAACGAGAGAGACGACCCATGGAGTTTTCCTGCCCATTTGCTTCTTGTGCGGGCGAATCCCGCCTTGAGCACAATCTGCCAATGCTTAATTTTCGCCGCAATCTGATTATGAGGCCAGCTCAGGCTGTTAAGAATCCATAAACTCTATGTATATCCTGAAATATATACTACGCTTTACTTTCATACCATTACGACGTTTGAAAGTATGGAACAATCGTTCATATCTAAACAAATGTATTGGCGGCTCATAGACGGCCGTTTCCTACCCCCGACGAGAACAGGGGAATCACGCACTTTGTGTGAGCTCGTGGCAAAACAGCAACATATTTGCGCTGAGAACATGCATTGTTGCGGAGCGCATTCGCGCCGATTATGCACATGCCGCAACGAGAGGAGCATTCGATGAAGCTGGTGAGATTTGGGGAAGCGGGACGGGAGAGACCCGGATTGGTCGATGCCCAAGGGCGAGTTCGCGACCTGTCTGGCCTCGTTCCCGACATCACCGGAACGACATTGTCCTCGGACGCTTTGAGCCGCATCCGCCAGACCGACCCCTCCAGCCTTCCGGTCGCACCTGCAGGCCAGCGCCTCGGCGCGTGCGTGGGCCATGTCCGCAATTTCATCGCCATCGGACTGAACTATGCGGACCATGCGGCCGAGACAGGCGCGGCCATCCCGGCGGAGCCCATTGTGTTCAACAAGGCACCCTCCTGCATTGTCGGGCCCAACGACGACGTCGTCATCCCCCGCGGATCGCAGAAGACCGATTGGGAGGTGGAGCTGGCTATCGTAATCGGCGAGCGGGCATCCTATGTCGGGGCCAACGAGGCGCTGGATTTCGTGGCCGGTTACTGCGTCTGCAACGACGTCTCTGAGCGCGAGTTTCAGATCGAGCGTGGCGGCACCTGGACCAAGGGCAAGGGCTGCCCGACCTTCGGCCCTCTTGGCCCCTGGCTGGTGACCAAGGACGAGATCTCCGACCCGCAGAACCTGTCCATGTGGCTCGACGTAAACGGCGAGCGCATGCAGAACGGCTCGACCAAGACCATGATCTTCAACGTCGCGCAGATCGTGTCCTACGTCTCGCACTTCATGATCCTGGAGCCCGGCGACGTGATCACCACCGGCACCCCGCCCGGCGTCGGCATGGGCATGAAGCCCCAGCGCTTCCTAAAAGCCGGCGATGTGGTGTCGCTCGGCATCGAGGGTCTCGGCGAACAGCGCCAGCGCGTCGTCGCTTTTGAAGGAAATCCTGCAGACACCAGCAAGAGCTGGAAGGGGCATTAGCCTCCTCAGCTGATACGCATCTCACGCCATGGCCGGGCTAGTCCCGGCCAACTTGTTTTCATGAGGCTCCTTGCTTCTCGGATCGAGATCACCGGCACAAGGCCGGTGATGACGCCAGGAGCGGATCTTTCAGATCATCCCCAGCATGAGCTGGATGTTCTGCACCGCTGCGCCCGAGGCGCCCTTCCCGAGATTGTCGAGGCGAGCGACCAGAAGCGCGTGGTTGTAGCTGTCGTGCTGGAAGACGAAGAGCTCCAGCCGATCCGTATCGTTCAAGGCTTCCGGCTCGAGACGCTCGACCTTCTTGGCCCCGGAGATCGTCGGCACCACGCTGACAAGACCGCCGCCCTGATAGTGCTCCATGAGCGCAGCCTCGAGATCGGCAGCCTTGGGCTTGACCGGAAGCGCGTCGAGGTGGAGCGGCACGCTGACCAGCATGCCCTGCCGGAAATTGCCGACGGAGGGGATGAAGATCGGCCTCCGGGTCAGACCGGTATATTTCTGCAGCTCAGGCACATGCTTGTGCTCGAAGCCGAGGCCGTAAAGTTCGAAGGCAGGCGCCGTGCCAGCCTCGTAAGATTCGATCATCGAGCGCCCGCCGCCGCTGTAGCCGCTCACCGCGTTCACGCTGACCGGGTAATCGGCCGGGATGAGTCCGGCATCCACTAGGGGCCGGATGAGCGCGATGGCACCGGTCGGATAGCAGCCCGGATTGGCGACCCGGTCAGCCTTGGCGACTGCCTCCCGCTGAGCGGAATCAAGTTCAGCGAAGCCGTAGACCCAGCCCGGGCTCACCCGATGCGCCGTGCTGGCATCGAGGATCCGGGGCTTGTGACCGCTCAGGCCGTCCACGAGCCTCACAGTCTCCCGCGCGGCATCATCATGCAGGCACAGCACAACAAGATCGACCTCAGCCAGGATTTCACGCTTGGCGGCAGGATCCTTGCGCCGCTCCGGATCGATGCTGCGGATCTTGATGCCGGACACATCCTTAAGACGCTCACGGATGCCGAGGCCGGTCGTGCCTGCCTCTCCGTCGATGAAAACCGTAGCGGTCTTCTGAACTGCGAAAGTTGTCATGGTCATCGGGTCCATTCGTGCCGCCTCTGACAAGGCGATGAAGCTGCGAATTGTTCAGGAGATATGGGGAACCAAAAACGAAAAAGCCGCGCTCGGGGCGCGGCCTGCGAGGCGTCTCAAGGACAGCCGTCGTCACGCACGCGCTGAGCGGGCGGTGGTACGGCGTCGGAGAAGAGAGCTCGTGTTCATAGAAACTCTATGAAGCTATGCCGTGGTCTTGTCAACAAAAGGGACGTTGCATTCCTGAATGAGCAGCTCTCATCCCGGACCCTGCTCGCCCGACGGGATGACACCAAAGTCGAAAGCCGGCGCTTTTCGGCGCCGGCTTTTCTATTTGCGGATCCGCTCTGCCCTCGAGCCGGGCAGAGCAGCTGCGAT